>JAGYKV010000017.1:0-627500 GCA_018401415.1 Candidatus Nanopelagicales bacterium | reverse complement strand
CTTGCCTGAACACATAGGGCAAGAGGCGGGAACGAGGGGAAGTGAAACATCTCAGTACCCTCAGGAAGAGAAAACAAAAGTGATTCCGTTAGTAGTGGCGAGCGAACGCGGAAGAGGCTAAACCACATTGGCGTGATAGACGCCAGTCGTTTCCAATGTGGGGTCGTGGGATTGTTCAGTTAGCTCTGGCGAGTTAGCAGAGAGTCAAAAACGTTTGTTGTAGTTGAAGGCCATGCGAAAGGGCCGGCAGAGAAGGTAATACCCCTGTAAACGAAACATCAAGCACTCTCGAGCAAGATCCCAAGTAGCACGGGGCCCGTGAAATCCCGTGTGAATCTGGCGGGACCACCCGCTAAGCCTAAATACTCCCTGATGACCGATAGCGGACAAGTACCGTGAGGGAAAGGTGAAAAGTACCCCGGGAGGGGAGTGAAATAGTGCCTGAAACCGTGTGCCTACAAGCCGTTGGAGCCCCCAAGATCTTCGGATCAGGGTGACAGCGTGCCTTTTGAAGAATGAGCCTGCGAGTTAGCGATATGTCGCGAGGTTAACCCGTGAGGGGTAGCCGTAGCGAAAGCGAGTCCGAATAGGGCGACGCAGTGGCATGTCCTAGACCCGAAGCGGAGTGATCTACCCATGGCCAGGTTGAAGCGAAGGTAAGACTTCGTGGAGGACCGAACCCACCTAGGTTGAAAACTGGGGGGATGAGCTGTGGGTAGGGGTGAAAGGCCAATCAAACTCCGTTATAGCTGGTTCTCCCCGAAATGCATTTAGGTGCAGCGTCACGCGTTTCTTGTCGGAGGTAGAGCACTGGATGAGCTAGGGGGCCTAAAAGCTTACTGAACCCAACCAAACTCCGAATGCCGATAAGTGAGAGCGTGGCAGTGAGACTGCGGGCGATAAGGTTCGTAGTCGAGAGGGAAACAGCCCAGACCACCAACTAAGGCCCCCAAGCGTGTGCTAAGTGGGAAAGGATGTGGAGTCGCATAGACAACCAGGAGGTTGGCTTAGAAGCAGCCACCCTTGAAAGAGTGCGTAATAGCTCACTGGTCAAGTGATTCCGCGCCGACAATGTAACGGGGCTCAAGCACATCGCCGAAGTTGTGGCATTTATACCGATAACCCGGCCGCAAGGTCCAGGTGTATAGATGGGTAGGGGAGCGTCGTGTGGCCAGCGAAGCGGCGGGGTAACCCAGCCGTGGAGGCCACACGAGTGAGAATGCAGGCATGAGTAGCGAAAGACGGGTGAGAAACCCGTCCGCCGGATGACCAAGGGTTCCAGGGCTAGGCTAATCCGCCCTGGGTAAGTCTGGACCTAAGGCGAGGCCGACAGGCGTAGTCGATGGACAACGGGTTGATATTCCCGTACCGGTGTTAACGCGCCCATGACGAACCTAACAATGCTAAAGGTTTGAAGCGAGGATCTCCTTCGGGAGTGAGAACGTGGAGCACCTGACCCGAGTTAGTATTAGTCAAACGATGGGGTGACGCAGGAAGGTAGCTTAACCGCGGCGATGGTAGTCCGCGGCCAAGGTAGTAGGGCGAAGTGTAGGTAAATCCGCATTTCATATGCCTGAGAACTGATGGGGAGCCGTTAGGCGAAGTAAGTGATCCTATGCTGCCGAGAAAAGCCTCTAGTGAGTGTTAACGCCGCCAGTACCCCAAACCAACACAGGTGGTCAGGTAGAGAATACTAAGGCGATCGAGTGAACTATGGTTAAGGAACTCGGCAAAATACCCCCGTAACTTCGGGAGAAGGGGGGCCGATTCTGGTGTAGGGGCTTGCCCCCGAAGCTGGAAGCGGCCGCAGAGACCAGGCTGAAGCGACTGTTTACTAAAAACACAGGTCCATGCAAAGTTGCAAAACGACGTATATGGACTGACTCCTGCCCGGTGCTGGAACGTTAAGGGGACCGGTTAGCTCTTCGGAGCGAAGCTGAGAACTTAAGCGCCAGTAAACGGCGGTGGTAACTATAACCATCCTAAGGTAGCGAAATTCCTTGTCGGGTAAGTTCCGACCTGCACGAATGGAGTAACGACTTCAGCGCTGTCTCAACCATAGGCTCGGCGAAATTGCACTACGAGTAAAGATGCTCGTTACGCGTGGCAGGACGGAAAGACCCCGGGACCTTTACTATAGCTTGGTATTGGTGGTCGATTCAATTTGTGTAGGATAGGTGGGAGACTTTGAAGCATGGACGCTAGTTCGTGTGGAGTCATTGTTGAAATACCACTCTGATTGTATTGGCTGTCTAACCTCGAACCGTGATCCGGTTTAGGGACAGTGCCTGGTGGGTAGTTTAACTGGGGCGGTTGCCTCCCAAAAAGTAACGGAGGCGCTCAAAGGTTCCCTCAGCCTGGTTGGCAATCAGGTGTCGAGTGCAAGTGCACAAGGGAGCTTGACTGTGAGACTGACAAGTCGAGCAGGGACGAAAGTCGGAACTAGTGATCCGGCGTCGGCATGTGGAAGCGGCGTCGCTCAACGGATAAAAGGTACCCCGGGGATAACAGGCTGATCTTGCCCAAGAGTCCATATCGACGGCATGGTTTGGCACCTCGATGTCGGCTCGTCGCATCCTGGGGCTGGAGTAGGTCCCAAGGGTTGGGCTGTTCGCCCATTAAAGCGGTACGCGAGCTGGGTTTAGAACGTCGTGAGACAGTTCGGTCCCTATCCGCCACGCGCGTAAGAGTCTTGAAGAGACCTGTCCCTAGTACGAGAGGACCGGGACGGACGAACCTCTGGTGTGCCAGTTGTCCTGCCAAGGGCACGGCTGGTTTGCTACGTTCGGTAGGGATAACCGCTGAAAGCATCTAAGCGGGAAGCCCGCTCTGAGATAAGGGCTCTCACAGGGTTAACCTGGTAAGGACCCCAGTAGATGACTGGGTTGATAGGCCGGAAGTGTAAGTGCAGTAATGCATGTAGCTGACCGGTACTAATAGTCCGAGGACTTGCCTCATATATAAATTGCACTCGCGTCCACTGTGCGGTTCCCGAGATTCGGTCGGGAACCCTCTCCTACGGGAGAAAACCACTTGAAATCTCAATAGAGTTTCGGCGGTCATAGCGAAGGGGAAACGCCCGGCTCCATTCCGAACCCGGAAGCTAAGCCCTTCAGCGTCGATGGTACTGCGCGGGTGACTGCGTGGGAGAGTAGAACGCCGCCGGACATTTTTTCACGAGAGCCACTTCCGTAAGGGGGTGGCTCTCGTTATTTCGCGAGCCAATACTCGAGATCAGTCTTCAACGAGGAGGCGATGCAGGTTGAACTCGATTACCTCTGGGTCGGGAAGGATTGCCGCTTGCGCGGCATTTCCCGCGACTTGAGTCTCCTGCCAGGCGGTGAGTTCTACAGTCGATGGCCACACCTCGATCACCCAGAGATCAGATGAATTACTTCCGGCGATGTGCACCCGTGCACCTGCAGCGATGACGTTGCCGGCAGCGGCGACAACCTTGTCGTACTGCCCGTTTGTCCCACCGGGCATCCGATAGATGCGGACTATGCCGTTATCGCTCATCGTAGATCGCTTCCCATGAAGATGGGGTCTGCCCCCCGGCGGCCTCGGGCACCAGATCCTAATGGTAAGCATGCCACGTGACAACCCCCGGTCCGCCTCGCGGCCAACGCCACAGCGACTCCCGCTCGGGTGGATCACGTGCGGGATCGCGGGATTCGAAGCGGACTGGTTCTGATCGGCCTAAGTCTGATCGGCCTAAGTCTGATCGGCCTAAGTCAGATCGCCAACGTTCCGGAAGTGGTTACGAACGCACCGAGTCGGATCGACCTCCTGTTGAGCGCGGACCGTGGGTTCCAGAAGAGATTCAATTTGAGGATCTTGATAAGTCCGTGCGATTTGAATTGCACACATTGCCGGAGACGCTCCAGGAAAAAGTTGGGCGACACCTTTTGGCGGCCGAGATCGCAGTGACCGATGGAAATATGGAACTTGCCCTTGCCCATGTGCGGTATGCCAAAAAATTGGCGGGTCGTGTTGCAGTAGTGCGTGAATCGGCTGGCGTTATTGAATATTTGGCGGGTGAGTATGCGGCGGCCCTTAACGAATTTCGCGCTGTTCGCAGAATGACCGGTTCAAATGAATTTGTGGCAATGATGGCCGATTGCGAGCGTGGGCTTGGTAGACCGGAAAAGGCACTGGATTTCCTTAAGTCTCTGCCAATGTCGGAAATATCAAAAGAGACTCAAATTGAGGTTCTCATTGTTGCTGCGGGTGCGCGTTCGGATGTTGGACAGCTCGATGCCGCCCTCATCATGCTTGACATTCCCGCCCTCACATCTTTGCCGGCGGGTGATCAACGTGCGAGGCTTCAAGAGGCCTATGCCGAACTCCTTGAAAAGTCAGGAAGAGTCGAGGAGGCGGCGCGATGGCGCGCGAAGGCATTGAAGTCGGACATAAATGGCGTGACGGCACTTGCGCGGGAGGCCGAAGAATCAGAAGTGAGTGTGGAATGGATTGGCGAGACGGATTAAGTCCTCACTCTGATGATTTCTGGCTCTCAATCCAGCGCCAAATACCTGATACTTGCGCAGCGGTGCTACTCAACTCTTCAAACTTTTCTGCTACCTCGGTGTTTTGATAAAATGCAGCGTTCACTTCACGGTCTTTCTTCTTAACCATCAATATTGCGTGGTCGAGGTCAAGATTGTCCGAATGCACTTCGGATACCCATTCGACCCAGTAGTTCAATTGGGCTAAAGATTCGTCGAATATTTCATCAATGTTTTCAGCTGGCCCAAAGTGACTGAAAAGAAGTCGTTGAGGTTGAACCGCTTTCATGGCTGCTAAGGAGTGTTGAGCCAGATCAAAGTCGAAATCGGGCGGAGGAGTTGCTGGACGAATGTCGCCGGTTTCGGGGATGTAGACGCCTGCGGCATCGCCCGTATAGAGATCGCCCGACTCAGAGTCGATTAGTGCTACGTGGTGCGAAGCGTGACCAGGATTGTGAAAGGACTCTAAATAACGCCCACCACCAAGATCGATACGGTCTTGTGCACCGAGTGAGTGAATTCGAGTCGAATCTGTCGCAATTAGTGGTCCGAAAAATTCGTCCATTTTGGCTCCGAATACTCGATAAGCGCTTGCTACGAGTTTGGTTGGATCAACCAAGTGTTTCGCACCACGTTCGTGCACAACGATCTCGGCATTGGGAAACTCCTTGGCAAGGTCGCCCACGCCACCAGCATGATCAAGGTGAATGTGTGTGACGATGATGCTGGCGAGATCGTTTCTTCCAATGCCTAACTCCTGAAGGCTTTGAATAACTACGGGAGCGCACAAGGCTGATCCGGTTTCAATCAAGGAGGGTTTGTCGCTGGCAATGAGGTAGCTAGAAGTAATTCCCCGGTATCCGCCCATCATGGTGTCAATGGCATAGACGGAATTTCCCAGATCCTGAATTTCGGGTTTGAGTTGCACATTGTTTTCCACAGCGCCTGACATGTAGTCCACCTTTTCATATGTGAGTCAAAATTCCCAACATTTTTCGTTCATCATGACATTTCACGGCAAATAGTGACAGGCCAATGAAGGCTGAGTCACCGACCGAATGGAGAAAATGTGAGTAACAGTGTCGAATTGGTTGGGCGTCTAGGAAAGGTAACCACTGAACGGGATCTTCCAAGCGGTGATCGCCTGACGGCTTTCAGTGTGATTGTGGACCGCCCTGAGCGTGAAATTGTGGGTCGAACGAAAGTTGATGCGATCCCGTGCCAGACTTTTCGCGTTTCCGTTTCATCCAAGGTGAGTAGTTGGGAATGTGGAACCGAGGTTGTGGCAATTGGTGTACTAAGGCGAAGATTTTGGCGAACTCCAAGTGGGCTTGGAAGCGCCGTTGAGGTCGAGGTGCGCTCGCTCAAGCGCGCATGAGGTGCGTTGATTAGAGTTGGATCATGATCCCGGCCGATGAACTCTTTTCCGCACCGGCGGAAATTGACGCTCTTGAGGAAATCGAGCACGCCCACGGCGCGCGCGGCCCTGGGGTCCTGTTGGACCCGATTCCTCAAGCTTTGGCAGCAATCGCTGATGGACAGGCAATCGTTGTTATCGACGATGAAGATCGCGAGAACGAAGGTGACCTGATTTTCGCGGCGGGCAAGGCCACCCCAGACCTCGTGGCCTTCATGATTCGTCACACATCCGGGTATATCTGCGTCGGTATGACGGGTAAATTATTGGATCGGCTGGCACTGCCACCCATGACTGCTGTGAATGAGGATCGAAAGGGCACCGCATACGCGGTCTCTGTAGACGCGCGCGATGTCGAAGGAACGGGCATTTCGGCCATCGATCGAGCCCACACAATAAAAGTCTTGGCAGATTCAGCGACCGAGCCGTTTGAGTTAACGCGACCAGGACATGTCATGCCCTTGCGTGCCGTATCCGGTGGGGTTCTTCGCCGCCCTGGGCACACCGAAGCCGCGGTTGATCTCACCACCCTAGCTGGGCTAACACCGGCGGGAGCATTATGCGAATTGGTCAACGATGACGGGACCATGATGCGGGCCCCACAGTGCCGGGAGTTCGCTGATCAGCATGGCCTACTTATGATCTCTATTGCTGACCTCATCAAGTATCGGCGACAGCATGAATCACAGGTCACTCGAATCGCGGAAGTTGATCTTCCTACCGAGTATGGAGATTTTCGTGCGATTGGATACCGAAGCGAGGTCGATGGAACAGAACACATTGCACTCGTAGTGGGGGAAATCGGTTCCGGTGAGGACGTCCTTGTCCGCGTGCACTCTGAATGCCTCACCGGTGATGTCCTAGGTTCACTCCGCTGCGATTGTGGCCCCCAGTTGCATGCGGCCATGCGCAAAGTTTCGGAACAGGGCCGAGGAGTAGTGCTGTATGTCAAAGGTCATGAAGGCCGCGGAATTGGGTTATTGGACAAACTGCGTGCTTATGAACTTCAAGAGCAGGGGGCAGACACGGTTGACGCCAACTTGAGATTGGGATTTCCCGCCGATGCCCGCGATTATGGAACAGGTGCCCAGATACTTGCTGACCTCGGCATCCGGAGTATGCGCTTGCTCACAAATAATCCCACGAAGCGCGCGGGTCTCGAGGGATATGGCTTGTCAATCGTGGAGCGCGTACCACTTGTTGTTCAACCCAATGATCACAATGCCATCTATTTATCCACCAAGGTGGACCGCATGGGTCATGACTTCGCAGAGTAATGAAGGTATTCCCGAAGGTGGCCCTTATGACTGGTACCAGCGCGCTCAGGAATTGTTGGACTCGGGAAACAGTAGTGCCGCGGCCATCTTGTTCGAGCGTGTTCGCCAAGAGGATCAATCCTCGGCAGTTTTAGAAGGACTGGGACGCGCGTTACTTGATGCAAAGCGTTATGAACAAGCGGTTACAGTTCTCGAGGAGCTCGTGACGCGGTCGCCGGATAACGACTACGCACACTTTGCGCTGGGTCTCGCATTGTGGAGAATGCAAAAGTTCATTCCAGCAAGGGATCACTTGGCCATGGCGTTTGTCATGCGACCGGATCGTTCCGAGTATGGAACCTCCCTGTCACAGGTGAAAGCAACATTGCGCACTCGAAGGCAGGCTGGTCTCCCGTTGGAGGGCCCTATTCGCGGTCAGGAGAGCTTGTGAAACCACTCGCTGCTCAATTCGACGGCATCCTGTGTGATCTTGACGGAGTTGTCTATCGAGGCAGTGTCGAGGTTCCGGGTGCCGCTGAGACTCTCAACGCGATCAGGGAGTTGGGGGTCAAGTGTGCCTATGTCACCAATAATGCCTCGCGTACCCCCGCAGAGGTGGCTCTCCAACTACATCAGATGGGTATCCACACGAATCCGTCTGAAGTCGTGACATCTGCCCAGGCTGGAGCGCAAGTGCTCTCAGAGTTGGTGCCATTGGGGTCAAAAATATACGTGGTGGGTGGAAATGGGATCGATGTTGCACTTCGTGATGTTGGATTAAATCCAGAACGAAACCCGGCAGGTTGCGTTGCCGTATTACAGGGATTCGGTCCGGCAATCGAATGGCGGCATTTGGCGGAGGCTTCGTATCTCATTCAGGATGGTGCAGTATGGGTTGCGACCAATTCCGATCTCACTTTTCCCACGGAAAAAGGTATTGCCCCTGGGAATGGCTCACTCGTTCAGGCGGTTGCCCACGCGGTGGGGCGGGAACCAGATGGACTCGGTGGCAAACCCTCACCAGCATTGATGACGCTAGCGATTACGCGCATGGATTCGCATAAGGCACTCATGGTGGGGGATCGCCTTGACACCGATGTTGCCGGCGCCCACGACTTAGGTATCGCAACACTTCTTGTGCTCACCGGTGTTGCAACTATAGAGGATGTGTGGCGTTCTGAAATCCGTGCCATCTACCTGGGTGAGAGCATCAATACGTTAAATGAGCCGTATCCACTTTGCTTGGTTGAGAACCATCATGCACACTGTGAAGGGGCACAGGCCGTTTTCCATACCGGGGAGATTCGAGTGATGGCATCGGGGGGAACGCTGATTAATCGTCTGAGGGCGGCAGATGCCCTAAAGTGGGATTTATTGAACTCGGTTGGCATTGCGAGATTTGCCAGTGGGGAAATAGCCCTAGATCTAAACAATAATTGAGCTATCTCGTGGGGGTGGTTGTAATCACTGTTTCAGTAAGGATAATGGGGGCATGCTGCAGGGATTGCCTAATTTAGGTCCATTGAAAAATTACGTCGAGTTAGCGAGTGGCCTCACTGAGGTGACCGCAACGAAGGCAAAAGAGGCTGCCATGGCTCTCATCGCTCAAGGTATGTCTCTCGGCACTAAACAGCCGGCTGATATGGCCGCGTCGGTGCAACAAGCAGCCGATGACCTCGTGGCCTTGAGTAAAACTAACCGAGACATGCTGGTTGAAATGATTCGCACCGAGGTGGATAAAGCGGTGGGGCGCATTGGCTTCGTGCGAGAAGATGAACTGGCTGCAGTACGTGCCCGTGTTGACAAACTTGAGAAGGTCATTGCGTCTCAAACCATGAGTGAGATGAGTGAGCCTGCACCTGCGGTGAAAAAGAAGAAGGTGATTGTGAGTGAGTGAATTAGATAATCGTCTCCAGGAGAGAGTGTCCGTGACCGGGGAAATGCCTGAAGTAATGGTGTTGGAGGAAGTCGCAGACCCAGAGTTGTCTTTACCCGTGTGGGAGGCCACGGGCAATGGGGAAGTTGATTTAGCGCTCGAATTAATGCAGGGAATAGACCCTGACAGTATCCACACACATGCTGAAGTCCTGAGCGAGGTTCATGGCCGCCTGCACAACCTCATGTCACAACTTGATCGATAATCAGGCGGAATGCTTGCCCAACATTTTGCTAGGTCCAAATGCGCAGGCTTGATGCCGAATTGGTGGCTCGAGGTTTAGCTCGGTCCCGAGCTGACGCCCACGCAATGATTCTTGACGGACATGTCTTAGTAGATGGCATGCCCGCTCTCAAACCGGCTCGCATGGTCAGTGATCAAATCAGCATCAAAGTAGTAGGTGCCGAAAAAACATATGTGTCCCGCGGTGCATTCAAACTGATCGGCGCCCTTGATGCATTCAACCTTGATATTGCAGGTCAGGTCATTTTAGATGCGGGTGCCTCGACCGGTGGATTCACGGAGGTGGCACTTGAAAGGGGGGCGAAGTTGGTGATATCAGTGGATGTTGGTTATGGCCAGCTCGCATGGACATTGCGTTCCCATCCATCGGTTATTGTCATGGAGCGCACTAATATTCGAAATCTATCTATTGAAGATCTTCCAAGTTTGCCTACCGTCGCAGTTGCCGATTTGTCATTCATTTCGCTCACCACGGTACTTCCGAATCTCACTGAACTTGTTGACCCCATGGGTCAGTTACTTCTCATGGTGAAACCGCAATTTGAGGCGGGAAAAGACCTTGTGAGTGCACATCATGGTGTGATCCGCGACCCTCGGGTACGTGCAAAAGCCATCCATACAGTCGCGCAGAAAGCCATGGATTTGGGCTGGCATGTCAACGGAGTGACCGCGAGTCCATTGCCGGGACCGAAGGGCAATGTCGAGTATTTCCTCTGGCTTACCCACACAATGCCACATTCAACCTTGCCCCAGACTCCCTATGCACAACAATTGGAGCAGTGGATTGACCACGTTGTAGAAGAGGGGCCACAGTGACCGAATCAGTAGGTGCCAATCAGGCGCCTTCGCGTGTTCACCTGGTGGTGAATTCGCAATCAAATCATGCTCGTTCGGTTGCCGAGCTTGCGGCTCAGGGATTGAGGGGTGCGTCGATTGACGTATCTCTCGAACCGGCGTCTTCTGAAACCGGACCCGTCGACCTTGAGGGAACCCAGGCGGGACTTGGGCTAAAAGAAAGTGACCTAATTTTGGTGATTGGCGGAGACGGCACCATGCTGCGGGCAGCCGAGGTCAGTAGGCACTCGGGGGCTCCGATACTCGGCGTCAACCTCGGCCATGTCGGTTTCCTCGCAGAAGCAGAGCATGAAGATATAACTTTTGTTCTCGATTCAATTGCCCAGGGAGCCTGGACGGTTGAGGAACGTATTGCCATCAAAATTACGGTTCACGGTACGGGCGGCTTTATCGCGGAAACATGGGCGCTCAACGAAGTCAGTGTGGAAAAGCAAGCCCGAGAGAAGATGATCAGTGTGCTCGTCGATGTTGACGCGCGTCCTTTGAGCCGCTGGGGATGCGATGGCGTTATTTGCGCCACTCCAACAGGGTCCACCGCCTATGCCTTTTCTGCGGGTGGACCAATTATCTGGCCTGAAGTGAATGCACTTCTTCTCGTGCCCATTAGTGCACACGCGCTTTTTGCCAGGCCGTCGGTCATTGCTCCCACCAGCACAATCGGCCTACATCTCTCGGTGGATTCCCCAGCTGTCCTATGGGCCGATGGTCGGAGAATGTTGAACCTGGCGGGAGATACTCGGATCGAAGTAAAAGTACATGATCAATCTGTGCGTTTCGCTCGTTTGGTGAGGGCACCATTCACAGATCGCCTGGTTGCAAAATTTGAGCTTCCAATTGACGGCTGGCGTGGTGGAAAGTGACGTTTTACAGCGTGGGCGAGCCACGACATGATTGAGGAATTGCAGATCACCAACCTAGGAATCATTGCCAGTGCATGTATTCCTTTTGGACCTGGCCTCAATGTTTTAACAGGTGAAACGGGTGCTGGTAAAACCATGGTTCTGAACAGTGTTCAACTGCTCACCGGCGCTCGCGGCTCCGCTCAATTCGTCAAGTCTGGTGCTATTCGCTGTGAAGTCGTGTCCACATTTGGCGTCGACACCGATTGGGTCACTGAATTTCGCAGTGACCTGACAGACAAGGGCGCCATACTCGATGAGAGGGAGTCATCGCCTGATGGATTAATCATTTCACGCGAATTAACGAATCAGGGGAGAAGTAAAGCGTTTCTTGGGGGCAAGTACGTACCCGTTGGAGCAATCGTTGACATCACCAAGTCTCTCATTGCAGTACATGGCCAAGCCGAACAAATACGTTTGCGCGATCCGCAGGAACAGTTGGTATTGCTTGACCGAGCGGGCGGCCATGAACGTGTTAGCGAAGTTCATAAATTTCAGGTGGCTCGCAGGAATTGGCGTGCACTTGTCAAGAAGAGAAATTCACTGATCTCCGACCGTGGCGAAAATACATTGAAGGCGCAATTGCTGTCAGCGGGCGCCGCAGAGATTCAACAGGTATCGCCTGAACTAGGTGAAGATACGCAATTGCAGACCACTCTAAACGTATTACGAAGCGCCGAAGCCATCCGCTCATTGATTCAGTCCGCCCGTGAAACACTCACTGAACGCGATTCAGGACCACTGACTGTTATTGGTCAATTGGCAGCGGTGGCCAAGGACGTTGATCTTGCAGCCGAACTAGATCCCAGTATTAAAGCCTACGGAGAACGCATCAACTCGGTATTGTCGGAAGTAATTGACATTGACGCCGAATTGGCAGATCAAGCCAGGGCTCTTGATGCTGATCCGGTTCGCCTTGAGGCCATGGAGCAACGCTTGGCATCCATCAAGGCACTCATGAAGAAGTATGGCCCGTCCATCAGTGATATTCATGAGTGGAGTCGTAAGGCACAGGAACAATTACCACTATTGCAAATCTCCGATCAGGATATTGCTCAACTGGAAATCGAAATCGACGTAGCCCAACAGGAATTGGTTCGACTGGGAAATCTACTCACAACCGCGCGCCGAAAATCAGCTGCCGAACTTGGGCAAAAGATTGAGCAGGAGTTGAGGCAACTCGCTATGCCTCGAGCATCAATCTCGATTGAGGTCAAAACTCAGAGCGACCCGACGAAGTGGTCACGATCGGGTGCGGACTCTATTGAGTTCATGATTGCTGCTGACGGCGGCGGACAATTTCGCCCCATGGGGATATCGGTCTCGGGCGGGGAGTTGAGCAGGCTGATGTTGGCAATTGAGGTCGCCCTGTCCTCCGAACACGCGGTGCCGACCATGATTTTCGATGAAGTGGACGCAGGAATCGGTGGCGAGGTAGCTGTGGAAGTTGGGCGGCGGCTGGCACGACTGGCCGAGCGAGTTCAGGTGATTGTGGTGACACATTTGCCACAGGTTGCTGCCTTTGCCCAGACCCATTTCGTGGTGCAAAAGTCAACTATTTCAGGGGAGGTAAACACCACCGTCACGGAGGTGAAAGGGGATGATCGAACCCGAGAGATCACCCGCATGCTGTCGGGACTACCACATTCCACCAGTGGGGCGGCCCACGCAGAGGAATTACTCGCCATGGCTCGTGGATAGTGCGAATTTCCAGCGCGCCCTGCGTCGATCCAACAGATCGCTGATAGTCTGATCTCCCGTGGAGAAAACTCGGACCAAGCACATATTCGTTACCGGAGGCGTTGCCTCATCGCTTGGTAAGGGGCTGACCGCCTCATCTCTGGGAAATCTGTTAATTGCGCGGGGCTTGCGTGTCACCATGCAAAAACTCGATCCGTACTTGAATGTGGACCCGGGAACCATGAATCCCTTCCAGCATGGCGAAGTTTTTGTGACCGACGATGGCACTGAGACAGACCTCGACATTGGCCACTACGAACGTTTTCTGGATACCAACTTGCATGGTTCAGCAAATGTGACCACAGGGCAGGTTTATTCCACGGTGATCGCCAAGGAAAGACGCGGTGAGTATCTCGGAGACACTGTTCAGGTTATTCCACACATCACCAACGAGATTAAATCTCGCATCCGTCGCATGGCGGGGCCAAATATAGATGTAGTGATCACTGAAGTTGGTGGAACCGTCGGAGACATTGAGAGTCTGCCATTCCTTGAAGCTGTTCGTCAGATACGCCATGAAGTCGGCCGTGACAATGTGTTTTTCTTGCATGTGTCGCTCCTGCCCTACATTGGACCTTCGGGGGAGTTAAAGACCAAACCCACGCAGCACTCGGTTGCTGCTCTTCGAAATATTGGTATTCAGCCAGATGCAATTGTGCTACGGGCGGATCGACCAGTCCCTGCAAGCATCAAACAGAAAATCTCGCTCATGTGCGACGTTGATGCAGATGCAGTCGTTGCCGCCGTAGATGCCCTGAGTATTTACGACATTCCTAAAGTGTTGCACTCTGAAGGTCTCGATGCTTTTGTCGTCCGTCGACTTGACCTACCGTTCCGCGATGTTGATTGGACCCGCTGGGATGATTTGCTCCGTCGAGTTCACCATCCCGAACACGAGGTCACAATTGGTCTCGTGGGAAAGTACATCGACTTACCCGATGCCTATTTGTCCGTCACCGAAGCGCTTCGAGCCGGCGGGTTTTACAACGAGTGTCGCGTGAATATTAGGTGGGTCTCCAGTGATGATTGCGCCTCCGAACAAGGAGCTGCAAGGAATCTTTCGGATCTTGATGGAATTTGCGTACCGGGTGGATTTGGCGTGCGGGGAATTGAAGGCAAGTTAGGTGCATTGTCATACGCCCGTCACCACAAGATTCCCACTTTGGGTTTGTGTCTTGGACTGCAGTGCATGGTGATCGAGTACGCCAGAAACGAGGCTGGTATGCCTGACGCAAATTCGGTTGAATTCGATGAATCTACGGCTCACCCGGTTGTATCCACCATGGCCGATCAACAAGATGTCGTCTCAGGAGACCGTGACATGGGTGGCACCATGCGGTTAGGGCTCTACCCCGCAAAGTTGGCTGAAGGGAGCTTGGCGTACTCGGTATACGGGCAGCCCTACATTGAAGAGCGGCACCGACACCGCTTTGAGGTGACCAATTCCTATCGGCCGATACTGGAGGAAAAAGGGTTGTTGTTCTCGGGGACCTCTCCTGATGGCCGCCTGGTGGAGTTCGTGGAACTCCCCCTGACCGAGCATCCCTTCTACATTGGAACTCAGGCGCATCCGGAATTGCGATCACGCCCCACCCACGCACATCCGCTTTTTACCGCATTAGTCAAGGCCGCCATCACCCGAAATCGTAAGTTGACTGAGGAAATGCACTCAGGTAACAGCGCTTCCGCATGAAGCAGACCAGCGTCAATGACTGATATCTGGCGCGGACCGGTTGCCGATCAGTGGGAGCCCGCGCAAGTCCTTGAGAGTGAACGTGTTCACCAAGGTGGAAAGTGGAACGTTGTCGTGGAAACGGCGAGTATTGGTGGACAGCGAGTCCGGCGCGATGTTGTGATTCATCCGGGGGCCGTTGCAGTGGTCGTGCTCAATCAGATGAACCAGATCCACCTGATCCGTCAGTATCGGCAACCTTTGGGAGCATTTCTGTGGGAGACTCCAGCAGGCTTACTCGACGATCCCCAGGAAAAGCCATTGGTTGCTGCTCAACGTGAATTAGCCGAAGAAGCGGGGTTGGCAGCTCGTACCTGGCATGTTTTGGTAGATTTTTTGAATTCACCCGGTGGGTCCAGTGAGGCAATCAGGGTGTACCTGGCCAGAGACATCACAACGATTGATGGCGGTCGTCAATACACGGGCGAAGCTGAGGAGATGGATCTTCCGGGAGTCTGGATCAACCTCAGTTCGGCCGTCGATGCAGTCCTGGATGGCTCATTCGGGAACCCGACGACGGTGGTGGGTGTCTTGGCCGCTGAGGCCGCCCGAGCAGCTGATTGGAAACATCTGCGAGACCCCGACAGCCCTTGGCTTGCCCGCGAGAAGTTGTGGTCTATCGGGCGACTCCCTGTGGGGAAGGCCAGCAATCCCGCTGCAGTAGTGTCAGTAGTGGATATTGCGGAACCAAACAACAATTGATGGAAAGCGTGAGGCGATCGTGAAAGTTGGCGTACCGAAGGAAATTAAGAACCATGAGTACCGAGTGGCAATTACGCCGGCGGGCGTGCACGAATTCGTCACTCACGGACACGAGGTCGTGATAGAAACCGGCGCGGGTGTTGGTTCATCGATTCCGGATGAAGACTTTATCGCTGCAGGGGCGACCATGCTCGCGACCGCAGATGCAGTGTGGGAGTCCGCTAACATGATTCTCAAGGTCAAAGAGCCAATTGCCGCTGAGTACCATCGAATGCGCAGGGGGCAAGTAATTTTCACTTACCTGCACTTGGCTGCATCCAGGGACTGCACCGATGCACTCATGGCGTCTGGCTCCACGGCTATCGCCTACGAAACCGTTGAGCTACCTGACGGTTCGCTTCCACTACTTGCGCCGATGTCGGAGGTTGCTGGTCGGCTTGCACCACAGGTGGGCGCACAAGCGCTCATGCGTGCCCACGGTGGACGAGGAGTTCTCATGGGAGGTGTCTCGGGTGTATACGCCGCAAAAGTAGTTGTTTTAGGTGCTGGAGTGGCAGGTATGAACGCGGCGGCTATTGCCCTGGGCATGCAGGCTGAAGTTCTGCTACTGGACAAAAACATTGCACGGTTGCGCCAAATGGATGCCATTTATCAGGGACATATGCAGACCGTCGCTTCCAATTCATATGAAATTGAACATGCCGTGCTGGAAGCGGACATGGTGATCGGGGCAGTTCTTGTGCCAGGTGCCAAAGCGCCCAAACTGATTTCAAATGAACTTGTGTCGCGCATGAAATCCGGTTCCGTGCTCGTTGATATCGCAATTGATCAGGGTGGTTGCTTTGAGGACTCCCACCCCACAACACACGCAGATCCAACCTATCCAATTCACAATTCTGTTTTCTACTGTGTGGCCAATATGCCAGGGGCAGTCCCGAATACATCGACCTACGCGTTAACGAACGTCACGTTGCCTTATGCAATTGCGCTAGCCGATAAAGGCTGGGAAAAAGCACTCGCAGATGATCCCGCGCTCGCATTGGGTCTGAATGTCCACGATGGTCAGGTTACCTATGCAGCAGTCGCTGAGTCTTTTGATCTGCCTCTGCTAGAAATCGAACGGTTAATCGCCTGAGGCTAGCAACTGCGATCCGCGGGTACCTCGATCATGTCAGCATTGAGCGAGGGCTTTCGGCCAACACTGTAGCGGCCTATCGCCGAGATCTTGAACGGTATGCCCAATGGTGTGATCAGCAGGGCGTTGTTGAACTTTCTTTTGTGACAGCAAACTCGGTGGCTGACTTTGCCGCATCGCTAGCGCGGGATTTGAGTAGTGCAAGTGCTGCTCGGACGGTAATTTCGGTGAGAGGATTTCACAAGTTCGCCGTCGCGGAGGGCTGGGAAGTTGAAAACCCAGCTGTTGATATTCGACCACCGAGCGTCCCTCGACGATTACCGAGAGCATTGCCATATGACAGCGTCTTGTCAATTATTCAGGCTGCTGCCAATTCTCAGTTTCCCTACCGAGACACGGCCGTCATTGAATTTCTCTACGGGACCGGGATCCGCATATCTGAACTTGTGGGCTTGGATCTCGACGACATTGAGTCGGAAACCCAGACAATAATTGTTACCGGGAAAGGAAATAAGAGTCGATTGGTGCCAATCGGCTCTGTCGCGTTGGGTGCCGTGGCCCGATATGTTCAGGAAGAGCGTGGGACTTTACTGGGAAAAAGCAAGGGAATTCAAAGCCATCGAGTCTTCTTGAACACTAGGGGAAAGCCCCTGTCACGACAGAGCGCATGGGAGATCGTTGTCGAAGCTGCCAAGGGCGCTGGAATACCGGGGGTGACTCCACACAGTTTTCGGCACAGTTATGCCACCCACTTACTTGAGCGCGGGGCAGATGTTCGCTCAGTACAGGAACTCTTGGGTCATTCATCTGTTACGACCACACAGATCTACACAATGGTGACCGTGGACACTCTCCGCGAGGTCTACTCGGGTGCCCATCCACGAGCACTTTAACTCAAACATGGCATCTATCTGCCCACACCAATGCCTCACCGGACGTTGAATACGCAGTAGACTGGGTTCACCATGTCTGAGTCCGAATTTGCCAATCTGCCTGAAATCCCGGAGCCCGTTACGCTCACTGAGCACGGGCCGGCTCGGGTTATCGCTATGGTCAACCAAAAAGGTGGGGTGGGTAAAACCACCTCGACGGTGTCCCTGGGCGCAGCACTTGCCGGATACGGGCGCAAAGTGCTTCTGGTGGATTTTGACCCTCAGGGTGCGCTCTCGGTTGCGCTAGGCATGAACCCGAATGCAACCGATCTGTCGATTTATAACCTACTGACCGATACTGAATGCCATGTTGGCGATGTCATCACATCAACCAAAATTAATGGTCTCGACCTGATTCCGAGCAATATTGATCTGTCTGCTGCCGAACTACAATTAGTTACCGAAGTTGGGCGCGAATATGTATTACAGCGAACACTCGTACCCGTCATTGGTGACTACGACTTCGTCTTGATTGACTGCCAACCCTCATTGGGACTTCTCACTCTCAATGCCCTCACGGCAAGTAACGAAGTCATTATCCCAATGGCAACCGAATACTTTGCCCTTCGCGGAGTGGCGTTATTGAAGGACACCATTGACAAGGTCACTTCCAGGCTAAACCCTCAACTTAGGATCATTGGCGTATTACCGACAATGCACGATCCGCGCACACTGCACAGTCGTGAGGTCTTAGAGTCCGTTACCGGAGCTTTTGGCGACACTGTTTTTACTACCACAATCAACAGAACTGTAAAATTTCCCGACTCAGCAGTTGCGGGGGAACCCATTACTGAATTTGCTGCCTCAAGCTCTGGGGCAGTGGCATACCGAAGACTGGCACGTGAGGTTCTCTCACGGTGACATCCGTGGCTGCCGAATCTTCTGAAGGAGTAATTGGCGAGAGTAGTTTTTCGGTCAAAGTAGGAAGTTTCGAAGGACCTTTTGATCTACTGCTGTCCCTCATTTCTAAGCATAAGCTCGAAGTGACGGAATTAGCACTACATCAGGTAACCGATGACTTCATTGCACATATTCGATTGCAAGGCGACTCATGGGACCTTGATGAAATGAGCAGTTTCCTTGTTGTCGCTGCCACACTTCTCGATCTCAAGGCGGCTCGACTGCTTCCACGGGGAGAGGTCGAAGACGAAGAAGATCTGGCGCTATTGGAAGCTCGTGACTTGCTGTTCGCCCGCATCCTGCAGTACCGCGCGTACAAGGAAATCACGGTGATTTTTACGGACATGATGAGTTCGGCGAGCAAACTATTCCCAAGAACTGTGGGCTTGGAGCCGCAGTTTGCTGATCTGCTCCCCGAGGTCATGATTGGTCTGGGTCCCGATCAATTTGCCGCCATGGCTGCGAAGGCTCTCACCCCGAAACCAATTGAGGAAGTTGGTCTTGGGCATATTCACGTCCAGAGAGTGTCAGTGAGAGAACAGGCTGCGATTATTGTTGAACGTCTCAGACGGGTTGGAACCACCACCTTTAGAGCCCTTACAACTGATTGCGATACGACACTTGTCATTGTTGGTCGATTCTTAGCCCTCTTGGAACTGTACCGGGAACAGGTAATTGTTTTTGAGCAGATCTCTCCGCTCGGGGATCTCACTATTCGTTGGGTTGGTCAAAACGAAGGGGAAATTGATGTAACCGACGAGTTTGACGTGGAACGTAATGTTGACACTATCAACGCGGAAGGCGAAGCCAATGCAGTTGATATTAAATCCGCAGAAAGAATAGATGAGGAATCATGACTAAAGATTCATTTGAAGCCCTCAATGAAAATGCAAACGATGAAAGATTCCCTGACGAGACTGCAGAGCACGATGGAGAGCTGCTCGGTGCGCCTTCACTGGGGGCAGCGCTCGAGGCGCTATTACTCCTTGCAGATGAACCCCTCACCGCTCGAGATTTGGCACAAATAACCCGTACGCCGGAGACGAACGTAGATTCCTCTCTGCGCGAATTGTCCCGTCAGTACACCGAGGAGGCTAGGGGATTTGATCTGCGTGAAATTGCAGGGGGTTGGCGGTTCTATACCCGCGCAGAATGCTCAACACTCATTGAACGTTGGGTTATTGACGGTCAGCAAGCGCGCTTGACACAGGCAGCTCTGGAAACTTTAGCCGTCATCGCCTACCGCCAGCCTGTGACGCGTGGCCGAGTCAGTGCGGTTCGCGGTGTAAATATAGATGGTGTGATCAAAACATTATTGACCCGTGGCCTGATTGAAGAAGCTGGAACCGAGCATGAATCCGGTGCGATTTTTTATAAAACAACATCATTTTTCCTTGAGCGCATGGGAATCGCTTCCCTCCAAGAGTTACCTCCGCTGGCCGAGCACCTGCCGGATCTGGCCGATCTGGATGCCGTCCTTGAGTCGGTAGCCTCGGGTGACTAACACACTTGATTCTGCCATTCACGAATCGAGTGAGGGAGTCAGACTTCAAAAGGTTTTATCACAGGCTGGGTTAGGAAGCAGGCGAGCTTGTGAATACTTAATTGAGCGTCGCCGTGTAACAGTCAACGGAGAAATCGTTCGCGAGCAGGGCACGCGAGTGAATCCCGAAGTAGATGTAATACATGTTGATGGTGAACGTGTGCCTACTAAGGCGGACACTGTGGTTTTGGTACTAAATAAGCCTTTGGGTGTCCTCACGACCATGTCAGATGATCAAGGTCGACCATGCGTGGGTGACTATGTACGTGACTCGAGAATCCGCGTCTTTCATGTTGGTCGCCTCGATGCCGAAACTGAAGGACTTCTCCTGCTCACCAACGATGGAGAACTTGCGAATCGCCTCACGCATCCGAGTCAATCAGTCGAAAAAACCTACATTGCGACCGTTAAGGAGATTAGTGGCCAGGAAGTGCAGGCACTGACCAGCGGCATTGAGTTAGACGATGGGCCGGCAGTGGCTGACAAAGCCAGGGTTCTGTCACGTGCCAAGAATGCGGCCATGGTCGAGATAGTGATCCACGAGGGTAGAAATCGCATTGTGCGACGCATGTTTGAGGCGGTAGGGACACCGGTTACCGCACTTGTCCGCACCCGAATCGGACCAATACACCTGGGACAGCAACGACCAGGCACCATTCGGAATCTGTCTGGACCCGAACTTCGATCTCTTTACACGGCGGCTGGCCTTTGAGTGACTTTCGGTAGACTCCCGGAATGGCCATTCGTGCGATTCGAGGAGCTACCTGCCTTGCCGCTGACGATTCCACCGAAATGGCAGAGGCCGTGGGAGAGTTGGTATCCGCAATGCTTTCGCGAAATGACATTAGTCGCCATGAAGTAATCAGTTTATTTCTCACCGGCACGCCAGACTTACAGTGTGCATTCCCAGCGGCAGGTGCCCGACTTCACGGGATGCAGGATGTTCCTTTGATGTGTGCTCAGGAAATGAATGTACAAGGAGCCTTAGAAAGAGTGGTTCGGATTATGGCCCACGTAGAGACGGATCACACCCGCGCTGAAATCCATCATGTGTACCTGCGCGGTGCCGAGGTACTCCGAGCAGATTTGCCACATGCTCCTGAAGCGAAATCCTGATGGGTTCGATTGATCCACCAAACAACGTTCACGTTATTGGAAGTGGATTGATTGGGGCATCTATCGCCTTGTCGCTCATGAACAAATCGGTTAACGTAACTTTCAGCGACATTAATCCTGAACATGTTGAAATTTCGCGTGCTATTGGATTACACGAATTTGATCAACGATCAGTCCCCGAATTAGTATTCGTCTGCGTTCCGCCTGCTCAGGCAGCAGAGGTTTTGGCCAAAGCATCCCAGGACTTTCCTAGGGCAACAATTACCGATGTCACATCGGTGAAAAACATGGTGCTCACGCGCGCAGATCAACTGGGGGTTGATTCGAAAAGATTGGTCAGCGCCCACCCCATGGCAGGAAGGGAGATCTCAGGTCCCGGTGCGGCGCGAGGCGATCTTTTTGAGGATCGAGTCTGGGTGGTGACACCGGGCCCAAAAAGTGATCCTGAGCGTGTACGTACAATTGAACGAGTCATAGAACTCATGGGCAGTACCTGGGTAGAAATGAATGCACTGCACCACGATCGAGTCGTCGCACTGGTTTCCCATACTCCACAGATACTCTCGAGTGTTTTGGCCGGAGAGCTAGCGGATCAGAAGCTGGAAGATCTAGCGATATCTGGAGCCGCATTAAATGACATGACGCGAATTGCCGCATCTGATCCAATTTTGTGGAAAGAGATCCTTATGGCTAATTCACAAGAAGTTGTGAGTTCAATGGATTCAATCATTGCATCCATGATTCGACTTCGCACCGCTATTACTTCAGGCGATTCCGAAACGATTGAGGAGGTTCTTTCTCGCGGAAATTCGGGGAGAGCCCGTATCCCAGGTAAGCATGGTGGTTTACACATGGCATTTGAGTCAGTGAATGTCAAGATCTCTGACAAGCCTGGGTCGCTAGCTGAGCTTTTCACGGCAGCAGGAGAACTCGAAGTCAACTTGGAAGACGTGCGAATCGAACACATCATGGGGAGACCATCTGGAATCGTTCAATTATTTGTTCGCCCGGGTGAGGCTGAAATTTTAGAAGTGGGATTGGAATCCCAGGGGTTTGATACCCGAGGGCGTACATGACCAAAAACGTACTTGCAATTGACGGTCCCGCTGGTTCAGGAAAGTCTTCGGTGAGTCGACAGGTGGCGAGCACGCTTGGATGGATCATGTTGGACACGGGTGCCATGTACAGGGCAATCACCTGGGCGGTTTTGAAGGCGGGAGTGGACCCAGCCGATTCAGAGCAAGTGGGCGTCATTGCTGGCGAGTCGATAATTGAAATGGATACCCGACCAGACGCATTATCCGTTTACGTCAACGGCATCGATGTTTCATCTGATATCAGGTCTGCTGAAGTGACTTCAGCTGTCAGCGCTGTGAGTGCTGTTGCGAAAGTGAGAGACCGCTTAGTGCAATTGCAGCGGGATACCGTTCGCAAAATGTAGACGCGGAGTAGTCATTGAGGGTCGGGACATTGGCACCGTAGTGCTGCCAAATGCTCAATTGAAGGTCTTCCTCACTGCGGATCCGCGCACTCGCGCTGGTCGTCGGAGTGCCGAACTGGGGAAAAGTTTCTCCGAGGAAGAACTTGCAAAAATGCAATTGATGATTGAGGAAAGGGATTTCAAGGACTCGTCCCGGGAGGTTTCGCCCCTGCGTGCCGCCCCAGATGCCGTGATAATTGATACAAGTGAGTTAACACTCGATCAAGTGGTGCATGAAATCTGTCAACTCGCGCGAAAAAGGTACTCACTCGCGTGACTCTTCAAAGATTTAATCGCTCAGCGCACGCTAGGAACATTGGTTCGGTGCTAGGGAGGCTGCTCTATCGAGTGAAGGTTGTCGGCGCTCACCACGTCAACTCTCCAGCAACCGAACCTGTAGACATTCTGGGATCTAGGGGAGTCGTGGTACTTTGCTCGGGTCTGGGTTCCGCCGGCATGCTTCTGGTCAAATCAATACTTATCCGCCCATCCCATGTCCTCACCGATCCGAAAGTCCCGGAGATCGGCGGCGACTTTCACCTAAACCCGCCCTATTCCATCGATTCCCAATTGGCAAGTCTTGAGGTACTCGTAGCAGGGGGAGTGATTGTTTTGGACTCCCAGATGGTCGATCCTGGGTTCTTGGTCAAGCAGTCCCACGCCACAGTTGTGCCCGTCTCCGTATGGATTGATGACCAGTACGGAGAACTGCGCGAGTGGTTGGGAAAGGCTCCTGCCGTGCGCTCAGCGATCAGCGTGTACTTTGGTCAGGGTAAGGAGCTACCTGCAGCTGGACTTTCTGAGTCCGGACATGCTGGTCTCGTTGGTGCTAGCCGATACTCATCGGAGTGGTGCAGGCAATTACTTCAGGATCATCGTCAGATGGTGCTGCACAGATTAGGTGGAGGGGCAGCACGGTGACCGATCAGGATTCTGAAAATCGGGGTCATGAATTTACCCATGAAGGTGCCGGAGACGAATTATTAGATGAGGAATTTAACGAAGATGAATTCCTCACCGCAGCACTGGCTGCTGCCCGCGAAGAATTTGGTGACTTTGATCTTGAATTAGCGGAATTGGAATCGACCTCGAACCTCCCGGTGGTAGCCATAGTTGGGCGCCCCAACGTGGGCAAGTCCACACTGGTCAATCGGATCATTGGTCGCCGCGAAGCGGTGGTGGAAGATGTTCCCGGGGTGACGCGCGACCGGGTGAGTTATGAAGCCGAGTGGAATGGACGCAAGTTCCTCGTGGTTGATACGGGGGGTTGGGAGCGTAATGTTCGTGGAATCCACTCGCAAATTGCCAATCAAGCGGAACGCGCCATCAATGAGGCCGATCTAGTTCTATTTGTTGTAGATGCCACGGTGGGGGCGACAACCACCGATGAAGCGGTGGTGGAAGTGATACGCAGGTCTGGTAAACCCACCATCTTGGTCGCGAATAAAGCAGATGATCACAATGCCGAATTAGAAGCAACTGCACTGTGGGGACTTGGCATCGGGGAGCCCCATCCGGTCTCGGGCCTCCATGGTCGCCGATCTGGAGATCTTCTCGATGCGGTTGTGGGCCTGCTCCCAGAATTTGGGTCAGGTCAGGCGAAAGAAGGTACCCCGCGCCGAGTGGCACTGCTCGGTAAACCCAATGTGGGTAAGTCATCACTTCTCAACGCGCTTGCCGGTTCGGAACGTGTAGTGGTAGACGATGTTGCCGGAACGACAGTTGACCCGGTGGACGAACTTGTAGAGATCCGCGATCGACTGTGGTGGTTCGTGGACACCGCAGGAATCCGCAAGAGAGCAAAAGAGGCCTCCGGGCACGAGTACTACGCAACTTTGAGAACTCAGGCCGCTCTTGATCGGGCGGAAGTTGCAATTGTTCTGATAGATGCTTCTGAACCGCTTAGTGAGCAAGACCAGCGAATCATTTCCATGGTGATTGATTCGGGCAGGGCGCTGGTGATCGCTTTCAATAAATGGGACTTGACGGACGAGGAGCGGCGTCATTATTTGGCTCGGGAGATCGATCGTGATCTCGCTCAGGTGAGTTGGGCGCCAACGGTGAATATTTCAGCCAAGACCAAGAGGCACGTGGAGAAATTAGCTCCTGCGCTCGAACTGTCTCTGGATAACTGGGACTCGAGGGTACCGACGGGAATCTTAAATCGCTTCTTTGCTGATCTCACAGCAGCCCACCCCCACCCATTACGGGGGGGCAAGCAACCTCGAATTCTTTTTGGTACCCAAGTTTCGGCTTGTCCACCCACATTCGCCCTCTTCACCACCGGATTCCTTGAAGCCGGCTACCGTCGATTCATTGAACGAAGATTGCGTGAGGAATTCGGGTTCGATGGCACTCCAATCCGGGTGGTCATGCGGGTGCGGGAGAAGCGGTCACGCCGTTAGTTGGATATGCCCCATGAGATAGTGTTCCGCCTGCAGCAAACGGGCTGTGGCGCAGTTTGGTAGCGCGTCCGGCTGGGGGCCGGAAGGTCGCAGGTTCAAGTCCTGTCAGCCCGACAAATTTTCAGAGTCAGATTGTCGTCACATGCATGGACCTCACAAATATTGAACCTAATAAGAGTCGCTGCCTCCATGGTCACGCCTTGGAAATTTGGGCAAAATGAAAAAAAGATCTCATGTCGAGCAAGTTGAGGCGATCCCACTATTGTGTGCCAATGTTCAGTTTGTGCCGTAGAACTCCTTCGCAACCATCGAAATATCGAATGGTTCATAAGATTTTAGAGGACGGGAACATGCTCACTAACTTGAAATATCCCTTGACAGAGTCACAAACGACAATTTCGGGATCGGATATCATCATGAGCACGACCTCGACGACTGTGACTCAGACCTGATGTCCAACTCAACAACGTCCTATATCGGGCTGTGGAAGTGGTACCGCGTAAATCTGCACGGTTCGTATGGACAGTTGGTTTTCACGTTCGTTCTTCTTGGAGTGATGTTGGCCACTCAGGCAGTTGTCCCACTACAAGTCGAATCAATTTTGCACGACGGCGAGTGGAATAGCGCCGCAGTCGGTCTCCTCATTGCCTTGGTGATTCTCATGATGGTGACCGGTCATTTCGGTCATCTCGGAGCGCATAATCTTGCGGTCCACAGTGGGCAACGACTGCGCGATAGAGTTTTTGACCGATTGATGCGCGGCAAATCGGAGGGGTTGGTCACCCTTGTGCGTCCCTCAATCGTGTCACGTCACACGACCGACGTATCCAATGTCGCTCTAAGTTTTGAGATGACAATTGGGTACGGAATCCCTGGAGTTATTAAGATTGTTCAAAGTTTGGCCTTGCTGATTTTCATTGCACCTCGAGCTGGCATGACCATGATCGTTGCCGTTTTTGTGTTTATTGTGATCCGGTATCTAATAGGCAAGCAGATGCTCCAGGCTGACCGAAAAGCACTTGACGCAAGCACTTATGTGGGTGAGGTGGTTGACGAGGCCATCACGTCATCCAAACAAGTCAGTGGACTGCATCTGATTCGCTGGATCGAAAGTCGATTTGCGGCACGCAACCAGGACTTAGCTGATGCTGAGCATCGTCAAGGAATACTTGCCACTCGTCTCTTGACAAGTGCTCACGGTGCCGGGTTGATTGGCTTAGTCGTGGTCGTCATGCTCGCAATAAGCTCGAGTACCGAAGAAATCGCAGTTGTTGCGGCGTCACTACTCTATATAGAGGCAGTAGTTAGTGGCCTTGAAGTATTACCAAAGTGGATTAGATCACTCCAATTAGCCATTGCCAGTCGCCGCCGGATCGACCATATTCTCACGGACGAACCTGCAACTGCGCCTTTAATTGATCTAGGCAGTAAAAGGGTTGACTTGACATGTGAGGCTTTAGGCGTGGCTTCGGGCTCACTCGTTGGTTTGGTGACCACACCGGATATCGATATGGACACCTTAATGTCCGTTTTCTCGGGCAATGACAATCCTCAGGATTGGCGAATGACAGTTGATGGGCATCTGATTCGATTGCCACACGTGAATCCGGGAACCCAGCATGTGACGGCAGAGCCACTGACCATTAATGCTTCGCCCATGGCCTATCTCCGAGGTGTGGATGTTGATATTGAGGAGTCCCGCGTCGTTGAGTTATTGGAGACCGTTGGTCTGCACGAACTAATTGATCGCAGGTTTGAAGAAATTGGACCGGCAGGGAATCGATTAACGGTGAACCAGCGACAGAGACTGGCACTGGCATGTGCACTCGCAGCCGAACCAGAAGTATTACTCATTGGACCCATTCTTGCCTTGGCCGATGCCGAAACGGCCATGCCACTGATTGCCAGTTTGCGGGTGCAGGGCATTGAGCTGATAGTCCTTGCAGCGCGTGATGTAGATGTTGCGCATGAAATGTCACGATTGATTTTCGCAGATAACTCGGGTGTCACAACGGGGAGCCATCAAGACCTACTGGTGAACAACTCAAAATATGCGCGATTGTGGGAAGGCCGTTTACTCACGTCAGACGTTGACCTCAGCGTTCTCGGTCTTGGCGACGAAGCTGGTGAGTCGTTGTATGCCAAATTAGTCACGGAGCACTTTGCGCCAGGAACACCGGTGTACCGAACAGGGGATCCGGCAGATCGAGTCATCTTCGTTATTTCAGGTCATATTGAGATTGCTACAAAGGATTCCGAGGGCAACATGCGACGAGTGGCGGTTTTGGCTCCCGGTATGCATTGCGGGGATTTGCGCCTGACCGTGGGAGAGAAACGCGCAGAAGATGCAATCGCCGTGGATAGCGCCGTAGTGCGGAGCTTGAGCCGCGGAGCGATTTCAGCAGGCATGTCCGGAATGTTGGATCGCACGCCCGCTGAACGCAAGGTGGTGTCAACAATTTTGCGGGCGGGGTCACTATCTGTTTCACAATTAGAATCGGAGTTATCCGAAATGGACCCTGAGGAATTGCACAAGGCGCTGGATTTATTGCGCCAAGACGGTGCAATAAAGGAAGTAGATGGAATTGTCTCGGTTGTCCAAAAGCGTGCCGTAAAGAGTGGGGCGGCAGATATTCTCGATCGTATTGGTGGAATGTAAAGCGTATGTGAGAGCGATTCCGCTCCTGATCGAACATGACTCGTGCTCGAGTTCTGAAGTTGAAGGTAGTTCCGATAACTGGTAGCAAACTGGATGCACTCAATTATTTAACTTGTCATGGATACCAGACAATGATTGGTCATTGATATTTAATGACTGCAATTGCGTTGAATTGATCGCATCCGATCTTGCACACTCGCTATCACGGATTGGTTTGCGACCTGCGGGGAAATTTCAATACGTCCGCGGTAAGAGCCATCAAAATTTATGTAGTCCGTACTGCGGGTGCTCTTCTGCTGCTCATGCGCATGAGCACTCGCCACCCATGCGGAGGTGACCAAGAAGAACGCAAAGACGCCCGTTATAAGCAATTGCGTTGCATGTTCCGCCTGAACAGATTGTTCACTACATGGTCATTCACCATATATACATGGTGAATGACCATCCATGACTACTCAAATTAACCGGTCACGGATATAGGGAGGTTGTGAGTAAATTTGAGTTCGGATATTGGGTTTTAGGGAGGAAAAGGCTCGGTTGATATCACCAACTGCGAGAAAAATCCCCCTATGCCACGATTATAGAGATGACAGAAAGAACGGCGGCCGCGACCGCGAAATACCACAGCACGACCCCGATTGCCGCGATTCGTAATGGAGCACGATATTCGCCTGCTGCAATCGTGAATGCACGGTGATAGATCGTGTGGAATTTGGTGGCATCGCGCTTTGCATTTCCCGATGGATCCCGCTGCGACCAGTAACTCCGCTCGCTGGACAGACCGAGGAGCACGAATACCAAGCCGAAGGCAAAAAGACCAATGGCAAAAAAGAGAAACACTTCACTAGAGATACTCACGGGGAGAGCCTAGTGGCCCAGCTATTGGGCCGTGATCAGGCTTTGGGCTCGGGTAAGTCCGATCACGAGTCCCAAACTCCGGAACTCACCTGAAAGTACTTTTCACGCTTTGATCGGACAAGGGTCACATTGATAGGTCATTGGATGCCAATAGACCCTTGAATGGCTTTGCTTTCGGTGCAGTATCGAAGCTGCGTATCAATTTGAGAAGCAGGGAAAGGGGCCATGGCGATGGAACAAAAGGAACAGAGGGAAATTCGTAAGTCGACACCCCGAGCACTTTTCGTGGGTGGTTCGGTGTTGATGCTTGTTGCTGGGATCTACATGGCGTCTACATCGGCTAATGCAGATCCCGTAGAAATGAGTGCCGATAAAATCGACATTTGCCATTCAACGAGTGCGGAAGTTAATCCGTACGTGCAGCTTTCAGTAGCTAAAGATGGATTGAATGGTCACGATAAAGATCCCATGGACATTATTCCTCCCTTCGATGGGAAAGAGGGAAAGAACGGATACCCGGCGTTCCCAGGATTGAACTGGACAAATGAAAATCAAATCATTTGGCAGAACGGTTGTAAAATTGTGGACCCGACCGAGTCACCGAGCCCGACCCAGTCACCCACCCCTCCGCCTGTCGCCGAGGTGACCCCTCCGGAGCCGAGCCTCTCACCAGAAGCGGTAACTATCCCAGTAGTTCCCGTAGATGAAATTCCGGTTCCTGCGGGCGATCCAGATCTCGGTGTGACTCCAGATGCAATCCAAGAGCCAGAGGCGATCTCCGATCCGGAATTAGGGGTTGCCCCACCAACCTCAATTCCTGCCGTCCGAGCAGGGTTGAGCAATTAGTGAGGGAAGCAATTCCTCTCGCTATGCCGACAATCCTGCTCGTGACGGGAGGCCTTCTATTGGGCTTTGAAACAAATGAATCAGGAATGCGGAATCAGACCAAAGAGCTGGTCACTACGGTTGATCCTGAAATAGCAGAGAATAATCAGGATCTCGATCCTTCCTTGATCAAGGATGCATTGTTTAATCACAAGGTTACGAAGTCACCCATTGGGTCATCGATCGAAATAAGAATCCGTGCCTGAGTGGGTTGGAGGACTCCGCCACACCAATGAAGGCCGAGCGATCGCAGTGCATATGTGAAGCTTGTACTGCCCCTTAGGCTCTAGGCTCTCACCCGTGCGGCGTCTTTCTGATATCAGTCCAGTTGTCAGCATTGAACAAATACTCTTAGGGCTGATCCCGCCGCCACAATTTACCGGTGCCTCCTTCGCCAACTATCTACCCGATCCGCATGAACCAAGTCAAAGGGCGGCGAGAGATGCCCTCGTAATCTTCGGGGATCGAGTTAATAAGGGTCCTCAGCGCTCAATAATGAGAATATTTGCCCGGGCTCAGTCCCCTGAAGCGAGGCCGGGTCTTTATTTAGATGGCGGATTTGGTGTAGGGAAAACACACCTACTTGCGGCTTTGTGGCACGCAACCGAATCACCAGCGAAGTCATTCGGCACGTTCGTGGAGTACACGAACATCATTGGGTTATTGGGATTCAGGGAGGCGGTCCGGGTTTTCTCGGCCAACAGGCTGGTGTGTATTGACGAATTTGAACTCGACGATCCCGGTGACACAGTGCTTATGTCAACTTTTTTGGGTGAACTAGTGACCGCTGGGGTCTTTCTCGCTGCGACATCCAATACCTTGCCAGATCGATTAGGCGAGGAGCGATTTGCTGCGGAGGATTTCGTCAGGGAAATCCAAGGTCTCGCAGCTCATTTCGACACTCTTCGGATTGAGGGACCCGATTACAGGCATCGGGATCTTACTTTTTATTCGGATCCATTCACCGATGCTCAGGTCATTTCTGCAGTGGAGCGAGAGTCTGGCACGGGGTCGGTTCTAGTTGAATGGAGCGATCTGCTCGACCAACTATCGAGTTTGCATCCAGCCAAGTACGGAGCACTTGTGGAAGACATTTCGCTGCTAGGTGTTATTTCCGTTAAGCCCGTGCGAGATCAGGTTCAGGCTCTACGATTCGTCACATTTGTCGATCGGATATATGACCGGTCTGTTCCGGTAATCAATAGCGGAAGTCGATTGGATAACGTTTTCAGCGCGGAAATGCTCAAGGGTGGATATCGCAAGAAATATTTTCGTTGTCTCTCACGGCTCGCCGCTCTTGCCGAATCGGGCGCTCAGGTGGTTGAGTAATCCCATGGAAATCGAAGGAATCCTCAGTGGACTACTAGCAGGTGTCGTTATCGGTCTCATCGCGCGAATTTTAGTGCCGTCCATGCAACCCATCGGTTGTCTCATGACCGTTTTTATTGGCGTCGTCGGAGCCGGTGGCGGGTTGTTGATCGGTAATGCAGCGGGATGGGGTTTTTGGCTCACGTTCATCACTCAAATTGTCCTGGCCACGATTTTGGTGGCAATTGTTGCCTCACTCTTTCGAAGGTCCTCGCCGTAGCAAAATCCATTAAGCCTGTAAGCTTGCATGCTCCCTAACGCCGCAGTTGCTGTGCTCCCCAGGTTCACGGGAGCTCCTGGCAATATGAGTTCTGACCACCGAGCTGATGTTAGACAGGAATTATCTCCAAAGATGTCCCCGTGATCGCGTATGCCACGTCAAAGTCAGCCGCGAACGCTTCGATTCGACTGACTGAGCCGACTCGATCCCACGCCACCGCATCGAGAGTCCGGTGAACTGAACCATCCTGGTCCACTCGCCACAGGGCATTTCCGTCGGGGGATGCTGCCACCAATACTGCAGGAGAGTCCACCTGCGTTAGTGCATTTGACTCGGGGTTCCACATTTGAAGCCCTGACTCGACCGTTGCAAGCCACACCTGATCTGAAAACCACGCTACTGAAGTGGCGGTAACCTGCGGGCCTGGGCGCCAACTGGTACCCCCGTCGGATGAAAACTGGATTGAGCCTCGCGTGTCCCAGCCCACCACTTCATTGCCCTTGATCGCAAGGGAGTGGAAGTCAACTACTCCAGAAAGACTGATGGATTCCCAACTAAGTCCGCCATCGATACTCGAGATAAGTCCGAGAGGATTTGGCAGGGAAGATCCCAATCCTGGGTGACCGCTCGCCACAAGAAGTTCATCGGGGTTACCCGAAAATGCCATCATGTCGTTACGGGAAGTACCGATGAGACGCGTTAGCCCTGATGCAAACTCGATGCGGTGCACGCCATCGTGGGTACCCACGAGGAGACCCCCTGAATCAACAACGGCTCCATGAATATGACTAAGGGTAGGTGTGATTACCATTGATTGATTGCTGCTCTCGAGATTTAAGAGTGCCCGCAATTGCAAAATCTCTTTTTCCTGGGTAGCAATAATTTCACGCGCTAATGTCGAGACTGCGGGATCTTTACCCGAGTCCAAAACATCTCGTGCCATTGCGACGGCACCTTCATGATGTTCAATCATAAAAGTCGCAAAGAGTGCATCAAAAGCCCCACCCTCTGTTTCAGCCAATTCATTGAGTTGTTCGTCGGTGAGCATGCCGTCCATGCCATGGGAGCCGTGATCCTGCATGGCTTCATCGGCAGGCATCGGGTCGACACCCCAGGTTTGTAGCCATGATTGCATCAGTTCAATTTCGGGAGCCTGAGCCTGCTTAATTTCTAGGGCCAAAGCAAGAACTTGAGGGTCGGATGCTCGATCTGGCGCAAGGTCAGCCATGACAACTGCTTGTTCGTGGTGCGGGATCATCATCTGTGCGAACATCACGTCCGCGGCATTCGCGTCCCCGGAAGTTGGCTCGACAGTCATCGATCCGTGGTCACTCGAGCATGCGCTCAGCACAATTCCTCCGGCAAGGACCAATCCCGAGAGCGCGAATAGTTTGCTTCTTACTACTTGTTTAAAAAACATATTGGAATTCCCATCGTCTAGTCGTAAGTGTGGTGTGATAACGCCGTGGGCGCTAAATAATTTCGGCAGGAGTGACTGCCGAACTCACGTGCGACTGATGGAGAGTCGTTTCAATTCAGGTGGGTGGGTGGCAGGTAGCTCCCGAGTATCTAGGAAGACCAGAGCGGTGCTCATCCTCTTGCGCCTCACCATCGCGCGAAGTGACGGAATGGCCAAAGAAATCACAAACAGAATTGCAATGCACGCGGAACCAAGATCAAGCGGTTGCGCTTGTGTTTCTTGACCCACGTTGTGATCGGTGGATGTTTCCGGATTCACAAGTGGCTGCGCATCGACAGGGGCAGGGGCAGTGGCAGTGGAATGGTGAGCTTCATACTCACTGAATGCAGCCGAGCAGGTCACACTTACTAGCTGGTGCATTCCCACGAGCCCGACAATCAACAGGATCACGACGATCAGTCGATGTGACTGGGAACCACCCACGGATACCGTTCGCATGGCTCAATTTTGACATGGATCACACGAAGGCGCGAACTCAATGGCATATAGAAAATAAAGGTGACTGATCAGACACATGTAAGTTGAGTGGGCGATACAGGAATCGAACCTGTGACCTCTTCCATGTCAAGGAAGCGCGCTAACCCCTGCGCCAATCGCCCTTTGGATCTTGTGAATTGGGTCTATTAAGTTGTGTGAGTGCGAGGTGGAGACGGGATTTGAACCCGTGTACACGGCTTTGCAGGCCGTTGCCTCGCCTCTCGGCCACTCCACCTTGAAGGCATAATTCGATCCCTCGAGCGGACGACGGGATTCGAACCCGCGACCCTCACCTTGGCAAGGTGATGCGCTACCAGCTGCGCTACGTCCGCGTGCCCAACAAGGTTCATTAGGCGAAAGCAAACCATATCCGACTCGAGTCTGGTCTGACCAAGTGGTAGCCGGTTGGTTAAGTAGTTGGTCAACCGGCAGGCTATGACCATGGCACGCATGCCCATGGCACGTTTTGGGGATATTTATGCCTCAAATCTGGTGCAGGTCTCTAGCAATATCGAAGATCTCCAGGCTGGTGGTCGGTGGGCTGTTGCGATTCCATTTGTAGGTAAACCTGTGTTAGCCCGCTTTTCCACGTGGAGTGAATCTGCTGTTGACCCTGAATTAATTGGAACTTGGACGGGTGTGTCACCTGATTCCTGGGTGAGTTCGCTGGATCAAGACAGTTATATGAATGCGGTGAGGACTACACAAACTCGGATTGAGCGTGGAGATGTGTATCAGGTCAATATCTGTCGAGTGCGAACGGCGGAATTGCCACCGGGCAATGACATCATGGCCCTTGACGCACTGCTACAGGAGGGAAATCCGGCTCCTTTCGGTGGTGCAATGCGGTTACCCGAGCAAGGAGTTCATATTGCTTGCGCCAGCCCGGAACTTTTCCTCTCTCGCAATGGATCCGTGATTGCTTCTGGGCCAATCAAGGGCACTGCGACAGAAGCATCAGGTATATCTGGGAAGGACGAAGCGGAAAACATTATGATTGTGGACTTGGTGCGCAATGACCTCTCCAGATGCGCGGATACTGGGAGCGTATTTGTCAGCGATCTTTTGGAGATTCAAATACATCCGGGACTTGTCCAGTTAGTTTCAACAATTACAGCGACGCTAGCAGCAGGAAGCGACTGGGTGGATCTTATTGAGGCAACATTCCCGCCGGGATCTGTCACCGGAGCTCCCAAATCGACGGCCTTAAAACTCATTGCTGAATTAGAGACTGAAGACAGGTCCTATTACTGCGGCGCATTTGGTTGGATCGACGCAGATAATCATCAGGCCGAACTAGCGGTTGCCATCCGGACGTTTTGGATTCACGGGTCTGACCTGAAGTTCGGCACGGGAGCGGGAATCACGTGGAATTCAGATGCTGAGCACGAATGGGAGGAGACCGAGCTCAAAGCTCGTCGCCTCTCCGAAGTTGCATCGTGGAATAGGTGATTGCATGAATCCGAGCATAAGTTGGCTTGATGGCGAGTTAACGACTGATCCACACATATCTGCATCCAACAGAGGGTTACTCGTTGGGTTGGGTGTTTTCGAAACACTCAAGGTCACTCATGGCAATGCTGAATTCCTTGACAGGCACCTTCGGCGGTTGCACTCAGGATGGATTCAGATTGGTTCGAGTCAGTTGGACTTGGAACTCGTTCAGTCTGGTGTGGCAGAGGTACTGTCCGTGAACAGCCAAGACGTGCGTCCAGCGCGGCTCCGGATCACCGTGACCGAGTCGGGAGATTCGCCCAGTGTCCTGGTGACGCTTCTACCCATGCATCCTTGGCCCGACACTACAACGTGCATCGTGTTGCCCTGGATTCGAAATGAAAGCTCACCGCTGGTTCGTATCAAGTCAACTTCATATGCTGAAAATGTCTTGGGTCTTAAATGGGCGCAGGAGCGAGGTTATTCCGAAGGTCTTTATCTCAACAGTGCGGGGTACCTGGCCGAAGGTTCCACCACAAATATCTTTCTCGTGATGGAGGGTGCCGTTGTGACTCCAGCAGAGTCACAGGGACTTCTGCCCGGGATCATCAGAGAAGTTCTCCTTGAAAATGGCTGGGCACAAGAAGCGTTGCTGACACTAGCAGATCTTGAAAAGGCAGATGAAGTTTTTCTGACATCGAGCACCCGGGGAATACATCCAGTGTTGAAGTGCGGTGCGAGGGAGTTCGACCGTGTCGGGAGCACAACCCGTAGCCTGATGAAAGCGTTTCAGTCTTTACCGAGATAAGTGAACATGGCAGGAATGCGCGGCACCTCGAAAGGCACCGCGCATTCCATAATTGATCGTTTAGCGACCCGTGTAGGTACGGGCGGTTTGGAACTTCAGCCACTGGCCAGGAACACCGGGTGCTGAGCCAATTACCGTGCATGTTCCCTTGCCCTTGATCTTCAGTGTGACCGCACCAGTGCTGGGGTAAAGGAGCTGGCAGGTCTTCTTGCCTGGCTTTTTCACATTCCAGTTGATGTTCTGGCCGGCATTGGTGTCCTGCTGTGCTGGTGACTCGAGCACCAACACACGACCAACCTTGTAGCGACCGGAAACAGGGGCAGATAAAACTGCCGTCTGCTGTCCAGGCACGAGATTAATCGTGTAGTTGTATGTCACGCCGGCGTAACCATTGGCACCGGGTGTGCTTGCCTTCATATTGCACACACCAGCACCTGCATTGACCGTCAGGGTGAGACCCGACACGGTGCATGGACCAGTTTCACTCAATGTCACCGGGGCACCGGAAAGAGTGCTGGCCTGGAAGGTGAAGTTTGATCCGTTACCCATGTTGTATGAACCGCCATTGGCCCAATTTCCCCAACCTGGTTGAACCAAGGTGATGGCATCAGAAGCAACTGGTCCAGCGATGATATTCACCTTGTCAGTTGTAGAACCGCTTCCACCTTGGTTTGTGGTGTAACTGGCACCGAGTGTGACCTGTCCAACCACATTTGGAGTCCAAGTAAAGGTAGCGACTCCGTTGACAAACGGAATTGCGGCACTAATTGGATTTCCATTCAGAGTGAACCCTGCTGTACCTTGAACGGACTTCGGATAAACGGTCGCCGTCAACGTGACTGGAACACCCTGTGTCATCTGAGCAGGGGCGGTCAATGTGATGGGATTTCCACTGGGAGTTGCAACAATGACGTCTTGCGGTGAAACAGAACCGACATCGTTTGCATCAGCGTTATAGGTGGCCTGGAAGGTGTAGCTACCTGCGGTGGTCGGTGTCCACCAGTAGTAGGCGTAGGCCTGCCCGTTACCTGGTCCAGCCGTCAGACCCATTGTCGTGAGAGTCGCCCCGTTGCTGTCCTTGACAACAACTTGTCCCGTAGGTGTGTAACTGCTCGGGCTGGCTGACTGAACCGTCACCGTGATCTTTGTGGCCGCACCGAGTTGGGCATTATTCGGGGCAGAAACGGTTGTGGATGTTGCAACCTTGGCAACCGATGACGTTGCGTAGGTATTCCCGCTGAGGCTTAGGTTTGCCGTGCCTTGGGAGAGGGGGACCCACGTTGCGATGCCGTTATCGCCAGGACCTGGGTAGACATCAATGAATTGGGAGATTGGCCCTCCGTTGTAACTAATTCCGACCTGACCGGCGCCCTCGCAGTCCACCACACTCAACTGCTGTGACACCCCTACGGGCCCGTTATTGTTTCCAGAGATTGCACAACCTCCAACCGAGGTTGCAGCTGGAGCGCCAACCACGAGTGCCCCACCGATAAGGGCAACGCTCGCGGCTGCACTGCTGAGTAATCGCCATGGATTACGTTTCTTCATGGGCATTCCTGCTTTCATGTGACTCGGGAAGAGGATAGGGAAATTCCCATCATTTCCTACGGTAAACCCTCATGACGCACTTTCCGGTATTTAGATTAGGTGATTTATAGATGCACTGTGCAATGTGCTGGGTCGGAACGGGTACGGTTAAGGCTTAATTCGGGCGATTGGCTCAGTGGTAGAGCACTCGCTTCACACGCGAGGGGTCACTGGTTCGAACCCAGTATCGCCCACCGAATGAGATGAGGCCTGCGCCTCAAGGATCGAGAAAGGCCTCCCGTTCGTGCAACTGACACTGATCACTGATCAAGGAGCCGAAGTGGTGGAGCACTCGCATGGCACCACCGGACTAGATCTGTTTCCCAAGGAAACCGGAATCGTTGTCATGAGGGTGAACGGGGTACTCGTAGATTTGGCGACCGAACTTCATGCTGGAGATCACGTGGAGGGTGTTTCAGTTCAATCAGATGAAGGACTGGCGGTTCTCCGCCACTCAACAGCTCATATTGCTGCCCAGGCGACCCAGAAATTGATTCCTGAAGCCAAGTTGGGAATCGGGCCACCAATTAAGGACGGTTTTTATTACGAGTTTGATCTGCCCGAGGCTTTTACCCCGGAAACCCTCAGTGCCATCGAAAAGGAAATGCAGTCAATAATCAAATTACGCCAAACATTTAAGCGGCGAGTCGTGACGCAGTCAGAGGCAGAGAAAGAACTGGCCGCCGAACCTTTCAAACTTCGTTTGATCACTGCAGACCAGGGATCCACGGTGCTCGATTCCGATGTCATGGAAGTGGGCGGCGCGGAACTCACCATTTATGACAACGTGAATTCGAAGACGGGTGAGCACTGCTGGTCAGACCTGTGTCGAGGCCCACACGTTCCTGACACGACTTATATTCCGACAAACGCCATCAAGATCATGCGTTCATCTGCCGCATATTGGCTTGGAGATCAAAGCCAAGAGTCTTTACAGCGGCTCTATGGAACAGCCTGGCCTTCTAAGGAAGCGTTGAAGGAGTACCTGGATTTTCTCGCAGAGGCGGAGAAGCGCGATCACCGCAAATTGGGTTCCGAATTAGATTTGTTTAGTTTCCCGGAGGAAGTCGGTTCGGGATTGGCCGTGTTTCACCCCAAGGGCGGAGTTGTCCGTAGGGTCATGGAGGACTACTCCCGGAAACGACATGAAGAAGCTGGCTACCAGTTCGTCAATACCCCGCACATCACCAAGGCTGCACTGTTTGAAAAATCGGGTCACTTGGATTGGTATTCGGACGGCATGTATCCACCCATGCACCTCGATTCAGAATTCCACCCGGATGGACAGGTCAAACGCCAAGGTGCTGACTATTACCTGAAACCCATGAACTGTCCCATGCACAATCTCATTTATTCGGCCAGAGGGCGCTCGTACCGCGAACTTCCACTGCGCCTGTTTGAATTCGGAACCGTTTACCGTTACGAGAAGAGTGGTGTGGTGCATGGAATGACCCGTGCGCGGGGATTCACCCAGGACGATGCCCATATTTATTGCACACTCGAGCAACTTCCCGCCGAACTAAATTCGCTATTGGACTTTGTATTGGGTCTGCTGCGCGACTACGGATTGACCGACTTCTATTTGGAACTGTCAACCAAAAACCCAGAGAAGTTTGTCGGTACGGATTCGGAGTGGGAGGACGCAACCCGAATCCTTCGTGAGTCTGCCGAAAGTCAGGGACTCGAATTTGTGCTTGACGAAGGTGGTGCAGCCTTCTATGGTCCCAAAATTTCAGTACAGGTAAAGGATGCCATTGGGCGCACATGGCAAATGTCCACCATTCAAGTGGACTTCCAACTGCCGCAGCGCTTTGATTTGGAGTACCAAGCGTCTGATGGAACACGGCAACGTCCCATCATGGTGCATCGAGCACTTTTCGGTTCCATTGAAAGATTCTTTGCTGTTCTTCTTGAGCACTATGCGGGCGCATTCCCTCCATGGTTGGCTCCCGTTCAGGTGGTGGGGATCCCCATCACCGAAGCACACAATGACTACCTCACGGCAGTTGCTCAGCAACTCAGGGAGCGCGGAGTCAGGGTCGAAGTGGACACCTCCGATGAACGCATGCAAAAGAAAATCCGAAGTGCCCAGAAGGACAAGGTTCCGTACATGCTCATTGCTGGCGATGAAGACGTTGCATCAGGTGCAGTGTCCTTTAGATACCGTGATGGCACTCAGAAGAATGGCGTCCCAGTCGCTGAAGCCGTCGAGGAAATCGTCAATGCGATCTCCGAACGTGTGCAGGTCTAGAAGATGTCTGATGCATGGGAGCGGCTGTATACCCCGCACCGGTTGCCATACCTTCGTGGCCAAACGGGAGCCGGCGAGGGTTGTCCTTTCTGTGCTGCGCCAGAGGGCCAGAATTCTGAGTTGAATTTGGTGTGTACCCGAGGTGAGCACGCGTATGTGGTTCTCAACCTGTATCCATACAATTCGGGACACTTACTGGTCTGTCCTTACCGCCATGTTGCAGATTACACGGAATTAACGCCCTCAGAAGTTACTGACATTGCCAGGCTCACTCAAGAGGCGATGCACACGTTGAGGTTGATCTCGAACGCGCAAGGGTTCAACATCGGCATGAATCAAGGGTCAATCTCCGGGGCTGGAATCGCAGCACACCTGCATCAACATGTTGTGCCACGTTGGGGCGGAGATACCAACTTCATGCCGATAATTGGTGGAACCAAAGTTCTGCCGCAATTGCTCTCCGATACTCGTCAACTACTCGAAGAGAACTGGCAGGGCAGTTAATCCAATTCCTTGCTGGTGTTCAATGCAAGGCCGGTTGCCGAAATTGTCGCCCCGGGAGTGCCTTCGGGAGAAATCAACATGGGGATCACCTGTCCTCCGGGAAAAGCTTCAGAACCACCGTGAGTCGCGACCGCGATATTTACCTCTGCCTGTGTGTGGTCGACCATCAGATATTTCCCAGATGAGAAGGCTCCTTGCCACACGCGAACAAGGCCGTTTGCGAGAACAGTGCCGATACCCACAGAGGGATCACAGTGAGAGAAGGGTGACCACGTGTCATTTCCGCCCACACCAACGTCGGATGAAAGATTCGCGAGTTCAGCAAGCCCAACTATTTCCGACAACGGTAAGACCGGAATCAATTCGCATCGGATAGTCGCTGCCACCAACTCGGTGTACAGGGTTTCGGCATCGACACTGTCACCATTGATTGCATCTTGAGCAAAAGTTTCATTAGTGGTGCTCACCGCTAATGCGTTAATGAGTTCATCGAATCGAGCTTCGATGAACTGATAATGCTCGAGGTCAAGATCATGCTCCTCCATGTTCCCGTCAGTGTTCACCCACTGAATTGATTCCGTGAGCATGTTCAAAATTCCTTGAACGCTTTCCAAATCATTGAGAACGGGGAGCGAAGTCGCTACAACTGCCCGGTCGGCCCCAAAAACTCGTTGACATACGGCAAGTGATTCATCAAAACTCGAGTGCTCGTGATCCAACCCGGTAATTGCGATGATCATGGGGTGGTTGTTCAAGGCTTCAATTGCGAGATTGATTGTGGGGGTATCGATTCCTTGGGAACTGTCCACAACAAGTATCAGGCAATTAGCGCCCCAGCAAATATATGCTCCGAGCTCCGTTGGGCTAAATTCCGCGGGTTGAACGGGTATATAAATGTGCGAAGTCACGCGAGAGGATTCACTCTTCGCACGTGGATCCAGTAAAGAAATACGGGTTGGGTTGAACGCCGTCAGTGCGCGAGATACTTCTTCTGCGGATTCAGGGTGCGGGGACAGGACCGCAATGGATGCCTGTTCTTGCATAACCTGACGGTAGCATCAGTCCTGCCACCAGCGTTGTGGCCAGTTCGCTGTTGAGGTGAGGAATCAATGCTCAATAATCCCGCGGCTCGGAGAGCCGCCAGTTTCGTTATTGAGCCGCCCGCGCGCGCCTTGATTCGGCTACATGTGTCACCCGATGCGGTCACCGTCGTTGGCACTCTCGGTGCTGTGATGTGTGCCGTTTTCCTTATTGGTCGCGGTGAGTTCGTGTGGGGGGTCATCGGCATCACGATATTTGCCTTTGCCGATCTATTGGACGGCACCATGGCCCGCATGCTCGATACCCAAGGACCGTGGGGAAATTTCCTTGATGCATCACTTGACCGCGTGGCCGATGGTGCAATTTTTGGCTCGGTCGCCTATTGGGGCGCCACCCAAGACAACATGTGGGTTGTGAGCGGGGCGTTGGTGGCGCTCGTCGCTGGTCAAGTGACAAGTTATTCCAAGGCACGGGCTGAAGCAGTGGGGGCGACCGCCAATGTGGGCATTGTTGAACGGGCCGAGAGATTAATAGCCATCGGTGCAGCTTTGCTCATCACCGGAATTTTGGGAACCAATTTCACCTGGATACTCACCACTGTCCTCTGGGTTCTTGCGATTCTGGGCATAGTGACGGTGGTCCAAAGATTTATTCACGTCCGATCCCAACTTAAAAAGCACCGTGCCTCGTAATTCCACAAGACTCACAGAAGTAACCGATGCCGCGACATCGTGGGCTTTTACCGCCGGTTGGTCGGTCAGTAAGCGCATGCCAGAACGTGCGGCTCGTGCCGCTTTCCAAGCAGGCGCTGATTACATGTGGTGGCAGAACACCGCGGGAGTTCCCCGATTGAAATCGAACTTGGCGAGAGTCCGGCCATGGCTAACAGATGCCGAATTAGAACTGTTGACGCGCAGTGGAATGCGCAGTTACATGAGGTACTGGTGTGAAGCATTTCGGCTACCGACATACACACCCGGTCGACTATCAGAATCCTTCGACCTACGTGGAAAAGAACTACTCGACACCACCATGAATCAAGGAAGAGGCGCCGTCATGATCCCGGGCCACATGGCCAACTGGGATCTCGCAGGCGCATGGGCTACCCAAAGATATGGCGCCCTAACAACGGTTGCAGAGCAACTGAAGCCAAAAGATCTCTTCGATCAGTTTTTGCAATATCGGGAATCACTAGGCATGGAGGTTCTTCCACTGGGAGACCCGCATGTGACCCGTGCATTGATCCGTCGCTTGAGGGAGGGTCGCCTTGTTGCACTATTAGGGGACCGGGATCTTACTGATTCAGGAGTCCACATTGATTTTTTCGGGGCAAAAGCGTCATTCCCAGCAGGCCCTGCGCTCCTGTCCATTATGACCGGGGCGCCCCTGCATCCGGTCACAATGCATAATGAGAAAAATATGACGATTGGCACTGTCCACCCCAAAATTGAGGTACCTGACATTACTGATCGAAGTGAACAAATCAGGATCATGACCCAGCAGATCGCCCACGCTTTCGAAATCGGAATAGCAGAACATCCAGAGGATTGGCACATGTTGCAAAAGGTCTGGGTTGATTAATCGTGGTAACTAATCAGTCTCACAGGGAGCCGGCCATTCATCGAATTGGCATTGTGTGTCCGTACTCGTGGGATGTGCCCGGGGGAGTGCGCAGTCACGTCGCAGATCTTGCCGCCACTTTGCGCGAGCGTGGCTACTTCGTGAGTGTACTTGCACCGGTGGACAATCCCGAGTTCCTTCCAGAGTACGTTGCAGATGGCGGTGCGCCGACGTCAGTCCCTTACAACGGCTCGGTTGCACGCCTCAGTTTCGGGATAAAGGCAACGCGGCGAGTGCGCAATTGGATACGCCAAGGGAATTTCGATGTCGTTCACATTCACGAACCTCTAGCGCCCAGTTTGTCGTTGTTGGCATGTTGGGCGGCTCAAGGTCCCTTGGTCGCCACCTGGCATTCATCCCAAGACCGATCACGCATTCTGAATGCAGGCTATTACATTGCCCAAACCGCCATGGAGAAAATTCGTGGCAGCATCGCCGTGAGTGAAGCGGCTCGGACTACCTTGGTGGAGCATGTGGGTGGAGATGCGGTTCTCATACCAAATGGAGTTCGCGTGTCTGATTTCCGCGATCAAGAGGGGGTAAACATCACTGGTTCTCCCATGATCTTGTTTCTGGGCCGAATTGATGAACCTCGAAAGGGGTTGAGTGTGCTCATAGAGGCAGCGAGCGAGATCATTGAACGGATTCCATCAATTCAATTCGCAGTGGCCGGACCTGGAGACCCAAATCCATTTATTGAGAATATGGATTCCCATGTGCGCAAGCAGTTCACCTTCCACGGGACCGTATCCGATGACGAAAAGAGGCGACTACTGCATCAGGCACAGGTCTATGTTGCGCCGCATACAGGGGGTGAGTCATTTGGCATTGTGCTCGTTGAAGCGATGGCCGCGGGCACCCCGGTTGTGGCCTCTAATATCTCAGCCTTCAGCCGTGTTTTGCGAGGTGGTGAGTGCGGGGAGTTATTCGAAAATGGTGACGCATCGGATCTCGCGAATAAAATATGTGCGCTTATTGAATCCTCAACTGACCGCGACCGGTTTATTCACAATTCCAATATTCGAGTCATGGACTTCGACTGGAATTCAGTGGTCAACCATGTCATTGCTGTGTACGAATCCGTCCACACGCCGGGAGAAAAGGTGACCGAAGACTTGAGGGGTCAGATTGTGGGACGTTTTGCAAAGCGCGGTGTACGGGAATGACTCAATGGTTGTTTGCGGGTTTATTGGTCACCGCGCTTGTTCTCCTGGTCCTTTACCTGAGTATGACCGCTGGTCGACTCGATCGTCTTCACAGGAGAATAGACCTCGCCGAGTCAGGTCTCGATGCTCAATTGCTGAGGAGATCGGGGATTGCTTTGGAATTGGCATCCAACGGTCTTCTCGATCCTGCAACATCTATGGTCCTTTCCGAGGCGGCACACTCCGCTCGAATCTCTTCGGATAGATCAATTCCTGAGCGCGACATAGCCGAATCTGAACTCACCGATGCTCTCTCTGCGGCACTTGATCCCGAGGAGTGTGCTTACATTCTCACCGAGCAGGGGGGACCGGAAACACTGGCCGAACTCTCGGCAGCGGTGCAACGGGTTCAACTTTCGCGTAGGTTCCTCAACGATGCCGTCCGAGCCTGTACCCAACTTCGGAAGCAGAGGTCAGTTCGCTGGTTCCATCTGGCCGGACGTGCACCGTGGCCGGTATTTCGGGAGATAAACGACCATGTCTCGCTGCCGGACCTCTGATTCAGATTTCTGGCGCGAGGCCCTCATACGAGACCCGACGCCGGTCACCGATGCTGAAATGCGACTCTTCCCCTACGATTGGAGTCCACCAGCAGCTCGGCTGCCCGCCGTCGAACAGCGATAGAGGAAGTTGCCCATGTCCAGCGAAATGAGTACAGGAACCGGTCGAGTCAAGCGCGGCATGGCCGAAATGCTTAAAGGCGGGGTCATCATGGATGTCGTCACGCCTGATCAGGCCAAAATTGCCGAAGACGCCGGTGCTGTCGCAGTCATGGCTCTGGAACGGGTCCCCGCAGATATTCGTGCAGAGGGCGGTGTCTCGCGTATGTCTGATCCAGACATGATCGATGGCATTATCGCGGCGGTCAGCATCCCGGTCATGGCCAAGGCACGGATAGGGCACTTCGCAGAAGCGCAGATCCTGCAGTCTTTGGGAGTGGACTACATTGATGAATCCGAAGTTCTAACGCCCGCAGATTATGCCCACCACATTGACAAATGGAAGTTCACCGTCCCCTTCGTGTGTGGTGCGACGAATCTTGGCGAAGCACTGCGCCGACTCACCGAAGGTGCAGCCATGATCCGGTCGAAGGGAGAAGCGGGTACGGGCGATGTGTCAAATGCTGTTACGCACATGCGTCGTATCCGCGACGAAGTTACCCGCCTAGCATCCCTGCCCGCCGACGAATTATTTGTTGCGGCGAAGGAACTGCAGGCTCCTTATGATCTAGTGGCCGAGGTTGCTCGCACCGGTAGCCTGCCGACGGTACTGTTCACGGCAGGAGGAATTGCCACGCCGGCCGATGCCGCCATGATGATGCAACTCGGTGCCGATGGCGTCTTTGTGGGATCAGGAATTTTCAAGTCGGGGAATCCGGCTCAGCGTGCATACGCAATTGTGCAGGCTACGACTCACTTTGATAACCCCGATGTTGTTGCCAAGGTCAGCCGCGGGCTGGGAGAAGCCATGGTGGGGATCAACGTTGCAGATATTCCCGTGCACCACCGCCTTGAAGACCGTGGCTGGTAAGTCTGTTTAAGTGGTGAACACGACCACAATTGGTGTTCTCGCCCTTCAAGGAGATGTCCGGGAGCATGTCATTGCACTTAGCCGGTGCGGTGTTGCTGCAGTGCCGGTAAAGACTCTGAAGCAGTTGGAATCGGTTCAAGGCTTGGTCTTACCAGGGGGCGAGTCCACAACAATCATGAAATTGGCAAGTCAGTACGAATTGGTGGAGCCGGTCAAAGAGCGAATACGTTCTGGCTTTCCAGTTTTCGGTAGTTGTGCGGGCATGATCTTGCTCGCAGACCATATTGAGGGCGGAACCGACACTCAAGAGACCTTTGGTGGAATAAGCGCGGTCGTGCAGCGCAATGCATTTGGCCGTCAAGCAGAGTCATTCGAATCACTCGTGCGCTTAGCTGACGACACCGATCTGTTCACCGGGGTATTCATTAGGGCCCCTCTGGTGACCTCGCTTGGAAATCAGGTAAAGGTGATCTCCACCATTGAAGGCGGTGCATACGCCGGTAGAATCGTGGGGATTGAGCAGGAAAACTTGATGGCAACGGCGTTTCACCCTGAACTGACGTCGGATCTTCGGGTGCATCACAGGTTCGTGGATCTGGTTAATCGAAGTCAACGGTGATCGGAGTTACAGTGAGGAATTCATGAGCGGCCACTCCAAATGGGCAACCACCAAGCACAAGAAGGCAGTTATTGATGCCAGACGTGGGAAATTGTTTGCAAAGTTGATCAAGAACATTGAAGTTGCTGCTCGACAGGGTGGAGGTGACATCAATGGCAATCCGACTCTTTTCGATGCAATTCAGAAAGCCCGCAAAAGTTCGGTTCCACTCGACAATATCGAACGCGCGGTCAAGCGAGGCTCCGGTGCCGAAGCGGGTGGTGCGGACTGGCAGACAATTATGTACGAAGGCTACGGTCCACACGGTGTCGCAGTTTTAGTTGAGTGCCTCACCGACAATCGGAACCGGGCAGCCTCTGAAGTGCGGGTGGCCATGACACGCAATGGCGGTTCCATGGCAGATCCCGGCAGTGTGTCCTATTTATTCACTCGCAAGGGGGTTGTTTTGGTGAACAAAGTCGGTGACCAGGCACCGGTCACCGAAGACGATATTCTGGGCGCGGTCTTAGATGCAGGAGCTCAAGAAGTGAATGATCTGGGGGACACATTCGAGATCGTTTCTGAGCCCAGTGACGTGGTGTCGGTGCGCACTTCTTTACAGTCCGCAGGGATTGACTATGAATCCGCCGAAGCAACTTTCATACCAAGCATGACCGTTCCCTTGGAGGAAGAGGGGGCAAAGACACTATTCCGCTTGCTTGAGACCCTTGAAGACAGCGATGATGTCCAAAATGTATATGCCAACTTCGATGTCTCGGACGAGATCATGGAGAAAGTGAGTTCGTAATGTCAGGGGAGACGGCGGGGAAACAACTCAGAGGTTGGGACGCTGCGACCTTCCGCACTGCCAGCGGGGATCCCTCAATGCGGTCCACCGTTGTGGCCATGGCTGTTTTGGATCAGAGCCCAGACTGGGTCCGCCTGCGGTCTCGACTTGAACGCCTGACTCTTTTTGTGCCTGAACTTCGTATGCGACCTCTCTACGGGGTAGTGGGTTTTTCGGCACCTCGCCTCAGCATTGATCCTGATTTCGATTTGGATTTCCATGTGCGTCGTTATCGCCTTCCCGAGAATGGAACGTGGGATGACCTGTTGAAGGACGCTCGCAGAATCAGTTTGTCCGACTTTGATCACAATCGGCCTCTATGGGAGGCAACATTAATTGAAGGTTTGCCAGATGGTCACTCCGCATTCCTTCTGAAATTGCATCACTCAATTGCCGATGGACAAGCCACGGTAATGATTGCCTTGACACTTTTTGAGTTTGGGGCAGACGTGAATCCCGATGAACCCGTGCCCCCTCCCGCACCGATTGGCCAAGATGTGAGTTGGCAAGACCTGCTCATTGCAAACACCCAAGATAATTTATCCCGTGCATTCGGTGCGGCCCGAGGTGTGGTGGACACGGGCTTGGGGTTCGTCAAGGGTGCGCTCACTGATTTTGAGACCACATTGCACAAGGCCATTGAGACCGTGGGTTCTGTGACACGCGCAACGACCGTCTATGACCGTCCCCTGTCGCCGCTACTTATTGAACGAGGCACCACGTACACTTTTGGAACTTTGGAGTTTCCATTCGAGGCAATCCGCAGGAGTGCCAAATCCCAGGGCATGAGCGTGAACGATGCATTCATGGCCGCGGTCATGTCCGGAATGCAGGCCTACCACGTGAGGCATGGAAGCAGCGCCGAGTCCCTCAGGGTGAATGTACCCATTTCCCTGAGAGGTGACGCGGGGGATCGCTCGGCGAAAGCGTCAAATGCGGTTGCAATTGCTCGGTTTCCTATGCCGGTGGCGGGACTCGGGATTCGTGAACTCATGGAAAAAGCTCATGAACTCGTGGCTCATTGGCGGGCCGAGCCGGCAATGAGGCTTGCCGACCCACTTGCTGAAGTTAGTTGGTTTGTGCCAGTCCCCATGTTGGCACATGCCGCTAGAGCATCGGATATCACCACGAGCAATGTTCCCGGCCCTCCCATTCCCATCTATCTCGCTGGGGCACGCATGATCGCTGCTTACCCGTTGGTGGCCACCATCGGAGCAGCCGTGAATGTCACCATGGTCACCTATGACGGCCATGCATTTATCGGAGTCAGTTCCGATGATCGAGCTATCAAGGACCACTCGGAATTGATGCATGACCTGCGCGCCGGATTCCATGCAGTGACAGCCCTTCCCGATACCCTCTAGACATCTGGTCAACTAGGCAACCGGTCAACCAGGAATCGAGGCACGGAGTCTCGGGTGAATTCACGGGTTCATCGCGGTGAGGGAAGGTCGGTGCGTATGCGTGTCATGGGCATTGATCCTGGCCTGACCCGTTGCGGGGTGGCTGTTATCGAGGGACTCCCAGGGCGAAGTGTTCAGGCCCTTTTTATCGGGGTAATCACCACAAGTGCTGAGGTAGATCTGTCCACTCGACTGACCACCCTGTACACCGAGCTTGAGCAATTGCTTGTGCGCTTCGAACCTGAATTTATTGCCATTGAACGAGTATTCAGCCAACACAATGTCCGCTCAGCCATGGCGACAGCCCAGGCTGCTGGAGTTGGGCTTTTATTGGCTGGCCAACGCAATATTAGTGTCGCCATGCACACGCCTACCGAAGTGAAGGCTGCGGTCACCGGAAACGGACGTTCGGATAAAGCTCAAGTAACAGCAATGGTAACTCGAATTGCGCGTCTAGACGCACCGCCAAAGCCTGCCGATGCTGCCGATGCCTTGGCCATTGCAATAACCCAGGCTTGGCGGGGGAGCGCACAGAGAAGATTGTCAAAAGCACTGGGAGCACAATCATGATTTCGTTCGTGCGAGGCGAAGTATGGAAAGTTGGTCCTGACTATTTGGTGATCGATACCGGAACCAGTGGCATGAAAGTGAATTGTCCCCCCTCGGCAGCAATTGGATCACGTGTTGGTGACCATGTGCTACTTCATACCTCGCTTGTTGTGCGCGAGGATTCCTGGACCTTGTATGGTTTTCAAACGGAAGAAGAATCATTGCTTTTCGACATGGTTCAGACGGTCAGTGGTATCGGTCCTCGAATTGCACTAGGGGTCGTTGCGACCCTGTCTCCTGACGAATTACGAGGTGCAATCGCCAACGATGACACTTCTACATTGAAAAAGATTTCGGGAATCGGCGCAAAAGGTGCCTCTCGAATGGTTCTTGAACTCAAAGATAAAATCGGCTTTCCTGAATCAACTGGACTTTTTCGTTCCCAACAAGCCACCAGTCCATGGCGCATGGCCGTGGGTTCTGCCTTATCTTCATTGGGCTGGAGTGCGCGTGAGGCGGATCTGGCCATGGATCGGGTGGCAGAGACGAATCCTGAGAAGGTCTCCACGACCGATCCGGACATTAGTGTGCTGCTGAAAGCCGCATTGCGTTCACTGGACCGCTCATGAGTGACCCGGTGGTTTTCGATCAGGACTTTCCAGATGACTCCGCCGTTGAAGGCGCCCTGCGCCCCAAAACCCTTGAGGAGTTCATTGGCCAAGACCGGGTCAAGGCGCAATTGGGGCTTGTCCTCGAGGCCGCGAATAGGCGACAGGGTGTCGCGGATCATGTATTGCTTAGTGGACCGCCCGGTTTGGGTAAAACAACTTTAGCCACAATTATCGCAGCAGAACTCGGGGCTCCGGTACGAATGACATCAGGTCCCGCACTGCAACATGCCGGAGATGTCGCCGCGGTGCTGTCGAGCTTGCAACCGGGCGAGGTGCTATTCCTGGATGAAATTCACCGAACTGCCCGTGCGGCCGAAGAAATGCTCTACCTCGCCATGGAAGACTTTAGAGTCGATGTCATTGTGGGTAAAGGACCCGGTGCCACCGCAATACCTCTGGATATTGAGCCATTCACATTGGTCGGGGCCACCACGAGAGCGGGTATGTTGCCTTCCCCCCTGCGAGACCGATTCGGGTTCACCGCACACCTCGATTTTTATGAAACCGTCGATCTAGAAGTGATCATCACCCGAAGCGCTCAACTGCTGGGAGTCGCGCTCACCCCCGATGGTGCAGCCGAACTCGCCGGTAGATGTCGAGGCACCCCCAGAATTGCGAACCGCCTACTGCGCCGCGTGCGGGATTGGGCGCAGGTACACGGAACTGGAGTCGTTGATCAAGTTTCAGCGCAAGCTGCACTCGATCTCTATGAAGTGGATCACCTCGGTCTGGATCGAATTGACCGCGCCGTTCTCGTAGCAATAATCGATAGATTTAACGGTGGTCCGGTCGGGCTTTCAACTCTGGCGGTGGCCGTGGCTGAGGAACCCGAAACAATTGAGTCGGTATCGGAGCCTTTTCTCGTACGTTTAGGCCTGCTGACGCGCACTCCCCGGGGTCGGGTCGCGACTCCTGCGGCTTGGCGACATGTGGGGCTTTCCATGCCTCACTCGGCGGCAGGGTACGTTCCAGAGATCGGACAGGACATGCTCGACCTCTAGGGAAGAGGGTTATCGTTACTCTACGGTTCATAACCAGGACTGCCACCCCCACACATGAAGGAACCCCATGGATCTAATCGGCCTTGCCCCTCTTTTACTTCTCGTGGTTGCTTTTTATTTCCTTCTCATTCGGCCACAGAAAAATCGTCAGAAAGCTCAGGCTGCCCTTGTGGCTAGTGTGACGGCTGGTTCCGAGGTCATGACCACGGCGGGAATTTTTGGCACAGTTCGAAGTGCATCGGATGAGGAACTATTGCTGGAAATCAGTCCAGGAACCGTGATCAGGCTCCTTCCCGCAGCCATTGCCAAAGTAATTACGCCCCCTGCGATAGAAGAGATTGAGCTCCCTGAGTAGATTTCATTGCCCACCCGTTAAATAATCTTTATTTCAACGCACCTTGTTTCACTGTATATTCTGTGAGGAGTTTCGTGGCTACACCGGTCAAGTCCAAACCTTGGCGACTACTGTCCGCCCTTCTCGTTGTTGTGGTCGGATTCAGTGTGTGGGCTTTGTTCCCCGGAACAGATTCATCCGTTCGGCTCGGATTGGATCTTCAGGGTGGCACCCAAGTGATTCTTATTCCTTCACCCGTGGTGGAGGGAGCTGTAATCACCGATGAACAGCTGGCACAGACCGTGGAAATTCTTCGCGCTCGTGTGGACAGCCTCGGTGTGGTCGAGTCTGAAGTGACCACGGCAGGTTCAGGAAATGACGCAGCCATTGTGGTTTCCGTGCCAGGCGAAAGTCAGGAGCGACTAGTTGATCTCGTGCAACAAACAGCTCTTCTCAACTTCCGGCCGGTATGGAACCTATTCCCTCCGAATCCCGAGGCCACACGTGAAGATTCACCAAGTTCAACTCCAACCCAAACTGGTCTGGTTCAGGCTGACAGCAATACCGCGGAGTTTGAGACCGATGTGGCTGCACTTAATTGTTTGGATCCGGCTAATTACTCGGGCGGCACACCGGATAACCCCGAATTATGGTTGGGGACATGTGATCAAACCGGGACTGTGAAATATTCATTGCAGCCCGCTTTCATCCAAGGTACAAATGTCACTAATGCCTCAGCCGAACTACCTCAGGGCGGTGTGGGTTGGGTAGTGAATCTAGAATTTAATTCCGAAGGTGGCACGGCGCTGGCTAATGCTTCGTCGCAACTGAGTGTGTTACCTGAATGCGGTACGGGACAAAGTCCCTGTAACGCATTTGCCATTGTCCTCGATGGAGTGGTGGTTTCTGCACCGCGATTTAATGAGGCAATTCTTGGTGGGCAAGCTTCTATTGAAGGAAATTTTACCGCTCAAGAAGCCCGTGACCTGGCCAATGTCCTGAAGTATGGTGCCTTGCCCGTAACCTTGGAGCCAGTTGATATTACATCAATTTCTCCCACGGTTGGCAGAGATCAACTTGAAGCTGGGCTTTTTGCAGGTGGAATCGGTCTCATTTTGGTGACCCTGTATTTGCTCTTTTATTATCGAGTATTGGGAGTGGTAGCTGCCCTGAGCTTACTCGTTGCGGGTAGCATGACATATTTCGTTTTTGTTGTCTTGAGCAAGACGGTCGGTCTCACCCTGAGTTTGGCTGGTGTAGCGGGTGCGATTATTGCAATTGGAATCACAGCCGACTCATTTATTGTCTACTTCGAGAGAATCCGCGATGAAATCCGTGACGGCAAATCCTTACGGCAGGCGTGCGATTCCGGCTGGATCAGAGCACGACGAACACTTTTAGCCGCGGACTTCATCTCACTTCTCATCGCCGTTGTTTTGTATCTTTTGTCCGTCGGGAGTGTCAGGGGCTTCGCCTTCGTGCTCGGACTCACCACTCTAATGGACATCATGATTGCCTTCTGGTTCACGCATCCGGTCGTTGTACTTCTTGGTCGAACAAAGTTCATGCAACGAGGGTCGCGTTGGACCGGACTTGACCCAGAGCGTTTGGGTGGCATCAGTGTTGCCGATGCCATGGCGGGTCAATCAAGGCGTAAACGGCGAGAGGTACTGACATGAGCAAGATGGGGTCTATTGGACAACGCTTGTATCGCGGGGACATCTCCTACAACTTCATTGCGAGGAAGAAGTTCTGGTACGCACTGAGTGCGATCCTGTTATTGATCAGTATCGGTGGCCTCCTCTTCCGAGGGCTTAATTTTGGAATCGAGTTTACAGGTGGCGCTGACTATTCGATACCGAATGCAACGTGCTCAGTGGAGCAAGCCCGGAGCACTTCGGAATCCCTCACAGGCGCGCAAACCATTGTGACTGAAACGGGAGCAGGTACCATTCGAGTCCAGACCGAGACTCTGACCCCTGATCAATCTGAGGAATTAGCGGCCGTGCTGTCAAATTCCTGCGGAACAAGTGCTGACCAAATAAAGTTCCAAGTCGTAGGACCGACGTGGGGTGCGGAAATCTCTAGAAAAGCTCTCCAAGGCCTCGGCGTTTTCCTCATTTTGGTCACCCTGTTCATGACCATTTACTTTGAATGGCGCATGGCCGTGGCCGCAATGGTCGCCCTTGCTCACGACATGATTATCACCGTTGGTATTTACTCCCTGACCGGCTTAGAGGTCACGCCGGCTACGGTCATTGGATTTTTGACCATCCTCGGGTATTCGCTCTATGACACTGTCGTGGTTTTTGACAAGGTTAAAGAGAATACTCGAGGCATTACCGGTCAATCGATTCTCACCTACGATGAAGCAGCAAATCTGGCTGTGAATCAGACGGTTGTGCGTTCCATTAATACCTCTATCGTGGCGTTACTTCCCATTGTTGCCATTATTATTGTTGGTGCTTACGTACTGGGAGCGGGAACGTTATTGGATCTTGCTGTGGCTCTCGGTATTGGCATGGTCGTGGGAACTTACTCCTCCATATTCCTGGCAACTCCTGTTTTGGCTCAATTAAAGTCAGCCACCCCTGAAATGAAGTCTTTGGCCACTCGAGTGAATGCGCGGCGCAGTCAGGTTGTGAAGAAGGCGGCTGAGTCGGGAGTGCTCAATGTGGAGGGGCTCGGGCTGGATGCCCCGAGTCTGGATTCAAAGGATGTCTTGATGGTGAGTGAAACGGCGGTCATTGAACGCAATCAGCCGCGAAGGCAACCGCGCTCTAAGCGTAAGAAGGGGTCTTGATCGTACAATAACGGGAGGCGGCAGCGAATGCTTCGTGGAGACATCTAGTCGGGAGGTGATCACGTGTCTGAGGACCTTGTCACGCCCGTTGAAGAACCCGTCATTCCCGCTGATTCCGGACTGAGATCTCGATTAGGGCGGTTCACCACGCGGTCAGGGAATTCAGAGATTGAGCCACTGTTAAGGACATTGCGAAAATACCATCCCAAGTCGGATACCAAGGTAGTTGAACGTGCTTATGAAACCGCTCGCTACATGCATCGCGAACAAAAAAGGCGATCAGGAGAATCGTACATCACTCATCCGGTAGCCGTCGCTGAGATTCTCGCCGAACTGGGCATGACATCTTCAACACTGGCAGCAGCTCTCCTCCATGACACTGTTGAGGATTGTGGGTATTCCTTGGATGCATTACGAGAGGATTTTGGCGACGAAATTGCGCTGTTGGTCGATGGCGTGACGAAGCTTGACAAGGTCACTTATGGAGAAGCGACCGCGGCCGAGACAGTTCGTAAAATGGTGGTAGCCATGGCGCGGGATATTCGAGTACTTGTTATTAAGTTGGCAGATCGTTTACACAATATGCGCACCCTGCGCTATCTTCCAGATGCCAAGCAAGATAAGAAGGCTCGCGAAACACTTGAGATTTACGCGCCACTGGCTCATCGACTTGGCATAAACGCCATTAAATGGGAACTTGAGGATTTAGCGTTTGGCACCCTGCATCCAAAAATGTTTGAGGAAATTGATCGACTGGTTGAACAACGCGCACCGTCTCGAGAAAGAAACCTCAATGTCATTGTGGATCAGCTCAATGAAGATCTTCGAAAGAGTAAAATTAAAGCGCAGGTAACAGGACGTCCCAAGCATTATTATTCGATCTACCAGAAAATGATTGTGCGGGGCCGGGACTTCACGGATATTTATGATCTCATTGGCGTGCGCATTCTCGTGGAAAATATCCGAGATTGCTATGCAGCTTTAGGAACAATACATGCTAAGTGGAGTCCATTACCAGGGCGTTTTAAGGACTTCATTGCAATGCCCAAATTCAACATGTACCAGTCATTGCATACAACCGTAATTGGACCCGACGGTAAACCAGTGGAGGTTCAAATTCGAACCCACGAAATGCATCGGGCATCCGAATATGGAGTTGCCGCTCACTGGAGGTACAAGCAAGGCGCGGATATCAAGAAGGACGACTTCGCGTGGTTACGACAACTAATGGATTGGCAGAGAGAGACCAGCGATCCCGGCGAGTTCCTTGATTCTTTGCGTTACGACTTGGGAAGCTCGGAAGTTTATATCTTCACACCAAAAGGCGATGTCTTTTCATTGCCAACGGGTTCCACGCCAGTTGACTTTGCATACTCGGTGCACACCGAGGTGGGGCATCGCTGCGTGGGTGCACGCGTTAACGGAAAATTGGTCCCACTTGAATCCTCTTTAGCTAACGGCGATGTTGTCGAGATATTTACTTCAAAGTCGGAGGGTGCAGGTCCCAGCAGGGACTGGCTCAACTTCGTGTCTTCAGCGCGAGCAAAAAGCAAAATTAAAGCGTGGTTCACCAAAGAACGCCGCGAAGAGGCAATCGATAGCGGTAAAGACCAAATTGTGAGGGCGGTGCGCAAACAAGGCCTGCCCCTTCAGCGCATGATGACAAACCAAGCTCTGTTAGCAATCGCAGCAGATCTTCACCAGGTGGACGTTTCCGCTCTTTATGCATCCGTGGGTGAAGGCAGGATCTCTGCTCAATCAATTGTCAGCCGTTTAATCGATGCTTCGGGTGGCGTGGACGGGGCTGCCGATGACACCGCGGAAACGACTCTACCGAGTTTCGGAACACACACACGTTCTCGAACACATGACGTAGGTGTCGTGGTCAAGGGGACCGAGGATGTGTGGGTGAAACTTGCCCGATGCTGTACACCCGTTCCGGGAGATTCGATTTTCGGTTTTGTAACTCGGGGCTCAGGAGTGTCCGTGCATCGAAGTGATTGTGTCAATGTCGAATCATTGAGGAGTCAATCCGAAAGACTCGTTGAAGTCGAGTGGGCTCCCACGCCACGCAGTGTATTCCTTGTCAATATTGCGGTCGAAGCTCTGGATCGGGCACGCCTACTGGCAGATGTCACCAAGGCTCTTTCAGACACACACGTCAATATCCTTAACGCCTCGGTGGCAACTACACGGGATCGAATCGCAACCTCACGATTCACCTTCGAGATGGCTGATCCGAAGCACTTAGGGTCGGTGCTCAAGGCCGTTCGTGGCGTCGAGGGTGTTTTTGACGCCTATCGCGTGTAGATCTTAACTATTTGCGCTTTGCAGTAGCGGCATTTTCCACTGCACCCAGTAGCGCCTTTAGATTATCAATGGAGGATTGAATTTCTTGGGCCTTCTTAGTATTGCCGTCTGACTGCGCCTTGGCCAACTCTTGTTCGTATCGAGTTAATCCTTCGGTGAAGGCGTTAGCGGTATCCGCGGCCCGGGCAATTACTTCAGGGCTGACGGCAGTCCATTGAATTTCGTCTTCTTTACGAATTGCATCTTCGACCTTTTTCAATCGTCCATCGAGGTGAGCCCGCTCCGCCTTGGGCAGTTCACCGGCTTTGTCCCATGCGACCTGAATCTCTCGCAGTGATTTCTTCAGCGATTTCAGATCCTTGCCCTCAATCGGGAGTAAGTCCTCCGCCTGCAGGACAAGGGCTTCTTTAGCCGGAACATTCTCTTGAAGTTTCGCGTCCTCTTGAGCTGCAACTTCTTTCAGTTTGGTGAAAAATTCATCTTGGGCGGCCTTGAAACGTTTCCACAATTTGTCTTCATCGGCACGGGAGCCACGAGGCGCACTTTTCCACTCAGACATTAGATCCTTGAATTTTTTGATACCAGCTTTTGGGTCGGTTGTGGCTACGGCTGCCTGGGCGGATGCAATAAGTTCACGCTTTCGGGTGAGGGCCTCCTTGCGGACGGTATCGAGTTCGTGAAAGTGAATGCGGCGTCTTTTATCGAATGTGGTTCGTGCCGAGCTGAGTCGCTTCCACATTTCCTGCTCGGCGGCGCGATCAACTCGTGGTAGCACCTTCCATTCCTCAACAATGGCTGCGAATCGCTCAGCGGTGCCTTTCCATGACTGTGAGGTTGCGAGAGATTCTGCTTCCGCTACGAGAGCGTGGCGGTGTTGACGTGATTCCTCACGCTGCGCCTGTTTACGGGCCTTTTCTGTCTCCCGTTGACCCACAATCAGGAGATCCACGGCAGCGCACCGGGCTTCGAGAGTAGCAATATCACCAACGAATGATCGGGTGGCTAGTGAATCGCGAACTTTCTGAAGTGCAGCGTGTGCGGAGTCAGACCCAACCTTTGAATCGCTGAGACGCGATTCTAATAATTCTAGTTCGACGACCAGATCATCGTATTTTCTTGCATAAAAAGTCAATCCTTCGTGGGCGGATCCCACGGTGTACTGGCCAACCACAACTTCGCCCTCAGGGGCTCTGAGATAGACGGTGCCATCCTCGGTCACCCGTCCCCACTGTGCCGCTTGGGATATCGCAGGCCGGATCACCGGCTTCAGTGATGCGGGCGTGGGGTGGGTATTCATCTACGTAACCTCTCAATAGGTTGGGTATCCAATCTTTTTGGACACCACCGCAAATCCGTGACTTCATCGTTTCGTGCATCTTTGGCAGTATTGCATCTTGGGGGTCAGCCGCAGCGGTCGAATCTATCGGTGCCCTGTTCCCTTCCCAAAATGCCCTTATCTCACTGTGTCCTATCGTGGGGAGAAAGTGAAGCGAACCGGGCAAATGTTAAGAAACCGTTGCCGAATTGATGAAAACCGGTTGAGCGGGCTTACCGTCGGTAAGACCACCGTCGACGCCCACGGATGCAATTTGACGAACAATATCGAGGCCTTCAACAATTTCGCCCCAGATCGTGTACCCCGAGGGGAGTGTGGTGTCCTGATATACGATAAAAAATTGTGAGCCTGACGTGCCCGGCCCGGCATTGGCCATGGCCACCGTCCCGGAAGGATAATTTGCGGAGCCTTCGGCCGGGAGGTTTTCGTCAGGGATCACATACCCGGGTCCGCCTGTTCCGTCACCCGCAGGATCTCCGCACTGGAGGACATAAATTCCATCGGTGGTTAGTCGATGACAACTCGTGTTGTCATAGAACCCGCTCTCTGCGAGAAAGACTTCAGATTCGATAGTTTCAGGTGCTGCAGGGTTGAGTTCAATAACAATGTCACCGCAGTTTGTGGCTAGTGAAATTGTGGTGGCCTTCAGTGATCCTGATTCAGGGCCATCGGGAAACGAAATGTCATTAGCACGGGCATTACCCGGAGGATCGCAAATCTCGAGTATCGGTTCACTGGCAGCGGGATCGGCAATATCTTCCGAAGGCTCAACAGCAGATGGATCCACCTCAGAAGGGTCAGCGGGGAGTTCCTCACTTGCAACGAGGGAATCATCGGTGCTGGTCACATTAAAGATCGCCCAGCCAACACCCGCCACCACGATGGCAGCGACAACTATGCCAGCCGCAATACGCTGACTCCTGCGTGCCTTGATGGCTTTTTCGGCACGCCTCGCCTGCTGTCGTTCAAATTTGGCTCGAGCTAGTTCGCGTTCGCGCTTCTGTGATGACATGTGCAGACTCCAGGGGCAGGTGCTTGTTCTGACGGCTTACTTCTGGCGGCTTACTTTTCGTGGCTTACTTGCCGTGCCGCAGTCTAAAGGCTCGGTATCGATAGGCTGACACCCTTATGTTGATTGAGGGATTTCCGGCTGGATCGTGGGGCACAAATTGCTATGTTGTGGCCACCGGTCCTGGTGAGCCAGCCGTAATTATTGATCCAGGTCAAGACTCAATTGATGGGATTCGGGAGATCATTTCTCGAAATCGGCTTCATCCGGCAGCCGTGATCCTGACACACGGGCATATTGACCATGTTTGGTCTGTTGCTCCGCTGGGAAAGGAATTCGACATCCCTGCGCTGATTCACCGAAAAGATCGGTATCGATTGAATGATCCTGCCGGAAGTAGCTTCGCTGCTGCTCGTGAACAGTTACTCGCCATGACGAAAGGTGAGTTGGAGTTGACGGAACCAGAAAAAATAGAAGTTTTGGATTCGGACATGCAATTGACGCTTGCTGGAATTAATTTTGGGTTCCAACATGCTCCCGGTCACACTGAGGGATCCATGGTTATCTCGCACTCTGGTGAAGAGGGTGACCTACTTTTTTCCGGTGACGTCCTCTTTGCAGGATCTATTGGTCGAACAGATCTACCGGGTGGAAGCTCCAGCGATATGAACGCCACCTTGAGAGACGTCATACTGCCGTTACCAGACAGAACACTCGTGTATCCCGGTCACGGACCAAGCACTTCAATGGGTATCGAACGATTCGCCAACCCCTTCCTGCGTCAAATATCAGAGTCAGATACCAATACTGAAAAACAACCCCATCCAGGCAAGGGGTTGTAGTGACACGTGCCATAAGTGCTCCAAGAGGTGTGCCGGACTACCCGCCGCCCAGAAGTCGGGATTTCCTATTTGTTCGTGACGCTCTCGCGCAGCCGGCGACGCGCGCAGGTTATGAATACATTGAGTTACCGGTCTTTGAATCCACGGAACTCTTTATTCGAGGGGTGGGTGAAAGTACCGATGTAGTGAGCAAGGAGATGTATACATTCACAGACCGCGGGGATCGCTCCATCACTTTGCGCCCCGAAGGCACCGCTGGTGTTATTCGCGCCATCATTGAAAATCGTCTCGACAAAGGACCATTACCGGTAAAACTGTGGTATGCGGGTCCATTTTTTCGGGCTGAGCGGCCACAGCAGGGTCGTTACCGACAGTTACAGCAGGTGGGCGTCGAGGTCGTGGGCAGCGATGACCCCGCCATAGATGCTGAGGTGATTTCCTTGGCCTATCACGGATTTACATCATTGGGTTTGCGGAATTTCTATTTGAATCTCACCTCACTCGGTTGTTCCATATGTCGTCCGCCATATCGAAAAACTTTACAAGAGTTCTTGGGAAGCTGTGATTTGGATCAAGAAACCAGGGAGCGGGCTCTGATTAACCCATTGCGTGTCCTAGACGACAAAAGAGAAATCGTTCAGGAACAGCTCACCGATGCCCCATTAATGATCGATTACCTGTGCCCGGCTTGCGAAAGTCATTTCACATCTGTGCGAAGTTATCTGTCTGCTTCTGGGGTGCAATGGCGAGAGAATCCGCGATTGGTTCGCGGTCTTGACTATTACACGCGAACAACTTTTGAGTTTGTGCATCCAGACTTGGGCGCGCAGTCTGGAATTGGCGGTGGCGGACGCTATGACGGACTCATGGCTGAACTGGGCGGGGAGTCTCTATCAGGCATTGGATTCGGCCTGGGAACAGATAGAACGCTGCTGGCTTGTGAGGCAGAAGGGCTCACCCCGTTTGTGCGTAGACTTATCGATATCTATTTCATCGCCATGGGAGACGAAGCTCGACTACGAACCGTGACCCTCATGCAAGCCCTTCGAGCACATGGGATCTCCTGTGACATGGCATTTGATTCCCACTCACTCAAGTCCGCAATGAAAAATGCTGATCGAGTTGCGGCTCCATTTGTTGCCATTGTGGGCGAAGATGAAATGCATTCAAATTCCGTTCAAGTGAAAAACATGACGACCGGTGAGCAAGAATCCCTGCCCAGCACAGCTCAGGCCCTCATCGGGCACCTCATATCTCCTGATCGAAAGGCATAACTTTGATTCGCACCGCACTGGCAGGTAGCATCTCCACCTCGGATATTGGCAAAGAAGTCGTTTTGGCCGGTTGGGTGGCAAGTCGCCGAGACCATGGCGGGGTCGCCTTTCTGGACTTGAGGGACTCTTCAGGAATCTGTCAAGTTGTGGTGCGCGATACAACCATGGCTCACGATCTTCGCGATGAATACTGCATCGCCGTCACCGGTGTTGTGGAGCAGCGACCTGAGGGTAATGCAAATCCGGAGATTCCATCCGGCGAAATCGAGGTAATTACTGAAAAGTTGGAAGTACTTTCCACTTCGGCTCCGTTACCATTTCAGATCGATGATCGCACCACCGTCAATGATGAAATTCGACTCAAGTACCGCTATCTGGATTTGCGGCGCAAGAGCGCTGGAGATGCATTGCGCATGCGCTCCAAAGTGAGTCACATTGCTCGCAGTGTTCTGATTAATCAAGATTTTGTTGAGATTGAAACCCCAACGCTCACCCGATCAACCCCGGAAGGAGCTCGTGACTTTCTGGTCCCTGTGAGGTTGAAGCCGGGGCATTGGTATGCGCTCCCGCAGTCGCCTCAGCTCTTTAAGCAATTACTCATGGTCGGCGGAATGGAACGCTATTTCCAAATTGCCCGTTGCTACCGCGATGAGGATTTCAGATCCGATCGCCAGCCTGAATTCACCCAACTCGATATCGAAATGAGTTTTGTGGATCAGAACGATGTCATGTCAGTCGGTGAGACAGTGGTCCGGGAAATTTGGTCAGGTGTTCTGGGCTATTCCATCGGAGGGATTCCACACCTGACGTATCACGAGGCAATGCGCCGTTTTGGCAGCGATAAACCCGACCTGCGTTTTGGTGTGGAACTGTCCGATCTCACCGACTACTTCACGGGCACCGATTTCCGAGTGTTCCAGGCCGACCACGTTGGGGCGGTAGTTATGCCCGGGGGTGCTGATCAACCACGACGGGCATTTGACGCGTGGCAAGAGTGGGCAAAGCAGCGCGGAGCAAAGGGCCTTGCCTACATCACCGTGAACCCAGATGGCCTTGGGGGTCCGGTAGCCAAGAATTTAACAGCCGCTGAGCGTGAGGGGTTGGCATCTGCTGTCGGCGCTGAAGTGGGTGACTGCATTTTCTTTGCCGCGGGGCGGGCATCTGAAGCCCGGGCATTATTGGGTGCGGTTCGTAATGAAATTGCTCAGCGACTGGGTCTCATTGACGAGTCTGAATGGAGTTTCGTGTGGATCGTTGACGCACCCATGTTCGAAGAGGTGCAAAACGATGCTGGCGAATGGGTGTGGACGGCGGTTCACCATCCATTCACATCGCCGAATGCGCAGTGGCTATCAACTTTCTCACAGAGCCCCGGCGAAGCATTGGCGTGGGCGTATGACCTCGTGTGCAATGGCAATGAGATTGGTGGTGGCTCCATCCGCATTCACCAGGCCAATATTCAATCTGAGGTATTCCGTGTCCTCGGTATTGGTGAACAGGAAGCACAGGAGAAATTCGGTTTCCTTCTCGATGCATTCACTTTTGGTCCCCCACCGCATGGGGGCATTGCATTCGGTTGGGACCGCATCTGCATGCTGCTCGCAGGCGCTAGTTCCCTCCGTGATGTCATTGCCTTTCCAAAAACCGGTGGTGGACATGATCCGCTAACGGGTGCACCCACTTCCATAACTATCGAACAGCGCAAGGAAGCAGGCATTGATGCAAAGCCCAACTCGGAATAGAACATCTTGAACGTTCAGGTCGCCAATTTTTTACAGCCGGGTTAACCAATAGGCTGGTGGTATGAGCCTGTTCGATTCCGGATTCACGGCTCCCTTGGCGGTGCGCATGCGACCTCAAACTTTCGAAGAATTAGTGGGTCAGTCGCAAGCACTGTTGCGGGGCGGCCCTGTTCAGCAGTTACTCACCGGCAATTCAACCGTTTCTGTCATCCTGTGGGGACCGCCCGGATCAGGGAAAACAACAATTGCCAGTCTTTTATCGATTCACACCGACAGTAAATTCCAGGAATTATCTGCCGTGACTGCTGGTGTGAAGGATGTACGTGCGGTCATTGATTCCGCGCGTGAGCAGCAAAGTCTGTATTCGAGGGGCACAGTGCTTTTCATAGATGAAGTACATAGATTTAGTAAATCCCAGCAGGATGCCCTTCTACCTGCCGTTGAAAATGGTTGGGTCACGCTCATTGCGGCAACCACTGAGAATCCAAGTTTTTCGGTGATCTCACCATTGCTGTCACGAAGTGTGGTTGTGAAGTTGGAGTTGCTACATGCTGATTCGATTGAATTGCTTGTGCAGAGAGCTATTGAATCTGAGAGAGGGTTGAGAGGGGAATTCAACCTTGATCCTTTGGCACTTGAATCACTCGTACAAGCGAGTAGCGGAGATGCCCGTAGAGCGCTGACCGCATTAGAGGCATCGTCAAACGCGGCCCGTTCCCGAACTAGCTCGGTAATTACCGTAGAAGATGTTCAGACCGCTGTGGCCTATGTCGCCATTAATTACGACAAAGACGGTGATTCCCATTACGACGTTATTAGTGCGTTCATCAAATCTGTTCGCGGGAGTGACCCTGATGCAGCACTGCATTACCTGGCTCGAATGTTGCACGGTGGCGAGGATCCCCGATTTATTGCCCGACGCCTCATGATTCTAGCCAGTGAAGACATCGGTTTGGCTGATTCCTCTGTGTTGGCAGCCTGCGTGGCCGCTGCTCAATCCGTGGCCATGGTGGGCATGCCCGAGGCGCAAATAATCCTTGCCCATGTCACGATACTTGCCTCCCTAGCTCCGAAATCTAACAGCGTGATCTTGGCAATAAATGCTGCAATGGCCGATGTCCAGAGTGGGCGTGTTGGTGCGGTCCCAAATCATTTGCGCGATGGTCATTACAGGGGCGCGGCCGACCTGGGGCATGGGGTGGGATATCAGTATCCACATGACAATGAAAGTGGGGTTGCACGACAGAGTTATCTTCCGGAGATACTTGCAAATACTGATTACTACCTCCCGAGTACCCATGGCGCTGAGGAAAGGTGGTCAGGCATTGCCAAGCGCCTCAAGGAGATGCGAACAGGGCGCTCGTTAGACTGAGGTATGCGCAGATTGGTGTGGATCTCCCTCGGTGCAGCGGGAGGAATTCTTGCTTATCGGAAAGCGCAGGAAATGTTGGGCGTTGCAAAAGATAAAGGCGTACTGCTCACCGTCACTGACACAACATCCTCGATCAAGGAATTTGCCCAGAGCGCCAGCCAACACATCAATCGCCTGAAGGAAACTCCTTCTCATGCTCATTCAATTACCGGATCGGCGGCCGCGGCGGTTCGTCCACAGCCCAAGCCGTAATTACACGCCCCTGTCGGGGTAATTCATTGAGGGAGAGATACATGGATTCCGCAGAGATCCGAACACGATTTCTGAAATTCTTTGCTGATCGCGAACATGAGATTGTTCCTTCGGCGTCTCTCTTGCTTGACGATCCCACGCTCTTATTTGTCAATGCGGGCATGGTTCCGTTTAAGCCATATTTCTTGGGCGAAGCACCACCGCCTTATCCTCGGGCAACAAGCGTGCAAAAAGTAGTGCGAACACTGGACATCGAAGAGGTTGGTAAGACGACCAGACATGCCTCATTTTTTCAAATGGCAGGGAATTTCTCATTCGGTGATTACTTCAAGGAGAAAGCGATTCCGCTGGCGTGGGAGTTGTTGACAACAGATGTGAATAGTGGTGGTTTCGGATTCGACCCTGACCGCTTATGGGTTACCGTCTACGAAGAGGACCGTGAATCGGAACAGATCTGGCACGAAGTTGTGGGTGTGCCCCGCGATCGCATTCAACGCAGGGGAATGCTGGACAATTATTGGTCCATGGGTGTCCCAGGCCCTTGCGGTCCGTGCTCTGAGATCTATTACGACCGTGGCCCTGCATACGGCAGTGAAGGCGGACCTATTGCAGATGAAAATCGCTATCTCGAAGTGTGGAATCTGGTCTTCATGCAATTTGCTCGTGGTGACGGACCAGGAAAAGAGGGATATCCGATTCTGGGAGAATTACCAGCGAAGAATATTGACACAGGCATGGGCCTTGAGCGAATGGCCGCCATCCTTCAGGGTGTTGACAATATTTATGAAATTGACACGACCCGCGGCATCTTGGACGCGGCCTGTGCCATTGCAGGTGTGACCTACGGCAGTAGCGAAAATCAGGACATCTTGCTGCGTGTAATAGCCGATCATTCGCGAACCTGTGTCTTCTTGATCTCCGACGGCGTTGTTCCAGGCAACGAGGGCAGGGGCTATGTCCTTCGGAGACTCATGCGTCGTGTGATCCGGAATATGCGGCTGTTGGGTGCACAGGAACCCTCGATGGCAGCTCTTGCGGAATCAGCGATATTGGCCATGGCACCGCAGTACCCGGAACTGAATGACTCCAGAAACCGAATTGTGAGCGTGGTGAATTCAGAAGAGCTCTCGTTCCGCCAGACTCTGATCACGGGTTCCCAATTATTCGAGCAGGCCGCTGAGCAAACACAAAGTGCGGGGTCAAAAGTATTGTCAGGTGAGCGTGCGTTTGCGCTGCATGACACTTACGGATTCCCCATTGACCTCACCATGGAAATGGCTGCAGAAGCTGGACTTGAAGTGGACCGCAATGAGTTCACCCGGCTTATGGGTGAGCAACGAAAACGTGCGAAAGCGGACTCAATTGCGCGTAAGAGTGATTATGCAGCTACCACAGCGTATAAAGACATCTTGTCCACCGGCGGATTGAACACATTTTTGGGTTACACCGAAACAGTGAGTGAATGCAAAGTGACCGGCCTAGTGGTGGAGGGGGAGGCCGTTCCAGCAGTTTCCGCAGGCATGCAGGTTGAAGTGATACTGAACCGCACGCCTTTTTACGCGGAATCAGGCGGCCAACTCGGTGATCATGGCGATATTCGAGCGTCCACCGGGGCGACTATCCGAATCACAGATGTTCAATCTCCCGTTCCTGGTCTGTTCCTGCATCGGGGTGAAGTTACAGCCGGTGAGTTTGCGCTCGGAGACCCTGTTATTGCCATGGTGGATGTAGAGCGCCGCAAAGCTATTTCGAGAGCACACACAGCGACCCACATGGTGCATCGGGCATTTCGTGAGCGATTGGGAGAAACGGCGACCCAAATGGGTTCAGAAAACTCGCCCGGTCGTTTTCGATTCGACTTCCCAAGCCCAGAGCCAGTGTCGGCGCCGGTTCTACAAGATGTTGAGCAGTACGTGAATACCATGCTCATTGAGGACCTTGAAGTGCAAGCGCAAGTCATGACTCAAACTGAGGCGCACGCCATGGGAGCCATGGCGTTGTTTGGTGAGAAGTATGGACCAGAAGTTCGGGTAATTTCGGTTGGGGATTGGGCCCATGAGCTATGCGGGGGTACACATGCCCAACGCTCTGGGCAATTGGGTCTCGTCACTTTTGTGAGCGAGGGCTCGATCGGTGCGGGAGTCCGTCGAGTCGAGGCACTTGTTGGAGCAGATGCCTACCGATTCATGGCAAATGAACATATTTTGGTGAATCAATTAACGGACCTGCTGAAAGTACCGGGAAATCAGCTGGTGGAGCGAATCGAGAAGACGCTCGTGAACCTCAAAGAAGCAGAGAAAATAATTGTTCAGCACAAGCGTGCCGCGATAAGTGCTGACTTTGAGTCGATTGTGGGTTCTCCACATGTTATCGATGGGCTATCAATGTGGGCCTTTTGCGCACCCTCCGGAATTGACTCACATGGACTTCGCGAGCTAGCCCAGCGAATCATGACGTCCTCGACTCAGCCAGCCGCGTGTCTTGCCATGGCTGTCGAAGGAGAAAAGGTATTGGTAGTTGCGGGAGCCAACACGGGGGCGATCGATCTGGGCATAACTGCCAAGAAAGTACTGCAGTCTGCCCTTTCTGAGCTGGACGGTCGAGGTGGCGGCAAAGACGACTTTGCCCAGGGCTCGGGCTCCAAGATTTCAGGCATAGAGGCAGCCATAGCCAAAGTAAAACTTGACCTGCAAAGCGCATAGCCAATGGGAGTCCGTATCGCTTTTGACGTAGGTACTGTTCGAATCGGTGTGGCCACTTCTGATCTTCGAGGCATGCTCGCGAGCCCTCAGGCCGCAATTCCCGCGGGAGAAAATTCGATTGCGGCAGCTCTGCTGCTCGCCGGTGAGTATTCCGCTCAGGAAATAATTGTGGGTTTGCCGAGGACACTTCAGGGTAAAGACAGCGCCTCCACTGAGTTGGCTCGAACGTGGGCATGTCAATTGGAGGAACAGGCAAACCTTCCAGTTATTCTCATTGATGAAAGGTTCACAACGGTTCAAGCACAAAATTCATTCCGTGAATTGGGTCTTAATGTGAAGAAGACTCGCTCACGAATTGATAGTGCTGCGGCCGCTGTGCTGCTGCAGAGTTATCTAGATTCGTGTCCGAAAGGGTGACACGCTTTGATTGATCGAAGGGCCTTAGGCGATATAAGGAAGGAGTTCGTCGAGTGACAACACTGAATGAACTCTTCACCGAAGATCCGCTGCCACCGTCTCGTCATTCTAAAACGTGGGGTAGGCGCACAGTTGTGCTTGCTTTAATCGTGGGAATTGCTGCGCTCGCGGCGGGAGTGATCTTTGCATTCAGTGGTGATTCCGAATCAAATGATTACCAAGGTGAGGGCGTAGGTTCGGCGACAATTGTTGTGTCTCGTGGTGACAGTCTCACCACTATTGGGAACACCTTGGTTGCTGCCGGTGTGATCAAATCTGCCCAAGCGTTTATAGATGCATCCGCGCTCAACGAAAAGAGTGCAAGCATTGGCCCAGGTCGGTATTCGCTGCGGGAACAAATGAGTGGGAGTTCCGCTCTAGCGCTCATGTTAGATCCAATCTCGCGGTCGGATTCGCGACTGATTCTACGTGAAGGACTTCGACTTGATCAAACTCTTGATACTGCAGCCGCAGCGACGGATTTGCCCGTTAGCGATTTCGAGGAGGTCATCGAAAATGCTGATCAGCTCCCACTTCCTGACTGGGCGGACTCTAAACCTCAAGGATTCATGTTCCCCGCCACCTATGAATTGGCAGGAGATGAAACTGCGCAAAGCCTCATTGAAATATTCGTCAATAGATTTAATCAGGGTGCGGCGAATGTTGGGCTAGAAGCAAGAGCCGCGGCAGTGGGCAAATCACCATATGAAGTGTTGATTATCGCTTCGCTACTCGAGGCCGAATTGATCCCTGAGGATTTCGCAAAAGGTGCAGCTGTGGTGTACAACCGACTCGAGGCGGACATGCCTTTGCAATTTGACTCAACCGTGTCTTATGCCCTGGGAATACAAGAGTTGCAACTGGATGCGGAACAATTGAAAACGGATTCCCCGTACAACACATATCAGGTCCAGGGTTTACCGCCCACACCCATCAACTCACCGGGCGAAGCAGCAATGGAGGCCGCACTCTCGCCAGCAAAGGGCAACTGGTTGTATTTCGTGGCTGTCAACCCAGACACGAGAGAGACAAAATTTGCCAAGTCCTATGACCGCTTCTTGGAACTGAAGGAAATTTACCGGGACTTTCTCGAATCGAATGAAAACTAATCGCGTGTCAAAGGGTGAAACACGCTGCAGGGCAGCAGTTCTTGGGCACCCCGTATCGCACTCTCTCTCACCAGCCCTGCATAGAGCTGTCTTCGAAGAGTATGACCTCGATTGCTCGTACATTGCCATCGATGTCACCGAGGATCAATTAGCCAAATTCATTTCACACATGGACACCAGCTGGGTAGGCCTATCGCTCACCATGCCGCTCAAGGTTAAAATCTTGGAACTTATTGGGGAGCAAAATGAACTTGTCCAACTCACCCAATCCGCAAACACCGTGTACCGATTGCCGTCAGGGGATCTTGCATTAGATAACACAGATGTTTTTGGCATGGAAAATGCGTTACACGAATCCGGTTTCCATTCGGCCACACATGTCCTCATTATCGGTTCGGGTGCCACAGCACGGAGCGCTGTCGTCTCTGCACGGAATCTGGGGGCGCAATCCATAACTGTTCAAGCTCGCAACACTGCTGGTCGTCGGTCACTCGAAAACCTGATTCGTGAACTGGGCATGCAGGCGTCATCAGGTGATATCGACCTAGCCGCCGCCCATAAATTTGATCTCGTGATCAGTACTGTGCCACAGGGTTCCTTGCAGTCCCATGTCATGTCCATGTCCGGGAAAACGCACGGAACGCTACTAGATGTCGCTTACAGCCCGTGGCCATCTTTCTTGGCAGATCGGTGGCCAAATAACCACATAGTGAGTGGGCTGCAGATGCTTCTGTGGCAGGCCACGCGCCAAGTCGAATTGTTTTACGGGGTGAGCGCTCCTGTGGAGCAAATGCGAACTGCCCTGCACGGAATGTGAATGTGCGTTATCCACACCCCAAATATTGAGGTTGCCCTAAATCACCATCTGGTCAAAGAATGTGATGATGAAGAATCTGGAAATCCTGGTTTTGGGAACAACGTGGGCATGGTTTCTTCTCACAGGTCTGGTACTGGCTCGGTGGGATATTCGCGAGCATCGATTACCCAATAAATGCGTTGCAGTTTCTCTAATAGGCGGGTTGATCGGATTTTCAATTTTGTCAATGATCGAACAATCCTGGGCATCTTTTGTGCGAGGAGTCATGGGCGCAGGATTGTGTGTTTTATTGTTCTCAATCGTTCACCTGCTGGGAGGCATGGGAATGGGCGATGTCAAGTACTCAGCCGTTATCGGCCTATACCTCGGTTGGTTGAGTTGGGACAGCATCTATTGGGGGGTGTTCACCGCATTTGCACTCGCCGCTTTCGTGGTGGCGGTGAATGCCTTACGTCGAAAACCCAAGCGTGCTATTGCATTTGGCCCATTCATGACTCTTGGGGTGATCGTGACAGGAGCGATTGCCTCCGTGTAGGGCCCACTCACTAATAGGGTTTCTGCTCCCCAGCAGCGAGTGGGAAACTTCGGGACAACCTCGAGTCTGACAGGATAGGGACATGGTTGATCGATTGCGATGGCTTACAGCCGGTGAGTCACATGGTCCTGCACTAACGGCAATCATTGAGGGTTTACCCGCAGATATAGCCATCACGACCGCTGATATCGACCGTGAATTGACTCGACGTCGATTGGGGGTGGGACGCGGTGCGCGAATGAAATTTGAGCAGGATGCCGTAACCATCAAAGGTGGTGTGCGCCATGGTCGTACCATGGGTGGGCCCATTGCCATAGAGGTTGCCAATTCTGAGTGGCCTAAGTGGGACAGAATCATGAGCTCCGATCCGGTTGATCCCGAGGAGATTGCGAATTTAGCTCGAAATGCCCCGTTGACTCGGCCCCGCCCAGGACACGCAGACATGGTAGGCATGCAGAAATTCGGGTTTGAGGATGCTCGCCCCATTTTGGAGCGAGCCAGTGCCCGTGAGACAGCTGCCCGAGTTGCATTGGGTGCGGTCGCCCGACAATTTTTGCGGCAGGCAGCAGACATCGAACTCGTCAGTCATGTGGTGCGCATTGGAGGAGCTTCAAGTTCTGGAACAGCCAGCCCTGCCGATACGCAAGCAATTGACAGCAATCCGGTCCGTTGCCTTGACCCTGTCGCCGCTGAGGCAATGGAAGCTGAGATTGCGGCCGCCCATCGCGATGGCGACACACTTGGTGGCGTTGTGGAGGTCGTGGTGACCGGATTGCCGCCAGGTCTGGGCAGCCACACCCACTGGGATCGGCGATTGGACTCCAAATTGGCTGGAGCCCTCATGGGGATACAGGCAATCAAAGGCGTGGAGGTGGGCGATGGATTCACCCTGGCTGGGATCAGAGGGTCACTTGCCCAAGATGAAATGTTCCCCGATGGTCACGGAGGTGTCTCCCGAAGTTCGGGAAAGTCCGGTGGCACCGAGGGCGGAATGAGCACCGGTGAAGTGCTTCGAGTGCGCGCAGCAATGAAGCCCATCTCGACCATTCCAAAGGCTCTCCGGACGGTCGATACATCTACCGGTCAGGAGGCTGTCGCGATTAATCAGCGCTCGGATGTATGTGCGGTACCGGCTGCAGGAATTGTAGCCGAAGCCATGGTGGCATTGGTGCTGGCGGACGCAGTTCTCGAGAAGTTTGGTGGTGACTCCCTTTCCGAATGTCAACGGAATATCAACGGCTATCTTGCTTCACTCTCCATAAATGTCACACTACGCAGTTAGCCCATGAATTCCCTCGCTACCAAATCGCTATCGCCTTGCTCCCTTGTTCTCATAGGTGCTCCCGGATCTGGAAAATCGACCATTGGTCGAATTTTGGCGAAGTCATTAAACCTACCGTTCGTGGATACCGATGAACTTGTTGAAGTCCAGGCTGGCGAGTCCATCTCGAATATCTTTGTTAATCAAGGAGAGTCGCATTTTCGTGCGTTGGAGCGCGAATGTGTCCAACTGGCCCTGGAAGAATCGGTCCGCAACCCTGCAATCATTTCACTCGGTGGTGGATCAATTCTCAACGTCGATACACAGCGAGATCTTAGCAATTACCCCGTTGCGTGGTTACGGGTAAAAATTTCAGAGGCCTTAAAGCGAGTGGGCATGAATCAGGCACGCCCACTTCTTCTGGGGAATGTTCGCTCAAATTTGATCAGTCTGCTCCAAGAACGCACCCCAATTTATGAAAAACTCTCCGATATCATCCTTGATACATCTGAGATTTCACCTGAGAAGTGCGCAGAACAATTAGCAGTGTTGATGAAACAGTCGGGAGTTGATCATGATCGATCACATTGATATCTCGGCAGAGATTGATTACACGGTTCACATTGGTCGTAATCTTCTGAGTGAAATCATCGACTCAACGGCCCGATCTCTGCGGGTGGCTGTGATTCATCCGGGTGCACTTCGAGCCAGCGCCGAACTGTTTAAGACTGAACTGGAGCATGCTGGAAAGACTGTCACACTGATTGAGGTGCCGGAAGCAGAAGACTCCAAAACCGCAGCAGTATTGGAGTTTTGTTGGAATGCGCTCGGATCCACGGGCTTCACCCGCAGTGACATGCTGATAGGCCTTGGTGGCGGCGCAACCACCGACCTCGCCGGATTTGTGGCGGCAACGTGGTTGCGTGGGATTTCGTGGATTGCAGTGCCCACAACCCTCCTCGGAATGGTGGATGCCTCGGTTGGCGGAAAGACGGGTATCAACACCGATGCTGGAAAAAATCTAGTAGGTGCTTTTCATAGTCCCGCGGCAGTCTTCGTTGATCTGAACTCCCTTGAGACACTACCGGAAAATGATCTTCGTGCCGGATTGGCTGAGGTCGCCAAGGTTGGATTGACCAGTGACCCGAGCATCCTTGACACGATTGTTGAATTCCCGGACAAAATTATCGACCCCCATTCCCAGGAACTCGAATCATTGATCCAACGTGCGATCTCGGTGAAAGCGCAGGTTGTGAGCCGTGACTTCACCGAAAGAGGAGGGCCGGAGCGTAGTTTGGGAAGAGAGGTGCTCAACTACGGACACACTTTCGGACATGCCGTGGAGAAGTATGAAAACTATCGGTGGCGCCATGGTGCAGCAGTATCCGTGGGCATCATGTTTGTTGCGGAACTATCGAATATCGCCGGCCGGTTATCGGATCGAGACTTGGAGCGACACCGCGAAGTGCTTGAGGTGATTGGGCTTCCCGTGACCTACCCGGGCGGGCGTTGGGATTCGTTATACGGTTCCATGATGTTGGACAAGAAGGCGAGGGGTTCGCTTCTTCGGTTTGTCATCTTGGACTCCATCGGTTCGCCAGCAATCCTTGAAGGTCCGGATCCATCGCTGCTGGTGGCCGCGTACGGAAGCATTAACCCGAATTGAAGGTGCGCGGGTCTAGGGTGGTGTGGTGAGCATCCGAGTGTTAATCATTAATGGCCCTAACCTGAACCGGTTGGGCACGCGAGAGCCTGATATCTACGGAAGCACAACATATGCTGAACTTGCTGAACTTGTCATTCAGTGTGGGAATGATCTCGGACTGTCCGTTGAAGTTCGGCAGACCGCATCCGAAAGCGAAATGATCACTTGGTTGCACGAAGCCAGTGACACCCAGACACCGGTGATCCTGAATCCAGCTGCCTTCACCCACTATTCATATGCGATCCGTGATGCTTGCGCGCTTCTGACAGCACCGCTGATTGAGGTTCACATCAGTAACCCCTCCAGTAGGGAAGAGTTCCGGCATCAGTCGGTTATCAGTGGGGTTGCAACGGGCGTGATTGCCGGTTTCGGGGTTAACTCGTATTTGTTAGCACTGAGGGCAATTGCCACGCTCTAGTCAGGGCGGATATTGTTTCACTCACAACACTTGGTCAATAACGACTTGGGCGATCACCCTCGACAGATAAGGCAGAGACGTGGCAACAAGCAACGACCTCAAGAACGGCATGGTTCTTAATATCGATGGACAGTTGTGGACGGTTATTGACTTCCAACATGTCAAGCCCGGCAAAGGTGGCGCTTTCGTTCGCAGTAAGCTGAAGAACGTACTTTCAGGCAAAGTGGTTGATCGCACGTTCAACGCTGGAGTCAAAGTCGAAACTGCAAATGTTGATCGGCGAGATATGCAGTACCTCTATCGCGACGGCGATGACTGGGTTTTCATGGATAATGTTTCTTATGATCAGTTTCCCGTCCCTGATGCAGTGGTGGGGGATAATTCCAGGTACCTTCTTGAAAACCAAACAGCGCAGGTTGCGATCCACGAGGGTGTGCCAATAATTGTGGATCTACCCGCATCAGTGGAGATTATGGTCACGTACACCGAACCTGGGTTACAGGGGGATCGATCCAGTGGGGGTACAAAACCCGCCACATTGGAGACCGGTGCTGAAATTCAGGTTCCGCTCTTCCTTGAATCGGATACGAAAGTCCGTGTGGATACTCGGGATGGATCGTATTTGGGTCGAGTGAACGATTAATGGGTGCTCGGAGCAAAGCACGGAAACGTGCACTTGACATTGTTTTTGAGGCCGATGCAAAAGGGGTGCCGATCCTCATGGTTCTAGGGGAGCACCAGCGCCGACGGGCCTCAGAAGGTGAGTCGGACCTAAATTCTTATTCGATTGAGTTGGCTGAAGGCGTCGCCGCGAACATGGAAAATATCGATCGTTTGATCAGTGACCATTCCACGGGATGGTCACTTGAGCGCATGCCAACGGTTGATCGAGCCATTTTGCGGGTCGCAACATTTGAATTGGTATTTGGCGATTCGGTACCCGACCCAGTCGTTGTAAGCCAAGCGATTGAGTTGGCAAAAGATCTGTCGACCGATGATTCTGGAGCATTTGTGCATGGTGTTCTGGGAGCAATTTCACGCTCCCATGTTGCTGGTTAACCTGCAGTTCAGAGTGAAGGATTGACGAGCACGGTAATTTCCCCTGGGTCAGTCTCCACTTCGCCGGGCGTTGCGCTCACCGTGATGTCAAAATCCTTGCCCACCGCAAAAAATACTGAGATCGACCCCGTGCTTAGGTCATCTGATTTCGAAGTATTGAACCCATTTGATTGCAATACTTGCAAATAGTTGTTCTCCGTTGCAATGAGGTCACCATCAATCTGCCAGGTGGCTACCGCGGTGGATTGATCAAAAATAGATACGGCGACCAGCCGTCCATCCGGAGTGGGAATGGCAGATGGCCAATTCGCAGGGAGATCAAGATCCTGTCCAACCAGCATTTCGTTACCGGCATCGTCGGTGAAAGTGGAATCATCAGGATTATCAGACTCGAATTGATTGCCAGTTGAGGTGACCTCGGTTGGGTCCGACTCGGTGGAACATCCTGAAACCAAAGAAAGTAACAGTGCGAGAGATCCGGTGAAGATCCCGACTGAGCGAAAATGGTTTGTCACATCGCAATTATGTGCCCCGGGTGGGATTCGAACCCACACTGGACGGTGTTTGAGACCGCTTCCTCTACCGGTTGGGATACCGGGGCGCAGGTGGTAACTCTAGCGTTGCAATGATTGGAATTCGGTTTCCCCTCGGACCGTAATTCCCAAAGACTAGTCTTGAATCATGGCCGCTGCTGACGTCTCACCGGGGGAGAATTCACAAGAGGGGCAGTTAAGGGTTCTCGTCGCAGAAGATGAAACTCTGATTCGAATGGATCTGGTTGAAACCCTCAAGGAAATCGGCTTCACGGTCACCGCTGCTGTTGTGAATGGACAGGCGGCAGTTGATTCGGCCTTTGGGGATCCACCCGATGTAGTGCTCATGGACATTTCCATGCCAATTCGCGATGGTATTTCGGCGGCGGAACAGATCATCGGTTCCGGGATTGCACCGGTCGTGATGCTGTCAGCTTTCACCGATATCGGCCTATTGGATCGGGCCGCTTCAGCAGGTGTTTTTGGCTATTTGGTCAAACCCTTTCGTTCCGCGGAACTTTCACCAACACTTCGAATGGCCGTGTCTCGATGGAAGGAGTTCACCGACCTAGGAAGTGAGATTGAACAACTCCGGGAGCGTCGCGAAGCCTCAAGCGTTGTTGAACGGGCCAAGTTAATTCTCATGGCTGAAGGACTCACCGAAGAGCAATCATTTAGCCAACTCCGCAGGTGGGCCATGGATCGGCGACAAACGATCTCCGAAGTTTCGGCGCTAGTGGTGTCGAACGGCAACCACTAAGACTGATAGCCAGCTGGTCTTCTGGGAGCAACTTGTGTCTCAGATCACAAGAAGGTTACAGGTGGGTGTCATTTGTTCGCCATAGGTCACATTCGTATTACAAATGTCCATTTCTGGGGGAGGCGGCTACTCAAATGAGCGTGCTACGCCCTAGTCTTGACATCCAGAGGGCTGCAATCCGGTCCTCTTTCTCGGTGCCGGCGAGCGTCGGCATCACTTTGATCAAGGAGAATGCATGAAGCGCACTATGGTCCTTAAGACCGTGGCCGTGCTGGGTGCGGCGTCCCTCGCTCTAGCTGCCTGCAGCAGCGATAGCGGAGACACCGAAGCCGGCGCAACCACAGAAGAAACCTCGGCAGAGGCAACTGTTGAAGAAACTGTTGAAGAAACTGTTGAAGAAACAGCAGATGCAGCTGCTTGCCAGAACCCAACTCTGATTCTGGGAACAATGCTCCCAGCGACAGGTGACCTTGCTTTCCTCGGCCCACCCGAGTTCGCAGGCGTTGAAATGGCACTCGCAGACATTGATGCTGCTGGTGGCGTTCTTGGTGCCCCAGTTACCTACATCGAAGGTGACTCAGGCGATACCACCACAGATATCGCTAGCCAGACCGTTGACTCCCAGCTCGCCCAAGGCGTGCAGGCAATTATCGGTGCAGCGTCATCCGGTGTATCCCTCACCGTGATCGACAAGATCACCTCTAACGGAGTTGTGCAGTTCTCGCCAGCCAATACGGCTCCGATTCTGACCACCTACCCGGACAATGGTCTCTACTTCCGCAACTCACCCTCAGATGTTCTCCAGGGTGCGGTCATTGCCGCTCAGGCAGTAGACAGTGGAGTAACTTCCATGGCCGTTATTGCTCGTCAGGATCCCTATGGTGAAGGCCTTGCAGCCGCAACCGTTAAGGATTTCGAAGCTGCTGGCGGTACCGTGACCAGCAATCTTCTGTACGATCCAGCGGCGCCATCCTTTGAGGCTGAAGTTGCTGAGATCAAGGCCAGTGGTCCGGAAGCTGTGACCGTGATTGGCTTCGAAGAGACCGTGAAGTTGCTCCAAGAAATGATCAAGCAGGGCGTTGGCCCCCAGGATATTCAAATTTACCTCGTTGACGGAAACCTGTCAGCAACGGCATTTGAGAATTTCCCAGCCGGCACCATGACCGGTGTTGTCGGAACAATCCCAACCGGATCAATTGATCTGCAGGACTTCTACGACAAGATGGCCGCATTTGACCCATCACTGACGGATTACACATATGGTCCGCAGTCATACGATGCAGCCACCCTGATCGCTCTTGCCGCCCAGCAGGCTGGTTGTGCCGATGGAACTTCTATCGCAGCAGCCCTTCCTGAGGTTGCCGGCAACGGTGGCGAGAAATGCACCACCTATGCCGACTGCCTCGCATTACTAGCAGCTGGATCTGAAATCGACTACGACGGTGTTACCGGTCCTGGCGACTTCAACGAGTACGGCGACCTCCTTGAGGGCACCATCTCGATCAACGAGTACAGCAGCAACACCGAGTTTGCTGAAATCGGTTCCGTCACAGCGATTGTGCCGCTCCCGTAGTAGTGACTCACTAGTAGTACATACTGTGTCCCCGCACCGAAAGGTGCGGGGACACATTGTTTCACTTTGTATCCTGGTTTCACTTTGTATCCTGGTTTCACTTTGTATCGTGTTTGTCCCAAGTCAAAGTCGCTCATTCTTTGCATACGTTTTTCGCGAGACGGAGCAGACTTTGGGTCAAGGCAGGTGTCCAACAGCCATTTGTTTAACTGACTTCACGATTTCACCAACTAGTGTCTTTGACTTAAATCTAGAATTGGCCTCAAGTCGGGTGCGATTACTGTCTTCAGAATTACAATGGGACCGCGCACGTTGTTACTGTCGTTTAATCAAGGAGAATATATGAAGCGCACTATGGTCCTTAAGACCATGGCTGTGTTGGGTGCGGCGTCCCTCGCCCTCACTGCTTGTAGCAGTGACAGCGAAGATACCACTGCCAGCGCAACCGCAGAAGACATATCAGCCGAGGCAACGGTCGAAGAAGCAACCGATGAGTGCACCAGCACATCTTTGGTTCTGGGCACACTGCTCCCGGCAACAGGTGACATTTCATACCTTGGCCCACCTGAGTTCGCCGGCGTTGAGTTAGCACTTGAAGAGATTGACGCTGCAGGCGGCGTTCTCGGCTCACCGGTTACCTACATTGAGGGTGACTCAGGCGACACGACTACAGATATTGCAAGCCAGACGGTTGATTCCCAGCTCGCACAGGGCGTGAATGCAATCATCGGTGCTGCATCATCGGGTGTTTCCCTGACGGTAATCGACAAGATTACCTCGAACGGTGTTGTTCAGTTCTCACCATCAAACACGGCTCCAGCACTGACCACCTATGCGGACAATGGGCTATATTTTAGGAACGTTCCATCTGACGTGCTTCAGGGCGCCGTTGTTACTCTTGCGGCAGGTATACTCGGAATCACTAAATTGGCGGTCATCGCTCGACAGGATCCATACGGTGAAGGTCTTGCAGCGGCAACGGTCAAGAGCTTCACTGAGGCCGGTGGAACAGTGACGAGCAACGTACTCTTTGACCCAACCGGTCCTGCCTTTGAGGCTGAAGTTGCCGAAATCAAGGCTGGCGGCCCGGAAGCCATTGCAATCATTGGCTACATTGACGAAACCGTGAAGTTCGTTCAGGAAATGATCAAGCAGGGTGTTGGCCCAGGCGATGTGCAAGTGTACTTAGTTGATGGAAACCTTTCCACAACCGCCTTCGCTGATTTCCCAGCCGGCATAATGGCGGGTACGGTCGGCACTTTTCCCACAGGTTCAGTTGATTTGACGGCCTTCAACGAACGACTACTTAAATTTGATCCAGCGTTGACGAGTTTCAGCTACGGATCACATTCATATGATGCAACCATGGTGATTGCCTTGGCCGCGCAGGAGGCTGGCTGTGCCGATGGAGTAGCGATTGCAGCGGCTCTCCCTGACGTTGCCGGTAACGGTGGCGAAGAATGCACCTCATATGCCGATTGCATTGCACTGCTTGATGAAGGCATTGATATTGACTATGTGGGTGTCACCGGTAGTGTTGACTTCAACGAATACGGCGATCTCCTTGAAGGCACAATCTCAATCAACGAGTACAAATCAAACACAGAGTCTGTCGAAGTTGGCAGAATGACGGCAGTGGTCCCACGACCGTAGTAGCAATTTGTTAGCAGTAAAGATTGTGGCCCCATACCAATGGTACCGGGCCACAATTTTTTCCAAACATTCTTGTGTAACTCAAAATTAACGGGCAATTAAAAGGCCTCGATCCTTCAAGAGAGAAGGCTGGACCTTGATCTATCAAAGGTGGGCTAGACCTTCGCGAGGGTTCCGAGATATAACTCGATGACCTTAGGATCATTGGCCAGCGATTGGCCGGTACCCGTATAGGCGTTTTTGCCCTGATCGAGGACGTAGCCTCGATCAACGATCTGGAGGCACCGGCGGGCATTCTGTTCCACGATGATCACGGTCACGCCGGTGGAGTTGATCTCGCGCACCCTCACAAACACTTCATCTTGGAGAGCGGGACTTAATCCAGCACTGGGTTCATCCAACAGAAGTACGCTCGGGTTCATCATGAGGGCACGCCCCATGGCAACCATTTGTCGCTCACCACCGGAGAGTGATCCTGCTCTTTGCTTTCGCCGTTCACCCAACGTCGGGAAGAGGCTGACTACTTCATCGAATCGAATGGTAAACGACTTGGGATCTTGGTAGGCACCCATCTGCATGTTTTCTTCGATGGTGAGGGAGGGAAAGACATTGTTGTTTTGCGGAACAAAGCCCACGCCACGTCGCACAAGTTGGTCGGCTCGAAGGTTGGTGATGTCTTCCTCGCGAAGGGTGACTGAACCGGAGTTAATGTGTACTAACCCGAAAAGAGCTTTTAACAGTGTTGATTTTCCCGCGCCATTGGGCCCGATAATGCCCACCAGTTCACCTTCGTGGGCATATAGATCGGCTTCGTTGAGGATATTGACGCCTGGAAAGTATCCAGCCACGAGTTTGTCGGCCCGGATGAGCGCCCCGACAGCCTGAGCCGCATGTATCTGTTCCGGGGTTGCCGGAGTGGGTTTTGACCTTTGCGAGGCGTTGATATCAATGTCCGACTCGAATACCGCGGGATCGTCAGGACTGTCCTCGGTGGGAAGATCGCTTGGCTCGGTGAATGTCACTGGGTGTCTCCTGCGGGGGTATTGGTCAGAGCGGCTCCATCTGAAGTGAGGGCTTTATCGTGATGTGCACCAAGATATGCATCGATGACTTGGGAGTCCTTCATGACCGCGTCGGGTGGCCCTTCGGCAATGATTTCACCCTGTGCCATGACAATCACCCAATCACTGATGTCGTGAACCATATCCATGTCGTGCTCCACGAAAAGTACCGTGGTTCCTTCTTCGCGAATATTTTTGATGTGGCCAAGTAGGCTTTGGGTGAGCGCCGGGTTTACACCAGCCATGGGTTCATCCAACATAATTATTTCCGGACTTGTCATCAGAGCCCGAGCCATTTCCAGTAATTTGCGCTGGCCACCGGAAAGGGAACCGGCAAAGTCATCGACCTTCGCATCGAGGTTGAATCGAGCCAACAGGTCGAGGGCGCGCTTTTCATTGGCCGCTTCCTGGGCCTTCCACGTAAAAGGGAGCAGGGAGGCAAAGAACCTTTCGCCCGTTTGACCCTTTGCTCCTAGTCGCATGTTGTCCATTACGGTCATTCGGGAGAGAGCCTTTGTGAGTTGGAAGGTGCGCACCATGCCCATTCGGGCAAGTCGATAGGGAGCGGTGCCGGCAATTTGCCGATCATTGAAAGTCCACTTCCCCGAATCAGGTTTATCAAACCCGGTGAGCAGGTTGAAGAGTGTGGTTTTCCCGGCCCCATTGGGACCGATGAGTGCGGTGATTGCCCCACGCTGGATCTCCACATGGTTTACATCGACAGCTTTAAGGCCGCCAAACTGTCGGCTGACATGGTCGGCCACCAAGATGGGATCGGGCTTTGCCGAGCCGGGTAAGCAATCCACGTCCGCCAAGGCTGCAAATGCCGCTCGGCGGCCTGGAGGGGCATCAGGATCCAGTGTGCTAGCGGGCATCGAGAGCCAACTCCTTTCGGTCGCCAAAAATACCTTGTGGTCTGAAGATCATGAGAAGCATGAGTCCTAGACCCATCAGGATGAACCGGATTGAACCTACATCGGTGGAGGACAGGAAGTCGATGTAACCAGCATTAATCGCCTGGCTGAGCACTTCGCCGATTCCGGTAAGAAGGAACCAGAAAATGATCGTTCCGACAATGGGTCCAAACACTCGGGCTGCGCCGCCGAGTAGCAGGATGGTGTACACGAAAAACGTGAAGTCAGGCTGGAAAGTGTCCGGCTGAACTGATTGTTTCGCGACCGCCCACACGATACCGCCAAAGGCCCCAATGATGCCACCGAGAACGAGCGCTTGCATTTTGTACACGAAAACGTTTTTCCCAAGGGACACCACCGCGTCTTCGTCTTCACGGATGCCCTTGACCACCCGGCCCCAGGGGCTTCGAACCAGACCCCAGACCAAGAGCGTGAAGAGAGCAACCAGAAGCCAACCCACAATGACGACCCAGATGTCCTGACGGGTCCACGTGAGAATAGGGAGCGGTTGAAAATCTATGGGAAGCGGGTTGAGATCGTGAAACTGCTGCCCCAACTTGCCATTGAGCCCCTGTGCACCGCCGAATATGTCCTTAAACGCAATGGAGCGGACAAGTAGTCTGAGTAATTCGCTGGCTGCGATGGTGACAATGGCGAGGTAATCAGCTCTCAGTCTCAGTGTGGGAATACCGAGGAGAAGGGCGAGGAGGGTGGCGGCCACCACACCCACGAGAATCGCCAACCACAGGCTCAAATCAAAGGTAAAAACTATGACGCCGACCGCGTAGGCACCTGCCGCAACGAACGCTACCTGACCGAAGTTCAGCAGCCCGGTATAACCAAATTGAACATTGAGTCCGATTGCTGCAAGGCAATAAATTATGGCCGTTATGCCTATTGCCTGTGTGAGTGTTTGCGAGAGGATGATGGAAAAATCCATGGTTAACCCACCCTCTCCCTACGCCCCAATAGGCCTTGAGGCCTCACCATCAAAATGATGATCATGAGGAAGAGTGCACCGACGGTCTTCATCTCGGTGGGGATGATCAAGGTGGTCATGTTGATGAATACGCCTACAACCAAGGCGCCCACGATGGCGCCGTAGATCGTTCCGAGTCCACCAAGAATCACGGCCGCGAACAGCACGAGAAGGATCCGTTGTCCCATATTCCAAATGGAGCTTTGGGTCATGCCGAGATAGATACCCGCAAATGCTGCTAAGCCGGCACCGACGATCCAGACGACGGCAATGACCCGTTCGACATCGATACCGGTGGCGGATGCTAGAGCGGGATTGTCCGAAACAGCTCGAGTTGCTTTCCCAATTCTGGACCGCTGAAGCCACACAACGGTGATGGCGAGTGCAACGGCGGCCAGCCCGCCCAAAATAAGTGCTTTGGGAGTTGTGTTGAAGGGCCCAATTTCAATACCGGCTTGGCCCGCGAACTGCTGGTAGGTCTGCGGACCAGAGCCGAATATGAGAGCGACCGTGTATCGAAGAACGATTGCCAAGCCAATACTGACAATCATGGCGGCAATAAGGCCGGTCTTGCGCTTACGCAGGGGGCGCCACAAAATCTTGTTCTGCCCCCAGCCATAGGCGAAGGCGGCAAAGACGATCGCAATGGGAGCCGCAAAGATTATGTTGAGCCCCGCCTGATTGATGGCCAGCGCAGTAAAGGCGCCAAGTGTCAGCAGCTCCCCATGGGAAAAGTTCGTGAGACCGGTGGTTCCGAAAACCAAGTTCAAGCCCACCGCACCCAGTGCAATAAGTAGGCCGTAGAGAATTCCGTCGAAGAATAACTGGATCACTAGATCTGTGGTGATCCCCGTGGTGGTTCCAATCCCACCGGAATCACCGCCCTCGGCCAGCGGGATGAGTAATTTTTTAGCACCACCAAGTACGAGCAGCGAACGGGAGAGGTCATCCTCGCGAGCAAGTGTGATTCCCTCAGGAAAAGTCGTAATGTCGATCTCTACGTTGTAAGTGCCACCCTCCGGTAGTTCAATGACGAATGAACCGTCGGCACCGGTCGTGGCAGTTCCGGAAAATCCATCCTCCGATGTGACCGAGATCACAACACCCTCAACGGTCACCCCCGCTGGTGTGGTTAAAACACCGTTGATGTTGGTTTCGGCAGCATGGGCGGGGGAGAAACCTCCAACGGTCATCAGGGCCACAATCGCCAATATGGCTATCCCTATGGCATTTCTGAGGCTTTTCAGCACCGGGTTTGTACCTCCAACGTTTACACAGAATTCATGAGTCGCTAGAACCTATCCAGTTTTGGCCAGCGAGGGAACATATTTCGTGAGAAAAAATAGATCGTTACGGCTTTGTTCCTATTTCTAGCAAATTGTTCCTACTCTCACAATGGGTGTCAGGTAATAGTTCTCACAACACACGTAAGGCGAGCCGTGCAGATCAAGCGGTTATCCGTGTCTTTGATCTCAATCTGGGAGGAAATAATTGTTCTTCCGGCCGAAATGATTCTCGCTACGCCTACCACAAGTCCAGATCGCGCTGATTTATGGTGGGTGCAGTTCAAATCAATACCGACCACAATGTGGCCTTCGCCGAACAGCGTATGGGCGGTTATCCCTGAAGCTACCGATCCAATGGATTCCGCAAGCACCGCATTGGCACCCCCATGAAGAAGTCCATAGGGCTGAGTATTTCCTTCGACCGGCATACTCGCAGTCACGGTTGCGTAACCCTGCTCGTCGATATTGGCGGATAGGTACTCGAGACCCATGCGCTCACCAAGGGCTCCCATACCAAGTTCTTTTAGGTTCTCGGTAACGTCGGTGACTGTCATGGACACGTAGCCTAGACCAGTGATCCATAGTGGGCTAACCGAAACGTCCTAGGATCGCGGTGTGGCATCCAAGCGACTTCTGCTCATTGACGGCCACTCCATGGCGTATCGAGCATTCTTTGCACTTCCTCCAGAAAATTTCACGACATCCACCGGCGTGCCGACCAATGCAGTATACGGATTCACTTCAATGCTCATTAACCTCATGAAAGAGTTCAACCCAACTCACATGGCTGTCGCCTTCGATGTTTCCCGGAAGAGTTTTCGAACGGAGATTTATCCCGAGTACAAATCCACGCGTGCCAAGACACCAGAGGAGTTCAAGGGTCAGGTTGAACTCATCAAGGAAGTTTTGGCTGCAGTGTCGATTACGACTTTGGAGCGTGACGGATTCGAAGCCGACGACGTCATTGCCACGTTAGTGACTCGCGCGGCGAGTGAGGAATTTGTAACGGAGGTGGTGACGGGAGACCGCGATTCATTTGCGCTGATCAGTTCCACCACCACAATTCTGTACCCCCGGAAAGGAGTTTCTGACCTTGCACATATGACCCCTGAATCTCTGTCTGAAAAATACAACCTGACCCCTGCGCAGTACCCCGACTTTGCGGCTCTGCGTGGAGATCCAAGCGATAATTTGCCGGGTATTCCCGGCGTGGGAGAAAAGACCGCCGAGAAATGGATAAACCAGTACGGAGACCTTTCCTCAATTATTGAAAACGCGGATCAAATTACGGGAAAGGTAGGGGAGTCACTTCGCGCCAACCTATCCCAGGTTTTAACCAACAGGAAAATAACCGAGCTTGTGCGCGACGTACCAATTGACCTCGATCTGCAGGAATTGGTCGTCCAGCAGTTCAATGTTGAAAAAGTTTTTGAGTTGTTTGACACTCTGCAATTTCAAGCACTTCGGAAAAGGATTCAAGCATTACCCACGGCCGTGCTTAAATCCGATGCTCAATCTGAACCATTAGAGGTTGTTGAATCGGAATTTCTTGAGCCTGTCATTGGTTCAGCACGCGAATTGGTGTCACTCGGAAGTCCAGTTGCACTTGCCTTCACCGGGGAATTCGGTCAAGGAAACGGCATACTTCATTCAATAGCGGCCGCAACAGACGAGGCTTGTCGCGTCGTCATTGATCTCAATGAATCAGATCTAGAGCTTCTCATAAAGTGGTTGGCAGACCCCACTGTCGTTAAAACCGTTCATGGCGGCAAAGAGCTCGACTGGTTCATGCAAACGCACGGTGCCTTAACAGCGGGCATCGTTATGGATACAGCACTTGGTGCATATCTATTGGACCCGGGGCAGCGGTCCTACTCCCTTCCAGATGTTGCCCAGCGGATTCTTGGACTGGTAGTTGAACAGGAGCCCGAGCAACTCAGTCTCTTGGGGGAGTCCGAAGGTGAAATTCTGGGACTCCAATCACAAGTCGTAAAGCGAGTGGGCGTTGAAATAACTGTGAGGTTGGAACAATCAAAACTCGAATCCCTTCTCCTTGACGTGGAACTTCCGACTCAAACGGTGTTAAGCACCATGGAACACGTGGGCATTGCAGTGGATCTGGCTGCACTATCGACCTTGTCTGGTGAGCTCACTCAAAGGATTTCTGCAGCGGAAAAATTGGGGTTCGCCATTGTGGGTCGGGAATTCAATTTTGGGTCACCAAAGCAGTTACAAGAAGTTCTTTTTGTGGAAAGGGGGTTGCCCAAAACCAAGAAGATTAAAACGGGATACACAACAGATGCGGAAGCACTCCAACAATTATTCAGCTCAACGGGTGATCCGTTACTCGAGCAGATTCTGGCGTGGCGCGAGGATTCCAAATTGCGCCAAACCGTTGAGTCGCTTATCCCACTCGCGGATAGTGAATCTCGAATCCACACTACTTTCAAGCAAACGGTGGCTGCGACCGGCCGACTGTCTTCCGTTGATCCGAACCTACAAAATATTCCCATTCGCACGGAGGCCGGTCGCCGTATCCGCGCGGCGTTTGTTGTCGGCCAGGGATTCGATTGCCTTCTCACCGCCGATTACAGCCAAATCGAGCTACGGATCATGGCGCACCTGTCAGGGGACCCTGGACTCATCGAGGCATTCAAGAGCGGGGAGGATCTTCACGACACGGTTGCTCGAAAGGTCTTCGATGTCGAAGAGGTGACTCCCGAACTTCGTCGTCAAGTGAAAGCAATGTCTTATGGGCTTGCCTACGGGCTTTCCCCATACGGTCTTGCACAACAACTCGATGTCTCCAACGAAGATGCTCGGATTCTGATGGACGATTACTTCCGCAGGTTTGGCGGAATTAGGGAGTATCTGGCGCGAGTGGTTGAAGTGGCACGCAGAAATCTCTACACCGAAACGATATTCGGTCGCAGGCGGCAGCTACCCGATCTCGGCAGCGACAACCGGCAACGCCGTGAAATTGCCGAGCGAATGGCTCTGAACGCCCCGATCCAGGGGAGTGCAGCCGATATCGTCAAGATTGCCATGTTAAAGGTGGAATCGGCATTACGGGATGCGAGTCTTCAAAGCCGGCTTTTACTCCAAGTCCACGATGAATTGGTCCTAGAGGTCGCTCCAGGAGAGCTGGAACAGGTTTCCGAGATCGTGCGGTCACACATGGAAACCGCCGTTTCCCTCGATGTTCCTCTAGATGTCAACGTGGGGACCGGTCCCAACTGGGATGCCGCCGCACATTGAGAAATTGTGAACCATTAGGCTCTGAAGGCTCGTGTTTAGAGGAATAGACATAGGTTTCTCACCACAACGGACACCGAGTTTCCTTAACATCTATCCACCGGAGCGCATTTCTCCATGACGACATCAACTACTACAACCACAACTCAGGTCGCAATCAACGATATTGGCACAGCCGAAGATTTCATGGCAGCAATCGACGCGACAATCAAATACTTCAACGATGGCGATATTGTCGAAGGAATCGTGGTCAAAGTTGACCGCGATGAAGTTCTCCTTGATATTGGCTACAAAACAGAGGGTGTAATCCCCTCACGTGAACTGTCAATTAGGCACGATGTCGACCCCAGTGAGGTCGTTTCCGTCGGTGACATTGTGGAAGCTCTTGTTTTAACAAAAGAGGATAAAGAAGGTCGATTAATTCTTTCTAAGAAGCGCGCCCAATACGAACGCGCGTGGGGCACTATCGAGAAAATTAAAGAAGAAGATGGTGTTGTCGAGGGCTTGGTTATTGAAGTTGTTAAGGGCGGGCTGATCGTCGATATCGGCTTGCGAGGATTCCTTCCCGCATCTTTGGTGGAAATGCGTCGAGTACGCGATTTGCAGCCATATGTTGGCAAAGTGCTAGAGGCTAAGATCATTGAGCTTGACAAGAATAGAAACAACGTGGTCTTGTCCCGACGCTCGTATCTAGAAAAGACCCAAAGCCAGGTTCGCCAGACATTCCTCAATCAACTCCAAAAGGGCCAAATTCGTAACGGTGTGGTGTCAAGCATTGTGAACTTTGGCGCATTCGTGGACCTCGGGGGTGTTGACGGACTCGTGCACGTTTCGGAGCTCTCGTGGAAGCACATTGATCATCCGTCTGAAGTGGTTGAGGTGGGCACGGAGGTCACGGTCGAGGTTCTCGAGGTAGATATGGACCGCGAACGCGTCTCACTTTCACTGAAGTCAACCCAAGAAGATCCTTGGCAGCATTTCGCTCGAACACATGGCATTAATCAGGTTGTGCCCGGCAAGGTCACCAAACTTGTCCCGTTCGGTGCATTTGTTCGAGTTGACGAAGGAATTGAGGGTCTTGTTCATATCTCTGAATTGGCCGAGCGTCACATTGATATGCCTGAGCAAATTGTTCAGGTCAACGATGACATTTTCGTGAAGGTCATTGACATTGATCTTGAGCGCCGCCGAATCTCGTTGTCGCTCAAGCAGGCCAATGATTCTTCCGATGCGCAAGCGGTGGAGGAATTTGATCCCTACCTCTACGGAATGGCGCCGGCATTTGACGAAGCTGGTAACTACACCGGTCCCGAGGGTTTTGATCCAGAGACGGGTGAATGGAAGGTCGGTTTCGAGGAACAGCGTACCGACTGGGAGCGCGAATACGCTGAGGCTCATGCACGCTGGGAGGCTCATCGTAAGCAAATGTCAGATGCACAGGTGGCCGATCAAGCGGCGGCTGTTGAGACAGGCGATTCGAACTCTTATTCATCTGAATCACAAGTATCCGATTCGCAAAGCTCCGAGGGTACTCTCTCTGCAGACACCAACTTGCAGGCTCTGCGGGATAAATTGACTTCCGACTAGCCCATGCCGTTTGTTGTCGGGCTGACCGGCGGAATTGGTTCTGGAAAGTCCACTGTGGCGTCGTGCTTTTCTGAGCATGGCGCCACAGTGATTGACGCCGACGAAATTGCTCGAGAACTCACCCACAATGGTTCACCTGTGCTCGGTGAATTACAGAAAGTTTTCGGCACCGACATTCTCGATTCACAGGGTAATTTGAATAGGTCACTTTTGGCTGAGCGTGCCTTTAGTTCTCGAGAGAAAACAGAGGATCTCAATGTCATCATGCATGAACGAATTCGCGAAAAAGCCCTCTCGCGAATAAAGGAACAACCTGACAATGCGATCGTTGTCTACGACATGCCACTCTTGGTGGAGACGGATTCTCAGAATCTTTGTAATTTCGTAGTGGTGGTCAATGCACCTATCGAGCAGAGGATCGCTCGCTTGCAGGCAACCCGTGAAATGCCCCTCAATGACATCCAACAGCGGATATCGCAGCAATCACCGGATAGCGCACGAAATGAAGTTGCTGATTTCATAATTACCAATCAAGGAACATTGGGGCAGTTGTATTCCCAATGTGAATCCGCCTGGACTTCGATTCTGGAGGCGGCACGCCAATCACCACACCGTACGCTTAGCCAGTGACCAGACCAGTAACCGATCTTCAGCGCACGGTTGCTCCTTTTGAGGTCATATCCGAATTTCAACCTGCGGGGGATCAACCCGATGCGATCTCAGAACTAGCACTGCGAATTAAACGGGGTGAAAAACACTCGGTTCTATTAGGTGCCACGGGAACGGGAAAGAGCGCCACAACGGCATGGCTCGTGGAAAAGTTGCAGCGGCCAACGTTGGTCATGGCTCCGAATAAGACTCTTGCAGCGCAACTGGCTACGGAGTTTCGTGAGCTCTTACCCAATAATGCGGTTGAGTATTTTGTCTCCTATTACGACTACTACCAACCGGAAGCATACGTCCCACAAACAGATACGTTCATTGAGAAAGATGCCACCATCAATGAAGAAGTCGAACGCCTTCGTCACTCAGCCACCAATAGTTTGCTGACCCGCCGCGATGTCATTGTGGTGGCAACCGTCTCAGCAATCTATGGGTTGGGAACACCACAGGAATATGTCGACAGGATGATCCGCCTTCGGGTGGGCGAGGAATATCCTCGAGATAAGATACTCCGCTCACTAGTGGGAATCCAATACACCCGAAATGACATAGCTTTCACGCGAGGAACATTCAGGGTCAGGGGCGACACGATTGAGGTATTTCCGGTCTATGAAGAACACCCGATTCGAATCGAAATGTTTGGCGATGAAATTGAACGAATAATGACCTTGCACCCATTAACGGGAGAGATAATTACCGAAGATGTCGAGCAGTACATTTTCCCCGCCACTCACTATGTTGCCGGGCCAGAACGCATGTCTCGGGCAATTGGTGAAATCCAGGTGGAGCTGGAGCAGCGAATATCAGAGTTGGAGGCTCAAGGCAAACTCTTGGAAGCGCAAAGAATCAAAATGCGAACGACCTTCGATATTGAAATGATGCAACAGATCGGATTTTGCTCCGGCATAGAAAACTACAGTCGATTTATTGATGGTCGAGAGCCAGGGAGTGCACCGAATTGCCTCATTGATTATTTTCCGGAGGATTTTTTGCTGGTCATTGATGAATCCCATGTGAGTGTTCCTCAAATTGGTGCCATGTTTGAGGGTGACGCCAGTCGTAAGCGAACGCTGGTTGAGCATGGATTCAGATTGCCCAGTGCAATGGACAATCGACCATTACGTTGGAGCGAATTTGAGGAACGCATTGGGCAGGTGGTTTATTTGTCAGCCACACCGGGCCCTTATGAATTGACACAGGTTGAGGGTGAGGTGGTTGAGCAGGTTATTCGACCCACCGGTTTGGTTGACCCGGAAATCATCATCAAGCCAACCAAGGGGCAAGTCGACGATCTCATCCACGAAATCCGATTGAGATCTGCGAAGGGTGAGCGCGTGTTGGTCACAACGCTCACAAAGCGAATGTCCGAAGACCTTACCGATTACTTACTTGAGCACGGAATTCGAGTTCAATACCTGCACTCTGAAGTGGATACCCTCCGTCGTGTCGAACTTCTTCGGGAACTCCGCTCGGGTGTCTTTGATGTCCTCGTGGGGATAAATCTGCTGCGCGAGGGGTTGGACCTACCAGAAGTGTCCCTGGTGGCAATTCTGGACGCCGACAAGGAAGGTTTTCTGCGGTCGGGCACATCGCTGATTCAAACCATTGGGCGGGCAGCGCGCAATGTCAATGGACAAGTGCATATGTATGCAGACAAAATCACACCGTCAATGGCCAAAGCGATAGATGAAACTAATCGTCGACGTGCCAAACAAGTGGCGTACAACGTGGCTCACGGAGTGGACCCGCAGCCCTTAAGAAAGAAAATTGCCGACATCACTGATCTCCTGTCTCGTGAAGATGCGGACACCCATGCGCTTCTTCAATCGGGGACCCTCAAGCAGGCCAGGAGTCCTGCGGGGGTCGATCTTGCGACACTCATTCAGGAGTTGACGGCTCAGATGCATATGGCGGCTGGTGAACTACAGTTCGAACTTGCGGCTCGTCTACGCGACGAAATCTCAGATCTCAAACGTGAGTTCAGAGGTATGCAAACCGCAGGGCAAGCGTGAAGTCAGTGAAGGTGGGTAATTAAGTAATGGAAGTGTCCCTGGGCCTATGGGCGGCGACGATCGGGGGAATCCTCATCCTGATCGCTGTTGACTTTATTGCCATTACCCGCAAGCCCCACGATGTAAAGTTCAAAGAGGCACTAGTTAGTTCTCTTTTTTATATTGCAATTGCAATTGCATTCGGTATTTTCATTTGGTCGTGGCAGGGCTCACAAATGGGCTCCGAGTACTTTGCTGCGTACCTGGTGGAAAAGTCACTCAGCGTTGATAACCTATTCGTATTCATAATTATTCTGACCCAATTTGCAGTACCAAGTAACTTGCACCAACGGGTCCTGTTGGTTGGAGTCGCGCTGGCCCTTGTGCTCCGTGCAATCTTCATTGCCATTGGTGCGGCTGCCATAGCAGCATTTAGCTTCACATTTGTCATTTTCGGGGCCATTCTGATCTGGACCGGTATTCAACTCATGCGCCACCGGAACGAGGATCCTGATCCGCAGGATAATTTCATGGTTCGGATAGTTCGGAAAAGAATCGCAATCTCCGATCATTACGACGGAACCAAAATATTCACGGTCGAGAATGGCAAGCGGATCGCAACCCCCCTCCTTCTCGTCATGTTTGCGATCGGCAGCACGGATCTCCTTTTTGCACTGGATTCGATCCCTGCCACATTTGGAGTAACTCAAGAGCCCTATTTGGTCTTTGCGGCTAATGCGTTCGCACTTTTGGGTTTGAGGGCTTTGTACTTCTTGTTGAAAGGTCTATTGGACAGACTTGTGTACCTGTCATTGGGTCTTTCCATCATTTTGATATTTATTGGGTTCAAATTACTTTTGACCTACCTGCATGAGATCAACGGTGAGATACCAAAGATCACCACCAATGTAAGCCTGGGCTTTATTGGAATAGTACTCGTGGCGGTATTCATTGGATCTGCGATTAAAGTGCGCCTCGACCCAACCGCTCGGGGTCATGCGGGCCGCATCACCGATAAAGAGCCTGAAGAGAAGCGATAGCTACTCACCAACCACGAGACTCCCATTCATCGAGTTGTGGTCGTTCCGTGCCAAGCGTTGTGTCGTCTCCGTGGCCCGGATAAATCCATGTGAGGTCTGAAAGTTGGTCGAAGGCATATGTTTTCACACCGTGCAGCAGGGTTGTGAAGTCTTCTGGAGAGTTGGTCTTGCCCAACCCGCCCGGGAAAAGTGCATCACCGCTGAAGAGGTGTTCATGGCCCAGGGGATCGCGATAGAGGTACATGCTGCAGCCTTCAGTGTGGCCACCGACGGTGATTACTTCTAGGGCGCACTCACCAAAAACCACGGCATCTCCATGGTGAAGCTCGCGATCGGTAGGGGGTTGAATACTTCGCACGTCGGCGAATGGTGCACAGGTGACCGCGCCCGTGACACTGACAATCTCGGTAAGTGCCTGCCAATGATCCGGATGTGAGTGAGTCGTGAGAACGAGGGTGAGGGAATCGGAACCGATGAGGGTCAAAATTTCATCTGATTGATGTGCGGCATCGATTAACACTTGAGTCCCTGTCGCGCGACAGCGCAACAGATAAGTGTTGTTCGAAAGAGGACCGACCGCCAATTTACTGATGATCAACTGAGGAAGCTCACGAACGTGAGCTGGGCCACCGACATACACGGATCCGGTATACACGTGGTCTCCTCTGCATGTGGCGTGGTTAACGCTTAGGCTCTGACCTGTTCGGTTCCTACCATAGTTCTTTAGGAGAGGTTGCTCGTGGAGCGTCTGGTTATTCGCGGGGCGCGGGAACACAATCTCAAGAACGTATCCCTTGATCTTCCACGAAATGCGCTTATTGTCTTCACGGGGCTGTCAGGCTCAGGTAAATCTAGTCTGGCATTTGACACAATCTTTGCCGAGGGCCAGCGTCGGTATGTTGAAAGCTTATCCGCTTATGCCCGTCAGTTCCTGGGCCAAATGGACAAACCGGACGTGGACTTTATCGAGGGGTTATCGCCGGCTGTTTCGATTGATCAAAAATCAACTTCCCGGAATCCTCGATCGACCGTGGGGACGATCACCGAGGTTTATGACTATCTCCGATTGCTCTATGCACGTATTGGAAAGCCACACTGCCCCGAGTGTGGTGATCCAATCGCTCGACAATCTCCACAGCAGATTGTCGATCAAATATTGAGCATGCCGGTCAAGACAAAGTTTCAGATTCTTGCCCCATTAGTTCGGGAGCGCAAGGGCGAGTACGTCGATGTTTTCAAGCAGCTGCAAGCAGATGGATATTCACGAGTGAGGGTCGATGGTGAAACGTTCACGCTTGATGCTGTTCCCAAATTAAAGAAACAAGACAAGCACACCATTGAGGTTGTCGTTGATCGGCTCACGGTCAATCCCGAGTCCCGGCAGCGCATGACGGACTCCGTGGAAACGGCGCTGGGTCTAGGGCACGGCAACGTAGTACTTGATTTCGTGGATCGCCCTAGGGAGTCGGAGGACCGAGAATTGGTTCTCAGCGAGCACCTGGCATGTCCCCGCGATGGCTTGTCATTTGAGGAACTGGAACCAAGATCTTTTTCATTTAATTCACCGTTTGGCGCTTGTCCGTCGTGCTCAGGATTGGGAACGACTCGAGAAGTAGATGAAGAACTCGTAATACCAGACCTCAATGCGAGTATCTCAGAGGGCGCAATTGCACCTTGGTCTCGCGGAACAGTAAGCGAGTACTTCTCGCGCCTACTGACATCGCTATCCGAAGAAACGGGTATAGACCTCGACATCCCGTGGAACAGGTTGAGCGCTAAGGATAAGCGAATAGTCCTCTACGGAACAGATATTGAATTGCACGTCAAATACAAAAACCGTTATGGCCGACAACGTTCCTATTACACAACTTATGAAGGGGTCATTCCGTTCATTAAACGGCGGCACTCAGAATCTGATTCGGATTCATCCAGGGAACGTCTGGAAGGATACATGCGCGAGATCCCCTGCAAAGCATGCTCTGGGACAAGGTTGAAGCCATTGACACTTGCCGTTACCGTCTCTGACCATTCCATTGCTGAAATAGCGTCTTTGCCCATAAGTAGCGCCCGGGAAATACTTGCCCAACTCAAACTCTCCGAACGCGATGCCGCGATTGCTTCACGGGTTCTCAAGGAAGTTAATGAACGCCTGCAGTTTCTGGTGGATGTTGGATTGCACTACCTCTCCTTGGATCGGGCCGCGGGAACCCTGGCTGGAGGTGAGGCACAACGAATTCGTTTGGCAACCCAAATTGGGTCGGGACTCACCGGGGTGCTTTATGTACTTGATGAACCAAGCATTGGTCTGCACCAGCGGGACAATGAGCGGTTGATCGAAACCCTGCTTCGTTTAAGAGACTTGGGAAACACCCTCATTGTGGTGGAACATGATGAAGACACGATCCGAACAGCCGATTGGATTGTCGACATTGGACCGGGTGCAGGTGAGCACGGTGGTGAGGTAATTGTGAGCGGAACACTTAAAGATCTCATCCGTAACAAAAAGTCCATCACGGGCAGTTACTTGTCTGGAGCGCGCCACATCAAGGTGCCGGACCAGCGAAGGCCTCAAGAGCGCGGGTGGATTGAAGTGCTTGGTGCACGGGAGCACAACCTTCAGAACGTAAATGTGAAATTTCCGTTGGGTAACTTTGTTGTGGTTTCAGGTGTTAGCGGGTCAGGCAAATCAACACTGGTCAACGATGTCTTGTTGGCCGTGCTTGCGCGTGAACTTAATGGTGCATCTGCTGTGCCGGGTAAGCACACGAAAGTTACCGGACTTGATCTCGTGGACAAAGTTGTACACGTTGATCAAAGCCCAATCGGGCGTACTCCACGGAGTAACCCGGCAACGTACACAGGCGTCTTTGATCATATTCGAAAGCTATTCGCCGAAACACAGGAAGCCAAAATTCGAGGCTACCAGCCAGGACGCTTCAGCTTCAACGTGAAAGGTGGCAGATGTGAGTCGTGCAGCGGCGATGGAACTCTGAAGATCGAAATGAACTTCCTACCGGACGTGTACGTCCCGTGTGAGATCTGCCATGGATCGCGTTATAACCGAGAGACTTTGGAAGTTCATTACAAAGGTAAGTCAATCTCTGAGGTTCTCGATATGCCGATCGAGGAAGCGAGTGAATTTTTCGCAGCGATTCCACCAATTGCACGCCACTTAAAGACTCTCGTGGAAGTGGGGCTTGGCTATGTCCGCATGGGTCAATCCGCTCCAACTCTTTCCGGTGGAGAAGCGCAACGAGTTAAACTATCCGCGGAGTTACAAAAGAGATCAACAGGACGAACCATCTATATCTTGGACGAACCCACGACGGGACTTCATTTTGAGGACATTCGGAAGTTGCTTCTGGTACTCCAGAGCTTGGTGGACAAAGGAAACACGGTTCTTGTGATCGAGCACAATCTCGACGTCATAAAGTCGGCGGACTGGATTATCGACATGGGACCCGAAGGGGGTTCCGGTGGGGGAATGGTGGTGGCCGAAGGCACTGCCTTGACCATTGCTGCGCGCCCGGAAAGCCATACGGGAAGGTTTCTGAGAGACTTAGATTTAGACCACTAGAAGGAGTCACATGAACAAGGAAATTGGACGTCGCGATGTTCTCAAGGCAGGTGCGGTGGTGGGTGGCATTGTCGTCGGTGGTGCCGCACTCGCTGGTTGTGCGGCTGCTGAAGATGTCGAAACCGGTGTCGAAGATGTCGAAACCGGTGTCGAAGACGCCGGTGCAAGTTCGACCGTTTCCGTTGCCCAAATTCCCGTGGGTGGCGGCTATATTGCTCCAGAGCCTCCGGTTGTGCTGACACAGCCAGTTTCGGGAGACATCAAGGCGTTTACCGCCATTTGCCCCCATGCGGGATGCTTGGTTAACGAGGTCATCAATAACGAGATCATCTGTCCCTGTCATGGATCCAGGTTTTCAGCTGTCGATGGCAGTGTTATCTCTGGAGTTGCTGCAACGGGTCTGAATGGCGTGGCATATCAGGTTACCGGTGACAACGTAACTTTTGGCTAGGGCCGTATTGAGGTAGATTTCGCCAAGAAAGTTATCCATTAGATCGGACGCATAAAATGTGTACAGAAGCGAATGTCTGATCCCAGCGATTATCGGCCACCAACGGGGTCGATTCCTACCGGCCCCGGCGTGTATCGGTTTCTTGATGTGGAAAAAAGAGTTGTCTACGTGGGCAAGGCGAAGAATCTCAGATCTCGACTGGGTTCCTATTTCCAAGATTTTGCTGGTCTACATTCGCGAACTCAACGTATGGTCACGACGGCAGCATCTGTGGACTGGGTTTCTGTTGAGACCGAGGTTGAAGCCTTGGTCCTGGAATATTCGTGGATCAAGGAGTACTCACCAAGATTTAATGTTCGGTTTCGCGATGACAAATCGTATCCGTACTTGGCCATAACTCTGACTGACAAATTTCCTCGAGTATCTGTCGTTCGAGAAGCAAAGCGCAAAGGAACCAAGTACTTTGGTCCATATGCCCACGCGTGGGCGGTCAGGGCAACACTGGACGAACTTATTCGCGTTTTCCCGGTGAGATCATGTCGAGATGGCACCTTCAAGCAGGCTCAGCAGAGCGGAAGGGCCTGTTTACTTGGGTATATTGACAAATGCAGTGCCCCGTGTGTTGGAAAAATCTCGGAAGAGGACTATTCGTTATTGGTCAATGATCTGATTAAATTTTTGTCGGGGCAATCCACGTCTTTCGTCAAAATAGTTCAAACGCGAATGCACGAAGCATCAAATAGTCAAGATTATGAAAGTGCCGCAAAGTGGCGTGATCGCGCTCAGGCGCTCGAGCGCGTATTAGAACAAAACGCTGTGGTTTTTGAGGACAATACAGATGCGGATCTCATTGCAATTGACTTCCAAGAACTTGATATTGGAGTTCAGATTTTTCATGTACGAAATGGCCACATTACGGGGCAAAGGTTCATGGCCTTAGAGCGATCTGAGGATTTGTCGGATGCCGGGTACGCGGAGCGTGTTATTACGAGAATCTATTCCGAGGCTGTTCACAGCGGAATACCCAAAGAGGTGCTTCTTTCAATCGAGCCCGCAAATGCGGTCGTCATTCGGCAGTGGCTATCAGAGCTAAGGGGATCGACGGTAGATCTACGTGTTCCTCAGCGCGGGGACAAAAAATCTCTCATGTCGACCGCGCTGGAAAATGCACAACAGGCTCTTACTCGCCATCAGATTGAACGTGGATCCGATATAACGGTGCGAGCTCAATCACTAAACGCACTCCAGGAAGCTCTCGATTTACATGAACCCCCACTTCGCATTGAGTGCATTGACGTATCGACGCTTCAAGGTTCAGACACTGTTGCATCCATGGTTGTTTTCGAAGACGCATTGCCCAAGAAGAAGGATTACCGGTCTTTTATTATTAAAGGAGATCGAACCGACGATTTATCTGCAGTGCGTGAAGTGGTTGCTCGGAGATTTGCCCATGTTGAGTCAGACACTGACGGTGTACGCAGATTCGCATACGCACCGAATTTACTGGTGATTGATGGCGCACAAGGGCAAGTACAGGCGGCATCTTCAGCGTTGCGGGAACTTGGCATAGCTGTTCGGGTGATTGGTTTAGCTAAAAGACTAGAGGAAGTGTGGGTTCAAGATTCACCCGAACCTTTAGTGCTACCGCGTAATAGCCCAGCATTGCACCTACTCCAGAGAGTCCGCGATGAAGCGCACCGGACAGCAATCGCCCTTCACCGCAAAAGGCGAGGGAAACGCGCGATTACCAGTGATCTCGACGATATCCCCGGGCTAGGTGCTGTTCGTAGGAAAGCACTTCTCACGCACTTCACATCGGTTGCCCACGTTCGGCAAGCAACAGTAGAAGAACTTGTCCAAGTACCAGGCATTGGACCGTCGGTTGCAGAGATCATCTACGCACACCTGCACAAACCGAGGGTGCTTGACTGATCAGGTAACGTTTTTCTTATCTCATGTGGACTCTGTGACATGCATCCGAGGAGGTGACATGACAGTGAAGAAGGATTTTGAACTAACGGTTTTAACAGGCATGAGCGGCGCAGGGAGAACCACGTCGGCTCGTGCACTCGAGGACTTAGGGTGGTTTGTCATTGATAATTTGCCACCGAAATTGATGGCGGGTGCAATTGAGTTGGCGCGAACCAGTGCCGATGTCCGCCGGATGGCAGTGGTGGTGGACACTCGCAGTCGATCTTTTTTTGCGCAATTAAGTGACTCACTCGCAGAAGTGGCGACAGGAAACACTCAAATTAATATTATTTTTTTAGAGGCCTCTGATGAAAGTCTGGTCCGAAGATTTGAATCTTCGCGTCGGCCCCATCCATTGCAAAAGGAGCAACGAATTATCGATGGCCTGGCGCGCGAACGGGAACTGCTTCAAGATATTCGTGGAGTCGCAGACCTAGTGATTGATACAACTGCTCTTAATGTCCATGACCTAAGGAGGCGTATTGAATCAGTATTTAGCCTTGAGTCAGATTCAGAGCTACATGTCACTGTCCTGTCATTTGGATTTAAGTACGGAATTCCCGTAGACGCCGATACTGTTGCCGATGTCCGTTTCTTACCTAACCCATACTGGGATGAACATTTGCGTCCGCTCACAGGTCAAGACCAAGCGGTCGCGGTCAGCGTACTTGAGCGCCCTGGAGCTGAAGACTTCCTCACGAACTTTGAATCCTTGATCGCAATAGCTCGCGAAGGTTATCTTCGCGAGGGGAAACGATTAGTGACGGTAGCGATTGGTTGCACGGGCGGGAAGCACCGCAGTGTTGCCATGTCCGAGGCTCTGGCCGAGCGACTCAAAGCTCGCGGAATCGATGCCGTTGTGTTTCACCGAGATTTAGGTCGAGAGTAGTGGTCGAACGTTTTACTGGATTTGGAGGGGGGCATGGTCTGTACGCCACTTTGCGCGCGTTGAATTATTTGAAAAATAACGGGGCACAAGGTAGAGACGCGATTGACATTACGGCAGTCGTCGGAGTCTCCGATGACGGTGGCTCGAGTGGACGATTACGGAAAAACTATCCCATTGTTCCGCCAGGGGACCTGCGCATGGCGCTAGCGGCTTTGTGTCCGCTAGGCAGCCACAATGTAATTCCCGGTGTCGATTACACCATCGAGGACTTAGTTCAATATCGATTTGATCCAGTGGTGAGTTCCGACTTGGCAGGCCATGCCGTGGGCAATATCTTGCTTGCCGCCCTGTGGAATCAAGGTTTTTCAACTCAGGAAGGCCTATCTATTCTTGGTTCAATGCTCAATATTCAGGGGAAAGTTCTACCTGCAAGTACTCAACCAACGGTTATATCTGCGCAGGTTCAAGTTGTTGGCGAAGGAAGTGAGTCACATGTGGAGGAGGTTGTCGGCCAAGTTGCTGTTGCGGTTACCGTTGGGGAAGTTTTAAGTATTTCCATAGATCCGCCCGCACCAATAGTGTGTGCGGATGTAGTGAGGGCCATTGAGCAAGCCGACCATCTAATATTTGGACCCGGCTCTTGGTTTACATCTGTGGTCCCGCACCTTTTGATCTCGGATATTTATTCGGCGATAAAAACCAGCAAAGCGCACAAAGTTTTGGTGGTGAATCTGGTTCCTCAATCAGGGGAAACTTCAACCTTTGCCCCAATCGATTATCTCAAGTCGTGGCGGGAATTGGTTCCCGAGATTCCACTGGATGTGGTGGTGGCAGATCCGCAATTCGTATCGGGTCACGCAAGATTTGAACACATGGCAGGGGAGATGGGTGGTGTTGTCCAATGGGGGACGTTATCCCACTCACCACAATCCCATGACCCGGTTCTATTGGCAGATGCATTCGATAAGGTTCGCGCAATGAAAAGAGGCACCACATGGCAATGACGGCTGAAGTGAAAGATGAACTAAGTCGTGTCGATGTTACAAAAGCTTGCTGCCGCAAGGCGGAAGTTTCGACCATACTCAGATTTGCAAGCGGTTTACATATTGTTAACCGTCAAATTGTGGTTGAAGCAGATCTGGACACGGGTGCCGCTGCCCGAAGACTGCGAAAAGACATTTTTGATATTTATGGGCATGAAAGCGATATTGCCATGGTGCAGGGCACTGGAATAAAAAAAGGCACTCGGTATTTGGTTCGCGTGGTCAATGGTGGAGAGGCTTTGGCCCGGCAAACGGGAATAGTCGATGCTAGTGGAAGACCGGTGCGGGGGCTTCCACCCGCGATCGTGGCCGGTGCTCTGTGTGACTGTATTTCCGCGTGGCGTGGTGCATTCCTCGCACATGGATCACTCACCGAACCGGGTCGGTCATCATCACTGGAAATTACATCTCCGGGTCCCGAGGCAGCCTTGGCTCTGGTAGGTGCCGCTCGAAGACTGGGGATCGCCGCCAAGTCTCGAGAGGTTCGTGGAGTTGACCGAGTGGTGATCCGCGATGGAGACGCCATAGGTGCCATGCTGACTAAATTGGGGGCACACGAGTCCATGATGGCTTGGGAGGAACGTCGAATGCGTCGCGAAGTGCGGGCCACCGCAAACCGACTTGCTAATTTTGACGATGCGAATCTGCGGCGGAGTGCACGGGCTGCGGTCGCTGCTGGGGCGCGAGTTCAAAGAGCCCTTGAGATTCTGGGAGCCGATGTCCCCGAACATCTTGTTGTCGCCGGCAGACTTCGAATGGAACACCAGCAGGCTAGTTTGGAGGAACTGGGTGCCCTCAGCGAGCCGCCCATGACCAAAGACGCAATCGCGGGCCGAATACGACGCCTCTTGGCCCTGGCGGACAAGAGAGCTTCTGATCTCGGAATCCCGGACACGGAATCGGCCGTCAACGTGCCGGAAGCCGCTGACTGAGTGGGGTTCGAGATCTGTGGTTTTAGCGCGCCCGGTATGCCATGGTGAGCATTCCTCCACTAGCGTTAGCGCTGAGGAAAAATTCAGGTTTCATTTTTCTGTAAGCGTTTACAAGGTGGAGGAGCGGGTATGAAGGTCGGCATCAACGGATTCGGACGAATTGGGCGAAACTTTTTCAGGGCAATTCGGGTGAGCGGCGCGGAGATCGAGATTGTTGGCATCAATGATCTGACCGACACCAAAACCCTGGCTCATTTGCTCAAATACGACAGCATCTTAGGCAGATTGGGTGCAACGGTTGAGGCCGAAGAAGGCGCAATCATTGTCGACGGAGTCCGGATTCCGGTCTTCGCGGAGAGGGATCCGGCAAAGTTACCGTGGGGGACACTGGGAGCGGAAATTGTCGTCGAGTCCACCGGATTCTTCACCGACGCGGATTCGGCCAAAAAACACTTGGAGGCTGGTGCCAAGAAAGTCATTATCTCTGCACCCGCGCAAGGCGAAGACATCACAATTGTCATGGGTGTGAACGATCACGAATATAACCCCGCGACCGACAACATAATCTCGAATGCATCATGCACCACAAACTGTCTTGCTCCCATGGCGAAAGCGATTGACGATTCATTTGGTATCGAACGTGGTCTCATGACCACAATCCATGCGTACACCAATGATCAAAGTATTTTGGATTTTCCCCATAAGGACCTTCGACGAGCCCGGGCCGCCGCAATCAACATGATCCCTACCAGCACCGGAGCCGCCAAGGCGATTGGTTTAGTGCTTCCGCATCTCAAGGGCAAACTCGATGGCTACGCCATGCGGGTGCCCGTTCCTACGGGGTCGGCAACAGACCTCACGGTGGAACTCAAGAAGGCGGCGACCAAAGAGGAGATCAACGCTGTGGTGAAAGCTGCTGCAGATGGTCCAATGAAAGGCATCCTGGTGTACACCGAAGACCCGATTGTGTCATCTGACATTGTCACCGACCCTGCATCCTGTATTTTCGATGCAAGTCTTACCAATGTGAACGGAAACATGGTGAAAGTGCTCGGATGGTATGACAACGAATGGGGTTACAGCAACAGATTAGTTGACTTGGTGACTTTCGTTGGTGCCAAACTCTAATCGTGAGGTCGCTAACTGACCTTCCTGTAGAAGGTTCGACAGTTGCACTCAGATGTGACTTTAATGTGCCATTGGACGATAGTGGCTTAATCACTGACGACTTACGCATTCGCGCTGCCATTCCGACAATTGAGTTCTTGTCCGGTCGCCTCGCTGCCGTCGTGATTCTTGCCCACATGGGGAGGCCCAAAGGAAAGGTTGTCCCGTCACTTTCATTGGCACCTGTTGCACAACGGTTGACCGAATTGCTCGGTGAACCGGTCCATTTGATAACAGAGACAGATCCACTGATTGTTCGCCAAGAGATTTCCCGACTTGCCCCTGGATCGGTGACGCTCCTTGAGAATGTTCGATTTGATCCCCGGGAAACCAGCAAGATCACCGAAGAGCGCATGAACCTCGCGCGCGAGTGGGCGCTGTGGGCTGATTTGTATGTCGCCGATGGCTTTGGAGTGATGCATCGAGCACAGGCCTCGGTAACGGAGCTGGCGGAATTAGTCCCCAGCGCTGGCGGCCTCCTTGTTGCAAAGGAATCAAAAGTATTCTCCACACTTCTCCAAGGAGCCGATCGGCCCTACACGGTGGTACTCGGTGGAAGCAAAGTCAGTGACAAATTGGGAGTAATTGCTTCACTTCTTCCTCGTGTCGACAACCTACTCATCGGTGGTGGAATGGCTTACACGTTCCTGCTCGCCAAGGGTCTTTCCATCGGAACATCATTGCAGGAACCGGATTTCGTCGAAACAGTTCGTGAGTTCCTGCAACAGGCTAGCAACTTGGGAGTCAACCTTGTCCTCCCTGTTGATTTTGTGATCGCGAGTGAATTTAGTCCTGATTCAGATACTCGAATCGTAAAGGCAGATCAGATACCTGATGGCTGGATGGGTTTAGATATCGGTCCGGAAACTTGCAAGGACTTTTCCCGAGTGATTCAACAGTCGAAGACCGTCGTGTGGAACGGCCCCATGGGAGTATTCGAAATGCCGGCATTCGCCCAAGGAACACTGAGTGTTGCGCAGGCAATGACGGAGTCCAATGCCTTTACGGTAATCGGTGGAGGGGATTCCGCCGCTGCCGTGCGTCTCCTGGATGTGGATGCTACTAAGTTTGACCACATCAGTACTGGGGGAGGGGCGAGCCTCGAGTTTTTGGAAGGTAAGTCGTTACCGGGATTAGCCATATTGGAAGGTAATCAATGAGCAAGGATTCACGCCAACCACTGATGGCTGGTAATTGGAAAATGAATATAAACCATTTCGAAGCAATTGCTCTCGTACAAAAACTGGCATTTGCCCTCAATGAGGCCGATTTCGAGGCCGTCGATGTAGCGGTGTTGCCGCCATTCACTGATTTACGCTCAGTTCAGACTCTCATCGAAGGAGATAAGTACGACATCCAATATGGTGCTCAGGATCTATCAGCTTTCGATAAAGGCGCCTACACAGGTGATATTTCCGCTGCCATGTTGGCGAAACTGGGTTGCACATACGTGCTCACAGGACACAGTGAGCGGCGGATGTTTCATGGCGAAACAGATGCAGTGGTAAACGCCAAGACGCGAACCGCACTGGCACACTCGTTAACCCCCATTGTCTGCGTCGGCGAGGGCTGGACACTAGGGAGGCCGGGCAGGCGGTGGGTTTCATTGTCAACCAATTGACCGCATCCTTGGCCGACCTGTCGCCCGAACAGATTGGGTCCCTTGTCATTGCCTATGAACCGGTCTGGGCTATCGGTACAGGTGCTGTAGCCACACCCGCCGATGCACAGGAGGTGATTCATGCAATTCGGAAGCACGTGAAGGATACATGGGGATCATATTCAGCTGCCGAGGTCAGAATACTCTACGGCGGTTCCGTCAAATCTGACAATATCGCCGGAATCATGGCGCAGTCAGACATTGATGGGGCCCTGGTGGGCGGAGCCAGCCTCGATCCCGATGAATTTGTCGGGATAGTGAGGTATCGCATGCACCCAGTAGAGGACTGACAGCGACCAACACCTATCCTTAAGCGCTGTACAGAAGTAACCAGAAAGGTTCAACGCGGATCATGATTAATGCCATCACAATTGCTCTCGCAGTTATTCTCATTATCACGAGTGTGCTCTTGATCGTCCTGATCCTGCTGCACCGTGGTAAGGGTGGTGGACTTTCCGATCTATTTGGTGGGGGTGTCAGTTCATCGGTGGGTGGATCATCAGTTGCCGAGAAGAACCTCGATCGGCTCACCGTGGCTCTAGGCTTGATTTGGGCGGCATCGATCGTTGCGGTGGGGCTTCTGGTTCGCACTGGTTCATAGCTTCACAATGTAATCATGTAGGGATCCGTATCAGTACGCGAATGATTCTCGATTTGGAAGGAAATACACATGGCTGGTGGTAGTGCAATCCGAGGTAGCCGCGTTGGTGCCGGTCCCATGGGCGAGGCTGAACGGGGAGAGGCTGCTCCACGCTTCTTCGTATCCTTCTGGTGCAGCCGCAAACACGAGTCCCGACCCAGTTTCGCGATAGAGGCTGAGGTTCCGGAGGAATGGGATTGCCCACGTTGCGGGCTTCCCGCGGGAACCGATAAAGACAACCCACCACTGCCCCCAAAAATTGAGCCCTATAAGACCCATTTGGCTTATGTCAAAGAACGTCGGTCCGATAAAGATGGCGCGGCGATTTTGCAGGAAGCCGTTGACAAATTACGTGGCAATTAAGTAAGGATTTCGAGTTCCCGCGCCAAAATCCCACGTGCGGGTGTCTCATCCACCGATCCACTATCTGCTAGAACACGGTTGAGTGCGTTTTGCTTACTAACCCCGGCAGCAAATATCACGGTCTTGTCGGAGTTATTGAGTGTGGGGAATGTCATGGTCACCCGCTCGGGTGGGGGCTTCGGAGAATCAGCCACCGGGACGCAAACTTCAATTGCATGCAGTTGTGGGCTCCAAGGAAATAGCGAAGCAATGTGGCCATCGTGGCCCATTCCCAGCATGACTAATGTGAAGCGTGGGCTTGGACTTCCATACTTAGCAAGCTCTCGGCAGTACAAATATGCCGCATGGTTGACGGATGGACATTCATCCGAGTGCTTCACTTGATGTACTCGATCGGCAGCGAAATAGTGACCGAGTATCTCCCGAACTCGATAATCATTTCTTTGTTCAGAGTGTCGAGGAACAAAGCGTTCATCGCCCCACCAGAGGTGAACTCGATTCCACACTGAGGCAGGTAAGGCGGCGGCGATATCACCGAGTTGTGAATTAAAAGCCATTCCGCTACTGCCTCCGGTAAGAACAATATGCAAAAGTTCACTCGAAGATGATCCTTCGAGAGTCTTGATCGCTATGTTGACGATCACACTCACATCTAGATCCGCAGTATTGCGAGGTTCAATCACCGTTCCACCGTCACGAGCGCCCAAAAGCGGCAAGCACGGCACCATAGGTTTCATCTGGGTTGAGATGTTTCAATTCTTCACTCAGTAAGACAGCGAGTTCTGGAGTTGGAAGACCGATGGTGGCATCCGGTACTCCTGGTTTACCCAGCACCGCCTGATGGGCGTCTATCCGGGTGAGACTGATATTGCCCAGTGAAGTAATGAGGTTTACCGATGACAGTTCAGAGTCGGGGGTGTGGCTGATCCGGGACTCGCAGCGCAGTCGCAGTTGTAGCCATGACCCGAGCAGAAGAGCACTCGGATCATTCTCACCCGCAGCGATATCAATGGAATCAACTTCAGGCACGACGTTGTCAAACGCCGCAGCAAGAGCCGAGCGCCATGGAGTTAGTCGAGTCCACGAAAGGTCTACGTCACCGGGTGTGTACCCCTCGAATCGACTCCTTAATTGCGTTTCGGGGTCAGCTGATGTCGCAGAATCAGTGATTCGAAGTTGCGCATGCTTGCCGATTGGGTCACTAGCGGGAGAGTCGGGAGGTGAGGTCGGCCAGAATGCAACAACAGGTGTATCTGAAAGCAGGAGGGGTATGGCGACCGAATTACCATGGTTGGCCAGGTCCCCTCGGAGGCGTAAAACTGCCAATTCTCCGGGGCCATCGTCTCCACCCACCGCAATATCTGCGTCAAGTGATGGTTCCATTCGACCCGGTCGAGGGATGAGGGTCACAATCCGCATGGGGTGTTCCCGTGCCGCAGACACAGCTGCTGCGGTTGCATCGGACTGGAACTCTTCAGATGCCAGGATCAACATGGTCAACACCATTCCGGTGGCGGGTGATCCCAAACGGTGACGCTCCGCAGCAATTGCGGCTGCCACGGCACCACCACTTGTATCTTCTAATCTGATCACCGTCAACTCCGTCCGCTATGGCCGTCGCCAGGTGCGTCCATCGAGACGGATCATTTCATACGCATCAGATGGTCCCCATCCACCGGCTGCGTACTGTTCTGGAGGCCCTTGGGTTGACCAGTGGTCAAGGATGGGATCAAGTATTTTCCAACTGAGTTCGACTTCCTCACGTCGTGGGAATAGGGGTGGATCTCCTAGGAGAACATCTAAAATAAGTCGCTCATATGCTTCGGGGCTGGTGTCCACGAACGAGTCCCCGTACTGGAAATCCATGGTGACATCTCGCACCTGAATTGTGCTCGTATCGGGAACCTTGGAGCCAAAACGAACAGTTATTCCTTCATCAGGTTGAATCCGAAAAACCAGTGCGTTATTGCTGAGCTCCACCGTTGAAGACTCGGAAAAAGGCAAGTGCGGAGCACGTTTGAAAATGATCGCGACTTCAGTAACTCGGCGACCAAGCCGCTTCCCCGCCCGCAGGTAGAAGGGTACGCCTGCCCATCGCCTATTTTCCACATTGAGCCGAATTGCCGCAAATGTTTCTGTTTGTGAATCAGGGGAAATACCCTTCTCTTCAAGGAAACCTTTAACGGGAATACCACCTTGCCAACCGGATGCATACTGTCCACGCGCGGTGTGAGCTGCAATGTCGGGTGGAACCACAACAGCACGAAGAACTTTTTCTTTTTCAGATCTGACATCGTCTGCGCTAAAGGACAGCGGTTCTTCCATGGCAGTGAGAGCTAGTAACTGAATCAAGTGATTTTGAATGACATCGCGGGCTGCACCAATGCCATCGTAGTAACCGGCTCTGCCTGCAATTCCAATGTCCTCGGCCATGGTTATTTGCACATTGTCCACGTAGTTGTTGTTCCACAGTGGCTCGAACATTGAGTTGGCAAATCGAACGGCCAAAATATTTTGTACGGTCTCTTTGCCCAGGTAGTGATCTATTCGAAAGACGCTGCCGGGTGGGAAAACTCGATCAACGATTGAATTCAGTTCCTCCGCGGATGCGAGATTGTGGCCGAATGGTTTTTCAATCACCACTCGACGCCAAGATGCATTGCCACCGGAGGTAGCGAGTCCGGAGACCTGCAGATTCTCAAGAACCGCTGGAAACAGGTTTGGGGGAATGGACAGATAGAATGCATGGTTGCCGCCGGTGCCCATTTTGATATCAAGTTCATTCACAATATCCATTAACCTGTAATAGGCATTCGGATCCGTCAGATCACCATCGACGAATCGGATGCCAGCGGATAATTGGCGCCAAGTGCTTTCGGAGAACGGAGTTCGGGCATACTCGCGGACGGAATCGTGAACCTCTTGGGCGAAGTCTTGGTCGGCCCAATCACGTCGCGCAAAGCCAATGAGTGCAAAACCCGGCGGGAGTAATCCGCGATTTGCGAGATCATAAATTGCAGGCATGACCTTTTTCCGGGACAGATCACCGGTGACGCCAAAAAGAATAATTGCACATGGACCAGCTATCCGCGGAAGCCGTTGGTCCTCAGGTGACCTTAAAGGATTGTGATACGTCACTGAGAGGACTCTTCAAGGGCGGCACCAACTACACCGAGAAGATCAATCCACGCGGAAGCAAACTTGTCCACACCATCGGTCTCAAGTTGTCGCAAAATTTCGGGCATATCAATCCCGATTGCGGCCAATTGAGCAAATGTTTCCGCTGAATCGGATGCGCGTGCTGAGACCGTATCACCAATTAAGACGCCGTGATCGGCAGCAGCTTTCAGAGTATTCTCGGGCATAGTGTTTACACATCCTGGAGCAACTAGTTCAAAAACGTATCGGGTATCAGGGTATTGCGGATCCTTCACCCCTGTGGAAGCCCATAATGGTCGCTGGGGTTGAGCTCCCACAAGGGAATTCCACTGTGGCGAATTTAGGGACTCGAGGTGGACCTGCCATGCAAGGCGCGCATTGGCGATCGCAGCTGACCCGCGCAATTGTAATGCCGGTTCACTCCCAATTGCATTGAGAGCGGAATCCACGCTGGAATCAACACGACTGATGAAGAATGAGGCCACGGATTGAATTGTGCTGAGATTCAGCCCAGCAGCAGATGCTTTCTCGAGACCTGCAATGTATGCGTCAATGACTTGACGGTAACGGTCGACTGAGAAGATCAAGGTGACATTGACACTGATTCCGTGTGCAATAACTTCGGTGATAGCGGGCAATCCTGCATTTGTTGCAGGAATCTTGATGAAGAGGTTCCTTCGATCAACAAGTGCCCAGAGGTCCTTGGCGGCTTTAACCGTGCCATCTGTGTCGTGGGCGAGTCGCGGATCAACCTCAATGGACACCCTTCCATCAATTCCCTGTGTCTGTTCGAAGACCTCCGCAAATATATCGCATGCTGAGCGCACGTCATCGGTTGTGATCAGTCGGATGGTTTCGTCGGCGGTAAGCCCACTTTGGGCGCATTCGCGAATCTGATCACGGTACGAATCAGAGCCTTGTGAAATTGCATTCTGAAAGATTGAAGGATTAGTGGTGACACCCTTCACTGAATATTTCTTTATAAATTCAACGAGATTCCCACTCGTTATCCTGTTGCGGCTAAGGTCATCTAGCCAAATACTGACTCCTGCTTGCGTCAACTGCTCAAGGATATTTGCCACGTGAATTTCACCTTACTTTTCGGTCGAATTAATGATTGATTGGCGGGATGCGTGTGCGACCTCGGTGGGAGTTATGTGATAGATCTCAAAGAGCTCCCGCGCGGAAGCACTGGAACCGAATTGATCGATCCCAACGACCACGCCATGGGTACCAACGTACTTGTACCATCCGAATGTAGCGCCTGCTTCCACCGCGACGCGAGCTGTAATGGTTGGAGGCAATACGGACTGCCTGTATTCTGAAGGTTGGCGATCAAACCATTCGGTACATGGCATGGATATCACTCGGGAGGTCACGCCCTCTGTTGACAGGATCTCTCGGGCAGCTATAGCAACGCTGACCTCGGATCCGGTAGCAATAATGATCACCTCTGGTGCGGCATCGGTTACAACAATGTATGCGCCGCGGCGGACACCCTGCATAATGTCTTCGCGGGATGGATCCGAGAGCACGGGAAGATCCTGACGCGTGAGAATGAGACCCGTTGGTTCACGTAGTGAAAGAGTGGCAGACCAAGCTGCAGCGGTTTCATGTGCATCTGCCGGACGAACAACATTTAATCCAGGAATAGCTCGAAGAGACCATAAGTGCTCCACCGGCTGGTGGGTGGGTCCATCTTCCCCTAAACCAATCGAGTCGTGCGTCCAGACATATGTCACGGCGGTCTGCATCAGGGCCGAAAGTCGAACTGAGCCACGCATGTAATCACTGAACACTAAAAAAGTGCCACCAAATGGTCGGGAGAGGCCATCGAGTGCAATTCCGTTGAGTGCGGCTCCCATGGCATGCTCGCGAATGCCAAAGTGAATATTCCTTCCATAGGGGGATGTGCTCTCGGAAATGTAGGGGAGAAAACTGGGCGAGCCTTCGATCCAAGTGTTGTTAGATTCTGCAAGATCCGCCGATCCGCCCCACAACTCGGGCATCGCGGCCGCAATCCCGTTGATGCACAGACCGGATGCTTTGCGGGTCGCCATAAATGAAATACCGTCAAAGGAAGGCAAATGGGAGTCAAGATTCTGCGGAAGTTGATGTGCCAACAGCCTTTCGAGCAGCGCTGATCCTTCGGGCGATGTGGATTGCCAATCGGTGAATTGCTGATTCCACGCTGACTTGACAACGCGAATTCGGTCGCTGAGGGAGTTGCGAATATCGGCCAACAGGGCGGCATCGAACTGAAAGTTCTTGTGTGGATCAAGTCCCAGTTCAACTTTTGTTGCAGCTACTTCCTCTGGGCCCAAAGCAGAACCGTGTGACTTCGCCGTTCCTTGAGCCCTCGGTGCAGGCCACGCAATGGTGGTGCGGACGCGGATAAAGCTAGGGAGATCGGTGTTATTTGCAGCCTTGACAAGTGCTGCATAAAGAGAAGTTACATCGATATCGCCATGGGCAAGCATGTCGACTTCGTGAACATCCCATCCGTACGCTCGGTAACGCGCACACACATCCTCGGTGAACGCGACCTCAGTGTCTCCCTCAATAGATATTCTGTTGTCATCCCAGATCACGTTCAAGGTGCCGAGCTTCTGGGTCCCCGCGAGCGAGGAGGCCTCAGATGAAATACCTTCCTGCAGATCACCATCGGAGGCAATGACCCATACCCGATGCCCGATGGGAGCACCGGGTAGCAGCCCTCGATCGAAACGTTCTGCCATGGCCATTCCCACTGCGGTGGCTAGTCCTTGACCTAATGGACCCGTAGTCGTCTCCACTCCGACCGTGTGTCCATACTCCGGATGTCCGGGTGTGAGGCTGCCGAGCGTTCTGAAACTTTCGAGATCAGCCATGGTGAGGCCGTACGCGCTCAAGAAAAGTTGCGAGTAGAGCGTGAGACTGGAGTGGCCCGCCGAGAGGACAAAACGGTCACGCGCCAACCACGAAGGGTCATTCGGGTCATGTGTCATGAGGCGTTGAAAAAGAAGATAGGCGACGGGAGCTAACGCCATGGCCGTGCCGGGATGACCATTTCCCACTTTTTGAACCGCATCCATGGCCAAGGCTCGCAAATATGACACTGCTTGGGAGTCGGAACTCGTCCAGTTCAAAGGATCGGCCAACTGTGGAAGATGGGTGACATTAGTCATGTGAGGAGTCTATTGACCCGAAGGAATAATTGAGGGCACCTTGGGCAGCGATCACCTTGGGCAGCGATCACCATGGGCTGAAAGCCGAGTGTCGCGGTAGGTTACGGGAGTGAGTTCACAAGGGGTGCGGGAGAAGATCTCAGCTCATTTTTGGATCACTAAACCACGAATTGTGGAGTTGCTATTGGCAACGGCGATACCCACCCTCTTTCTTGCATCCAATGGATTGCCCGACCTGATGCCCACCATCGCGGTCCTCGTGGGTGGTAGCGCGGCAGCGGCAAGCGCCAACACGTACAACAGCGTCTATGACAGGGACATCGACGCGGTCATGCACCGCACCGGCTCACGCCCGGTCGCTGCTGGAATGGTGAGCGCTCGCTCTGGACTGGTTCAGGCGACGATCCTCGGAATCATTAGCTTTTTTGTTTTAGGTCTACTGACAAACTGGTTTGCGGCACTTCTCGGAGTCCTCGCGATTGTTATGTATGCCGTGGGCTACACCATGATTCTTAAGAGAAATACTCCACAGAACATTGTCTGGGGTGGTGCAGCAGGTTGCATGCCCGTCTTGATTGCATGGGCTGCGGTTCAAGGTACCCTGACGTGGACCGCAGGTATCTTGTTCATGATCGTGTTCTTCTGGACACCCGCACACTATTGGCCGCTTGCCATGAAGTACCGCGATGACTATGCCCAGGCCGGAGTGCCCATGTTGCCGGTCGTTGCTCCGGCGCTCACCGTTACCAGGGATATCGCGATCTATGCGATTGTCATGGTCGGTTTTTCACTGATTTTGATACCGGTAGCTCCAATGGGTTGGGCATACTCGGTTGGCGCGCTGGTTCTTGGACTCTGGTTTATGTGGTCAGCCATTTCATTGTGGAGACGCACAAGAAGTGAAAATGCTGACTATGCCGACCTCGAGAAGCCGGCCATGCGTATTTTCCACGGATCCATCACCTATTTGGCTCTGCTTTTTCTCCTTATTGGTGTGGATCCGTTTCTTCCCTAGACACGAGTTTTCCCTAGATATGAATCTTCTCTCGCATCCGAACCTCACTCGCCGTGACTATACCCCGTGTTCGCATGGAGAACGGGATATTGAGAACCGCGATCCAGACAAGGACAGCACCTAAGACATGCAGTCCAACAAGGAGTTCAGGTAAGCCGGTGAAATATTGAATGTATCCAATGGTTCCCTGAAGCAAGCTGATTCCAAGCAAGATAAGTGTTCGTTTACGCATGCGTCCCGTGCTGGGGAAAAGAAAGAGTGTGATGAGCAGCCCCACCAACAAACCTAAAAATAAGAACACGGTGTCGGCATGCATCCACGAAATGGTTTGCGGATCAAATGAGAATCTAACCTCGGTTTCAGCATCGCCACTATGCGGCCCACTGCCGGTAACGAGGACACCAAGGAATACCACCACCGCTGTCACGGCTACCAGTGACCATGTGAGAACACGCACGGGTAGCGGTGCCAGGTACCTGATCGGTTGATCACCGGGGTCACCGCTGCGAGCCAGAAGCACTACTGCTGCCGCCACAAGAACAATGGATAGCAAAAAATGCGCCGATACGGTCACGGGGTGCAGTCCGGTGAGCACGGTAATGCCACCTAATACTGCTTGTATTGCAGTTCCAACCAGGGGAACGATGGCGAGGATAATAAGTGTCTTTCGTGCGGGTAGGCCAATTTTCCTGCGGCGACGGGTATCAATGATCATGGCGATAATTGTGGCAATGGCGACTATTGCCACAACAAATGTCAACAGACGGTTACCAAACTCGATGTACTTGTGAAATTCCTGTTCCTGTCGAGCAGTTGGGATATACGAACCTTCGACACACTGCGGCCAGGTCGGGCATCCGAGTCCAGACCCAGTAATTCGAACGACTGCGCCGGTCACAATGATTCCAGATTGTGCAATAACGTTTGCTAGATAAACGAGTCTGGTTCCGCGAATCGGCATGTGATCAGCCTAACGCCACTTAAAGAATTTTGCCGCGGCAAGAGTTCCAATCACCGACCATGCGAGCAGTACCCCAATAGACACAATAAGCGGTGGTGAATCAGGCGGCATTGAGCCAAGGACGTGACTCATGCAATTGAACAGAGCAGCGGGAGGAAACATATTGACCACCGTGCCAACGAACCCTGGGTATTGGAAAATAATTCCGCCAAAAATCATGGCAATGACGAATATCCCATTTGCCAGCGCCAGGACTGCCTCTGCTCTCATTGTGCCTGCGAGAAGAAACGCAAGGCCTGTGACGCTCGCGATTCCCAATAACAAAATAACTGGAACGAGCATGGTGCTTGCGGTTGGTCTCCACCCGAGTGCAACCGCAACGAGCCCCAGGATCAAGGCAGAGATAGCGGCTAAGTAGACGGTGGAAAGTGTCTTCCCGATGACAAGTTCCACTCGACTGATAGGCGTTACGCCCATGGTCACCAGGGTGCCACTTCGTCGTTCAAAGGCGGTTGCTATTGCGAGCGAGGTAAATCCAGCAGCGAGTACGGAAACGGTGATGGAGACGGAAAGAGCTCCTGCGACATCCCATTTACTGCCGCCTATTATTGCGGTTTGGGTGAGCGTTAAAAAGATTGCAATGGGGATAATAACGAGCAATAAAAATTGCTCCCCATTCTTCACATTGAGTTTGAATTCCCATGCACCCTGACGTAGTGCGTTCCGACTAATCATGGGGAATCGATTGGTCCGACATATTTAGGTTACGGAGAACTTCGTACGACAAAGTATTGCGACCGATAGATATTTCTGTTGCTTCGGTCCCGTGTTGGGCACACCATGAGGCAACGGTTGCAATGATCGACGAGTCGATTCCCTCGCCAGTCCTCACGAGATAACGATCATTGCTGAGCGACCGCGCCATGGATTCTGTCGGTAAGGCATTTAATAGTTGTTCCAGCGGAAGGTCTCTGCGCGCGCGAAACACCAGCTGTTCCGCTGTACCGATATCCGATTTCTGAATGTCCGCGACAAGATGTCCTTGTGCCAAGACGATTGCTCGATCTGCCAATGCATCAATGTCCTCAGTGAGATGTGTGGCAACGATCATCACCACACCGTCTGCAGCACTATTTCGAAGAATCGAATAAAGATCGGATCTAGCTCCCGGATCCAGTCCTGCGGTTGGTTCATCGAGCAACACGACTCTGGGATTACCGATCAGTGCCATTGCGCACTTAAGGCGTTGGACTTGTCCGGCCGACAGAGTTTTAATCACGGTCGTTGCGGGAACACTGAATTGCTCAAGGAGCGAATCTGGCGCTAACGGATGTGAGTACAAGCTCGCTAGAAACTTCAATAATTCGCCAGGTTTGGCCGTTGGGTAGGGAGTGACATCTTGTAACGAAGCCCCAAGGATCTGTGTCACATGGGAGCGGTCCTTTTGTGGATCCCTCCCACAAATTCGGACGTCTCCGGTCTGTGGGGATCTCAGACCGGAGAGACACTCCAATAATGTGGTCTTCCCAGCCCCATTGTTACCCGCCAACGCCGTAATTCCCTGGGTCAAGGAGATGGAGAAGTCAAAAATACCGCGCTGAGGACCATAGGCGAGGGTGAGCCCTTCCGCGAGGATAGCCGGAGGCTCATTAGACACGGTTGCAGTCTAGATTGAAAGGCGATGGGCAGATATCCGAGACCAAGACCGACTCCCTCGCCACCCCAACCGGGGACCCAAAGTTGCGTCAATTCTTATTTACGCAACAATGGGGTTGTGAAATTCCCCGGAGAGGCCGCAGAGCGCGTTGCCCGCGTGCTACTGAGTCATGGCACGGCGACCACCGTGGAATTGGCGCGTGAGTTAAACCTCAGTCCCCAGGCGGTGCGCAGGTCGCTCGGTGCTCTCCAAGAAGCAGGGCTGGTGCACGTGCACGACAAAGTACCTTTTGGGCCGTCCCCGACCAAGCGAAGAGGCCGACCCAGCTCCTCATATTCGCTCAGCGATCAGGGGAGGAAACTACTTCGTCAGTCCTATAACGACCTAGCCCTTGAATCACTCGAATTTTTGGAGCGAACCTATGGTCGCCATGCGGTACGCGAATTCGCATCGGAGCGGGCACACCGAATAATTACGGGGAAGACGATTCCGGAACTTGTCCAGGCACTGAACGCTGAAGGTTACGAAGCGACCTTCGATCGTGCGGGCGTTTCCGGACAGCTGTGCCAACATCATTGTCCGGTGGTGGAGGCTGCAAAGGCGTATCCCGAATTGTGCGAGGAAGAAACTCGGGCACTGGGGGAGTCACTCGGTGCTCACCCAACGCGCTTAGCGACGCTGGCGCAAGGTGACCCCATCTGTACCACTCTCATTCCACTTCACAACTTTGTGCCAGCACAGTCAGACTATTCAGCCGCCACAACGAAGGACTCGAGTCAGTACATCGCCCCAGTAAAGGAAAATGCCCCACTAAAGGAAATCGCCCCACTAAAGGAAGAGGTATCCGCATGAGCACCACAACACCCGTTGAGCGTTCCGCACAGGATCAGACAATTGATTCGCTTGGACGCTATGAATACGGCTGGAGCGATAAAACTGATGCGGGTGTCGATGCCAAGCGCGGGGTAGACGAAGCTGTTGTCCGCGATATCTCCGCAAAGAAGAGCGAACCCCAATGGATGCTCGACCTTAGGCTCAAGGGGCTACGCCTTTTTGAAAAGAAGCCCATGCCTCACTGGGGTTCCGACCTCACGGGTATTCATTTTGACACCATTAAATATTTTGTTCGCTCAACGGAAAAGCAGGCAACCGAATGGGCGGATCTACCCGACGACATCAAAAATACCTATGATCGTTTGGGTATCCCAGAGGCGGAGAAGCAGCGGCTCGTTGGAGGCGTTGCCGCTCAATACGAGTCTGAAGTTGTGTATCACAAGATCCGCGAGGATCTTGAAGAACAGGGTGTGATTTTTCTCGACACAGATACCGCTCTCAAGGAGCATGAGGATGTCTTCAAAGAATATTTTGGTTCCGTCATCCCAGTGGGTGACAATAAGTTTGCCGCACTCAACACCGCGGTATGGTCGGGTGGATCATTTATTTATGTTCCCAAAGGCGTTCGCGTTGACATTCCGCTGCAGGCCTACTTCCGCATCAACACCGAGAACATGGGCCAATTTGAGCGAACTCTCATTATTGTGGATGAAGATGCCTACGTACATTATGTAGAGGGATGTACAGCCCCGATCTATTCCAGTGATTCACTGCACTCTGCCGTGGTGGAAATTATTGTGAAGAAGGGCGGGCGTTGTAGATATACAACTATTCAAAACTGGTCAACCAACGTGTATAACCTGGTCACAAAGCGCGCCATTGCACAAGAGGGAGCCACCATGGAATGGGTGGATGGAAACCTCGGTAGCAAGGTCACCATGAAGTATCCGGCTGTAGTCATGACGGGTGAGTATGCAAAAGGGGAAACCTTGAGCATCGCTTTTGCAGGTGCAGGACAACACCAAGATGCCGGAGCAAAAATGGTGCACGCTGCGCCACACACCTCTTCCTCGATCATCTCCAAATCTGTTGCGCGTGGTGGAGGCCGCACTTCGTATCGGGGACTGGTCCAGGTCTTAGAAGGATCACATCATGCGAAGAGCACCGTCAAATGTGATGCACTGCTGGTCGACGACATCAGCCGTTCAGACACCTATCCCTATGTCGATGTTCGCGAAGACGATGTCCAAATGGGACATGAAGCAACGGTATCGAAAATCAGTGAGGAGCAACTGTTCTACCTGATGTCGAGGGGGCTGTCCGAAGACGAAGCCATGGCCATGATCGTGCGCGGGTTCATTGAGCCTATTGCCCGGGAACTGCCCATGGAATATGCAATTGAACTGAACCGACTCATTGAACTCCAAATGGAAGGTGCCGTCGGGTGAGTGCTGTCGCTACGGCTCCCGCTAAGGATTTAGCGCCCAAAATATTGTCACGTGATCCTGGGGCCTTCGAAATCCCCAAAGGACGTGAAGAAGAATGGCGCTACACCCCTATTCGGAAAATAGCGGATTTTTTCGTCCCACAGTCCTGGGGTTCCGTCGGTGCGGTGCCATCTCCATTTGTCAACATTGTGGAACCCGATGATCCTCGCTTGAGTACCACCTGGATGCCGACCGATCGGGTGAGTGCAGTTGCGTTCGCGGGTGTGAAGAAAGTGGTGCTCATCACGATCCCAGCAGATCACATTGTTGAGGAATCAATAGTGGTCAATCTCGTCGGGGAGATGCTCAACAATTATGCTCATATTGAAGTTCAGGTCGGAAAATTTTCGCGTAGCCAGATTGTGATTATTCACGACTCAGCAGCGAATGTGAGCGGATCAATTGTCACGGAGGTTGGCGATCAAGCTGAGTTAACACTGCTTTCAGTTCTGGATGCGGAAGCACCGTTGAAGCAACACTGGAATTGGACCACGAATGTGGGACGTGACTCACGTTTCCTCGGTTTGTCCATATCCCTTGGTGGAGAAGTGGTGCGCATGGTCCCCACGGTGAATTACCGAGCACCGGGTGGCTCCGCTGAGATGCTTGGAGCATTCTTACTTGAGGGCGATCAGTATCAAGAGCATCGAATACTTGTAAATCATACGGAGCCTCACTGTGTGAGCAATGTTGTTTATAAGGGTGCATTGAGTGGGCAAGGCGCTCACTCCGTGTGGGTCGGCGATGTCTTAGTCCGTCGCGAGGCAATTGGGATACAGACCTACGAGTTGAATCGAAACCTTCTGCTCAACGATGGCCCTCGGGCAGACTCGGTTCCCAACTTGGAACTGGAGACCGGCGATGTCGTGAGTGCAGGGCATGCCAGCGCCACCGGAAGATTTGACGATGAACAACTATTTTATTTGCAGTCACGTGGAATCCCCGAGAGCATCGCTCGCCAATTGGTAGTCAGGGGATTCTTTGTCGATGTCTTGAATAGAGTGAACGACCGATCGCTCCGCAAGAACCTCATGGAGCGAATCGAGATGCGCCTCGGCATGGTGACCCATGACTGAGATTGTTGAATTGGCAACTGCGGACCAAGTTCCCCTCGGCACGGTAAAACGCTTCGAGGTAAACGATTTCGCGATAGCCATTGTTCATACCGACGAGGGTTTTTTCGCGATTGAGGATCGATGCTCTCATGCGGATGTCGCACTTTCGGAGGGTGAACTCGAGGGCTGCCTGATTGAATGCTGGTTACACGGGTCGGCATTTGATGTTCGAACCGGTGCACCCCAGTCCTTGCCAGCAATAACTCCAGTTGCCACATTTCCGGTATCGGTTGACGAACTGGGAGCAATTTCCATCACCATCTAGGAAACACTTAGCCAATTGAAAGGTACTGTAATGAGCAAGCTCGAAATCAAAGATCTACATGCATCGGTAAGCACTGATTCCGGTGACAGCGAGATTCTTCGCGGAGTGTCACTCACGGTTGAATCGGGAACGACCAGCGCGATCATGGGTCCCAATGGCTCAGGTAAGAGCACATTGGCCTACGTACTGGCTGGTCACCCCAAATACACCGTGACCTCAGGGACGGTCACCCTAGATGGCCAGGATGTGCTGGGAATGTCGGTCGATGAGCGCGCTCGCGCAGGTCTTTTTCTCGCAATGCAGTATCCGGTGGAAATACCAGGAGTATCGGTATCTAATTTCCTGCGCACGTCAATCACCTCGCTGCGGGGTGAGGCTCCAAAGTTGCGCACTTGGACCAAGGACATGAAAGAGGCAATGTCCGAGTTACAAATGGATCCCGCTTTCGCCAGCCGAAATGTGAACGAGGGGTTCTCCGGTGGTGAAAAAAAGAGACACGAGATTCTTCAACTTGGTCTGATGGAACCAAAAATCGCGATCTTGGATGAAACTGATTCGGGTCTAGATGTCGATGCACTAAAGGTCGTGTCTGAGGGAGTAAATAGATTCCAGCAAAAGACAAACGCAGGTGTATTGCTGATCACGCACTACACCCGTATTCTAAAATACATCGAGCCAGATGTCGTACATGTGTTTATCGATGGTCGAATAGTCGAGACCGGTGGGCCGGAATTAGCGAATTCCCTCGAGGCAGACGGTTACGAACGATTCTCGGCAGCTAAGGCTTAACTGACGTGCCCCTTGATGTCGCTTCAATTCGAGCTGACTTCCCGATTCTCAGTCGGGATGTCCGAGGCGTGCCGCTGATATACCTTGATAGTGGTGCAACTTCGCAAAAGCCGTCTGTCGTACTGGACGCTGAACGACATTTTTATGAAACATCCAATGCGGCCGTGCATCGTGGGGCCCACGCTCTCGCCGAAGAAGCAACAGATGCATACGAGTCGGCTCGGAGCGTCATTGCTGGATTCATCGGTGCGTCCCCAAATGAAATTGTTTTTACAAAGAATGCAACCGAGGCTATTAATTTGGTGGCATACGCTTTCTCAAATGCTTCAGCCAAGCATCATCACGGCCACGAAGTAGATTCGCGTTTTGTGTTGGGACCTGGTGACAACATTGTGGTAACCGAGATGGAGCATCACGCTAACTTGATTCCGTGGCAGGAATTGTGTGCCAAAACTGGGGCTGAGTTGAGATGGTTCGGGATTACCGAGGATGGACGCTTGGACCTAGAAACTGACCCGATCGATCAGAATACTAAGTTGGTAGCAGTCGTTCATCAATCGAATATTCTTGGGACGATCAATCCGATTAAGGAATTGATGCGTCGTGCCCATCTCAATGGAGCACTTGGATTGGTGGACATGTGTCAATCGGTCCCCCATATGCCTATTGATGTTCACGCCACGGGTGCCGACTTTGCCATGTGGAGTGGCCACAAAATGTTGGGGCCGACGGGTATAGGTATTTTGTGGGGGAAACATGAATTGCTCAACAGTATGCCGCCATTCCTCACGGGTGGATCGATGATCGAAATGGTCAACATGGATCACAGCACCTACGCTGAAGCGCCGGCACGACTCGAGGCGGGTGTCCCCATGGTCGCCCAGGCTGTTGGTTTAGCAACTGCAGTGAAATACTTGGAAGCAATTGGAATGGAAAACGTTGAGCGACACGAGCGGGAATTAACCGAGCATTTACTGGAAAGGTTGAGGAGATTACCCGGCGTTAAAATCATTGGCCCCGATTCGATCATCGATCGAGGATCTGCGGTTTCTTTCACCGTAGATGGAATTCATCCGCACGATGTCGGGCACATCATGGATTCCCAAGGGGTTGCGGTAAGAGTTGGACATCACTGCGCTTGGCCAGTATGCAGACGTTTCGACATTGCAGCAACAACGCGAATTTCACCATACTTATACAACGATATTGCTGACATAGACGCGGCGGTCGATTCCATTGTGAAAGCTCAGGAATTCTTTGGTGTTGTGCCGGAGGTTGCCGGATGAGTGACGATCTTTATCAAGAGATAATTCTTGATCATTACAAAAATCCACGGGGAGTGGCCACCATTGAGAATCCGCTGGCTAATAGTTTTCAAGTGAATCCCACGTGCGGCGACGAGGTAACAGTGTGGGTTGGTAAAGACTCGCAGGGGCGATTGCAGATTGCTTATCAAGGGCAGGGTTGCTCAATTTCACAAGCCAGTTCGAGTGTCATGAGCGAATTACTCACTGGTAAAACTCCTGAAGAGGCAGCCAAGATCCAGACCGCCTTCTTGGAGTTGATGCAGTCCAAGGGTTTGCTCACACCAGATGAAGAGGTTCTCGAAGACGCTGTAGCCTTTGCCGGTGTATCGCGTTACCCTGCCCGAATCAAGTGTGCGCTCATTTCCTGGATGGCACTCACGGACGCACAAATTAAGTCAGGACTAACGAGTGAGTCAATTTCACTTGATCGGAAGGAGTAAGGATGGCGGCTACAGATGAAGATGTCATGGAAGCTATGAAGGATGTCATTGATCCGGAACTCGGCATAAATGTCGTGGATCTCGGCCTTGTCTATTCCGTGACAGTAGATGAAAATAATTCAGCCACCGTGGACATGACCCTGACTTCGGCGGCCTGTCCATTAACCGATGTCATTGAGGATCAAACTCGCAGTGCGCTCGGGTCCGTTGTTTCCGATTTTCGAATTAACTGGGTGTGGATGCCACCTTGGGGGCCAGACAAAATCACCGACGATGGCCGCGACATGCTGCGATCCCTTGGCTTTAACGTGTAGGTGTTCTCCTTCGGTTGGCTCAAGGGCGAGTTACAACTGAAGCAGTAGACTCGCATAACCATGATCCAGGCCAATGATCTCGAGATTCGAGCGGGATCTGAACTCCTACTCACGGTGGACACCTTACGTGTCGAAGCGGGGGATCGAATTGGTCTCGTTGGTCGCAATGGCGCTGGAAAGACCACCCTGACCCGGATCCTGGCGGGCGAAAAACAACCGGCGGCTGGAAACGTTCGAGGCACGGGTTCAATTGGATATCTGCCCCAGGATCCTCGATCTGCGGATCCGGATCAGCCGGCCATGGACCGAATATTGAGCGCCCGGGGATTGGATCAAGTAATTTCTCGGATGACAATGGCCTCGGAGGCCATGTCCGCACCTACGATCACACCCGACGAATTTGACCGTCAGGCCAACCGCTACAACCGCTACTTGACCGAATTCGAAACCTTGGGCGGATACGCCGTTGAGTCTGAGGCAGCATCAATAGCCGCATCTATTGGCCTCGCGGATCGGATCTTGGATCAACCACTCGGTACGTTGTCGGGCGGTCAGCGTCGCCGGGTGGAGTTAGCTCGAATTCTCTTTAGTGGATCTGACGTACTACTTCTCGATGAACCAACAAATCATCTCGACGCGGATTCCATCAGGTGGCTCCGCAAGTACTTAGGCAGTTATGAAGGTGGATTTATTGTGATCAGCCATGACACGGAGTTGTTGGCGGATACGGTGAACAAGGTATGGCATCTAGACGCGAATCGCCAGGAGATTGACCAATACTCAATGTCGTGGGATAAGTACCTACAAGCTCGCGAGGTAGATGAGCGTAGAAGGAAGCGTGAGCGTCGCAATGCCGAACAGCAGGCGGACTCACTCAGGAAGCAAGCGGAGAAAATGCGGGCCAAAGCAACGAAAGCCAAGGCAGCGCAAAGTATGTTCAAGAGAGCGGACAAATTATTAGCGGAAACCAGTGTTGCTCAACGCAAAGATGCTGTGGCGAAATTGCGCTTCCCGACTCCCCAAGCTTGCGGGAGGGTTCCGTTAATGGCTGCCGGTCTTTCCCGGAGTTATGGAAGCCTCGAGGTATTCACCGATGTTGATTTGGCCATTGATCGAGGAAGCAAAGTCGTTATCTTAGGATTAAATGGCGCAGGAAAGACCACAATGCTTCGTATTCTGGCGGGTATCGATAAACCTGATACGGGGGAGCGTGAGCTCGGACATGGTGCAATTATTGGCTATTACGCTCAGGAACATGAGACTCTGAATCCCACCGCCACCGTTTGGGAAACAATGGCGAGCGCGGGATCGCATCTGAATGACACGGCTCAGAGAACCGTCTTGGGTTCATTCTTGTTTCAAGGAGATTCTGTACATAAGCCCACCGGGGTCCTCTCAGGGGGCGAAAAGACGCGATTGGCATTAGCATGCTTAGTGGTTTCCGGCGCCAATGTTCTTCTGCTTGACGAGCCCACAAATAACCTAGATCCAGCCAGTCGCGCAGAGGTGCTCAATGCTCTGTCGCTTTACGAGGGTGCAGTAGTCTTAGTGACCCATGATCCGGGTGCGGTGTTTGCGCTGAATCCTGAAAGGGTATTGATTCTCCCAGATGGTGACGAAGATTTGTGGAATGACAGTTATGCGGAATTAGTGGAATTAGCGTGATGAATTCGGAGGCATACACATGGAGATAAAAACGGAACTATCTGGAGATATTTTCGAGATCAGGTTAAACAGTCCGCAAAACTTAAATGCGCAATCCCCAGGCATGTGGGACCAACTTGTCGACATCTACAATGAAATTCCTGCTGAGTCAAGGTTCATCGTTCTCCGTGGCGAGGGGAAAGCATTCTCGGCTGGGCTAGATCGGGCAATGTTCACCCCCCAGGGCATGCCGGGGGAGCCATCCTTTATGGATATGGCCGCATTGTCTGACGAAGAACTTGATGTTCAGATAGCAAAATACCAATTATCATTCCGTCGGCTTCGGGACTTGCCACAAATTAGCATTGCGCTTGTCCATGGCTATGCCATCGGTGCGGGATTCCAACTGGCGTTGGCATGTGATCTGATCATTGCGCAGCCTGATGCTCAAATGGCATTAAAGGAAACCTCCCTTGGTCTGATCCCAGATCTGGGAGGAGCGGGGCAAATATTCCGCCATTTGGGCTACTCCCGGGCATTGGAGTTTTGTGCCACCGGGCGTTTTATGAGCGGCGAAGAAGCCAAAGGCGTCGGAGTGGCCATTGCATGTGGGAATGATCTGGATTCAGAGCTACTCCGAGTTATCGAGCCCATGCGGGCAGCCATGCCGGGTGCTCTCGCAGAAACAAAAGAACTATTTCGGAATATTGCCTACGGCGAAGACCCATGGCTCGCAGAGCGACAGTCCCAAACGAGACGCCTTCGAGATCTGCGCAATCTATTTACGTCTGCCACCCAGTAACGTGGTGCGCTGATGTCCATGGAGAATGCATGGCTCATGTATCGCTCTCTAACGCGCGATGATTCCGTCAAGGATAAGAAAGTCTCACGTGCATTAGTCAAAAGAATTCTTACCTATGCGCGCCCATACAAGGTGATCATTGGATTTTTCCTATTGACACTTGTTGTTGCCTCTTTCATGAGCGTTGCTCAACCCCTGTTATTTCGCCGAATAGTGGATCAAGGTATAACTCCTGGCGATGCCTCAGTCGTGACATGGACCGCGATTTTTATTGCCTTGCTTGCAATAGGTGATTCCGCGTTGGGACTGGTGAGTCGATATTTTTCCGCAAGGATTGGCGAAGGCCTTATTTTTGATCTGCGCACGCAAGTGTATGACCATGTTCAGTCCCAGAGCTTGGCCTTTTTCACCCGTGCACAGACAGGCAAGTTGATTTCGAGGCTGAACAGCGATGTGATCGGAGCTCAACAAGCTTTCACATCCACATTAGGCGGGGTAATTGGGAATTTCATCTCACTCACCATTGTGCTCATCACAATGTTTTTCTTGTCTTGGCAAATAACTTTAGCCTCACTTGTCCTAGTTCCACTATTTTTATTGCCAGCTCGCTATATGGGCAGGCGACTGCAAACCATGACCCGAGAGTCAATGACTGTCAATGCTGAGATGAGCAGCCAAATGACGGAGAGATTCAATGTGGCGGGTGCGCTTCTGGTGAAACTTTTTGGCCGTCCCCGAGAGGAGTCAGAATCATTCGGGGACAAGGCCGCGGTAGTTCGCGATATGGGCGTGAGAATTGCCATGGCCAATCGATGGTTTTTTACCGCTCTGACCCTGGTGGCGGCCTTGGCTACGGCCGTGACATATGGCCTTGGCGGAAATTTGGTGATTCAAGGTTCAATTACGTTGGGAACCCTTTTAGCCCTTGTGGGACTTTTGGCACAGCTCTATGGACCATTAACAGCCCTGTCCAATGTCCGGGTCGATGTCATGACCGCACTAGTGTCGTTTGATCGAGTTTTTGAGATTCTTGATCTCAAGCCGCTGGTAAAGGATCCGGTCAACCCGGTTCAGTTACCGAAAGGCCCACTCGACGTTGTATTCGATCATGTGTCATTCCGATACCCAAGCGCGGATCAAGTGAGCCTGGAGTCATTGAGTTCCGTTTCAACGAGTGAATTTGATCGTCTTGAGGAAGAAATCCTGAGGGACATTAGTTTCACATCGCCCGAGGGCACCCTCACCGCACTGGTGGGACCATCTGGTGCGGGTAAGACCACAATAACGGCATTACTTGCGCGTCTTTATGATCCGACCTCCGGTACGGTGCAAATTGGTGACGTCGATATTTCACGCGTTCTTGCCCAAGATCTTCGCGACTCTATGGGTGTGGTCACACAGGACTCACACCTGTTTCACGACACTATTCGAGCAAACCTGCTTTACGCCCGACCTCGTTCAACTGATGCTGAGATCAAGAAGGCCTGCGTAGATGCTCAAATTTGGCCGTTGATTGAGTCCCTTCCCACCGGGCTAGACACGGTGGTGGGAGACCGCGGATACCGACTGTCCGGGGGAGAGAAGCAACGCATTGCCCTCGCAAGACTCCTTCTCAAATCACCTCGGATTGTGATTTTAGACGAAGCGACTGCGCACTTGGACTCTGAGAGTGAGCGCTTAGTGCATCAGGCTTTGGATAACGCATTAGCCGGAAGGACGTCAATCGTGATTGCTCATCGGCTCTCAACAATTCGAAATGCGCACCAGATATTGGTAGTGGTCGATGGTCGAATTGTGGAACGCGGCACTCATGACCAACTTATTCAGGAGGGAAAAATTTATTCCGAGCTTTACAGCACTCAGTTCTCGGATTCCACCAAATCGTGATCACGAGCCTCGTCTTGAGCCTCCCTCCGCAGGAAAATAAACCAACCGCATATGGCTACTACAGCAAATAAAATCCACTGCACGGCATATGAAATATTTTGCCCTTCATCAACCTCGGGAAGCGGCACGGTGATGAGGGCATCTGCAGGGTCGGATCGAATAAGTTGAAGTACTCGATCCTGGGCTGTTCCTGCGAAAGATAATTCCTCAATGGACATTCGAGAAATCACTTGATCTGGAAGCCCGGATACATCTGACCGGGGCGCCTCGAAAACCCGAACAACGCCATCGATGGTGACATCGCCTGACGGGGCCGATGGAATGGGTGGAACTTCTAATGCTTGGGTGGAGGCGCCCAGCCACCCCCTGAGAACCCAAACCTTGTCGGCATTTGCATTTGGCTGTAATGAAGTGAGGACCCAATAGCCATTCCCTCCGTCGAGGGGTCGCTGCCGGACAAGGACGTCTGCGCCAAGGTATTGACCTGTCATGGTCACTCGACTGAACTCATCGGTATCAGAAATATCGGATTGTGGCTCCGCTATTACTTGCCCTTGCTCAATTGTCAGCCGCTCTTGTCGGTGCTGCTCAGCCCGATCGAATTGCCAGCGACTGAGGAGCCCAAAACCTATAATTGCTAATAGAACGATGACAGTAAAACTGACCCATCGAGATGTTCGCAATAATGCAAGCATGATTGAATTCTAGTCACGCTCATGTGCCGTTATTTGGCGCATGTTATTCGATTCTTGTGGGTTCGGGACTGGCATTCGTGAGCGCGATTCAGCTTGCGCTTGGGCCTGCGAAGGCAAAGTTACCGGTGTGACTCCCATGGAACCGGGGTCATCGTTCTCGTGACCAGCATTGGCCATCACAACCGCTAAATACGGAAGCACAACCGCACCTGCAATGAAGAGCCACTTTGGCCAACCAGGAACAACAATTGCCGCTAACACGCAGGCGGTGCGAATGCCCATGGAGATGAGGTATTTCTTGGTTCGGCCAGACTGCTCGTTACTGAGCGAGCGGTTCGCCTGTGTGATGGTGTAAACCTCGGGAGCCATGGCGATAGCCTACGTCCGAAGAAGTATTCCTGCTCAATGGAGTATGAGCGTGGGGATGTGGCAAATCAACCGAATTGAGGTGAGGCGAATGACCGATAGGGCCTATGGCATGTCGCAGATCGTGGGGACGTCTGAAGAGTCGGTGGATCAAGCGATTCGCAACGCTGTGAGACGCGCGGGCGAGCTGCATAAGCGAGTTGATTGGTTTGAAGTCGATCAAGTTCGGGGATATGTGCGCGACAACGAGGTAGACCATTTTCAAGTGACCGTCCGAGTCGGCTATCGCCTTGAAGATCTTCATTAAGAGACCGGAAAGCGATTACTCATGATTGCATTAGTTACCGGTGGATCACGTGGCATTGGCTATGCAAGCGCACAAGCTCTAGCCGACGCTGGGCATCAGGTCGTCATTGGATCTCGATCGGTGCCCGATCATCTGCCTGACAACATCACACACGTGCATCTGGACGTCAGCAACGCCGAATCAATTGAAAAAGCAATCAGCGAAATCGAAGATCGATTCGGGTCCATTGACATACTGGTCGCCAATGCCGGTATCACAAAAGATGCGCTCTTGCTGCGCATGTCCGATCACGATCTTGAAAGCGTGATTCAGGCAAATCTCATCGGCTCAATATTACTGGCTCGCCGCGTTACCCGAGGAATGATGAAAAAGAGATTCGGCAGAATAATCTTCATGTCATCTGTTGTCGCAACTATAGGTAGCGCAGGTCAGATCAACTATTCGGCATCAAAAGCGGGTCTCATTGGGGCGGCGAGATCATTGACAAGGGAAATTGGTTCCCGAGGCATCACTACCAATGTGATTGCCCCCGGTTTTATTGAGACCTCTATGACTTCAGGATTGCCAGAAGACACCCGCAATCAGATTCTTCAATCAATTCCTTCGGGTCGTTACGGCCAGGTCGAGGAAGTAGCCGGGGTGGTTGTATTTCTGGCATCTGCGGAATCCTCCTATATCTCCGGAGCAATCATTCCCGTTGATGGTGGACTGGGAATGGGTCATTAGTTTGCTCTGAAGGAATAGAATGACGTTATGACTTTGCTGGACGGTAAGACCGTGTTGATTACTGGCGTACTGACCGACCAATCCATCGCTTTTCACGTAGCGAAACTAGCCCAGGAACAAGGTGCCAAGGTCATTCTGACGTCTTTCGGTCGCACCATGTCGCTGACTAAGCGCAGTGCCTCGCGATTACCAATTGACTGTCAGGTGATTGAACTGGATGTCACAAGCCAGTCTGATCTCGATTCGCTGAGTGAAAGAGTCAGTGAATATTCGGAATCGATCGATGGTGTTTTGCACAGCATCGGCTATGCACCCGAATCGGCTTTGGGAGGTAACTTCCTTCACACGGAGTGGGAAGATGTTGCCACGGCGATTCACATTTCCACGTACTCGCTAAAGTCCTTATCGGTAGCGGTGAATCCACTTATGGATCACGGTGGCTCAATTGTTGGCTTAGACTTTGACGCAAGTGTTGCGTGGCCTACCTACGATTGGATGGGTGTTGCCAAGGCGGCTCTGGAAAGTACGTCGCGCTACTTGGCTCGTGACTTGGGTGCCCGAGGTATCCGAGTCAATCTGGTCGCAGCTGGGCCCATCCGCACCATGGCGGCCAAGAGCATTCCTGGTTTTGCTGAGTTTGAGAACATCTGGGCTAGTCGAGCGCCCCTCGGCTGGGATGTAACGGACCCAATCCCGACCGCGCGGGCATGTGTGGCCCTTCTCTCTGACTGGTTCCCGGCCACCACTGGGGAAATCGTGCACGTTGACGGTGGTCTTCATTCTCAAGGGGCTTAACCGGGTGGGATTTCACGCGCGTCTGCCGCGTCTATTTCTTCACGAGTGATTCCCAGAAGATACAAAATCGAGTCCAGATAAGGATGATTTACGGATGTATCTGCATGAACCTGCAATACTTTTTTAGCATTGAAGGCTACCCCCAGTCCGGCGGCCTCCAGCATGTCGATGTCATTGGCGCCATCGCCAATCGCGATGATCCTTCGGCGTGGAATCGCGTGTCTTCGGGCTACATCTTCAAGCGCGGCGCGCTTGCCCTTACGATCAACGATTTCTCCAACAAGTGAGCCGCTGAGGAATCCGTCAACTATCTCGAGTGTGTTTGCCCGAACTTCACTGACTCCGAGTTCGGCCGCCAGTGGTGCGATCACATTCGTGAACCCACCCGAAACAAGGACAATTCGGTATCCCAAGCGATTCAGCGTTCTGCATAGTGTCCTGGCACCAGGAGTGAGTCGAATTTCGCCTCTGACGTCGTCGATGGCTGATTCCGGAAGCCCGGCAAGCAGCGAGACCCGATCCCGCAGCGCCTGGGCAAAATCGAGATCTCCGGCCATGGCTCGCCGTGTGATTTCGGACACTTGCTCTCCGACCCCGGCCTTCTGAGCGAGGAGATCAACCACTTCGTTTTGAATCAGAGTGGAGTCGACGTCCATGACCACGAGATATTGTCCGCGGGATTCCAAACTAACATCCTGTACCGAGATATCGACATTACATTCGGAAGAGACAGACGCGAGTGCCCTCCGCATGAGGTCAGGATGTGCACCTGATCCAACAAAACGAATCGCAGTAACCGGATAGGCGGCAATCCGGTGAATTCGATCAATATTCCCCCCGTGGTCGGCGATTTCAGTGCTCACCCGGCTTACCGCATGAGCACTGAGTGGATCTCCCATCACAATGACCTGAAATGGATCCCGAGGATGCCCACGTGATTCAAGTGCACCCGGCACGGTGGAAACTTCCAGATCCATTTCACTTGCGACCATTCGGGCCGCAGTTCGGGCTTCATGAAGAGTGTCGGCTACTTGGGAATCGGGAATATCGGTATTAACGGCTACCAGAATGGCAAGGATGAGGCGACCACGAACCACGAGTTGCTCCATGTCGCTTACATGTACGGGAAACTTGGATAATGCAGTAAAAATGGTTCGAGTGACTCCAGGCCGATCTACACCACTTACAGTGACCAACAGGGTACGTTCAAGCATGCGCCTAGCCTACGCAGGAGAGGGGTGAACGTTAATGGGGCGCATTGTTCTGCGCGGATTGGCTGCTCTCCTGCTTCTATGTGGTCTCGCTTGCGGAGGCCTGGCTACATTCGTCTATTTGATGGTTGGCACTGAAAATGAAATTCCCGCACAGGGATTTACCATCAGCGCGGAAGAATTCGCTGGGTGCCCAAGTTTCGTGCTTGATGTTCAATCAATTGACCTTGAACCTGCCAGCGGCGATTTTCTTTTGGGGGATCGTGAAACTTATTTGGAAATTGCAACTTCACCCGAATCCACACTGCAGGCAGTGAAAGTGGAAACGACGGCACTCAATGACGTACTGCTCGGTCGAACTGCCTGCGTGATTTCTATCACTGACAGCTCTGCCGTGGACATTATTAGTTCTGGGGATACAGTGTTGTCTGTGACGGACTTCCCGTCTGCAGAGTTTGTAGTGGGGGAGCGGATCTTGTTTCCCCTTAGTGATTTGGCCGGAAGCAGCATCTTCACCAGCTTTGATCCAAGTCCGGCGAATGAATCTGACGTCACCGTAAGTGGACTGGTCAAATATCCACAGTCAACAGCGATTCTTTGGACGACTATTACCGCGGCTGTTGTCTTTCTGTCGACCGCCTTGGTTCTTATGATTCTGACTCGGAAAAAGAGAATAAGGATTGACGGAGTAGAAGGGGCGTCTCCCGAATATGGAACCTGAGAAGACACCAATGCGGCCTTGGACCGTTCCAAATGCTATCAGTTTCCTTCGACTTCTTGGCATACCTCTTTTTCTGTGGCTGGTTCTTGTTCAGGAGGCAGACGTAGCCGCGTTTGTTGTGCTAGTCGTCGCGGGGGTGACTGATTGGTTAGATGGCTACGCGGCGCGAGCACTCAATCAACGCAGCAGGCTCGGAGAGTTGCTTGATCCGCTTGCGGATCGGCTGTACATCGCGGCAACGTTGATCGGGCTGGCAGTTCGAGACTTTATCCCGTGGTGGCTGGTCGTCCTGATCGCAGCCCGGGATGTACTTCTACTTTTCACAGTTCCCATGCTTCGCCGGCTACATCGGGCGGCACTCCCAGTTACCTACGTCGGTAAAAGCGCCACCTTTGCGTTGTTCTGGGGATTCCCGCTCTTCCTGCTGAGTGGGCTTCCTGATTCCGCGGGGCCGATATTGGGAGCGGCCGCTTGGGCTTTTGCCTTATGGGGAACGTACATGTATTGGTGGGCAGGATTGCGATATTTCCATATTGCCCGAACGCTGCTGAATAATGCTCATCCGACTAGGTAGGCTGGTGTCATGACACCAGATGAATTGTCCTACACGGCGGAGCATGAGTGGGTGCGCATGACAGAGTCGGGGAATGTTCGATTTGGCATAACCCACTTTGCTCAAGAGTCACTTGGCGAAATTGTGTATATATCCTTGCCGGCCATCGGGGAGAGTATTTCAGCAGGTTCGACATGTGGTGAAGTCGAATCGACCAAGAGCGTCAGTGATTTATACGCACCCCTAGACGGCGAAGTAGTTGCTATTAATGTAAATCTGGATTCCAACCCTGAGATTGTGAACTCGGATCCGTATAACGAAGGCTGGATGGTGGAAGTAGAATTATCTGTTCCTTCACAAATTGACCATTTACTGAATGCAGCTGAATATCTTGCGCTGACCAAGGAGACCTAGGGAGTTGGCCGTGAAATGTGATGTCTGCGGAAACGATGTAACCCTCGGTGATCGTTTCTGTTCGGCATGCGGAGCACCCGTGGAATCGGGAGAGTCACGCTTAGAGCACACAGGTGCCATAACGTCAATCATCACTAATTCTGGAACCAGTCCCGTGAATATGAGCAGCGGTATTTATCGGGATCTTCCCAATGGTGCAGCAATGCTGGTCGTCCACCGCGGCCCAGGAGAGGGGACTGAATATTCACTTTCACCACGTGCCGATGTCGTTGAAGTTGGTAGATCCCCGGAGGCTGAAGTCTTTCTTGACGATGTCACGGTTAGTCGCCACCACGCCGAATTCCGTCACGGTGCATCTGGCTGGAGTGTGCGTGACGTCGGTAGCCTTAACGGCACGTACGTTAATCGGGTCCGCGTAGATGACCAGCAACTGCGCGGCGGCGACGAAGTTCAGATTGGCAAGTTTCGCTTCATATTTCTTGTGGGCGTCGAAAGCTGATGGGATCCGCTGCAGAAAACACCTTGAGCATTGGCGAAGTTCTCAGTCTCCTGAAGAAAGAGTTTCCCGATGTTTCCATCAGTAAGATTCGCTTTCTTGAAACAGAAGGATTGATAACCCCAGCCAGATCCGCGTCTGGTTACCGTAGATTTGATACCCACGATGTTGCCAGACTTCGGGCTGTTTTGACCATGCAGCGTGACCACTACCTACCCTTAAAAGTGATCAAGGATCAACTTACGGCAGACGCTGCTAACGCGGGACTTGCTCCACCTGTTGTCTCGGGTGGAGGAGTGCGACCCGATGATTTTCGACCTGGTTCGGGTCGGATTCGTTTAACGCGCAGCGAACTGGCGCAGGAAACGCACCTGGAAGAAAGTGTGATCACGGCCCTTGAAAAAGATGGATTAGTGTGGGCAAATCCTGCTGGTCATTTCGATGAAGATGCGGTTCAAATTTGTATGATCGCGGCTAAGTTGGCTGACTTTGGTGTGGAGCCGCGTCACCTCCGCTCCTTCAGAGTGGTTGCCAATCGAGAGTCAGGACTGGTAGAGCAGATCGCGACACCCTTTTCACACCCACGAGATCGAGATTCCAAGGCCAGGGCACAGCAAACTGTGAGGGAGTTGGCTTCATTGTTTGTCCAACTGCATGCTGCGCTTTTGAGAGCGGAATTAATTCGCTCCGGGAGTGGCTGAAAATCACTTTGAGGGCTACCCTTATAAAGTGATTCTCGTAACCGTTGCCGGTGTTCGCATGGAAATGCCATCTAACTCTCCGATCGTCCTCCTCCAAGAGGAATCTGGCGATCGATACATTCCAATTTGGGTTGGAGCTGTCGAGGCCACCGCAATCGCTTACGCCCAACAGGGAGTGGTCCCTCCTCGTCCCTTGACCCATGACTTGATGCTCGAGACTCTTACCGCACTCGGCGCGCTCGTGACCGGCGTACGAATCACCGAACTCACCGATGGTGTGTTTTTCGCTGAGATCGATCTACAAGGTTCAGATGGCCGCTCCCACGCGGTGCCAGCTCGACCCTCAGATGCAATTGCCCTCGCCTTGAGAGCGAATGCGCCCATTTCAGCAGATGAATCAGTGCTCGCGGAGGCCGGCGTGAATATTCCTTCGGATGCTGATGGAGTGCCTGTCGGGGAATCTGAGGATCAAGTTGAGAAGTTTCGGGAATTCTTAGATGGGATTTCGCCGGAGGACTTTGAGGAACAAGGTTGAGCATCACCCTGAGGTTTAGACTTAGGTGCCCACGTTGCTGGCGTGTCGAATAGCATTGGGCAGGCCTTTTTCATAGGTTCAGGGTCTATCCTCAAGGAGGCTTAAGTGCTGGATGATCAGGCCACCGATCGTTACGTGGCAGCAGGGCAGACGTCCTTATTTAACGATCTCGAATTGCCTGTCGTCCCTTCAGCTCTTGGGTATCGCGGTCCAACAGCCTGCGCAGCCGCCGGTATCACTTACCGGCAACTGGATTATTGGGCAAGAACCGGACTTGTCGTGCCGACTATTCAGAGCGCACATGGATCCGGATCGCATCGGCTTTATGGATTCCGCGATATTTTGATTTTGAGGATTGTCAAGCGTTTGATCGACACCGGGGTGAGTCTGCCCAATATCCGAATTGCGGTGGAGCACCTCAGCACCCGCGAGGCGCAGTTCCTGTCCGCCTTAACCATCATGAGCGACGGTGCCAGTATCTATGAATGCACCAGCGAGGACGAAGTCATTGATCTCGTTCGGGGGGGTCAAGGTGTTTTCGGGATTGCGATCGGCAGCGTGTGGAAAGAGGTTGAGGGTAACCTTGCAAATCTACCGGGTGAGCAGCCAGAAGACGGGACCGTTTTCATGCCATCCAACGATGAATTGGCCGAACGGCGCGCCGCTCGGGCAGCTGTCTAAACCAATTGAGAAATAGTTTGCTAGGCTAATTTCGCTGATAGATTCAATGCGGGAGAGAGCAAAACTTTTGCCGCCGAAGGAGCAAGGCCCCACCAAACTCTCAGGCACCTGAACCGTATTGAAAAGGCGAATCTGAAAAGCAGTCCTCGGATTGCACCGAAGGTGAAAGCCGCAGAGCGGTGAAACTCTCAGGTCGGGTATACCCGGTTAACAGATGGGGTGCTGAACGCACACTGTCTACCGGAGGGAAAGCCCGTGCAGATTTCTGAATTTGACCGTTTCGATCGGCGCCATATTGGTCCCAATCCTGGTGAAGTAGAAGTAATGCTCCAGCAGTTGGGCTACTCCTCACTCGATGCTTTTATTGACCGAGTTGTTCCCGAGGTAATTCGCATGGAACAAAGGCTCCAGCTCCCTGAACCGCTCACGGAGGCTCAAGTGAAGCTCGCGCGCACGAGCGTTGGCAAATAACAACACGGTTGTTACATCTATGATCGGGCTGGGCTACTACAACACGCTTACTCCTGCGGTCATTAAGCGCAATATTTTGGAAAATCCAGCGTGGTACACGGCGTATACGCCCTATCAGCCTGAAATATCACAGGGTCGTTTGGAAGCTCTCTTGAATTTCCAAACAATGATCGAGGATCTCACGGCATTACCGGTCGCGGGAGCTTCTCTCCTCGATGAACCAACCGCTGTCGCAGAAGCCATGATGCTGGCACTTCGTCACGGCAATAAGAATGCTTCGCATATTGTCATCGATGCAGATGTGCACCCACAGGTGTTGGCGGTTTTGGAGACTCGCGCGAGGCCGCTCGGCGTTGCCGTTACGGTGTGGAAGGATGGAACGCCTCTGCCGCACGGTGATATTTCCGGTGTCATTTTCGCCTATCCGGGTTCGACCGGTGTGGTTCGCGATATTCGACAAGACATAGCTCAAGCGAAGGACAGAGGCGCGCTGGCAATTGTCACGACCGATCTTCTCGCACTCACCATTCTTCAGCCCCCGGGGGAGATGGGTGCTGATTGTGTGGTCGGATCCGCCCAGAGATTCGGTGTGCCATTCGGGTTCGGGGGTCCGCATGCGGGATTCATGTCGGTCCGGGCGGGATTGGAGCGAAGTTTGCCTGGTCGGCTTGTTGGGGTAAGTCTTGACGCGGACGGACGTCCCGCCTACCGATTGGCTTTACAGACCCGAGAGCAGCACATTCGTCGTGAGAAGGCGACCAGCAATATTTGCACGGCTCAGGTCTTATTGGCGGTGATCTCTGGCATGTATGCGGCCTACCATGGCCCGGAGGGTCTGAGAAATATTGCCCTGGCGGTACATGAGAAGGCACGATTTGTCGCGGACAGTTTGACAGCTCATGGATTCTCCCTGCTTTCAGAGTCGTTTTTCGACACCGTGACAGTTGTCAATGTAAATTCACGCGATTTGGCTGACCGCGCCCTCGCAGTGGGAATTAACGTGCGTGCTGATAACCCACGCTCAGTGTCAATTTCTGTAGATGAAACCACGACCTTCGAAGACATTGGAATACTCCTTCGAGCATGGGGAATCGAATCTCCACTGGAATTTTCCGCGAGGCAGGGATTCGCCTTTTCCCATGATCTTGCTCGCACGAGCACATTCCTCACACATCCCGTTTTCAATAGATACCACAGTGAAACTTCACTTCTGAGATACATGCGTGGTTTGGCCGACAAAGACATTGCCCTTGATCGATCCATGATTCCACTCGGAAGTTGCACCATGAAATTGAATGCAACAACAGAAATGGAGCCGATCACGTGGAATGAATTTGCCAATATTCACCCATTTGCACCCATTGATCAGGCTGCCGGATACCTTGAAATGATCCGTGAATTAGAGGCTGATCTAGTTGCTATTACTGGCTACGATGCCATCTCGTTGCAACCCAATGCTGGATCGCAGGGTGAGTTTGCCGGACTTCTTGCGATCAAGGCCTATCACGATTCGCGTGGTGAAGGCCAACGAGACATTTGCCTCATACCAAGCAGTGCTCACGGGACTAATGCGGCGAGTGCCGTTATGGCCGGTATGCGCGTGGTAGTCGTTTCGTGTGACGTTGAGGGAAATGTTGACCTTGTTGATCTTCGCGAAAAGATCAAAACGCATGGTGACAGCTTGGCAGCCTTAATGATCACCTACCCCTCAACCCATGGGGTTTTCGAAACAGCGGTTACTGAAATATGCGGTCTCGTGCACGATGCAGGTGGTCAGGTATACCTAGATGGAGCAAATCTCAACGCCCTCGTGGGGTTAGCTCAGCCGGGCAAGTTTGGTGCGGACGTTTCCCATCTCAATCTGCACAAGACTTTTTGCATACCGCACGGTGGGGGAGGGCCCGGTGTTGGCCCGGTCGGTGTGAGATCCCACCTTGCTCCGTTTCTTCCCTCGCACCCGTTGCGTCCGGAATGTGGACCAGTCGGTTTGGGATTCGCTGACGGAGGTATCGGTCCTGTGAGTGGCGCGCCTTGGGGAAGTGCCGGAATTTTGCCTATTCCGTGGAGTTACATCCGGATGATGGGTGCGGAGGGTCTTCTCCATGCGACCAAGATCGCGATCCTCTCGGCAAATTACATTGCGAGTCGATTAACGGGATATTTCCCGGTACTTTATTCAGGAGTGCAGGGGCTGGTGGCCCACGAGTGCATCATTGACATTCGGCCAATAACTGCTGAGAGTGGGATTACGGTAGATGACATTGCCAAGCGATTGATTGACTACGGATTCCATGCACCGACCATGAGTTTCCCGGTTGCAGGAACACTCATGATCGAACCCACGGAGAGTGAAAATCTTTATGAACTTGACCGTTTCTGTGAAGCGATGATCTCCATTAAGGGTGAAATAGATCAGGTGAGCGCAGGGGAGTGGCCCGCAGGTAATAATCCGCTCACCAACGCACCGCACACTGCAAGCATGCTTCTTGAAGGTGCCGGCTTGCCGTACTCAGCATCTCTTGCCGCTTATCCGGTTGATAGTCTGCGCTCGAATAAATATTGGTCACCGGTCCGCCGTATTGACAGTGCCTATGGAGACAGAAACCTGGTGTGTAGTTGTCCGCGCCCCGAAGAACTTGCATTCGTGTAGTTCCCGCTGTGCCAATTCGTCTTTAGCGGTGGATACAAGACTCTGACTGCAGTGATTCGTGGCATGGGCCACACATGAGGGTCAATGTGCGACAGACAAGGTCAGAGCAGTTATAGAAATTCTTCGTTGGAGCAGAGCAGTATTCGCACTCTCCAATGGGAATGGTGTCGGGATCAAAGTCGATTGTCATTCGCCGATCGAAAACATAAAGGCTACCCTCCCAAAAGCCGTCAATTCCGTAGGTTTCGCCGTAACGTGCAATGCCACCGGTTAACTGATAAACCTCGGAGAAGCCCCGATTCTTCATGGCCATTGAGAGAATTTCGCATCTGATGCCACCGGTGCAGTAGGTGACAATTGGATTGTTCTTTAAATGGTCGTAGGTACCACTGTCGATCTCACGAATAAGATCATGGGTGGTGCGAGTATTGGGAACTATTGCACCTTTGAAGCGTCCGATTCTGGACTCGAAGGCGTTTCGGCCATCAAAAAAGACGACTTCCTGACCCCGAGTTTCGATAAGGTCATGGAGTTCGTCAGGAGCGAGGTGCTGGCCACCACCCACAATCCCTTCCGTGGTGACTTTAATTTCGTCTGGTATTCCAAATGCCACAACCTCATCGCGGACTTTCACCTTCAACCGTGGGAAATCATGTGCGTGGCCCGCAGACCACTTGAAATCGATATCCCTAAAATTTGGATATGACCTGGTGTTCTTGATGTATTCGAGTAAGGAATCAATCTCTCCACCAACTGTGCCGTTGAGGCCATGTGGCGACACCAGGATCCGACCCCGCAACCCCAAGCGTTCGCACAGCTGCTGTTGCCACATGGCTAGTGCGGTGGGATCAGCGAGTGGGCGAAAAGTGTAAAACAGGAGAATCTTGTGAGGTTTTCCTGACATATCGGGAATAATGGCACACAGTGGATCGAGGCCCGTCGCCCGATCACCATCGATAGAAATTACATAATGTACATTATCGGCGGTATTGGCGTGCACGCCCGGGTTAAATGGACTATGAATGGGGAATGGATTCCGACTCAGTAAGTGCCCAACCCTGGTCCGCGCGTCGACCGCAGCGCTATCTGTTTTCCATTGGTGTCGTTGTTCTGATGACTGCCGTGATCGTGACCGGCATAAGTTTCATCGGAGGCGGCGAAGGCGGAGTTGTGCCATTTCTCATGATTCTGGTGGCACCGATTTTGGGCATCTTTTATATCTGGTACTTCAACTTCAGTGAGCTTGCCAAGGGTGAAAAGTCGGCTTAACGCATGATCCTGCCGACAACGAATATTCCCAATGGCATATAGCTGGCAATAACCGGAGAGACGAGTGAGACCAGACCAATGAGGAAGAAATAGGCTGCAAAAGCTAGCCCTCGGTTTCTCAGCCTCCAATCTCGAAAAACTGGACTGGTCAGTGGCGCAACAACCTCTGAATTTCCTTTTTGCGAAGCGTCAAGCTGGGGCTCTGTGAGTTCCGGGTGTCGCTGGGCGTGAGCGGCGATTGCTGTCCCCCAAATTGACACCATGCCGAGCGAACTCCAGTACAGCAGCCCTGATCCCCCTAAATCGGCGCCACCCCCCCAAGCACGCTCCCCCGCGGCATTTGCAGACCCATAAAGGTTGCTGGTGACGGGAAGAAATGCAATGGCCGCTAACCATGCCAAGTTGTACCAAAAGATCCTGTTGTCGAAGCCCGATAATCGGTTGAACACCTTGTTGTGGGCTCGCCACATGACTGCAACCACGACAAATGTGAAGAAAAAGGTGATGACATGACCGCTGTTGTCCCCCAATACCGCCCACACGGTCGGTTCGGCCGAATTCACGGCGAGATCAGCAATGGGTAGAACCAGGACAGTGATGGCCACAGCTACGACGGCATCGGTGAAGTTCACCAAGCGATCGAGGTCTCTTCCACGATGTATCACAAGATTCCGAGGTTCAGCCATGTCCAAAGGCTATCTGAAGTCTCTATGCCAAACATGTGTATGACCTACATCACAATTTCTTAATCAATGCCACAACTTTTTCCCAATGGAACCTGTACCCATTAGGAAGCGTCATATGTACACAAAAGGCCAACTGCCAGAAGGAAAGGGGCCCGACAATGATTGAGACCTCGATGCGTGGAACGCGGCTTGGGGCGCTCAGCCTTGAGCGTGACGATAATGTTCCTGCCGCTGAAAGAGTCATGGTGACATATCTGTGCCCGCAGGGGCATAAATCAATGGTGCCATTGTCTACTGAAGCCGACGAGATTCCCTACGAATGGGATTGTCGATGTGGGGCCATTGCCACCAGACCTCATGAAGTTGCTCCAGAGAAACCAGAGGAACGATATGTGCGGACTCACTGGGACATGTTGCTTGAGCGACGCACTCTGAAGGAACTTGAAGAAATTTATAACGAGCGGCTGGCACTTCTTAATGAGAAGCGCGAAGCACCTCTCAAGAAATCTGCCTAATTAGTTCGAGATCTCGGGTGAGGGCCCGCTCCGTCGCTCAGCTTGTCCGCTCTCGAAATCGTCGGAGATTACAACTCCTTGAATGACATCGCCTTGAGCATAGATTGAGAATCCTGGAACGCGCACCATGCGCCCCTCAATCCACGTGCCCGAAGTACGAATGGTCCATCTTTGAATGCCGGGGACCAACATGAGCGCACCAATAAAATCTGTGATGAATCCAGGAATGAGAAACAAGAGGCCTGACGCAAAAATGCCGGTCATCGATTGGGCAATTTTCGGACGTTCACTATCGGTGGCACTTCGAAGCTGATGTGACTTTGTGGCCGCATTTCGCAGGAGGGCAGCACCCACAGGAAAACCAGCGATGAGAAGCAGCAGGGCAATTGGCCACCCAATGAGGGTTGCCACCAGCCAAAGAACGAGTATTTCAGCAAGTGGATAACCGAAAAAAAGCAAACGACGAATAAACATTAGGCCCTCCCCTTCCCCACAAAAGAAATATTCCTGATCTGATTAAGTCGACGTTCCGCCCCCCACACGGTGACGCGCCATAGGGCTTCGGTCACAATTCTTCTACTCATTTTGCTGGTGCCAACTTCGCGCTCCACAAATGTTATTGGGACTTCCTTCACGACCAGCCCACGCTGTGAAGCCCTCCATGCCAGATCGACCTGGAAACAATAGCCTTGGGAGGCAACCTCAGAAAGATCCAATTGGCGAAGCGTCTCGGCACGGAAGGCCCGATATCCCCCCGTAGAGTCGTTAATGTCAATGCCGAGCATCAGTTTGGTATAGCGATTCCCACCCCGGGACAGGATTTCACGTCCCCGGGACCAGTTTTGAGCGCCACCCCCGTGCACCCATCTTGATCCGAGAACGAGATCTGCATTGACTAGCGCCTGAAGAAGTCGCGAGAGTTGCTCTGGCTGGTGCGAACCGTCGGCATCCATTTCCACTATTACGTCAAAACCTTGTTGGAGCGCCCAGGAAAAACCCGAAAGATACGCGGCGCCGAGTCCATCTTTACTTAAGCGATGCATAACATGAATATTGTCATCTGCGGCAGCGAAACTATCTGCGAGTTCACCGGTGCCATCAGGTGAATTGTCATCGACAATTAATATTTCAGCATGGGGGACGGATTTTCGTACTCGACCGAGAATGCTTGGTAGTGCTTCAAGCTCGTTATAGGTGGGAATAATGACCAAAACCCTACCTAGATCATCAGGCGTAATTTCAAGTGGCAAGGCCATGCTGAAATTCTATATCTGACGGTCAGAGGGTTTCGCGAGCATCAGCCATGCCAAAGTGATCAGAGTGAAGACACAAATAATGAGTTCCAACCACGGCGCGATAAATGAAGCCGGAGTGCGATCCTTCAGAATCGGAGTTGCATAGACGAAAGAGCCAACTTCGCCATCTCCTAGTGACTCTACGACTACACCGTTCGCATCAATGGCGGCGCTGATCCCAGTCGTTGCTGCAACCACGACTGAGCGCCCCATCTCAACTGCCCGGATACGCTCAATATTCAATTGCTGCTCTGGCGAGTGCGCTATTTGCATAGGTTGCATTGTTGGTTTGAACCAGAATTATATTGGCACCTTCCTGCATAATCTTATTCACAACACGATCGACAGCGACTTCAAAGCAAATTAGATCTCCGAGAGTCGCGCCATTGATTGTGAAAATTCCTGGCTCCTGACCATGTGCGAAATCCCGTGGGACGCGGTCATATCTGCTTATGAATTGAGTGAGTAGGGATCGAAATGGAATGAACTCGCCGAACGGTACGGGCGCATTCTTTATATAGGTATCCCCTGGACCGGTCACGGGATCCCACATGATTCCCATGTTGTATACCTCGGTCGTCGGATTTTCGACCGAATCAACCACGGCACCAACCAAAATTGGTGCATTGATTGCCTGAGCTGCTGCACTGATGGATTGATAAGCCTCGGCATCCGTATATGGATTTATATCGGATGAATTCTCGGGCCATAGGACTAGGTCGGGTTGTGGTATTTCGCCCGCAGAGACTTTCGCCGCGAGGAGAGTAGTTTCATTGACATGGTTGTTAAGTACGGCACGACGCACATCCATGGCACCCAGCCCCGTCTGTGGGGTTCCCCCCTGAATCACCGCGATCTGGATCGTATTTGGCGAATCCGCGACATTGGAAACAAAACTCGGCACCACCACGGCAATACTCACGAGAACAGCTGTGATGATGAGCGTTTTGATGTTGCGCTTTCTTATGAGAAGTGCCACCGAGGCCGCGCAGGTGACCACGATAACTGTGATAAATGAAACACCCGCCAATGTTGACCAACTGGCAAAAGGACCATCTGCCTGACTGAAGGGAATTCGCGCCCATGGATAGCCGCCGAATGGAAAGCGGCCCCTAAGCGCTTCCTCTGTCACCCACAACCCTGCGATAAGTAGAACGGCAATAGGTGCGGATACTCGAGTGGAAATATATGAGGTTGCAGCCCCTACAAGGGCGATCCAGAGAGCCAAGTAAACAGAAAGGATCCAGTGTGCATCAGTGCCAACAACCCCTAGCCAAAAATGCTGGGCAAAAAAAGATGTAAATCCGAAAGCCAGACCCGTGAAGAAACCCACTCGAATCCGAGCTTGCCACTGGATTGAAATAAGCGCTACTAATGCAAGTGGGGCGAATATCCAAATGTTGAACGGAGCATATGCACCTGCAAAAACCACTCCAGCCAACAACGCGATACCAATTAAGACCAGCGTTCGCAGAAAAATTGACATTATTGGATTCCATCAAATATTTCATTGATGAATCGAATATCGCCGCCGACCATGGTGAGGAGGCATTCGGGACCAATGAAGTTGTCTGCATCGCCGAGGTACGGTAAGGGCATGGTTGCAGATCGTGGATCAGTGCTCCATTGGGCAATTCGGGTATCGGGCACCTGGACATCAAACTGATCGGCTTTCCATAGAGCCAGGTCGGCCACGGCACCAACTTCGAGAGTCCCATGGTTATCAAATGCCGGACCCAGTGCCCGCCAACCAGCTCGCGTATGAGCGCTAAAGGCGGCCCTTGCGGTGATCCGTTCCCGGATATCGTGATGAAACATCGAGGCGTGAACAGATGCCCACGGGTTGACTTCGGTAACGGGGCAGTCGGATGAAAAGCACACTGTAGAACCCTGATCTAAAAGTGAACCCCATCGATTCATGGAGGATGCGCGTTCGCCCAGTCGTGACGCGTACATGCCATGTGCGCCCCCCCACAGGGCGTCAAAGAGAGGCTGCATACTTGCCGTCAGGTTGAGGCGCTTTATCAACATCATGTGATCCTCTGAGATCAACTCGGCATGTTCAAGTCGGTGGCGACCACGTGCTAAGGCCTGAATACCCACTGTCTCGGCGGCAAGTGTCATGCCATCGAGGACAGTTTGCATCCCTCGATCACCGATCACATGAAATCCGGCTTGAATACCGGCAGCTACACAGTCCTGGACATGAGAGGCCACCTGAACTGGATCGACGTAGAGAACTCCCTGAACTCCAGGGGCATCGGTGTAATCGCTTAGCAGTGCCGCGGACCTGGACCCTATTGCTCCATCTATGAACAGGTCGCCACCGGCACCGACGGCTTCAAGTTCCATGGCGGTTTCGATACCACCGTCTGAACTCAGCTCCCCCCAATACACGAAGACGCGTGGTCCAATATTCAGATTGGATCTGTGCGCGAGCATTCGGGCATCCGACTCACTGCTGATGCTTGGACCCGCCATTTCATGGATACTGCCGATTCCGCGTGAGAGGGCGTGTTGAATAAAAGTTGTCTGTGATCTGTCGCGCTGCGATTCTGATAAATGCCCCAGAGCGTGAGCGCGGAGAGATCCATGTGCCTGTGCGCTCACCGCGAACTCGGTGAAGCCTTCTTGCTCGCGAGATTGTGGAACTTGTGCCAGCAGGGCGCTCGAGACTAAGGCAGAGTGAACATCGATGCGACTGAGGTAAACGACGCTCCCCCAAGTTGCTTGATCGATTTCTCTTCGAGATGGTAATTGCTGATCATTCCAATTGGATTGGTCCCAACCGTGACCGATGATCGTGCCACCCCGATGCAACTTTGCGTATTTGGATAAGAGATCCAGTAACTCGTGGCGGTTACTCACCTCGGTCAGGTTGAGGCCATCGAGGAGTAGGCCGGTGCTGGTTGCATGAACATGAGCATCAACGAAGGCGGGCGCGAGAAAATTACCACCACAATTAATGACCGAATCGGCCAATTCAGTGTGTACGGTGGCTCCAGAGGAATCCCCAATCCACGTTATATGCCCATTTTGAACAAGTGCTGCTGAAGCAAAAGGGATGGACGGACAATAGACCTGAGCATTCGTAAAAAGCGTTCCCAACTTTAAGGACTTCACTGATCCTTCCGCAATTCTCGTGAGATAACCACTCGCTGAATCTGATTGGTTCCTTCAACAATCTGTAAGACCTTTGCCTCACGCATGTAGCGTTCGGTGCGGTAGTCACTGGTGTAGCCATTGCCCCCTAAAATTTGCACGGCATTAGTAGTTACCACCATGGCGGTGTCCGTCGAAAGCAGCTTCGCCATTGAGGCTTCTCTTGAAATGCTTTCACCCAAATCCAGCAGGGTGGCCGCGTCGGTATATACGCAGCGGGAAGCATGGATACTCGTGGCCATGTCTGCAAGCATGAATCCGATGCCTTGGAAATCGGCGATATGGAGGTCAAATGCGGTGCGTTCCTGACTATAGAGATTAGCAATCCCGAGTGCCGACTGCGCTAGACCAACCGCACAGGCCGCAATACCAAGGCGCCCCACATCAAGGCTCGAGAGTGCAATGGCGAATCCTTGACCCTCCTGACCGATCCTGTTGAACACGGGAATCCGAACATCTGTGAGATGGATATTTGATGTGGGCGATGAGTTGAGAGCCATTTTGGACTCAGGCTTTCCGAATTCGAGTCCAGGGGTGTCAGCAGGGATAAAGAAGCACGATATTCCCGATGTTTTCTGGGGACTAGTCCGAGCAAAGACAGTGTAGAAATCCGCGACTCCCCCGTGAGTAATCCACGACTTGGTTCCATTGAGGATATATGAGTCTCCGTCGCGAACCGCTGTTGAACTGAGTGCCGCTGCATCAGAGCCTGAGTGTGGTTCGGAAAGACAGTAGGCCCCCAAAGTCTGACCGCCAATAACCCACGATTGCCACAGTGATAGTTGTTCCGGCGAACCAAACTTTATGAGCGGAGCGCATGCAAGGTGATGGACGCTTAAACCAAGGGCAATCGCCAGCCAAGAACTCGCAATCTCCTCCAAAACCTGTAGCGACACTCGGTGCGGTACCGGCGGCGTTTGCGGGTCGATTACATCCGCGTAGGGCAAATTGAGAACCCCCATACGCCCAAGTTCTGTAAAAGCGTCCCGCGGAAACTCGGTGTTCGCCTCAGCCAAATCAACATGAGGTTCAAGTCGATCCTGGCAGAATTGTGATACCAGTTCAAACAGTTGTGAGTGATCATCGGAGAGACCGACTCTTCTGATACGTGATGCACTTGGCCTGCGGGTCATGAGGATGGGATTATCACAAGGTCGCGTGTCTGTTTGTTCAGAGTCTCGGGACCATTTGGTGTGCAGATGACAATGTCTTCGATCCGGGCACCATGTTGTCCTTCAATATAAAATCCGGGCTCGATACTAAAAACCATTCCTGATGAAATAACGGTTGGATTATCAGGACCGATATACGGTTCCTCGTGAGTATCGAGTCCAATTCCGTGGCCTGTTCGATGAATGAAGAACTGTCCAAGGCCATGCTCCGTGAGTTCAATTCGTCCCGCTGCGTCAATGTCGTGGCTCTGCGCACCGTGGTGGACCGCCTGGGTGGACAGGACTTGTGCCCGCTGTAACACTTCATAGCGATCCATGAATTCACGGCTTGGTTCACCCACGCTGTAGGTGCGAGTGCAGTCACTGCAGTACCCCGAAGGCATGGTGCCACCGATATCTATGACAACAGGTTCACCCACTTCAATCACTTTGTCGCTCACCTCGTGGTGTGGACTTGCACCATTGGGTCCAGCGGCAACAATGACGAAATCGACGCTCGAATGGCCTTCGGCCAGAATCAGGTCGGCAATATCTCTGCCCACTTCGCGCTCGGTGCGTCCGGCACCCAACAGAAGGGGTACTTGCGCGTGCACTCGATCAATTGCTGCCGCTGCGGCACGAAGATGATCGAGTTCATCGGGAGACTTGATTATTCGGATTGCGTTGATAATCGGGGCAGCTGAGACGAAGGTAATGCTTGGAAATCGCATTTGAATTGTGAGAACCCGGTCAGCCCACATATGTCCATCAAGAGCAACTGTGCCACTCAGTCCGGAAAGTCGGTTAGTGATAATTGCATACGGGTCGTCGGATTCACCCCAAGAAATCACATCCCAGCCGGTACTACCGAAGGGACTAGCCAACGCGGCGGATCTTTCGAGGCGTGGAACAATCAAAAAGGGATCATTGTTGGGCGTTACCACCAGCATGGTCAACCGTTCCAGCGGGACAGCGTGGTAGCCGATTAAGTAACTCAGGTCTGACCCTGGCGTAATAAACATCGCGCCGAGCCCGCTTTCTCGTAGGTGTTCCTCAACACGCTTGATGCGATCTACAAAGTGGAGGGGCCCGGACATGGGTACAGATTAACCCGGGAAGCATGTAGTGCAATGCCATACTGCCCGTGTGGCCGCTCCACTGATCATCCTCGACTCTGCAACCCTGTATTACCGGGCCTTTTATGCCTTACCCGAGAAGTTGACCGCTCCCGATGGGCGTCCACATAATGCAGTCCGAGGCTTTCTCTCCATGCTGACAAAGTTGGTAAGTATCCACTCCCCCTCGGGCCTCGTTGCCGCGTGGGATACAGACTGGCGTCCCGATTGGCGAGTAGCTCTCATTCCTTCCTATAAAACTCATCGATTACACACACCGATGGACTCTGGCCCACATGACTTGGGAGTTGAGGACCTGCCGGACACCCTGGAACCACAAATTGACGCCATTTCGCAGATTCTTGATGCCTGCGGCATAGCCCGAATCGGTTTCGAGAACTTCGAGGCGGACGATGTAATTGCCTCAGTGGCCGCCCAAAGTCGACAAGCCAATCTGGTGGTGACGAGTGATAAGGACCTGATCCAGGTCATCAGTGACCATACATCAATTGTTCTTCAGACCAATGGAGGCGTGGATGCCTGGCCAATTCTTGGCCCGGAAGAGGTACTGTCGCGATTCGGCGTAACGGTCGATCAATACGTGGATTATGCGGTCCTTCGAGGTGATCCCAGCGACGGACTCCCTGGGGTTCGTGGAATTGGAGACAAAACTGCAGCATCTTTAATCACAGCCTTTGGAACTATCGAGAGTGTGATAACCGCAAGTCGCGCCGATTACCCAGCCAAGCCCTTGACGCCCCGACTCGCAGCTAATATCCAGGAATCAATCGGTTATCTGGATGACGCCAAGACGGTCATAACGGCTGAAACTTCCCTACCCGTGCAGCACTGGGATACTTCGATACCGTCTGAGCCACTCGATCCCGTTGAGTTGTCCGCTCTGACACAGCAGTGGGGCGTTGACAAGTACATGGCGGAACTATTTCAGGCATTCGATGGATAGGAAATGACACCTCGTTGAAGCAGGTCAATTGCAGTGTTTGCGGACTTGTGCACCTGAGAGTCAGAATCGGTCACAGCGACAATCTGCCCAAGTAAGTCGATAACCTGCCTGATCCAGCGCACAAAATCTCCTGCAGTGACATCGTTACTCGTAAGAATCTTTAACAAGGTCGCCCCCTTCGCCCATCTATACACTGCCCAGGCCAAGCCTGCGTCTATTCGGCGAATTGTGTTGAGTCGATGATGGTGCTCCACTCCCTGAAGTTCACCCCAAATATGAAGAATATTCTCGATTGCCTTTTCTGTGGGACCCCCAGGGACAGAGGGCGTGTCCTCAATCTCGCTACGCCGTGACTCGAAAAGGAAAGCCGAGCAAACAGCCGCCAGAGACGGCGGATCAAGGTCATCGAGGACTCCGGATCTAATGCATTGGGCAACAAGTAGATCCGACTCGGAGTAAATACCTTTGAGAATTTGTCCGGCAGGCGTGACAAAAAGATCTGACTCGTGCCCCCTATCCAAGTAGCCAAGTTCCAAAAGTACCTCGCACAGGCGATCGAATCTTTTCGCAATAGTGTTCGTGCGTCCCTGCATGCGACTTCTCATCTCAGCGATTTGTCCTTGAATTTTATAGTAGCGCTCCCCCCAACGCGCATGCGATTCGCGATCGGAACACCCATGGCACGGGTGCGCCTTCATTCGATCTCGCAGTTCTTGAACAACCGGGTTCACTCGTTGGGACTTCTTCAATCTTCTTTGGTCATCAACCTGAGTCAGCAGCGATAGTGCGAATCTGCGATGTGATTGAATCCTGTAACTGCTTTTGCTCTTTCGGGACAAAAGACTTGGGGATTCTGATGAATCCAATCGGTTGCAAATCCTGCAATCCGTCATGATGATTCAACCGGCGAATCTGTTTATCCGCGGTCATGACCACAGGCTTGGGATCCTCGCGCTGGTTTGTCGAGGCTGGTGACAGGACAACGGCCGGGCCAGATTTCTTTCCGTTGCCCAGAACAATGACATCGCCCTTATTCAGTGCGCGAAGGCGTTGTTCCGATTCTGACTTACGCTGAATAACTCCACTTCGAGTGTCGGTTTTCTCCTCTCGATTTATTGAGTTTCTAATTTCTGCATACTCCGCAAAGTCGCCAAGATGGCACTGCATTGATTCCAGATAGCCCGCACTAGCTTCCTCAAGCTTCCGAAGCTCGTTGGCTAAACCCACGACGGAGCGGTCTGCTTGAAATTGGGCAAATGAAGTTTCCAATAGTTCGCGAGCGCGTGATTGGCCGAGACTGCCCACTAGGTTCACCGCCATGTTGTAACTGGGTTTGAAAGACGACTTCAGCGGGTATGTCCGCGTGGATGCGAGACCTGCAAGTGATTTTGGGTCAAGATCTGGCTGCCACAAGACAACCGCATGTCCCTCGACATCGATCCCCCTGCGACCTGCTCGTCCAGTCAGTTGCGTGTACTCACCTGGCGAAAGATCAACATGGGCCTCTCCATTCCATTTCACAAGCCGTTCAAGAACCACACTTCGAGCAGGCATGTTGATACCCAATGCAAGTGTCTCTGTAGCAAACACGACTTTCAGAAGTCCCTGTTGAAATAGCGATTCCACGATTTCCTTAAATCGGGGCAACAATCCAGCGTGGTGAGCGGAGACCCCTCGTTCCAATGCGTCGAGCCAGTCGGCAAACCCCAGTGCCGCGAGGTCTTCATCTGGGATATCCCTTGTTGCCTCCAGCACCTGGAATCGAATCGAGTTTTGCTCCGCAGAACCATTGAGGCGAAGTCCACTTCGAAGTATTTGCTCCACTGCGTCGTCGCAACCGGCGCGACTGAACAGGAAATAAATCGCAGGGAGTAGTCCATCTGTCTCAAGACGTTCGACCACGTCCGAGCGCCACGGGGTTAATGCCGATCGGTGTCTGGAACGTTTGCCCTCGGCACCCCGAACTTTGCCCGAGTCACGGGCTAAAGCAGACAACTCAGGATTGACCTGTTGCTGAGTATCATCGACGAATAAATCATAGAGGCGACGCCCAGCCATAACATGCTGCCAAAGTGGCACCGGACGATGTTCTTCAACAATGACGTCGGTCTCACCTCGGAGTGTGCCAAGCCATTGCCCAAACTCTTCAGCATTGCTCACGGTGGCGCTCAAGGCAATTATGGTGACAGATTCGGGAAGATGAATAATGACCTCTTCCCACACGGCTCCACGGGCTCGATCAGCCAAATAGTGAACCTCATCCATCACCACATATGCAAGATTTCGTAATGTTCCCGACCCGGCGTACAACATATTTCTGAGCACCTCGGTGGTCATCACCACAACAGGTGCCTCGCCATTGATGCTGTTATCACCTGTGAGCAGACCAATGGAGGACTCTCCATAGCGGGCTACCAATTCAGCGTACTTCTGATTTGATAAGGCTTTGATGGGTGTCGTATAAAAGCATTTTGTTCCGGATTCCAGTGCGCGATAAATAGCAAATTCACCCACCACTGTTTTACCTGACCCGGTCGGTGCGGCGACCAACACTCCATTACCTTGATCAATTGATTGACAGGCGGCAATCTGAAATGGGTCTAGGTCAAATGAGTACTGCTGAACAAAATCACCGACCAGCGTTTTGTTGAGCGCTGCGCGCTCCTTGGCTGCTGCGTAACGTTCAGCAGCGGAAACCATGTCTTTACTCTACGGCACATCGCGATCGTCAGGCTCGTCAAGTGGGGAAAGTTCATCGTCACCATAAACATCAAAGTCCAACCCTGCTGAACGTCGCTTGCGGTCTCGCCGGCGATCATTGAGAAGTGAGATGCCTACTGAAATAAGAACCAGCAAGAGGATCGGTCCGGCAAGCAGCGCAAGGTTGATTGGATCGCCCGTTGGCGTGGCAACAGCCGAAAAAACAAGAATGATCATGATGATCCAGCGCCACCAGGAAACAAGCCTCTTCCCCGATAAAATACCGGCGAAATTGAGCAGAACAATAAGGAGAGGTGCAAGAAAACCTATTCCGAATACGAGGATTGTACGCAGGAAAAACGATAGGTATCGGTCCACGGATACAATATTTTCTACATTTGCAGGAGTGAAACCTAGAAGGATCTCAAGGCCTAGTGGTAAAACCAAGTAGGCCAATGTGACGCCCGCAGCGAATAGTGGTGTGGCAATGGCAACGAAACCTATTGCCCAACGACGCTCATTTCGATGCAAGCCTGGAGTGACAAATCGCCATAATTGATAAAGCCAAACAGGTGAACTGATTACAAGTCCTGAAACTGCGGAGACTTGAATTTGAAGCACAAAGGGATCGGCAACGCCGGTCAACGCCAAAGTGACATCTTGCCCATTAGCTCGCGCTTGATCGATAACGTCTGTGAACGGCTCACTCAGCCAGGCGAAGATTTCCGGATAATAGATCCAGCCAATGACCATTCCGACACCAATTGCCAAGCCGCTTTTAAAGAGCCTCGAGCGAAGCTCCCTCAGGTGCTCGGTGAGCGGCATGGCCACCGCTTCTTCACGATCCCGGATTGCCACCGGGCGTTACTACCGTTCTTCAGATTCGGGTATTGGATCGACAAAGCGCGAACTCTTCTCACCGGAATTCACAACTTTAGTCTCACTTGCAGAGATTGAATCTGATTCTTCAACGAACGTGACCGAATTCGTTGAGTCTGCAAGACCTTTTGTTTCGGCCTTGAAGATCCGTAATGAGCGCCCTAGCCCTCGGGCTGCATCAGGGAGCCTCTTGGCTCCAAAAAGCAACAAGATAAGTGCAACGATGATCAGCCATTCCCAACCTTTTAGGTTACTGAACATTTCCTACCTCACTTAGAAATCGTTTGCCCAAAGAACGTTTACTCCAATAACGCTGTCGACCGAATTTTCATATTCTTACACGAATATCGCCGCAACACGTCATTACTATGACTGTAGTCTATCGAGACCCACACGAATGGTGTTCAGTAGTCGTTCAGCAATCTCTGGAGGCTCGATCACTCGGATAGCACCGCCAAAGCCTAAAACCCAGCGGATCAGCCAATCCTCGCTGAGAAACGGTACTTTGACAACCATTGGATCCTCAGGGTCCACATGGATCCAATACTCCTCAGCGAGCCACAGGGCCGACTCAGATAAGCGAATAGTTGCAGTAGGAGCCATCTTTATTGCTTCGAGACCGTTCGAATCTGAACTATCCGCCTGCAGACCCTGGCCCGCTGGCGTGAGAGTAGTGACCTGATCAACTAACAGATGTGAACCACGAATTCGATCGAGTCGGAATAGCCGGATGGCCTCTGCATGATCACACATGGCTTCAAGGTACAAATAGTCATCGACTCTCAATACTCGAATAGGTGACACAGTCCGAAAAGTTACCGATTCGTCGCCGGCCAAATACTCAAAGCCGATCTTGACGCCCCTAGATATGCCCTCGGCAACTTGATAGTGAACGTCTGGTTCAACGGGTGACACCACGTGAAGGATGTTTTGGGCTATTTCCGTCTCAGAGTTCGCGGTTGCTTGATCCAATTTCGCCGCCAGTATTCCGATTTCCTCTGTGTCAGCCAAGCCCGGCAATTGAGACAAAAAGCGGAGCGCAATCAAATGAGCCGTGAGTTCATCGGCGGTCAAACGCATGGGGGCACTCAGTGTTTGCGGATCTGTCACCCAAATCCGCTCTCCGTCGTAAAAATCAATATCAACTAGTTGATCGGGTCCGTATCCGGGAACTCCGCACACCACGAGTTGATAAAGATCCGTGGTCAATTGGTCAATCGAAATCCCAAAATGCGAAGCCGTCTCTGTCATGGTGATGCCTGGACGCTGGCTGAGCCACGGCACAAGCGCCAAGAGTCGAGGTAGCCGGTCTTGCACATTTTCAGCCACCGAAACCACCTTTCATGTGACTTAACGTGGTAATCACGCTTTGGTGCAGGGATGCCGGCTGGATGCTTCGTACCTCGGGGAGCGAGGTCAGTATCCACTCCACCAAGTTCGTTTGGGTCGCAGAAATACTCAATGTGTCATGGTCCACGTGATACTCAACCGACCGGGCATTCTTCCGCAAAGTCGCCCCGTGAGTTTTGGCTATAACTATGGTGGCTTCGATTGTTCCTTCATCTTGTGGAAAGGCAATATTTGCGGCCACCTCAGATGATCGTGGCTCGGTCGCAGCACGAGCGGTAACGGTGACGGACCCTTGTATTCGTGACAATCTGAAAGTCCTTTGCTCCTGACGATCTTGATCAAATCCCACCGTGTACCACCGACCGCTTCGACATACGACTGACCAAGGTTCAAAAGCTCGTTTCTGGGCCTGTTTGTCTTTGTCGAGAGGCTTGTACTTAAATTGAACAACTCGACGTTCCCTGGCGGCCTTCAAAAGAGGCAGAATTGCAGCTTCACGGGCCCGTACCCTGAGCCAAACCCATGAGTGACCCGGAGATGGAACCTAATGATTCGCTCCCACTCTCCCCACTCTCCCCACTCTCCTGACCGGTGGCCGCTTCGATCTTCCAGACAGCGGATCTTGCGGCTGGACCCAAAACGGCCTGGTCCCATACCTCCTGGGTGACGCTAAGTATTTCGAGTTCCCTTGCGGTCAGATTCAAATTGATCAACCGGTAGTTGTCCTGAGGTATGCGATAACCGAGAACTTCATCGAATGCATTTGACACGGTGATTATTGGAATCCCCATGGATCGAAGTTCATCTTTGTCGCGTTCAAACATGCGTTCAAAGGACTCGACTCGAAGCCTCTGGATCATAGCCTGAAACAGATTGACGAATATCTTCTCGACTGAGTGGTCGTGTGGTCGCCATCAGCGCAAAAACCAAGTTAAGAAGACGCTCCGTTTTTCCGCGATTCATTGACTTATCCTTCAAACATATTTCACTAATGTGTATTGAGAAGGTCAATAATGAATACGAGCGTCTTACCGGCCAACCGATGTCCACCAGACTCTCCGTACGCCAATGCAGGTGGAATAACGAGCTGGCGACGCCCGCCAACCCGCATGCCAGGAATACCTTCTTGCCAACCGGCAATTAGTCCCTGCAGTGGGAATGAAATGCTTTCATTCCTATCCCAAGAGGAATCGAATTGCTCACCCGTGTCGAAGTCCACCCCGAGGTAATGAACATCAACTGTTGCGCCCGGACGAGCCTCAGCGCCATGGCCCATAATGATGTCGGTAATCACCAGCTCCGATGGTGCCGGGCCATCAATGAATTCAATCTCAGGCTTCGATTTATTATCCATCTTCTCCCCTACTACTTTGTGATCATGAGTCGATTGAGACCAATTCCACAACAAAAATCAAGGTCTCATTGGGTTCAATTCCCGGTGGCGGATTACTTCCGTAGCCGAGATCACCTGGAATCTCCAGGAGTCGTCTCTCACCCAGTTGCATGCCGGGAACGCCTTGTGTCCAACCTTCAATCAGAGCCCCGGGTGCTAACTGAAAAGTGGCCGGAGCACCGCGGGCCCATGACGAGTCAAATATGGCTCCGGTGGATTGACCTACGCCACAGTAGTTAACCGTGATTGTGTCACCCACTTGAACGGAATCGCCATTCCCAGGAATGAGATCGGATATTCCTAGATCAACAGCGGGTTGGGATTCAGGCCCAACGCTGATGATGGGAACCTCTACTCCGCCGATAACCAATCCGTTGACGGAGATACCTTCTGGCGCACCATCTTGGAGTGCTGGCCCGGTAGTGACGGCACAATCATTCACCGAATAGGTGCCCGACTCAATCGGGGTAACGGCACTTTCGGTATCACCCGAACAACCCGCAAGAACTAAAATGGTACCGCTAAATGTAAGTGCGACCTTAAAAGAATTATTCACGGTATCAGACTATCTAGAGAGTGGCGATCATGCGTTCAACGCGGTCATCGGTGTGTTGGAAGGGGTCTTTGAGAAGGAGTGTGCGTTGCCCCTGATCATTGAGTTTCAAATGAACCCAATCAACGGTGTAATCACGTTTCCGTTCCTGTGCTCGTTCAATGAAGTCGCCCCTCAATTTAGCCCGAGTTGTCTGAGGAGCCTGTGACTCGGCTCGAACAATGTCATGCTCAGCGACAAAGGACTCAATTTCATTATTTCTCTCCAAGAGATAAAACAGACCCCTGCGCCGATTGATGTCGTGGTACGCCAAGTCTAATTGGGCGATTCGAGGACTGGAAAGATCCAAACCATTCTTTTTCATGTATCGCTCAATGATCTTCCGTTTGATTACCCAATCAATCTCACGATCAACTAATCCAAAACTTTGAGCCTCAACCGCTTTCAGTGTTCGCTCCCACAGGTCCATTGCTCGTCTAGTTACTGAATCAGTAATCTCGCGACGGTTAATAAATTCGGAAACCTTGTCAAAATACTCTGCCTGTATTTGTAATGCGGACAGCTCGCGGCCGTTAGCGAGCTTTACTGTTCTGGTGCCAGTGGTGTCATGGCTAATTTCGCGAATTGCTCGAATTGGATTGGCTAGGGTCATGTCTCGAAGAACAACGCCTTCTTCAATCATGCGTAGGACCAAATGTGCACTCATGACTTTGAGCATGGTGGTTGTCTCACTCATATTGCTGTCCCCAACGATTACGTGAAGGCGGCGGTAGAGGTCAGCATCTGCATGTGGTTCATCGCGTGTGTTGATTATTGGTCGGGAACGAGTTGTGGCACTGGATACACCCTCCCAAATATGGTCGGCTCGTTGACTGATTGCGTAGGTTGCGCCGCGTGGAGTTTGCACAACCTTGCCAGCACCCACCACTATTTGTCTGCTGATCAGAAACGGTATGAATACTGATGCAAGATGAGCGAAATCAGTGTGTCGATCCAAAAGGTAATTCTCATGACACCCATATGAGTTACCTGCGGAATCAGTGTTGTTTTTGAATAGGTACACCTCACCATTGATGCCCTCTTGCTCGAGGCGCTCCTCCGCCTCTTGGCTCAAGCTTTCAAGGATTCGCTCACCCGCTCGGTCCTGTGCGACCAGTTCCGGGATGTCATCGCATTCGGCTGTTGCATATTCGGGATGCGAGCCGACATCCAAATAAAGTCTGGAGCCATTCTTGAGAAATACATTGCTGCTCCTCCCCCAACTCACAACTCTTCGGAAGAGATACCGAGCAACTTCATCGGGGCTTAATCTACGTTGACCCTTAAATGTGCACGTAACGCCGTACTCGGTCTCGATACCAAAAATTCGACGTTCCATAAATACCTATTGGGTCATCTCAGCAATGCGATCACGGTTTAGACGCATGAAGGTTCTTTGTGGTCGAGTTCTATCCAGCAACGCAACTTCAAGTCTGAGGGAAATCTCAGTTGTGGAGGTGCCCTCTGGTGAATCTGGCTCAGATGTCAAAACAGTCATTGCCAGAGCGAGAGCTTCTCGAGTATTCATACCTGAGTGGTACTCGGCTTTAACTGCATCTGCGATTCTCTCGAACTCTCCTCCCATGCAAATATAGCCGGATTCATCGTGAACGGACCCGTCAAAAGAGATTCGGTAAAGTTGATCAGATTGTTGATTGGTGCCTACTTGCGCAACAGCGATCTCAACTTCATAGGGTTTTGATGCTTCAATAAAAATCGATCCCAAGGTTTGAGCATAAGCATTTGCAATAGTCCGCACCGTGACATCTGATCGGTCATAGGAGAACCCTCGCATGTCCGCAAGCCGGATGCCAGCTACCCGAAGACTCTCGAATTCATTGTATTTTCCCACTGCGGCAAACCCAATTCGATCATAGATTTCGCCAATCTTATGCAATGCACGTGATGGATTGTCCGCAACAAAAAGCACGCCTGACTCCGTGCTCATTACAACAACCGACCTACCTCGTTTAATGCCTTTGCTGGCAAACTCAGCTTTGTCTGCAATGACCTGTTCGGGTGAAACGTAGTAGGGAACCGTCACTGGGAATCACCAAGTGGGCTTGTGTCAGTTGACACATGGGCTCGAGACCCATTCGGATTCAACTTTCGTTCAGCAAGCATTTGCTGGGAGAGTTCACGCACCAACTCGGCCGAAATCTCGTGAACTCCTTGTTCGTCAACTCGGTACACCAACGGGTATATTCCCCGATTAATATCCGGACCACCTGTGGCGCTGTCGTCGTCGGCTGCGTCGTAGAGGGATTCGACAGCTGCTCGAACCGCATCAGGTTCGGTGTGTTCAAGGGAAAATAACTTTTTTAAGGATCCGCGTGCAAAATGCGAACCAGACCCCACTGCGTAGAAATCATGTTCTTCATACCTACCACCGGTGACATCGTAAGAAAATATCCGACCAAATTTACGGTGTAGATCAAATCCCGCCAGGAGTGGCACAACAGCAAGGCCCTGGAGTGCCAGTCCCAAATTGGACCGTAACAAGCTAGATAGTCGATTGGCCTTTCCATCAATTGATAGAGTTACCCCTCAATTTTTTCATAATGCTCCAATTCAACTTGGAATAAACGCACCAATTCAATTGCCAGACCTGCGGTTCCCGCGATTCCAACAACCGAAAATTCATCTGCTGGAAACACTTTCTGGATATCGCGTTGCGCAATAATGTTGCCGGTTGTTGCGCGTCTGTCACCGGCCATTATCACCCCATGTGAATACCGCAAAGCCACGATTGTGGTTCCGTGGGTAATACCAAGGTGTGACTCGCCGGATTGGTCTGGCAAGTGGATGCGCGAAGTACTTGACGTTGATTCCAGATATTCAGCGAAAGAAGAGGAATTCACTGTCCGCCCTTTTGAACAAATGATTTGACAAAATCTTCGGCATTAACTTCAAGAAGATCATCGATTTCATCAAGGATTGAATCTACATCCTGATCAAGTTCAGCTCTTGAGGCCTGAGCAGAGTCGACCGAGGTCACTTCCGCTTCGTCGAGTGAATCCTCGCGTTTGGATCCCCGCGATTGAATCCTGTCCTGTGATGGCATGGGTTAAGACTAACCCCTAGGGGGGATCTCGCAAGGAATCCAAGAGTTCGGCGGCGGTTGGGCTGGCATCCAAGACTGCCAAAACGCTGTCTTTGGTGCCCTTTAATGGCTCAAGGGTGGGGACTCTGAGGAGCGTGTCTCCACCGGTATCGAAAACAACTGAATCCCATGATGCGGCTGCAATATTATCCGGATATCTGCGAATACATTCGCCGCGAAAAAAGGCTCGAGTATCGCTGGGAGGGTTTTCCACGGCAAAGTCAACTTCCGCATCTGTGAAAATTCGGGTGAGAGCCCCCTTCTCCTCCAACTTGGCTGCTACTCCCCTTGTTGGATCAATATCACTGTATTGCAAGTCCAGCAGGGCCAGTCGAGGGTCATCCCACGAACAGTTATCCCTGCGAATGTAGCCCTGCATGAGCGACATCTTTGCCACCCAGTCGATAGTTGATACGCATTCCATGGGGTCTCGTTGTAGAGACTCTAAAGTGGATTGCCATAGGTGGAGAACCTCGCGGGTATCACCATCTACCTGGCTTTGACGTTCACAGAATGAAACCGCGGCCTCAAGAATGCGAAACTGGATCTCGATCGCAGTCTGGCTCGCACCAGTAGACATGGTGAGCTGATGCGTTAAAGAGGTGTCATAAGAAACTCGAGTAAGTTCACGCACGGGGTCCTTGATATCCAATGTGTCACCAAATGAGATACCTGCCTCAATCATGCTGAGAACAATGGAAGTAGACCCCAGTTTCAGCAGTGTAGCTTTGTCAGACAAATTTGCGTCCCCGATAATGACGTGAAGGCGGCGGTACTTCTCTGGATCGGCATGGGGTTCATCACGTGTGTTTATCAACGGCCTTTTGAGGGTCGTTTCGAGTCCAACTTCAACCTCAAAATAGTCGGCTCGTTGGGAAATCTGAAATTCTTTCCGTTGACCTTCAGAGCCTTTACCAAGCCGTCCCGTTCCAGTAAACAGCTGTCGCGTTACAAAAAAGGGAATGAGTGTTCTCACGATTTCAGCAAATGGGGTCGCTCGTTTCATGAGGTAGTTCTCATGGCAACCATATGAAGCACCCTTATTATCTACATTGTTCTTGTACAGGCGAATTTTTTGGCCATCGAAAACTGGCCCAGCGTTGGCCGCTCGTTGAGCGATAACCGTTCCGGCCCGGTCCCATAAAACTGCATCTCTGGGATTGGTGACTTCGGGAGTGGAGTACTCCGGATGCGCATGGTCCACGTAGAACCGAGAACCATTTGTCAGAATGAGATTGGCCAATCCGAGTTCTGAGTCATCCTCATCGGTCAGTTGTGAAGGATGCGCATCTGATCTGGACATGTCAAAACCACGGGCATCCCTCAACGGTGTCTCACGTTCGTAATCCCAATGGGCAAGGGTGGGACGATCCAACCCCACGAGCCTTGCATATGAGTTCACGATGTGAGAACTCGTCACCATGGCATTCATGGTGGGATGACCTGGAACAGAAACACCAAACTCTGTCTCAATTCCCATCACGCGACGAGCAGACATTGAATCGGTAGTCCTAGAGATACTGACCGGTATTTGACACCGTACTGATTGATCGTCCTGGTTCGGTCCCCTTTTTACCTTCAATCAGCGTACGAATGAACACAATACGCTCCCCCTTCTTACCAGAGATCCGAGCCCAGTCGTCAGGATTCGTCGTGTTTGGAAGATCTTCATTCTCGCGAAACTCATCGAGGCATGCTTCCAGAAGGTGCTGAACCCGAACGCCCTTCTCACCTGTAGCCAGGAAATCCTTTATGGCGGATTTCTTCGCCCTGGAAACAACGTTTTCAATCATGGCACCTGAATTGAAGTCTTTGAAAAATAAAACTTCTTTATCGCCATTTGCATATGTCACTTCGAGGAATCGATTTTCATCTGAGTCGGCATACATTCTTTCCACGGCACGCTGGATCATATTTTTGCAGGTCAAGGCAGCATCTCCGCCATTTTCATCCAGGTCGTCTTTATGCAGAGGTACGGAAGGGGTGAGGTATTTGGCAAAAATGGATCGAGCCGATTCAGCATCAGGCCGTTCAATCTTTATCTTGACATCGAGACGACCCGGACGCAGGATCGCGGGGTCAATCATGTCCTCTCTGTTGCTTGCCCCTATGACAATAACGTTCTCCAATCCTTCAACTCCATCGATCTCGCTTAGCAGCTGAGGAACGATAGTGTTTTCAACATCACTACTTACTCCGCTCCCTCTTGTGCGAAACAAGGAATCCATTTCATCAAAAAATACAATGACGGGCATTCCTTCGGAAGCTTTTTCGCGAGCGCGTTGAAACACTAACCGAATATGTCGTTCGGTTTCCCCGACATACTTATTGAGTAGTTCTGGCCCCTTGATATTGAGGAAGAATGATCTCCCCTCGCCCATGCCCGTTCGCTCCACCACCTTCTGTGCAAGTGAATTTGCCACAGCTTTGGCAATCAGCGTCTTGCCGCAACCGGGAGGCCCATAGAGGAGTATTCCCTTTGGTGGTCTCAATTGGTGTTCGGCAAAAAGGTCAGCGTGTAAATAAGGCAGCTCGACTGCATCACGGATGGCCTCGATCTGTTCACGAAGGCCACCAATGTCTTCGTACTTTATATCGGGTACTTCTTCGAGCACCAACTCCTCAACTTCGGCACGGGCAACTTTCTCAAAAGCAACATTATTTCTCGAGTCACATAACAATGTATCGCCGGCTCGCAAGGTCTCGGTGAACAACGGCGAACCGATCCGAATAACTCGCTCCTCGTCTGAATGCGAGACAACAAGTGCCCGGTCCTGTGCCAGCATTTCCTTGAGTACAACGATGTCGCCAATATTGTCGAACTCGAGAACCCCAACAACGTTTAGAGACTCATTAAGCAGGACCTCCCTCCCGAGAGTCAGGAGTGTTCGATCAATCTCGGGACTCAACGCGACGCGAACCTTTTTTCCCATGACCATGATGTCGGCGGTGGAATCCGGGTGGGCAGTCAAAAACGTGCCAAATCCGCCAGGTGGCTCTGCAAGTCGGTCGACTTCCGTCTTGAGGGACACGATTTGTTCGCGTGCCTCGCGGAGGGTACTTATCAAGCGCTCATTGTGGTCGCGTTGGGCAGCCAGTTCCCCTTGTAGCCGCGATATGTCCGCTTCATGTGACATGAAGTACCCCTTTCATCATGGCCACCCTAACTCGAAAAAGTCGTTTCAGCGTGTTCACGGCCCTCCATCCCCTTGTGCCGTAGCTGTCAAAGGGGTATCAATAGCAGGAGCCTGATAGTCCTCGCCATACGCACCGGGAGCAGGTCTTCTCTTGCGTTTCATGGCCGTTTGATCAGCAGCCATTTTCCTAGTCGAAATGAGGAAGCCCGTGTGACCGTTCATTTTGTGATCAGGGCGCACAGATAAACCATCTAGATGCCATGTGCGGAGCAGGGACTCCTCGGCACGCGGCTCGCTCCAGATATCCCGCAACCTTAGAATCTCAACGGTCCGAGACAGCTGTGTCGTGGTTGCGACGTAGACAACCAGAGCGCCACCTGGACGTAAAGCTGTCTCTGCAACATGGAAGCATTCCCATGGCGCGAGCATGTCAAGGATCACCGAATCAAATTCACCATGCTCAGCTATCCAATGTGACACATTCCAGTCTGCAAGATCCGCCACCTGGACCGTCCAAGAGTTCGGGTACCCGCGGAACCACCTGCATACGTTTTCTTGTGCGACCTCGGCAAAATCTTGTCTTTTCTCGATGCTCACGACCGCACCTTGGCCTCCCACGGTTCGGAGCAATGAGCAGGTGAGCGCCCCTGAACCCACACCCGCCTCAAGCACGCGCGAACCCGCCCCCAGATCTGCGAGCCCCACAATTCGGGCAGCATCCTTGGGATAGACAACAGCTGCACCTCGCGGCATGGACAGTACATAATCATCCAATTGCGGACGAAACACCTGATATTCCACCAGCCTGTCACTGGTGATCACGATTCCCTCCGGGCGTCCAATAATGTCGTCGTGAAGAATCTGCCCGCGGTGACTGTGAAAAGTACCGCCCGCCACCAGCGCGATCGTGTACTTATTGGACCTGGCATCAATCATTTGAACAAGTTCGCCTGCTGCCAAGAAACCACGCGGGCGGGGACCCACTTCAATGGGACCTCGGCTCGCGGGCGGATACATCAGTTTTCTGGCCACGTGTCGGACTTTAGCCCCCGGAACTTCTGAGATCCCTCGTTGTGTCCGTCATTGTGTCTAGGGTTGTGTTGTGTTTCCCACGTCACTCTCGCCATCGCGCAGCTCCGACTTCCTTCAGTGCCCACTTCTTTATAGATTTCGCACGATCGACCAATTGCCCGAAGAGCCTTCCAAAGCAGCGATCCGCGGCACCCTCGTACATAAAGTTTTAGAGAACATCTTTGAGCTTCCATCCGGTGAGCGCACTGTCTCGGAGGCAAAGAAAATCTTTGAATTGGAACTGGCTGATTTGTTTCGAGTGCGCCCAGAAGAGTTCCAAGTGATCGTAGGCGAGCCAAATCCTGTCGAAGATTCATCGAGTTTCGTTGAAACCGTACTTGAATCGGTGACACCTCTTCTTGATACATATTTCGCGATGGAGGATCCAAACCGATTGGAGCCCTTTGCCCGCGAAATGGCGCTGAGTGTGGAACTCGCAGATGATTTCAGTATCCGAGGTTTCATTGATCGTGTCGATAAAAGTCCCCAAGGCGCGATCAGAGTTGTCGACTACAAGACCGGTAAATCACCTGGTGAGCGCTATGGAGAAAAGGCAATGTTCCAAATGCGCTTTTATGCTTTGGCATGGTGGAAAATTACCCAGGACATTCCGCACACGCTTCAAATCATGTATTTGGGAGATGGAAAATTTCTGCGATACCAACCCGATGTCTCCGACTTGATCGCAACGGAAAAGAGAATCCTGGCAATTCGTTCCGCGATTGAGCGTTCAGCGGAATTGGGGGTATTCGCTCCCTCACCGAGCAAATTGTGTAACTGGTGCTCCTTCAAGTCGATCTGCCCCTCATTTGATGGAACTCCGCCTCAACTTCCTGCCCGACACCTATGGACGTCAGGAACCTCACTCGTTGAGAATGCGCTCCGATCTTCCCTCAACGCTTCGGGCGAGTAGCCACAATTCCTCGAGGCTGCGCCCGTGGAGACTATTCATCACGACCGCCCCTGGCACAGATATTGGCGCCAAGTGCTCAACGGCGACAGTCGGCGCCCCCGCGGAGACAGCCGAAGCGGTACCAGTTGGAGAATCCTCGATGGCAAGACAAAACTCAATACCAACACGCAGTAATCGCGATGCTTCCAGGTACGGATAGGGATCGGGCTTTGAGTGTGCAACTTCATCCCCTGCTACCGAGATCGTGAAGTTGCCAACGTGATCACACATGATTTCCAATACCGCATCAAGCAACACCCGCCATGAAGCGGTGACGATCGCGGTAGGGATCCCCAGCCTGTGCGTCTCCAACACAATTTCACGTGCGCCCGGGCGCCACTCGATCTCCGTAGTGGAAAAAAGATGCACAATATTGGAAATCAATGCATCAGATATCTCCTGGGAGGTGGGTTGTGGTGCGAGATTCGCAGATACGGTTAATTCATGCATATAGGCAACCACTCGTTCCAACGGGCCGCCCAAACATGCCTGTTGGTCACTGGGTGACCATGAAATGTCCCAATGAGCCATGGTGCGTTGCTCCGCTCTGAGCCACAAATGTTCAGACTCCAGCAAAGTACCGTCCAAATCAAAAAGAACCGCCTTGGGTAACCGCACGCTTAACCCTACTGCGAGAGTAATCCTGTGAATATTGGACAGAGTGCTAGCTTTTGTGTGCAGAGTGGGGAACGAATCTTTTATCGTGGGCAATCCCATCTCACCGACCCACCCATAATTTTGCTACACGGCCTGTCACAACAATCCCGGTATTGGCAGCTTGTTGAACATGAATTACAACGTTCCTGTATTGCTGTTGATCTTCGTGGGCATGGTGACTCACAGGACTTCGGCCCCGATTCACATTTCAGTATTGAGAGTGTTGCGCAGGATGTCATAGATCTCATGGATGTTCTTGACATATCCTCGGCGCACATTGTGGGACATTCATGGGGCTCGTCGATCGCCCTTCGAATCGCTGTTAGCGCATCCCAGCGAATACTGAGTTGTACTCTGATTGACGGTGGGGCTTTCAACCCTCAGGATCTGATTCCCAATATTGTGAGTTCAGTTGATGAACTCAGAGAACTATTAACTCCCCCCACTGGACCGTTTACTCGGGAAATGTTGGTGAATCACTATCAGGAGTTGGGGGGCACAGATAGCAGCCCAGTGTTGGAGGCGGTCTCGGAAACTTATGTTGACTCGGGATCCGGGGACTTCGTTACCAAATTAGGACTTACCCGGCACATGAAAGTACTTGATGGCCTCCTTGCATACAATTATTTGGCCGATATTCAAAAGATTCGCGTACCCACATGGGTGGTGATCTGTCGAAGCGATGATTTATGGAATGTTGCCAAAGCGGAAAGCATCCCCTTGTTGCTCAACAACGACCTGATCCATGTCCAAAATTGGTACGGTTGTCTCCATGACGTCCCTCTTCAGCGGCCCAGTTCAGTGGCCGAATTGATTTCAACCATAGCGACTTTGACCGATGATTGAATTTGATGATCTACCCGTGCTGCGAAAGCCTGTTCTCATAGTTGCCTTTGAAGGCTGGAATGACGCTGCTGAAAGCGCATCCGGTGCGGTCACGCATTTAAGCGAAGTGTGGGATGCTCAGATCCTACTCGAACTTGATCCGGAGGAGTATTACGACTATCAGGTCAATCGACCGCATATCTACACGACGGATTCGGGCGAACGTGGACTGATTTGGCCAGCAACCAAAGTATTCGTTGCTCAAGGTTCACATTCTGATCGGGACTTTGTGCTCATTTTAGGAATTGAGCCGAATATGAAGTGGCCGCAGTTCACCAGGGAGATACTTGGGTTGGCGGCGGAACTTGATGTGGAACTCGTCATCACCATGGGCGCATTGCTCTCTGATAATCCGCATTCTCGCCCAGTTCCAATATCGGCAACGGCATCCGACAGGGAACTCTTAAGTGAGTTGCAACTTGATGTGTCACATTACGAGGGGCCAACTGGCATTGTTGGGGTTCTCTCCCAGGCATGTGCGCAATTCGGTATCCCCTGTGTCTCTCTGTGGGCATCCATCCCACATTATGTTGGTCAGTCTCCATGCCCCAAAGCGACACTGGCGCTCATTCAACGCCTCGAAGATATTCTCGATATTCCCATACCGCTGCGGGAGTTGCCGGAGGAATCGCGTGCATGGGAAGTTGGTGTGAATGAACTCGCAGAAGACGATGAAGAAATCGCCGACTATGTCGCACAACTAGAAGAGGCTAGGGACACGGCTGAATTGCCTGAAGCTTCCGGAGATGCTATCGCGAAAGAATTCGAAAAATATCTGCGTCGAAGAAACCCTTAATTCTGCGGGTTTATTCGAAGATATTCCTTGATCGAATATTGGGTACTGGCGTCAAAGTCTTGTATGAGCGAATTGTCGGAGAACGAATGAGCGATTCCGCTGGCAACCTTTTTGCCCAATTCCACACCCCATTGGTCGAATGAGTTGATTCCCCAAATTGCTCCTTGGGTAAAAACGGAATGTTCGTAAAGGGCCACCAGGGAGCCTAATGAATGCGGATCCAATTTATCAATCATGAGAAGTGACACCGGCCTGTTCCCCGGCATCACTTTATGGGCGAGTAGATCGGGTGCATTACCACCTGCGTTGAGTTCTTGTCTAGTAACGCCAATAGACAATACCGAAGCCTGAGCCAGTGCATTGGCCACAAGAATCGACTGTTGTCGAGTTGCGTCCCCGTTTTCGCGGGCAACCACAATGAAATCACAGGCGACGATAGATGTTCCCTGGTGGAGCAGCTGATAAAACGAGTGTTGACCATTGGTACCTGGCTCACCCCAATATATTCCACCGGTGTTGTAATGAACCAGAGATCCATCTTTCCTCACCCGTTTACCGTTGCTTTCCATGGTGAGTTGTTGGAGGTAGGCCGGGAACCTGCCTAGGTAGTGGGAGTAGGGCAATACTGCTGTTGTTTCAATATTAAGAAAGTCTCTATTCCAGACGGCAAGCGCCCCCATGAGCATGGGCATGTTTTGATGTGGCGGCGATGTTCGAAAGTGCTCATCCATTTCGTGGAAACCACGTAACATGTCATTGAAATTTGCCGAGCCTATGGCAATCATTGTGCTCAGACCCACTGCGGAAACCATGGAGTAACGTCCACCGACCCAATCCCAAAAGCCAAACATATTGGTGAGATTGATACCGAAATCAGTAACGCGTAGGGAGTTAGTAGATACCGCAACAAAATGTTGCTGCACAATGTCAATTGAGTCTAACTGCGGCAAAGCCTTGAGTATCCAGGATTTGGCAGCCTGCGCATTGAGCATTGTCTCCTCGGTCGTGAATGTTTTTGAGACAATAATGAAGAGCGTTCGCTCCGGATCACTGTCTTCGAGCGCTTCCTTGAGATCATTTGGATCAACATTTGAGACAAAAGCGAAAGATATCTCAGGAGTAACAAAATCATGTAAGGCCCGACACGCCATTGCGGGCCCGAGATCTGAACCACCGATACCTATGTTGATCACACGGTTAATCGACTTGCCCGTTACGCCCGTCCACTGACCACTGCGGACCTGATCGCTGAAATTACGCATTCTGTCCAGCACCAAATGGACACCAACTGATAGATCCACATCTTTGACTGTCACATGTTGATTCAAGGGGACCCGCAAGGCCACATGCAAGACCGAGCGCTCCTCTGTTGAATTGATGGGTTCGCCGCTGAACATGGAGTCACGAAGTTCCGTCACGTGAGTTTGATGAATCAATTCGATGAGTGACTGGAAAACGTGGGTATCTACCCGCTGTCGGGAAAAGTCTGCTGAGATTCCCGGCGCAGATAGTCTCAAATATGTGCGATCCTGCTCGATCAAAGCCTTGAGGGGTAGGTCTCTCTTGGCCAATGTGGTCAACTCAGCCCATGCGGGCGTTTCCATTGGATCGGTCACTAACCTAGCCTTGCACACCTACACACCACAGACATTCAATACCCAAGGCTCTTTGATACGCGAGATACACCACAATTGAACTGAGGAGCAACTGTGAATGCAAATGTCAATAGCAAGTCACTCTCCGAACCGCCCAAGTCCGTGACTATCGGTATGGTCGGCCTCGGGCGCATGGGTGCCAATATCGGACTCCGAGCCATTCGGGGAGGGCATCACGTGATTGGGTGCGATCGAGACCCCCAATTGGTAGAAAAGTTTCAAGACTTTGGTGCCAGTGCGACAGTTTCCCTTCCCGACATGGTCGCTCAATTATCCGTCCCGAGGACTGTGTGGGTCATGGTCCCCGCGGGGAAGCCAACGGATTCAGTAATAGTTGAGCTCATGTCACTGCTCGAGTCAGGTGACTGCATTATTGATGGTGGTAACACGTACTATCGCGATGACCTTGTCCACGCACAAGAACTATCCCCGCTGGGAATTGAATTCATTGACGTCGGTACCTCGGGGGGCATCTGGGGCCTCGAACGCGGATACTCACTCATGATCGGTGGCACCGACGTTGCCGTGGGGCGACTTACGAACCTGTGGAGCACATTAGCTCCAGGCCTCGCGACCGCCCCCCGAACAGACTCCCAATCCGAACTATCCCCCGCGGAAGATGGCTGGCTGCATTGTGGCCCACATGGAGCTGGGCACTTTGTCAAAATGGTTCACAATGGAATCGAATACGCGGTTATGGCGGCATTTGCTGAAGGTCTAAATGTGCTGAAACATGCCAATGCGGGCTCCGAACGTGAGTCAGCCGACGCCGAGACAGCTCCGCTGAACGCACCTGAAATGTATCAATACAGTTTCGACATTCCAGAGATAGCAGAGGTGTGGAGGCGAGGTTCAGTTATCAGTTCATGGTTATTAGACCTCACTGCCAGTGAACTGCGTAGAAGTCCTGAATTAATTGAATTTGGTGGGCAGGTGTCTGATTCTGGTGAGGGTCGGTGGACCTCAATCGCCGCCATCGAAGAAGGCGTGCCCACCCCCGTTATTACGGCAGCGTTATTTTCCCGATTTACGTCACGAAACATGGATCTCTTTGCAAATAGGGTGCTGAATGCTATGCGGAAGGGATTCGGCGGGCACGTGGAAAAAACTGACTAGAGTTTAATGCCCAGCAACGCGTCACAAAGATCCCGCACCAATGTTCCTCCGTTTGGTTCACTTCCCCGCCCTGAAACCGTTTCCCGGGCCCAAAAATCTATGGCATCAAGCGCGCTCGGCGTTTTCAGATCATCGCTGAGGACTTGACGCACCCGAATAAGCAGGTTGTCACTAGGCATGGTCAGCGGTTGCGCGACAGCCTGGCGCCACAGACCAAGCCGATCGCTTGCTCCCTGCAGTCCATGCGGTGTCCATGACCAATCACTTCGATAATGGTGTGCAAGAAGGGCCAGTCGGATTGCCATGGGATCTACCCCTTCTTGTCGAAGGACAGAAACAAATACCAGATTTCCACGTGACTTAGACATCTTGTGCCCCTGCCACGAGACCATCCCGGAATGGACATAAAATCGTGCAAATGGAATCTGGCCAGTGAATTGTTCGGCTTGCGCAGCGCTCATTTCATGGTGCGGGAAGACAAGGTCAGATCCACCGCCCTGTACATCGATGGTTGATCCGAGGTATTTCAAAGCTATTGCCGAGCACTCGATGTGCCAACCCGGTCGCCCGTGCCCGAGCGGTGTGTCCCACGCAGGTTCATTGGGCTTCTCTAATTGCCACAGAAGGGGATCCAGTGGGTTTTCTTTTCCTTTCCGATCTGGGTCTCCGCCCCTTTCCCCAAACAACGCAATCATTTCGTCGTGATTCAAATGAGATACGGATCCGAATCCCTGACTGCGGGAGATTCGAAAGTACAAATCACCGCCTACGGAATAGACATCGCCTTGACTTTGTAGTTGCTCGACAAGCGTAACAACATCTGGAATTGACTCAACTGCCCCGATATAGTGCGAAGGCGGAAGAACACGCAATGCATGCATATCTTCACGAAACAAGGCAGTCTCCCGTTCAGCAATAACACGCCAGTCTTGTCCGGTTGCGACCGCACGCTCTAGTAGGGGATCATCGATATCGGTCACGTTCTCAACGAAATTCACTGAATGCCCGCTATCTCGCCACTGTCTGTTCAATAGATCAAAGGCAACATATGTGTTTGCGTGACCAATATGGGTGGCGTCATAGGGAGTTATTCCACACACGTAGATGGAAGCTGTTTGACCAACCGCTGTTGGTCTAATGCTTTGAGTTGCTGAATCAAAAAGTCGAAGTTCTAACCCATGGCCGGGCAACTGGGGTGTATCAGGTGCTTCCCAACTCTTCACTGCATGAGCCTATCTGCAGAGGATTAGAAAACTGGCCAAGGGATTGCAGGCCATTCAGGTGAAGGCGAAGGGTATATCTCCGTTGAAATGAGGTTCTCGAGCCGTGCGCGTAATGCTGTTCTCTCAGCAGGACTCAGCCATCTATCGATTGGCTGATATGGGTCTCCGAGTCGCTCTGCGCACACTTTCAAGGTGTGAAGTAGCTCCGGAGGAATGGGTGAGCCGGCCCATCCCCAGATCACCGTGCGCAACTTATTCTCGTCATGAAAGCAGACTCCGTGATCGATTCCGAAAAATCGATCGGTGTTGACCGCAAGAATATGACCCGCTTTTCGATCGGCATTATTGACGATCGCGTCAAACAGCGCCAACTTTTGCAAGGACTCGTTATTGGCATGTGCGAGGACTATTGAGTCACCGCCTTGAGTGTGACCCTGGAGGACATTGATCCAACCGGAAGGGACGGATCCGGGTGAGAAGAGATTTACCGGGCGATCTGCGTCTATCTCTGGAATCCATTCCTGGATCATGCCCTCGCCAAACGGACCATTGGAAAGCCATTCCGTGGAGGGGATGAGGTCCCACTCGAGGAGTTTGTCCATCTCGCTAGCCGCAATCTCTCGACCTGATAGCGATTGATCTGGAAAGTCCCACAATGGACGCTCGCCTCGGACCGGCTTATACACGTACTCCTTGCCACTCGCGGCATCCACACAAAAAAATGTTGCATTGCTTGCTTCGGATAATTGTCCCCGTACCTCAATGGAGTAATGGGCATTCACGGTGAAAACTATCCTCGTCGCAGGTAGCCATTGGCCCGTGGACAGATGTGACCATCGGCATCTAGCGGCTGTTGGCAAAACGGGCATGGCGGTCGGCCGGCCTGCGCAACATTGCGGATTCGATCGGCAAAAGATCGCGCATATGGTGCACTGAGCCACACCCGAAGTGTGTCTGGTCCTTCCTCACCATCTTCGCCCAACTCGGGCACCGCTGAATCTTCCTCGCTTATTGCGTGAGCTTCAATGACTACGGCAAGAGCTGATTCATCCCAGCCCAATGCCATGGCACCCACTCGAAACTCTTCCATGAGTGGCATGTCCAATGGATCAGAATCAGTTAATTCAACAGGTGCCGCTTCGGGCACTAAATTTTGTGGATCACGGGACGCCCTGACTTCGTCGAGTAACTGATCGATGCGTTCCGCCAGGACAATGGCTTGCTGCTTTTCAAATGCCACCGATGTGAGCTGGCCCGCAGATTTTGCCTGCAAATAGAAGGTGCGCTCACCCGGCATGCCAACCGTTCCAACAACAAATCTCTCTGGTAGGCGGTACTCCAAGACTCTTCTTGTCATGAGGAACCCCCACCGACGGGCGCATCAGATCCGTGTTCGGCTGCCGCCGTGATAAAGCGCGACACCCTCTCCCCACTCGCGTTTGTCGCCACAACAAATGGCCTCAAACTTGCGTATCGCACGACTGACACTGATCCGGGGTCTATCACAATTCTTTGGAAATGATCCAGATGCATGCCGAGTGCATCGGCAATGATCGATTTAATCACATCACCATGACTCACAGCGATATACAGCGACTCAGGTCCGAGTACGTCGTTCCAGCGGCGAATAGATGCTACGGCCCGACTCTGCATGTGTGACATGGCTTCGCCGGAGTCCCCTGGAAACACCACTGAGCTTGGATGATCCTGAACGGCACGCCACATGTCATGTTGTGAAAGCTCCGCCAACGGCTGGCCGGTCCAGGATCCATAATCACATTCAATTAACCCAGGCTCATGCTGTATCTGAAGTGGCAAATCTGCCGTCGATAGCCCTTGAGCGAGGATGTCTGCGGTGCGAACGGTGCGTTCCATGGGAGATGTGATTAAGGCTTGTGGAGCCATGCCCTTAAGGGCTTTTGCCAACTCCGTAATTTGCTGGACACCGGTGTCATCAAGTGGAACTCCCGGAGATGTTCCAGCAAGAATCCCACTTACATTCGCAGACGTCTGGCCGTGACGAATGAGGAGAACTGTTGCCATGGGAAAACGGTAGCCGTCAATGGAATTGCGGGCTCGAAAATCCCCCTCTGTTCGCAGGTGGCGGAATCTAGGGACAATGGGGCCATAATTCGTCGAATGGGCGACTACTCCCCTGTGGGCAATTTTGACACAATCGCGGCTGGCGCTAACTCACAAGGACACCCATGCTGAGAAGCACGAGGACCAAGGATCCAACTACGACCCTGTAAATCACAAAAGGTACATATGTACGAGTTGTCAGCCACCTGAGCAACCATGCGATCACCCCCAATCCAACAAAAAACGCGATTACCGTTGCCAGAATCGTGGGACCCCAGGAAACGTAGCTATCGTCACCGATTTTCCGTGCTTCATAAATGCCCGAACCGAGTACGGCTGGGATAGCAAGCAAAAATGCATAGCGCGTTGCGGTAATTCGATCGTATCCAAGAACCAGTCCAGTAGTGATTGTTGCACCAGATCTTGAAACTCCGGGAATTAATGCAAGCGCTTGTCCAAACCCAAACAACAGGCCATCGCGCACATTCAATTGATCAAATGTCTTGACTTTCCGTCCAAAGCGATCTGCTAGACCAAGGAATATTCCAAACACGATAAGCATGACACCAACGAGCCACAAATTCCGCGCAGACGTCTCAATCTGATGCGCAAAGGTGAATCCAATGACGGCAATGGGTATCGAACCGATAATCACGTACCAGCCCATTCGAGCATCAAGATTCGATCGCAGATCGGGTGTGACCAGAGAGCGTGACCACACTGACATTATTCGCCAAATGTCCTTGCGAAAATAGACGACAACCGCGGCTTCTGTGCCAATTTGGGTAACAGCGGTAAATGCGGCACCTGGATCCTCCCAACCAAAAAGTTGACTCAGAATCAACAAATGCGCGGAAGAGGATATCGGAAGAAACTCAGTGAGACCCTGTACAACTCCCAGAAAGATGGATTCGAACCAGGACACGGGGCTAGTCGCCAACTCCAGAGTCTGAAAGAGCCTTCTTCATGACATGCAGTGTGGCTACCCGTTCATCTAACGTCCCTGCAAACGAAGCGACACTTAGTGTTGTAACACCTGCTTCCGCGTAGGCTGGAAGTCTTTTCGTGATTCGTTCGGGCGGGCCTATCAGTGAAGTTGCATCTATAAATTCAAGAGGTACGGCCGCGGCGGCACCAGCGTAATCCTTGGCCATATATTTTTCTTGGATCTCAATTGCCGCTTCTTCATAGCCCATGCGAACGGCCAGTTGGTTATAAAAGTTCTTATCGCGTGAGCCCATACCTCCGACGTACAGAGCTGCATAGGGTCGCACGTAATTGGCGCACTCTTCAACATTTGCACCCGGCACGACCGGCACCGTCGGCACTACATCGAATCCATCCATGGTTTTGCCGGCTTTTGCCCGCCCTTCCAAAAGTGGTTTCATCAATTCTGGCGCATTTTCTGGCGCGAAGAAGATGGCAAGCCAACCGTCAGCGATTTCACCCGTCAATTCCAGATTCTTGGGGCCAATTGATGCTAGGTAGATCGGGATAGTCTCTCGAACCGGATGGACGGTCAATGTCAGTGCTTTGCCAGGACCATCGGGCAATGGGAGGGTGAAAAATTCGCCGTTGTAGCTCACTCTCTGTCGGGACAATGCCAGGCGCACAATGTCGACATACTCTCTCGTGCGGGTGAGGGGTTTGGTGAAACGGACGCCGTGCCAGCCCTCGGAAACCTGTGGACCCGAGACACCAAGACCTAAACGAAAACGTCCGCCGGACAAAGTGTCAAGGGTTGCCGCTGTCATGGCTGTATTCGCGGGAGTTCGACCTGGGATTTGGAATATTGCACTTCCCACATCAATCTGACTTGTTTGAGCCGCGATCCACGTCAGAACAGTGGCCGCATCGGAGCCATACGCTTCGGCCGCCCACACGCAGGAGTATCCGATTCGATCTGCCTCGCGAGCCACTTCCAGATTGTCGGCGTCATTGCCTGCGCCCCAATATCCCAAATTCACCGCTAGTTTCATAGGCGCAGCCTACGGTGTCGCAGCACGTAAATCCCCGCAGCGGGGCACTACGGTAATGCCATGCACATGCGGCCTCTGGGCAATTCTGGAATTCGAGTGGCGAATTTGGGACTCGGGACCATGACCTGGGGTCGAACCACCGATGAATACGATGCCCGTGATCAGTTGGCTGCGTTCCTCGATGCCGGTGGCAACCTGGTCGACACGGCTGATGTCTACGCCGATGGTGTGAGCGAAGAAATGTTGGGTACCCTCATCCAGGAATTCGATTGCCGGGACAACATTGTCCTGGCAACCAAAGCTGTTTCCGTGCCTAGTACTGAGAGACGCTTTAACGCCAGCCGCCGCCACTTACTCGACGCATTGGACCGCAGTCTAAAAAGGCTCGATGTTGAAACAATTGACCTTTGGCAATTGCATGCATGGGATCCACTAACTCCAATCGAGGAAACCCTTCACGCGATGGACTCTGCTGTGGCATCTGGCAAAGTCCGATACATTGGAATTTCAAATTACTCCGGTTGGCAAACCTCCCAAGCTTGCACAATTCAGAGCATTAACGGGAGTAACCCGATTATCACAACTCAAATGGAGTATTCCCTCCTCGAGCGTGGAGTAGAACGGGAGATTGTTCCATCTGCCAAGTCTCTTGGAATCGGATTACTGCCCTGGTCACCACTTGGCCGCGGAGTACTCACCGGAAAGTATCGCCACTCCATTCCTATTGACTCGCGCGGAGCTCACCCTGACACAAGTGCATTTGTCAATGCCTATCGAGATGAAAGAGCCAAGCGAATAGTTGATGCTCTATCCACTGCAGCTGAGGGACTGGGTGCAAGTCCAGCTGAGGTTGCATTGGCCTGGCTGCGCGATCGCCCCGGGGTGGTTGCCCCAATTCTGGGAGCTCGAACAGCGCAACAGCTCGTACTTGTTCTCGGAAGCAACGAACTCACGCTCCCAGAAGAAATCCAAGCAGCGCTCGACGACGTATCGGAGCCGCCCATGGGTTACCCAGAGGCAGGCTGGGCTCAGCGCCGGTGATCAACTTCCCATTGGTTTTTTATTATTTCTTTCTTACCCATGGGAGGGCATGTGACACATAACATGAATGAATCTGTCTGGGAATTTCGGGAGTTGTTTTTTTCACGAGAGACTGGTCTCGAGGAAACTCGAGAGCTACTTACCTTCAAGGCCGAACGAGGTCGCTGGGAGTTGGACCAAACACGCATTTATCGTGATGGTCGGAAAAAGGTGCGCATTAGACGCAAAATAATTCGAGTTCCCAAGGGATGTTGAGTAGAGCGGCTTCCTCACACCTGCTGCATGAAACGATCCAAGGTCCGCACACCAAACTTCAGACCTTCGACCGGGACACGTTCATCGACCCCGTGGAAAAGACTCCAGTAATCTAATCCGGCAGGCATCTGTAACGGCGAGAAACCGTAGCAATTGATTGCCAAGGCACTCAACGCTTTTGCGTCTGTGCCACCCGAAATCATGTACGGTACTGCTACTGAACCCGGGTCTTCTTGTCGCAAAACGCTTGCCATCAAATCTACCGTCAAAGTGTCGAACGGCGCTTCAATGGCGATGTCACTGTTCAAACACTCCATGTCAACACGGTCACCGACTAATTGCTTGATGGTTTCATCAAATTCGTTCTCATAACCTGGTAGCACGCGTCCATCAACGTGTGCGAATGCCTCTGAGGGAATGACATTTACTTTATAACCAGCATTGAGCATGGATGGGTTAGCCGTGTTCTGCAAAGTCGCTCCCACCAATAGACCAAGAGTGCCCAGTTTTTGAATGACATCTGCAGAGTCTGTTGGATCAATCTCAACACCGTAGGTTTGAGAAAGTGATTCCAAGAATTGATCGACAGTCTTAGTGCGTCGAATCGGCCACTTGTGGTCACCAATTCGAGTGACCACTCGTGCCAGCTCTGTGACCGCGTTGTCATTCTGAATCATGCTTCCATGTCCAGCCTTGCCGGCCGCTCTTAATCGAAGCCAGCGAATTCCCTTCTCCGCCGTTTGGATGGGGTACAACCGGAGGTCGTCTCGAATGGTGAGAGAAAAGCCACCGACTTCGCCAATCGCCTCGGTGGCGCCTGTAAAAATATCTGGTCTATTGCGCACAAACCATTGAGATCCGTGTTGCATTCCGGCTTCTTCATCCGGGAAAAAGACAATGATCGTGTCCCGGCGCGGGCGAATCGCCTCCCGAGCCCAATGGCGAACCACTGCCAAGATCATGGCATCCATATTCTTCATGTCCACAGCACCACGACCCCAAATGAAACCGGCATCAATTTCGGCAGCAAACGGTGGGTGCGTCCAATCACCCGCCATGGCAGGCACAACATCTAAATGTCCGTGCACCACAATGGCATCGGCACCTGAATCGGTTCCTGGGATTCGCAGTGCCACACCCCTACGCGAATCTGATGTAGTGACAACAACCTCCGGGTCATACCCCACTTCACGTAACTTCTCTGCGCAATAATCCGCTGCCTCTGCTTCGCCAACAGTCTCGGCCGAATCACCCCAGTTGCTGGAATCTATGCGAATAAGCCCTCGGGTCAACTCGACAACGTCATCTTCCAATACCGCGCGCGATGCCGCAGTGAGGTCAATGACTTCGCCCATACGGAGATCATGCCACCTGCACGCATTTAGTTCGCGGTCAAGCCAGATCGCGGTTGCTTGCGGGAATCATATGGACTACCCATTCCCCGCCCAAATCCCGATCGGTATAGTTACGATTCGCCGTGAAAGCGGCAGCCCTGTCCGGGTGGCGGAATAGGCAGACGCGCTAGCTTGAGGTGCTAGTGCCCCAAAAGGGCATGGGGGTTCAAGTCCCCCCTCGGACACAAAATTTTCATCCGGTAACCGCGCTGGAGTCCCAACCAGAAACTATTTCAAGCCACGCTTGGGTGGCTTTCTCGGTTCCGATCTCCTCAACTCTGAGATTGAAGAGCTCGCCGAGTCTTGTGGCATCGTCGGTCTGCAGCGCCGAAACTACGGCATTGCGCCACGCCCCTGAGTCTGTAATGTCGTGGCTAGTCTCGTGCAGCCAGTCGTGCCCGGAGGGCATCGCGTCGCTCCTCGAACCTGTTCACATTGACATCCATATCAGCAAGGATCGCTGCGAGTTCATCTCTGGCCGCTTCGCCCGCCGCACCGAAATCATTACGCTCGAAAACCTGCCACTTTCGTAAAACAGGCATGAGAACCTCGTCTCGGTGTTGTTTGAGATCATAGATTCCCGCTACAGCGATCTCAACGGCTTTTCTCTGGAACCCTTCGATGCCATGCCCCGGCATGGCAAAATCGCGCACACTTTGCATGATGGCAATCATTGTTGGATCTGGGGCGATCTCTAAAGCAGCAGATAAAAGGTTTCGATAGAAGATCATGTGCAGATTTTCGTCGAGAGCAATGCGCTGCAAAAGAGCCTCGGCAATCGGATCACCCGTCGCAATTCCAGTATTGCGGTGAGAGACACGAGTTGCCAACTCTTGGAAGGAGACATAGGAGAGACCAGCAAGAATCCCAGGATGAATTGCTTGAAAACCTTCCTGCATGTGTGACATTCGGGCATCTTCGAGGGCTACCGGATCCACCGCTCTTGTCACCACAAGGTAATCCCGGATGGCCGTGCCATGTCGACCTTCTTCGGCTGTCCACCTCCCAACCCATTCGCCCCAGGCACCATCGCGACCGAAAATTGTCGCTATTTCGTGGTGATAACTGGGCAAGTTGTCTTCGGTGAGGAGATTGATAATCAAGCTAGTCCGGGCCACTTCACTAAAACGCTTCTGCTCCGGTGTCCAATCTTCACCGCCCAGATGAGCGAAGTTGGTACCCATGTCCCAAGGGATGTAGTCGTGCGGGTACCAGTGCTTTGCCTGAGAGTTGTGCCGATTCAATTCTTTCTCCACAACCGGTTCTAGTTGCGTCAAGAGATCGAGAGTTAATAAATCCTCTGCATACGCCGTCATGCCCCTAGTCTTGCATGAATATCTCATTGGGCGATCCATCACGGTATATCAGGGGTTAGATTTTAGGAATGAGCGATAATTCAAGTAATCCGGCATACGTCGCCCGCGAAACTGCGAATGGGTCTGATCCAAGTGGCGATTCCGCAGATCAGGCTGAACGGCTCACCATGATCATGGAGGCGGAGGCAATTCGCAATGCGATGCGAGGCGAAAAAGGTGACTTCGCAGGCGAGGGATCACTGGATGGTTACGTGTACCCATTGGAAGATGTTGAGGAAGTACTAGCCATGGAAGACGCCGACGACTCCAGCGATGATCCGATGCATGCTGGTGGACTAAACCCATCACCATGGATCCCCGCAGAGAATGCCGCCATGCATGTTGTCGGCTCAGAAGATTCTCTCTTTGATTATGAAACCGATGACGAGCGAATCGATCCCTACGACGGGTAGTTACTTGGTTACTTCATCGCGTGGTTTGCGCAACTTACGGGCTGTCCCTTTGACCACTCCGCCCAAGAGCATTCCCAATATGAACGTCCCAGAGACAAGTAACCAAACGGGAACACTGAATTGCATGCCAAGGAAACTCACCTGAGCACTCTCAAGGTTTTGTACACCGAACACAATCAGCACGAAAACGATGATTACTAGAACTACCCCCCGCCATGTGATTCGCATACCGGGTTTATCTTGCGCGGAACCAATTTCATTTTTCATGATGACCAACTCCTCAGCATCTCTGTAAAAACACAGCCTAAGGCATTGCTCAAGGGATTAACTGGTATGAATGCGTCATGGACGCTCCCGCTACGAACTTCGTGACCTATTCCAGTGCGGACGGAATAGCCACCATTACATTTAATCGTCCCGAGAAACTCAATGCGTTACTGCCGGACATGATTCATACCTACTCGGACCTGCTTGTTTTTGCAGACCAAGACCCACAAGTTAGGGTCATAGTGGTAACCGGCGCCGGCCGAGGTTTCTGCTCAGGGGCTGACTTAAGTGTTTTGGGTACAGATCCGGACGTTGTGCAGGGATTTCTCAAGGGACAAAGCCACCAGACGGTACCAGGCAAAATTTTGCATTTAGGCACTCCGGTCATTACTGCTATCAACGGTCCCGCTGCCGGCTTGGGTTTTGTGATTGCCATCAGTTCCGACTTTCGATTTGTACATTCAGATGCCACTTTGAGCACTACTTTTTCGCGCCTGGGTCTCATTGCGGAATATGGCGTCGCATGGCTATTACCACGACTTATTGGGTTGGGAGCCGCCACGGATCTGCTCCTGACCGGCAGAACAATTAATGGAGTCACCGCAAAGGAAATTGGGCTCGTGAATGATGTGTCAAGCGACCCGCTCGCAGACGCCTACTCATGTGCTCGCGAGCTCGCCACTTATTGCTCGCCAGCCTCAATAGCTGCCATTAAGGCACAGATTTTAAGAGCACAATTAGCAGATTTCAATGATTCCGCGGACGATGCTTTCATCGAAATGGGTTACGCCTTCGGACGATCAGATCTGCATGCTGCCTTGATAGGGAAGGTCAATAAGACTCCACCTGATTTTCCCAGCTACCCATTAGGGCAATAGACCTACATGTGCTAAGGCCATCCGAACCAGCCTGCCTTGACCGCCTACCATCTCGGATTCAAATTCACTACTCGTGGCTCTGTGGGGTGTTATCCAGATCAAATCGAGTGAATCCTGTGACGGTGCGCATTCACCTTCGATTGGAACAATGAACGCCAAAGAAATGGCGTGTTGACGAGGGTCGTGGAAGCCTGTCACCGATGCGTCCGGGAAATATTCGATAACCGTGAACGGTTGAGGCGACGCCGGTAACTTTGGTAGAGCCATGGGTCCTAGGTCCTTTTCCAAATGCCGCACTAAGGCGTCACGGACCCGTTCCCTGTATAGCACTCGACCGGATACAACGGCTCTGCTGATGGAGCCATCGGGAAGAACGCGTAAAAGAAGGCCGACTTCTGTGACCATTCCGGTTGAGTCAACACGGACAGGAATGGCATCAACGTAAACAATCGGCAGGTTAGCCCTCGCCTGTTCGAGATCATCTTCGGAAAGCCACGAACCAGCGTTTTCGAGCAACTCAGAGTACATGGCCAAATCATCCCATGAACCGATCAAGCAGTCCTGATGATTGCCACGTACAGTTGAACCATGTCATCACATTCACCCGCAGGCGACGATCGGATTCGTCCTGATGGAATCCCCTATTCGGTGGCACTTACCGAGTCTGAGTGGCGAGCAAAATTGACCCCGGAGGAGTACCACGTGCTTCGGGAGTCGGGTACCGAACCTGCCTACACGGGCGAGTTCACGAATAATTCGGCTGTTGGAACATACTCATGTCGGGCGTGTGGAAATGAGTTATTTACCAGCGACTCCAAATTTGAGTCGCATTGCGGATGGCCGAGTTTCTTCACGCCCCTGGCTGGCGATTCTGTTGTGTACCTGGAAGATCGCAGCATGGGCTCAATTCGCACCGAAGTCCGATGCGCCCAATGTGGTGGGCATTTAGGCCATGTTTTTGAGGGCGAGGGCTACCAAACGCCCACGGACCTCCGATATTGCATCAATTCCATAAGTGTCTCCTTCGCGCCATCAAACTAGACTCATGGCGCACGGCGCGCCAGCGACCTCCCTGCCGACTCTGTGATTAACCTTGCTAAATGCGAGCCGTAGGCAATGATCCGGATATTTTTGCCCAGGCCACCGAGGGAATTCGCGGGTTTGTGGCTCGATCCGATATTGCTCTCAGTGAAGTGCCGGCTCCCGCACGACTTGCCCCTCACTCTATAGCTCTGACCGCGGAACCGGCTGATACCGATTCCGACGCGTTTTCCGGAAGATTTGTGCTTCTGCATGATCCCGATGGTGTGGACGAATGGAATGGCACATTTCGGGTGGTGATATTTATTCGCGCGGATCTTGAGTCCGAACTCCTCCACGACGATTTACTCAGGCAGGTGGCATGGTCATGGGTCACCGAGGCCACATCGGACCTTTCCATCCTTGAACTGGGTGGCACCGTAACCACGAATTTCGGTGAGTCTTTCGGATCACTAGGCCAACGGCCATCCGATGGCTTTGTAGAGGTTCGTGCCTCATGGACTCCTACCGAGTTAGCGCCCAAATCCCCGGTGGATCCACTCGTACTTCATGAGCAGGCGTGGATCACCTGTCTCGAAATGGCCGGAGGTCTGACCCCACTCTTCGATGGTGTCGTGCCGGTTCTCTCTGCGCGTCGCCGTGGTTGACTCGGACACGCATGACTCAGATAATCCTAACTCAGACAATCTGGACATGGAGACTGAAACACCACGCGTTCCCTTCTCCTTACGTGAACCACTCGGCCCGGTTTTAACGACCGAGAAGCAGATAGCGGAGTATCGGGATCGGTTGGCCGAAGGTAAAGGCCCCGTTGCCATAGATGCCGAGCGAGCCTCAGGATTTACCTATTCTCAGCGGGCATATCTGATTCAAGTGAGACGGGAGGGCTCAGGAACGGCGCTCATCGACCCTACTTCAGCCGATCTATCGCCTATCGCGGGTGCATTAAATGAGGCGGAATGGATTCTTCACGCGGCTACCCAGGATCTTGAATGCTTGCGCGAAGTTGGGCTACAACCCACTAAGCTTTTTGACACTGAATTAGCGGGTCGTCTACTTGGTCGGGAGCGCGTGGGGTTAGCCGGGCTCATTGGCTCCGAACTCGGCGAATATATTGAGAAGGGACATGGCGCCGCCAATTGGTCAATGCGCCCGCTCACTCCAGATATGTTGAAATATGCAGCCCTGGATGTTGAATTACTGGTAGAACTGCGCGCTTCACTCGAAGAATCCCTTAAGACAGCGGATAAATGGCATATTGCCGTGCAAGAGTTTGCAGCGCTGGTGCATTGGAGTCCACGCCAGCCAACCGGAGAGGCGTGGCGTCGAACATCGGGCGTGCACTCAATCCGATCACCGCGTAATCGGGCAATTGTTCGGGAACTGTGGATTACCCGCGATGATATTGCCCGGCGGCGAGATACGGCACCCGGGCGAATTTTGCCCGACCGCGCAATTATTGCTGCAGCGCAGTCCAATCCAGCCTCGATAGGCGCACTCTTTGCCATCAAGGGGTTTAATGGGCGAGGTGCCCAGAAGTATGACCGCTCATGGTGGGCCGCTATTGAACGCGCACAGGCACTCCCCGAGTCTGAGCTCCCCGGAATTCCTCCCCGAAGTGATGCTCCACCGCCTCCCAAAGTGTGGATGGAAAAAAATCCTGCGGCCCTGGGCAGACTTGACTATGTCCGATTCCATTTATTTGAACTATCGGAAAAGTTGTCCATTCCGGTGGAGAATTTGATGCTCCCAGAACTAATCCGAAGGATATGTTGGGATCCCCCGCCGCCGAGTGAATCCGATCTCGTCAGCCGGTTACGGGACTCGGGGGCTCGCGAATGGCAAATCGAACTCGTGTCTCCAATCGTGTGGGCGGGCAGAACTGCTCCATCGCCCAAGGCAGCCATTGTGCCCCTGGACCAAGATGTTCGGTGATTCCCCTCGACTCCTAAGTTACTAGCGGGTAACATAAGGATTTCCTGAGGAGGAATCAATGGCAGATCGTGAAAATGTGGTTTTTGTTGACGGGGCTCGAACTCCTTTTGCTCGAGCAAAAAGCCTCTACGCAGAAACGAGAGCAGATGATCTGGTAGTCAAGGTAATCAGGGAACTACTGCGACGAAACCCCAATTTGCCACCGGAGAAGATTGACGATGTCGCGATCGCGGCTGCGACTCAGACCGGTGACCAAGGAATGAACATTGGCCGTTCGGTAGCTCTTCTTTCAGGACTTCCGTCTTCTGTACCCGGGTACTCCATTGACAGGTGGTGCGCTGGGGCCATGACCGCCGTCACGACGTTATCCAGTGCAATCATGGCAGGTGCCTATGACCTTGCGATCGCTGGTGGAGTTGAGCACATGACACATCACCCGATGGGCGAAGGAATAGATCCAAATCCGCGGTACCTCTCGGAACGACTTGTTGATCCGGAAGCAATGCTGATGGGAAAAACCGCCGAAAACCTGCACGATCGATTCCCTCATCTTTCTAAAGAGCGTTGTGATTATTTCGCACTCGCTTCGCAGGAAAAAACGGCAAAGGCCTATGCAAATGGATTGATACAACCTGACCTTGTTCCGGTGGCAGCGCGCTCAAGTGAGGCCGGTGTCACTTTGGTTACCGAAGATGAGTCACCTCGACCAGGAACCTCACTAGAAGGTTTAGCTACTCTGAAGACTCCCTTTAGACCACATGGACGAGTAACTGCGGGTAACGCGTCTGGGCTATCCGATGGAGCAACCGCAGCGATACTGGCAAATGAAAAAGTGGCGGATCAACTTGGTCTCACCAAAAAAATGCGGATGGTGAGTTTCGCTTTTGCTGGAGTAGAACCTGAGGTCATGGGTGTTGGACCGGTACCAAGTACCGAGAAGGCCTTGGCCAAAGCAGGCCTGTCGATCAAAGATATCGACCTATTTGAGATCAATGAAGCTTTCGCCATTCAGGTACTCGCTTTACTTGATCACTTTGGGATCGCTGACGATGACCCCAGGGTTAATCCCATGGGTGGAGCTATTGCGGTGGGCCACCCACTGGCTTCAAGTGGAATTCGATTGATGGCGAATCTGGCGCGCGACTTTGTTACCAACCCAAACGCAAAGTACGGAATCACCACCATGTGTATTGGCTTAGGCATGGGCGGCACAATTATTTGGGAAAATCTTCAAGGGAGCGCCAACTAATGTCGAATTCGGATCAAGACGCACTCGCGAACCCCAATGAAGTAGTCACCCAAGCGAGAGTTCGGTATCTCGATATGCCTCTGGGTGCCGGCACCATGGCTTTGATCACATTGGATAACGGTAAAGATCACACTCGACCCTCGACATTTGGTCCACAGGGGTTGGCATCGATCAATGCGGCGCTGGATGAAATCGACGGCACGCCTGGTGTTGCCGCCATTGCGGTCACCGGAAAGCCTTTTATCTTCGCTGTGGGTGCTGATCTTTCCGCACTTGAAATGGTTAACGACCCAACTATCATTGCCGCCTTTGGGAAATTGGGCCACAATGTCATGCGTCGCTTTGGTGAAATGAAGATTCCAACATTCGCGTTTGTTAACGGTGCTGCCATGGGTGGCGGACTTGAACTAGCACTTCACTGTGATTATCGCTCTGTTTCAGCCGATGCTGCAGCATTGTCATTGCCTGAAGTTTTCCTGGGAATTATCCCTGGATGGGGAGGTGCGTGGTTACTGCCTAATTTAATTGGCCCTCAAAATGCACTGGAAGTGATTATCTCGAATTCCATGAGCCAAAATCGGCAGATGAAACCACAGGATGCTTTACGTCTTGGAGTTATGGATGTCGTTTTCGCCCCTGCTGACTTTCTCGAGCAGTCAATTCTCTGGGCTGCTCAAGTTGTGCGAGGAGACATAACTGTGCCGCGACCCGACATTGACCGAACCACCTGGGATGCGATCGTGGAAGGATATCGAGCACAGGTGGATGCCCGAGTTCACAATGCAACGCGCGCACCGTACGTGGCCCTCGACCTTGTTGCAGCCGCCAAGACTAATTCGCGATCCGAAGGATTCGACGCCGAGGACGCGGCTCTTACGGAACTTGTCATGAGTGATCCAGTAAGAGCATCACTTTATTCATTCGATCTAGTTCAGCGGCGCGCAAAGAAACCAACAGGAGTCCCGGATAAATCTCTGGCTCGCCCCGTGAACAAAGTCGGAATCGTGGGAGCTGGCTTGATGGCTAGTCAACTCGCATTGTTGTTTGCGCGCCAACTCATGGTTCCCGTCGTTATGACTGACCTTGATCAAACTCGAGTGGATAAGGGGGTTGCATATGTCCACGGTGAAATCGACAAACTGGCTGCCAAGGGTCGCGTGTCATCTGATAAAGCGAATCGCTTAAAGGCCCTCGTCACTGGTTCGACTTCGAAGGATGGATTCGCTGACGCTGATTTCGTGATCGAGGCTGTTTTTGAACAGATGGATGTCAAGAAAAAGGTTTTCGCGGAGGTTGAAGCAGTGGTTACTCCCGAATGCGTGTTGGCCACAAATACATCTTCACTCTCAGTGTCCGACATGGCGCGCGGCCTGAAACACCCGGAAAGAGTGGTGGGATTCCATTTCTTCAACCCAGTTGCCATCATGCCACTCCTTGAAATAGCGCGTGCCGAAAAAACCGACGATTCCTCACTTGCAACGGCTTTCGCCGTTGGCAAAGGGCTTAAGAAATCCTGTGTCTTGGTTGCAGATGCACCCGCATTTGTGGTGAATCGCCTTCTCAATCGATTCCTTGGCGAAATAATTGCCTGTGTTGACGAAGGGGCCAGCTTCGCAGATGCTGATTCAGCCGTTCACAAGCTCGGGCTTCCCATGGAACCGTTCGTCTTAGTTCAAATGGTTGGACCTGCAGTAGCCCAGCACGTAGCTGAGACGCTCAATGGACACTACCCGGATAGATTCCACGTCTCAGCCAAGATGGGTGAGTTGGTCTCACAGGGTATTGGCGGAGTGTGGCAATGGGACGACAACGGGAATAAGACTCTTGATCCACGCGTGGCGGCAATCTTCGGTGACGCTCCAAGCACCATGACCCCCGACGAGATTCTGCAACGAGCTTTGGTTGCCGTTGAAGAGGAGGCCCGCCTCATGCTTGCTGAAGGCGTGGTTTCGGAGCCGCAGGATCTCGATCTATGCATGATTCTCGGAGCCGGTTGGCCATTCTGGTTGGGCGGAATTACACCGTACCTGGATCGCGAAGGCATCTCCCAAACACCGTTCCTACCGCGAGGCGTTGCGAGCGTTCCGGCTTAGACGCGATCACTTCAAGTAATCGCTTGGCGCCTGTTCACCATGGAGGGAATGGGCGCCATTGCGTTGAGCCATCCATTCGGTGATGAAACGGGTAATGTCCTGGGAGTTGAGTCCGACCGAGTGGAGAATTGCAGCGCGCTTAGCATGGTCAAGAAACGCCAGTGGTGTACCAAAATTTCTCACCGGGACATCGTTGTTTCGATCACGAAGTCCCTGACTTATAGCTGCACCGACTCCGCCAACCCTGATTCCATCTTCCAGCACAATTACCAAGTTCGAGTCCTGGGCTCGGTCCAGAAGTGCGACCGGGATTGGCTTTACCCATCGGGGATCAAGTACCTGCACTCCAATACCTTGAGCACGAATACCTTCGGCGATATCGAGTCCCAGCCTCGCGAATGCGCCGACAGCCACAATGCACACCTCGGCATTGCCATGCAGTGCAAGAATGTCCACCCCGCGGTCTTCAGCGATTGCGTGCACCGGATCGGGTAGAGCCCCCTTGCTGAATCGAATGACCGAGGGGGAATCCGCGATATCAACTGACTCGCGCAATGCCCGCCGTAATGTTGAAGCATCACGTGGTGCCGCAATCACCAAATCCGGAACAATTTGCAACATGGACATGTCCCACACGCCGTTATGACTCGCCCCGTCATCGCCGGTAACTCCCGCACGATCGAGTACAAAGGTGACGCCGGCTCGGTGAAGGGCACAATCCATGAGAATTTGATCAAATGCCCGATTGAGGAAGGTTGCATAGAGTGCAACAACAGGGTGCATACCTCCATAGGCCAGACCTGCAGCACTCGTAGCAGCATGCTGTTCCGCGATACCTACATCGAAAATTCGATCGGGGAAAGACTCTGCGAATGCATCTAGTCCTGTGGGGCCGAGCATCGCAGCCGTTATTGCCACTACATCGGAGCGATCATGTCCGATCGCAACCAATTCATCGGAGAAAGCTCTGGTCCACGTTGGACCACTCGAAGTGAGTGGCTTGCCAGTATCCGGATCAATGACTCCCACTCCATGAAAGCGATCTGCTTCATCCATTTCCGCGGGAGCGTACCCGTGACCCTTATGGGTTATCGCATGCACAATCACCGGTCCATTGAAATCACGGGCCAAGCTGAGAGCAAACTCAAGATCTGCCTGATTATGTCCGTCAACAGGCCCAATATATTTCAGACCCAGATCCTCGAACATGCCTTGTGGGGCCACGACATCTTTGACTCCCTTTTTCATGCCGTGTAGCGCGTCGTAGATTGGCCGACCGACTACAGGTGTTCGATTCAACACTCGCTTTCCCCAGCCAATGACTTTTTCGTAGCTCGGTGCTGTCCTCAGTGATGCCAAATGATGGGCAAGCCCTCCAATTGTTGGGGAGTATGAACGAGCATTGTCGTTCACAACGATCACGAGTGGTCTCGAGGAAGCAGCAATATTGTTCAATGCCTCCCATGCCATGCCTCCGGTGAGCGCGCCATCGCCAATCACCGCCACAACATGTTGCTCTCCCAAAATGCCACGCTGTTCCCAAGCTTTGGCCAGACCGTCGGCATACGACAACGCTGTCGAAGCATGTGAGTTCTCTACGAGGTCATGATCACTCTCTGACCGGCTTGGGTATCCACTGAGCCCATTCTCTTGTCGAAGTGAATCAAATGCGGTTGATCTCCCTGTGAGTATTTTGTGGACATATGACTGGTGACCGGTGTCCCAGATGATCATGTCGCTCGGAGAACGAAATACTCGATGTAATGCGATGCTTAATTCCACCACGCCCAAGTTGGGTCCAAGGTGACCTCCCGTGGCCGAAACCTTCTCCACGAGAAACTGACGAATCTCAGTTGCGAGTTGCGGTAATCTCTCCGCCGGGATGGCACGGACATCCCGGGGGTCTTTTATCGATTCAAGCATTGACACCGCCCTAGTCTAGGAGAGATTCCCGGTTATTGCTTCTAAACAATGCCAGAGCGGTGCTCACCAATGCCACTTCACGCTGGACCTTGACCAGGGAAGCGCCCGCCTGCTCAAGCCCTTCCATAAGTCCCGTGATATCGGTCACACCCTCCTGTGTTCGGGCAGTTCCGTACATTCGACGAAGAGCCAATATTTGTGATTCAAGTAGTCCTTCCAGGATCCAAACAAGAGCAACCGGGTCAGTTGTGCCGCTCGGCAAGCGAAATGCATCTGGAAGTCGATCAAGTATCCATCGAACACTTTGGTACTCAAACTCTGAATTATCTGGAGCCACCAGGTCGTGGGGCCATCCCGGGGAGGAATTCACGCTTGCTTAATTCGCAACTTCACAGTAGCGATCGCAGCACGAACTGGAGGATTCCTCCATTGCGGTAGTAGTCAGCCTCGCCTGGTGTATCGATGCGAAGGACGGCAGAAAAGGCCACGGTGCTGCCATCAGCTCGGCTTGCCTTTACGTGAACGTGATCTGGGGTCAGACCCTTATTGAGTTCTGTAATGTTGGTAATGCTGAAAACTTCGTCCCCGATTAATCCGAGAGACTCCGCAGACTCACCATCGGGGAATTGAAGGGGCAATACGCCCATCCCAATTAGATTGGACCGATGAATTCTCTCATAAGATTCCGCGATCACAGCCTTCACTCCCAAAAGCGCCGTGCCCTTCGCGGCCCAGTCACGACTAGAACCTGAGCCATACTCTTTGCCCGCCAGGATTATGAGCGGGGTGCCCTCCGCTTGATACATTTCGGAAGCCTCAAAAATGGAAGTGACCGGCCTGGTGGGGTCATTGAAGTTCAGGGTGAAGCCACCCTCGACTCCATCAAGCAAGAGGTTCTTAAGTCGAATATTTGCAAAAGTGCCCCTAATCATGATCTCGTGGTTGCCGCGCCGAGAACCATACGAATTGAAATCCTTGCGTTCGACACCATGATCGAGCAAATACCTGCCAGCTGGCGAGTCAACTTTAATATTCCCTGCAGGTGAAATGTGGTCCGTTGTGACCGAATCCCCCAATTTGGCCAAGACCCTTGCGTGAGCAATATTGGATACTGGTGGCGCGACTATCGTCATATTGTCAAAGTACGGCGGTTTTCTTACGTAGGTGCTGGTTGGATCCCAGTCAAATACCGAGCCGGTAGGTGTTGGCAAATCCTGCCAAGCTTGATCTCCGGTAAACACGTCTGCATATCTTCGGGTATACATGTCAGCGTCAATGCAGTCAGCCATGACGCTCTCAATTTCCGCCTGAGAGGGCCAGATGTCCCTTAAGAACACGGGGTCTCCATGGATATCGAGTCCAAGTGGGTCCGCGGTAATGTCGATGTTCATTGTTCCAGCCAATGCATAGGCAACAACCAATGGGGGCGAGGCTAGGTAGTTCATCTTAATATCCGGATTAATTCGCCCTTCAAAATTTCTGTTTCCGCTCAGAACAGCGGCGACCGCGAGATCATATTCGTTGATTGCCGCAGAAACCTCAGGTATGAGCGGCCCCGAATTACCAATGCAAGTAGTGCAGCCGTATCCAACTACATCGAATCCAAGTTTGTTGAGATAGATGTCCAATCCAGATCGCGCGTAATAATCGGTAACCACCTTGGAACCGGGAGCCAAAGTTGTCTTGACCCATGGCTTTGAAAACAGTCCCTTTTCAACAGCGTTACGCGCAAGTAATCCCGCTCCCAGCATGACCGCAGGATTGGACGTATTTGTGCACGAGGTGATTGCAGCGATAGTGACAGCGCCATGGGTGAGGGAATATTCCTCCCCTGCGAGCGTCACAATCGCTAACTGTTGGGGGTTTCCGGTGAATTCCATTACATCTGCTTGGAATGCTTTTTGGGCGTCACTGAGGTTTATTCGGTCCTGAGGCCGTTTTGGGCCAGCGATGCTCGGCACCACGGTGCTCATGTCGAGTTCAATGAGTTCTGAGTAGCGAGGCTCATGCGCGGGGTCGTGCCACAGACCCTGACGTTGGGCATACGCCTTTACCAGAGCAATCTGATCGGAAGATCGCCCCGTCAATCGAAGGTACTCGAGGGTAATTCCGTCGATTGGAAATATGGCCACGGTGCTGCCATATTCGGGACTCATGTTTCCAATGGTGGCCCTATTGGCGAGGGATACATGACCCACACCTTCACCATAAAACTCCACGAACTTCCCAACGACTCCATGCTTGCGGAGCATTTGAGTAATCGTTAAGACTAAGTCGGTCGCGGTTGCTCCAGCCGGCAACGAGCCTGTCAACCGGAAACCAACAACACGTGGCATGAGCATGGATACCGGCTGCCCCAACATGGCAGCTTCCGCCTCAATACCTCCAACTCCCCATCCGAGAACACCTAAACCATTGACCATGGTGGTGTGCGAATCGGTTCCGACAACGGTATCCGGATATGCCTTCCCTGCGCGAGCCATGACAACTCGCGCTAGGTGCTCAATATTGACCTGATGGACAATTCCCGTGCCAGGTGGAACAACCTTGAATTCCTCAAATGCGTTTTGCCCCCAGCGAAGGAATTGATAACGCTCGCGATTGCGCTGGTACTCAAGTTCCACATTGCGTTCAGCTGAGTCCAAATGACCAAAGAAATCAGCAATAACCGAATGGTCAATAACCAATTCCGAGGGATTGAGCGGTTCGATTTTTGTTGGATCTCCCCCCAAATCAATGACAGCCTCACGCATGGTTGCCAGATCTACTACAACAGGAACTCCGGTGAAGTCCTGCATGACCACACGGGCGGGAGTGAACTGAATCTCTTCTGACGGCTCTGCACCGGCATCCCACTGACCCAATGCCGCAATTGTTTCCCGCGTGACATTCGCACCATCTTCGGTGCGCAATAAATTCTCCAGCAAAATTTTATGGGTGAATGGAAGGGTTTCCGATCCTGGAACTGCATCTATGGCAAAAATTTCATAGGTTGAGTCGCCAACAACGAGCTCCTGACGAGCCATAAATGAATTCGGATGTTCAGAACCCGACACGGTTCCCTCCCAGAGGTATGAATGTTCGAATAGTTCACACTAGACGAGTCCCAAGTCTATCAGATTTATCTTGACGTCAAGATAAATCATATTTCAGAATTGCCACCGTTTCGAAATGATGGGACATGGGAAAAGCGTCCCACGCACGTAAGTCAACTACACGGTACTTTTCAGAAAGTGTCCTAATATCTCGTGATAAAGCCACGGGATCGCATGCGATGTAGACGATAGAGGCTGGTTCGAATGACATTATTTTACGGATCACCACCTCCCCTGCCCCGGCACGTGGTGGATCCAGGATCACACCCTGAAGTTCAGGCTTGGGAACCCCATTAACCTGATCGAGAAACTCTTCCGTATCAGCGCGAATCAACCTGATATTTCCTTGGCTACCGAGTGCCGCGCTTGCGGCGTGACTCGCCATTGGATCTGAGTCAACTGAAGTCACGTGGCCGCTCTGTCCAACATATAGTGAAAGGTATGCGGCAAAAACACCTGTGCCACCGAATAAGTCCCACCATGATTCACTCGGCGTGATAGTCAATGTTTGGTCTAGAAAGTTGGCAATTTCGTTAATAAGAAGTGGATCGGCCTGCCAAAAGGTTTGCGGAGTGATACTCCAATGCACCCCAAAGGCTTTGTGGTCTAACAACATTGGTCCAGAAAGGTGATTGGTGCTACTTCCAAGGTGGACGCCATTTGTCCCCTCGACCAAGTAATACTCCCCGGGAGGAGGTGCATCCACTTGGAGAAGGGCATTGCGCATCTGCTGAGTAATGATCGTGCAATCAGGCGTCTCTATCAATTCATGTGACGAATGGCGTCGCATATGCCAGCCTTCATTCCACACGAACCGTGATCGTTGTCTCCAATTAGAACCATCGTGGTGCGCATTCGGCAGTGCACGTACCCCGGTGGCTACCAATTGACGAGCCTGATCCTCATGTAAGCCTGAAAACTTCCGCAATGACTCCAGGAGCACCTGAGTCTTGAGTGAAAGTTGATAAACCACGTCGATGTACTGGAAATCGCAACCCCCGCACGCAAAGCTGGATGAGCATGGAGGAATGACTCTGTGAGCACTCGGCTCATGGACAGCCACCGTCTCGGCGAAGTAAACCTTTTTACGTTGAGATGTAATTTCAATCTCAACCATTTCACCGTCTAGGGCGCCACGAACAAATATGGTTCGCCCGGCGAAGTGCGCAAGAAAATGGCCTCCATGAACGACCTTTGTGACACGCACCTGAACGCGATCCCCCACGGACAACTGCTCAGCTGTCACGTTGGGCCTCATCTTCGAAAACATTTTCCAAGCTGCTCTCACTCGATTCTAGTTGCCACGGAACACTAATAACCATTACCGGTAAAACAATGCGTTTGGGAAGCAACGTTTCAGATATTCGATCGGAGCTTAGGGCTCTACCGAGAACGGTACGCTTCGAGGCATCAGAAAGGCCCACGATGCCAGAGCCTATTCCTTCAGATCAGTTCCTATGTGACTGTGGTGTCTTCGGTCGCCGTATCCATGACCAACGGGTGTACCGTGTGCCATGTGCACATTGTCATTTTGGGCTGTGGTCGTGTCGGGTCGCTGTTAGCCGGGTGGATTGACGAACAAGGGCATTCCGTTTCCGTGATTGACCAAGAAACATCCGCGTTTCGGAAATTGGGTTCAACTTTCAGTGGGACGACAGTTAAAGGTGTGGGCTTTGACCGAGAGACCCTCGAGGCTGCCGGAATCGATCGAGCACATGCATTTGCCGCAGTGAGTAGTGGCGACAACAGCAACATACTCGCGGCTCGGGTTGCCCGAGAGACATACGGGGTCCAACACGTTGTTGCTCGGATTTATGATCCCCAGCGAGCTGCGGTTTATCAGCGATTGGGTATCCCGACGGTGGCAACGGTGTCATGGACCGCAAGCCAAATCATGAAAGCGGTTTTGCCGACCGGCGCCAGTGTTGAATACACGGATCCGACGGGCACCATGAATCTTGCCGAGGTTCCACTATCCGAAAAGTGGTTGGGCAGGAATTCAAGGGAGTTGGAAATCGAAACCGGGGCGAAAATTGCATTCATTACCCGCTATGGATCCGCTGAATTGCCAACCGGTTCTCACGTTCTTCAAGAGAGCGACACTGTGCACATGCTTTTTCATCCAGATCAGCGAACGGCTATTGAAGAAATTTGTTTAACCCGTAAGAGCGGAGTCGGGAGTCCGGGTTCCATGGACGGTGGTGTTTCATCATGAGAGTCGCTATCGCAGGTGCGGGTAAGGTCGGAAGGGCAATTGCTCGAGAACTCATTCAAAACGGACACCATATTCTTCTGATCGACCGAGATGCACTTTTAGCTCGACCCGGGATTGTTGAAGGTGCCGAGACTCTCCTGGCTGATGCATGTGAACTCAGTGCTTTAGAATCCGCGCGCTTAGCCGAATGCGATGTAGTGGTAGCAGCGACCGGGGACGACAAAGTGAATTTGGTGGTTTCTCTGCTGGCCAAAACCGAATTCGGTGTTTCACGTGTGGTCGCTCGAGTTAATCATCCGAAAAACGAATGGATGTTTGACGAGTCATGGGGGGTCGATGTAGCCGTCTCAACGCCCCGAATGCTTTCTGCCTTGGTCGAAGAAGCTGTTTCAGTCGGTGATCTTGTCAGGTTATTTACGTTCCGCCAGGGCAATGCGGATCTTGTCGAAATAACTTTAGCCAGTGACTCGCCCGTAACGGGCCAACGTGTGGGAGCCCAACTGTGGCCTGAAGACACGGCCCTGGTCGCCATTGTGAGAGGCGATCGAGTTATTGCACCTTCACCGGATGATCCACTTGAAATTGGCGACGAGCTCATATTCGTCACAGCACCACGCCAAGAACCACTACTTCAATCGATGCTCGGACATTCTCCGGCCACAACACCATAGATCAGGATTGAGGCATGTCTTTCCTCGAGTTCAAATCTGCATAGACTGGCGCAAGAACTCGGTAGGTGAAGTAGGCGGCAGCCAAAAATAGGGGCCAGCCCATCACGATTTTGATCACACCGAGAGGTCCAACCGCTTCTGCGAGGTACAAAGGGAGTTGCACGGCTAAACGTCCGAAAAACAGCCCAACCCATATCCAACTCGCTGCGGCCGCAGCACGACGGAGCGACGAATCCTTACGCCACGTTGTTCCAGTGCCCGTGAAGTAGCCGAGGGCGACACCCAGTAATGGCCAACGAACAACAATGGATATGAAGAATGCACTGCCATATGCAAGGTTTGTCAACAGTCCTGGCAGGAAAAAGTTCTCCGCCTTACCAGTCCAAGCTGTGAATGCTACCGCGATTCCCAAGCCCAAGAAACCTGCCAGTACCTGCGTTATGGGGTCTCGACGAATCAGGCGGATGACCAGCACAAATATGCCCGCCGCCATTGCGGCCCACACGGCACGAATGAGATCCTCTGGCCAAATTAAAAATGCGATTATGAATACGAGTGTGGGAAGGCCACTATCAATTAGCCCTCGCCACCCCCCAATGGCCCTGTCGAGTATGAGCCTTTCAGCACGAAGTTCCTCTCGGACCTCGTCAAGATCGCCGTGCTCAGGCAAGTTTGGATCGTCAATTGAATCGTCGAGATTTTCAGGGTCGTTGTTCATTGCTGTGTCGGCCGCAATTCATAGCGTGGATTGAAAATTATTGGTTTATCGGTGTTGCCCGTTAGCCGCCCGCACACCTTCATGGTGCGTCCTGCAACTATTCCTGGAATCTTTCGACGCCCAAGCCAGACTACATTGACAGTACCCGTAGAGTCGGCCAATTCAATCTCAAGAGCCGGTGGCATGTCAGGTGGTCTGATTGCGACTATCTTTACCGTTCCAACAACTTCAACTCTCTGACCCGGATGGCAAGTTTTAATGTCCTGCACAGAGGTGTCAGCGATCGGATTTCCGCACCTATTAAATTGAGCCTGTAGCTCTTGTGAGTCGGATCTGGTAAGCGCACCTGAAATCTTGCGTGCCAGTTGCGTGAGTGGCCCAACACTCATCGAGTCTCCGTGATCTCAGGACCTCGTTCAAAGGGGTTCGGTAGTTCCCGATCTGAAACCTCGGCTGACTTTTCATCCTGTTTTGGCAGGGTGAGCACAATCGGCGTCCCGGGAGCCATGGCAGTGGTGCCGCGAACCACGACGGCGGAGCGTAAGCAATCGGTGAGCCGCTTTGCAGCCGCCTGATCCCGTGCGCCCTGACCGAGAAACACTGCTCGAAGAAACCACCGGGGTCCATCGATCCCAACAAATCGAGCCGGCTGCAGCCCTGGGTTTTCGCCTTGGGCTTGAATTTGGGCATTGAGTTCTGCGCCCCACGGCCCGGGCACTTCTTCCACAAGGCCGCCCGCCTCATTGATGGACTTGATGATTTGGGTTCGAACTTCATCCCACATTCCGCCGGACTTGCGAGCCGCATAGGGGTGTATTTGCATTCCCGAGTTGCCATCCTTCAGAGTGAGAGCGGTGATCCGACCACTTGCTTGGTCCGCCTGAACTTGGATCTCAACTCCCTGCGGCACGGCAATAAGCAATCCACCCAGATCCACCCGATTAATTCCTTCAAATACTGCTTCTGACTCGTCAAAGGGTCCGTCTGACCGGGCATCGTCTCCAGATGTCATGTCTTTGAGTAAGTCTGTCACTCCCTAAGTCTTACATCAGGCTGGTTCGTGACCGCCAGTGGATCCAAAACCACCCATTGAACGGATGGATCCAGGGAGTTCTGTGACTTCATGAATTACAGCTCGGGGTAGCTCAACAAACACAAGTTGCGCGATTCGATCGCCGCGTTTCACCACAAATTCCGAAGCCCCCGTGTTAAGCCCGATAACGGAAATTTCACCACGATAACCAGCATCTATGGTTCCAGGCGCGTTCACCAAGGTAAATCCATGTTTTAGAGCGAGTCCGCTCCGTGGGTGCACTAATGCCACGAAGCCATGAGGTAAAGCAATTGCCACTCCCGTAGGGATCAGCGCTCGTTCACCAGAGCGCAGTACCCGATCTTCTCGGGAGTAAATGTCAAAGCCGGCGTCTCCAGGCATTTCCCGATCCGGCAACGGTAGCCCTTCGTCAAGCCGATGAATGAGAACAATGAGATCACCGCTCATGGATTTACCTCAAATTCCCCCACAGGAGAGAGCTCGGGGTTGGCCATGTCTTTCCAGTTGCCCGATCGATCTGAAACCGCCGCCTTCACTTCAACTGGATTACCATTTTTCACAAAATGCTCCAACTTTACTTGTACAAATAGCGCTGTTGCCTCAATGGCGACCGGACCATCAGGGTCATTCATGTGCGCTGTTGCTCGAGTGAAGACCTTACGCCCATGTAGTGATTCGATAGCCGCATGAATGTACAAAGTTGTTCCAACTGGGACAGGTTTACGGAAGTCGCATTCGAGGCGCCCTGTTACTGCTGGAACTCCAAGAAGCCAATTCAATGAACCGAGAATTTCATCAATGGCGGCGGATAACAAACCCCCATGTGCTAACCCGGGGGCGCCTTGGTGATTGTCGGTCACCGTGAAGACACCCTCTGCGGTTAAACCCTCTCCAGCGGTCACCTGCATATGTAGACCGGTGGGGTGATCAACGCCGCAGCCAAAACACCATTTGTAGTGCGTTGGAATGGCTTCACCTGGTCGAGGGGCGTTGGGGTTTCGATCAGGGACAAAGGATCCATCTGGCGGATTCACATGCATCACCGTCTCACCCTACCCTGTCACCTACACTTTGGTTGTGCCCAAAAAGATCGATGAAAAACATGTGTACCGAGAAAGAATTTATCCACGATTCAGTACTTTCTTCGTCGTGGTCCTTTTTATTGTCATGATTTCCATTGCTTATGCTGCCGCCATCGATACATACGTTGGTCTCATCATTTTTATCATTGGAATTGTGGGCATGCTATTAGCTTTATGGTTTTCTTCTCCTACGATCACCATCACGGGCGAACATGGGACGAGATTTCTCTCCGTCGCTCAGGCAACAATTCCTTTAGACGTGATTTCACGTCCGCGAATTCTCGAAGCGGACGAACTTGCGGCAATCCGTCGCGGACAAATCGCTACTACGGCCTTCATCAACATCCGTGGCAACCTCCCTTCGGTTGCAGTGTCGGTGCTCGATCCCACTGATCCACATGAAATGTGGGTGATTTCTTCCAGGCGATCGAAGGTACTTCGCGATCACTTGGAATCAGCCCCTTGTCACCACTGATAACAAGGAACTGGTAGAAAAGGACTGTGGAACAAACGCCGGCGCGATCCAATACGCAAGCTCCTGACAGATCTCATTCGCTAACAATCCAGGTGATTGCGCCACTGGCTGCAATGGCCGCGACATGGGCGGTGCGCAAGGCGCTTGACGGCGGTTACAGTCGAATGCGGGGACAAAAACCCCCTTCGCCGCACGATCCGAACGTGAGCTTCGGAAGTGCCCTTCTCTGGGCGACCATTACAGCTGCGGCGGCAGCGGCCGTGGAAGTCGCGGTATTTAGGATTGTGTCCCGCGAGGATTAAGAACAATCTTTGCAGATGGGTCCCGATTTTCCTTCGTGATCAAACTGACTCCTGTGATGAACAAGGAAGCACGACATGCAGGTGAATTCATCGCTCTGTTTGGGAACGACTTGCACAGTGAGATTTTCCGATGATAAATCCGCCCCCGGAAGTTCAATCGTCTCTGCTAATTCCGCTTCGTCTACTTCTACTGGGGATGAAGTCTTCTCGGCACGACGAGCCTTAAGTTCTTCAAGACTGTCCTCCGCGAGCTCCTCATCTGTCTTGCGAGGTGCGTCGTAATCGGTAGCCATGTCTATATTCCTCTCCCATTGTGTCGCTGCGCGCAGATTGTGCCTCATGCACCATGAGGCTGCGCAGGTGGGTCCATGTTTCGTTGATCCCCGCTTCCCATCCATGAGAGCATGAGACATGCCAATTTACGCGCTCGGGAGCCTGATCCCTGACATTGATCCCACCGCCTATATTCATCCAGATGCCGTGATCATTGGAAGCGTCTCGATTGGTGCCGAGTCAAGTATTTGGCCGGGCGCCGTTCTACGAGGAGATCATGGAAGGATTTCAGTAGGTGCGCAGACTTCGATTCAAGACGCTGCCGTCATTCATTGCAACTCCAGATTTGATACCAGTATTGGCAATCGATGTGTGGTTGGCCATGGAGCCCATTTGGAGGGGTGCACGGTTCACGATCTTTCGCTCATTGGATCGCATGCGGTAGTCCTCCAGGGTGCCGTCGTGGGACCTGTTTCACTGATTGGAGCCCATGCGCTGGTCGGGAATCTCAAAGTAGTTCCCAGCCATGCGCGTGCTTTGGGCATTCCGGCACAAATCACACTCGATGTAGTTACCGAGTCAGATATTGAGCCCTCTGTCGATATTTATGTACGCAACTCCCACTGGTATCGTCAGGATCTCAAAAAGATCGATTAAATTCAATCACCAAGTTTGAATACATCGCGCGCGCCTTTCTCGACGAGCAATGAATGTAATTGGTCGAAGATCTGTGGTGTGGCAGCAATTAGAAACTCACTCAGATCGCTTGTTACCAGATCACTTGTTACCAGATCACTTGTTACCAGATCAATCATGACTAAGCCCTGAACAACTGCGCCCGCCTCCCGGGCTATCAATGCGCCCGCGGCGTAGTCCCAAGTATTCAACCCGGCCTCAAAATAGGCATCGCTGCGTCCACTGGCAAACCAACACAAATCGACCACAGCGGCGCCACCACGCCGAATATCGGCTATGCAGGGAATGATCTTTTGTACCAACTCCGCTTGACGGCCTCTCCGAATCGGGCTGTACCCGAAGCCCGTCGTGACCAATGCGGTCGCTAATGACGGGGACTCTCTCACATGAATATGTTCCACCGAGGTGACATGACCTTGGAGTCCTCGGATCCTCCACGCACCACCCCCACGTTGAGCAACGTAGGTCTCACCCAGAGCCGGTGTCACAACAATTCCGTATTCGATCACAGCATCCACTTCGATGGCGATCGATACCCCCCACAGCGGTATACCGAAGAGATAATTCACTGTTCCATCGAGTGGATCGATTATCCAACGAATATGGCTTGATTCATTTATCTGGGCACCCTCTTCCCCCAGTACGCCATCACAAGGAAATTCTTGACTAATAATTCGCACGATCATGTCTTCAGATGCCTTGTCCATCTGGCTGACCAAGTCGGTACTTGTGGATTTGGACGTGTAGAGCAGATCTGCGGGCCGGTCGTTCAGAAGAAAGGAGGCTGCCTTATGGGCAATAAACCAGGCAACCTCCAAGCGACCAGACACATCGGCGAGATGATTCAGTTCGGTGGGAATCTTCCACAAATCTTTATCCACGTTCACTGGCTTCGGCATCCCTACCATCCCTCACGGCATCTTCATCAGTAGCAATATTTCTTTGCAAACGAGTCACTCAGAACCTCAACCACTCGGGCGAGTAGCGTGATACCACCATGTTAGCTAATCCGTTACGTCCCTTCATTGCGGTGTTGCGCATACCTGGCGCCATGGCTTTTTCTTCTGCCGGATTTGTCGCACGACTTCCTCTTGCAACCGTCAGCCTCGGTTTAATTCTCTATGTCAGCAACGAGACTGGATCCTATGCATTTGCCGGCCTTCTTCAAGCTCTATTCGCTATCACTTCAGCCGTGGCTGCATTATTTACCAGTCGACTGGCGGATCGAATCGGTCAACGTCCACTGCTCATTGTCTTGCCTTTTATCTACTCCTCCGCCCTGATACTTTTCGTGGCAGCGGTTCACATGTCATGGGGACGCTGGATTCAGTCCATTTTGATTGTGTTGGCGGGTGCCACTTTCCCCTCCTTCGGATCCTTCGTTCGTGCCCGCTGGGCTTATGTAACCAACCGTCAGACGCAAAAATTACGGAGTGCATTTGCTCTAGAAAGCATCATTGATGAACTGATTTTCGCAATTGGACCCCTGTTGGCAACAACATTAGCTTTCTCACTTGGCTTTCCTTCGCCATTAATTGTTGGTGCAGCTTTAACCCTTGTGGGCGGGCTACTCCTCGCCTCGTTGAAGTCGACGGCACCGCCTATACACATTGCCCCACCAAGTGTAGAAAGTCAGCAAGGAGCGCTGCGCCAAGCAGGCCTGTTCACCCTCGTTGTGGCCACTACAGGTGTCGGTGTACTTTTCGGAAGTTTTGATGTTGCAGTGGTTGCTTTCACTGCGAAGTCCGGTGCACCTGCATTCGCGGGCCTCATCTTGTCACTATGGGCTTTGGGTTCAATGTTTGGTGGAATCCTCTTTGGCAGTCGCCATCTGAATATCTCACTCCCCCGGCAGCTTCTCTTCACCTCAATGCTCATGTTCATTATTGCTCTGCCTATCCCATTTCTCAATTCATCTGTGCTTCTTGCCTTCGTCGCGTTCTTATCTGGATTCGCGATCGCCCCCACATTGATCAGTGCATTCTCATTGGCGGAACGCCTAGTTCCACCCCGACTTCTCACAGAGGGTCTAACGTGGGCGAACTCTGGATTAGCCATTGGATTCGCCGGTGGGGCATCCGTTGGTGGCTACCTGGTTGACACGGTGGGGACCGGCTGGGCATTTGCATTAGGTGTGCTCGGCGCTGCCTTCACCCTGATGGTCTCGGTTGCCTCCCAGAAGGTATGGGAACACAACAGTGCCGAAAGACCACTCCCTGACCCGGCAATTGTTCTCAATCCTGACCCGATGCCTGGCCCCACGGCAGGTGGCTTTGTTGATGACCCGCACCCTCTGCCCAAACCCGAACCCACATCCTGACTATATTTTGGAGATTTTCTTCGAATTGCGGATCCTTCGCCGTTCTCGTGCTCCAAGGCGGTAGGTTATGTCCTGTTGAGTTTGATCGGATCGACTTTCACCGGTCCCCGTGGAACTCACACACAGACGGTGAGTTCCCTTAAGTGAACAGAAAATTGACGTAAAGGAGTACGCCCTGGATGCGCTCAGCCCCCGCGAGATTCAATTTCGTGTGCGGGCAGGCGAGTCTCCTGAAGGGATAGCTGCAGAAACCGGATGGCAGCTAGATCGCGTTATTCGATACGCAGAGCCACAACTTGGCGAGCGTGCGTACGTAGTTGAGCGGGCACAGGCAACCTATGTTCATTCCACTCGTGGTGGAACCACTCTGGCAGAGATCGTGTCTGAATTAACCAAGTCACATCCTTTGGTCTGGGACAGCTACTACCGGGACCGTCAATGGATTGTCAGCGCAACACTCGACGGCTCGGTAGCACTGTGGAATTTTGAACCCACCGGCAATACCGTTCACCCCCTCAACGATGTAGCTCGATCGTGGATGGGGGTGGCTCCGGTACGTCCCACTCGAAGAAAATCCGATGCTGTACATGAGTTGGCAGGTGACACCCAAGGCGATCCCTCCAATGTGACGGACACGGTGGTCATTGAAGTCACCGAACCGGTCCGCTTAGTCGCCGTGCCCGAACTCGAACCTGATCACGAATCAAGCCCCATGACAGATGCACAACGCAGCTCTGAACTTCCGCTGGACGCTGAACTTCCGCTGGATATCAGTGCGGACTCGAGAGTTCCCGCTAAGAAAACAAAGCGTGGTCGGGCGAAAGTTCCGAGTTGGGACGAGATCCTTTTCGGTGGACCTAAGGAAACTTCCTAGTCACCTGCTTCCCTTTGACCAAATGGCAACGGTTCCGTTGAAATATGTGAACTTCTTGCGGTCTTCGCCGTCAGGTGCGCCCAGTAATGGCGCCTGCAAAGAACTTCATAAGAGATTTCCTCGGTGCTGTTGACATCGCCCACAAGAACTTGATCACCGTCAATGGTCATATGACCAGCAATAGTCCTGGCGTTATGCAAGGCTCGCTGCCCGCACCAACATAAAGCCTCAACTTGTAAATACTGAACCCGGTCTGCGAGCTCTACCAGTCTGGCAGAACCTGGAAAAAGCTTTGTTCGAAAATCGGTCATGATCCCGAATGCATATGCGTCAATGGACAGGTCGTCGACCAATTGAGCTATTTGCTCGATCTGATCAGGGGTATAGAACTGGGCTTCATCGCAAATTAGATAGTCGATGCGATGTCCTGCGGACAAGCGATCCACTACATAGCGTCGAAAATTCAACTCGGAGTCGACCTCGACCGCAGGAACCTCGAGCCCAAGTCGACTGGATAATACCGATGTACCTGCTCGATCCAAACGAGTGAAGACAACACCGGATCGACCCCGCGATGCGTGATTGTGATCAGTCTGCAATGCCAGAGTTGATTTGCCACAGTCCATGGTTCCCGCGTAAAAGACCAATTCAGCCACAGCGACATACTTCCATAATTCTTCTTCGTTGAGCACTCAACTACCGTGCTCGCGCTAGAAAATTCTCAGCGGAACATACATCTCTTGGGGTGTTAATGCGCCATGCTGGCCCAAAAGGCTTGAGGACAACGGATCCGTGCGGCTTGTCACCATGTGATCCCCAACGGCGATCACCACGAGATCGCCTATTCGTTCAGCCATGGAACCATCGGTGAACAAATAAAGACCATTCTCAATGCACTCTTCACGCGTAAAGACGTGAGCGCGCTCTCCAAGAATGGATTGCCAAGTCACTTGAGCATCACGCTGCGCGCCATCATGACAATAGACATGCCTGACACGTGGCTCTCCGCCGATTCTCATGATGGATTCACTCAGACTGGAAAATTCATCAATATTGATTCGCGATTCCGGAGGGCAGGTGATCATTCCATGGTCGGATGTCACCACGAGTGCCTCGCCCCCAGTGAGATTCTCCACAAGTGCACCCGCCAACGTATTTACCGTGCACAGGCCGTCAACCCATTGGGGTGAGCCCACTCCATATACATGCCCTAATCGATCAAGATCTGGCCAATAAATGTAGGTGAGAGCAGGCTGAGTTGGATGAATGCTCTCATGTCGCTGTGAAAAGGCATGAAGAATTTCCGCGGGTGAGTTCGCGCCAAGGTAGCTGGGACCTCGCAGAACTGATCTGGTTAAGCCCGACTGTTGGTGCTTCGAAGGCGCTATGGTCGCAACATCGACGCCAGCCTCGCCAGCAAGCTCAAAGAGCGTTTTATCGGGCGCGATTGACAACGGATGTGGAGTCGATCCCCACTTCAACGGAGCGAGCATCTGTTCATCCTCTGGAACCCAGAAGGACGCACCGACTAGACCATGCTCTCCCGGACCCAGTCCAGTCCCTAGTGACCCGAGGACGACAGGGGTCGTGCTCGGAAATTCAGTTGCGATGAATCCGGGAGAGCCATATTGGAACACAGGTGCATGAGTTATGTGATCTTGAAGCTGATATTCCCCTAATCCATCGATGAGAAGAATGACTACATGACGCGAGGGAGGAATGGGAATAACAGCATCTCCCGAAAGTACTCCGAGTGCAACGAGAGCCGTAGGGACGACATCTTTGATACTGATACGACGATCGGGAATATCGAAATGACTCATGCACAGGATCTTTTATGCAAGCCGGGTTGCGGTTGCTTGTGATAACTCTGCAGAGAACTGCAGAAGTCGCTCGACCGTGTCTGCGCCGTCGGCGGCCTCTGAGACTCGTAGGGAGAAGTCATCATTGCTTGAGGTGCCTGTATATCCGTGATCAGCATCGCAACTCGGATCACCACAGGATGCGACCTCAAGTTCAATTCGATTGACGGCCCCCCATCCGATTGTGAGCACAACTTCGATGGTAGCCACAGCCCCCGTAGAGCCTGCGGGGTCACGCACAACGCGCGTTACAACGATCGAGTCGATTTTGTCTAAGCGCACGGCTTCCGTAGACGAAGATGCATGAGGTATGCCATCAAGATGGTGTTCGTCCGTATGGCTGACGAGCAACCGTGTTGATGTCAGCGCCACGACGGTCATGTGACGGTGTAATTCATCTCGATCGAACGCGGCTTCATGCTGTACCACAAATGCATCAAGAGACTCATGGCCCAGCGCGGTGGCGAGAGCGTCGAACACAACCTCTGGATAGTAGCCATGACGCTCAAGATCAGTTCTCAATTGATCTTCGTGGACACCGGATTTCATTGAAATAGAGTCTAGGGCTAATGTCTCTTTGTGACACCACGAGCCTTGGATTCCAGCACTTTCACCGTTCACCCTGAGGTGCAAGAGGCACTCGCAAGTGGCAGGCCAATCGTGGCTCTTGAATCCACAATTATCAGCCATGGTTTGCCCAAACCAGAGAATATTCGGGTTGCTGGCGAAGTTGAAGACATGGTCAGATCACGCGGTGCGGCACCCGCAACCATTGCGGTGCTTGCGGGAAGAGTCCACATTGGACTCACCTCGGAACAGATCGAAGAAATTGCAACACGGGGAGATGTCTCAAAAGCAAGTATTCGAGATCTGGGAATAGTTTGTGCCCAGTCGGGCTATGCAGCCACAACGGTGGCTGCCACCAGTCATCTCGCGAACAGGGCTGGTATCACGATTTTCGCGACGGGTGGTCTTGGGGGTGTGCATCGCCAAGCTCGCGATAGTTGGGACGAGTCTGCCGACCTCATTGCACTGAGTTCTATTCCCATGACCGTGGTCTGTTCAGGAGTTAAATCGATCTTGGACGTGCGCGCTACCCTGGAACGACTCGAAACGTTGAATGTGGGAGTTATTGGGTACGGCTCTCACCAATTTCCGGGTTTCTACCTCACAGATTCAGGGCACACGGTCGATTGGCGACTGGACGATCCCGAATCGGTAGCCCAGGTCATTTCAACGCGACACAATCTAGGAATCGTAAGTGGCCTAGTAGTTGCCAACCCCTTACCACCCGACCAACAATTAGATCCCGATCTTCATGATCACGTCCTGAGGGAAGGCCTTAACTTGGCCCGAGACCGTGGTATCACTGGCAAAGCGGTCACTCCGTTTTTACTTGATCATTTTCATCGGTCCACACATGGCGCGAGTTTGATTGTGAATGCCAACATAATCGTTCGAAATGCCGAACTTGCTGCTCGCATCGCCGTGGCGTCTAGCACCTCATGGGCATCACGGATATGACAAAGTTTGTTTCGATCGCGGTTATGGGCGACATCATGATCGATATAGATCTGCGTATTCCATCCCTCGAATCCCTGATTAGGACTAGGGGCAGTGATCTTCCCACGGAGGTGCAACTCACTCAGGGTGGAAGCGCAGCAAATACAGCATCATGGTTGAGTCTTTTGGGCGATCGAGTGGTTCTTTTCGGCGCAGTCGGAGAGGATATCGCCGGTCAATCCGCGGAGAAGGCAATGCAAGCACTTGGAGTCGTTCCCCTTTTTGCACGTGATCCCCAAGCTCCAACAGGAATGTGCATAGTGATAACTGAGGGCGATGGATCCCGAACCATGATCCCAAGTGCCGGGGCGAATGCGAATCTTGGAATGGCCGTTCTCGACCAACTGTGGCCACATGAAAGTCTGAGCCACTTTCATCTTTCGGCCTACTCGTTGTTTCACCAGCAAACGGGTGACACTGCGATCAACGCTCTCCAGAAAGCGCGCGACCTTGGTGCCACCGTCAGCTTAGATCCAGCATCTCATGCCCTCATTTCACATCATGTGAGCGCGATTCGCAAGGGACTTAAGTTGAGTAATGTACTGCTGGCCAATCAGGAGGAAGCAGAAGAATTGTTCAGATCGGCTACGAGCCTCAAGAGCAAACTGTTGCCACCGCCCGAGGAAATCCTTCAAGAATTATTGACCCTCCTCGACACGGATTCGAATAGAGACCGCGTGGTCGTTGTCACCCTGGGCGAGGCAGGCTCCATGGCCATGAGCGATTCCGGCGACTTGGTAATTGCGGAATGCCGGTTAGTTCCCCAGATCCAGTCAACCGTTGGGGCAGGCGATGCATTTAATGCCGGTTTCTTGCATGCATGGGTCCCGAATCATGGAGATCTCCAATTGGCGCTCCATGAAGGAAATAGCACCGCGGCACAAGCCCTTTCCCGTGTCGGTGCTAGTCCAATGTCGGGGAATTCGTGACAATTGACTGTGTCGCCATGACTGTCTCGCCATGACTGTCTCGCCATGACTGTCTCGCCATGACTGTCTCGGTGACAACTGTCAATGCCCCTCAGTCAGATGGTTTACACATAAAGTATTCAACCAGAAAGGAATCATGAGTCCAAAGAAGCTTGCGTCGACTGGACCAAGAATTATCGACATCGATGTCGCAGAAGAGATGCGTGGCTCTTTTTTGGAATATGCCTATTCGGTGATTTATTCACGAGCCCTCCCCGATGCTCGTGACGGCCTCAAACCGGTCCAGCGCCGAATTCTTTTCCAGATGGCACAAATGGGATTGAGGCCGGATCGTGGACATGTCAAGAGCGCCCGGGTGGTGGGCGAAGTCATGGGCCGGCTGCATCCTCATGGTGATTCAGCCATCTATGACGCATTAGTTCGAATGGCTCAGGATTTTTCCCTTCGGCTTCCCCTCATCGACGGTCATGGAAACTTCGGATCCTTAGACGATGGTCCCGCTGCCATGAGATACACGGAAGCTCGGTTGGCTGCATCGGCAGTGTCTATGACTGAGGGAATTGAAGAAAATGTTGTTGACCTCACTCCGAATTATGATGGTCGTGAGGTCGAACCTGTTGTTCTTCCCGCAGCCATTCCCAATCTTGTTGTTAATGGCGCCAGCGGAATTGCGGTTGGGATGGCAACGAATCTTGCCCCTCATAATTTAACTGAAGTTGTTAACGCAACCCGGCAACTCATTGCCCACCCAGATTCAACCCTTGAACAACTCATGGCATTCATGCCCGGCCCGGATTTTGCCACCGGCGGCGTTATCACCGGACTTGATGGGATTCGAGAGGCATACGAGACCGGGCGTGGGTCGTTCAAAATTCGAGCTCGCACAAGAATTGAACAGGTCACCCCGAGAAAACGAGGGATAGTTGTTACTGAGCTACCCACCAACGTGGGACCTGAGCGAATAATCGAACGCGTTAAAGAACTCGTCATCGCAAAGAAGATCCAAGGGATCTCCGACATCGTTGATTTAACCGATGGTGATTCTGGATTGAACTTGGTGATTGAATGTAAGAGTACTTTCTCGCCCGAAGCAATTCTTGAACAGCTATTCAAAATGACGCCCCTCGAGGAATCCTTCACCATCAATGCAGTAACCCTCGTGAAAGGGCAACCGCAAACATTGGGAATTCGAGATCTTCTCCAGGTTTTTATTGACCACCGACTTGAGGTAATTACCCGCAGGAGTGAGTACCGCAAACAAGTGGCACAGGATCGCCTTCATCTCCTCGACGGATTACTCATCGCGATACTGGATATTGACGAAGTAATTCAAGTGATCAGAAACAGTGATGACTCGGCAGAGGCAAAGGCACGTCTGATCGAGATTTTTGATTTATCCGATCTACAAGCCAACTACATCCTCGAAATGCCTTTACGCCGTCTCACCAAGTTTTCGCGACTGGAATTAGAAAAGGAGTCCGAATCCCTGCGAAATAATATTGAAAATCTGGAGGAACTCCTCGCCAATCCTTCACAGCTGCGCGAGAGGGTCAGTGTCGAATTGGGTGAAGCTGCCGCCAAGCACGCTACTCCGCGCCGAACACTCCTCTTGGAATCATCCGGAATGCAAGTTCACAAAACTTCTGTGGAACTCGAGGTTCCAAATGAGCCATGTTTTGTTCTCATGTCCAGCACCGGTCTGCTAGCGCGGACAACCACGTATTCATTGCCCGCGAAGCCAATGGATGCTTCGATTCAGCGCAACCCACATGATTGCATTATCTCCGTCATACCCGCACATACTCGCGGGGACATCGGGATAGTTTCCACCAGTGGGAATGTTCACCGAGTTTCCGTTGTGGATATTCCCAATATTCCAAGCACCGTTGGCGTCCCGGCAATTAGCGGTGGGGGTCCACTGGGTGCATTCGTCGATCTACCGCGCGGCGATCAAGCCGTGGCCATCTGTCCCATTGACTCGGAAATCCTGATCATCACTCGCTCAGGTGTTGTAAAGCGACTGGCAGCGGGTCATGCGATTAGTCGATCACAATGGGATGTGATTCGACTGGAGCCCCATGACTCGGTTATCGCAGCCATAGGTTCCGCTGCACCTGAATTTGATAAGAGCGATATCGTCTTGGTGAGTTCACAGGGTCAATTGCTGAGGTTCTCGATGAGTGGCCTTCGGGCTCAGGGACGTTCGGCAGGCGGCGTGTTAGGAATGAAACTCAATGGTGCCCATATCGTTTTTGGTGGAATAGTCACGCCCACCGACGCGAACGTGGTTGCGACCGTTTCCGGATCAAGTCAAGCCCTACCTGGAACTGAATTGGGTAATGCCAAAGTAACATTTCTATCCGAATACCCCACAAAAGGTCGAGCCACAGCGGGTGTCCGATGCCACAAATTCCGTGCGGGCGAGGATCTGGTGCTCAAAGCGTGGGCCGGACCCGGACCTGCGCGAGGAGCAACATCCAGCGGTATGCCCGCCTATTTACCTCAACCCGATAACCGGCGAGACGGTACCGGGGTGCCACTGTCGCTGCCCATCGATTCAATTTCAGGAGATCTATCTCCATGATTCCTAGAATCGTGATTCTGTGAACTTAAGCGGTCGGGCTCGTTGCTCATCCCAGGCATTGCCTGAACAGCTTGCCGGGACTGCCCCTCTTGCTGAAGGTTGGCTACTCATTCGCTCAGACGGTGCGTGGGGGTCTCATGCCGTGAATCAGGTGGTTTCTGTCGGCCTGAAACAGTGGGCGTTGCGCCATTCCTACAAAATTCTTTTGGTCCGCCAACACGCGTCTCGTCACGTCACCAACGACGTTCATTTTTGGATTTCGCACGGTACGGATCAATTGCTCCACGGTCAGATGCCATCTTTGGCCGACATCCCAGATGTGACCCGAGCCACCCCGGCTCCGCCCATGTTGGTTATTTGCACCAATGGGGCGCGAGATCAATGCTGTTCCATTGATGGGCTGTCCTTACGAAAATCTCTCGGCAAGGAGTTGACTGAAACAGAACGAGGATTCGTGTGGGAGTCAACCCACATCGGCGGTCATAGATTTGCCCCAACATGCCTGTACCTGCCCGGGAATCTCGTACTCGGACGTCTTTCGGTCGATGCTGCCGTTGGTCTGGTTCGCCACGGCGAGATCCCACTTGCCCATGTTCGAGGTCGTAGTCACCTGAGTCAGTGCCATCAAGTGCTTGAAACGTATGTGACCGAATATTGGTCAATTTCATGGGATGAACAGGGTGATACCTGTCCTGATGCACCGCACACGCACCGTGGGCACCTCGATGGGACACCGAAGACTTTTCACATCAGGCCTTATTTGGGTGAGGAGCGGCCGGAATCCTGTGGGGGCGAATTATCCACTCCGCAGAGCGTGCTGCTTTCAGACCTACCGTGACTATTTCGGGCAAATCCTGAGCGGCAGACAAACTAAGGACCCTTGGCGAGGTTTAACATGGCATGACGGTCGTGAATCGTGGTTCTTTCCTTACCACCTGAAGACCCGAGTTCTCGTTCTGCAGCATCAATCCTCTTCCATCCCGAAACGTCAACGTAATCAACGCCACGATCCTTGAGAATTGACACCACATAATCAGGCGGTTGAGCGCTACTGGGTCGATTGGAAAGATCAGAGACTAATGTTGCCACGGTGGCCACAGCATCTTTTTTGTTTGTACCGATGATTCCAGACGGACCTCGCTTGATCCACCCGGCAACATATGATCTCTCCATACCAATGATCTTGCCATCGACGCTCGGAATAACGCTTCTTGCGGAATCGAATGCGACGCCCGGTAAGTGTGCTCCTTTGTATCCGACACTTCGAATCACAAGGTCAGCAGGGATTCGTTCTATGCGACCTGATGGCTCAATTTTTCCATCAGGACGTATAGTCATATGTTCCACAATCAGCTCAGAATCAGTTTCGGAGTATTCCTGGGGAGTCGAGTAGAACATAAAGTCGATGATTTTGGGCGAATCCACCTGGTCTCTTTGGGTCCACTCCCGCATGACTTTAAGATTTCGTTCAATGACCCGGTTGCCTTCGCTTGCCTCCGCGTCACTGCTCGGTAAGTCACTGGCCTGTAAGTGCACTGAAACCCCAGCTAACTCCCCCAACTCCTTAAGTTCTTTAGTGGTGAAAGTCGCATGCTGCGGCCCTCTTCGGCCAACGACATGAACCCTCCTGACGGTGCTATCCCTCAAGGCCTGAAGAACGTGTTCGGGCATATCGGTCTCGGTCATTTTGATAGGAGATTTCAGAAGAACCCTGGCGACATCAACAGCAACATTGCCCAGTCCAATAACAACTACATGCTGTGCACGTGCCAATTTGTCAGAGAAATCCTGGGCATCGGGGTGCCCCGTGTACCACTTGACAAACTCAGTCGCCGCGAAACATGAATCTGAATCCTCTCCCTCTATGCCAAGGACTCGATCCTGGGAAGCGCCGTATGTGTAAATAACTGCGTCATACATGCTTGTGAGTTCATCCGCTGAAATATCGGTTCCGACCGTCACATTACCGAAGAATCGAACATTGGAATGCTCAAGCGTCTCAACCAATTTGTCTCGAACCGATCGAATAGAAAAATGATCAGGTGCGACCCCGTAGCGAACCAGTCCGCAGGGCACAGGCAGGGTGTCAAATACGTCAACTTCAACGTCATGATCGGTGGCAAGGGATTCGGCAGCGTAAATGCCAGCGGGACCAGCGCCCACAACCGCAACTCGCATTAGCCAATTAACCTCTCGCTCGCCTACCGGCTTCAATAATCAACGGGCTCAAGTACGCCGGTATCCACATGATAAACCGCGCCGCCAACTACAACATTTGGTGCCAAAAGCGGGTAGGAACGCACTCTTGTAATATCAAGGACTAGTGCTGCACGTTGGTCGGAGACTGTTCGAATCTCTATTCCGCGCGAATCAATTCCAGACACGCGAAGAATCTCCGCGTGCATCTCAGCTTCGTCGGCTGACGCCATTCGACAATCGGTATGTGGCATGACCAAGACGCGGGACACTCCTAATAGATGTGAGGCGAGAACCAAGGTGCGCAATACATCCTCGGTCACCCTCGCACCGGCATTTCGCAGAATTTTGACATCGCCAGCCTGCATCCCCATGAGGGCCAAAGGGTCAATACGTGAATCTATGCAGGTCACCACGGCAATCCCTTTTCGAGCGATTCCGGTGAGGTCACTTCCATCAAAGTTGAGGGAGAATTCCGCATTGCCGGCCACTACGTCGGAAAATTCAGTTGCGAACGACTTCATGCTCATGCGTCAATCCTTGCTCTATCCAAGAGTTGAGCCCCCGAAACAATGAACTCTTTCCTTGGGGCGACATCTGTACCCATGAGTAAATCAAAAATATCCTCAGCTACGTGGGCATCTGTTGTGGTCATGCGTCGCAGAGTGCGACGAGATGCATCCATGGTCGTCTCGCGTAACTGGTGGGCGTCCATCTCGCCGAGACCCTTGTATCGCTGAATGGGGTCCTTGACTCTCTTGCCCTTCTTTGAAGCATCAGATAAAACCGATCGCATTTCCTGATCGCTGTAGGTGTACACGATCTCATTTGATTTGGAACCGGCATTAATGATTTCGAGGCGGTGCAAGGGTGGTACCGCCGCAAACACTCTTCCGTCTTCGAGCAAAGGTCGCATGTAGCGGTTAATGAGAGTGAGAAGAAGACACCGGATGTGGGCTCCATCTACATCCGCGTCCGACATGAGGATTATTTTTCCGTAGCGAACCTGTGAGAGATCGAAAGTGCGCCCGGATCCTGCACCAATCACCTGAATAATCGATGCACACTCAGCGTTCTTCAGCATATCCGAGAGTGAGGATTTCTGAACATTCAAGATCTTCCCTCTAATCGGGAGCAGCGCTTGGTACCTCGAATCCCTGGCAGTCTTAGCAGTACCCAATGCACTGTCGCCTTCGACAATGAATAACTCTGACTCCTCGACATCGGTACTGCGGCAGTCAACAAGTTTCGCGGGCATCGAAGAAGATTCGAGTGCTGTCTTGCGTCTTTGAGTGTCCCGGTGACTCCGGGCAGCAACCCTGGCCCGCATGGCATTGGCAACCTTCTCCGCAATGGTTCGGACATGTGCCTTATCCCCTCGAGGCGGAGACACGAGCCACGCCCCCATTTCCTTGGCAACTACATGGGACACAATCCTGGTTGCAGCAGGTGTTCCTAGAACTTCCTTTGTTTGGCCTTCAAATTGAGGTTCAGACAGCCTGACTGCGACCACCGCTGTGAGGCCCTCGAATACATCGTCTTTGGTGACGCTGTCTTCATTCACTTTGAGAATCTTGTTTGATCGCAAATACTCATTGAAAACCTTTGTCAATGCGCGCTCTAGCCCAACAACGTGTGTCCCACCCTTGGGAGTGGAAATCACATTGACAAATGATTTCAATGTGGTCTCGTATCCGGCGTCCCATTGCAGGGCAACGGAAACACCAAGATCCCGCTCAACTTCTTGGCTGACCATGTGACCTTGGTCATCGAGTACCGGAACCGTCTCGTGAAAGTGCCCTGAGCCCGCCAAGGAGACGACTCCCGCTACCGGTTCTGCAGTTGATAGGTGAGCTATATATTCAACAAGCCCGCCCTTGTGCTGAAAGGATTCCGACCATAGGTCTGAGGAGTCGCGATTATCCGCGATTGAGATGGTCAATCCAGGAACCAGGAAAGTACTTTGTAGAGCTCGCTCTCGAAGTTGATAGCGATCGTATTCGGCATCCTTGGTGAAGACCTGGGGATCTGCCCACCACCGAACTGTCGTTCCAGTTTTTCCCCTAGCGGCCTTTCCCACGACCACCAGTCCACTTTTCTTGCTGAAATCAGAGTCGGGTCCACTGTTGTCGAAGACTCCCGGCACTCCACGTTTAAATGACATTCCGTAAGTTTTGCCCGTTCTTTGTACAAAAACATCGAGTCGGGAAGAGAGCGCGTTGACCACCGACGCCCCTACGCCGTGCAATCCGCCTGATGCGTTGTAGGAGCCGCCGCCGAACTTTCCGCCAGCGTGAAGTTTGGTCATGACCACTTCGACCCCACTCAATTTCGTTCTTTTCTCCATGTCAACGGGAATACCTCGACCGTTGTCGGACACTGCTACCGAGCCATCGGGACTGAGTTCAATATTTATCAGCGAACAATGCCCCGCTAAAGCTTCATCAACAGCATTGTCCACAATTTCCCAGAGGCAATGCATGAGGCCTCGGCCATCGTTGGAGCCGATGTACATTCCTGGCCGTTTGCGAACAGCCTCCAGTCCCTCTAAAACCGCCAGATTCTTCGCGGTATAGGAATCTGAACCATGATCGACCTCAGCGGCTGTACGAGCTCTCCTACTGGTTGTGGCCACCGACTCAACCTAGTCAACCAACGGCCCGATTTCCTGCAGGCGTCCCGTGAAACTCGAAATTCGCTGATGGCGAACCGAATGCTTCATTGCGTGCGTACGGGGGATCCCCATGGTTAACTATTGGCATGGCCGAATCATTTGCTCCGACTTTGACCCTCCCTGTGCTCACCGCTGCGGACAGATGCGACCGCTGTGGTGCCCAGGCCTACGTGCTTGTGGAACTCGAAGGTGGATCCAATCTGCTTTTTTGTGGCCATCACTGGGGCACCCATGAATTAGTTCTGGCCCCCCAGGCACGGCGTGTTGTAAATGAACTCCACAAGCTGTCCGTGCCAGCGTCTTCCGAGTAGGGCATTTTCCTCACACTAGGTGCGGTTGACACCCGAACACTCAGCTAGGCTCCCGAGGTGCTCAGTCTAGGTAGTCTCGGAGAACTTGAGATCGAGAAGGATGTCTCAACTTAGACATTGTTTTACTCTCAATTTGCCGGATTCGTTCCCTAGTAACGCCATAAACTTTTCCGATTTCATCTAGAGTTTTAGGCTGGCCATCGGTTAGGCCGAAACGCATGCGCACCACTCCTGCTTCGCGGTCAGAAAGAGTGTCCAGAACTGACTCCAATTGTTCTTGTAAGAGAGTGAACGACACTGCATCGCTGGGAACAATTGCCTCCGAATCCTCAATGAGATCCCCGAATTCGCTGTCACCCTCTTCACCCAGTGGCGTGTGGAGTGAAATTGGCTCCCGCCCGTACTTTTGGACTTCTACCACTTTCTCCGGTGTCATGTCCAGTTCCATGGCGAGTTCTTCTGGTGTGGGTTCCCGACCCAAATCTTGGAGCATTTGCCGTTGAACTCTGGCCAGTTTGTTGATGACTTCCACCATGTGAACTGGAATCCGAATGGTCCTAGCCTGATCGGCCATGGCGCGAGTTATCGCCTGGCGGATCCACCACGTGGCATAGGTCGAGAACTTGTAACCCTTGGTGTAATCGAATTTTTCAACCGCTCGGATCAGCCCAAGGTTTCCCTCTTGAATGAGATCGAGGAACAACATGCCGCGTCCGGTGTAGCGTTTCGCCAGAGACACAACTAGGCGAAGGTTGGCCTCCAACAGGTGGTTTTTGGCTCTTCGGCCATCAACAGCGATCCATTCCATGTCGCCGCGGGTTTTCTTGTTCATTTTACCGCCCTCATTGAGCATCTCTTCTGCGAAGAGTCCTGCTTCAATGCGCTTAGCTAATTCAACTTCCATTTCCGCATTCAGCAATGGCACCTTGCCGATTTGCTTCAAATAATCCTTCACCGGATCGGCGGTCGCACCTGCAACCGTCACCGTCTGAACCGGTTCGTCGGTTTCGTCAACGTGTGAGATCACGTAACTTGCCGAGTCGTCAGTTCCGGCGCTCGGATCGTCTGCGACGACGGCAAGATCCTTCTCCAGATCCGCTTCCAGATCTTTCTCCAGTTCCGCTGCAACCTCCAAATCCGGTTCATCGCCTGAAACCAGTTCGACTACTTCGTCGCCGAGATCAATGACCTCAACAATCAGATTGGGATTACCTTTGGAATCTTTCGCTACTTTGGCAGAGGCCTTCTTTGCTGGAGCAGCAGCCTTCGCCACCGCCTTCTTCGCGGGTGGCTTACTCGCAACCGCCTTCTTCACTGGTGGCTTACTCGCAACCGCCTTCTTCACTGGTGGCTTACTCGCAACCGCCTTCTTCGCGGGTGGCTTACTCGCAACCGCCTTCTTCACTGGTGGTTTCTTTACGCCGATCTTTTTTGCACCTGTCTTAAGCGCTGATGCTTTAGATGCAGCAACCGATTTCTTCATAGCCTTTTTAACCGGGCCACTGTGACCTGACGCTGTTTTCTTAACGGTCTTCTTCGGTGTCGCTGCCATGTGAGAATGCTTGCCCTTCTGCCGAGTGACGCATAACAAGTGCCCGAGTCAAGCCTGTTGGCTTGTTCGGGCGACCCTATCTTGACACGGCATTGCCCGAGTTCTTTAACCGGGTGTCGTTAGCCGGGGTGCTATCAGGCGAGCCCTAGCCTCCCCAACCGGAACGGTCCAGGAGCGAGTCTGGCTCAACTGCTCCTCGATGGGGAATGTTCCCAGTCCAACCACCGTGAACGAACCCTGCCACCGAGTCTCCACCTGAAGCGACTTATTACCGTGCTTGGTGAAGGTGTGGCTCACCGAAAGGTTTGGAAAAGGTCCACCGGACTTCGTGGTGCTGAAGTGGGAGCCATGGAAATTCCACGTCCAAGCTGGTGTGGCGGACACCTCGATATTGTGGCCGGCCACCGTATGTGTCCACATGTGGGAGTGTGGCTTTTGCCCTGACTCGCACACATATGGCAATTGGACAATCACTTTCTGCGCCGGCCAGCATTGAGGTTCCAGTGGAGGCACATGTTGATGGAAGCTTTCTAAGATGAACCGATCAATGTCAGCCACCGTCGCTATTCGGTATGTGGTTAAGCAGATCAGTCCGGTTTCCACCCAATCACCATTGGCCGGACGAAACCATGTACGTACATGGTCAATGAGCCCCGGGCATGATCGAATCACTGCATCGCAGTAGTTATCTGGGCCGGGCAGGCAAGCGGGTGTCATCTTCCATTCACAGTCGCGACAGCCTGCAACTCGGATTCGATCTTCACTACTCACCGATGGCGGGAGAATCAACCCTCCGCGACCTTCGTACCTGATGTCACTCGGATTACCGACTACCTGCGGGTTAGCATATGAATAATCAAAGGGCAACCAATGTGCCCATAACGCTCCACTCACTACGAAAACAATGAGCAAAGCCGCCGCTCTGAACCTGAGCCCTGAGCTGTACCGCATAGGTTCATTTTGGACTTTCGGAGTTCCACATACAAGATCTCAAATTGACCTGTGGACAGTCACCTCTCGATTGTTGATTCCTGCTCGGCACGTGCCAGTGCATGGCGAGTGAACTCTCCAACCTGTTCATTCTCCACGAGAAATCCGTCGTGGCCATATGGGGACCGCAGAATGTGTAAACGGTCAGCACCCGGTGCTAAATCAACAATCTCCTGTTGCAATCGAAGGGGGAACAGTCGATCCGAGTCGATTCCGACGACCGTCAGTGGTCGCGTTATCTTGGAAAGCGCCTGGGCAACACCGCCTCGATTTCGTCCAAGATCGAAAAGACTCATGGCTCGCGTGAGCGCGATATAGGTATTTGCATCAAAGCGCCTCGAGAGCTTGTCTGCATGGTGATCAAGGTATGACTCAACGGCAAACCGACCACCCAGATAGGGATCTTCATCTTCTTGTGGACTGCGACCGAATCTGACATCTAACTCCGTCTCACTTCGATAGGTCAGGTGAGCTATCCGTCGAGCGAGACCCATGCCCGCTACAGGTCCGACCGAATGGCTGTAGTAATCACCGTTCTGGAAGTAAGGGTCAGACTCAATAGCGATTATTTGCGTGGCATGGATGGCAATTTGATCAGCGGAGACCGCCGCTGTTGAGCCAAGCACCAAACCCCCTCTCACCAACTCCGGATACTGGGACATCCACTCAAGAACCCGCATACCGCCGAGTGATGGACCCAACATGAGCAGCCACTGCGGGATCTGCAGTTCCTGCATGAGGTGCCACTCCACTTCGACCATGTCGGAAATAGTCACGACCGGAAAGCGACTCCCCCAGGGATTTCCGTCGGGTGAAATTGAAGAAGGTCCCGTGGTCCCTTGAGCACCGCCCAAAATATTGGCACAAACGACAAAATATTGATCCGTGTCAATGGGCCGCCCTGATCCGACAAGCGAATCCCACCAACCTGAAGTCACATGCCCTGCGCCGGCTGGCCCTGCGACGTGGGAGTCGCCGGTGAGGGCATGGCAAATATAGATTGCATTAGACCGATCTGAATTCAATTGACCCCACGTTTCGTAGGCAACGCGCACCTGACCCAACTCAAACCCGAATTGGGTAACGAAGTCTGGAATCTCAATGAATTGCCGGTTACCTGGGTGGTGACCCTCCCGCCAAGCAGCACTGGCGGGAGGGTCACCATGGTAGGTGAGGGGTCCGTAGTCAGACATTTTTATTGTGCGGCCGCCGCAAAGCCCTTGTCCAGATCAGCCAGAATGTCAGGAAGTGCTTCCAGACCAACGGCTAAACGAACTAACCCGGGGGTCACGCCTGCCGATGCTTGTTCTTCCGGGGTCAATTGCGAGTGGGTTGTTGATGCGGGATGAATAACTAGGCTGCGGACATCGCCAATATTCGCGACATGACTGTGGAGTTCCAGTGCTTCCACAAACTTCTTGCCGGCCTCTTGTCCTCCCTTGATTTCAAAGCTCAATACCGCACCGGTTCCCAGCGGTGCGTACTTCTTCCCATTCGCGTACCACGGACTGCTAGGGAGTCCTGCGTAATTAACTGAAATCACACCATCGTGTGAATCTAGCCATTGAGCTACTGCCAGCGCATTCTCGGTATGCCTGGCCACCCGAAGAGATAGCGTCTCAATACCTTGGGCAATCAGGAAAGCATTAAATGGACTGATGGCAGGACCCAGGTCGCGCAGGAGTTGAACGCGCGCTTTTAAGATGAACGCGAGATTGACACCAAATGCACCACCGACACCTAGGTCACGTGCATACACGAGCCCGTGGTAACTCGGGTCAGGTTGATTGTAGTTGGGGAATCGCTCCGGATTCTGGGCGAAGTCAAATGTCCCAGCATCAACGATCACACCGGCAATTGCTGTCCCGTGGCCGCCAAGATACTTTGTTGCTGAATGAACAATGTAGTCCGCACCGAACTCAAATGGGCGAATCAGATAAGGGGTGGCAACGGTATTGTCTACAATGAGGGGAACACCGAATTCGTGAGCCACGCTTGCAACACCCTCAATGTCGAGAACGTCATTGCGAGGATTCGCTAATGTCTCGCCATAGAAGAGCTTTGTATTCGGTTTTATAGCAGCTCGCCATGACTCAAGGTCATCGGGATTTTCAACGAACGTTACCTCAATGCCCATTTTCGGCAATGTGTAGTGGAATAGATTGTACGTCCCACCATAGAGACTTGGGCTGGACACAACATGATCCCCAGCCTCTGCGATATTGAGCACCGCCAACATTTCAGCGGCTTGGCCACTTGCGACCAAGAGGGCGCCTACGCCTCCCTCCAATGCCGCAATGCGATCCTCCACCGCAGCCTGAGTCGGGTTCATGATGCGCGTATAAATGTTTCCCAGTTCCTTAAGGGCAAATAGATTCGCAGCATGATCTGTGTCTTTGAATACATAGGATGTTGTTTGATATATAGGGAGCGCCCTCGCGCCCGTCGCCGAATCAGGTGTTTGTCCTGCATGGATTTGCTTTGTCTCAAATGACCATTGATCGTTCATGTAACTACTCCTTCTCAGTGTTAACTAGGTGATCATTAACTAGGTGATCAGTTCACAGAAATTAATATGACTCAATTGAATTTTGAAATAACGCATGATCTCCCGCTCCAGGTGAGCCTGCTCGCCGCAATCAGCGAACTCAGATGGATAAGCGGTGACAACATTTCATGAAGGCCCTCATCTGTTCAGGGGCCTTGCCTTGTGCAAGGCCCGCGCTTGCTCCGACTGCGCGAAGCCTGGTCTCCACCGGGAGCACCCCACCGCGGTTGGAGGGTTGCCGATCAGCGAGCCGGGGCTTAGTACTGATCTCTGGACCACCACAAACTATATATTCGGCGAGTTCGCTACGCCACTTTGCCCCCATGAAGACACTCGGATCGGGTCAATTCCAGTACGCTTTCAGTCCAAAATTGAGGCGGCAAACCGGCGCTTAAGGCCGCTTGAAGAAGGGATTTCAGGGCATAGCCGGTTGAACTTGCGTCGGCCCGTTCCACACACATATTGGCCTTGGCCCCATTTCCCGCCACCCACCAACAGGTGCCAGCAACCGTGGCAAGAGGCACGGCCAATTTACCTGGGACATGAGGCAACATTTCCGAGAAGAATGCAGCTGCGGATTCACTATCTACTTTTCCCGCAGCGAGATCCCATAAAAAAGCATCCCGAACTCGAATCACCGTGAACGCTCTACTGACGCGGGCTATCAGAGAATCAGTCAGGAGCTTGTGATCGGCTAGACACTGGTGTAAGAAAGTTACTTCACCTTCACGCCACGTTGCGGACTCTTGTTGGAGATTCCTACCCGCATCCTCGGAGATTGCTTTGCTAATGCCTATCTCAGGTTGATAGGCAAATTCATGGGCAAGTGCCGATCTCGAGGTAGCGATTCCTTGAAGTTGCGGCGACGAGTTCCAACTGTGGGTAGATATGCAACCTGTGCAGGATCCCAACTTAATCCGCTCAGAATTTATCTGGACTATGTCAATGCTCTGCACATCGAGTTGATTAATCCCACCGTAGATCAGATCAAGTAGTGTTTTCGAATCTCGACGCTGGTCAGCAGTTGTGATCCAGATTTCTACACTCGTGGGCTCATGCAATCTAATCGGATTAAGGAAACCACCCAGCCATTGATCTCCTTGGGGATCAGACGGGAGATCCATCCGTTGGACATAAATCTCTTCACCTGCTTTGAGCCACCGAGCTATCACACTGTCTTGCGGCCAGAACCCGAATCGCTCAACGATTTGTTCGAAGTTGGAAACTGACTCCTGAATGTCTTTTTCATGTTGGTTGATGTCCATGAGGACATGGTGTCGACAACCAACGCGATAATCCTTGGTCCTATTTCACATGTGGAGACGATGTCGTTGTCACATGGATTTGTGGATAGCTGAAATATTCACTGTTTGCAGCGCGGGTAGATATTGGTATACGACCAATATTTCGGCTCAATTCCATCGCCCGAAGACGCCTTACGGATCCTGCGCCCAATCCAAGGAGCTCCATGATTTCTCGCCCATCGGATATGTCCGGTAATCTCTGACACAGTGCCGACCGAATTCACTTCAGGTATCTCCGCCACTATCTGCGACCCTCCCCAGCCTAGAGATTTCATTGCCACCTGCGCCGTGAGAGCATGGCCAAGAGGATTCAAATGGAGGCGATCCTCGTCCCACAGTGCTTGTCGCGTAAAAGTTTTCATTCCCCAGAAATTCAGCAAGTAGCAGTCATAGGCCTCGGCAATCGCCGCGGTTGCACTGTTGAGCCCAGCGAATCGGTCAGCTATCAGACTCATGATTCCCGATGATCCCGACGGGTCGCCGAATCCAACGAGCATGACGTCAATGCCGGCGCCCCGCAATTTCCGCACACCTCGTTCCAGTTCCGTTGCCTTTAAATCCAGATCAAATGAAGCACGCATTGCGTCATTGACACCACCTGCAAACGTCACGAGGTCTGGCTCTAACTCAATTGCACGTGGCACCTGTTGATCGACCATGGAACTCAGCAGTCTGCCTCGTACTGCCAAATTCGCGTATGCCAATGGATACTCGTACGTGCAATACAAATCAGCAAGGGACTGTGCCAACCGATCGGCCCACCCGTAGTAGGAATCGCCTAAACCCCTGTCGGAAATACCTTCTGTGAAACTGTCTCCAATTGCAACATACTTGCGCCATTCCCGTGGGTCATTTTTCACAGCCCCACATTAGCGACAAAGGAATGCGCGTTTGCAATTTGACAAGTAAAGACCCGGTCGCCGAAGGCTTCCCCTCCCGCGACGACCGGGTTGTCCCGAACAATAACGGAACCCCTTCCTTGGGTTACAAGCGACACTCCCAATGGGTCACCGGACCAATTCGAGTTCTATTTCGATGCGGGGGTGACCCGGGCCAAGGACTGTCCAGCCTTGCGGTACCACAGTAAAAGTGCAATGACACCAATGGCAATCTGTGGAATGAATGAAGATGCTCTCCACACCAAGTCTGCCGCCGTGGCATCTCCTGAGGCCGTACCGAAACTGACTAACAGAGCGATCATTGCGGCATCCACTGTTCCTAAGCCGCCAGGAGTGATGGGGATCATCAGGCCAAGCTGGCTGATGGAGAAAGCGCCAAACGCTGCTGCGAATGATGTACCAGCAGCATCCCATCCCTCGACACCTCGAAGTGCTACATAAAGAATGAGGAACTGAGTGAAAGAAACAACTATTTGAGCCACCGTGAGTAATGCCCAACGTTTGCGTAACAGGTCGTACATGTCTTGCCGAAACTTGGTTACCGGCTTGACCAGATCCAAATCATGAAGTGACTTGAAACGATTGCGCAAGGGATTGATCAGTTTATTGCCAATCTGACCCACCTTGACCGCAAGTTTCTCCGACCTCATGACCAAAACGAAGGCGGTCACGATGAACACAAGGAGAACAAGTCCAATAATGCCCGTTACTGCGTGACTGGTGCCTCCAACACCAGCCAGTGCGATCACGGCAACACCAAGAATCGGGAAAAATAGTGTGACGAATGTGCTCCACAGCCCGACAGCTGTTATTGCCGCAGTGGCACTTGTTCCAGAAATCTTGAAACTGGTCAACATTCCGAACTGCACCGCGAGGCCAACCGCGCCACCTCCAGGAACGCCGTTGCTAATTGCGAATGCGGCCTGATTTGTTTGTTCCGAGCGCCAGAATTTCAATCCGGGCGCAGCCGCCATGAACGGAAATCCATAGGCGATCAGATAAATAAGAACCATGATGACAATCAGAACAATGGCTGGCGTCCCCATCTTTGAGAGTGACTCCGCTGCCTCGGAATAGCTGCCGATCTGAGGAATCACCTTCCAGAAGATCAGGACAATGAACGCGAGGCCGACCAGCCCCAAAATTATGGACTTCTTTTTGTCCAGCACCGGAGAAGCTGGAGCAGCAGTAGGTGTATCGGGGGCAGGTGGGACTTGGGCAGCATTGGCCGCTGGAGGATTGCCAGACTCGTTTGTCATTGGCATACCTTGTCACATCTTGGGTCCAAATTAGTGTCAATTTCAAGTGGAGCGGGGGTGCTGTTACGGGGAACCATGGCATTGGGCAGGATTGCGGTATGCGTCTAGATCACATCTCTTATGCGTGCTCGAATAATGAGTTGGCAGATGTTGTGCAGAGAATTGGTGGAGACTTGGGCTCCACGTTTTACGACGGGGGTCGGCACCCATCTTTTGGCACTCGAAACTTCATTTTGCCCCTTGCAGATGGCTCCTATATCGAGGTGGTCAGCGCCCTCGACCATCCCGCGGCTTTGAAGGCTCCCTTTGGTCAGGCTGTTCAGCAGAGCGCGAGTGACGGTGGCGGATGGATGTCATGGGTGGTTGCCACCGAGGACATATCCACTGTTGAAGGTCGCCTCGCACGTGATGCAGCCCCCGGTCATCGTGTGCGTCCCGATGGCGTCGACCTGCATTGGCGACAACTAGGTGTGCTCGACACCCTGGACCACCCACAATCCCCATTCTTTGTCCAATGGGAATCACCCAAAACTGAACACCCATCCGTCGGTGGGGCGGGTAATGGAATAACCGTCAAGGGAATCGATATCAGTTGCCCCGGTAAAGATTTAGGTCCACTCTCAGACGAACTCGCTCCCCTCATGGATTTGGTCAATTGGGTGCCCGATTCCGAAGATGTCCAGCGCGGTGTTGTCTGCGTATGGTTCGATACCCCTCACGGGCTTGTTTGCATCGATTAGGTCAAATAGTCTTCGTTCCACCGAATCCTTCACATGACAAGGAAGCCTCATGTCCAGTACTCAGCCATCGCAGCCTTCACAGCCTTCGCAAGCAGCAGAACCCACTTCTGAATCGGGGGTATCCACAGATCAATCAGAAGTACCCGGCACCTTGCGCAACCTAGCCGGAATCACTTGGCGACTTCTTGTGCTACTTGCCGGGGTAGCTGTGATTGTCGTAATATTCGGAGCAATCTTCCCGGTCGTATTCGCTCTGTTTTTTGCCATGCTGGTGACCGCTTGGACCCAACCCGTTATGAATCTCATTCACCGGGTGCTGCCAAAGGTTATCTCGATGATCCTTGCCCTGGCCCTGATTGGCAGTGCGATCATTGCGATTTTGTACGTAGTCATTAGCTCTAGCATCAATGAAGGTCCCAAGTTGCTGACAAGCCTGAAATCAGGTCTCGCTGAACTGGAAGATTGGTTACAAAAGGGACCACTGAAATTGAGCGATGACGATGTCAGTAGCCTACTTAGCCAAGCAAGTTCCTATGGCGAAACCGCCGCAAAAGGCGTAGCCACCAGTCTGGTCGGTTCCGTCAGTTCGTTAGGCACTCTCGTTATTGCCGGATCCGTTTTCATCTTCGGTGTGATCTTCTTTCTGCTGACACCCGAGAGGATTTGGAATTGGTTTGTAAGTTGGCTGCCCAAGAGCGTTGAAGAGCCGGTGAACGTTTCCGGCACCCTCGCGTGGGGATCCATTTCAGGCTACACGCGGGGAATTGTCGTCATTGCGTTCTGTGATGCGACACTCGTTTTCATCGGATTAACGATTCTTCAAGTACCGCTTGCACCAGCGCTTTCCGCTGTCGTGTTCCTTGGCGCTTTCATCCCCGTTATTGGTGCACCGATTGCGACATTTTTTGCGGCTGTGGTGGCACTGGCTGAGCGCGGGCCACTCATTGCGGTTCTCGTGATTGTTTTGACCGTGATCGTTGGCTCATTCGATGGCGATGTGATGCAGCCGCTCGTGATGGGCAAAGCCGTGAGTCTGCATCCGCTGGCAATTATTCTGGCGATTGCTGCCGGTTCGATTGCACTGGGAATTGTTGGTGCGCTGATTGCTGTTCCCATTGCTGGGGCGGTTTACAGCGTTGCCAAGTATCTGACCGGACGAGACCCGAATAACCCATTTCCATCTACGCAGCCATTTGTACCGGTGCCTGACACGAAATAACTGTGGTGGTGATTCAGCGGTCTCTAATTGCTTCGGGCATCAATATTGGCCACCGGTAGGTCATTGCCTGCGGCCACGCAGAAGCGTTCAATGCGTTCTGCGGATGTGTTAATTCTCTTCAATTGTTTCTTATTAATGCTGGTAATGCCTACTTGTGGATTCGCCTTATTGACATTGTTCTGAATACGTTCGGCATTTGACAGAGCCTTGGCGGGTAGCTCACCTGCGATAACGGCCGCGTCAATGGATACCACCAACTGATCAACTGATAGTTGCATGTCCGCAAGCAGTGCTTGCCGTTGCTTCTTTTTCAAGCCCGAGGTATCGGCATTCATTTCCGATCGCAATAGATCCACACTGAAATATTCAAAGCACGCGTCTTCAGCCAGAGCAGCAATCGGCACGACTGTTTCCACAGGAGTTGGTGTAACCGTGGGCGTGACTTCAGATTCGGCACTCGAGGAGCACGCACTCAACACTATTGCCCCAGTGCCAAGGAACACACCGATTTTCATTGTCGCTTTAGACATTTAGGCTCCTTGCTCATGTGGGTCCGTGAGTGCACTGTAAACCAGTTCCACCACAGATTCGAGCGATTCCGATAATTCAGCAGGGTGTGTTCCGTGTCCGCCGTCTCGGATTCACCGAACTGAACCGTCACGTTGAACCAGTCCGCTGATTACGTCACTGAGGGTTACCAGTCCTAGAACATGCACCCCATTCATGACCACTGCGATATGACTGCTGGTTCGGCGCATTAGTGCAAGTGATTCATAAATATTTTGATCTGCGGGAAGCCGGAGAATGGGCCGAATAAGGCGGCGAATTGGCATGTTCTCCGAACTCGTCAAAGTGTCGCGGACGTGAACTACCCCGACTACTCGAATTTCTGAGGGATCAGATGTTTTCGCGTGGATTTCCTCTCCCACGATTATTCGATGATGGCCACTTAATTCCGAGGACTGTCGTACTTGACCGACGGTTGCCGAGGGCGCCACCATGGCTATTGGAATACCCGCGGGTACCAAGGTGCGCACGGGTGTCGACTGCATTGCCAAAGCTGCTGCGACTCGCGTCGAGTACTCAATATCCAAGGCTCCAGTGTGCACGGAGTGCTGGACAAGTTGCTTGAGTGAATCCGTATTCTGAGCCGCTGAAACTGCGGTCACGGGATCAACACCAACCCGCAGCAATAGCCAATTCGCGGCACTGTTGAGGGCAACGAGTACCGGACGGGTAACAAATAGGAATCCGCGCATGGGAATCGCTAATGCGGTAGCCGAAGATTCCGGGTGCGCAATTGCCCAACTCTTGGGAGCCATCTCCCCCACTACAAGATGAAGAAATGTGACAACGAAGAGGGCAAGAATAAACGACACGATGTCTGCGGTGACCTCCGGAATTCCAAAACCCACAAAGGCAGGCATTAGCCAATCGTGAACCGCTGGCTTTGTAATCGCTCCCAAAGCAAGTGCTGACACGGTGATTCCCAGTTGAGATCCGGCCAGGAGTATCGTGAGTTCTGACGCATTCCTCAAGGCTGCTCGAGCTGATCGACTGCCCAATGCTGCATCTTCCAAGCGGTGACGCTTTGCTGCCAACAGGGCAAACTCTGCGGCAACAAAGAAGGCACTTAAAGCGATAATCACAACCGTCACAACAATTACCAGCAATGGTGACATATTCATGTGAGGTCATCTCGCTCTATTACTACTCGCACAAGTGATGGCACGTGCCTTTCGATTTCAAGCGCCTCAATACCAAGTCTGCGTCGGGGAACGAACTTGGTTGAAATCAGGTCATCGGCGGCCATGGGTAGTTCAACCCAGACAATTTCACCCACGGCAGGGAATCCGCCTTTGACAGCAACGGACAGGCCAGCGATAGTTTCGTACTTACCCTCAGGCAAAGTTTCATCGATTGCTCGTTCAACTTCATCCAGGTGGGTGTCACCGGACATCACCCAGCCAGCTCCATCATGGTGCTGTGCGACTTCCGGGGAATCATGTTCATCGGTGATCTCGCCGACTATCTCTTCCGCAAGATCCTCTATGGATAAGACGCCGGTAAATCCCCCGTATTCATCAACAACACACGCAATTTGATTATCAGATGCCAATAGCGCCTCGAGGGCCTCGGGAAGACTCATGACGGTTGAGACCAGTAGGGCCGGCCTCATGATGGTGCGTACCGATGCATTCTCATTATGTTCGTTGGTCAATAGATCTAATAGGTGCACTACCCCTAGGACATCTTCACCGTTTCCGGCGAGCACGGGGTACCTGGAGTGGCCATGGGACATCAGTTGCCTTACATCGGCAACTGATTCGTTGATCGAGACCGTGTCCGCTTTAGTCCGAGGCACCATTGCGTGGCGGACGTTCTGATCGGGAAAATCGAGGATGCGATCGAGTAACGCGAATAATTCGTCTGGGATTTGCCCAGAATCCCTTGACTCCTCAACAATGTGTTCCAGATCGCGGGCAGATGCTGAATGCTCAACGTCGTGGACGGGCTCGATCCGGAACAGACGCAATAGCGCATTTGAGGAGGCGTCAAAAAAAGAAATAAGCCAGCCAAATGCCACGAGATAGAGGGTTGTTGATCGAGACAGTGCAATAGCCACCGGTTCGGATCGGGCAATGGAAAGATTTTTGGGAAAAAGTTCACCAAATATCATTTGCACAATTGTGGAAAATGCCAAGGCAATGAAGGCACCTATTGCAATTGCTATCCCAATGGGAATATCAATCCCACCCAATATCTTTCCTATTGACTGCCCGATAAGAGGCTCGGCTACATATCCGACGAGCAAAGCAGTCACGGTAATGCCAAGTTGAGCCCCGGAGAGCATAAAAGAGGTACGACGGGTGACCTTTAAAGCCCTCATCGCACCGATATCGCCGGCGTCGGCTCGGGCTTTAAGGACAGAGCGATCCACGGCCATGTAGGAGAACTCTTGCGCTACGAAATAACCGGTGGCGGCCGTAATTGCCCCCACGACCAAAATTCCCGCGAAAAGATTCAGCAGGGTATCCAATAGGTGGGACTCCTTGTCATGGCATTTCGGCTACTGGACGGCTCAAGAGTTTCAGGCTCCCAACTCCCATGATAGGGGGTTGGGAGCCTGCTTCAACGCTCTGTTGCACTATGTAAATATCAACTGCAACCAGACGTACTCCCACAACCTTCGCAGACATAGCAACTTCCGGCTGGACGCATTTTGATGCCGCATGTCATGCAGAGAGGGGCATCCGACGCAGTTCCGGTAATTGCTTCAAGTAACTCCGTGCTTGAGTGAACTGTTTTTGCTTCAGGTTGTACAGGTGGGGCGGCTGGTGCAGATACCGCAGTCATGTTATCTACCACTACGTTCTCCACATCGAGATCGACCGCGGGAGCAGGTGTGTAACTTACCTGAACCTCAGCAGCACGCTCTGCTGCTGAATAGATACCCAGTGTCTCGCGCTGTTCGAATGTGAGGTGATCGAGTGCCAGGCGACGGAAGATGTAGTCCATCATGGACTGCGAGATTCTAATATCGGGATCGTCGGTCATACCTGCTGGTTCGAACCGCATATTGACGAACTTATTAACAAACGCTTCCAGCGGCACCCCGTACTGAAGGGCAATGCTAATGGCAATCGAGAAAGCATCCATGACACCGGCGAGGGTCGACCCTTGCTTACCCAGTTTAAGAAAAACTTCACCTAATTGACCGTCTTCATAACTCCCAGCGGTCATATAGCCTTCGGCACCAGCAACCGAGAAGGACGTTGTTCGGCTCGGGCGTGATTTTGGTAAGCGCCGGCGAATCGGTTGCCCAATCACAACTACGTCTTCAGCGACAACTTCATTTTTCTTCGCTTTGGCATCGCTCAGGGGTTGACCCACCTTGCAGTTATCACGGTAAATAGCGAGCGCCTTGATACCCAACTTCCAACCTTGGAAGTAGATTTCGGCAACTTCTTCTACCGTGGCATCTTCAGGCATATTGACCGTCTTGCTAATTGCACCTGAAATAAATGGTTGCACTGCGGCCATCATGCGAACGTGACCCATGGGCGTGATCGAACGGGCTCCCATGGCCGTGTCAAAGATCGGATAGTGCTCGGTCTTCAGACCCGGGGCATCGATCACGTGGCCATTTTCGCCAATAAATTCAACAATTGCCTCGACAGTTTCCTCGGTGTAACCCAACTTGCGAAGTGCCCGCGGAATGGTCTGATTCACAATCTGCATGGACCCGCCACCCACAAGTTTCTTGAATTTCACCAATGAAAAATCAGGTTCAATTCCGGTGGTATCACAATCCATCATGAAACCGATGGTTCCGGTTGGGGCAAGCACCGAAGCCTGAGCATTTCGCCACCCATTCGTATCACCCAGTGAGAGGCATTCCTCCCACATTTTTCCCGCGAGGGCGGTGACATCGCCATCAAGTGAACTTGATGTGCGAATGGTGTCATTGGCAGCGGCATGTTTGCGCATGACCCGCTTGTGTGCATACTCATTGCGACCGTAGCCTTCGTAGGCGCCAACGACACCTGCCAGTTCCGCACTTCGCTTGTACGCCGTCCCGGTCATGAGCGATGTGATGCCGGCGGCAAATGCGCGCCCGGCTTCGGAGTCATAGGGCAAGCTTGTTGCCATAAGAAGGGCACCGAGATTTGCATAACCGATACCCAACTGACGGTACTTGCGGGTGGTATCGCCGATCTGATCGGTGGGGAAATCTGCGAAGCAGATGGAAATATCCATGGCGGTGATGACGTATTCCACTGCCTTGGCGAACCGATCAGCATCGAATGTGTCATCGTCCTTTAAGAACTTGAGTAAATTCAAACTCGCCAGATTACATGACGAATTGTCTAGGCTCATGTACTCAGAGCACGGATTCGAAGCGTTAATCCGACCGGTCTCAGGGTTGGTGTGCCAATCATTGATCGTGTCGTCGTACTGGATACCTGGATCCGCACAGGCCCATGCGGCTTGGGTCATCTTGTGGAAGAGTTCCCGCGCATCTAATGTCTCGATCACACGACCATCGGTGCGTGCGGTCAATCCGAATGGCTCGCCATTCTCCACGGCACCCATGAACAAATCGGATACCCGAACCGAGTTATTGGCATTCTGATATTGCACGCTGGTGATATCGGTGCCACCCAAGTCCATGTCGTATCCGGCATCGCGCAAAACCCGAATCTTGTCCTCTTCCCGCACCTTTGTTTCAATGAACTCCTCAATATCGGGATGATCGACATCCAGCACGACCATTTTCGCCGCCCGACGGGTAGCCCCGCCGGACTTGATGGTCCCCGCGGAGGCATCGGCTCCACGCATAAATGAAACGGGACCTGAGGCGGTTCCCCCCGACGATCGCAACAATTCCTTGCTGGATCGAATGCGGGACAGATTCAGACCGGCACCCGAGCCACCTTTGAAGATCATGCCCTCTTCTCGATACCAGTTTAGAATTGAATCCATGGTGTCATCAACACTGAGGATGAAGCAGGCGCTGACCTGCTGAGGCGCGGTGGTTCCAACGTTGAACCACACCGGCGAATTGAACGAGAACACCTGATGCAACAACATGTAGGTAAGTTCGTGCTCGAAAACCTCAGCGTCTGCATCTGTAAGAAAATAACCGTTTTCCCGCCCTGCCTTGGTGTAGGTCAGGACAACACGATCAATGAGCTGCTTCAAACTCCACTCACGATTATCTGCCCCAACCGCGCCCCGGAAGTACTTCGTGGTCACAATTGTTGAGGCGTTAACACTCCAAAATTCAGGGAATTCGACACCACGCTGCTCGAAAACAACTTCACCTGTTCGCCAATTGTTTTGGACCACGTCTCGGCGCTCCCACACGACATCGTCGTATGGATGCACACCCTCAGTGGTGAATAGACGCTTCATTACAAGGCCCGGCTTTTTGACGGTGTTGTGAATGAAACTTTCCTTTGGAGTGAAAACCGGTGCTTCTGGTGCCTGTGTCATGAACGTACCTTTCGTATCTATTGTGTGATGGGAAGTGTTTTGTCGGATTTTCATGGTTACTGCGGAGTTGTCGACGAGTCTGTTCGATGATGAACACGAATTGGTTCTTGGCCCGTGGGCTCTCCTTCTGCCCGGAGAAGAGCGATTTCAGCTTCAAAATCCTCCAAAGTGTCAAAGGATCGATAGACGGATGCGAAACGGAGGTAGGCAACCTCGTCGAGTTCGCGTAATGGAGCGAGAATGGCAAGACCAACTTCCTGGGCGGGGATTTCACCATTGCCACTGGCCCGAAGATTGTCCTCAACGCGCTGGGCGAGAACTGCAAGGTCATCTTCACTTACCGGCCTTCCTTGACAGGCCTTGCGCACGCCACTCACAACCTTCAGCCGATTGAACGCTTCAGATGCCCCCGACCGCTTCACAATAGATAGGGCGGCGAACTCGGCAGTGGTAAACCTGCGCCCACAGGAGCCACACTCACGTCGCCTGCGAATGGCCAAGCCATCGTCGATTGTTCTGGAGTCAACCACCCGAGAGTCATCCTCACGACAAAATGGGCACTTCATCTGAATCAACTCCCTTCTGGTAACAATCGTCTCAACTGCCACTTGCGTAACATTCATAACGATATTTCAGTAATTCTGTGGATTTCTTGTGGACGCTGTGCTTCCAGCCTGTGTGCCTAAAACCACAACCTGTGGACAATCAAACTCAGTACGACTACTACATCTAGGGGTGTGAATCTAGTGTAAACCCAAGGGGTGCGCAACTGTATGGCGAATTTTCAATTCTCGGCGTGTTGCCCTGCCGCGGGTACCGCCGGGGGTGTCGACTCAAAAGCTGGGGGTGCCAGGGGGAAAATACCGAATTCCCGGTTGAGTAACCGCACGGTTTCCACGGTCCGCAACCGATATCCGGGGTAAGTGTAATGGAGAGGGGACGAGAGTCTAACTTTTCCCAACCGAGCTATTTGATCCCAAGGCATGACAACAACATTGGGTCTATTCGCAGATTTACGATCGAGGGTTGTGTTAAACCACGCCTGCTTTTCCTTACTAAACCGATCACCGTTACCACCAAAAGTGTTGATCCAGATGACTTCGCGTTGCGGGCCGAGGCGATCCAAAATCTTATCAATTCTCTGGGATGTTATCCCCCGATCAATCCAGCGCATGTCATTGGTGCCCATGGCGATTATGACCGTTTTCGGAATACCCTTCCACAATTTCTGATCGCGCAATTGATCGATTGCCCAATCGATGCGTTTACCACCAAAGCACCGAATAGTAGGGACCCATCCGGATTTTCGAAGTGATACCCGAAGCATTTCCGCCGAATTCCGCGTGAGCGAATCCCCAATCACCAGAACCCTTTTCCCGTTGCCGGGTCCCTTCCCCGACGAACTCTCTGGCCAGATGGGCGCCGAACACGCTCTCGAGTCTCCGCCGGTCCGCCACCGTGGATCTCGCTCCACTCCCTGAACCGGGAGACCCGCCGATGCCCACAGCACGCATGCGGCCAACAAAGCCATACCCGCTCTCTTCACATTTCCCACCCTAAATGGCGCAGATATTCCGGTCACGCCAACCCTTGGGGAATCCTCAAGATGCCGGTACCGCTAATGATTGACCCGGATAAACGTGTTGCGTTCCTAGACCATTGATCTCCCTGATTCGCATGATGACCGAACGAGGATCTTGCTCAGGAGCGATATCGGTTGCGATGGACCACAAGGTCTCCCCCGGTTGCACCACTACAAATTGAGCGACCTGAGCTGGCTGGTCAGCGGATGCGTCGGCGGTGCCACCGCCCACGGTGATCCAGATGAGGAGGGCAAAGAAGGTCAGGACCAGACCCATGACCAGTCGACCTCGGGTGGTCAAGGTAATGGGCGATTGCTGGTTGTTCATGGGGAAGCCTTTCTCGAACGGGTGTTCTATCGAACGGATGTACGATTTATAGCATGAATCCGAAAGAATCCCGCGACATTTCGAACATGTGTTTGATTCGTGTCGCTGTACTGGGTAATCTGAGGAACGCGAATGGTGGCACAGTGATTCCGTCACCGGCTGAGAGAACCAGACACCTCTGACACGCGGGGGTGCCATCAACGAGAGGCAGCGGCCCATGGCTGGCAGAATTTACAAAAATTCGACCACAGGCGTCCCACGAACCGTCGGCGGCTCGAAGGGTTCGGTGACCGATATTCATTCGCTCACACATGAGGGTCTGTCCGATCGCCAGATGGCCATCTTGACCATGATCCGGACAACAACCCAGGAGCGGGGCTATCCCCCGAGCGTTCGAGAGATTGGCGAATCCGTCGGATTGACCAGCCCCAGCTCGGTCGCCCATCAACTCAAGAATTTGCAGAAAGCCGGTTACCTGAGAATTGATCCGAATCGCCCGCGCGCCCTCGTTCTGTCAGCACTCGCACCCACGGTGGAACCCACACTCAACGACTCCCCCCGCGATAGTGGTCAGGATTATTCGAATGGGGATCAGAATATTCCCGGCGTTGCCCTCGTGCCGGTTCTTGGCCGAATTGCTGCGGGTGGCCCGATCTTGGCTGAGCAACTCATTGCGGAAACCTTTCCGCTGCCCAGGGATCTGGTGGGTGAAGGCGAACTCTTCAGCCTCAAGGTTGTTGGGGACTCCATGGTGGATGCAGCCATCTGTGATGGTGACTGGGTTGTTGTCCGCCGCCAGCCAACGTGCGAGAACGGCGATATTGTTGCCGCGCTTCTCGACGACGAAGCCACCGTCAAAACATTTAAAAAACGTGACGGTCATATCTGGCTGATGCCACATAACCCGGCATATGCACCAATTCCAGGTGACCATGCCCAGATATTGGGCAAGGTTGTCACCGTCTTACGGCGCCTCTAGTACATCTGCCTCTTGGGCAAGGCGCTGTAATGCCAAGAGTGTTGAGTCCTTATTCGTGGTGAACCACAAGGGGGGCATGGTTGCCCGAAGCCCTGCTCCGTATCGCGCTGTTGCAAGACGAGAGTCCAACACGCTGACAACACCCCGATCGGTGGAACGTCGAATTAACCGCCCCGATGCCTGAGCAAGCATCAAGCCCGCCTTGGCCAGCGTCACAGCGCTAAAACCCGATCCACCCGCCAAATCGACCGCACGTGCTCGGGCGGACATCACCGGATCATCTGGTCGAGGAAAAGGGATTCGATCGATAATCACTTGGCTACAGGAGGATCCAGGAACATCCACTCCTTGCCACAATGTCAGAGTTCCGATCAAGGATATTTGCGGTTCATTTGCAAAACGATCAACCAAAAGCCCCGCTGATTCACCCTTTCTTTGCACCAGGATTGGGGTATTCACCCGGACCCGCAAGTATTCCGATGCCCTTTCTACCGCCCGCCAGCTGGAACACAGGATCAAGCTCCGTCCACCAGCGGCCTCGATGAGTTCTCCCATGTCATCGAGGGCTTCCATGGAAATTCCCTCACGAGACGGCGGGTCCAGATGCGCCGCGACATAGAGGATGCCCTGAGTGGGGTAATCAAATGGTGAACCGACATCGATTGTTTCAAGGCGTGAACTGGTTTGGATGCCCAGGCTCTGAGCAATTGCATCAAACTTACCCGCTGTCGTCAGTGTCGCACTTGTCACCACAACGCACTTTTCGAAAAAAAGCGATGACTCGAGAAGTGCAGCAACACTCAACGGAGCTGAATGTAAGACTGGCATTTTTCCAAAGTGGTCAATCCACACCACATGAGACTCCGCGTGAGCCACCCCGTTATTGAGAATGTTTCCAGCAATATCGTGAATTTCTTCCAAGCCACCGCGCATACGTTGATTCTTGGCGGTTACGTCGGGTTGATCACTCTTCATGCTGCCGATATCGGTGATGGCTGCACCCAGAGCATCGCGGATAAGTGTTAATGCCTCGATGAGGATTGACGGCAATTCCATGAGGCGAATAATGTTCTCCGGGTGGCCCCCTAATGTCTCGAGCGCGGTATTGAGTGCACCCACGGCCTCTTCGGTTAACTGAATGGTTCTGGCATCCACCACACTCGACGCAGCAGAGACGACTCTTTCGACGGCACTCACCGATAATTCGCTGGTTATCGCACTTGTCGCGCGGTCGACGATCTCATGACCCTCATCGATGATTACTACATGGTGATCAGGTAGAACGGGAATTCCTTCAATGACATCTATGGAAAGTAGGGCATGGTTGGTAACCACAATGTGCGCATCCGAAGCGTAGGTTCGTCGTTTAGCAGCAAAGCAATCCTCTCCAAAGGTGCATTTGGATTCGCCGATACACTCCCGTCTAGAAACGGAGAACCCCCGCCAGACCCGTGCATCAATTTCCTCTGGATACTCGTCACGATCACCGTTGTCGGTTGATTCCGCCCATTCCCTCACTGCGATAGCCTGCGATCCGAGTGAACTGGTGCCCACCTCAAAAAGCGAATCTTGATCTGAATCCGGTACAGTCGAATGGAGTTTCTGCAAACACACGTAGTTGTTTCGTCCCTTTAAAACTGCGAACTTCAATGCGACACCAAAGTTGTCGGCCAATACCTCCGCCAAAAGCGGAAGATCTTTCTCCATCAGTTGTCTTTGCAAAGCCAGCGTCGCTGTTGAAACAATTACTGCGCCCTGAGGTTGGCTTAACGCGAATGTCGCCGAGGGGATCAGATAGCCCAGTGACTTCCCCGTGCCAGTACCTGCCTGAATGATTCGATGCTCGTTTCTCGAGATAGCCGACGCTATTTCTTGAATCATGGTGGCCTGACCACTTCGCACTTCACCCGAGACTCGCTCAATGACCTTATTGAGAACGATCTGTGGGTCAATATCTGGAAAAGTTGGTCTCAACTACGTTCCACCAAGTCACCCGTCATGAAGTCAAGTGATCTCAACTCGGCGGCTAAGTTTGCCGGTACGTCTGCTGTCACAACTGAACCGGACTCACCGTGAACCGCCGAAACGTTTTCACCAACCTGGTGAATGCGCGCAAGTATTTCCCCATGGGAATAGGGCACGCAAACATTGACGTGAACCTTGTGACGCGGAAGTCGAATCTCAATGGCCGTGAGCAGCTCAGGAATGCCCGATCCGGTTTGTGCGCTCACCATGATGCAGTCAGGGAAATTAGTTACAAGTGCGGCAAGTGTGACTGGATCAGCGATGTCCGTCTTGTTTACCACGATAAGTTCGGGAATGGCTTGGGCATGGATCTCAGCCAAAACTTCACGAACAGCCGATACTTGCCCAAATGGGTCCTCGTCTGCGCCATCGACGACGTGAACAATGAGGTCAGCATGCCTGACTTCTGTCAACGTTGAGCGGAAGGCCTCGACAAGATCATGGGGTAGGTGCCGCACAAAGCCGACGGTGTCAGCCAGCGTGAATTCACGGCCACTCGGCAAGTGCACTTTCCGAACAGTGGGATCTAGAGTTGCGAAGAGAGCATCCTGGACGAGAACGCCCGCACCCGTCATGGCATTGAGCAGACTGGATTTACCCGCGTTTGTATAACCTGTCAGTGCCACCGTTGCTATTCCTGATTGCTCCCGCGACTGCCTCTGCGTGATTCTGGTCTTTTCGAGTTCCTTTAATTGCTTTCGCAACTTCGCCATCTGGGTACGGATTCGCCGCCGATCGGTTTCAATCTTTGTTTCACCCGGGCCCCGAGTGCCGACACCACCAGTGGCGCCACCGGCTCGCCCTCCCCCTTGGCGTGAAAGCGATTCACCCCAACCGCGTAAGCGCGGAAGGAGGTATTGCATTTGCGCGAGAGACACTTGGGCTTTGCCCTCACGACTGCGCGCATGTTGGGCAAAAATGTCTAAGATCAGCCACGTTCTGTCAACAACCTTGACCTTAACAATTGACTCGAGTTGCCTTAACTGACCCGGGGTCAACTCACCATCGCAGATCACGGTGTCGGCATGCTCTGATGTCACAATTGCGGCAAGTTCTTTTACCTTCCCTGATCCTAAGTATGTTGCCGGATCGGGGGCCTCTCTTCGTTGAATGACGCCATCCACAACGGTGGATCCCGCTGTCTCTGCGAGTTGCGCTAACTCTCGCAGTGATCGTTCAGCATCCTGAACTGTTCCAGTTGTCCACACTCCTGCCAAAACAACACGCTCAAGTCGAACCTGTCGGTATTCGACTTCAGTGATGTCCTCGAGTTCTGTGGATAAATTGGATACACGCCTGAGCCCAGCCCTCTGCTCGAGATCAATGTCGCCTGAAATATTTGTCATTGAATTGAAATCGGTCACACTAGCGACAACATGAGGGTCAAGTTGCTTCACGGGCTCATTTTTCACAGTTTTACAAGTCTAATCCACAGAGCGCCAAATTGGTCTCTCAAGATTGGGCTTGTGGACGCTTTCACGCTATGTCATCCGTTTCCTCACAGCAGTTCGGTGGGCAGTAAAATCTTGCCCCGAGCCACTAAATCAGCCGATCCACGCAGCCACAATTGCTTGTCAACCAGACTGACCCACAGAGTGCCGCCAGGTACATCAACCCTGATTTCGCCTTGTGAACTTCCCATTTCCTGCATCTCGACCCAGGCCACAGCACATGCACCCGTGCCACATGACATGGTTTCGCCACTGCCCCGTTCGACGACTCGCATGGCAACATGATTCGGTCCCACATGTTGTACAAACTCAATATTCACTCCCTCTGGAAACACCTCACCTGGGGTCACTCGTGGTGAACCTAAATCTGCTTCCATCAGTTTTATGGTTTCGGGTAAGTGGACTACGGCATGTGGATTAGGAATATGTACACCTGTGGCTACAAGTTCCACTTCACTTGATCGAATGTTCACGGTGATTGGACATTCACTTGCGACTGCACGGGCCACACCCATGGAGATGCTCACCGTGAAATCGGAGTTCACTTCGACTTGGTGAAGCCCTGCTCGGGTCGCAATGACAAATACTTTGTTGGTTTCCAATCCACTCGCAACAAGGTAACGCGCAAATACTCGTGCGCCGTTGCCACACATTTCAGCGATGGAACCGTCGGCATTGCGATAATCCATGAACCACGGTGCAATTGCAAGATCTGAGAACTCCGAAACTAACGCCGTTGGAACTACTCGAATGACGCCATCAGCACCCAGGCCTCGACGGCGATCACAGAGCCACTTGATTTGGGGAACAGTGGGGGTCCACTCGTTTCTTGGATCCGAAACTAGGATGAAATCATTTGCGGTTCCGTGCCCTTTGGTGAAACTCAATTCCGCTAATAAGGCCACGGCCGAACACTATTCCATGACCCTAGCCCTCATTACCCTGTCCCGATCTCAATCAGCCATTACCGCTGTTGGGCAAGACCATAAAGATGCCCCGACACACGGAGCAGACTGGCTCGATCATATGGCGGTGGCTCTTGATTGTTGTTCTTGATTGAGGCAACTAGATCAGGATTGCGTGCCAAGCCAATTAATCGATATGCCAATTCCAGATCGGATCCTTCAAGATACCCATTTACCCCATTGGCGATAAATGATGCCGTTCCGGTGCCTTCCCGCGCCACAACCGCTAACCCAGCGGCTCTCGCTTCAAGGGCGGCAATTCCGAATGATTCCCGAATAGAAGACTGCAGGAAAACGTCGGATTCTTGATAAATGTCTAAAAGCTGCGAATGGTCGAGCCTGCCGGGAAATTCTACTGAAATTCCATGTTTATCGGCGTATCGCTTGGCTTTCGACAGAAGTGGGCCGTTCCCTACAAGTACTGCGCTCACACTCGGGACCCTGCTTTGTACTTGGTGCATGACAGACAGCCATGGCAAGACGCGTTTTCTTGGTGCCATTCGCAGTACTCCGACCACCCGCAGGTGTGAACTTGTGCTGCCGATCGTTGACCAACTATTGAGATTAATTCCATTAGGCATCAGGTGCACTGGGACATTCAAGGCTTGGTGAACGAATTGACTGGCCTCTGCACTTACCGCCGACCAAATGAACTCTGAATCCCCCAATTGCTTGGCAAAAGCGTGATATCCGAAACGCGATAGAGCTCCCCACATACTGTGAACTGTGATTACGGTGGGAATTTTTAGGTTTCGCACCGCTCGAATCGCTCCCCATGCGAAGGGTGATGTGGCACCTATATGAACGTGAACAACACTGGGCGTGGACTTTAAGAGAAATTCGGTCACACGTGCCCGGGTTCGCGGATGCACCGGCAGTCCAAAAGGCACGGGAGCGGTAATTCTCTGGACTCCGTCAGCGGCTTCTACCTCCGGTGGCGGTCAGTACCTCGACGCTCCAACCCGCTTCACGCTGAGCGGTAACTAGATTCGCCACCTGAGTCTCAATGCCCCCCGTTCGAGGGGAATAGCAGTCACTGATGTGAACGACGGTCCCGCCAGGATTAAGCACGGGCAAGACGTTACGCCACAATGGAGCCACTATGTTCAACACACCAGCGAAACCCCAGACATTGCTCTTTGTACACGCACATCCTGACGACGAAGCACTCTTGACAGCGGGGACCATGGCTCGAGCAAGTGCTGAAGGCAACCGAGTGGTATTGCTTGTCGCAACCGACGGCGCAGCTGGTCTGACTTCTAGTGAATTCGCTGATTCATTAGGTTCAGTGCGGCAATCGGAACTCGTACGGTCTGCCGAGATCCTAGGCGTTGACACAGTCATTTCCTGGGCGCATCCCGATTCAGGTTTGCACGCTGAAAATCCGTCAGGGTTCGCACACATGAATATCGAATCCGCGGTCACCGCACTCATTGATCTCATTCACGAAGAACATGTGACCGTACTGATTGGATATGACCCTTCGGGTGGATATGGCCATCCGGATCATCTGCACACTCACCGAATTGTCCGCGAGGCTTCTGATCGTTTATCGAGCGGATGTAGCCTGTTCGAAGCTACTCTTCCGCGCGAACCCATTGCCGCAACCGTGAGAGCCGCAGCAAGAATGCATTTGACCCCACCCGAGTTCAATCCACGTGAGTTTGAACGAGCATGGACGCCTCGAAAAGAGATCACGCATCGGGTTAATGTGCGCGGCTTTCTTCATCAGAAAAGGGCTGCGATTCAAGCTCATGCATCGCAGGCACACGCAGATGGCACCGTCCGCACTCTCGGCGTGATCAGTCAACTGCCACGTCCGCTATTTGCGGCCTTCATGGGTACGGAGTACTTCGTCAAAGTGCGTTAATACCCTGGTATCTAGATCCTCAGCGTCCCAGTTGAACCAAGTTATCCGGGGGTCCTGTCGAAACCAGCGCTGTTGCCTGCGGGCGTATTTCCGAGTTAACAAGACCAAGTGCGATCTCGCTTCTTCGAGAGTGAGTTCGCCATCTAGCATCTGGATTATCTGGGAGTAGCCAATGGCTTTGCTCGCTGTCACACTCTCACGTAGTCCCTGCGAAATAGCTTCTTCGACTTCCTCGATGAAGCCATTCTTCAACATACTGTCGATTCTCTGCTCAATCCGGAGATCCATGGTGTCTCGATCAATCTCGATGCCGATTCGACACGTGGATACGAATTCGATCGGAGCCCGTGGAAGGCTTGCCTGGAAGGATTCTCCTGTTAGGTCAATTACTTCAAGCGCCCGCACAATTCGACGGCCATTTGTTACCTGAATGCGGCTTGCGGCTTCGGGATCCTGAGATTCGAGGACTCTGTGCAAGACCTCGGGACCTTGAGCCTCAAGGATGTCCTGATACTTCGCCCGAATTGCGGGATCGGTTCCCGGAAACTCAAAAGAGTCCAGCACCGCATTGACATACAGAACACTGCCACCCACAATAATCGGCACCTCACCTGCCTCTCGGACCGTTTTGATGCAGGCGCGGGCGAGATTCTGGAACTCGGCAACATGCGCCGAGTGGGAGATCGGCCAAATATCCAGCATGTGATGGCGAACCCCATGGAGTTCGTCTGGGCGCGGTGTGGCCGTGCCCACATTGAGTCCCTGATAGGCCTGCATGGAGTCGGTGCCGATCAATTGACCCGGGAGGGTTTGAGCACACGACACTGCCAGTGCCGTTTTCCCAGAAGCCGTCGGCCCAACTATCGCCAGGGCAACTTCACGGGGCAAAGGTTGGAATACCTAACATTACGGCCGGTCCACTTGGACGAACATCGGAGAAATCACCAGCTCTTGTTTGCCGAGTATGTAGGTGCTCGGCCAACATGTGGTGGGGCGCAGCTGAGAATATGCGCGCTGTCACGAAATCACCCGGTCGAGCAGGCTCCCCCTTCATATCGATATGAACTAATCGGCCATCCGCAGCACGACCAGAAAGACGATCCGTTGCCCGATCCTTGCGACCTTCCCCATGAGCAACGAGGACTTCGACTTCTTCGCCAACGAGGTCCAGATTGAGATGCCAGGTAATGTCATTTATTCGCCTGATCAGACGCTCATAGCGATCTTGAACGACTTCCTTGGGTACTTGACCAGACATTGTTGCCGCAGGAGTGCCGGGCCTCTTGGAGTACTGGAAGGTATACGCCCCGCTGAACCTCACGAGTTCGACAAGGCTCAAGGTGTCGAGAAATTCTTCTTCTGTCTCGCCGGGAAAACCCACAATAATGTCCGTTGTGATGGCCGCATTTGGCATTTTACTTCGAACACGATCAATGATGCCCAAGTATCGATCCCGTCTGTATGACCGACGCATGCGCTGAAGAACAGCATCCGAACCTGATTGCAACGGCATGTGCAACTGCGGCATGACATTAGGCGTTTCGGCCATTGCGTCAATGACATCGTCTGTGAAATCCCGCGGGTGAGGGCTGGTGAAACGAACTCGCTCCAAACCGTCGACTTCGCCACACGCTCGCAGCAATTTGCTGAACGCTTGTGGATCACCCAGATCACTGCCATACGCATTGACATTTTGACCCAACAGAGTGACCTCAAGGACACCGTCCGCAACTAATGCTTTGATTTCGGTGAGAATGTCTCCTGCCCTGCGATCTTTTTCTTTGCCACGCAGTGACGGCACAATGCAGAAAGTGCAGGTGTTATTGCAACCCACACTGACAGAAACCCATGCCGAGTAATTTGCGTCACGCTTCGTGGGTAAGGCAGATGGGAACTCGACCAGTGCCTCAGCAATTTCGATCTGGGACTCGCGCTCAATCCGAGCTCTCTCCAGAAGGGTTGGGAGTGAACCCAGATTGTGCGTTCCAAAAACTACGTCTACAACTGGCGACTTGCGGAGAATCTCACCCTGATCCTTTTGGGCTAGGCATCCACCCACCGCGATTTGAAGACCCGGATTTGCTTCTTTGATGGGAACAAGATGGCTTAAGTTGCCGTAGAGTTTATTGTCTGCATTCTCCCGCACCGCACAAGTATTAAATACGATCAGGTCAGGCGTTGAACCTGAAGGCGCAACCACGTAGCCCTCAGCCTCCAGCATGCCGGTGATCCGCTCAGAGTCATGCACATTCATTTGGCATCCGTAGGTGCGCACTTGATAGGTGCGAGCAGATGACATGAGCGGCATAACTATTAAGAGTAATGCCTCAGGACGAGTTCACCGCGACTGGTTGCGTATCGGGATCATCTACAACTTCGTCTTCCCCGGGTTCAATGTGAACTTCGGGCAAAATCTTTCCAAGCCAACCCGGAATCCACCAGTTCGCTTTGCCGATAATGGACATGATCGCTGGGATGAAAATTAGACGGATAATGAAAGCATCGATAAGTACCGCGGCGCCCAATGCGACGCCAAAGAGTTTGATTGTGTTTTCTGGAGTGGGAATAAATGCGAGGAAAACACTCGCCATGATGGCTGCAGCAATCACCACAACTTTGCCGGAACCAGCGAGCCCACGACGCACGGCGGCATTGTTGTCACCGGTGTGATCCCATTCTTCGCGCATTCGGGAAACTAGGAAGACCTGGTAGTCCATGGAAAGCCCAAAAAGAATGGCAAACACCATTATTGGCAGGAATGGGAAGATTGGTCCCGTTCCAGACACACCCAATATTTGGTTGAACCAACCCCATTGAAATACCGCCACCGTGATCCCCGTTGCCGCTGCGAAGCTCAGCAGACTGGTCAGGGCGGCCGTGAGCGGTACGACCAAGGAGCGGAAGAGAATCATGAGAGCAATGAATCCGAGCGACACGACAATAAACAGGAAGATTGGCAGGGCGTCCACTAGGACACCCGTGAAGTCATTTGTTACCGCAAGTGACCCGCCAACGAACATTGCGGTGCCCGAGGATGCCAACATTTGCGGGCCGGTAACTTCGCGAAGTTCGGTCAGTAGGGCATCTGTGGCTTCATCTTGTGGGGCGGTCTCAGGTATGACAAAAATGGCACCGACTGAACCATCGGGACTTAGACCTTGTCCCGAAAGCTCCAATAGAGGCAGCATGACCGTTGATGGGTTGGTGGACGCGACACCGGGCGTACGCTCTAAGAGTGCAACCGCAGAACCGAACTCTGCGAAATCACCGGGAGTGCTGAGTTCCACCGCTGCAATGAACGGTCCGTTAACGCCAGCGCCATAGCCCTCGGCGGTGAGGTCGTAGGCAATGCGAGTCGGTGAACCTTCTGAAGCACCCGATGCGTCGGCGAAACCTAATCGAAGGGAAAACGTGGGTATCGCCAGAATGGCCACAACAATGAGAGACAAGGCTGCAAATAACCACGGCTTACGTTGAATTGAGTAGCCGTATTTAGCCCACTTTGCGCCCTCTGGTTTCCCTTCACCCGGCTTTGTTCCCCATGGGAGCCTGAGTCCAAGTGCCTTGGTACCCAACAGAGATAACGTTGCGGGGAGTAACCACAGGGCAGAAAGCATCACCATGAAGACCGTGACAGAGGCGGCGAGCGCAAGACCGTTGAAGAACCCGATTCGCAATATGAATAGCCCCAGAAGGGCAACAATGACCGTGGTACCTGCAAAAAGAACGGCTCGGCCTGCGGTGTTCACAGACTCGAATGCTGCCTGCTTGGGCGGATGTCCCACCAAAACCGCTTGGCGGTAGCGATTTAGAACGAAAAGGGCATAGTCGATGCCCACACCAAGGCCAATCATTGCCGCCAATGTGGGCGCAAATGTTGCAACATCCATGAACAGCGCAACCAAAAGAACCAGCATCTGACCCGCGGCCAGTCCGATGACGGCGACAACGATCGGCATACCGGCCGCGATTATTGACCCAAAGGCAATCAACAAGATAACAATTGCAACCAAGATCCCAAAAAGTTCACTTGATGGTGGTTCTTGGCCGGCGAATTCCAGAATCTCGCCATTGGCACCCACCGCAATCGTGTCACTATTGACGGCTTTCACCAGATCAAGGATTGCCTTTGCATCGGCGGTTGCCACACTATCCATTCCGCCCGAAAAATAGATGGTGGACGTCGCGACTGTTCCATTGGGACTGATCGGGGAGTTGGCCGCTGCCACAGCAGCAAAAGCCGGTTCCAGTTGAGCCTGCTGTTCGGGTGTTAGTTCGCTTAAAATGCCTGCTGTGCCGGGATCGGATTTTGCGCATGCATTCCCAAAAGACGCTGAAGGATCAACCGGGTTGGTGACACAGGAAACAGATGCGATCGACGCAATGTCTTCTAATAGTGGAGTGATGACTTGTAATACTTGTGGGTCAGCAGCCGAGCCTTGGGTTGGTGACCATACAACTTTTGCGGTGGCCCCCGATGATTGCGCATCAATATCTTCGTTCCCCAGGGTGGAGAGGAGGTCTTGAGCTGTTGTTGATTCGGTATCCGGGAGGTCAAATGAGTCATTGAGGGCGCCACCGAAGTTGAGGCCGATCACAATGACGGCAATGAGCGCAACAAAATAGGCAACGATTGCGGCTACCGGCCGACGAACTGCCCACTGGGATAAACCCGGCATGAGAAACTCCTAGATTGGCTGTGATCACATGAGGAACACTGAAAGCCTACCTCTAATCTGAACAGTGCTCAAATCATGAACCACGCGGATCCTGTGGGCTATTCCGCAGTCAACACTTCGCCGTTGTCCACCACACCAACTACCGATCGTGAAATGGCCCACGATTGCCCAACCGAATAGCCCTTCCGTTGTAAAAGGGTGCTAATTCGACGGATGGCGACGGAATCGGAGACCCCGGAGAGGGCGCGGTATTTCTTCTCGGCCAATTCACGGGCACGCAGATCGGAATCCGCTGGATTGATTGTGAGTAGGGCTTCTTCGACAATTTCCGCGCCCACCCCTTTTGCATTGAGTTCTCGGCGAAGCACCGATAAGGCCAGGCCTCTACTCCTGACCCGGGATCGAACCCATTCTCGGGCAAACTCACTATCGTTGAGATAGCCGAGTTCAGTGAGCCGGTCAAGAATTGATCCGGATAATCCCTGGTCAATTCCCTTCTCGGTCAAGACCTTTGAGATTTCATAGCGGGTACGTGCATGTGCATTAAGTTTCCTCAGCGCAATAGCCATGCCTTGGGAATACGAATCTGCGGCGGACGGCACCGACTCCGCATCTGGGGTGGATGCGGACTCTGGTGAGACAGCGGGTTTCATCTGCACAAATGGTGCAATCGAGCCCGGTAGATGCTATTCATCGTCTTCAACGGCCAGTTCGCCATCAGGTTCAATCTCGACAACAGCCTCTGAAACTTTAGGTGCCGGAATGTCTGCGGAATCCATCTTTGGTCCGATTCCCAACTGGTCCTTAATGCGTTTTTCAATTTCATTCGCAAGGTCCACATTGTCTTTGAGGAATGTTCGGGCATTCTCCTTGCCTTGACCCAGTTGATCACCTTCATAGGTATACCAGGCGCCGGACTTACGGACAATTCCCTGGTCTACACCGATGTCAATGAGGGAACCCTCGCGCGAAATCCCTTCACCATAAAGAATGTCAAACTCTGCTTGTTTAAATGGCGGAGCCACCTTGTTTTTCACAACTTTGATTCGGGTCCGGTTACCCACTGCCTCGGTACCGCCCTTGAGAGTTTCAATCCGGCGGACATCAAGACGTACCGATGAATAAAACTTCAGTGCTTTACCGCCGGTTGTGGTTTCAGGGCTGCCAAACATAACGCCAATTTTTTCACGAAGTTGGTTGATAAAGATCGCCGTCGTATTTGTGTTGCTCAGAGCACCGGCCATTTTTCGAAGGGCTTGGCTCATGAGTCGAGCTTGGAGACCAACATGGGAATCACCCATGTCACCTTCGATCTCTGCGCGTGGTGTCAGTGCAGCAACCGAGTCGATGACCACTAGATCGATGGCACCGGAGCGAACGAGAGTGTCGCAAATTTCCAGTGCCTGCTCGCCGGTGTCCGGCTGTGACACATAAAGATTATCTAGATCGACGCCTAGCGCGGAGGCATAATCCGGGTCCAAGGCATGCTCGGCATCAATGAATGCTGCCAACCCTCCCCGTGATTGAACACTGGCGATCGCATGGAGGGCCACGGTTGTCTTACCCGATGCCTCTGGACCGTAAATCTCAACGATTCGACCGCGGGGTAAACCGCCGATTCCCAGGGCAATGTCCAAAGCAATGGAGCCTGTCGGAATCACCTCCATGGGGGCTCGACCCTCCTCGCCAAGACGCATGACGGAGCCTTTGCCGAATTGCCGTTCGATTTGAGCCAGGGCACTATCCAGTGCCTTTTCCCGGTCCTTAGCTGCATTTGCCATGTGACTACTCCTTAGATTCAGACTGCCGAGGTGTCGCGTCTGACATGAACACCGTGTTCACACCCATCAGACACTAGGTCTGGTGACTGACATTTGTGCTGCACCCGCACCGCCTGTGGATCAGGCGACAGGAAATCACAAGATGTGCATAACTCGACCCAGCAAGGCTCAACCTATATCGAACGTGCGTTCGATTGGTTGCGACACGCCGGGCGGGCCACCCAGAGTGCAAGAGCCACCAAGGGCACCAAGGAAAGGGCACAGAGCCAGGCATAACTCCCCCACATCATGATCAGCCCGGCGGCTATCCCGCCCAGTGCTCCGGCCGCATTCATGGTGAGATCTGAAAGTCCCTGAACCGAAGGCCGCTCCGCAGGTTCTACCGAATCGGTCACCAAGGTCGAACCAGCAATCAGCGTGCAGGACCAACCAAGGCCGAGGAGAAAGAGACCAATGCCCAAAATCACAATATTTTCAGCAGGAGCGAGTCCACAGATGACACAACTCGCCGCAAGGATGGCTATACCTGCCACGATCACCTGAATCCGGCCAAATTTATCCACCGCCATACCCACGATCGGTGAAAATGCATACATGCCCGCAACGTGAACGCTGATCACGAGACCGATCAATTGCAAGGTGACATCGACGTGGGCCATGTGAACGGGGGTCATCACCATGACCATGACCATGACCACGTGGCCGATTGCGATTGCCCCGATACCCAGGACCGCACGAGGCCTTGTCTTGAGATGTTCAATTCCATCGCGAAGTCTGGCCTTATTGAGCTGAAACTTGTCCCCCTCGACCGAGGCTCGCATGCGCGTGGCCAGCAAAAAAGGATCGGGTCGCAGGAAAATTACTAAGATCACGACGGCAAGACCGAGGGCAACGGCAGACATGAGATATGGCCCCGACAGTTGCGGCAGCCCCAGGGACAGACCAATTGAGCCGCTGAAATTCAACAAATTAGGGCCTAGAACGGCACCAATCGTGGCTGCCCACACAACATAGGACAGCGATCTCGCTCGGTGTTCGGGAAGCGCTAGGTCGGTGGCGGCGTAACGAGCCTGGAAACTGGCGGCACTTGCCACACCCACCAAGAGACAACCCAAAAGAACAAATATGAGACTACGGTGCACCGCAGCCATAATTACAACGAGCGCACCTATAAAGCCCAATCCGTAACCTGCCGCTAAGGCCGGTCGCCTGCCATGTGTCAGAGCAATCCTGGCCAGCGGAAGGGCAAATACAGCTGCCCCTAGAACGCCAGCTGTCTGTGCGAGTCCCGCAAAAGCATCGGAGTCAGCAATCGAGGCCGCAATGAGTGAACCGGCAGGAATCGAGCCGGCGACAGCAATACCGCCAAACATTTGGCTGGCTGAGAGGGTGGCTACCGTGTTCTTCTGAATTTTCCGGGCCTGCTCCGAATCAGGAAGTAGGGCTGCTTGAGCAATCGTCATATTCGCGCATCACCTTGGGGTGCGTCATGGGACGGCATTTTTCCATGCGTCAGATGAGTTGACAGCGCCGTCGACACGAGATCGTCTTGCACTGGGAATCCAAGTTGAGCCAACGCTTGAGTAACGAGCGTACAATCAAATTTCCATTGATCGTGATTAATGATCTGAACCCGTTGAGAACCCAATAATTCTCCGAGATTACCCGCTACTTGTTCCAAGTTGGAATTCGTTTGCTCCAAAACGTGCTGTGCCTTGGGATTGTCGCTCCACCAGCCGCTCTTGGCTGCCATGGCTGGGTCACGAGTATTAAAAAGAAACACTAATTCGGGAAATAACTCTTGAAGAAATAACAGATAACTCAGAAGTGTGACGGAATCAGGAAAGTAGGCCTCCTCGTAGCGCACCTCTTTGAATCCAGTCCATGTGGTGGTGGGCTTGGGTCGTAAGACATGTGCGAGGGCGTGTGCCTGTAAGTCGCGCAACACTGATTGGGGATCTAGTTTTACGGTGCCAAACCATGGGTGATCAGGCTTCCCCGCGTGGTGTCGATCAGAAGAGTCTTGAATGGCATTCCAATATTGCCATAGCCCGGTGAATGCATTGTAATTCTCACCACGAATAACTACACCGGGATGAGCATTAAGCGCCGACTGCAAAGTCGTACTCCCCGATCTCCCAAAAGTAACAATCGTGAGGAAATTCAGATTGCTCGCCGACACCCTATGACTCTAGAGCACTCGAGCGGTATTTCCCAGATAGTCGCACCTCATTAGCGGAGGTAACTGGGAACTTCCACACATTCACACACTGCCCGCCAAATGACAGCGGTTTCTACACCAGATGCGATGGCCTGCTCCACTGTTAATCCAATATCGGGAAGAACCATGTCGCGTCCCCATGAAGTGGTGTACTCCGAACCAACTACCGCCGTTAACCGCTCCCAGAAATCACTCAATCTCACAATCTAGCCCTCGCGGCTACAGTGAACGGGCGGGAGCAGGGAATTCAATGGGCTGAGCTGACTCAGCTTGGGCTACCTGACTGCTCACTGAAGCAAGGACATCTGACAGCGAGACTTCCAAAGCCCCGCAAATTGCTGCGATCAACTCAGAGGACGCTTCTTTTTGACCGCGTTCAACTTCAGAGAGGTAGCCTAGGGAGACGGAAGCTGCACCCGAAATATCGCGGAGCGTGCGCCCTTGATCTTGGCGTCGACGCCGTAGTTCATCGCCGATCACATTGCGTAAAACGATCATGCAGTCCTCCCTTCATTTCCCCACACCAAATAGCAAGATAATGAATGATACCCGTTGGGACCCTCCACCGCGAAATATGTGCAAATTATCTGCCTTCGTTGGCGAGCCAGGCTCATGGATGAGACCAACCCGGAAAAAATGTGGTGCGGACAAAATCGATCATGTGATCAACCGTTTCCTCTCGTACCTGGTCCCGATCACCATTAATCATGAGAAGTTTAGTGCCTTGATAGTGCTCTGACGCACCAGCGATCCACACAGTTCCCGGCAAAATTCCCTGATGACTGCCCGGTCCCGCGACCCCTGTGCACGCAACGGAAATGTCTGCGGTGAGGAGTGCTCTCACCCCCAGCGCCATCTGTAAGGCAACCATTTCTGAGACCACACCTTGGGCAATCGCCTCGGATGAAACGTGGAGCAGTAATTCCTTGATGTCCGGGCTGTAAGCCACCACCCCACCCCGAATAACAGCAGAGGCTCCATGGACCCGCGTCAATTTTGAAGTGACAAGGCCACCTGTCAACGACTCTGCAACTCCCAGTGTCAAGCCTGAGGCGGTCAGTAGGTCGATGAGCTCTGAGGCTGAGTTCGCTGAGCCTGTGGTGCCGATCATGGCATGGTTCCATGAATGCGCCGACGCAGCGCTCTCGCCTGCTTTATGTATTGCAGTGCGGTGACAATTGTCAGTATCAGCGCAACCGCCATGGCGAAACTCTGAGCGAAGTCCCACAATTCATCAAAGGAGCTCCCTGGGGGAAGGGATACCAGGTACATGGTAATCGCAATTGTTTGAGCCAGTGTTTTTGCTTTTCCCCCTCGGGAAGCGGCTATCACGCCATGTTCAATGACCCAGAACCTGATGATTGTCACGAGGACTTCACGCACGATTATCACAACCGTGATCCACCAAGGAAGCAGCATCAGGGCTGATAAACCGATCAGCGCCACGCCCGTGAGCAATTTATCTGCGATGGGATCGGCAATCTTTCCAAAGTTGGTGACCCATCCGAATCTTCTCGCTATTGCGCCATCGAGGAAATCTGTCACGGACGCCGCCAGAAAGACAATGGCTGCAATGTTCCGAGTGAACTCCGAATCCTGTACCAATAGCCACGCCAGGACAGGAACAGCCATCAAACGAATAAAGGTCAATCCATTTGCGGGGTTCCAAATTGAGGTGGAAGTAGCTGGATCCGCTGCATGGTCAGACGCTTGAGTCACGCTGGTACTACTTTCGCGATGAGATCCACTCCCTCTGTGTCAACGACTTCACACGAGATCATGGCGCCAATGGTGAACTGCTCCACACCTGCCATTACCCGGGTCTCTGAATCATCGGGTCCCTGATGTCCGGCATGGCCAATACCCGCACCAGTCTCAGTGTCAATGGATTCGATAATGACTTCCACAATCTCACCTAATCGGTCCTCGGCACGCTGCTCCATAAGTTCATCCACCAAGTTCCGAATTATCTCAACACGTTCAGCAATCAGAATTTCAGGAACTTTCGGTAGGAAATCAAATGCTTCAGTGCCTTCTTCGTCGGAGTATCCGAATACTCCAACAGCATCAAGTCTTGCGCGTTCGAGAAAGCGCAAGAGCGTCTCGAAGTCTTCCTGTGATTCCCCTGGAAATCCCACAATGACATTGCTTCTGATACCAGCGTTGGGAGCTATTTCACGAATTGATGCAATGAGATCGAGGAACTGCTCCTCCCCTCCGAACCGCTTCATGCGTCGCAATAATGATGGCGATGCATGTTGAAAAGACAAATCGAAATAGGGCGCAACAACCGGAGTTGTCGCCATGATTCGAATCAAGTCAGGACGAACTTCTGCGGGTTGCAAATACGCTACTCGAATGCGTGATATCTCAGTCCCCTCCCCGATCGCAGGTAAAAGTGATTCCAATAACCTCAAATCACCAAGATCTTTGCCATAGGAGGTTGAATTTTCGCTGACGAGGACAACTTCACTGACATTGTCAGCGGAGAGCCACGCGATCTCGGAGACGATATCGGCCGGCGGTCTGGAAATAAATGACCCGCGAAAGTATGGAATCGCACAAAACGTGCACCGACGATCGCATCCCGAGGCGAGTTTAACCGGGGCAACGGGAGACGATTCGAGTCGCCGGCGCAATACCGGTGGCTCCCAGGACAGTGGGGTATTACTGTGACCGGGAATCGACGTGTGTTGCGTTACTGCATTACTTGCGCGATCAATGGGCGCGATCGGAAGCAGTCTTCTGCGATCTGACGGCGAGTGCGACACATGTGTTTCGCCGGCCAAAATCGATGCTAGTCGAGCTGAAATTTCGGGGTAATCATCAAATCCCAGAACCGCATCTGCCTCGGGAAGAGTTTGAGCAAGTTCGGATCCGTAGCGTTGAGCTAAACAACCCACTGCCACGACGGCCTGTGTTGCACTTGAATTATTAGGGGTGGATTTCAGCTCCGCTGCCGACAAGATCGCATCGATCGAGTCCTTCTTCGCAATATCAACAAATCCGCAAGTATTGACCATAACCGCCTGGGCACCGGATGGGTCATCAACAATGGTCCATCCGTCTGCAACCAGCCGCCCCGCCAACTCTTCTGAATCAACTTCATTGCGGGCACACCCCATGGTGATTAACGCAACCGTGCGTGGGTCCGGAGAAGGTGTCACCCGCACAGCCTACGCAGTGCATAGGCTGGCGCTACTCGCCATCCAGTGCGGACCAGTTCACCCGACCAACAAGTTCGTCAGGATCCAATCCGACCAACTTTGCGATTTGCCGTACATGGCCTCTGGCGTAGGTAGCCCCACCACACAATGTGTCAGGCCAGCATCTTCCCTAGATTGTCGAAGGATGCAGCCAACAGTGAAATCATCCTCGGATGGACACCAAAAGGCTAGGTAGTTCATCCACCGAAACAAGGACATCGCGAGCCTTTGACCCTTCACTGGGCCCCACGACCCCCCGGGATTCCATTAAATCCATGAGTCTTCCGGCCTTGGCGAACCCGACCCGAAGTTTTCGCTGCAACATTGACGTTGAACCAAATTGGGTAGAAACCACAAGCTCAACCGCCTGTAACAGGAGATCAAGGTCATCTCCAATATCGGCATCGATGTCCTTGGCAGCTGCTGACGGCACGACGACTTCCTCAATGTAATCGGGGTCCCACTGGTCACGGCAATGCTGCACTACTTCGCGAATTTCATGTTCGGAAATAAATGCACCCTGGATACGCATTGATTTATTCGCACCCATGGGAAGGAACAGGCCATCGCCTTGGCCGACCAACTTTTCCGCCCCAACCTGATCCAATATCACTCGACTATCGGCAAGGCTAGAAGTGGCGAACGCCAGACGACTGGGCACATTGGCCTTGATGAGCCCGGTCACAACATCCACACTTGGCCGTTGAGTCGCTAGAACCAAATGAATACCTGCAGCGCGAGCCAACTGAGTGATCCGGACAATCGAATCCTCAACATCACGAGGAGCTACCATCATGAGATCGGCCAATTCATCTACAACCACCAGTAGATACGGATAGGTGGAGAGTTTGCGTTCAGATCCCAAAAGCGGCTTAATCTTCCCGGAGCGCACTGCCTTGTTGAAATCATCAATGTGCCGAAATCCAAATGAGGACAGGTCGTCGTATCTGCGATCCATTTCTTTGACAACCCATTGAAGCGCATCGGCTGCTTTCTTGGGACTGGTGATGATGGGCGTGATGAGGTGCGGAACTCCTTCATAGATGGTGAGCTCGACCCGTTTCGGGTCAATTAAAATCATGCGAACTTCATCTGGTGTCGATCGCATCAAAATTGATGTGATCAGGCTGTTGATACAGCTGCTCTTTCCAGCTCCGGTGGCCCCCGCCACCAATATATGCGGCATCTTGGCCAAGTTTGCGACGATAAATGATCCTTCGACATCTTTGCCCAATGCCACCACCATGGGGTGTTGATCATTCGCCGCAACTTTACTCTTGAGCACATCGCCAAGTGCTACAAGTTCCCGGTCCGTATTCGGGATCTCGATCCCAATGGCCTTTTTGCCGGGGATTGGACTCAAAATTCGAACATCGGCGCTAGCTACGGCATAGGCAATATTTTTACTCAATGCAGTGACTCGCTCAACTTTCACGCTGGGTCCCAGTTCAATTTCATAGCGGGTCACCGTTGGGCCACGCATGAATCCCGATACAGAGGCGTCAATACCGAATTGCTCCAGTACCTCGGTGAGTGCTGTCACCACTTGATCATTTGCTTTAGTCGCAACTTTATGTGCCGCTCCGGCCTTCAGGATTTCGCCTTTGGGGAGACGATACGGAGTCCGAGGCGCCAGCACGAGTTGGGTATTTGTCGATTGATCGCGTTCCGCCGTTGTTGCTTCGCTACGATTTTTTATGATGACGGTGTCGCTCTTACTCGAGTGCGCACGTGGCTCCGCTTCAACAGACCTTCGAGGTGTGAGCCCGCTGACCAATGCCGCGGCCGGCCTGAGATGTGAATCATTGTGAACGTCGGCGAGAGGTGAGATAAAAGGAACATCTCCCACCAGCGGAATGCTCGCGCGTAAGACGCCGTTGGGGTCCTCAAAACCTGAATCAATACGTGCATCTGTTTTATCGAGAGAATCACCTTCTGGAGCAACAGCGGCTTCACACACCACTCCATCGAAATCCTCTTGATCAACTGCCTGCGTTTGGGATTGCTCAGTCTGAGGTCCCCTTGTTTGAAGCCCTTTGATTCGAGTGAACCCTGCACCCATGATCCCTCTGAGTCGTGCAATTGTTGTACCGGTAAGCACCATGGTTCCGAAAAACGTCAAAAGCAGTAACAAGACCGCACTCACAAGCGACCCCAGTGCCAAGACAACCGGCAATGTCACGAACCAACCAATGACGCCCCCCGCGCTGTTCATCGCCTCCGCGCCATCGCTGGGTCCGACGGCTCCTTGAATCAAGTGCCATAAGCCGACAACGCCGACAAGCACGGTAGCCACTCCAATGACAAGTCGACCCGTGGTGGCATTTTGATCTGGGTGACGCAAGAATCTCCATGCCAATGCCAGAAGCAATATGGGGATCAACCAAGCAAGTGCTCCTAGTAAAGAGATCGAGATCATCCCGGTCCATGAAATGAACCAGCCTTCGACTCCGAACCACGTTGCCGCAATCACAACTACGGCGGCCGCAATGAGTGCTAGTCCTAATCCGTCGCGACGAAGTGCCGGATCAAGATCCCTTGCTCCCGAACCAATACTCCGCGTGACCGCTCCGACCAGATGGGCAATCGCCACCCACATCCGTCCCATTGCGCGTACGACCGCGGAAATGGCGCGAGGGAGGGGCCCTGGGCGCGCCCGTCCACGAGCGGTTTTGGCCCGCCGCGGAGCGGGTCTGGTGGAGGCAGGCTTACGCCGGCCACTCTTGTGTGAACCCATTCCAGTCTTGCTGGAGCGGGCTGTTCCGGGGGAAGATCCACGTGACTTCGTGGACGTACGGGACGCCATACATGTGAGAGTACCGAGTATTGGCCAAAATCCCAGCAGTCACAACCGTCCCGCGTGTCACACCTGAATAACGACCGGAACAATCATGGGCTTCCTGCGGTGAGTTGTCCCGACCCACTTACCCACAACTTTGCGGGCTCTTTGAGATAACTCATGGGGGTCATCCACACCATCTTTCATGGCCGCGATCAGGGAAATCCGGACTTTGTCCACCACTTCATGATGATCGTGCGCCTGTCCTACACCCCTTTCGTGGATCTCAGGTCCCACCACGACCTCGCAGTTGGCAAAGTTCACGGCGGCAAATACCGAGATGAAGCCCTCTTCTCCCAGAATCCGTCGATCCTTGAGCAAACTTTCATCCACACTTCCGACGCTGGCGCCATCGACATATACCTCACGAAGTGGCAGATAACCGGAGATCCGTGCTTGTCCATCGGCGAGGTCCACCGCCACGCCATCGGCGGTAAGCAGTACTCGTTCAGCGGGAATGCCAACGCTCTCAGCGATGCCTGCATTGGCTGCCAAATGCCGCCACTCCCCGTGAATGGGCATGACATATCGAGGTTTCACAATATTCATCACGTAACGGAGCTCACCTGCAGCAGCGTGACCAGATACGTGAACCAATGCATTGGATTTATGAACTACCTGAGCACCCAGTTTGGTAAGGCCATTAATCACCCGGTTAACAGCATTTTCGTTTCCTGGAATGAGTGACGATGCCAAAACAATTGTGTCATTGTCTCCGACTGCAATCTCGTGATTCCGATGGGCGATCCGTGATAAGACGGCCATGGGCTCACCTTGTGAGCCAGTACAAATAAGGACAGCGCGATTATCTGGCAAGAGGGCAAGTTCGTCGAGGGAGATTAATGTATTTGCTGGAATAGATAAATACCCCAAGTCCCGCGCCACAGTCATGTTGCGCACCATTGACCGCCCTACAAAAGCAACCTTCCGATTATGCATTACAGCGGTATCGATTATCTGCTGAATACGGTGCACGTGAGACGCGAACGAAGCCACTATCACCCGGCCCGCTGCCCGTGTAAATACTCGATCCAGAACGGGGACAATCTCTCTCTCACTCGGAACAAATCCCGGAACCTCGGCGTTGGTGCTATCAATCATCAAAAGATCAACACCCATGTCACCGAGACGGGCAAAACTATTGAGATCGGTGAGCCTGCCATCGAGGGGTAACTGATCCATCTTGAAATCACCCGTGTGGAGTATGCGACCCGCGGGCGTGGTGATGGACAATGCCATGGCGTCGGGTATCGAGTGGTTCACCGCCAAGAACTCGATGTCAAATGGGCCAATTTTTTCAGTTCCTTTATCGGTCACGGCCAATGTGTAAGGCGTTATTCGATGCTCCTTCAACTTTGCCTGCACAAATGCCAATGTCAATTGCGAACCAATAATGGGAATATCCGGTTTGTGTCGGAGCAAGTATGGAACTGCTCCGATGTGATCCTCGTGGCCGTGAGTGAGCACAATCGCTTGCACGGAGTCCAAACGTTCGAGGATTGGACCAAAATCAGGTAAGATCAGATCCACCCCAGGATGTGACTCCTCGGGAAACAAGACGCCACAATCGACAATAAGTAACTTGTCATCAAATTCGAATACGGTCATGTTTCGACCGATTTCCCCGATTCCCCCCAGTGGCAGGATGCGCAGTGTCCCCCGTGAAAGCATGGGTGGCTCCGACAAATCCTGAAAATTATGGGCGAGCATGTGTGACCACAACCCCACCGTGGGTGAGGTCTTTTATCAGTTGGGTGATCTCGGCATCTGTTGCATTGACCAACGGCAGTCGCACCGGCCCACTCGGTAAACCCTGTAATTGCAAGGCAGCCTTCGTCAGAATCACCCCTTGGGTTCGAAATATACCGGTATACACCGGGAGCATGGATTCATTAAGTGCGTGCGCGGTAACAGGGTCACCGGACCAAAAGGCCTCGGCCATGTCACGCAAGCGGTCGCCTACCACGTGGCCAACAACAGAAACCATGCCAGATGCCCCCACAGCGAGTAAGGCAAGATTCAATGAGTCCTCTCCCGAGTACCAGGCAAGATCAGTCCTCGCCATGGCCCATTGGCTAGCTTCAAGGTCTCCTTTAGCATCCTTGTTAGCAATAATTCTCGGGTGTTCCGCTAGTCGGACAAGAGTCTCAGTGTCAATGGCAACTCCGGTTCGCCGTGGAATGTCATATGTCATAAGAGGTAGATCTGTGGAATCCGCGATCGCGGTGAAATGGGCAATAATTCCAGCTTGCGGCGGACGGTTGTAGTAGGGCGACGAGGCCATGAGTGCGTGTGCGCCGGCTGTTGCGGCAGAACGGGCACTCGATATCGAGTGGGCTGTATCGTTTGTTCCGATACCCGCAACGACTGTTGCCCGATCACCGACTGCTTCCAAAACGGCCCTGAGTAGCGCTAAATCCTCTGCATCGGTCTTGGTGGAACTTTCCCCCGTGGTGCCATTGACCACCAGGCCATCGTGCTTGAGATTGTCAACCAAATGGGTTGCCAGCGTTTGGGCACCGTCTAAGTCCTGTGAGCCATCCGAGTGAAACGGTGAAATCATTGCGGTGAGCATTACTCCAAATGGCGTGGAGCGCAACGGGTTTTCCATGGTGCAGAGCCTACTCACACTCAGCCATGCCGGAATCAGGGAGCAACTCGCCCATGGGCAACAAATGCCGCATGGGTGAGCGGCATCAGCTTCTCAAAATGAGCTTCATACTGCTCGGCCACCATCTCGATCTCACGCTGTGGATAGGAAGGAAAGTGGGAACCGTCTACCTTTCTCCGTAAGGATAGAAAATTCATGAGGGAGCGCGCATTGAGTGTGACGTATGCCGAGGAATAGATGGTGACCGGTAAGACCATGCGGGCTACTTCGCGTGCTATCCCGGCGCTGAGCATGACTTGGTAAGAAGAATATGCCTGGCAACATGATTCACGGATCGAAGAATCGACAAGTGAAAACTGTTCGGAACTTCCTTGATGGAATTCATAGGCCCCTGGCTTGCCCGTTTGAATAATGGGACGGTCAGAATCCGGGACATAAAATACCGGAAGCAGTTCGCGATAGCGGCCTGATTCCTCGTTGTAGCTTGCGATTCGATGCCGCATATGTTCACGCCAAACGAAGATCGGCGCATGAACAAAGAAAGTCATAGAGTTGTGCTCGAATGGACTTCCATGTCGATCACGCATGAGGTAATTAATAAGCCCCGATGATCGTTGTGGATCGGCATCAACATCTTCGAGGGACTGCTCACCCACCGTCGAGACCCTCGCGGCAAAAACGACATCTGAGTCACTCGCACTTGACCTCACCAACTCAACTGTTATGTCGTGCCGAAACTCAACAGGTGGATTATCGATATGCACTCCCTAAGCCTAGCGCGGCAATCCCATAATCGGCAGATCGCGCGCACTGTGAATTTCCATGGAGTGGCTGGGTAACGTGTGACTCATGTTCACCACCCGTTTGGCTCGAATCGATGATGCAATGGGAATCGCTGAAATCCAAATTGACTCATGGACCGACCGAGGCCTCGAATTGGTGAGTCGCAATGATCTCGAGGAAATATCAGCGCAATGGGCTGTTGCGATTCGCAATCAGCAGGGTGAAGGCCGCCTCATTGTTGTTGAAAAGGATCACGGTTCCACAATCGTCGGATGCGCCGGGATAGTGAAATCACCCAACCCGCACGTGACAGAACTCGTTTTACTTGAGGTGATTCCCGCCGAAAGGCGCCAACAGGTTGGATCTCGATTGATCAATGCGTGTGCCGATATTGCGAAGGGATTAGGTGCTGACTCCATAAACGCTTGGATCGGAGTAGACGAAATCGCAGCACTACGGCTGCTGGAAAGCAGCGGGTGGGAAAGGACTGGTGCCCAAAGGCACAGCATCGGGATGAAATCCGAGGATCAAAGAACGGAAGTCGAACTTCACACGTCTCTGCCATGAGGCAATAGCAACCGCATTCGCAAAAGGTTCATCCCTGCACCATCATTCCGGCGAGCCCCCCGCGCACGCCGGCATCTCATGATCACACGATCCCGCAGTAACCCAGACATGTTTAGTGTCCCCAAACAAGGGGACAAAACAATTGGAATCAGTGTCAAATCCGCCCGACTATGGAGCAGGGTCAAGCAATCCATCGTCATGAGCAACTACGTACAATTCCGTTCGGGTGCGGGCTTCTCTCCCGATATGTCCGTATTTGGCCCTCACCCGGTCCAAATACTCCTTCGCCGTATGTGGTGATATTCCCATTCTGCGCGCAACCGAATTAAGGGTGAGCCCAGATGCATAAAGCCGCAGAGCATCCAACTCCCGGGGACTGAGGTCCGGTTTCTCGGCTGCCGCGGACAGGATCGCAGCTAGATCCACGGAGAGATAGATCTCACCACGTAGCACGTACTGCAGCGCCTCAATCAAATCCTGATAGCTCACTCGCTTGGGAACAAACCCTAAAGCGCCGGACTTGAGGCCAGATCTGATTGCCATTGAGTCTTCATTCGAGCTAATCAGTAAAACCGGCAAACCCGCGGTAACGCAATGTAAAACATTGGTGCTGACCGGGTCACTGCCAGCACCCAAATCCACATCAAGCAGCACGATCTCAGGCTTGGAAACAATCGCCTCTACGACAACAGCACCCGAATAGGACACAACTGCTGGTGGATCACTTCGGTGAATCAGAAGGGATACCAATCCCTCTCTGACTAATTCATGGTCATCGACAACCGCGATGCGCATTATTGAACCACCTCCCCCGACTGAATTACCCACACTCGCATGAACTTGTACCCCCAACGCACTTAGGGAACTTCCCGTTGTAGGTGCCACACCACAGTGTAGGTACCACCCGCATCACGATCAATTTCAATTGAAGTTTCCCCGCTGCCTTGGTAGCTGCGTATCCACGAGGAAACATCTGTGGAAAAATGGCACACCAGTTGGTAATGAACGTATTTCAATTCTGGCACAATTGAGAATCGAGCGAAGTCATTTACCGCCATATGTCCGAAACTTTCTTCGAGAAATTCGATTACGTCGTTTTCGTAATCAGACTCTATGACTGAATCAGGTTTAATGATTTCAACCACTGCCTCGTGCCTCCTCGCCAACTCCGCAACTCGCAAAGTCAATCGATTCGAAGCCACCAACCCGGAGATCACTACATTGCGAACATACATCTCTTGCACAGCACATTGATGCCGAATCTCCGCGTTCCTCCAATCGAGTTGGCCTTCGGCAATTCCATCCAGCAGATGAATCGCGTCTACTGCATTCAGGTGGGAAAACTTCTCAATCCGTGATTGCAATTGATATCGCGCCATGGAGACATTGACGCCTTCACGTGCAGCACTGGCTAATGACGATTGAATGTCGCGCTGGCTGCGTCGAAAAACAAGGCCTAGAACACCACCTAACATGATGAATATAAAGCCAGGTGCAATAAGTTCCTGAGGAAAATTCTCCTGGATGATCAACCAGACCACCCCCACCACCATCCAAGCCCACCATGTGCTCGCCGCTGCCAGCACCATGAAGATCGCTGCTATGGCTTCGGAACTCCACTCCGACCATAAATCTCCACTCGGTAAGCCGCGCGAGATTGTTTCACCTTCATAGGAAATGAATGCAACCACAACGCCCACAAAGACCATCCACCATGGAAGTGAGCCGAATCTGCTATACCCGACTGCCAAAGTCGAAAATGCGATCACGAGCAAAAACGCCAAAACATTTAACAATGGTGATGAATACTCATTCCAGACAAGTGCAATGTTGACCGCGGAAAAACACATCCACGAGGCCAAAATGGGTAACACAAAAACTTGTGTGGGCTTGAAATCGCGATGGACCAGGCGATCAAGCCATTTTCGCGGATGAGAGAATTCAATGTGAACTATCGATCCATCCGTGGGCCATGTTTCCACCCACGCCCGCGCTCCGCACGAGTGGAGATCGGTACCTAAAATTGTGCCCCATCCGTAACCGATCCGACGATAATCGCTCCCGATCACCGGCTGCTCGGTGGCGTCCTCTCTGGGCATTTCCGCGAAGCCGGTTCCGTCATCTTCTATTGACACTCGATAGCTATGGGAAGGTAATGCGGTAACGCGAATACTGACGCGAGAAGCGTGCGAGTGTCGTCTGACATTGATGAGTGCCTCTCTCACGGCCGCAATAATGGTGGCTTCGCAGGGTTTTGGTATTTCAGCGCCAGTATTCCCAAACATGGACACTGAAATACCCTGGGACTCTAGTTCGGCAATGAGATCGGTGATCGCCCCGTATAGCCCTGGTTCTGAAACGGTGTACTGATCCGACATTGGCTGCAAAATCTCCTTAAGAACCTGAGCCGCTTCGAAGCAACGCGCTGTAATTTGCTTGTCCGTTTCCGGTGTGGCGGGCAACCCTCCGCGAGCGATAGCCGTCAAAGTATTGAGAACAGTCTCATGGATGCGGGTCTGAGTTGCTGCAGTTTGCCTCTCAGATTCCTGAACAAGTTGGACCTGAACCTCCCTGTCAATTGCCAGGGCTTGAGCCTGCTCGGCGCGTATCGCTCCTTTGACAAGACCATTTTGAGCGCTGGCTGCGGCGACGCCGATAGCCAATGCATAAAGCGGATACAACACAACGGAGGAAAATTGCATTTCGCCCGAAAAGGATAGTCCGAATGCGATGAATATTAGTAATTCAGTGGCTACAAGCCCACTGACCCAAAGCCATTGCTCGGGGTTTCTAATCGAAACTCCGGCAACTCCAACAACCAGGTTGAAAATCGACGCCGACACAATCCAGTCATTAGTCGTCTGATCAATTGAGAGCAATGAAATTAATACGGCCGCTAGAGCCAACAGCACAAGATTTATTCGAACAAGAATCCCGAGATATCTGGGATAGGCTATAGCCGTCCGAGATTTAATTAGAGCCCAAATAATCGCCGCCCACGAAACCCATGTCAGTGCAATGAGTACCGACTCCAGGACATTGGATTGATTATTAGGCCACAGGGCCGCGTCTACCACCATCCAAGCTCCCTGCCATATGAGAGCGAAAATCAATAAACCACGTCGGGTCATCAGAGCCGCTGAAGAGTTCCGATGAGCCATAGGCGGTAGCCTGACACACTCAATACCTTGGTTGATCCGGAGATCGCGTGAATAACAGCAAGAACAGGGAAATACACCTGAACGCCCTCAGCATTGGGTTAGCCACCGGAGCCTATGCATTGTCTTTCGGAGCCATTTCTATTGCAAGTGGCCTTGACTTCTGGCAGACACAGACTCTCTCCTTGTTCATGTTCACGGGTGCCTCTCAATTTGCGCTCGTGGGTGTGATTGGCGCAGGTGGTGGTGCGCTGGTCGCAGTGGTGACGGCATTACTTCTGGGAGCACGAAATAGCCTCTATTCACTGTCGCTATCCCCCGTTCTCCAACTTCGCAGAAGGTATGTCCCTTTCGCCGCCCAATTGACAATAGATGAATCAACCGGAATGGCATTCAAGTACAACAGTTCGCGAAATATTTCTCGACGGGCATTTTTTGCCACCGGACTGAGCGTCTATATTCTGTGGAATATTGGTACCGCCCTGGGGTCATTGGGCGCTTCTCAACTCTCTGATCCCGGGATGCTTGGTCTAGATGCCGCAATCCCCGCGGGCTTCCTGGCGTTGTTGTGGCCACGCTTGGTCAACTCAAGCCCCCGTGAAAACCGAAAAATGATCTCTGTTGCAATCGTCAGTGCACTTGTTGCATTCCTTCTTATTCCGATTTTACGACCAGGGCTACCTGTCCTCGCGAGTGCTTTGGTGGCTGTTGGAGCAAGTTTCATGTGGGGAAAGAAGGACACACCATGTGGATGACGGTGATTGTCGCTTCGCTTGGAACATATCTTGAGAAGTTATTGGGCTATCTTCTGCCGCACAGTTTCCTAGAGCGTGAGTCAATTCGTCGGATGACGGGTCTACTACCGGTATCACTTTTGGCCGCTCTCGTTGCGGTTCAAACTTTTGCTGTCGACGACGCAGTAAGCATTGACGCTCGACTCATTGGCTTGACGGTCGCATTTATTGCCCTCATGCTGCGAGCCCCGTTCATTGTGGTGGTTTTTTTGGCAGCAATCTCCACCGCCTTGATCAGATGGATCGGCTGGTTACCGTAATGCCCGAACCAGAGTTTCGGAAGCCGATTTTCAACTTTATATGGGTGCGCCCACTGCGCACACCTAATGAACAAGTTCGCTACATGAGGGTGGGCCAACGAGGGATTATTCGTTTGACCGTACTAGTCGTGGGGACTCTAGCGCTTGCAGCGTCTGCCTCCATCACGGTCACATATCTTCTCGCCACCCGCGATCCGTTGGGGTCGATTTTCCTAGCCGCCCTGGTGGCCACACTCGCTGTGGCAGTCTTTCGCGGTTGGACATTGGGAACATATGTGAACGACCACGGGATCAAGATCATTCGAATGGTGACCACCGATGCAATTCCCTGGTCATTTGTACAGGGAATTGAAACGGTATCTAGAGTATGGCGATTACTGGGAGTACCACTTGGTCTCGCTACCGCGCGTGTGGTGATCAGACAACGTGATAACTCCGCTCAGGATACCCATATTTACATGGGGAGCATAGATGGCATTATGTCCACAAATAGTTTTTCCATGCGTGAATCATTAATCACCCGATGGTGGCGCGCGGAATAGTTTCTCAGCCGTTCGCATCGCGGCCCGAGCCCTTTTGCGATCACGAGCATCTTCATAGGCAATACCAATGAGGTACCAATCGCGCCATTGATCGAGATCGGCCGATGCAGACAGTTCCTCGAATCGTGCTTGGGCGGCGGATAATTCCACTCGACCCGAGGGCTCCTTGGGCAGGTCATCACGCGGAAGTCCGCCCTCCAAAGATAACTGCCTGCCCATCTGTTGCATGGCAATGCCAAAACGGATTTCGCGAATAACAAGAAGTACCCCGAGGACCGGAATAACAGTTATTGCAATGGCAAGGATGGTGGCGACCACCGATCCTTCTTGAAAAACTATCCAGGCCCGCCACAATGCAAACCCGGCATAGGCGAAACAGGCAATGGAGAGAAGAACTACCCAATTCTTGGGATTCTTCATGAGTTACTCTGAAAACAGAAGGGCGCCAAGACCAACTGTCACCCCTTCGTGGTGAGAAATCTCTTTGATTGCCAGGAGGACACCAGGCATGAACGACTCGCGGGTCAAAGAGTCGTGGCGAATGGACAAAGTCTCACCTAGGCCACCAAACAGAACCTCTTGTCGGGCAATCAATCCAGACAATCGGACAGAATGAATACTGACGCCTTCGAGTTTGGCGCCGCGAGCATGGAGCGGATCATGGGTGGTGGCATCGGGAGCATGTGGCCCCAACTTTCGCGCCTGGGCAATTTTCTCCGCCGTGTATACAGCTGTTCCAGAAGGTGCGTCTAACTTCTGCGGATGATGCATCTCAATGATTTCCACAGAGTCAAAATAGCGCGCGGCTTGCTCTGCAAAATGAATCATGAGTACGGCACCTATGCTGAAGTTTGGAACAACAAGTACTCTGGATAGGGGTCGTTGAGCTACCCATAATGCAATATTTGAAACTCGCTCCGGTGTGATTCCAGATGTACCAACAACGACCGCAATGCCATTTTTCACGTAGAATGCAATATTTTCCATCACTACAACAGGGTTTGTGAAATCAACAACCACTTGGCAGCGTTGCTCAATGAGCAATTCGAGTGAATCGCCCTCGTCAACTTCAGCTACAAGTTCGGTATCTGGGTCAAGGTCAACGGCTTCACATGTTGCAGTCCCCATCCGTCCACGGGCTCCAACAACGCCTACTCGAATTCGTTGTGACATGACAACACGCCTTTCATGGGTCCTCAACTGTTCAGCATGACCTGCCAACATGCATTGCCGAGCCTATCGAGAACGTGGTAAGGATTCATATGGACCGATAACCGACATGGCCAACGGCCCACCCAGTAATTGTTGCGCAAGATCGTTAACGCCGGTTGCAGTGACCGCGGTCACTTGATTGAGGACCTCAGGAATAGAGAGTAAAGGCTCTCCATGAATCTCGCACTTACCCAATCGAGTCATGCGGGCCCCGGTATCTTCTTGTCCAAGGACGGTTCCGCCCCTTACCTGACCTTTTGCTCGCACCAATTCATCTGGGGTGACACCAGCTGTTACAAAGTCAGACAACTCCTCGTGACATACATCCAAGACGGTATCCAACTTTGATGGCAGGCATCCGGCATAGATTCCAAATATTCCGGTGTCGCGGAAACTCTGACCGTAGCTGTAGACCGAATAGGCCAATCCGCGCTGTTCGCGGATAGATTGAAAGAGTCGGCTGCTCATGCCACCACCCAAGACCGTGCTCAACACTGCAGCCGTAAACCTCCTTGTGTCACCACGTACAAGCCCGTGCGTTCCAAGAACTACATGGGCCTGCTCCGTTGGCCGTGAATCCAAGTGTGAAGATTGTGCCACTGACCAGGTGGACATAGGCTGCTCGGACTGTCGATCGACCCGCGAGGAAAAGATCCCGTTTTCAGCACGCGTCAAAGATGCTTCCGCACATTGGACAGCCTGATCGTGGTCGACATTCCCTGCGATGGCAATTACCAGGGATTCCGGCTGGTAATAACTCCGATAAAAATCCACAATTGAATCTCGCGAAATTCCAAGAATGGTGTCGGCTGTGCCAAGGATCGGCCGACCCAAGGGTGAATCACCAAACAGAACACCCGCAAATTGATCATGAACCAGGTCAGAGGGATCGTCATCTACCATGGCGATTTCCTCAAGAATCACCCCACGCTCAGCCTCAATATCTTCAGTCCGCAGAAGAGCATCTGTCACTACATCGCACAAAACATCGATGGCAAGAGGGAGATCGTGGGATAAGACTCTGGCGTAATAGCACGTGTGTTCCTTGCTTGTAAATGCATTTATATCCCCCCCTACCGCTTCGATCGAAGATGAGATTTCTAGGGCACTCCGTTGTGAAGTTCCTTTGAAAAGTAAATGCTCCAGATAGTGCGCCGCACCCATGTGCGCACCCTGCTCATTGCGCGAGCCAGCATCCACCCAAATGCCAATACTTGCGGAAAGGACTCCAGGCACGAACTCGGTGATGAGTCGAACCCCGCTGGAAAGAACGGAACGGCGCACAATTGAACCGTCCGCTCCTTCCAGCAGGATCGAATCTGAACTCATTGTGACTATTGCGCCGATTCTTCAGCCGGAACCGTAATAAGGGACAACTTCCCGCGCTGATCAATTTCCTTGATCTCAACTTGAAGTTTGTCACCCACTTTGAGGACTTCCTCGACATTCTCGATACGACCTTTGCCCGCCAACTTCTTCACTTCGGAAATGTGCAATAAGCCATCGCGGCCAGGAACCAGCGAGATGAAAGCACCAAATGTGGTGGTCTTCACCACGGTACCCAAATAGCGCTCTCCCACTTCAGGCATGGTCGGATTCGCGATCTGATTGATGGCATTGCGAGCAGCCTCAGCGGAAGGACCATCGGTTGCACCAATGTAAATCGTGCCATCGTCTTCGATGCTGATGTCAGCTCCAGTTTCTTCCTGAATCTGATTAATGATCTTGCCTTTGGGTCCAATAACTTCGCCTATTTTATCTATGGGCACCTTGACTGAAATCACTCGTGGAGCCGTCGCAGCCATTTCATCGGGTGCATCAATTGCCTCGGTCATGACATCGAGAATTGTCAAACGGGCATCGCGCGCTTGTGTCAAGGCTCCAGCGAGAACAGCTGCAGGGATTCCATCTAGTTTTGTATCCAGCTGTAACGCTGTAACGAAATCGCGCGTTCCGGCAACCTTGAAATCCATGTCGCCAAATGCATCTTCTGCGCCGAGGATGTCGGTCAAAGCCACGAACTTCTCTTTGCCATCAACGACACCCGAGATAAGTCCCATGGCTATACCTGCTACCGGTGCCTTCAATGGCACACCCGCATTGAGCAGTGACATGGTCGATGCGCACACCGAACCCATGGAGGTGGATCCATTTGAACCCAGTGCTTCAGAAACTTGCCGAATCGCATAAGGAAATTCTTCACGTGTCGGAAGAACGGGAACCAGCGCCCGCTCCGCCAGTGCGCCATGGCCGATTTCGCGACGCTTCGGTGAGCCCACCCGCCCGGTCTCCCCCGTGCTGTACGGCGGGAAGTTGTAATTATGCATGTATCGCTTGCGGTTATCCGGATTGAGTGTGTCGAGTTGCTGCTCCATGCGCAGCATATTAAGTGTTGTCACTCCAAGGATTTGAGTTTCACCACGCTCAAAAAGCGCCGAGCCATGCACTCTTGGAATTACTTCGACTTCGGCGGACAGCGTACGAATATCGGCTAATTTCCGTCCGTCAATTCGGATACCTTCGGTCAACACTCGTTGACGAACAGCATTTTTGGTCACCGATCGAAGTGCGGCACTCAGTTCCTTTTCCCGCCCTTCAAACTGCGAACCGAGCGAGGCCATGACATCGGCCTTGATCTGATCAAGACGATCTTCACGCTCCGCCTTTGACAAAATTGTTAGTGCTTGAGTGACCGCACTTCCCGCAACCTTGTCCACGGCTTCATAAGCATCATCCTGGTACTCGAGAAATACCGGGAAATCGGCAACCGGCTTCGCCGCAGCTGCTGCAAGTTCGGACTGAGCCACACACAATGCCTTGATGTACTTCTTTGAAGCCTCGAGGCCTTCTGCAACAACTTCTTCAGTCGGCGCAGTGGCCCCTCCTGCTATCAATTCAATTGTGCGTTCAGTGGCCTCAGCCTCCACCATCATGATTGCAACGTCGTCGCCAGCGATACGACCAGCAACAACCATGTCAAAAACAGCTTCAGCAAGTTGATCATGTGTAGGAAATGCCACCCACTGGCCACGGATAAGTGCGACGCGAACACCCCCAATCGGCCCACTAAATGGCAGTCCACTCAGTTGGGTCGATGCGGATGCCGCATTTATTGCCAGCACATCGTAAAGATCTTTAGGATTGAGGGACATTACTGTCACCACAACTTGAACTTCATTGCGTAGCCCTTTTTTAAATGTGGGTCGCAACGGGCGGTCGATTAGCCGGCAGGTCAAGATGGCATCTTCCGTTGGGCGACCTTCGCGACGGAAGAATGAACCAGGAATTCGGCCGACCGAGTACATGCGTTCTTCGACATCGACGGTAAGTGGAAAGAAATCAAATTGATCTTTCGGCTGCTTGCCCGCAGTGGTCGCGCTCAGCAGCATTGTTTCATCGTCGAGATAGGCGCAAACGGAGCCCGCGGCCTGCCGCGCGAATCGTCCTGTTTCAAATCTCACGGTGCGCGAACCGAATGATCCGTTATCAATTACGGCGGTAGCCGTGTGTATGGAACCCTCCATGGGTGCCTCCTTCAGTAAGGATGCCCTCGTGGTCCACGTCATCGGCGGTCTTCGATCGAGATTCGCGGGTCATGTCCCGAGAATCACTACCGAGGACCGACTTCCGTGGTTTGCCACTTTATGCATCAATATTTCTTATTTCAATGGGGATGTCCCGGCCCAGTCTTGCTGAGCCAAAACAGATGTGAGTGAGCCGTCCGTCAGCAACCAACGAGCCACTCGACGATTTATCGGCGCAACCCGAGACGCTCAATTATTGAGCGGTATCGATTAATGTCGGTCTTGGTCAGGTAATTCAAAAGGCGACGACGCTGACCTACCAAAATGAGAAGGCCCCGACGACTGTGATGGTCGTGCTTATGAGTCTTCAGGTGGGAGGTGAGATCGTCAATTCGACGACTCAGCATCGCGATTTGAACCTCGGGCGAGCCCGTGTCACCGGGTTTGGTGCCATATTCATCGATAATCGACTGCTTTGTTGCGGTGTCCAGAGACATGTAATCCTTTCGGGCGTGCCAGCACGCAGTGTGTTTGTCACGAATTCAGCAGCAATATTCCTACGCCGCCAAACCGTCGATTCGTCAAGGCTACCAGTCGGAGTCAGGCAGGCATCTAGCAGACCAACTCGCGGGCAGATTGTACGTCGATTGCCATCTGAGCCAAGTAGCCATCGAGGTCGCCGAAAACCTTTTGTCCTCGCAAAAACTTCGTGAATTCAAATTCAACCTCCTGACCGTAGAGGTCACAATCCGTCCGATCCAAGATATAGGCCTCAATTCGCCGCTCAAATCCTTCGAATTGGGGATTGGTCCCCACAGAAATTGCCGCCGGGTCCTTGGTTCCCCCGTGGTGCACAAAGCCGGCATAGACCCCTTCTGCTGGAATGACGAGATATTGGCTGGTATCCCAATTGAGGTTTGCGGTGGGATAACCGAGTTGCCGACCACGCTGGTCTCCGTAGACAACTTCCCCTGCCATGGTGAAGGGGTGACCCAGGAGCTCCTGAGCCTGCGATATTTCCCCCGCCCGAAGGTGAGCACGAATTCGACTTGAAGAAACCGGAGAGGATTCCCCCGACAGATCGACTTCTGTCACGGAAAATGAGAATTTGTCTCCTAAATCACGCAGCGTGTCAACGGTGCCCCTGGCTCGATGCCCAAATGTGAAATTACTTCCCACAACCACGGAACCAACATTGAGTTCCTCTACCAGTGTTTGTTGAACGAACTCTTCACTTGACTGCTCGCTCACCTCTGAAGTGAAATTGATGACGTGCACTCGATCCACGCCCGAATCTAGCAACTGAGCTTTGCGCTGTTCCAGTGTCCCAATCATCTCTGGGGCGCGGTCAGGTTGGACAACTCGCATGGGATGCGGATCAAACGTAACCGCAATGAGTTCACGTGAATCCTGTTGTGCGATCAGTCGACCTTGGGCTATCACGTGCTGGTGTCCAGTGTGTACACCGTCAAATACCCCGATACAAGCCACCGGACGCATTGCATTCACGCCCCAAGAATATGCACTCATGACACGCCTATAAACACAGCGCGGTATTTCATGCCCTGGGCTCCATTACTCACTAAGGCAAGCAATCCACCGTCGGCGTCTAAGAGTGCCAAAGTGTCATGGTCGGGTAGCTCCGCGCTTGAAATTCGTTGACCTTTGCTGATCTTTTCCCGGAGCTCGTTGTTGACCCTGAAGCAGGGCCATACCAGTTCAGCAGCCTGTCCCATGGAGTACATTCGATCGGAAGGAGACTCACTCAGATCAAGGTCAGACAAAGTTACCGAATGCTCGAGATCAAATGGGCCAGAAGAAATCCTCCTCAATGCCACAAGGTGTCCCCCGACGCCAAGTTCAACGCCGAGGTCACGTGCAATCGCCCGCACAAACGTTCCCGATGAACATTCCACGACAATGTCAATGTTGGTATAAGGCTTCTCTCGCTCAATGTGAACTACCTGGATAGATCGCACCTCCACGGCGCGAGCAGTAAGTTCCACGGGTTCTCCTGAGCGTACTAATTCGTGGGCCCGACGGCCATTCACTCTTATGGCGCTCACTGAACTGGGAACCTGATCGATCACACCAGTCTGGTTGACAAGAGCCCGCGCGATCAAGCCGTCTGATAGGAGACCGGTGTCGGTCACTGCTGACAATTCACCCTCTGAATCATCTGTGCTGGTTGATGCCCCCAACCGGATGGTGGCCTGATATCGCTTTGCGGACAACGCCAGATGTCCTAGCATGCGGGTGGCATGGTTGATGCCAATAATGAGAACACCCGTCGCCAGCGGATCGAGTGTTCCTGCGTGGCCAACTTTTCTTGTATTGAAAACCCGACGAACTCTCGCAACGACATCGTGCGAAGTCATGCCACTCGGCTTGTCAACTACAAGTATCCCGCTCATTGTCATTCGCGATATGGATTTGATTCGCCCGCGTAGTTGGCCTTCTCCGCCTGCTCGTGCACTCGGGCGTCGTTTTCCGCGGCAACCCTCAAAAGGTCTTCAACGTGAGCCGCATTTTCAGGGATGGCATCCAGAACGAATTCCAATGTGGGTGTGAACTTGACACCTGTTCCCTTGCCGACTTCGGTACGCAGCATGCCCTTACTTGACGCGAGGGCTGCCGCCGTTAATTCCCGATCAAGGTCGGAGCCATACACGGTGTAAAAAACCGAAGCATCGCGAAGATCTGGAGTCAACCGGACATCGGTAATCGTGATAAACCCCAAACGAGGGTCTTTCACTCGATGCTCCAGTGTCTGCGCCACGATCACCTTGATGCGATCGGCAAGTTTACGCGCTCGCGCTTCACTCCCCATGGATTCGTCCTATCTCTACTTACGTGGAATCTCACGCATTTCAAAAGTTTCAATGACATCGTCGACCTTGACGTCTTGGTAGGAACCAAGATTAATACCGCACTCGAAACCCTCACGGACCTCAGTTACATCGTCTTTAAAGCGCCGAAGGGATGCGATACTGAGGCTCTCAGCTACAACAACTCCGTCTCGAACAAGTCGTGCTTTTGTATTGCGCTTGACTTCCCCACTGCGAATGAGGCAGCCTGCAATAGTTCCAAATTTGGATGACTTGAATACATCGCGAACCTCGGCCGTGCCTAGTTGCACTTCTTCGTACTCCGGTTTCAGCATCCCCTTCAAGGCGGCTTCGATTTCGTCAATAGCTTGGTAGATCACACTGTAATACCGAACATCGACACCCTCTTTGGATGCGAACTCTGCAACCTTGCCCTCGGGCCGAACATTGAACCCGATAATGATGGCTTTAGATGCACTAGCCAGGGTCACATCGTTTTGTGTGATTGCGCCCACTCCACGGTGAATAACGCGGAGTGAAACTTCCTTTCCAATATCAATCTTTAAAAGAGCATCCTCGAGAGCTTCCACCGAACCCGAGACATCGCCCTTGATAATCAGGGTCAATTCAGAGACTTCACCGCGTTCAATCGACTCTAGGAAGTCCTCGAGGGATCTCTTGACACGATTCTTAGCGAGAAGAGCATTCCGTTCGCGAGCCTGTCTGGTCTGAGCGATCTGACGCGCAATGCGATCCTCTGATACAACGAGGAAACTATCGCCAGCATTGGGTACTGACGTCAAACCCAAGACTTGAACGGGCGCCGATGGCCCCGCCTCAGCCACCGGATTACCCGCGTCATCGAGCATGGCACGAACACGCCCGAAGGCATCGCCGGCCACGATAGAGTCTCCTGGCCGCAATGTTCCACGCTGAACCAGCACCGTTGCTACCGGCCCACGACCGCGATCCAAGTGCGCCTCGATGGCAATGCCCTGAGCATCTTGATCAGGATTGGCCCGAAGATCAAGTGCCGCATCGGCTGTCAACAGAACGGCTTCGAGAAGTGCCTCCATGCCGATATCAGTCTTGGCAGACACGTCGACGAACATCGTGTCGCCACCGAAATCCTCAGCAACCAATCCGTATTCGGTCAACTGGCCGCGCACCTTCGTTGGGTCGGCTCCTTCTTTATCGATCTTATTCACTGCAACAACGATTGGCACCCCCGCAGCCTGTGCATGGTTGAGCGCCTCAATTGTTTGAGGTTTTACGCCATCGTCGGCCGCCACCACGAGAATTGCAATATCGGTAGCCTCCGCACCGCGGGCCCGCATGGCCGTGAAAGCTTCGTGGCCAGGCGTGTCAATAAATGTTATTGCTCTCTCACCATCGGGAGTGCGGGCCAGCACTTGATAGGCGCCAATGTGCTGGGTTATTCCCCCAGCCTCACCCGAAATCACATTTGTCTTGCGAATCGCATCAAGGAGTCGCGTTTTCCCGTGATCTACGTGACCCATAACGGTTACCACCGGAGGCCGCGCCAGAAGATCCGCCGATCCGCCTTCGTCTTCGCCGAATTCCAAATCAAAGGTTTCCAGAAGCTCACGATCTTCATCTTCGGGTGACACAACCTGCACGGAGAAATTCAGTTCCGTGCCCAGTAACTTGAGGGTGTCATCGTCAATGGATTGGGTGGCTGTCACCATCTCACCAAGACCAATCAAAACCTTGACCAAGTCGGCCGATGAAGCGTCGATTTTTTCTGCGAAGTCAGTCAAACTTGCACCGCGGGATAACCGCACAACATCGCCGTTTCCGCGAGGTAGCCGGACACCTCCCATGGACGGTGCTTCCATATTGTCGAATTCCTGGCGCTTGGCGCGCTTGGACTTCCGCCCACGTGATGGTTTTCCCCCAGGACGACCAAATGCTCCTGCCGTACTGCCGCGACCGCCTGAGCGAGAACCCGTGCCTCCACGGCCGCCACCTGGTGCTCCACCGGGCCCACCGGGTGCGCCACCGGGTGCGCCACCGGGAGTGAATGGTGTTCCGCCGGGACGACCACCTGGCCGTTGGCGATCGGGTGAGCCGAATCCACCAGGACGACTCCGCCCAGGTGTGCCCGCGGGTGCACCTGGTGCGCCAGTACCCGGCCTCATCCGTGACGACGGCATGCTTCCGGGGCTGGGACGCGGTGCGCCCACAACGCCCCCGGGCCGGGTGGCTGCGGGACGATCAGTTGCCGGTGACCCAAATGGATTATTGCCCGGACGCGGAGCCGGACGTGCCATGCCGGTACTTCCGCCAAAAGGATTATTACCCGGACGCGGTACACCTGGTTTTGGTGCTGGTCTGGCTGCGGGCCGGGGTCCTGCTGGAGTCGGACCTGACTTCGGAGCAGGTGCCGCAGCGGGAGTCGCAGGAGCTGCTGGTGCCGCAGCCGCTTTCGGAAGATCTGCCGCCGGAGTTGACATTGTGGCCCGAGCAGTTACTTCAGTGACGGGTACTTGGGTGATGGGCACGCCTTCATCTGTAGATCCGCCGGCACCCGCCACATGTGGTGACTCTTGCAAGGCTGGTTCTGCGACCTCAGGTGCCGCGGACTTCTTCACCGCCTTCTTCGCAGTTTTCTTGGCCGGTTTCGCATCTGCGGGGGGTAAGGCCTCTTTGAGACGTCGAGCCACGGGGGGCTCGATTGTCGAGGAAGCGGAGCGCACAAATTCGCCCATGTCCTGAAGCTTGGCTAAGACTGTCTTACTGTCATAGCCAAGCTCTTTTGCGAGTTCATAAACCCGAACTTTTGACACAACTCTCCTGTCTTGGTTCGGGCGCCTTCGTCCGAACCGTTACTGAACGCGATGCACTTTCATGCCTGCACGCTCATGTGAAGTACCTCATGAGGAGGTAGTCATTTTCTTATTCACGATGATCCTTACGGTGGACTTTGATAGGACACTAGGTGGTTATTCGGTCAAGTGCTGACAGCAATACAACACCAACGCCGTCCAAATCTACCGGATGAGTAAGTCGAAGGCTCGCTTGGACCCTCTGGCGGGCCTGGGAAAGGCAGGCTTGGTTGGCGTGGGCGTAGGCCCCACGACCTGGCAAAGCCCTCTGGGCATCCATTAAAATTCCGTCCCCTTGGGGGCTCGGAACGAACCGAATGAGCTGACAGGAGGGCGCACGCTGCCTGCACCCGATACATGTCCTGAGGTGGGGTTTTCGGGCAGCGGCTGATTTACCCATGCTCTGACGGTGGCGAATCCAGAACGGTGGGCCGCGGTTGATCACTTGCTGCCATTGCCTGAGCATCGGATCGAATGTCGATTCGCCACCCGGTGAGGCGAGCGGCCAGTCGCGCATTTTGGCCTTCGCGCCCGATCGCCAATGAGAGTTGGTAATCGGGAACAACGACCCGGGCACTGCGGGTTGCTAAATCGACAATCGTCACCGACGACACCTTCGCCGGGGACAAAGCCTGAGCGATCATATTTGCTGGATCGTCACTGTGGTCGACAATATCAATCTTCTCGCCGCCCAACTCACTCATGACCTGACGAACGCGTTGACCCAGTGGACCAATACATGAACCCTTTGCATTGACATCGGGTTTATGTGAGCGAACAGCAATTTTCGACCGATGCCCGGCTTCTCGAGCAATGGCGGTGATCTCAACCGTGCCATCGGCAATCTCAGGAACTTCTAACGAGAAAAGAGCCTTGACCAAGTCAGGGTGAGTGCGCGACACCGTCACAACAGGGCCTTTGAAACCACGCCGCACACCTGTGACTAGACACTTAATTCGTTCACCGTGGGCATACACCTCACCGGGAGCTTGTTCCTCCGGTGGCAGATTCGCTTCAATCTTGCCAAGGTCCACTCGGATCATGCGCGGGTTTGAGCCCTGCTGAACCCTTCCGGATACAAGATCCCCCTCTCTTCCCGTGAACTCAATAAGCGTGGCGTCACCCTCGGCTTCACGCAATCGGCCAAGTAACACCTGTCGAGCGGTGCTCGCTGCTACGCGACCGAAATTCTCGGGAGTATCGTCAAATTCGGGCCCGAACTGGGCCGGCGTCTCGGGATCTTCGCGAGGTAATTCCTCCCGAGCCCACACGGTGACATGTCCGGATTTCCGGTTGAGTTCGACCCGTGACTGCATGCATGAACCCGGGGTGCGCTGATAGGCGACAAGTAACGCCTGCTCAATACTTTCAACAACGAGTTCCAATGAAAGGTTCTTCTCTCGAACCAATGACTTAAGTGCACTGACATCAATATCCATGACTACTCCCCACGGTTGAATTCAACTTGGACAACAGCATGCTGTATCTGGGACAACGGCATTTGACGGATTTCGCCAGCCGCATTGGTCAACGAAATGGCTTCGCTGTCCGCAGCGGTGACCCGAAGTTCAAGTGGCGAATCGGAATCTAGTGTGTTGAGTTTCACCAGGTGACCAATTGCTCGCCGCCAATGCCGCAGTTCTGTGAGGGGACGATCAACACCGGGTGAACTCACCTCGAGAACGAAGGGTGCATCCACAGAATCGACAATCAGGTCAAGGGATTCGGAGAGTTCCCTACTGATGTCAGCAATGAGATCCAGGTCTACACCGCCGTCTCGATCAACGGTCACCCTGACTACTTCGCGACGACCCGCACGAGTAATGGAAAAATCTTCAAGATCAACACCCGCATTGACGCACACGGAAATGGCGGCGTCACGGCATTGATCAACGGGCAATCCCATGGTGTTCACCAATTCCTGTTGTGTTGAGCAGTTGTGTGATGCTGGTTTAGGTGCGAGACGGCGGCGTTCTGCCGCCAAAATCACACCAACCAGGTATCCCAGACTAGCCGAATGATGAGCATCGCCACAACTGCGAGAAAAACAACCCTCACGAACGAACTCCCACGTGAAATGGCGGTTCGAGCACCTAAGAATGCTCCCGCAATATTAAAGGCGGCCAGGAGTAACCCCAGTAGCCACAGGATTGAGCCCGTGAAACCAAAAACAATGAGGGCCGCGGCATTGGTACCAAGATTCACCAATTTGGCTGTTGACGATGCCTGGAGAAACGAGTACCCCAGAACCCCCACCAATGCAACGAGGAGAAAAGAACCTGTTCCGGGACCAAAAATACCGTCATAGAACCCGATGACAGCGCCCACAATGATGGCTGCGATGTAATGTTTATGGGATCCCTGCCAGCGAAGAATCGTGACCGATCCGATCACTGGCGTAAGTAGAATCCATAGCCACACCATTGACAGCGCAATGATCGCACCCGTTGCAAACAAGTTCGTGGGTACCAAGTGAGCAGTCCACGCACCAAGTCCAGCAAATACACAAGCAACTGCTGCCATGGGGAGGGCCGTTTTCCAGTCTGGCGCGAGGTGTTTTACATATGTTCTTGCTGCCGTGGCAGTGCCAAAAATACTTGACAACTTGTTTGTGGCGAGAGCATTCACTTCTGATCCTGCGGGTAACGCAATAAAAAGTGCTGGCAGTTGAATCATGCCTCCGCCACCACTGACGGCGTCGATCCAACCTGCCGCCGCGGCGGCGATACACAAAAGGACAATCGTCCAAAAACTTAGGTCGTACATATATGACGAACACGTGCGACTGCGTGAACTAGCTCCACATCTTCACGAACTCCGGTTCCCCTGTCTTTAACTTCAATGACACCACGTTCCAAACCTTTACCCACGACCACGATTGTCGGAATCCCTAAAAGTTCAGAGTCGTTGAATTTGACCCCGGGTGAGACTCCCACACGATCGTCCAGGATCACCCGTAAACCAATGGCATCCCATTGCATCGCGAGATCCTCTGCGGTGGCAGAAATTTCCTCGGATTTCCCGGCCGCCACGAGATAGATATCTGCGGGGGCAACTTCTCGAGGCCAGACCAGGCCTTTTTCGTCGTGATGTTGTTCAGCGATTGCTGCCACCGCTCTGGAAACACCAATGCCATAAGAACCCATGGTCACCGTGACTAATTCACCATGTTCGTCTAGCACCCGCAATCCGAGTGCTTCAGCATACTTTCGACCCAGCTGAAAAATATGTCCGATCTCGATCCCTCGAGACATGTGTAAATCGCCTCCACACTCACTACAGATATCGCCATCTTTTATCTCGGCTACATCGATCACGGAATCCGAAGTGAAGTCTCGACCATAAACAAGATCAAACACGTGCTTGCCGTGGTGATTAGCTCCGGTGATCCAGCGCGTGCCCCTAACAATGCGAGGGTCAGTGCGAAACTCAATTCCACTTGCAGATTCTTTGCCCAACACACCTGGGCCGATATAACCCTTGGTGAGTGATGGGAACCTCTTGAAGTCTGCTTCCTCGAATGGTCTCGCGACAAGTGGATAGATTGCAGCCTCCAGCCGACGCATATCGACCTCACGATCGCCCGGAATTCCAATTGCTAGCGGCTGCTCATTTCCCTCCGAATCGGTCAGCACCAATAAAAGGTTTTTCAGGGTGTCCGAGGACACCCACGGACGATCGCTGCGGCGCAAATCAGTACGTTGATTGGATATCGCTACCAATGAATCAATTGTTGGTGTATCTGGGGTGTCCTCCACGTGAGAACGAGGCAATTCGGATTCAAGATCAACTTCCGCGTCAAACTCTGCGGGAGGAATAACCACCGCTTCCACATTTGCCGCATGGCCACAGGAGCACAGAACATAGGTGTCTTCACCGATGTCAGATGATGCGAGGAATTCCTCACTCAGGGAACCACCCATTGCTCCCGCCATGGCGGACACGATGACATAGGAGAGACCGAGTCGATCGAATGTAGAAATGTACGCGTCGCGGTGACGCTGATAAGACACATTCAATCCTTCGTCCGTTACGTCGAAGGAGTATGAATCTTTCATGACAAATTCACGGCCCCGAAGAATGCCGGCACGCGGGCGAGCTTCATCTCGGTATTTTGTCTGGATCTGATAGATAACTAAAGGGAGATCGCGGTAGGAGGAATACTCTCCCTTCACCATGAGCGTAAACATTTCTTCATGGGTTGGGCCCAAAAGGTAATCATTATCTTTGCGGTCCTTTAACCGAAATAGATTATCTCCGTACTCGGTCCACCTGCCTGTTTCTTCATAGGGATCACGCGGTAGAAGCGCAGGGAAATGAACTTCCTGGAATCCTGCTCTATCCATTTCCTCGCGAACGATTCTCTCAACATTGCGATACACGGTGTAACCGAGCGGAAGCCAGGAAAATATCCCCGGAGCAATTCGTCGGACATAGCCACCTCTTACCAGCAGTTTGTGGCTTGGCACCTCAGCGTCGGCAGGATCGTCACGCAAGGTTCGGATGAACATTGCTGACATTCGAGAAATCACTTCTGCCTCACTTCACGATTGCATCTACTGGTTTTGGCGGTACACCTGTGTGGCCTGAGAATAGCGGCTGCCTTCCCCATCACTTGGGATTGGACTAAACCGCGTCAGGGGACTTAGAACAGTATCGTTGCAAATGTTCCGCACTCACGAAATCCAATAGTCAAATATGTTCGGTGAGCGGCAATATTGAAGTCATTGACATAAAGCGTGACAATGGGAGCTACATCTCGTTGAACATGATCAACGACGGCAGCCACAGCCGGCCCGGAAAGACCTTGCCCCCGTAGATCGGGAGCCACCCAAACACCTTGTAATTGAGCGACGGTTGGGGTGGCAAAACCCACTTCAGCCTTAAAGATCACTCGGTCGCCTTCAACTACCGCGTACGCATTCTTCTCTGCAATCACCTCGGCAACGCGACGCTCATACTGAGCTTGTCCACCGTGCAGAATGGGTGAGACACCGACTTCCTCCGTGAACATGTGAATCGATGCAGGAAGCAAAATGGAGAGTTCGGTGGGCAGTACACGGCGAACCCTCGGGTCACGTTGCCCTAGGGCGGGCGAGTCAATAACCATGAATGGCTGCGTGGAACGGATCTCGCGCGGTCTCCCCCATACCGTGGAGATTCGATCCCATAAATCAAGAACTTCAGTTTTGTTGCCCAACAGTGAAGAACTTCGCCGGCCGGTGCGAACAAGTTCGGCAGCGAATAACTCCCGGGAGCGCTCCGTGGTGTTGACCGGCACAATATTCGACCCAACAAAGAGCAGGGATTCCAAACCTAAATCCGTAAAAAACCCCCAAAGACCACCGCCAACTTTCCAATGGTGTTGCAGGCCCAGTGAAATTCGACTTGCAACAAAGGCGTTCATGAGTGGTTGAGACCCTGTGAGTTCTAGAGCACGGGGCAAGTCCTGCTGGGAAAGAACTTTCACCCACCCAGACCGTGCACTCTCTCGAGCGGTAGCGATTTCAGCGGTCACAGTGTCACGGTACTAGGCGGTGATCACCGTCGGGGGACCTTCACCGCCCATGGATTCCGCCAGTTTCATCGCTTCTTCGATGAGAGTCTCCACAATTTCTGACTCGGGTACGGTTTTGATCACCTCGCCCCGAACAAAGATCTGACCCTTGCCGTTACCTGAGGCGACCCCGAGATCTGCCTCGCGAGCCTCGCCTGGACCGTTTACCACGCACCCCATGACGGCGACGCGTAGGGGGACGTCAAGCCCTTCGAGGCCGGCCGTTACTTGCTCAGCGAGTGTGTAGACATCGACCTGGGCTCTGCCACAGGATGGACAGGACACAATTTCAAGCCCACGCTGACGCAAATTGAGTGATTCCAGAATGCCGATACCAACTTTGACTTCCTCAACCGGGGGCGCGGAGAGCGAGACTCGAATCGTGTCGCCGATACCGCGCGAGAGAAGGCCACCAAATGCTACAGCCGATTTTATGGTTCCTTGGAAGGCAGGTCCGGCTTCGGTAACCCCAAGATGCAATGGGTAGTCGCATTGTTCGGACAGTTGCATGTACGCCATCATCATGATCACGGGGTCATGATGTTTTACTGAGATTTTGATGTCCTGAAATCCATGTTCCTCAAAAAGAGATGCTTCCCACAATGCCGATTCAACGAGCGCTTCGGGAGTAGCCTTCCCGTATTTCTCTAGCAGTCGCGGATCTAGGGAACCCGCATTTACACCGATACGGATCGGGGTTCCAGCATCTTTGGCTGCCCGGGCGATCTCACCCACTTTGTCGTCAAACTTCTTTATATTCCCCGGGTTCACCCGCACACCGGCACAACCAGCATCGATAGCGGCAAATACATATTTGGGCTGAAAATGAATATCAGCTATCACCGGAATGCCTGACTTCCTGGCAATCTGTGAAAGTGCATCGGCATCATCTTGGCTAGGAACTGCGACGCGCACCGCCTGGCATCCTGTTGCAGTGAGTTCGGCAATCTGCTGCAGGGTTGCATTGATGTCTGCGGTCAAGGTGGTGCACATGGACTGAACACTCACGGGTGAGTCACCACCGACAATGAGGGGCTTGCTGTGGTGTTTCAAGGTGAGGGGTCGGGTTTTGCGTCGAGGGGCAACTACAGGTGGAGGTAGTGCCGGGATCCCAAGGTCAATGCTCACGAGACCATTATCAAGCCTGGGGATCAACCTAGCGAGATGGGCTTGACCAAATCGGCCCAAATCACGACAACACCCATGATTAAGAGGATTCCAGCCACTACATAGGCCACGGGTAGCAGCCGCGCCGTATCGACCGGACCGGGATCGGGTTTCCCTCGAACCCGGGCAATTTGCCGCTTCATGGATTCATAGGTTGCGCCGGCAACATGGCCGCCGTCCAACGGGAGAACTGGAAGTAGGTTGAAGAGAAAGAGGAAAAGATTTAAAGATGCCGCAAGTCCGAGAAACGTGGCAATTTTTGAGGTGACGGGTGAATCCATGGCCGCGATCTCACCACCTAGTCGACTGGCACCAACTACCGATACTGGGCCGTCCACGGCTCGATCCCCACCACCGATCAGAGTGTCGGTTACTAATTCGTAGACACGAACAGGAAGCGAGATGAGAGCTTCGACCGATCGCACGGTGAGGTCCCACATAAATGCGGGCACAGCTGCGATGGACTGACGTTCGTACTCAAAGGAAGGTCGCATTCCAAGGAAACCAACAGTTTGGATGCCCCCCGTTTCCATTCCATTTTCGTCATAGACCGGACGAGTCACCTCTGCGACAACAAGCGGAAGTGTCAATGTTTGACCCGCCCTGTCCACCGTCACGGTGGTTTCTGCCCCCGGATTTTGAGAGATCCAACCGCTGACCTGCTCCCAATCAGTTGCCGAAATGGAATCGACGGCAATGATCGTGTCTTCGGGGCTCAAGCCAGCACTGAACGCTGGGGTCGGATTGGTGCCATCTGGGCAAATCCCCGAGGGCAATGGTTCACCCGTGGGTTGTTCAACACTCAGTGTGCAAGGAACAACGGCGGCCACTGACAACGTGGGTTGCGGAAGCCCGATACCAACGAGCACAATTGCAAAGAGGAAAAAGGCGAGCAACAAGTTCATGGTGGGCCCGCCCATCATGATGATGATCCGCTTGTGCACCGGTAATTTGTAGAACAGCCGATTTTCATCGCCCGGCTGTATTTCATCGAATGACGCTGATCGCGCTTGAGCCACCATGGCGGCGAAGCGACCTGTGGACATGGTTCTGGTTCTGCCATCTGGATCGTCTTTGGCCGGTGGCAACATGCCAACCATTCGAATGTACCCGCCAAGGGGTATCCACTTAATTCCGTATCGGGTTTCACCGCGCACCGTGGACCAAATGGTTGGACCAAATCCGACCATATAGTCGGGGACGCGTAGACCGAATTTCTTGGCTGGAACGAGATGACCAATTTCGTGTAGCGCAATGGACAATGCGATGAGAAGTGCGAAGAGGATAATGCCGATAAGTTCTAGCATGCGATCAAACTCTCCTGTACCGGTATTGGTGCATGGGGATGGAGGCTTCCTCTTTCAATTCCTGGCCAACTCATGCACTCTGACTCGAGCCCACGCGTCCGCTTCTTGGACGCTCTCCAGTGTAAGCCCGTTCCCTGGCTGATGGCCTGAATCCACATGCTCCTGGAGTGCTCGTTCAATAAGAGGCACGATCGCGGTGAACTCAATGACTCCTTTGAGGAATAGATCGACGGCTGCTTCATCGGCTCCATTAAAGACAGCTGGTGCACTTCCCCCAGCCTCACCAGCGATTCGGGCAAGCGTGATAGCCGGAAAGGCATGGTGATCCACCGGGAAAAAGTTCCATGAGGAAGCGGTTGACCAGTCACAGGGCGGAGCCGCATGAGGAATTCTTGTTGGTGAACCCAGTCCCCACGCAATAGGGATCCGCATATCAGGTGGGCTCGCTTGGGCAATGGTTGAACCATCGATAAATTCCACCATGGAATGAACAATTGACTCGGGGTGGATCACCACCTCTATGTGACTCAGAGGAATACCAAAGAGTAGGTGCGCTTCAATTATTTCAAGTCCCTTGTTCACCATGGTTGCCGAATTGATGGTCACTAGTGGCCCCATCTTCCATGTGGGATGAGCCAATGCCTGTTCAACGGAGACCCCACGCAGTTGCTCCGCCGTGAATCCCCTGAAGGGGCCGCCACTTGCAGTCAAGATGAGGGACTTAACCTCGGATTTTTTCCCGGCTAACAGGCATTGAGCGAGCGCGGCGTGCTCGGAATCCACGGGAATGATTTGACCGGGTTTGGCAATAGCGCGGACAAGGTCACCGCCAATGATCAGAGACTCTTTATTGGCGAGCGCTAATCGCGCCCCGGATCTCAGGGCATGCAATGTCGGAACCAATCCCGCTGCCCCGGAGATGGCATTCAGCACTACATCGGCACCTACCTCCGCAAGAATTCCAGAGGCATCAGGACCAATCACAAACTCAGGAGTCACACTTTGCCCGGTGGAGAACCCATGTTCCTGTGCATGGGCCAAGACCCGCATTTGAACATCCTGTGCACAGGTGCCCAGCGAAATACCAACATACTCCGGCGAGAATTCATTCACCTGCTGTGCGAATAATTCGGCATTTTGACCTGATGAGCTCAAGCCAACGACCCGAAACGAGTCGAGATTTCGACGGATAATGTCTAATGCTTGTTGACCAATGGATCCAGTGCTCCCCAAGATCACAACCTTGGTCACCGCTGGACTGGAGGACATGGGCTACTTGGTGTTACGTGTAGGAGCTATGTCAAAGAAAGTTTGTCCAATTCGAAGGACCTGTGGATCGGTTAAATCATCAATGTCGACACGAAGGTCTCCGAGGATTCGAGTATTGAGATCCGAATAGTGCTCTTCTATGTATGCAAGGAATTTATGAGATGCATTGGCTTTCCCATTTCCATGCCCCAAAAGAATCACTGCTGAAGCTCGCTCTAACTCAACCGCAATGGATTTCCAGTATTCATCGCCGGGTGTGCGGTAATCGCCCTCCACATTATTAGCCTTGGTGTGCAGTTTTCTTGTGAGACCACGGGGATCTTCAGCAACCACTCGTTCAGGGCGCCCTGCGGAGTCGCCCTCAAGGGCGAATATGCGGGTCTGGTGATAATCGATTGCCGCGACCGCTAACTTGCCTCGAAGGTCGATTCGATTAAATTCATCATGTTGTGCCATGTCAATCTCCTATTGGTCGAATCCAGCGGCTTTGATCATGCGGCGCAAATCTGCGATTTGATTCATGGATAAATCTTTGTGATTCGGGTCGAAAACTTCGCTGTCATTACCAAACGAAACCTTGACCTTGCCGTCATGGCGCTGTTCCACCGTCCCTAGAGCCTCCATCAGATGGATTACGCTTTTCCACTGGAGGTCGTGGCTTGTGGGGTGCGCCAGCAGTCTCTCCAAAGTGGTGCGCTGGTGGTGGTTGATGTGGACGCCATTGATTTCATGTGAATCGGTCATATCTCAAGTGTACGGCGGACACTTCAAGGCTTAAGATCAGGCAGAGCAACCCACCAACCTTTGAGGAGATCTCCATGACTCTCGCAGCCGACCACCTCGTTAACGGTGTTGAACAACAACGACTGTTAGTCACCGAGATACCAGGACCACTATCACGCGGACTGCTGGCGCGCAAACAAAACGCTGTCTCGGCAGGTATCGGAGTGGGCCTTCCCGTTTTCATCACCAAGGCCGCCGGAGGTGTGCTCATCGATGTGGACGGCAACTCACTGATTGACATGGGTTCGGGTATTGCTGTCACCACCGTTGGTAATGCCAATCCCGAGGTGGTTAAAGGCGTTCAGGATCAGGTAGCCAATTTCACTCATACCTGCTTCATGGTAACCCCCTATGAAGGCTACGTTCAGGTGTGCGAGGCGCTAAATCGACTGACACCGGGTGATCATGAAAAACGATCAGCACTTTTCAACTCTGGCGCAGAAGCCGTGGAGAATGCGGTCAAGATCGCTCGTGCCTATACCAAGCGCCAAGCCGTAGTTGTGGTTGAGCACGGGTACCACGGTCGGACTAACTTGACCATGGGCATGACAGCCAAGAACATGCCCTATAAGCAATCATTCGGCCCATTTGCCCCGGAAATTTATCGAGTTCCGGTTTCTTATCCCTTTCACGATGGCCCACATTCCGGACCTGAGGTTGCAGCCTGGGCAATATCGCGGATCGATAAAGAATTGGGTGCATCCAATGTTGCCGCCATTGTGGTGGAGCCGATTCTTGGTGAAGGTGGTTTTATTGTGCCTGCACCCGGTTACTTCAAGGCACTTGCTGATTTCGCACAGGTCAATGGGATCGTTTTCGTCGCGGATGAAATTCAGTCTGGTTTTTGTCGGACTGGAAATTGGTTCGCTTCAGAATTTGAAGGGGTAGTTCCCGATTTGATCACGACCGCAAAAGGTATTGCCGGGGGCATGCCACTAGCAGCTGTCACGGGCCGCTCCGAAATCATGGACTCCGTTCACGCTGGCGGCCTGGGAGGCACTTACGGAGGTAACCCCGTGGCCTGTGCAGCGGCATTGGGCTCCATTCGCTGGATGGAAGAAAATGATGCCAATGCCAAAGCAAAAGAGATTGAAAGCGTGATGCTCCCCCGTCTCGTTGACATGCAGATCAATCACCCGACGATCGGAGATATCCGCGGTCGAGGAGCCATGATTGCGATCGAGCTCGTGAAGGAAGGCACTCGCCTACCCGATGCAGACCGTGCTAACGCGCTCAACAAGTACTGCCACCAACACGGTGTCGTCACCTTGACCGCGGGAACCTACGGAAATGTCTTCCGATTCCTACCTGCACTCACCATGCCGCGGCATCTGCTCGAAGAAGCGCTCTCAATTTTGGAGCAAGCATTTGAGGCAACAGCCAACTAACTCTTCCAACGCACTCCGTATTTTTGTCCATAACCGTGCTCCATGAGTTCTAAATAGGGAACTGCATCAAAGGCTTCGGGGCCGAGCACTCCCACGCCTCTCCACTTCCCGGTAGCCAGGAGTTCCAGCGCAATCACTGGATTCATGGCGGTTTGCCATGTCACCGCCTGAGTTCCGTACTCGCGCATGGACCACTCGTTATCGGTTACATGGTAGAGATATACCTCAGCAGAGTTTCCATTCTTGTCTTTGCCCGTCACCCACGTTCCCGCACATGTCTTGCCCGTCATTTTGTCGCCTAGAGTAAGCGGATCGGGCAATGCTGCAGCGACCACGTCACGAGGTGAAACTTTCACTCCGCGAATATTCACTGGATCTGTGGAATCCAAGTTCAACTTGTGAAGGGTTTTCAGTACATCGATGAATTCATTGCCAAGACCATACTTGAAAGTGACCCTCTTGCACTCAATCCAACGTGGGATAAGGAGCACTTCTTCATGTTCGACGTTCACACACTCCTGTGGACCAATCCCTTCGGGAAAATCGAAGATTTCCGCATCGCTAAACGGTTCAGTTGTGAACCAACCCCTGTCTTTCTCCCAAATCACCGGCGGATTAAGGCATTCTTCAATGGTTGTCCAAATTGAAAATGTCGGGGCAAACACGTGACCTGCAACTTCTAGATTTGCACCATCGCGAATCCCAATTTCGTCTATCTCGCTAAAAAGGTGATCGGATGCGTAACGCGCGAAAACATCGGCCAGCCCTGGTTCTACTCCCATGCCGCACAAGGCCAAAATGCCGTCCTCCTGCCATTGGGAATCTGTCGCAAACTGTTGATCTCCCAGTTTGACTCCGGTTTCACTCAGTGGATTGATGGGATGCGGGCGCGATAAACTCATGGCCGTGTCCATGTAATTTACCCCGGCTGACAGTGCTGCCTCAAAAATTGGCATGACGAATCGGGGGTCTACCAGATTGACTACATGGGTGATCTGTTCCGCGCGAATCAAGGCCACAACCGCGGTTGAATCGGAAGCATCGACTCTTGCCGCGACGTAGCGCGGATCTCCGACTCGATCGACTAATTCTTCAGCTCTCACGAAGTCGTGGTCCGCACAGATCCATTTGTCGAAAAACTCTCGACGTTGTGCAATGAGTGCAGCGCTAGTTCCCACTCCGCCTGACCCAATTGCCAGAACTTTCATGATTGCTCCCCTGGAATCCGATCGGCAAGCAATGGCAGGGCCGGGTTCCATATAGTTCCATCGCGCTGATCTTTTTTTCTCCGAGCTATGGCACTCAACGCTTCAAGGACCACTCTGTTGCCCAACATGGCTGTTATGTCCGCATGGTCATACGGAGGAGCTACCTCGACAATATCCATGCCCACCACGGGCAATTGATAACAGATTCTTCGCACTGCATCCAACAACTCGCGGGCTGATAAACCACCCGGTTCAGGTGTGCCCGTTCCTGGAGCATGACCGGGATCACACACGTCGATATCAACGCTGAGGAAAACTCCATCGCAGTCACTTAAAGCAATATCGAATGCTTCCGTGAGGCACTCATTCAATCCGCGCTGGACGATCTCTGTCATTTCATAGGAACGCATTCCTTGTTCAGCCATCCATTGCAATGTTTCCGCCTCCGGCCAATAGCCACGCAATCCAATTTGCAGAAAGCGATCCCCGCGTACCGCCCCGGACTCGATCAGTCGGCGCATTGGTTGACCATGGCCAATCAAAGAACCAAAAGTGATATCGCCGGTGTCTGCGTGTGCATCGAAGTGAATCACGGCGATTTTCCCCCAGCCCCGTGCCCGCGCAACCCCAGTGACATCTGGCCAGGTCACGGTGTGATCACCCCCCAGAATCAGTGGGATCGCGCCTGAGGATGCAATCTTTTCGATTTCAATCTCGAGATCAGCGCAACTTCGAGCCGCGTCGCCACTAAACATTTCAACATCGCCTGCATCAACGACACCGAGATCTTGGAGTCCGTCAACTCGCATGGCCAATGACGGCCGCTTGCCATCGTGCTCCAGATAGCAGGCGGCACGCAGGGCCTGAGGACCAAACCGTGCCCCTGCACGAAAGGATGTTCCACCGTCAAATGGAGCTCCGACAATAACAACTTCGGCATCTTTGTAACTCTCAGGATCCGAAAGATCACATTCCGGAACTCCAAGAAAAGTAAAATGTGGTCCAAATTGAGATCCGTATCGCGTCATGGCAAAACTCTAACCTGTGAAACTCCAACCCTCTCGGCTATGAATCAAACCCCAGCCCAAATTTATCCAGGGTTCTCAGCCAAAGATTTCGCTTTCCTTCATGTAAATCCGCGCGGTGTAATGATCGTGTTGTCCATTCAATGCCCAGTGAGCGCAGGGGTTCCGGTGGGAACGGCAATGGTTTTGTCTTCACCATGGCTAATTCGGTCCGCTCTGTTGAAGCACCTTCTAGCAGGTCGAGACAGGTTAAAGCCCCGAATCGAGATGCGCCAACCCCTAAGCCCGTGTAGCCGGCAACATATGCCGTTTTCCCGTGATGAGCTGTGCCCCAAAAAGCGCTAAACCGAGAGCATGTGTCTATTGCCCCGCCCCAGCCATGGGTAAATCTCACTGGCGAAAGTTGCGGGAAAGTTTCAACGAAGTGGTCGGCAAGTCGAGCAAGACATTCATTATCCACATCAAATTCCGGCTTCATTCCATTGCTGCGGTGATAGATGGCATCGAAGCCACCGAATAAAATGCGGCCAGTGTTTGTTGTTCGGTAATAGTGGAACTGATTTCCCGAATCCCCAATGCCTTCTCGACCATCCCACTTGATGCTCTGTCTTTGATTCGCCGTAAGGGGTTCTGTCATGAGTACATAGTCATAGACCGGGACGAGATAGTGGCGTAATCTGCGTAAAAGCGGTGGATACGCATTAGTTGCCAAAAGAACTTTCCGAGCCTTAATCACGCCACCGGAGACACCGGCTACAACGCTGGTGCCCTGTTCAGTGAGGCTATTGACCGGTGAATTCTCATGGATTTTCACTCCCAGTTTCTCGGCAACTCGAGCCAAGCCCCAGGCCAATTCGGCAGGATTAACCATTGCTACGTCAGGGTCGAATAAACCAGCCGCAAACAGCGGAGAATCCACACGTTGGCGCACTTCGCGTGAATCAAGTAGCTCAGATGGGATTCCGTGTGCATTAAGTTGTTCATGCAACCTGGTCAAATCCTCAACCTGGTAACTGGCAGTCGCTACATCGATCTCGCCAGACACGATCCAATCGCAGTCAATGTGAAACTCCTCAATCCGCGCTCCTATTTCGGCGAGATTTTTACGGCCTAGCTCCACCAACCGATCGATTTCGTGGGGCCATCGACTTAGCCCATTGCTGAATCCATGAGTGAGGGACGCCGAGACAAATCCGCCGTTTCGACCGGTTGCCCCTCCTGCTATCCGTCCACCTTCTAAGACGACAACGCGCCGGTCGGGGTTGTTCAAGGCCACTTCAACCGCAGCCCATAACCCGGTGAACCCACCGCCGACAATTACTAGGTCAACTTCGGAGTAACCCTCAAATGCCGAACGCGGTAGGGGGCGATTATCCGTATCCAGCCAATACGGCGTAGAGATGAGGCTCCTGGTCCTTTCCCAACCGTGTGGGGAGATTTCTTGCGAATACATGGGAATTCCTTACGTCAGAGTTCACGTAACGGGGCAGACCGACCGCCTGACCTTCCCACCAATCCCCTCGAATATTAGACCGGACAAAGACTATCAAGAGCGAGGAAGCGCGGCTTCCAAAGCCTGGGGAGGTAGTTGTAAAGCTTTGCGTCTGCGGTAGGAAACGACCTGAGTTGTGAGAACAATAACCATTGCGGCGAGGAAAACCATGGTGGCAAGTGCATTTACCTGAACCGGGATTCCCCGTTGAGCGGCTCCCCAGATATAGATGGGGAAAGTAACAACGGTACCGGCATTAAAGAAGCTAATGATGAAGTCATCAAAGGACAGTGAGAAGCCGAGAAGAGCAGCGCCAGCGATCCCGGGGGCAACCAGTGGGAACGTGACATAGCGGAAAGTGGCTCGCGGACCGGCATATAAATCCCTGGCAGCTTCTTCCAGCCGTGGATCCATGCCTTGTAACCGCGCTTTAACCGTGACCACGATAAATGAGATAGTAAACATGATGTGGGCGATAATGATTGTTGTTTCGCCCAGAGGGAATCGAAGGTTCAAAAAAAGTGCCAGCAGGCTTGCACCCATGACCACTTCTGGAGTGGTCATGGGAAGGAAGATCAGTAGGTTGGTGGTGGACCGACCCCGAAACCGGTAACGAACCAATGCAAAGGCAATCATGGTGCCCAATATCGTGGCCACAATGGTAGTAATTACTCCAATGCGGATGCTCACCATAAAGGAACCGCATACACCTGGGACCCCACATAAATTAGTCCACGCATCAATTGAGAATTGATTCCACGAGATGTTGTACTTTCCGTCGGGCTTATTAAAGCTGAGCACAGCAACAACCGCGATGGGAATGAATAGGTAAACCAGAACAAGTACTGCTATTACTCCAAGAAGTCGCTGACGAATCCAACGCATTAGACCAGGTCCTCCGTTCCGGCACGGCGAATATAGGTAAAGACCAAAACTAGAATTACAGCCATGAGAACGAATGACAATGCACTCGCGGTCGGATAATCCCTGAACTCTATGAAGTTCGTCTGAATAATATTTCCAATCATTCTGTCCTGGGTTGAACCCAGTAGCTCCGCATTGATGTAATCACCCGTCGCTGGAATAAATGTGAGCAATGTTCCTGCAACGACACCGGGCAAAGACAACGGCCAAGTGACTTTACGGAAAGTTGTAAACGCAGAGGCGTAAAGGTCGTTTGAGGCTTCAATGAGTCTCGGATCAACTTTTTCCAATGCTGCGTACAAGGGCAAAATCATAAAAGGAAGGAAGTTATAGGTGAGACCTGCGATCACGGCAATACTGGTATTCAAAATTCGATCATCGGGTAGTAGGTGGAGCGCATTGAAAAAGGATGTTATGAAACCTTCGTCCGCCAGAATAGTTTTCCATGCATAGGTTCGAAGTAGAAAAGATGCAAATGAAGGCGCAATAACGAGTACAAGCATCAATGCACGCCAGCGACCTGCTTTAAATGCAATGAAATAGGCCAAAGGATAGGCAATTAATAATGCAAGTGCTGTAGCGATTCCTGCGTAGATGAATGACTTGAGGAACTGTGGCCAGTATTCCATGAGCGCATCCGGATAATTGCTGACTTGAAATGCAGGTACATATTGCCCAGATTCACCTGCAACGGGAGCCTGGAGGCTCGTGAGAAACAGCGTGACGAATGGAATGGCAAAGAAAATAGCTAGCCACGTCATGCCTGGCAGTAAAAGAAAGTATCCGGTTCTAGAGCGTTTTTGGGGAGATACCTGGGCCTTCGCTCCGGTTGACGGTAGTAATGCAACCACCGTTAGACGCCCGCGGCTAAAACTTGTGCGGTCTTGTGCAGGAGAGTCTCTCCCCCGGCAAGACCAAATGTGTGCTCAGGTGACCAGTGCAGGATGACGGGATCGCCAACATCGCAGCGATCCCCTACGATCACATTTTGCTCAAATACCGTGACATCTTGACCCCACAATGTTTCCACGACATATTGTGTTGAAACACCCGTGTAGGAAACATCGGTGACGCGACCCTCTAGGGCGTTGTGACCTGCGGGGACCGCATCCTGATCAACCAGATCACGAACCACAATTTTCTCGGGTCGGATACCGATAATAATCTCGTCTGACATCGCTGAGTTGCGCGAAGCCAGCACCGAGAATTTCATGCCATGGGAGTCAACCATGATTACCTCACCGGACTGACCAGTTCGCGAACCTGCAAATAAATTTGATTGACCCAAGAAATTGGCAACAAAAACAGTCTGAGGAAGTTCATAAATATCTGCCGGATGTCCCATTTGCTCAATGCGACCCTTATTCATGACTGCAACGGTGTCGGCCATGGTCATGGCTTCTTCTTGATCATGGGTGACATGGACGAAAGTGGTACCGACCTCCATTTGAATTCTTTTCAACTCAATTTGCATTTGGCGGCGTAACTTGAGATCTAACGCACCTAGTGGTTCGTCGAGTAGCAGAACATCTGGTTCGTTAATGAGAGCCCGGGCAACGGCAACTCTCTGTTGTTGTCCACCCGATAATTGACTCGGCTTTCGTCGAGCCATGGGGCCTAACTCAACAAGTTCCAGCATTGCATTGACCTTTTGATCCACATTTTTCACTTTGCGGCGGCGGAGGCCAAATGCCACATTTTCGAAGATATCCAAGTGGGGGAAGAGAGCATAGGACTGGAAAACGGTGTTTACCGGTCGCTGAAATGCCCGAAGGCGGGTTATATCTTGATCGCCAATCGCAATAGTCCCGGACGTTGGCTCTTCTAATCCGGCCACCATGCGCAGTGTTGTGGTTTTGCCGCATCCGGATGCTCCCAGCAGAGCAAAGAAGGATCCTGCAGGAACTGTGAGTGTGAGGTCATCTACCGCTGCTACATCGCCGAATTTCTTGGTCAAATTCCTCAAATTCAGGTCTTCGACGTTGCGACCCCTAGATGCACTCAATGTGGATCCTTTCAGAGCGATTGTGGGAGGTCAGCACAATTGACCACCACGATTCGGGATATTAGTTACCGATCGCCTTTTGGAAAAGCCTTTCATAAGCTTCATTTTGCTCAGGAGTCAACTCCATGAAGACATAGGTTTCGTTGAGCATTGCATCTGTGGGGAAAATGAATTCACTGCTTGCCAGCTCAGGGTCTATTTTTTCCATTTCAGCCTGCGCACCTTGAACGGGGCAAATGTAATTCACATATGCAGCGACCTGAGCCGCTACTACGGGATCGTAATAGTTGTTCATAATCTTTTCGGCATTCTTCTTGTGCTGAGCTAGTGCAGGGATCAGCATGTTGTCCGTCCAGAGCATGCCGCCGCTCTCGGGCAAAGTGAAGTTGAATTCGTCACCGAGGGCAAAAATATCTCCCGACCAGCCAATTACAGCAATGACATCGCCGCTTTCCATTGCAGCGATGTAATCGTTGCCTGTCACCTGACGCACCTGGCCACTGTCCACCTGCTTGGTCAATTCTGCGATTGCTTCTTCAAATTCGGCATCGGTGAAACTTGCGGGGTCGTAACCCTTCCACGCCAATATGCAGCCCATGGTGTCGCGCATCTCAGAAAGCAATGTCACTCGACCTTTCAGCGCCGGGTCAAATAATTCGTCCATTGAGGTCATGGATGACTTTCCTGTGGCCGCCTGCAAAGCCTCAATGTTGTAGCCCAAACCGCCAAATCCCGACTGCCATGGGAGGGAATAATCACGCGGCTTATCAAAGTTGACATCTGCCAGACGAGGAATGAGATTTACGGAGTTAGGGATTAGGGACTTATCAAGCTTTTGGGCGTATCCACTCTGAATCCACAATGCCGCCATCCAGTCGGTGAGAACAACCAGATCTCGACCGATGTCTTGACCCTGCTCAAGTTGCGTACGCACCTTGGCGAAAAATTCATTGTTGTCGTTGACATCTTCTGTATATGTGACATCTATTCCGGTTGATTCCTCAAAAGCAACAAGCGATGGGTACTCACCCGAATCTTCATCTACATCTAGGTACAAAGGCCAGTTGGACCAATTAGCGATCATCTCAGTGTCGGAAAGATCGGTAGCGGAGGCTGCTTCACCTGAATCCGCCGCTCCATCTGAACCCTCAGAGCCCGTTCCGCATGCCGCAACAACCATGGCCGCGCTGCCAATTCCAGCCGCCTGCAAGAGGCGCCTGCGAGATACGGATGTCCGGATTTGCCCGGCAATAGCCGCAACTGTTTCGGGTCTGTTCAGCGTCATGACCTGTCTGCTCCTTCGATTGGTTGTGATTCGTACATTCTCTTCACTAGATAGTAAAGCCAACGTTAGTCGGTAAATACGATTCCTCCTACATATATTGTCCAGAAATTTGTAACATCTTTGTGTCAGGACGGTTAGGGGGCCGCATGCCTATCCCGGAAAATGGTGCGATGCCATTCCTTCTTAATGTCCCCCGTAATGTCAACAGCCACGTGCTTGAGCCGGGTGTACTCCTCCAGGGAGTAGGTCGACATGTCCTTTCCGAAACCCGAACCTGCGAATCCCCCATGCGGCATCTCGCTCATGATCGGAATGTGGTCGTTGATCCAGACGGTGCCCGCATTAATTTCGCGCTGGGCTCGCTCAGATATCAGGACGGACCGAGTCCACGCCGACGCGGCCAATCCATAAGGGGTGTCATTGGCCAGCGCCAAACCCTCTTCTACCGATCCAAACGGCAGAACCACCAGCACGGGACCGAAAATCTCTTCTTGAACAATCTCTGAATCCTGGCCTGCGCCCGTGACCAGCGTGGGGGGGTAAAAAGCGCCGCTCGGATCGCCGATTAGCTCCCCACCCACATGAACAACGGCTCCCAATGACCTGGCTCGCTCAACAAAGCCATGGACCCGGTCTCGTTGTGCCATGGACACCAGAGGTCCAATATCCGTTGACTCTAGGCGCGGGTCACCCACGGATATTTCCTCGAAAAGTTCACTCACCATCGTGACGAATGCATCAAATAATGACTCGTGTACATAGGCCCGGGTGGCTGCGGTGCAATCCTGCCCGCTATTGATAAGGGTCCCGGCCACGGCTCCGTGGGCTGCTGCTTGAAGATCAGCATCGGCGAAAACCACAAATGGCGCCTTCCCACCGAGCTCCAAGTGCACTCTTTTTATTCCCATGGTCGCTAACTCCATGACCCTTCGACCAACCTTGGTTGACCCGGTGAAAGAGACCATGGCAACATCCGGATGAGAAACAAGTGCTTCTCCAGCCACTGGACCCGATCCGGTGACCACATTGACAACTCCATCTGGGAAACCGACTTCGGTGCAATCTTGGGCGAGCATCAGGGCGGTCAGAGGTGTGAGTTCGGCGGGTTTGAGCACAATCGTGTTTCCTGCTGCGACAGCAGGAAGAATCTTCCACATGGCCATTTGGAACGGATAGTTCCACGGGGCGATTGATCCGACCACACCCAATGGTTCACGACGCACAGAGGAGTTCAGATTGGCTACCCATTCGGTCGACGCTTTACCTTCCAGGTTGCGGCACAGTCCAGCAAAGTAACGGACGTTGTCAATTGATCCCGGGATGTCGAACTCACGGCAAAGACGGTACGGCTTGCCAGTTTGCGCGGATTCGACCTTTACGTACTCCTCGGCTCGCTCTTCAAGTCTCGTGGCCAAAGCATGGAGTAAGGCACTTCGCTCAGCAGGAACCGTTCGTGACCAACCAGCAAAAGCTAGGCGTGCCGAGTCAACCGCATATGAAACATCGGCGGGTGTTGCCAATTTAAGTGTGGCCACCACGCTCGAATCGGCGGGATTGATGACTTTCCACTCTTCGCCATTGCCTGCAAATGATGAGCCGTTGATCAATGATCCGTTCACCAATGAACCACTCACCTGGGCGCTCTGATTATCTACCGTCATGCTCGCATTCTTTCAGTAATGTGCACGGAGTCAGCGGATGCCTTGGGTTCGTTCGGATCGATCTACAGCCTGAGCGACAATGCGGGCCAGTTGTCGGATTTTATCGGGATCACAGAGTGAGGAATAGGTTGTGACGCGAATATCGGGAGATTGTGCCTTCCCCTTGAACCCGATGCAAATATGTCAAAGGACTATCTAATGCATATATTTATGTCTAGCCTAAGAAATATCACAATTATCCAGGAGGCATACATGTCGATTGTTCGCGCAGCCCTAGTCCAGACGGATTGGACCGGGGACAAGGACAGCATGATCGAGAAACACGTGGATTATGCCCGCGCAGCGGCCGAACAGGGCGCCAAAGTCATATGTTTCCAGGAGTTGTTTTATGGGCCTTATTTCTGTCAGGTACAGGATGCAGCCTTTTATGATTACGCAGAGGCCATTCCTGGTCCCATCACGGAACGTTTTCAAACGCTCGCACGGGAACTACAAATGGTCATGATTCTGCCAATGTATGAAGATGCAGGTCCCGGATTCCTCTATAACACAGCCGCCGTCATTGATGCTGATGGAAGTTACTTGGGCAAATACCGCAAGCAGCACATCCCCCACGTCAAGGGGTTTTGGGAGAAGTTCTACTTCCGCCCCGGTAATGGCGGCTACCCGGTTTTTGACACAGCGGTGGGAAAGATCGGTGTCTACATCTGTTATGACCGCCACTTCCCTGAAGGATGGCGAGCTTTAGGACTCAATGGAGCCCAAATCGTGTTCAACCCATCGGCCACGTCCCGGGGCCTATCCCAGTACCTGTGGGGTATTGAACAACCCGCGGCGGCCGTAGCGAATGAGTACTTTATTGGTGCGATCAATCGCGTGGGAATTGAAGACCTCGGTGACGATGACTTCTACGGTCAGTCTTATTTTGTCGATCCCGAAGGCAGTTATGTTGGTGACAAGGGCGACCCCTATAAATCCGAGCTTATTGTTCGAGATCTAGATCTCGATCTCATCAATACCGTGCGCACTCGCTGGCAGTTTTACCGTGACCGTCGTCCAGACGCTTACGATGACCTCGTGCGACCTTAAAAAGCCAACTTCGAACTCAACGAGGAGAAGCCGTGAAAATACTTATTAGAAACGGGCTACTGGTTTCCCCACTGGGGACATCTCACGCCGATGTTCTGGTCGATGGCGAAACCATCGCGGCTGTTCTCACCCCCGGGGATACAACTTTGGGAGCTCAGTTGGAATCAACCGTTGATCGAATATTTGACGCAGCGGGTAAATACGTTATTCCCGGTGGCGTGGATTCACACACGCACATGGAATTACCTTTTGGCGGAACTTTTGCCTCCGATACCTTTGAGACGGGAACCAGAGCAGCCGCGTGGGGTGGCACAACAACCATTATCGACTTCGCAGTGCAAAAATTCGGCGAACGCGTGCAGGATGGTCTTGCATCGTGGCACACAAAAGCCGGCGGAAACTGTCACATTGACTACGGATTTCACCAAATAATCGGCGGGGTAGACCATGACTCTCTCAAAGCCATGGATGAACTGATCGATGAGGGAGTAACCAGTTTTAAATTATTCATGGCATACCCCGGTGTCTTCTATAGTGACGACGGCCAAATTCTTCGGGCCATGCAAACTGCTGCAGGTAATGGATCCATGATCATGATGCACGCCGAAAATGGGATTGCCATTGATGTACTCGTTTCGCAAGCGCTCGCCGAAGGTAAAACTGATCCTAAATATCACGCGCTTACACGCCCATGGGAGACCGAGGCCGAAGCCGTTCACCGGGCAATAATGTTGGCTCGCATGACGGGAGCGCCGCTCTACATTGTTCATATGTCGGCTAAGCAGGCGGTGAATGTTCTCCAAGTAGCGCGCGACCAGGGCCTGAACGTATTCGGGGAGACATGTCCCCAATACCTCTATCTGTCACTGGAGGATCACCTTTCTCAGCCTGGCTTTGAAGGCGCCAAATGGGTGTGTTCAACGCCCCTTCGATCAAAAGAAGAGGGACACCACGAAGAACTGTGGCGTTACCTGCGTACCAATGACCTGTCCATCGTGAGTACCGATCACTGCCCATTTTGCTTTAAGGAACAAAAGGAACTTGGGATTGGCGATTTCTCAAAAATCCCGAATGGTATTGGGACGGTCGAGCATCGGATGGATCTCATTTACCAGGGAGTAGTCGAGGGTCAAATCACACTCGAAAGGTGGGTCGAACTGTGCTCCACAACGCCAGCACGAATGTTCGGACTCTACCCTCAGAAGGGTGCGCTTGCCCCCGGATCAGATGCCGATATCGTGATTTACAATCCCGCAGGACGCACCGAAATTGGGCTTGGAAAGACCCATCACATGAACATGGATCACTCAGCCTGGGAGGGCACAGTGATTGATGGCCACGTGGATACGGTAATTTCGCGAGGGAAAATAGTTGTAGATAACAACGAGTATTTCGGCACCAAGGGTCACGGTAAGTATCTCAAACGAGGACTTTCCCAATACTTGATATAGCAGCATCGCTCCATACAAGAAACACAAATACCCACTCATCACCAACCGACTAAATCTGGAGACAGAATGCGCAATATTGACCATTGGATTAACGGAAAACTTCATCCCTCGAAATCAGGTAATTACGCCCCAGTTTTTAACCCTGCAACCGGTGAACAACAGGCACAGGTTGGTCTCGCCAGCGCCCAAGAAGTTGAATTTGCCGTTGCATCCGCTAAGGCTGTCTCACAGATGTGGCGTGCAACATCGATTTCTAAAAGAGCCGAGATCATGTTCCGTTTCCGCGAATTAGTGGTACAAAATCGGGATCGTATTGCCAATTTGGTGTCCATTGAACACGGTAAAGTGCCCAGCGATGCCGCCGGTGAATTGGCGCGCGGAATTGAAAATATTGAATTCGCATGCAGTATTCCATCGCTGCTCAAAGGTGGCTACAGCGAGCAGGTTTCCACCGGAGTAGATGTCTACTCGATTCGTCAACCCTTGGGTGTGGTAGCGGGTATTACCCCATTCAATTTCCCTGCCATGGTCCCCATGTGGATGTTTGCTAATGCGATCGCCACCGGTAATGCTTTTATTTTGAAACCAAGTGAGAAAGATCCTTCGGTTGCGCTTTACATGGGCGAACTACTGCAAGAAGCCGGACTGCCCGATGGAGTCTTCACCGTTCTTCAGGGAGATAAAATCGCAGTCGATGGCCTGCTCACCCACCCCGATGTCGCTGCCATCAGCTTTGTTGGATCCACGCCGATTGCGAAATACATTTATTCCACTGGAACGGCCAACGGTAAGCGAGTGCAGGCACTTGGCGGAGCCAAAAATCACATGGTGGTTTTGCCTGATGCCGACATCAATATGGCTGCAGATGCAGCGGTGAGCGCGGGATTTGGTTCTGCAGGTGAGCGCTGCATGGCTATCTCTGTTGTTGTCGCAGTCGGTGACGTCGGTGACAAACTGATCGACGCCATCAAGGTGCGTCTGCCCAAACTCATCACGGGTCCAGGAACAGACCCCAATGCCGAAATGGGTCCATTAATTACCCGTGAACACCGAGACAAAGTTGCTTCATATATTTCTGGAGCGGCAGCGGAAGGCGCCACGGTTGTTGTCGACGGACGAGACAATAATCTTCCAGTCGAGGGATTTTTCCTTGCCCCCACTTTGATCGACAATGTTGCACCTGGAATGAAGGTTTATGACGACGAAATCTTTGGACCCGTGCTGAGCGTGACGCGCGTAGATACCTATGAAGATGCAGTAGAAATGGTGAACAAGCATCAATATGGAAACGGGACGGCAATTTTCACTCGCGACGGCGGCGCCGCCCGACAGTTCCAATTCGACATTCAGGTCGGAATGGTGGGGATCAATGTTCCAATTCCGGTACCTGTGGGCTATTACAGCTTCGGTGGTTGGAAAGCATCACTTTTTGGAGATATCGCCATGTATGGACCTGCAGGAATCGACTTTTATACCCACACAAAGACGATCACCGCGCGGTGGCCGGATCCATCCACGTCATCGGTGGACCTAGGCTTCCCACTCACGCGGTAACAGACACACACCCAATAGCCCAATCCGTCATTTCACCGAGAAGGGATACACATCATGGATTTTGGAGTCGTACTTCAGTGCACGCCACCCGCTGCCCGAGTAATTGATCTGGCACGACGAGCAGAGACATATGGTTTTACCTACGTCTGGACATTTGACTCACATATTCTGTGGGAAGAGCCGTACGTCATCTACAGCAAGATTCTTGATGAAACAAGGAAAGTCAAAGTAGGTCCCATGGTGACGAACCCTGCTACGCGAGACATCACGGTGACCGCATCCGTATTTGCGACACTCAATGAAATGTACGGAAACAGAACCGTGATCGGTATTGGGCGCGGGGACTCCGCGGTTCGCGTAACAAATGGAAAGCCAGTTTCAGTTGCTGAATTGCGCCAATCAGTAATCGAACTGAAGGGTCTCGTGAACGGACAATCGGTTGAGTACAAGGGCAATACCATCCGGTTGCCTTGGGCACAAGATAGTCGCACCGCCGTCATGGTTGCGGCATATGGTCCGAAGGTTCTCGCTGTTACAGGCGAGGTCGGTGACGGCTTTATCTTGCAACTCGCTGATCCTTCTATCGCTGAATGGACCATCAAGGCTGTGAAAGACGCAGCGGCAGCTGCCGGCCGGGACCCCGAGTCGATTTACATCTGCGTTGCTGCTCCTGCATACGTCACCACCGACATCCCACACGCTCGAGATCAACTCAGGTGGTTTGGCGGCATGGTGGGTAATCACGTGGCAGATATCGTTGAACGTTACGGGGACAATGGCGGGGCTGTCCCCCCAGCCCTCACCGAATACATCAAGAACCGTCAAGGGTATGACTACAACCAGCACGGTCAAGCAGGAAATACCCACACAGATTTCGTTCCGGATGACGTTATTGATCGGTTCTGCATTATTGGGCCTCCCGAAGAACACGTGCGCCGCTTGGAAGAACTCAAGACGCTCGGCGTTAATCAGTTTGCCCTGTATTTACAGCACGATGATAAGGACCACACTCTCTCTGAATATGGTGAGCGCATTATTCCGTCGATTGCCGATGTTGTGCTGGCGAAGGAATAACCATTACATGTGATCTTCCGCGTGCATACACATGCACCCATAGGAGCTAAGACTCAATATTTGCCATGACATGCTTGATTCGCGTGTAGTCCTCGAATCCGTACATGGATAAATCCTTCCCATAGCCTGAATGCTTGAAGCCACCATGGGGCATCTCTGCCACCAGCGGTATGTGGGTATTAATCCAGACGCACCCAAAATCAAGCCCTTTTGCCATCCGCATGGCGCGACCGAAGTCCTTTGTCCACACCGAGGACGCCAACCCGTAATTCACTCCATTGGCATATGAAAGTGCTTGGGCTTCATCGTCAAATTTTTGGATTGTAATTACTGGACCGAAAATTTCATTCTGAATCATTTCGTCTTCCTGCTGTAGTCCAGCAACAACCGTTGGCGAAATGAAGAACCCTCTGTCTCCCTGACGAGACCCTCCAGCAACAACCTGAGCATGTTGGGGAGCGCGTTCTAAGAACCCCAGCACCCGATCCATGTGATGGACATTGTTGACGGGCGGCACAAGGCCCTCCCCTGTTGGCCCATCGGCGAGGGTGGTTGCGGTTCCGACTGCTTGCTCTGCCATTGCCGCAACGAAGTCATCGTAGATCCGAGGAGCGACCAACATGCGAGTTGCGGCAGTACAGTCTTGACCCGCGTTAAAGAATCCAGCGACAGCCAACCACTCGGCAGCGGCTTCAATGTCTGCGTCGTCAAATACCAGAACTGGAGCTTTCCCTCCCAATTCGAGATGCACCCGTTTCACATCAAGTGCTGCTGATTGGGCTACCTGCATACCGGCGCGCACTGACCCGGTGATTGACACCATCTGTGGGGTCTTGTGTTCAACGAGTGCCTTTCCTGTCTCCCGATCCCCGCACACGATATTGAGCACCCCCGGCGGCAGGGCATCGGATTGTGCAATGAGTTCTGCCATCTTCAAAGTAGATGCGGGAGTTGTATCACTCGGCTTGAGAACAACAGTATTTCCAGCTGCAATAGCCGGTATGTACTTCCAGACCGCCATCATCATTGGGTAGTTCCACGGGGTTACCTGCCCAATCACACCAATGGGTTCACGGCGAATCATGGAGGTGAACCCTTGCATGTACTCCCCGGATGCTTTGCCCTCAAGTACTCGCGCTGCACCTGCAAAGAAACGGATTTGGTCCACCATGGGTGGAATTTCCTCAGACATGGTGACCGCAATTGGTTTGCCGGTATTTTCACTCTCCACGGCAACAAGTTCATCGGCGTGATCCTCAAAAACTTGAGCAATTTTCAAAAGGGCCTGCTGGCGCTCCGACGGTGTGGTGTTCTTCCAGGATTCAAAAGCGCTTGCTGCCACCGCATACGCTTGATCAATATCGGCGGGGCCTGACACCGGAGCAGTGGCAAAGACCTCCCCCGTTGTCGGGTTGACTAATTCGGTTGACATTCCATCGCGGGTCGAGACGAACTCACCGCCAACGAAATTTTTTAACTCTTTTGTCATCGTGATTCCTCCCAGATCGGCCATATCTCCTAATGAAGCCTACCTCCAGAATTATGATTTCATTAGTAAAAACTGACATTTGATTCGTTTTCCGGACATTTTTAATTGATTTCCTGCGGATTTACTTGCCAAATGCACTTTGGTCCATCAGGATGGACACATGGCAAGATCCCGTACATCACCCGCTCCACTTGATGACGCCTCTAAAGCCATTATTGAACAACTCCAACAGGACGGTCGCCGCCCTTACGCAACCATTGGAAAAGCAGTGGGTCTCTCCGAAGCTGCGGTGCGACAACGTGTACAAAAGCTGCACGACATGGGAATCATGCAAATCGTGGCAGTCACTGATCCAACACAGGTTGGTTTCACCAGATCAGCCATGATTGGAATTACCGTACAAGGCGATGTAGATGCGGTGGCAAATAAATTAGAGAAACTACCCGAGATTGCCTACATGGTCGTGGTGGCAGGAAAGTACGACATCCTCGCTGAATGCGTCACAGAGGACGATCCTCATCTACTTGATGTGGTCAATCGACAGATCCGAACCATGCCCGGAGTGTTATCAACAGAGACATTTATGTACCTCAACCTTCGCAAGCAAACCTACACATGGGGAACCAGATGACAACTACACCGCAATACGTGACCGAGCTGGGACACGACTCATTGGCCGACAAGGCTCGAGATCACCTCTGGATGCATTTCACCAGGCATTCCACCTATTTCGATGGTGGACACGTTCCCGTTATTACCAAGGGCGACGGTGCCTACATTTGGGATGACCAAGGGAACAAATACTTTGATGGACTCTCAGGATTGTTCACCGTTCAGGCAGGGCATGGGCGAAGGGAACTCGCGCAGGCCGCAGCCAAACAAGCCGAAGAGCTTGCCTTCTTCCCGATCTGGTCTTATGCACACCCTCAGGCAATTTTGCTCGCAGAGCGCCTAGCCCACATGGCGCCGGGCGATCTGAATAGAGTATTTTTCACTTCCGGAGGCGGCGAGGCTGTTGAAACAGCCTGGAAACTTGCCAAGCAGTACTTTAAACTCACCGGAAAACCGACCAAGTATAAGGTGATTAGCCGCTCCATCGCGTATCACGGAACACCACAGGGCGCGTTGAGTATCACCGGCATTCCAGCGGCCAAAATTCCTTTTGAGCCCCTTGTTCCCGGAGGGGTAAAAGTACCCAATACAAATTTCTATCGAGCCCCCGAAGAATTCCGCGGAGACGAAAAAGCATTTGGTCTTTGGGCTGCCGAACGGATTGCCGAAGCAATTGAGTTCGAAGGGCCCGACAGTGTCGCTGCGGTCTTTATTGAGCCAGTGCAAAACTCAGGTGGCTGCTTTCCTCCCCCTCCCGGATATTTGGAACGAGTGCGGGAAATTTGCGATCAGTACGACGTACTCATGGTGGCAGACGAAACGATTACTGCATTTGGCCGAATCGGTGACTTCTTTGCCATGAATAGATTTGGCGTCACACCGGACATCATTACTTGCGCCAAAGGGATGACCTCTGGTTACTCCCCACTGGGGGCAATGATTGCCAGCGACCGACTTTTTGAGCCTTTCAAAAATGGAACAACCGCATTCCTTCATGGGTATACCTGGGGCGGTCATCCTGTCTCGGCAGCTGTCGCCATGGCGAATCTAGATATTTTTGAAAGGGAGGGCCTGAATCAAAATGTGTTAAACAATGAGGGCAATTTCCGCCGCACCCTCGAGAAACTGAGCGATTTACCGATTGTTGGAGACATTCGCGGTGCCGGATACTTCTATGGCATTGAACTGGTCAAAGACAAGGTCACGCGCGAAACTTTCAATGAAGAAGAAAGTGAAAGGCTCCTTCGCGGATACCTTTCCAAAGCGCTCTTTGACAATGGTCTTTACTGTCGTGCAGACGACCGAGGAGATCCTGTTATTCAATTGGCTCCTCCACTCATTATTGGTCAACCTGAATTCGATGAAATCGAACAGAAGCTTCGGACGGTGCTAACAGGTGCTCTCGAAATACTGTGACGGAGTCCACCATGCCTGATCCAAGTTTGACCCGAGTAAAGCGGCTACCCGACAAGGCGAGGACGGATCGCCAGATACTAAATGGAATTCTCGACGCAGGTATGGTTGCCCATGTCGGGACGGTAGATGGTGAATACCCCGTAGTCATTCCAGTTGCCTATGCCCGCCAAGACGATCAATTCCTGATTCACGGATCCGCAGCATCGCGGCTCTTCACTCTCCTGGCCGCGGGTTCTCCCGCCTGCGCAACGGTGACGATCCTCGATGGCCTCGTTCTTGCTCGGAGCCTTTTCGAGTCAAGCATGAACTATCGATCCGCCATGATCTTCGGAACTTTTACACTGCTCGAAGGGGATTTCGAACTTCGGGCACTCCACACCATCACAGAACATCTCATGCCTGGACGCTGGAATGATGCCCGCCAACCGACATTGCAAGAGCTCAAAGCTACTTACACTCTGGCTATGAATATCACCGAGTGGTCGGTGAAAGTGGGAGAAGGGGATCCCGACGATAACCCTGCGGATCTACATACGGTCCAGGGTAGGGATCTGTGGGCAGGAGTTGTACCCATTAATTCTTCATATGGCGTTCCGATTCCGGATCCCCATGTGCCACAGGAAACTCCCATTCCACCATATGTACAAAAGTGGAGAGTCTGAGCAACATGAATCAATCATTGTGGGTTGATTCGGATCTGGTAACCGGTGAAGTTACCGTGGGTCCTGCCCTGGATGAAAATACTTCAGCAGATGTCGCCATCGTTGGTGGCGGCTTCACCGGATTGTGGACCGCCTACTACCTGACCAAGCTTGATCCAAGTATCACCGTGTGCATTATCGATGCACGTTACCCTGGTTTTGGGGCTAGCGGTCGTAACGGCGGATGGGTATCGGCACTCTTTCCTGCCCATTTGACCGCTCTCGCCCGATCCACGTCCACCCAAGATGCATTACGCATGCATCAAGCCATGGTGAATAACATCGGCGACATTGGTGCCGTCATCCGTGAACACGACTGGAATGTTGATTGGGCACATGGTGGCACCGTCGTAGCCGCTCGCACGCCGATTCAACTCGAGCGTGCCCACGCCGCGGTGCAGGAAATGCAGTCTTGGGGACTGGGCGACGATTTGATGTACATGAACCGAGAAGACACACTCCAGCAGTTGGGGGCTACAGATGTTCTTGGTGGCACATTTACGCCACACTGCGCTGCTATTAATCCATATCTGCTTGTGAGCGAACTTGTCCGCTACCTGGAAAACAACGGGGTAAAGTTTTATCGACACTCACCCGTCACTGAGATGTCCCCGGGGATTATTCGAACGCGAACTGGATCCGTTCGAGCGCCGATTACAATTCGGGCAACAGAGGGATACACGCGAACCATTCGTGGGTATACGCGAACCTTGGCGCCCGTCTATTCACTAATGCTCGCAACTGAACCACTCTCGAAAGCGCAGATCGGCGAGATCGGATTGCAGGAGCGCCAAACTTTCTCCGACTACCGGAATCTTGTAATTTATGGGCAACGAACCGCAGATGATCGGATCGCATTTGGCGGTCGCGGTGCACCATATTTCTTTGGTTCGCGAATCTCGGACTCTCAAGACCGCAATCACAAGGTTCATCGTGAGTTGTGGCAAACACTCACGGACATGTTTCCAATCCTCCGGAGCTCACGCGTGACGCACACATGGGGAGGTCCACTTGGAATTGCTCGAGACTGGTGGGCATCATGTGGACTTGATCGAAGTACCGGAGAAGGCTGGTCAGGCGGCTATGTAGGCGATGGTGTCGGCACCAGCCATCTTGGCGGCAAGACTCTCGCACACTTAATTACCAAAACCGAATCTGATGTCACCACCCTTGCATGGGTTGGCCACCGGTCTCCCTCGTGGGAACCTGAGCCCTTGCGTTGGTTAGGCGCAAATGCCGGTCTTCAAATCATGCAACGGGCAGATGACTACGAGGACAGAACAGGTAAACAGTCGCGGGCAGCCCAAGTTGTTGGACGCCTTCTTGGTCAATGAAAAACGCGGTAGAAAAATGGATACACTCGGCTACGCCACTCACCCCACGGGAAGGAACCCGCAATGACCGGCTCCATCACCTCACCATTGGCCCTCTTTAACATCGATGGTCTGCTCTCAGAGGAAGATCGGGCCATTCAATCGGTAGTGCGCGAATATGTAGAAAGCCGGATCAAACCCGATATTGCCGACTGGTTCGAACGAGGTGAGATACCCGCTCGTGAATTGGCCAAGGATTTTGGAGCACTCGGACTACTTGGAATGCACCTGCACGGCTACGGCTGCGCAGGCACGAGCGCCTTGGCGTACGGCTTGGCAGCACTGGAATTGGAAGCGGGAGACTCTGGGATTCGCTCACTGGTCAGTGTTCAGGGATCACTCGCCATGTTTGCCATTCATGAATTCGGCTCCGATGACCACAAGAAACAGTGGCTTCCTGGCATGGCCGAGGGAGAGTACCTTGGCTGCTTCGGCCTGACCGAGGCGGATTTTGGTTCAAACCCCCAGGGCATGCGCACACATGCCCGCAGGGATGGTGGCGCACCCGGGGCAGACTGGATCCTTAATGGTTCAAAAATGTGGATCACCAATGGCAGCGTCTCAGATGTAGCAATCGTTTGGGCACAAACGGACGACGGTATTCGGGGCTTCATTGTTCCAACCAATACGCCGGGATTTGTGGCCAATCCCATTCACAAAAAGATGTCACTGAGGGCATCGGTAACAAGTGAATTGGTCTTCACAGATGTTCGTCTGCCGGCGGACTCGGTCCTTCCGCTTGTTCGCGGATTGCGCGGTCCACTTTCATGCTTGAACGAGGCTCGGTTTGGAATCGCCTTCGGCACTTTAGGGGCAGCACGCGACTGTCTTGACACCACAATCGCCTATGCAATTGACCGCCAGCAATTTGATCGACCGATCGCCGGCTATCAACTGACACAAAAGAAACTTGCAGATATGACTCTCGAACTTGGCAAAGGCATGTTGCTTGCCATTCATTTGGCCAACCTAAAAGATTCGACGGGGGTCTCACCTGAGCAGATTTCGCTTGGGAAATTGAATAATGCGCGAGAAGCCCTAGCAATAGCGCGCGAATGTCGGAGCATCCTCGGCGGTAATGGAATAACACTCGAGTATCCGATCATGCGGCACATGAACAATTTAGAGTCGGTATTTACATACGAAGGAACAAACGAAATGCACACCCTTGTAATCGGTCAAGCTTTGACCGGCATTTCGGCATTTAAGTAACTTTCACGAGTCACGATATGACGAACACGTTATGACCGGAGCACTTGACGGGATTCTTGTTGCGGATTTTTCGCGAATTCTTGCGGGTCCATATGCAACCATGTTGCTGGCTGATCTGGGGGCAACCGTGATTAAGGTTGAGAAGCCAGCAACCGGCGATGACACTCGTTCTTGGATTCCTCCCACCACTCCCGATGGCCGCTCCACCTATTTCGACAGCATCAATCGAAACAAGAAATCCTTGACATTGGACTTCACTGAAGAGCGGGATCGCAAACGAGCAGTTAACTTGGCAAAACAGGCAGACGTCTTGGTTGAGAATCACAAAGTTGGTGCTCTCCAAAGATTTGGACTCGATTACTCAAGCCTCTCGGAAGTTAATCCACAGCTGATCTACTGCAGCATAAGTGGTTTTGGAAGTAGAGCTGGGAGTCGATTGGCAGGATATGACCTTCTCGTCCAGGCCATGGGCGGGCTGATGAGTATCACCGGCCATGCCGAGCCCACGAAGGTGGGCGTCGCATTGGTTGATGTCGTAACTGGATTGCACGCAACGATCGGGATTCTCGCTGCATTGCACGCTAGGGAATCCTCCGGACAGGGTCAGCACATTGAGACTAATCTGCTCTCGGCTCTTGTTGTCATCTATGGTCAATCAAAGTGGTGCATTTGCCTTGGGTGGAGTGATCCCACAACGAATGGGCAATGTCCACCCCAGTATTGCTCCCTATGAAGTCTTTGCCACTCAAGATCAGTCCATGGTGATCGCGGTGGGCAATAACTTACAATTCACCCAATTGTGTCGCATTCTGACATTGGATAACCTGGTGAAGGATCCCATGTTCTCGACGAATCAAGCTCGCGTGGAGAATCGAATCCGGTTAACAGATATTCTCCAGTCCCGCTTAGTAACCCGAAGTTCCTCAACCTGGACGCAATTGCTCAACGAAGCTGGCGTTCCGAGTGGTCCGATAAACGCCATGGATCAGGCCTTCACATTGGCCAGTCAGTTAGGTCTTGATCCGATCATCGATGGGCAGGTAGCAAATCCTCTTTCCATGTCCGCCACACCCATCGAGACGTATTTACCTGCGCCCTCATTGGGACAATCATCACAAGAATTGATCGAGCATTATCACCTCGATGACATGTAAGGACGCCTTTTTCAGTTACCCTGTCAATGCGGAGCTGGGTGCTCATCGATCCTCACCCCCGTGGGTCTGAGTGCTCAGTTCCGCCCTCGTACGCGCGACTGCTCTTTCGCTTCTTGGCCGCGCCTGCGAAAACTTTGACAACCAATCCCAGATAGACGAGACCCAAAATCATTTGGATCATGACAACACTTCGTGCGGCAACAGATATGGGGGTGATATCGCCAAAACCCACGGTTGACAAAATTGTGACTGCTACATAGGACCCGGTGAATGGGGTGAGTTTCTCGGTGAACGCTCCCGCGTCTCCAGCACTGATGATGGTGTAGATCGTGGCAAACATTGCGAGAAAGAGGAAGGCTGAAGAAATCATTGCCTCAGACGCTCGGACTCCTGGGTGCTGCGCTCGACTGATACTCCGCAGTTGGTAAAAGAAGTAAATTCCATAAACAATGGACAAGAAGATGAAGGCGCCCACTACCCCATAAGACTGCATCTCTCGGTCATCTTCAGGCAGCCGGCTGAGGAGAAATACCACGACCGCAAATAGGGCCACAAGTTTAAGAAATGCAAAGAGCAATGCGCTGATCAATGACTTGTCAACCTTCTGAACCTTAAATACACTCTCTTTCGTATTCACCCTTGAACCTCACTCCAATGCTGCTAGTTGCCCGCAGGCCCCATCAATTTCCCGACCCCTAGTATCTCGCACGGTCACTGCGACACCGTACTCCTGTAAAATCCGAACAAACGCTGCTTCGTCTTCGGGCCGCGAAGCGGTCCACTTCGATCCAGGTGTCGGGTTTAATGGGATCAAGTTGACGTGCACCAACTGATCCCGCAATTTCTCTCCCAATAGGTGCGCACGCTCGGGTTGATCATTGATGTCCTTAATGAGTGCATACTCAATACTGACTCTGCGGTTGGTCACTCGCGCGTATTCCCACGCTGAATCGAGCACCTCTTCAACAGGCCAGCGGGTGTTCACCGGGACGAGAGTGTCTCTGAGTTCGTTATCTGGAGCGTGAAGGGATACCGCCAGTGTGAGTGGTATCCCCTCGGCGGCAAGTTGTTTGATTCGTGGAACAAGTCCCACGGTCGATACCGTCACACCCCGAGCTGAAATTCCGAGACCAGATGGTGAGGGGTCGACTATTCTGTGGATGGCGGTCATCACAGCGTTGTAATTGGCTAATGGTTCACCCATTCCCATGAAAACGATATTCGATACTCGCCCAAGGCCGCCGGCAATCTGATTGCGGGCCAAACTCTGCGCCCCAGCTAACACCTGACCAAATATTTCGGCCGAAGAAAGATTTCTTGTTAATCCCGCTTGACCTGTTGCGCAGAATGGGCAATTCATTCCACAGCCCGCCTGAGACGAGATACACATGGTCACTCGACTGGGGTACCGCATGAGCACACTTTCCACCAAGGAACCATCGTGGAGACGCCACAGCGACTTCACGGTTTCACCGTTGTCACACTCAATTGAACGAACCGGGTTGAGCAAAGTCGGCAGAAGAGAGTCAAGAATGACATTTCGGTCCTCAGCAGGAATATCCGTCCAATCCTGCGGGTCTTTATCGAGGTGTTCAAAAATATGACGTGATACTTGATCCGCGCGAAAACCGGGTAAACCAAGATCGGAAACCGCCTTTTTACGGCCGTTTTGATCTAAGTCAAGAAAATGGATTGGCGGTTTTCCACGCTTTGGGGACTCAAAGATTAGCTCGCCGGGCCGTGGCATTAGGCACTCACTGCAACTACACCGGATCCAAGAAAGATGGTGAAAACCACCCAGGATGCAAAAGCATTTGGAATGAGGGAATCAAGTCGATCCATTATTCCACCATGGCCAGGAACCATCGACCCCATATCTTTTACGCCCAAGTCCCGCTTAATGGCGCTTTCGACGAAATCTCCGCCCGTGGCCGTAACGGTCAAGACCAGTCCCGCAACCAAGCCTTGCCACCACGGTGCCTGGAAAACCAGAACAAATGCGATGATGCCAACGACCGATTGAAGAATAACGCTGCCCGCGAACCCCTCCCACGACTTTTTAGGACTGAGATGTGGTGCCATCGGGTGCTTGCCAAAAAGCACACCGAAAGCGTATCCCCCAATATCGTTCGAAACGGTAAGCAAAATAAAGACTGCGACTCTCCAGGGTCCGTTGTCTGCGGCCAACGTCAACATGAGAAATGCCGCCATGAAGGGCAGGTAGGCAACTAAAAGAACCGATGCGCCAATGTCAACGAGATAACCTGAGGCACCCTTTCGAATTCGCCAAAACATGACAAGGAGGACAAAAACCCCCGTTGCAATGAGTTGCGCTTCAAATCCCCAGATGTACGCCGCTGCAGGAATGAGCACCGTGGCCAGGTACACGGGAGTCCTCGACACCGAGATATTTCGACGAGACAAAACAGTGACGAACTCCCGGACCGCAATAAGTAGGGCAATGATCGCCACAACCCCGAAAATCCACTTCAGGGTGAATAGAGACAGGATGACAATCACTACCAAAGCAACGCCAGATGCAATAGCGGCGGGCAGATTCCTCCCCGCTTTTGGCGTTGGCTGCACAGATTTCATCCGTCAGACCTCGAGCAACTCAGCTTCTTTGTGCTTCAGGATTTCATCGATGTGCTCGGTATTTTTGTGGGTCAGGTCATCCAGCGCCTTTTCAGCACGGCGAATATCGTCTTCCCCTGCATCGCCATCCTTTTGCATGGATTCTAGAGTTTCCTTCGCATGGCGACGGACATTGCGAATTGAAATTTTCGCATCTTCACCCTTGGTACGAGCGAGCTTGATGTATTCCTTGCGACGATCCTCCGTGAGTTGTGGCAGCACTACTCGAATCACATTGCCATCGGTGGTCGGATTGATACCAAGATCACTGTCACGCAAAGACTTTTCGATTCCGGCCATGGCACCTTTGTCATAAGGGGTAATCAAAATCATTCGGGCTTCGGGAGTCTGAAAAGAAGCTAATTGATTTATTGGGGTTTGAGTACCGTAGTAGTCAACCGAGATCTTATTAAACATCGCAGGAGTTGCCCTGCCGGTTCGGATCGTGGAGAAATCCTCCCGCGCTACAGCAATGGCTTTGTCCATTTTCTCTCCGGCCTCAGCCAGAATGAGATCAATTTCCTCTGACATTGTCAGTTCCCATCTCTTGATTCATTCACATTGATTACCATTTCACGCCCGGATGAGCGTTCCAATACTTTCGCCACGAACCGCTCGTGCAATATTTCCACTGACCAAAAGATTGAATACCACAATGGGAAGTTGGTTGTCCTGGCACAAACTTATGGCCGTGGCATCCGCAACTTTCAAGCCTTGCGCCAGTACTTCTGCAGGAGTCAATTGGGCAAACTTCACCGCTTGGGAATTGAGACGAGGATCGTCGTTGTACACGCCATCGACCCCTTTTGCCATCAGGACAACCTCGGCACCGATTTCCAGTGCACGCTGAGCGGCAGTGGTGTCGGTAGAGAAGTACGGCTGACCTAAACCTGCTCCGAATATAACGACTCGACCCTTTTCCAAGTGGCGCATGGCTCTACGCGGGATATAGGGCTCTGCCACCTGACCCATGGTGATGGCTGTTTGAACTCGAGTATCAATCCCCGCCTTCTCACAAAAATCCTGGAGAGCCAGGCAATTCATGACCGTTCCCAACATGCCCATGTAATCAGCGCGAGCCCGCTCCATGCCTCGATCGGACAACTCGGCTCCGCGGAAGTAGTTTCCGCCACCTATTACCACCGCAACTTCGGTACCGGTGTCTACGACAGACTTGATCTGCTGGGCAATCGACCCAACAACATCCGGATCAACTCCCAAGGCTCCGTCTCCCGCGAATGCTTCCCCACTTAACTTAAGAAGTACTCGTTTCCAACCACCTTCAGGGACACCAGGCCACAGGTCAATTGTTCCGTCTAGAGTTGATTGCACAGGAAGATCATTCATGTCCTTCGCCTCTCTGCGGTTACGCGACAAGGTAAATCGGAAGCCTCGTGATTACTGCCCTGGTTCAAAACGGGCAAAGGCAGTCACCGTTGTATTAGCCTCAGCCAAAACTTGTGCCACCGTCTTCTTGTTGTCGGTAACACTCGCTTGTTCGAGTAACACAACATCTTTGTAATAGGAGTTGACTCGTCCTTCAATGATTTTGGACATTGCGGCTTCAGGTTTGCCCTCTTCTTTGGCCGTTTCCTCTGCGATTCTCTCTTCACTTTCGACGATTGAGGCAGGGACCTCCTCGCGCGTGAGGAATTGTGGGCGCATTGCTGCAATCTGCATGGCAATCCCGCGAGCTGCTTCCTCATTGCCGTTATATGCCACTAATACTCCGACCTGAGGAGGTAAGTCTGAAGCTCGCTTGTGCAAATAGAGAGCCACGGGTATTTCAAGCACAGCAACTCTTCCGAGTTCGATTTTTTCACCGATAACACCCGCAAGTTCACTAATTGCCGCCTCGACAGACTCACCACTTTCGAGTTGCTGAGCCAGAAGCGCCTCTACCGTCCCCACTTGGCTTGCCTGTGCGATAGCGGCAATCGCATTTCCCAAAGTCTGGAAATCCTCGCTCTTTGCCACAAAATCCGTTTCGCACAATAACTCAATAAGTGCATTGCCAGCAGATGCAACAATGCCATTGGAGGTGGTGCGCTCAGCGCCACGTTTCGCAGCCTTTGCTGCACCCGATATTCGAAGTGCCTCCACCGCTTTGTCAAAGTCCCCATTGGATTCTTCGAGTGCCTTTTTACATTCCATCATTCCTGCGGAGGTAGCTTCGCGAAGCCGTTTCACATCGGATGCACTAATTGTTGCCATGGTTCTCAAAGTTCCTTTTCTGTTCATATAGTTTCTGGTCATGACTGTGGCGCCGCGAATCCGGTACCGCCATCACATTTTAGTTCTCGGCAGTGGGAGTTTCTGGGACTTCACTTACTGCGAGAAGTTCACGTTCCCACTCCGCAAGTGGCTCAACTTCAGCCGCAGCCGCACCACCAGAGCGCGCGATTAAACCTTCTGCCGCAGCATCTGCGATGACGCGCGTTAAAAGTCCGACAGCGCGAATTGCGTCATCATTTCCTGGAATTGGATAATCAACAACATCCGGGTCGCAATTGGTGTCCAGCATTGCTATGACCGGGATATTGAGCTTGTGCGCTTCTTGGACCGCAATGTGTTCCTTATTTGTATCAACAACCCACACAATGCTAGGAATCTTGGCCATATCGCGGATTCCCCCGAGGGTCCTCTCCAGTTTGTCTTTCTCCCGACGAAGAACCAAAAGTTCCTTCTTGGTGAGATTGGAACCAGCGACATCGCTGAAATCAATTACTTCGAGTTCTTTAAGGCGCTGAAGGCGCTTGTGCACCGTGCTGAAATTTGTCAACATTCCACCAAGCCAACGGTGATTGACATAGGGCATTCCCACCCGAGTAGCCTGCTCTGCGATTGCCTCCTGAGCCTGCTTCTTGGTACCCACAAACATGATGGTTCCACCGCGTGCAACTGTCTCACGAACGAATTCGTAGGCGCGATCTATGTATCCCAGGGATTGTTGAAGGTCGATAATGTAAATACCGTTACGTTCGGTGAAAATGAAGCGTTTCATTTTAGGATTCCAGCGCCGGGTTTGGTGACCAAAATGAACGCCACTATCCAGCAACTGTCGCATTGTTACGACGGACATATGTACTACTCCTTGCGGGCAGGTAGCCCTCATTACGCGGCCGCAGCCGCACACGGTTTTTTGAAGGGCTCCATTGTGGAACCCTCCCCTGGTGACTTCACTTGCGAACCTGTGCAAGCACAGACCGTGCACAAGTGGCCGGATTACCGGATTAAGCCACGCGTATTTTCGAACTTTTTGTTTTCGAGCACTTGAGCTAACCAAGCCACCGAAGTCTACGGGTATCCACAGGGATCCCTACGACCGCCCTCATGGAGGCCGTGTCTGTGGAAATTTGCCAGGGGCCGGGGGATATCGACCACGATCAACCATGCGAATGTCCCTAATTCTTCTCTTGGTGAGCTCGGTTGTCATGAGTTCCCTCCATGCCGCCCATGCAAACCCGGTGCCCACCTCAAGCCCGACCGCACCGAATTGGGTCTCGCCCCAGTGGCGACTTCCACTCGTGGGAGTGAACCCAAAAGATATTTCCAAGGGTTTTGACCCACCGGATGGTCACACCCACGATTCACGTGGCCATCGCGGTGTGGATTTCCCAGCGGACCCGGGATCGGCCGTCTACTCGGTGGGTGCCGGTGTGGTCTTTTTCATTGGGATTATTGCGGGCAAACCCACGGTGTCGATCAACCACGGAATACACCCCCGATTCGGGCCTCGTCCTTTTCGATCGACCTATGAGCCCGTTGTGTCGTCTCTGTCCCGTGGTGATTACATTTCGGCCGGCCAATTTATTGGGTACACCGTCCTTGGCAACAGTCACTGCAGCATGACCTGCCTTCACCTGGGATTGAAAATTGACAAGGACCACTACCTCAATCCGACTCTGTTGTGGGTTCATTCATCGTCACTCGTGCCCTCCGCCCGAGGGTGAGCGAGTCGAAAAGTATTTCGTAATCGATCAACACTGACGTGGGTATATCTCTGAGTGGTGGACATGGATGAGTGGCCCAGTAGTTCTTGCACCACTCGCATGTCTGCGCCACCCTCAAGAACGTGGGTAGCGGCCGAATGTCTCAAGGCATGTGGCGAAAGTTGCTGGCCTGTTGCAATAAACGTGGCTCTGTTTACCAGGGTGCGAACAGCTCGGGGGTCAATTCTGGCGCCACGAACTCCCACGAACAATGCGAGTTGATCGGCGGCGATCTGTGAGCGCACAGTTATCCAATCGTCCACAGCACCAGCGGCAGGGATCCCGAAGGGAACTACTCGCTCCTTATTGCCTTTGCCCAATACTCTGACTACATTTCGCCTGTGATCAACATCTGTTATGTCTAGTCCACACAACTCAGAGACCCGAATTCCCGTGGCATATAGCAATTCCATAATTGCAATATTTCGAGCTTGGATGACCGGGTCATGGTCAACAATCGACGTTATGGCGTGTGCGGCCTGGTCTGGGCTCAAGATGGATGGCAGTGTTTTGGGAACCGATGGGCTAAGGAGTCTAAGTGCAGGATCCTGTTCAATGATCCCGCGTTTACGGGCCCACGATGTAAACGCTCGAGCCGCCGCAGCTTTGCGTGCAATGGTGGAGCGTGCTTGACCGCGTTGCTGTAGATCGGCTAACCATGAACGTAGATCAATCAAGGTGAGATCCGCTGCCGATTGCGCCGAGTGAACGAAGCCGAAAAGTCCACGTATGTCCGCCTGATAGGCGGCGACCGTATGCACACTGCGCTTGCGTTCATCGCGGATGTGCACGACGAACCCGTCGATTTGTTCTTCAACGACCGCGGTTAACTCATGCATTCCAATAGTGTGCATGAAAATTTATCAATCTCACTTAGCCACTCGCGAAAGTTCTTAGGTTCTTCTCCACACGAAGCCATCTGAGCGAGCCATCTCTTTGATCTCCAACTCCGTCAGACTGGCAATGATCTCGGGCAGGGAATGGTTTGCTTTGCCAATGAGATCCGCGGGCAAGCATCCCCCGCGCTGAGGCAAGGCTTCCCACACGTCAAGTTCACGCTGGGACAATGAGCGCCAATCAAGTGTCTGCTGTTTGTCAGGCAACTTTTGGGGTTCAAGTTTCATGGCTCGGAGTACATCTGCTGGTGAAGCAACAAATGAAGCAACCCCCTGAGATATGAGGTCGTGAACCCCCTCAGATTGCGTTGATTGCACTGAACCAGGAACACCCATAACGGTTCGATTCATCTGATGTGCTCGAGTTGCGGTGGACTCGGTTCCACTTCGGTTCGAAGCTTCAATCACCAAAGTGCCTAGTGTCAGTGCCGCGATAATGCGATTGCGGGTGAGAAATCGCTGGCGTCGCGGTTCCTGTCGCGGAGGCGACTCACTCACAATTGCCCCACAGTCCATTATTTTTGCGAATACATGCTCATTTGACGCTGGATACCGAGAGTGCACGCCGCCCGCGAGTACACACAGTGTTGGGGCTCCCACCTGCAATGCCCCTTGATGCGCTGAGACATCAATTCCGATTGCACCACCTGAAACAATCGTTAGTCCACTCTCGGACAATTCACCTGACCAACGTATGGCAACTTCGCGACCGTATGGGGTACATGCTCTCGCGCCGACAATTGCCAAAGACTTGAGTGAAAGAATCCGGAAATCGGCTGAACCAAGGGACCAGAGGACCCACGGAGCTTCCTCGGCTAGACAGTCAAGTTGTTGTGGCCACCCGGTCTCCCCCCGAGTTATGAATCGAGAACCAATCGCATGAGCGAAATCACACTCCTTCTCCAGTGAAAACTCAGCGAATGCGTTATGAATCCGCGGTCGCGACAGAGGCTTGATACGACCTGCGAGAAGCATCTCAATGACCGAAACGGGCCCATGTGTCATGAGTGCCCGATTCACGATTTCATCGGCGGGCTCACAGAGGTGGGCCAACACAAAGTAGGCATCGCGGTCATTGCCCGGCAATTGATCAACTTTCATGCGATAGGTCCCACGCGATAGATCTCATGCGGTGAGCATTCCTGGTCGCTCGCGCAGGTGAATCGCCATGGCAATGTCATTGCGATCTGGCACCTGGTGCCCTGCGAGATCAGCGATACTCCACGCCACACGGAGTATCCGATGTGCTCCACGAAGCCCTCCTGACTTGCGGTGATAATCATCGAGTAAGTCCTGGCCCCCCACTGTCGGTTGGAAATTACTGAGCAACTGCGATGCAGGTATGTGTGCATTTACCTGCCAGGGTGATCCGCAAAGTCTCCGACGGGTTCGCTCCCTTGCCTCCTTGACCCGGTGGGCAACGGTTGAGGAATTATCCCCGGACTCGGTGGATGCAACGTGCGGCATGGAGATATTGATGTCCATGCGATCAAGCAGCGGGCCGGAAAGCCTCTGGGCGTAATTTCTCCGAGTGAGGGAGGGGCACGTGCACTTTTGTCGAGTTTGAGGAGACGCATTCCCACAGGGACAGGGATTTGCTGCCATGATTAACTGAAATCGTGCAGGCAGAGTTCCGCTCCAATGGGATCTATTCAAAACAATCTGACCGGACTCGAGAGGCTGTCTCAAGACTTCGACAACATTACGGGCAAATTCCGGGGCTTCATCAAGGAACAGCACTCCATGATGCGCTTTGGTAATTGAACCTGGCTTCACTCGCTGGCCATGCACGCTTCCCACAATCGCCGAAAGGCTTGAGGAATGATGAGGTGATTCAAATGGAGGCACGGTGATGGAGCCACGGCCGGCGAGATTCCCAGCAATGGCATGAATCGAGGTGACCTCCAGTGACTCGTGCTCATCAAGTTTCGGCAGAATTCCGGGTAATCTCTCAGCCAATAGTGTTTTCCCCACTCCTGGCGCACCGACCATCAGCATGTTGTGCGACCCGACTGCCGCGATCTCTAGAGCCCACCTCGCCTGTTGTTGTCCAAGGACATCTGATAAATCCAAGATGAATTCGGGCTCCAATGGCAAGTCCTGATCGGGTGGGAGAGCTGCGACTCCGTGAACCAGTCCTTCGATCACGTGGGTCAATGTCGAATATGACACGACCGTGATACCCGGGACGACCGAGCAGTGAAGGTTGTTTTCTTTGGGAACAACTACGTTCGTGAATCCTGCTTGAGCCGCAGCGACCGTGGCCGGGAGTGCCCCCGGCACCTGGCGAATACTGCCGTCAAGACCCAATTCACCAACAAACACTGTTTTGGCGAGAGCTGAAGCTGGAATCTGGCCGGTAACACCCAGCACACCCATGGCAATTGCGAGATCCAGCCCTGCACCCTGTTTGCGTACTTCCGCCGGTGAAAGGCTGATGGTCACCCTTCCCCGAGGCCACTTGAAGTTTTGATTTCCCAGGGCGGTGCGCACCCGGTGACGAGCTTCATTGACGGACGCATCGGGTAAGCCAACTACGCCCACGGTTGGGAGTCCTTGTGAGTGATCAACTTCCACCACCACTATCTGGCCCGCTACGCCACTCACCACCGCACCAAAAGCTCTCGAGAGGGACATTTCAGATGTCACGCACGTGCGTGATTACCGGTGGGCCAACCAGTGGCTGGACGATTCCAACAACATCGAATCGGATTGATCGTGGACTTACAGTCTTGTTGTCCAACCAGCGCAAGGCCAGACTTCGCATTCGGCGTACTTTCCGGGCACTCACGGCCTCTGCCGGTGCCCCAAATGCCTCACTTCTTCGGGTCTTGACTTCACACACGACAAGGTCAGCTCCGTCACGCGCAACGACATCAATCTCGCCGATATCACAACGCCAATTTCGCTCAAGAATGACAAAGCCTTTGACTGTCAGGTGCTGAACGGCGATTTCTTCGCCATATTTACCTAGGGCATCTTTGGGTTTCATGTTCTAACTGTGGATCACAAAACAAATATCAGGTAGCCGCAAATTTCAGCTTGTGGAAATCATTCAACACCGACCCCTGGAAGCTTCCAAGATATTCGGTGCTCTGGAGACACGCCCAAAAGCTGTAGTGCCCGGATGTGCTGCGGAGATGCGTAGCCCTTATTCCGACTCCATGAGTATCCAGGGAATTTCTTGTCAAGTGCGCACATGTGAGAATCTCTGGTGACTTTCGCGATCACACTGGCGGCTGCCACTCCCAAACAATTAATGTCACCCTTTACTTCAGTGAATACCGGAAGATCAATAACCCGAGATAGAAAGTTGGTGTTGCCATCAAGGAGTATCGCCCGTGGTGACTTCGCCAGACTTGACAGGCCACGTTGGGTTGCCAGCGCCAACGCACCCATAATCCCAAGATCGTCAATTTCACGAGCAGATGCCGCACCCGTGGAAGCACAAGGAGCCCACGTATAAATCTCTGGATAGAGTTTCTCGCGAGTAGACGAACTCAGCAGTTTGCTATCGCGAATTCCCCTCGGTGACATTGGCATGGAACTTTCAACAACAACTATTCCCACGAAGACGGGACCCGCTAGCGCACCCCTGCCCACTTCATCTACACATGCGACCGTCGAATAGCCGGAGTCAAATAGTTCCTGCTCCCGAACTCGATTGGGTGAGGGTGTATTCACTTTGCGTATGGATTTCCCGCCGCTATAGATGGATTTCCAAAAATTTCGGGAATAGGTTCAGTTGAAAATCGATCAAATGGCCACACCACGAGGACAACCCGTCCCACAGCTTTGTCAACCGGTACTGAACCGCTGTTCTCACCTAGGTGAAAACGTGAATCAGCTGAATTTCCGCGGTTGTCACCCATGACAAACATGCCTCCGGGTGGAACGGTAATGTCAAATAAGACCTGGTCCGTTGGACCTGAGATGTACGAACTTTCGTCGAGACCCACGCCATTGAGAACAATCTGTCCAGCATCATTGCAACAAGCAACTTGATCGCCTTCAATTCCAATTACTCGTTTCACGAGGTCATCGCCCGAGTCACTCGGCAACAGGCCTACGAAAGTCAACGCCTGTGTTAACGCACCGCGCAATCCGGAACTGCTCGTTTCATATGGGGGCAGCCACTCACCGGGGTCCTTAAAAACCATGATTTCACCGCGTTCAATCCCTGCGATTCGAGTGGAAATTTTAGATGCAATCACTCGATCATTTATCTGAAGTGTTTGCTCCATGGAACCGCTGGGAACATAAAAAGGTTGAATCAAAAACGCCCGCATAAATGTGGCAATTCCTAATGCGATCGCAATAATGACAACGAACTCGATCACACCGCGGAGAAATGAGCTCTCCTTTTTTTTCTTCCCTCCTCGACCCTTTTTACTTCGCTTCGAGAGTTGTAGGTCTTCGGTTGAATCTTGGGGCTGCCAGGCCTCCGAAGGTGTGTCTCGTGCAGGGATTGCCACCAGTGCACCCTCTCTCATTATGTGATCGTGTGTGTGCGCTTGCCGTTCGTCTTATTCTTACTGCGACATCAACTGTAATCGACTAGGCGGCCACAGGATTGCAACGACCTGCCCCCGCACTTGGGAAGTCGAGACAAACCCTCCCCCGGGTGCCCCTAATTGAGTTCTGGAATCAGCGGATTTGGAACGGCGATCACCAAGCACCCACAACTTGCCCTCTGGGACTTCGACATTGAATTCAAATTCGCTGGCTAAATCACCGGGATAAAGATAGGAGGTCTCATCTAAGGGAACGTCGTTGATCGTGATCCAGCCATTGGAATCACAGCATTTCACTCGATCGCCTGCTACGCCGACAACTCGCTTCACAAAGTCTTTATCTTCGAGCGTCAATGAATCCCGACCATTGAACACGATTAGATCCCCTGAGGAAATGGGGTTGAACCAGTAGGCCGTGTGATTGACAACAACCCGGTCACTTACTTGCAGAGTTTGTTCCATGGAGTTTGAGGGTATGACGAACTGCTGGAGAATGAATGTGGAAAAAATCCATGCTAAGCCTACGATTGCGCCCAACCACAGCAAAAACTTCACAAACTAAAGCCTCGACCGAGCAGTGCAACTAGCTGTCGCTCTTGGGGGTATCCCGAAGCTCACGAATTTTCGCTTTTTTACCACGAAGTCCACGAAGGTAATACAACTTCGCCCGACGCACATCGCCACGGCTGGCCACTTCAATTTTCTCAATGATCGGAGTGTGAAGTGGGAAGGTACGCTCGACACCCACGCCGTATGAAACCTTGCGCACAGTGAATGTCTCGCCGATTCCTGAACCATGTCTGCCGATCACCACGCCTTGGAACATCTGGACACGTGTCTTGTTTCCTTCAACAACCTTCACGAAAACCTTTAGGTTGTCGCCGGCTCGGAATTGCGGAATGTCATCGCGGAATGAACCCTGATCCACCATGTCGAGTGTCTTCATTAGTACTTCTTCCTGTAAGCGCCATAGGTCGCCCACGGTTATGGGGAGACTCCTGTGAGTGTCGGCGTATCCGGATCCCCTATGGCAGATCTCCGTGAGCCGAACCCCCGAAGTCTGCCACAAGGGATCCTTCTGGTCACACTCGGCTCAGACCTGGGGGGAATCCCCCATCAGGTCTGGCCGATTAATAGATGTACGTCGAGCAGAGTCTGCTGCCCGCCATTGGGCGATCAGGGCATGATTCCCACTGAGAAGGGGCGCCGGTACCTCAAGATCCCGCCAAAGCGGCGGTTTGGTGAACACGGATCCTTCTACCAGTCCGCCGGGAATGGAAAAGGAATCATCAACGGCGCTACCGGGATTCCCGAGAACTCCCGGCATGAGTCGCGTGACCGCCTCAATCATGGCCAGCACTGCGACTTCACCCCCAGCGAGAACGTAGTCCCCGAGACTGATTTCAGACACACCTGCCCAATCCGGGTGATCCGAATAGTGCACGGCAACTCGTGAATCAATACCTTCGTATCTGCCGCAAGCGAATACCAAGTGGCCTTGTGCAGTCCAGTCTGCTGCCGTCGATTGATTGAAAACAATTCCAGATGGAGTTGGAATAACAAGTAGTGGCTTATGTACTAACGGTGCATCTACTCGCTGAATTGAATCAAGCGCGGTGCCCCATACATCTGCGGACATGACCATGCCGGGACCACCACCATAGGGCGTGTCATCGACTTGTTTGTGTGCTCCGACCCCCCAGTGACGTAGGTCATGGACATGCACTTCAAAAATATGATCTTTGCGAGCTTTGCCCACCAGGGAGAGATCAAGCGGAGCAAAGTAATCCGGGAAAACTGTCAGAATGTCAATCCGCATGGATATCCAGCTCCTTCCAGATGATTATCAGCGATTAACCATTGCCCGTAGTAATGGATTCATCTGGATCAGAGAGCAATCCGTCGGGTGGGTCAATCACGATTATTCGAGATTCGGTATTGACTTCGGGAACCATGTGGTCAACAAAAGGGATTAGAACTTCCGTCGCACCGGTCCAGACAACGAGTAAGTCTTGAGCCGGCAGGTGAAGCACATCTTTGACAACACCCACCTGACTTTTGTCGACGGTCACTACCGAGCAACCCACCAGGTTGGAATCATAAAATTCCGATGGATCTTCAGGTGCTTGTTCATGATCCCGCTCGACCTGCAGGATTGAGCCCCGCAAAGTTTCTGCCGCATTGCGGTCATCTATGCCGAAAAACTTTATCAGGATGCGGCCTGAATGCCAGTGCATGTGGGAGATAACAAGATCCGAACCGGATTCACGCATTAAGGTGTTGCCTGAAGCAAAGCGCGTATCGGGTTCGTCCGTGCGTGATTCCACGGTCACTTCACCACGTATGCCATGGGGTTTTCCAATACGCCCGACGGTGACCCGCACGAGTTTTAGCGCTCGGTAACGTCGAGGAAATCGATTCGCACACCGCGACCGTCATTAAGTGCGGTCACGACCGTGCGAAGAGCTGTTGCAGTCCGTCCCGATCGACCAATGACTCGTCCCATGTCTTCAGGATTCACGCGGACATCAAGTGCCTTACCCCTGCGGTCGGCGCGTAAGGTGACAGAGACATCGTCCGGGTTGTCAACTATGCCACGAACAAGGTGCGCAAGAGCATCTTCGAGCATTAGGAGGTCTTTTCCGAATCATCTTTGTGTAGGACTTCTTCCACCTTGTGCTCTACTGCCTCAGCGGCATGTTCGATCTTTTCGGCGACATCTTCAACAACATCAACGACCGCCTTTGCGACGTCTTCAACAACGTCGACGACTTTGTCGACAACAGCCTCAGCGTCATGGGCTACAGTTTCTGCAGCCTTTTCTACATCGGCAACGAGTTTCTTGGGCTTTGACTTCTTTGGTTCACTTTGAGCCTGAGTGACGGCAGCTTCGTAGGCAAGCACTTTGCTCGGCTTCGGGGCGGCAACCTGCAGGGTCCCCTCTGCTCCGGGAAGGCCTTTAAACTTCTGCCAGTCGCCGGTCACTTTCAAAATCGCCAGAACGGCTTCGGTCGGTTGGGCACCAACTCCCAGCCAATATTGGGCCCGGTCAGACTTGACCTGGATAAGGCTTGGATTTTGAACCGGCTGGTAAATTCCGATTTCTTCGATGGCACGGCCATTACGAGCGGTGCGCGAATCTGCTATCACAATGCGGTACTGGGGGGCGTGGATCTTTCCAACACGCTTGAGTTTGATTTTGACGGCCACGGTGGGCTTTTCTCCTCGGTGAATGGTCGAATTCCGAGTAAACGCGTGGGGACACGTTCACACAAAGTTCATGCGGGCTGCAAGTCGAAAGGTTGAGAGGGTCCTTCCGCTCACAAGAGCGTCCACATGCTACCTGACCCCCTCAGCAACGCTGTCTCCGGTCCAGCAAGTTCTCACTGCAGCAATTTTCGCAACTCAGGGGGTAACGAACCAAGGTCCGGTTCCTGATTACCCGCGTCCCCAGCGCCCATTGCCCGCTTCGCTGGGTTTCCACTGCGTCCTTTTGCTCCCTTACCCGGCTTGACCGCCTTCTGCTGCTTGCCCCTGGACTTTTTTCCCCCACCGGTCGGGGGGAGGCCTCCCATGCCCGGTAAGCCCCCCATGCCGGGCATCCCTCCCTTGCCCATCTGCTTCATCATTTTTTGGGCCTGGGCGAACCGTTCGATCAAATTGTTCACGTCATTGACCTGCGTCCCGGAACCCGCAGCGATGCGGGCCCGACGTGACCCATTGAGAATTTTAGGATCGCGTCGCTCAGTTGGCGTCATCGACAAAATTATGGCCGCAACTCGATCCAGTTCTTTGTCATCGACCTGATCGAGTTGGGCTTTCATGTCTCCCATGCCAGGGAGCATCCCAAGGATCTTTCCAAGCGAACCCATCTTCTTCACCGCTTGCATTTGTTCAAGAAAATCTTCCAGCGTGAAACTCTCGCCCTGGGCAAGTTTTTCGGTGAAGCGATCTGTTTGTTCGGCATCAAATGCCCGCTCGGCTTGCTCAATGAGCGAGAGGAGATCACCCATGTCTAATATTCGAGAAGCCATTCGATCCGGATGAAAAACCTCGAAGTCCTCAAGTTTTTCACCCGTGGACGCGAACATGATGGGTCGGTCAACAACGGAGACAATAGAAAGCGCGGCACCGCCGCGGGCATCTCCATCAAGTTTCGTCAGAACAACTGCATCAAACCCAATGTGATTCACAAACTCTTTTGCCGTGGTGACTGCATCTTGACCGATCATGGCGTCAACTACGAAGAGCACGTTCTCCGGTGAAACTGCATCTCGCACTTGGGCAAGTTGATTCATGAGTTCTTGGTCGATCGCTAATCGACCTGCAGAGTCAACGATGACGACATCATGCATTTTCTCAATGGCAAATTGCTTTCCCGCCCGCGCAACGGCGACCGGGTCCCCCACACCATTGCCGGGTTCGGGAGCAAAAGTGGGCACCCCCGCGCGCTCACCGACAACTTTCAATTGATCCACGGCATTGGGCCTTTGAAGATCTGCCGCCACCAACAGCGGAGTGTGTCCCTCTTGGGCCAGCATCTTTGCCAATTTCCCGGCGAGGGTAGTTTTTCCCGCACCCTGAAGGCCCGTTAAGAGGATGACAGTGGGTCCGGTCTTGGCGAATACCAGGGAGCAAGTCGAGCCCCCTAGTATCCCGATCAATTCCTCGTGAACAATCTTGATGATTTGTTGGGCGGGATTGAGGGCTCCAGAAACTTCCGCAGACAGAGAACGTTCCTTGACCGTTGCGCAGAATACTTTCACAACCGGTAGTGCGACATCGGCTTCGAGCAGAGCTGTTCGGATCTGAGCAACAGTTGCATCAATGTCCGATTCGCTCAAGCGACCTTTGCCTCGGAGACTTTTGAAGGTCCCGGCCAGCCGATCAGATAGCGACGCAAACATCTGAACACTCCTCATGGTGGACGCCTAGTACTCCCCAAGGTTAGTCTCGCCTGTCCGTCAATCAGCCGCAGACTGGATGGTTCAGTCAATCTCAGGCGCGAGTCGCCTCCGAATCGCGGAGATAGCACGTTGCCCTTCGATTTCGGTGGGTGGGTCGCCTTGTGAGTTTCGAATGAAGAAGACATCTACCGCGTCTAATCCCAGAGTCGATATTCGCGCGCCGGTGATTGTCAGTGCACAGGAGGAAATTGCTCGCGAGATGTCATAAAGGAGTGCCTTGCGATCCCTAGCTCGCACCTCTACCACCGTCTGTTGATCGGAGACTCGCGATAGATTCACCACCACCGTTGAGTCACGGACCTGGGTTCCTTCGAGCTTGCCCTCGAGATCCATTTCGCCGGACAGGGCACGTTTGATATCGCGGCGCAGAAGATCGACATCCGGCAAGTCTCCAAATAACGGCTTGATATTCCACACCTGAATGGCTCGCAGATGATCCTCATACAAGTCAGCCGCTCGCACATGTAAACGGTGCATGGCGAATACGCCGGCCACAGCGGCCAGTAACCCAATTTGATCTGGTAGTCCAATCACCACTCGGTACCCATCCGACTCATTTTCGGCATGGAAAATCAAACCCTCAGAGTCTGCTGAATACATCGAGCCATTGAATGCAGGTTCAGTTTTCGCGGGAATCTCTCCCGATAATTTCTGGATCGCACGTTGTGCCGCCTCAGCTATCAGATTTTCCCGCCATTGGGAGCGGAGAGACGGACCCGTGGCTCGTGAATCTGCCAATGTTAAAGCCAGTAGTAGTTCAATATTCTCCGCGGATTCAAGTTGTCCACACAAGGAATCGACGACTGCTGGGTCTTCAATGTCGCGACGAGTTGCAGTATCAGCCAAAAGCAAATGATGAAGCACCAGCAACTCAACGGAGCGAATATCGTGATCATTGAATCGCATCCGGGTCATGATGTCCCGAGCCATCTGCGCTCCAACTACCGAATGGTCACCCTCCAGCCCTTTTCCGATGTCATGCAATAGACAAGCCATGAGCAATAAATCCGGACGATTGACCGTCCGCGTAAGTTCCTGTCCTTGAACGACACACTCAACCAGATGTCGGTCCACGGTGAACTCGTGTAATGAATTGAACTGCGGGAGCGAACGAACATGCTCCCACTCGGGTAACCAACGACTAATGAGGTGAAATTGATCTAGTGATTCCCATGTCGAGCGCATTCCGAAACGCGAACCCAGTATCTGTAATAGCGAATTTCGCATTGCAGAGTTCCAGTCCTGCGCCACCATCCGATCTGTCTTACTTAACCTGCCGAGCAGGAATGGCGAGATGGGCAGCTCCGCGACAGCGGATGCAGCGGCGACTGACAATGTTAGGTCAACGATCCCGTGTCCTGATTCAAGGTGTGGCATGGAGGTTTTGGCCAATACAACTTCACCGCCATGAATCACCACGCCATCTGCGATGGGGCGCCGAATATCTCTTTTACCCTTGGGCCGTTCCAGTTGACTCCAAGCTCGATCACTAGCGTACGCAATTTGACGACCAGCGAGATAAATGGATCTGAGAAGTTCGGCAGCGTTGTGGAATCCTAAATCTTGGGCGATCTCCGGCTGATCTTGCAATCGAAGTCGATCACCGCGTGATCGAAGATGCATTCGACTTCGAACGTCTAACAGGAACTTTGCGCTGTCAAGCCAGTCAGCTTGCCCGATCTCGACTCGCCACGTAGCTCCCAAAGCGCGGAGTATCCCCACATCTCGCAGCCCTCCATAGGAGTCCTTGAGATCCGGCTCAAGTAATTGAAAGAGGTCACCAGACCGTGTTCGTCGCTCGCCAACGAGTTCACGAAGTTGGGGCAGCATTTTGGCACTTGATTTACGCCAATCCGCGTGGATATCTTGATGTAGTCGGCTGCCCAATTCGGCATCGCCCGCAACTAAACGCGCATCGAGAAGCCCGGTTACCACCTTGGGATCCTGTGTTGCCATGGCCCGCGCCTGCGCAATTGTGCGCACACTGTGGTCAAGGGGCATTCCAGAGTCCCAGATCGGATACCAGATTCCAGCCGCAACTTTTTCGGCATGCCGAGCTCGAGGTTGGTGCAGTAAAACTAAATCTAGGTCGCTGTGCACGGTGGGCTCACCGCGACCGAGGCTTCCCACGGCAATGAGAGCGAATTCAGAGGGGTTTGCTCTGATCTCCGCAACGGATGCTGCCAACAACTGACCGAGCCAGGTGTCCAGGCTCTGAGTCAGCACCTTGCGCTGCTCTTCGCCGTGGACACCTGGCTGATTGGCTAGAGATTCCCTTACCGAGAAAAAGGTCATCTGAATCTAAAGCGCGTCATGGCCTCGCTCACCTGTGCGAACCCGGACCACTTCTTCGACCGGAGTCGCCCATACTTTGCCATCGCCAATCTTTCCGGTATTTGCGGCGGTGACAATCGCGTTAAGAACATCCTCAGACATTGAGTCGTCGGCCAAAACCTCAATTCGAACTTTTGGTACGAGGTCAACGGTGTACTCAGCCCCCCGATACACCTCGGTGTGACCGCGCTGTCGTCCGAATCCAGATGCCTCAGACACTGTCATGCCATGAACGCCTATCGCTTCCAAAGCGCTCTTGACATCGTCTAACTTGAATGGCTTGACAATTGCTGTGATCAGTTTCATCAGTTCCCTTCTTCCTCGCGTCGAGCTGCACCCGCACCTACTCCAGCAAACCGTCCCCCGCCACCGGCCTCGCCCAGTTCATATGCTGATTCTGCATGTTCTTCCAGATCAACACCACTTATCTCAGTATCTTGCGATACGCGGAAGAGGCCGGAAGCCTTCAACACAGCACCGATGAGCAGAGCTATGACGAATGAGTAGCCGAGAACGGCGAATGCGCCAATGGCTTGCTTACCAAGTTGATCGGCACCTCCGCCGTACAGCAGGCCATTGACACCAGCAGGAGCTGCCTCGGTGGCGAGAAAGCCAATGAGTAGCGTCCCGACAAGTCCACCCACCAGGTGCACCCCGACCACGTCAAGTGAATCATCGTAGCCGAACTTGTATTTCATGCCGACCGCCAACGCACAAAGTACACCCGCAATAACACCAACAGCGAGGGCTCCCATCGGGCTTACTGCCGAACATGCTGGCGTAATTGCCACCAGTCCCGCAACAATTCCTGATGCAGCTCCCAGAGTTGTCATGTGACCATCGCGGAGTTTCTCAACGACCAGCCAACCAATAGCTGCCGCACACGTGGCCGCAAATGTGTTGAGGAAAACCACAGCCGCAGTGTTGTTTGCAGCCAAAGCTGAACCGGCGTTAAACCCGAACCAACCGAACCAGAGCAGCGCTGCACCAATCATGACGAGGGTCAAATTGTGGGGACGCATGGGCGTACGTGGCCAACCGACCCGCCGACCAACAACTATTGCAATTGCCAAGGCAGCAGCACCCGCGTTGATGTGGACGGCCGTGCCTCCAGCAAAGTCAATGACGCCCAACTCAAAGATCCATCCGCCGGTTGCCCACACCCAGTGAGCCACTGGGAAGTACACCAAAATCGCCCAGACTGTCCCGAAAATCAGCCAACCATTGAATTTAGTTCGTTCCGGGATTGCCCCGGCGATCAAACCCACGGTCAGGGCGGCGAACATTCCTTGGAATGCAACGAACGCCATGATCGGAAGCGTTGCTTCAGGGTTATCTGCCATTAAGGATTCAAGGCCTAGGTATTCGGTGGGATCGCCAATGACCCCTCCGATATCGGAGCCAAATGTCATGGAATACCCAAAGAGCACCCAGATAACTCCAACAATAAACAAAGTACCCATGACCATCATGATCATGTTTAGAACTGATTTAGCTCGCACCATTCCACCATAGAAAAATGCGAGCCCTGGAATCATTAGTAACACCATCGCTGCTGCAGTGAGCATCCATGCTGTGTCACCTGTATTCAAGGCCGGATCCATAGGTTTCCTCCTCGTGGTTCTCCACTACTCCCCTGTTGGGGTAGCTCTCGGTGGACCAAGAGTGCACGGAATGAGTTTCCGATAAGGACTTACCGTGTTTCCAATGTGTGAAGAAACTGGTGCAATATTTCCACGAAGTTACGAAATGAGGGCCTCTACAAACTCTGTCGCGTCAAATGGAGCGAGGTCATCTGGTCCCTCACCCAGCCCTACAAGTTTCACCGGCACGCCGAGTTCGCGTTGGACAGCCACCACGATTCCGCCCTTGGCTGTGCCGTCAAGTTTGGTCAATACGATTCCTGTTACATCGACCACCTCGCTGAATACGCGCGCTTGCGCGAGCCCATTTTGCCCAGTTGTGGCATCAATGACGAGGAGAACTTCGTCAACAGGACTTCGTTTTTCAATTACCCGCTTTATTTTCTCCAGTTCATCCATCAACCCTGTTTTGGTATGCAATCGACCAGCAGTGTCAACCACAATGACGTCTACCTCACTGTCGAGGCCTATTTGCACGGCTTCAAATGCAACCGAAGCTGGGTCACCGCCTTCTGGACCCCTGACCACAGCAGCTCCTACCCGGTCTCCCCATGTTTGTAGTTGATCGGCGGCTGCTGCTCGGAATGTATCCGCGGCGGCCATCACCACGCTTTGTTGATCGGCAATGAGCACGCGCGCGAGTTTTCCCACGGTGGTTGTTTTGCCTGTTCCATTGACACCCACAACCAAAATCACCGCTGGCCGGTCACCTTGTGAATGCGCAATTTCGCGATTCATGGTCGGATCGATCAGGTCAATGAGAGATTCTTTCAGAGCGGTCCGCATGAACTCGGGCGAACTGTCTCCTGCCGCGGCTATTCGGATTTTGAGCTCCCCCATGAGTTCTTGGGTGGGACCCACCCCGAGATCCGCACCGAGAAGGGTCGCTTCAATTTCCTCCCATACTTCTGCATCCAATGAACCACTGGATAGCAGACTCAATAGACCCTTCCCGAAAACGTTATTCGACCGAGCCAATCTGGCTCGGAGCCGACCCAAGCGCCCCGCACTGGGGTCGGGTATTTCAACCTCCCATTGGGCGAGTTCGGGCTCGGTGGGAGGCGGCGGTTCGCGATCGATAAGCGCGGTTCCCACTTCGATTGACTCAATGTTTCTCCGCGGCGTATCTCTCGGTTCTGCAGAGTCGTCGCCAACGCCGGGGGTGTAATCAATTCCTGGCCGTGGCGGAGTGTGATCTTCCTCGGAGTCGCGGCCGCGCAGGAATGCAATCGATCCACCAACCGCAAGACCAAAAATAATGATTGCTGAAACAATAAGAATAATCAGAAGGGAGTCCATGACGAGTAATCCTGCCACTGGGTGATTTCACGCCATCACCGCGTGGCGAATGCTCGCGCGACTGATCGCTCTACTATTTCTCACAACGTGCATGGGCACTCACAATCATGTATTCCCAACGTTTGTCAGGTGCCTGGCGGCTCTGGCTCGTGGCGGCGCTGTCTTTTTCTTGGCTAGGCGACATTGCCGTCGCGCAAATCTTTTATATTGTGATGTTTCAAAGCATTCCGGGAATTGATTTGGTTCGTGCCTGGAAAATCGCAGTCATTCCCAATCTGGGCCACTGGGTGCTGATGAACTTCCTGATCACCCCTGGGGATTTGCGGGTACCCGTGCTCATTTACAGCGCATCAGATCTTGGGATGGCGATTTCGGCCCTCAACAGTGCCTTGCGATTTCCATCTCCTTGGCGCTTCCTGCCTGCACTCGGGGCCGCAAGTTTCGCTTTCTCGGACACCCTGATTGCCCTCGAGGAGTTCAATGGGATACAAGTTTTTCCTGGCGAGATTATGGCGACGTATCTGGTGGGCCAAACTTTCATTGTCATGGGGGTTGTTAAGGGTCAGGCTCCTACCTGTTCGACTTCGCGCAACCGCTGACCAATGATCTGGGTGACGCCATCGCCACGCATGGATGCGCCATAAAGTGCGTCTGCGATTTCCATGGTTCGCTTCTGATGTGTAATAACAATGAGTTGTGAGGTCGAACGAAGTTCTTCGATAATATCGATCAAGCGACCCAAGTTGATATCGTCAAGCGCCGCTTCTACTTCGTCGAGCACATAAAACGGAGATGGCCGAGCCTTAAAGAGAGCGACCAAGAACGCGACCGCGGTCAATGAACGCTCACCGCCGGAGAGCAGCGAAAGTCTCTTGATTTTTTTTCCGGGGGGCCGTGCTTCTACGTCTACTCCCGTGGTCAACATATTGGAAGGGTCGGTCAAAATTAAGCGCCCCTCGCCTCCGGGGAATAACCGCGCAAAAACACCCGCAAATTCCTTTTCAATCTCCACGTACGCCTCAGTGAAAACCTGCTCAACACGAGCATCGACTTCCTTCACAATATTGAGCAGGTCATCGCGTGTGCGACGAAGGTCATCGAGTTGCTCGGTCAAGAAACGTTGACGTTCGTCCATGGCGGAATACTCTTCCAATGCCAGTGGGTTGACGCGCCCCAATAGAGCCAGTTGTTTCTCAGCGACCTTCAGACGCTTGACCTGTTCTTCACGGTCAAAGGGGTACGGAACAGGTTCTGGAGCTTCAGGGTCAATTTCGTCGCCCGGAGCGGTCAAGCTCGGTGGCACCAGTTGGTCAGGACCATATTCGGCAATGAGAATCTGAGGCTCGATTCCGAAGTCTTCCAAAACTTTGGTTTCCAGTGCTTCGATTCGCATGCGCTGCTCTGCCTTGACAACTTCATCGCGATGGACGCTGTCGCGAAGTCCTTCTAGGATCTCGACGAGTTGGCGAACTTCCGAGCGAACGAAGGTGAGTTCTAAGTCCCGAAGCTTTTTGAGTTGTTCCGCCCGCGCACGAACCCGCTGGGCCTGACGAACAGAGACTTCTGTGAAATCTAGGGCGACCTTGGCTCCCATTAAAATTGACTGGGCCACAATCAGAGCGGACGCCCGACGCTCGCGACGATCAATTGCGGACGCCCGCGCGGTGCGCTCATTTTCGGCATCTTGCTCGAGCGCAGCGGCTCGCTCAGACACCGCTCGCACCCGTTCTTCAGCGGTTCGCACGGCTAGACGTGCATCTACTTCACGAGATCGTGCAAGTTCCACTTCTTGGACAAGACGTACGCGTGAATCCTGGCTAACGCTGGGAGGGGTAATTCCTTCAGCCCTGTGCAACTGCTCAACCAAGACAACAAGTGAGTGGGTGTCACGGGCCAGAGCTTCCTGGGCATTTGTCAGCGCGGCCTCAAGTCGCTCCGCCTCCGCTTGCGCTGCTCGGGACTGCTGACCCAACTGACCAAGGCGTTCGGCCACCGCCGCTAACTCAGCATCCGATTCATGGAGTTTGCCCAGTGCAAATTCGACTTCGTGAGTTGCCGCTTCTTGGGTTGCGCGAGCAGCTGCCAAATCAAAAGTATTGCGTTGATGGGATATCTCGATGCTCGATAAAGTCTCACGAGCTTCATCAAAGGCAACCTGCACCTCCAGCACACTCGGGCCGCTCAGCGATCCACCGGAGGCTACGCCTGCAACGAAAGTGTCACCTTCTTTTGTCACCATGGGGAACCGATTGCCGATTTCGGAATGAGAACGCAATTCCTGGATATCGGATACCACAATGAATTCACCCAACAGCGAATTTACGGTTCCTTGGATCAATGGGTCGGATTGGACGCAATCAATTAGCCAGCGTCCAATTGGAGCGGCTCCCTTCTGCTCGCGTTCATTGGAATCTGAACGCGCCACCAATACGCTGGAGCGACCCGCGTCTTCGCTTTTAAGGAAAACAATGGAATCTATGGCAGCATTGACATTTGCCACCACCACCGCATTTGCTAACTCACCCAGCGCCGCGGATACGGCTACCTCGTAACCGTGCTCGGGACGAAGAAGCCCGGTGACCGTACCGATTACCTGGGAGGAATCGGCGAGGGCGGCCGAGCCATCTTTGCGTTCTAGAGCCATGGACAATGCCTCGACTCGAGCCGCCACCGCGGCGCGCTCACGATCGAGTCGCGCTTCTTCTGTCATGAGTTCGTGAACTCGCGAATCGGCATTCGCAAGTTTCTGCTGTGCAATTTCGTGCTCAGCATCTAGTCCCTGTTCGCCATGGCCAAGTGAAACAACTTTGGTTTCAATAGCTTGGAATTCGGCCTGGGAATCTCGGCCACGATCCCGGGCTTCTTGAATCTGTTGCACTAGCCGCTCGATTTCCGTGCCCCGAGTATCGATCCGCGTTTGAGCGCTCTCGCACTGACCGCGTAATTTCGCAATTGCTGTGTTGTGATCGGCCAACTCGCGTTCGCTGCGCTCAATCCTGCTCACCTCGGCGGATAAGGCGTCTTCGGCTTGCGCCCGCTGCGCTCCGACACTCAGGAGCTGTTCACTGAGTGATTCACGTTCGCGACCTAGTTCGAATTCATGCTTTCTCAGGTTGCGGGCCTCAGCCTCAATACTTTCGGGATCCCGACCAAGTTTTTCTTCTGCAGTTTCAGGAGCCAAGTTCCGCACTTTCTCTGAACCCAACTGCACGAGTCCCAAATACCGCTCGCGAAGTCCATTGAGCGAAAACCATGTTTCTTGGATCCGCGTCAGTTCCGGACCCTGTTCGCGTTCGGCCTCTTCAGCCAAGGATTCACGCTGACGGAGCTCCGCAATGTGCACCTCCACATCCGCTTGTCGTTCCCGCAACGCACTTTCATCTGCCACCTCTGCTGCGAGTGAAGCACGCAGTGCGCCGAGGTCATCTGCCATGAGACGAAGCCGGGCATCCCGAACATCACTTTGAATCACGGTTGCGCGTCGGGCAACTTCAGCCTGACGACCCAGTGGTTTGAGTTGGCGACGCAATTCAGCGGTGAGGTCATTGAGGCGGGTGAGGTTCCCTCCCATGGATTCGAGTTTGCGCAGTGCCTTTTCCTTGCGTTTCCGATGCTTAAGGACTCCCGCAGCCTCTTCAATGAATCCCCTGCGATCATCGGGGGTGGCATGAAGAATGGAATCGAGTTGCCCCTGTCCCACAATTACGTGCATCTCGCGCCCAATACCCGAGTCGCTCAGCAGCTCCTGAACATCAAGCAAGCGACAGGGTTCACCATTGATGGCGTACTCGGAGCCACCATTTCGAAAAAGTGTTCGCGAGATTGTTACCTCTGAAAACTCAATTGGTAATGCGCCATCGGAGTTGTCAATGGTGAGTGACACCTCGGCCCGGCCCAGTGGCGCACGACCTGTTGTGCCAGAGAAGATGACATCTTCCATTTTGCCGCCCCGCAATGATTTTGCTCCTTGTTCGCCCATGACCCACGCCAAAGCATCAACGACATTGGATTTTCCGGAACCATTCGGTCCCACCACGCAGGTCACACCTGGCTCAAAATGCAAAGTGGTCGAAGACGCAAAAGACTTGAAGCCCTTCAATGTGAGAGTCTTCAGATGCACGGGATTTATATTTCCTTTTCATGGTAGGCAAATCAACGACCGAGGCTGTATTCAAACTCGTCACGGGAGATCAAGCAAGGGAGAGCCTATCGGTCACACGGCACGTTCAGGGTGAGCCACCGCCGGGATTCTTGGCTGACATTTGCCACAAAAGAAGCTTGATCTATTCATGAAAGAAATGCGCTGAATATCCGACCCACACCGATCACATGGCTCACCTTCGCGACCGTAAACGGCGAGAGACCGGGAAAAGTATCCCGACTCGCCATTGACATTCACGTAAAGCGCATCGAAACTGGTCCCACCCTCATCAAGAGCCTCATTCATCACATCTTTCACATGGGACACAAGCTCGAGGAGATGTTTCTCAGTTACCTCCCCGGCGATAACCGAGCCGTGAAGACCCGAGCGGAAAAGTGCCTCATCCGCGTAAATATTTCCAATCCCCGACAGAATTGACTGATTCAGCAGTACGCGTTTGATCTCTGACTGTGAGTTGTGAATTTTTTTGACGATGTCACCGGCGTTAAATTTCGGATCCAAGGGATCTCGGGCTATGTGGATAACAGACTCGGGAATGTGATCCCCTCGATCGTCTAGGACAAGTGGGGATAAGTGCATGCCACCGAAAGTGCGTTGATCAAGGAAATGCAGGTCAAGTATGGCTCCCGAGGGTTGCTCGATCTCACCCAAAATTCGCAGGTGGGGGTGACGCCTCTGCTCGGCAGGTACCGCTTGATCCGTCCATGGGTACACGCGAAACTGACCACTCATTCCGAGGTGGACCACCAGTGCCTCCGGTTGATCCAAGACACACCACAAAAATTTGCCCCTGCGGCTAATGTGTTGAATTACCCGGCCTTGTAATTGATCAGTAAAAGAACCTTGGTTGCGGCGGGTAGCGCGGTCGTGCCGAACTTCAACTCGATTAATGGTGGAATTGTGAACAAATGGTGTAAGTCCCCGTCGGACTACCTCCACCTCGGGTAATTCAGGCATGGGATCTAATGCGTGAAGCGATCTGAGATTGCAAGATACGCCTGCTGGGCAGAAATCTGCTCAGCAACCTTCTTCGAACTGCCGTGCCCAATTCCTAAAATCTGGCCACCGACAACGACTTCAGCCATGAAGCTTTTTGCGTGGTCAGGCCCTGAATCCGAAATTCGGTATTCAGGTAATTCAAGTGAGTGCTGTCCCGTCAGTTCCTGCAATGAGGTCTTCCAATCAAGTCCGGCACCCATTTGAGAGGCCTCTCTGATCAATGGGCCGAAAATACCTGAGATAAACGGATCAGCGCCCTCCATCCCGCTCGACAGGTAGATGGCGCCGATCACCGCCTCCATGCAATCAGCCAAAATCGAGGTCTTGTCTCTGCCGCCAGATGAGATTTCGCCTTTGCCTAAACGAATATAGGAGCCCAATCCCAAGGACCGAGCCACATCTGCCAGCGCTTGTGCGTTAACAACCGAGGCACGCATTCGGGCTAACTGACCTTCTGGAAGATCGGGGAAATCACGATACAGAGTGTCGGTTACCACGAGACCCAATACTGAATCTCCGAGGAACTCGAGTCTCTCATTTGTTGGAAGTCCGCCATTTTCATAAGCAAAGGATCGATGAACGAGGGCCAGGTCGAGTAACTCCATATCGCACTCAACGCGGAGAATGGCCGCAAGTGCTGCTGGGTCACTTTCGGGTGATTGATGATCAGGCGTAGATCCCTGGCTGAGATTTCGTTCAATCATCAGAACCGCCCGAATGACACACGGCTGCGAGATCCCCGATGGTGATCACGGATGCGAAATCATGATCGGTGGGGACAGTGAGTCCGGCTACCTGAGACAGGTAGGCGAGTAACACCGCATGACTTGGCTGAAAACCTAAGGAGAGAAGAGGCGTGTCAACTCGAATCAATGGAAGATCTCCAAAAGCGTCTTTCACGATATCGAGAATTACTTCTTCGATGAACTCCGAAGAGGTTGTCTGGTGTGGAGCCGACATGATTATCAGAGTACCTGAATTATTCGTCGGATATGTGCGGTGAAGCTAGTTATCAGACCTCGAGGACGCGGCGCTTGGCGTACGTACCGCAAGTCGGACACGCGGTGTGAGCCAGCCGTTTTTCCTGGCAACGGGCGCACGTCACGAGTGTCGGCGCCACCGCTTTCCACTGCGAACGACGGTGGCGGGTATTGGAACGCGATGTCTTCCGCTTCGGGACTGGCACGGGATCCTCTTTCACTACGAATAATCTTCACTACGAATAATCTTCACTAAGAATAATCGGGTGATCAATTTCTGATCAACACACGAGTATTCCACCTCGGTCAATTAGGTGATTAGCCGGGGGTTATTCCTCTCGGAGGGACTCCAATGCGGCCCATCGAGGATCCGTGGCCACATGGTCATGGTCTCCCCCATCGCGTTTCTCCCCACACGTGACACAAAGGCCCTCGCATGCGGGGTCGCACAACGGTTTAAGCGGTAAGTCGAGAACAATTGCATCTCGAACGACTTCCTCAAGATCTACAGAGTCATTATGGATAAATCTGGTCGCGGTCTCAGAATCACCCTCGACCCATTCATGTTCACCACCTTGAATTTCCCGCCCGCGTGAGTCGGTCTCAGGATAGAGAAACAGTTCAACAAACTCGCTGGAGTCTTCCCACTCCAATGATTCCAGGCATCGAGCGCACTCGGCAATCACCTTGTAGTCCACGGTGGCGGATGCTAAAACTCCATCTAGCACGGATTCCAGTCTCACTTCCGCCACGAGCGCGGAATCAGGATCCACGTGAGCAAGTGCCACTCCCATGTCAACCGGTGCCTTGAAAGATAACTCAGCTTCCCACATGTTTCCTGGACGCCGCTGTAAATGCGTCAGCGGAATAATGAAACTTGATTCCTCAGTATTCATGACAAGTCACAACCTTAAAATCTCACTAAATCTTGGCCCGAAACCAATTAATCTACTACTGACTGATCTACGACTGAGCGTCGAAAAATTCAGACTGATCGGAGTCAATGCCTGGGGCCAACTCCTGGTACATCTGGCTTCTTAATCGCTCACGTCCGCGATCGACCGTCTGCAAAGTCTTTTGGAGAGTAATTTCAAATGTAGCCAACTTCGAATCGATGTAGTCGTCAGTTTCCGCCCTCATGCGTGAAGTTTCCGCCGCGGTCTCCGATCGCAACGCATTACTCTCTGCGACTGCAGCTAAGTACACTTCATGTTCAGACACCATGTGATCGGCTTGTGATCGAGCCTGCTCCAAAATGCGATCCGCCTCCCGCCTGCCATCCAAAACAACAGCCTCGCGATCGGCCAATAATTCGTCGGCCCGATAGACAGATTCGGGAAGCAGTTGCCGAATTTCTTCGATGAGATCCAGCAATTGAGACCGATTAAGGACACAGGATGCGGACAATGGCATGGACTTGGCATCTTCAACCATGACAGTCAGTTCATCTAGTCTCTCTTGGACGTCCACCTGTTACTCCTCGGTTGCGTGTCAGTTGATAAGAAAATCAATAGTCACATTGTGCTAGAAATTTTGCTCTTCAAGCGTTTCAACACGATTTCAGGGACCAAACCTGTGACATCGCCACCGTGAGTTGCGACCTCTTTGACCAAACTCGACGATAAGTAGCTATAAAGCGGATTAGTTGAAATAAAGCAAGTCTCTACCCCAGCAAGCCGGAAATTCATTTGGGCCATCTGCAATTCGTAGTCAAAATCGCTCACCGCCCGAAGTCCCTTCACAATTGCATTCACTCCATGGTCCTTGCAGTAATCCACAAGGAGGCCATAAAAAGAATCGACGCGCACATTGCCTAACGGCTTTGTCACCTCGGTAAGCATCTGGATCCGCTCCTCGACGGTGAAGAGGCTGGATTTCGTCCGATTGATCAAGACAGCGACTACAACTTCGTCTGCCATCCGGGATGCGCGCTCGAATACATCAAAATGCCCATTGGTCACCGGATCAAATGAACCCGGACACACCGCTATCTTCATTCGGTTCCTCCCACCAGGTGACCGTACCAAAGCCGGGTGTCACCATAGGCCCGATCCCACTTCTTGTGGAAATGACTTGGGTCCAGTCCTTCGAATGGATCTCCACTTCTCAGACCCCGTTCAATGACAAAAAGAGCCGAAGCCGCTTCCGGTGAGTCGGCCAGGCGCAGAACGGTCGCTGATACCTCTTGATCGGTGGTGGAATACGGAGGGTCCATGAAGATGACATCGAAGGCGTGGCTGGGATTCCACTGTGAAATATCAGATCGCTCCGTCACGAGCGGCAGTCGTGTTCGCTGGATATTCTCCTGAATAATCTTCAGGGCACCTGATTGCTGTTCGACGAGAACCACGTTCGCCGCGCCTCTACTCGCAGCTTCAAGTCCGATAGCACCTGATCCTGCGTACAGATCCGCAAACCATATATCCCCCCATGACAAATCCTCGCTCAATAACCAACTGTCCAACGAAGAGAACAACGCCTCGCGAATGCGATCAGATGTAGGTCGTGTGCCTGTTGACGGTACTGATAACCGATGCCCACGCGCCGACCCTCCAATAATGCGCGTCATGTTTTTTCTAACTGATCCACTCGGATGAATTCAGCAAGTTCTATTGCAGCAATCGTTTGTGACCATTGATCCGTATGAGCCAAAGCACCAACTTCTTGGCGCACTGACTCGATCAACGCCAAGTCCTCAATGACTCGCAATAGTCGGAGGGACGTTGCTGCACCCGATTGTTCAAGGCCCAAGACATCGCCTTCCCCCCTGAGTTCAAGGTCACGCTGAGCCAACTCAAATCCGTCGCGGGTTGAGGCAACTACCTCGAGTCGCTGTTGAGCAACCGGGTTTACGAACCTGTCTTGCATCAAGATGCAAAGACCCGGTTTATTTCCCCTGCCAATTCGTCCCCGCAACTGGTGCAATTGCGAGATACCAAACCTCTCAGCATTATGAATAATCATCATGGTTGCCTCGGGAATATCCACACCCACTTCAATGACAGTTGTCGCAACGAGCACGTCGATGGCACCTGCACCGTTGCTTCGAAAACTCTTCATGACAGCTCGTTTTTCCTCCGGCTTCATTTTCCCGTGCAAGCCCGCGAACGTGATCGCTGGATACCTTTGCGCCAATTCGGCCAAAGATTGTTCAACCGACACAATGTGGTCGCGAGACTCCCCTTGGGAATAAAGATGACCTGGGTCCTGGTCTTGATCTAGATCCCCTGCAGTTTCAGAGATACTGGCACAAACAATAAAGACACGATTTCCCGCTGCGACCTCTTCTTGCATTCGCTCCCACACTCTCGCTGCGTGAGTTGGGTTCGCTTGGGGACTGACAACGTATGTATCCACTGGTGCCCTCATGGATGGTGCTTCATGGAGGGTTGAAATATCGAGATCGCCGAAGACGGTGAGTGCAGTTGTGCGTGGAATGGGGGTCGCCGTCATGACCAATAGATGGGGGCGTGCCTCCTGACGACCCTTAGACATGAGTGCTGCCCGCTGTTCAACTCCAAATCGATGCTGTTCATCTACAACGACGAAACCCAAATCGAAAAAATCAACGTGATCTTGAATGAGCGCGTGAGTACCCACCACAATATGTGAACTACCCGATGCAATATCGAGTAGTGCTTGCTTTCGAGCTGGCAAGGTTAATGAACCGGTGAGCAAAGTAATTCGCACCTTGGGATCGAGTCCCTCGCGAGACTCTGAGATCCGCGAACTCTCGGAAGGACTCACGTAGTCGGTACCCGAGTCGCTAAGACCACCTAGCAAGGCCGTGAGTGATTCGAAGTGCTGTGCCGCCAACACCTCAGTGGGCGCGAGCAAGGCCGCTTGTCCGCCTGACTCAACCACCTCCAGCATTGCACGCAATGCAACTATGGTCTTCCCACTTCCGACATCACCTTGAAGTAAACGCATCATGGGAGAAGTTCCACGAAGATCCAGTTCAATTTCCTCACCGACTTTGATCTGACCGTCGGTCAGATCAAATGGCAGTGATTGATCGAATGACTCCCGAAGCACATGTTTTTTCGATTGTCGGGCAATCGCCGACATGGTGCGCCGCTCTTGCCTGCGGTATTCCAACACGGCTTGGAGCACGAAAGCTTCCTGATATTTGAGCCTAAACTGCGCCCGCTCAATATCCTCATGTGAATCAGGTTGGTGAATGGCTCTGATGGCCTGTGAACGATCCATGAGTCCGTGTTTCACGCGAAGTTCCAGTGGAATTGGATCAGGTAATTCATCGAGAGACGCCAGCACTACATCGACAGCGGCCGCAATCTGCCAAGAAGTAATTGCCTGAGAACTCGGATAAACCGGAATAATACTGCCCGCAAAGTCAGTGAAAGCCTCTAAATCTGACGAATCACCGCTCCCAAAAAGTTGATACTGCGGATGGGTCAAGGTACGCGCGCCGTGATACTCGTTAACTGTGCCTGCAAATAGCCCCGATCGCCCAACTCGAAGCTCCTTTTCTCTCCACTTCTGGTTAAAGAACGTTAATTCCATTTGCTCCTTGCCATCGGTCACGGCGACCACCAGCACGAATCCTCGCTTAGTTTTCATGCGTCGAGCGGTCACCGCAGAGATTGTGGCCATGATCGTTACAGGTTTGCCAATTTCAATGCGATCGAATGAAGTGAGTTGTCCCCTCTCCGCGTACCGGCGCGGGTAATGATTGAGGAGTTCTCCAGCTGTCTCAATTCCAAAGGACTTACTCAATGCGGCGGCGGTCTTTCCCCCAATAAGCTCCTTGAGGGAACGATTCACATACTCCTGAGCTTGCATGGGGAATTACTCCACCCCAAAGATGAACGGCCACAACGGTTGCCCGCCACGAATGACATCTACATCCAGCAGCGGATTGTGAGAATTAATCCACGTTCGAATACCGTGAAGATCTGAGTCATGGCTGTCCTGGCCACAAACAATGGTCACAAGTTCGGCTCCGGGCGCGAGCATCTTGTCAAGTACTAGGCAGGAAACATGAGCAAATTCACCCCCAATAACAGCTATTTCACCGTCAATCACCCCAAGAATGTCACCGGACTGACACTCACCTGCCATGGTGAGAACATTTCGGGTCGCCGCTGTGACGGCACCGTAGCGAGTTGAACTTGAGGCGCGTGTCATGTTGACGACATCTTGCTCAAAGTCTTGATCAGGATCATGTACGGCGACCGCCGCAAGTGTTTGCGTGATGGACTTTGTGGGAATCACCGTCGCGCGCATGCCCTGCGCCTTTAACTCCGTTGCCGCTATATCCGCTACCGCGTGAGCGTCTTTGTCAGAAGGCAATAAAACCAATTGCGCACACTCTGTGCGTTTCCCCGCGCTGATTAACTCTGCAGCCGAAGGTTGTTGACGAGCGGGGATGGGTACACACGTAATTCCTTGTTCCGCTAAAAGCGATTCCACTCCCCAGCCATGGGTTACCGCTATGAGTGCCCTCTGTCGTTGAGGAGATTGATAGCCAGTATTCCGTGTGTCGCTGATTATTCGCTCAGGGGTTAATGTGTCTCCGGGTGAGTTCAATTCGGCCGGTAAGCCGTGGACCATGAAGTTGCCCGCGGAATCTTCTTTACCCAACGGTGTCACGGAAATTTTGGACACCGATCCCAATGCGAGACCTGCATTGATGGAATCCGCAATTGCATATGGTGACACATGCACGTGTACATTCCAGGTGCCATCAATTCCAGCGATCATGATGCTTTGTCCCACCGCTGCCAAGGTTTTGTGGAGGGTGTCGACTGACTCACATTTCAGGTGGTACATCACTTCGAAATCTTCAGAGTTATTTTGTGCCTTTCCAGGTGTGGTCGGGAACTTTGCCGGGAACCTCGAGGAATGCTGAAGAAGGTCTCGCCGAGGACTGACCCCGGTCAAACTGGTCACTAAGGAATCGAGCACCACGACGAGACCGCGGCCACCTGCATCCACAACTCCCGCGTTGCGCAATTGTTCGAGCAAGTCGGGTGTCCGCAATAAAGCCTGATAGGCGGCATCGGCGGCACCACTGACAATTTCAGGTAATTCGCCTCCTCGCTTGGTAATTTCCTCAGCTTGATCGGCGCATGCGCGGGCAACCGTAAGAATCGTGCCTTCGACCGGCGCTGCAACCGCCGAGTAGGCCCCGGCAGTTCCTGCACGCAACGCCTGTGCGAAAGCATGTGGCTCCCGTGCGATGCTGATGCACAAATCGCGCAGGAGTGCCGACATGATCACTCCGGAGTTCCCGCGTGCACCCAAAATCGCATTGCGCCCTATTTGGTGTGCGGTCGCCTCAAAGTGACGAGCCTCGGAATCCAGGACAACGCCTTGACGGAAACCTGAGCACGCGGCCTCCCAGGTGAGATACAGATTTGTTCCAGTGTCGCCATCGGGGACGGGAAATACGTTCAGGGCATCAATTTCAGCCCTTGCCGCCCGAAGTGAAGATTGAGCCTCAAGCAGCCAATTCGCCAGCATGGGGAGAGTAAATGAACCGGCCACCTCACCCCTCCTTAATATCTCTATCGCACTTGGGCTATTCTTTCTCAGGTTTCGTGATGTTGGTGCATGGCCTCGTGGTTGACACCGAGCTCACAAGACAATGTGTTATCAACCTACCTAACGGTACTGACGTGTTCAGGCCGATACACCTGAGGAGTTCCTGTGGCTGCAAACTGCGATATCTGCGGAAAGAGCCCTAGCTTCGGGCATAACGTTTCTCATTCACATCGCCGGACAAAGCGTCGTTGGAACCCAAATATTCAGCGGGTGCGCGCCATGGTGGGTCGCTCCCCCAAACGTTTGAATGTTTGTACTTCGTGTATCAAGGCTGGGAAAGTCGCGCGCGCTTCCTAATCTGAGACTTTCATGGTGGGGCTGCGAATGCGGCTCCACCTTTTTTAGGCGTCCGAGTGCCCTGAGAAGAACCGCTCACTGATGAAAGTGCGAGTATCCGCCAGAACCCTCAAAGATCGCCTGATCCACGGTGACACCGTGTTCGCCCCTCTCGTTCACTACTCCGATCGCGTGGAAGCCCGCAGGTAATGTTGCCGCAACTGGAAAAGTAGCGATGATTGCGTGGTCATCACCGCCTTCCAGGACCCATGTCAGGGGATCAAGTCCAAAGGCAGCGGCCGCACTTGTCAGGTCCTCGGGAACCATTAATAGGCCCTTGTCAATATTGATTGTCACCACGGATGCGTCAGCAATGTGTCGAAGATCTGCAACCAGGCCATCGGACACATCGATCATTGCGTGGGCTCCGGCATCACGGGCGCGAACTCCCGCCGTGTAGTCAACATGGGGAAACCTATACGAATCCACAAGTGATCGAGGCGACCGTAAACCGCGCTGCAGTACCCGCAGCCCTGCGGCCGCCCTACCGAGTGCACCATGGACTGCCACTACATCGCCGACACGTGCCCCTGATCTGGTAACAGCACCCTTTTTAGGTGCCTGCCCCAGTGCCGTCACAGAGATCATGATGGCGATTGCGGAACTGAGATCCCCACCCACAACTCGTGCGCCGGCGATGGCTGCTTCTTCAACCAGACCAGAGTACATTTCCGTTATCCATGACATGGTTGTTTCAGGTGGGGCGGCCACACCGACGAGCAATGTGCTGGGCTCAACACCCATGGCGCAAATATCTGACATGGACGCTGCGGCGCACCGGCGTCCAATATCCACGCCGGTAGACCAATCTGTTCGAAAATGTCGATCTTGAACAAACAGATCAACGCTCATGGCAACGTGAGCACTACCAAATGCCACAATTGCCGAGTCATCTCCGGAACCGACAACAGGATCGGGAATCGAAATTTCCCGCGAACCAAGCTTTGCAATATCTTTCAATCGATCTATGACAGCAAACTCACCCAGGCTCTGCAAAGTAACGGCATTGGACGCATTGTCATCGCCTGATATCGCAGCCATGAAACAGGACTCCCTCTCGATCAAAATATGAACAACTGAAACTATAGGGTGCATGTGTGATCATTCCTCGCACATTGAAGTCGTTCGCCGTGGCACCCGCAATAGCCGGCTTTGCGAGTCTTGTTTTTCTGGCGGGTTGTTCGCAACAACTCAACGTTGAGCCCGGGCTAACTGGTTCCTCGGCCTATTGCACCACCTTGACTCAATCCCTCCCGGTTGAAATTGCCGGGGAGCTAATTCGCTCTACAACCCGCTCAGACCAGGGAGTCGCTGCTTGGGGAGATCCGGCAATTGTGCTCAGGTGCGGGGTGATTAAACCTGCGTCATTGCAGTCCACGAGTCAACTGATTTCAGTCAACGGAGTTGACTGGTTGCCTGAAAAACTCACTCAGGGTCAACGGTTTACGAGCGTAAATTCGACCGAATTTGTGGAGATTAATATTCCATCGGATTATGAATTTTCCTCCGGGTTACTGGTGGATCTTGCCAATGCATTTCCCAATAGCTGATGAACGAGGTCCGGAAAATCGATTCCCCCGGCAGCCCACATGCGTGAGAACATGGAAATTGAGGTAAACCCTGGCACGGTATTGATCTCATTGAATATCAATTGAGAGTCTTCATCCAGGAAGAAGTCAACTCGAGCGTAGTCACGGCACCCCAATATTCGAAATACCTCGATGGCTGTCGAACGAATATGATCGGCGAAATCGGGCTCAAGTTTCGCAGGGGTAATCAACTCAGCGCCATGTGACAGGTACTTTGCCTGAAAATCATAAAACTCAAATTCTGGGTGAACCTTTATCTCGCCGACCGGGCTGGCCTGCACCCCCAGGTCCGTTTCAAGAATGGCCACTTCAAACTCGCGAGGCTTGATTATTCTTTTTTCCACGATCAACAATTCCGAGACTTGGGTGGCGGCAGCCAAAGCAAAGTCCAACTCACCTTGTTCCTTAACAAGAGTTATCCCTGCTGATGAACCGCCTGAAACGGGCTTAATAAATAATTCTGAGCCACCGAAGTGACTCCACACACGTGTCGAATCGAATTGCGAGTTCTCACTTGCTTCGAGTGTGTTAACACTCAGCCACTCCCCAGTTTCGATCCCACTACTCCGAACCAAACGTTTCGCTGTCACTTTATTCAGGCCGATGGCGGAGGCCTCGATACCTGAACCAACATAGGTGATCCCTGCAGATTGGAGCAGACCCTGAAGTTGGCCGTCCTCACCTCCGACGCCGTGAACTATCGGGAAGACAACCCCGCAGGGCATGAATTCCGCACCGACCACGAATCCTGGTGAATTCGGGTCAAGATGAACAGTCACAGGTTTGCCCGTTGCGGAAACACCAGGCAGAGATCCGCCAACAATCGCGTAGTTCTTAACCACTTCAGAAGGCACGACACACCACTTGCCCGAAGTGCTGATACCAATGCATAACAGTTTGAATCCTTGCTCTTCGATTGCTCGAGCAATTGATCGGGCACTTAAACAGGACACTCCGTGCTCGGGACCTACTCCGCCAAAAATAATACCCACCGTTGTGGGCACAAAAGCGATGTCACCGGACATGCCCTGACCGTATCGCTAGGCACTCCGGATGTTGTGCACCCGTGGATCGGACTTTAGTTAGGGTTGAGCAATGGAATCTGACGTTCACCCCAGCACGACGGCGGTCACCGCCGGTCGCCCACCTCGAATCCCCGATAACCCCGTGAACACTCCAATTGTTCCTGCATCGACATTCCACGCGGAGGGCTCCATCGAATACGCCAGGGAGGGGAATCCAACTGCCACAGCTTTTGAGGAAGCACTGGGTGCACTGGAGCATGGTCATGCAACTGTCTTTTCTTCCGGTATGGCAGCAGCAAATGCGATCTTAGATCTGATTCCACACGGTGCCACGGTCATCGCTCCAATAAATACCTATACGGGTGTTGCCGTCAGACTCAAGGAACTCGCCGAACGTGCGTTCATTAATTTGGTGCTATTACCCGTTCACGACACCCAAAGAATTTTGGCGGCTTTGCCGAAAGCGGATTACCTGTGGTTGGAATCACCAACTAATCCCATGCTGGATGTAGCAGACGTTGAAATATGTCTGACTGCCGCCAAGGCCAACAAGGTGATCAGCGTGGTGGACAACACGTTCGCGACACCCGTTGCCCAAAGACCCTTGACCATGGGTGCTGACTATGTTCTGCACAGTGTGACCAAGATTCTGAGTGGCCATTCAGACCTCTTAATGGGTGCGGTTATTACATCTGACCCCCAACTCACCGATCAGATTCACATACGCCGCATTCTCTTAGGAGCCATGCCGAGCGCATTTGACTGTTATCTGGCACTTCGCGGGCTCCGAACTCTCTATCTTCGATACGAAAAATCTGAGTCAAATGCGCGAGCAATCGTGGAGAGACTACGGGGTGATTCACGAGTCAGCCGTGTCCGCTACCCAGACTGGGGAACCATCGCAGCCATCGAGGTGGTGGGGAATGCGGATCTCGTGTGTCGATCCACGAATATTTGGACCTACGCCACGAGCCTGGGCGGGGTGGAATCCTTACTGGAGCGTCGACGGCGGTGGCCTTTGGAGAGCGAAACGGTTCCCGAGAACCTCATCCGGTTGTCGCTGGGAATCGAACACCCTGACGACCTGTGGGCTGATCTGGATTCGGCTTTAAATAAGGCCTGATATTCGCTACTCCGCGCGGGTTTCACGCTGCATAAATGAGGTGAGCAACTCTGCAGGGGGTTTGCCGTGGTGCAAAACTTGCACGACTTCATAGGTGATTGGCATATCCACTCCGTAGGCGTTCGCTAACTGCAATATTGGTTCACAACTTTTATATGCCTCACATGTTTGCTTGGTAACGGAAATTGTTTCTTCAACACTCAGACCCTTGCCTAAATTTTCGCCAAATGTTCTGTTCCGAGATAGCGGGGATTGACACGTGGCAACGAGGTCACCCACTCCTGCGAGGCCTAAGAATGTGATGGCTTCTGCTCCGAGAGCTGAGCCCAGCCGAGCAATCTCGGCAAGTCCCCGGGTGATCAAGGACGCTTGTGAGTTCTCACCCAGCCCCATGCCCACTGCAATCCCATTCGCTAGTGCAATAACATTCTTCACCGCGCCACCAATTTCAGTGCCGATAACGTCGGTCGTCCAGTAAGGGCGGAAGTAGTCGGTGGTACATAAATCTGATACAAGGCGCGCACAATTTTCAGTTTCGGATGCAACCGTTGTAGCGGTCGGCTGATGGACAATTATTTCCTTGGCAAGGTTGGGACCTGAAACCACCGCTATGTGACCGCTTGGGGCACCGGTAACTTCGGCAATGACCTGACTCATGCGGTCATTTGTGCCTAATTCAATACCTTTCATGAGGCTTACATAGGTGATATCGGGGTGCCTGAACTCAGACCATTGCTGAAGATTTGCACGGAGAGACTGAGATGGAACAGCGAGCACTACAACCGTGGCACCTCGTAGGGCCTTACCTGCATCAGTGGTGGCATCCAGTGACCGGGGAAGAATCACACCGGGGTGATAGGTCGGATTCATGTGATCGAATGAAATGGAATCGGCCACCTGCTGGTCACGTCCCCACATGGTCACCTGACACCCGGCATCTGCGAGAACCGCAGCAAATGCCGTCCCCCAGGATCCGCTGCCCATCATGGCTACAGTGGTCACGATCCGCCTCCATCACTCGGGTGTCCATCAGAGTTCTCAGTCACCCTTGGTGGCGAGTACAAGATAGCCGGAGGAGTCTCCCCACGTATCTGCCCCTCCATCTGTGCTAAAGCCCGCATCAGTTTTTCAGTTGCTTCATGTAACAACTCAGGCGTCCAATCCATGTTGCGATAGGGAGAGAGATCAATGGGCTCCCCCAACCAAATATGCATGGTTTTCCTGGGGATTAAACGAAGTTCCTTCTTGTACGGACGCATGACAGCCTGTGGACCCCACTGCACCATGGGGAACAGCGGACGACCGGAGGCCAAAGCGATTCTCACCGCCCCCGTTTTACCCTCCATGGGCCACAGATGGGGATCCTTGGTAATTGTTCCCTCGGGGTAAACAACGACACATTCACCATGTTCGACCGCGAGTACGGCATCGCGAAAAGCAGCCATTGCCTCGGAGCTTTCCCGATACACCCGAATTTGACCTGCATTCGAAATAACCCACCCCACAATCGGTACGCGGAAAACCGATTCCTTACCCAAAAATCGGGGGGGACGATCATGTGCGTACAGGGCATGTGCGACCGGCAGTGGATCAAACCATGACGTGTGGTTCGTCGCGACAATGAGTCCACCGTCAACTGACTTCAACTGGTCAAATCCACGCCAATCCCTCTTGGTGAACAAAACTAAAACGGGCTTCAGAAGAATCACCGCAATGCGATACCCGGGCCCAAGCTTTGATGATCGAGTCGGATGACCAGGCACTCGCACAGACTACCCGCAGGCACGATTGAATGAACCCATGTTTAACCGTCGATGGCATGCGATTGTTCCAGCTAAGCGGCTTAAACATGCAAAAAGTCGACTCGGGCGAGAGGATTTAGCCCTCCCATTCATCACCGATGTAATCACAGCACTTAGCAACAGCGAGTTGGTTGCTTCTGTCACCGTCATCTCTGCGGATCCCACAATCTGTGAACTCGCTCGCGATTCGAATTGCCGCGTCATTGTGGAAAGTCAAAGTGACGGCCTACTCCCTGCGATTTATCTGGGAATCGCTTCACTTGAACCACCTGATCAGCGCAGCATTCTCGTTGTATTGGGTGATCTCCCCTGCCTCCTTCCTGCCCAGGTAGATACCTTTCTTAACCGGGGCGCAGAATATGAAAGTGCGTTTGTCCCCGACGCAGAAGGCATTGGTAGCACAATGTGGATGCGTACTCGCAGCACAGCACCCATGCCACACTTCGGTCCACGTTCGAGAGCCATGCACCGAGAGAGTGGCGCAATCGAAATATTGGATAAGGAACTCATTGGCGCGCGCAGAGATGTGGATACTGCAGTTAACCTGTGGGATGCAATTCGAATCGGTGTTGGCGCTGCCACTAGAAACGCATTGGACAAAAACGAATCCGGAGATATTTTCAATGATGGTCAGGATCAACGTGACGAATCTGAAATACTAGTAACGATTTCTCAGGTCTCGCCCCTGGTTGGACTGGATGAAAAAGGACGATTTCATTCACTAGAGGATTTAAACCTTTCACCACTAATCCAACCGCGCATCGGGCAGAGATTTATCCTCCCGCCAATTCGCGGATAGCTCCCGCTCGCACGGCAGGTATACATGGGTAATGGCCGCCACAAAGTGGCGGCCATTACCCATGGAGGATTTTATTTACGACGTTTTGGCGCAGCTTTCTTTGGCGCAGCTTTCTTCACGACAGCTTTCTTCGCAACAGCCTTCTTGGGTGCAGCACCTGCACTCGCCATTTTCTTGTCTCCTGCAACAAATGCTTTAAATTCAGCGCCTGCGCGGAACTTGGGAAGCTTGGTGGCCTTAATCTTGACAGTCTCCCCAGTGCGCGGATTACGGCCGAGTCGAGCCTTACGAGCCTGAGCTTCAAATACACCGAATCCACTGATGGCAACTTTTTCACCACGCACTACAGACCGCTTAGTTTCATCAATGAATAGGTCCACAACAGCCGTAACTTCGCGCTTACTCATTTCAAGCTTGGTCGCGACTGAGTCAATAATTTCTGCTTTATTCACGAGTTAACCCCTCCGGAGGGTGATCAGGTTGATCGGACGACCAACAGTCCAAGACTAAACATAAAAGTAGGTGGTCAACGTCTGCCACGCCGATATCCGTTGCAATACAACAGTTTTTGTGGAGTTTGATCTTGGTGATTGTGACATTGTGATTAACGTGGAACTAGCGCACCGACGGCTTAAAGGAAGGCCGCGCGGACTCGTATAGGTCAATATCAGACTGGTGTTGCATGGTGAGACCGATGTCATCTAGGCCACGGAGTAGGCGCCAACGGACATAGTCGTCGACTTCAAATTCACAGGTAAAATCACCCACGGAGACTGTCTTTGCTTCAAGATCGATGGTGACTGGGATCTGAGGATTGGTTTCGATGACCCCCCAGATGAACTCAATATCTTCCTGCGAAATCTGAGCGGCAAGAAGACCACCCTTTCCTGAGTTACCCCGAAAAATGTCAGCAAAACGTGAGCTCAGGACCGCTTTGAACCCAAAATCCTGAAGTGCCCACACTGCATGTTCCCGCGAAGAGCCGGTTCCGAAATCTGATCCGGCTACCAGCACGCTCACGCCTTGATACTGCGGGAGGTTGAGCACAAACTCAGGGTCATTTCGCCATGATGCAAAGAGAGCATCTTCAAATCCATGGCGGGTAATCCGCTTGAGGTACTCGGCCGGAATGATTTGATCCGTGTCCACGTTGCTGCGCCGCAAAGGGGCGGCGGTACCCGTATGGGTCACGAAGGATTCCATCAGGATGCCACCTCCAGATCGGCTGGAGCTGACAGGGTCCCGATGATCGCTGTTGCGGCGGCCACTTCGGGCGACACTAGGTGGGTCCGGCCCCCCGGTCCTTGTCTTCCTTCAAAGTTGCGGTTGGAAGTCGATGCACTTCGTTCACCCGGAGCCAATTTATCAGGATTCATGGCAAGACACATGGAACATCCCGCACCGCGCCACTCCGCACCTGCATCGAGAAATATCTGATGCAAGCCCTCAGACTCGGCCTGCAACCGTACTCGAGTGGAACCGGGAACGACCAGAAGTCGAACCCCCGATGCAATGTGTTTACCTCGGAGCACCGAGGCAGCCGCGCGGAGATCTTCAATTCGACCGTTGGTACATGAACCGAGGAAAACCGTGTCGACCCTGATGTCTCTCAATGGGGTACCTGGCGTGAGATCCATGTAGGCAAGTGCTTGCTCGATTGCCATCCGTTCCTCACCGCTGTGTGCCTGTGCCGGATCCGGAACGACAGATGAAAGAGGCAATCCCTGTCCTGGATTGGTTCCCCAAGTGACATAAGGAGAAAGCGTTGCTGCATCAATATGTACTTCGGCATCAAATTGGGCACCTGGATCTGTTGTCAAAGATTCCCAATAGACCACCGCGTCGTCCCAATCCTGACCCTCGGGGGCATGGGGACGGCCCTTGATGTACTCGAAAGTTGTCTGATCTGGGGCGACCATTCCGGCTCGGGCGCCAGCCTCAATGGACATATTGCAGATGGTCATGCGGCCTTCCATGGACAGCGATTGAATAGCTGAGCCGCGATATTCCAGAACGTACCCCTGTCCTCCGCCCGTTCCAATTTTCGAAATCACGGCCAAAATAATGTCTTTGGCCGTCACCCCGGCAGGGAGTTCTCCATCAATATTGATAGCCATGGTCTTGAATGGCTTGAGCGGGAGGGTCTGGGTGGCGAGAACATGTTCCACCTCACTGGTGCCAATTCCGAATGCGAGTGCCCCAAAGGCTCCGTGGGTACTGGTGTGAGAGTCACCGCACACAATTGTCATGCCCGGTTGAGTTAAACCCATTTGTGGGCCCACGACGTGGACAATGCCCTGCTCGATATCGCCAAGTGGATACAGCCGTACACCAAATTCATCGCAATTTTTACGAAGTGTTTCCACCTGTATTCGAGAGACTGGATCGGCAATCGGTTTATCTACGTCAATTGTCGGAATATTGTGATCTTCGGTGGCGACCGTGAGATCCGGGCGCCGCACGGGCCGTCCAGCCGTTCTCAGGCCATCGAAGGCCTGCGGACTGGTTACTTCATGGATCAGGTGAAGATCAATATAAAGCAGGTCTGGTTCCCCATCACCTTGATGCACAATGTGATCGGCCCATACTTTCTCCGCCATGGTGAGCATGGTGAGCGGCGCGACTTCGACTGCCGTTAACGATTCGAGTGCCATCAATCTTCCTCCTGTTTCAGCGGCCTTCGCGCCCAGTTGGTGAGGGAACCGCGAACGGTCCCCCCACCATGTGGTAGCCCCGACGGGATTCGAACCCGCGCTACCGCCTTGAGAGGGCGGCGTGCTAGGCCACTACACAACGGGGCCATAAAAAAACCGTGGTTGCCCACAGTTCGCTGGGGTACCAGGACTCGAACCTAGACTAACTGAATCAGAATCAGTTGGGCTGCCAATTACCCCATACCCCATGGGATGCCGACAAAGTCTATCTGCAGGCTCCGTAGCCTATTCATCAGGCTTGGAGTGATTCCACCGATCGCCCCAATCGTTCGAGGCACGTGTTTTTACCCAGGATCTCCATAGACTCGAAAAGCGGGGGCGAAATTTTTTGACCCGTTATTGCCGCCCGCACTGAGCCAAACGCGAGTTTGGGTTTAAGTCCCATATCGTCCACCAGTGCAAACCGCAATGCATTGTGAATTGCATCTGTGCCCCAATCCGCCAAAGGCTCCAAGACCTCAATGCTTCGCGCAAGTACCGATTGAGATTCATCGGTCCACAATGAGGGATCAATTGCAACTGAATCAGTGAATAGAAAGGCCAAGAGCTCGGACGCTGAACTTAAAGTGTCCAGCCTTTGTTGAATCAACGGCACCGATTGATTTAATCTGGCGGATTCCTGCTCCGTTGGCACTTCGGATATCAATCCCGCCCGCGCTAGGAATGGGACGAGAAGTTCGGTCAGCAATAGTGGTGAGATGAAACGAATCCAATCGCCGTTAATGGCGGTGCACTTCTTCAGATCGAAACGAGCAGGGTTGGGATTCACCCGCTCGAGCGTAAAAGCCTCCGCCATTTGAGTCGGTGAGAAGAATTCAACATCGTTACCCATCGACCAACCCAATAACGCTAAATAATTCAAGAGTGCCTCGGGAAGGTATCCGATTTCTCGATACATGGCTAAGGAAGACTCGGGATCGCGCTTGGAAAGTTTCTTGTTTCCTTCACCCATGACATAGGGGAGGTGACCGTATTCAGGTGTGAAGTGCGCGACCCCGATATGCCGCAAGGCATCAAACAAGGCTAATTGGCGGGGTGTGGAAGACAACAGATCTTCACCCCGCAGAACATGGGAAATGCGCATGAGAGCATCGTCAACAGGATTGACCAACGTGTACAGAGGCTCTCCATTACCCCGAACCAAAACAAAGTCGGGAACATGTTCTGCTTTGAAGGTGACTTCACCTCGAATGAGGTCGTTCCACGTGAAGTCGGTTCCCGGCATGCGGAATCGGATAACAGCCTCCCGTCCCTCAGAACGGAATTTATCCTGTTCGGCAGTAGACAAGTTCCGGCAATGTCCGTCGTAGCCGGGTGCTCGTTTCTCCTGTCTGGCAACTTCCCTGCGAGCGTTCAACTCCTCTGTCGTGCAAAAACAAGGGTAGGTGTACCCGGAATCATGAAGTTTGCCAACAACATCCTGATAAATCGCACTGCGCTCCGATTGGCGGTAGGGCCCAAACGGTCCGCCAACTTCAGGCCCTTCATCCCATGTGAGACCAAGCCAGCGCATGGAATCGAGTAATGCCTGATATGACTCTTGGGAATCCCTCGCTGAATCGGTATCTTCAATGCGGAAAACGAAAGTCCCTCCCGTGTGACGAGCGAATGCCCAGTTAAAGAGTGCGGTTCGGATCATTCCTACATGGGGATTTCCAGTGGGAGACGGACAGAACCGAACCCGGATATCAGAGGTCATTACTCCCCCGCGCTCACGTAATTGATTAAATTACCAATTCCTTCAATTTCAACATCGACCTGATCTCCGGGTGCCAGTGGTCCCACTCCTGAGGGCGTTCCTGTCAAAATCACATCGCCCGGGAGGAGCGTCATGCACGCACTCACGAAACTCACGATCTGTGCAACGTTGAAAATCAAGTCCTTCGTATTCCCCGACTGGCGGAGTTCAGAACCAACATAAGATGTGATCGCAAGATCGGTTGTATTCAGTTCTGTTTCGATCCACGGACCCAGTGGGCAAAAGGTGTCGAAACCTTTGGCTCGAGTCCATTGGCCATCGGTGTTTTGTAGATCACGCGCCGTGACATCGTTTGCACAGGTATACCCAAGAATTACTTCTGGCACTCGCTCGAGTGGAACGTCCTTACAGAACCTTCCAATAACAATGGCCAACTCAGCTTCATGGTGAACAAGATTGGACTGTCGAGGAAGCAGGATCGTCTCGTCAGGACCAATGACACTGGTATTTGGTTTCAGGAAAATCAAGGGCTCCTGAGGTAACTCGCTATTCATTTCAGTCGCATGGTCTGCGTAATTCTTCCCGATGCACACAATCTTGCTGGGAAGGATGGGGGCGAGAAGTTTCACTTCGTGAACAGGTAGGGCCGCACCCACCGGTTCTAACTCGGCAAATGGATGACCCTGGATGGGCACGACAATGGAGTCGGAACCGATGCGCCCAAATTCATCTAAATGATCCACAATTGCAAAACTCACAGTGTCGCCAATTGCTATTCGACAAATACGCACGGTCGAACACTACCCCCCTGCTATTTGGGGCTATCGGAAGAATGAATCATGCCAAAATGGATTGCATCGTCCAATGCCTGCCACGATGCCGCAATGACATTTTCATGAACACCAATAGTGGTCCACTGTTTGGATCCACTTGTTGTCTCAACCAATACACGAGTCACTGCACCCGTGCCCTTCACACCCTCGAGAATACGAACTTTGTAATCGGTCAACTCGAGGTTAATCAACTCAGGGAATATCTGCAGAACAGCGTTTCGCAGGGCGTTATCTAGAGCATTGACCGGACCATTGCCTTCACCCGTGGCGACTATCCTTTCCCCGTCGGCATGAACCTTCACCGTTGCCTCACTGGCAACCACTCCGTCTTCTCGTTGCTCAACAATTGTCCGCCAAGACTCAACGTGGAATCGGCGACCCTCGCCACGTTCGGCACGCACTAATAACTCGAAGGATGCATCGGCAGATTCAAATGACCAACCCCGAGACTCGAGATCTTTGACTCGTTCGATGACACCGGATAAAACCTCGGGTTTATCGCTGAGGTCCATTCCGATTTCCTTGCCCTTGAGTTCAACGGACGCTCGGCCGGCCATCTCGGTGACCAAAACTCTCTGCTGGTTACCAACAATGCTCGGGTCAATGTGGTTATAAAGTTCGGAATTCACTCGAAGGGCACTTGCATGCAATCCTGCTTTGTGTGCGAAGGAAGACACACCAACATATGGTTGATGTGTGTCAGGAGCAATATTCGCAATTTCAGCTATCGCATGAGAGATTCGATACATGCCGGCCAGAGACTCAGCAGGAACGCACTCAATTCCTAACTTGAGTTGCAGATTTGCGGTGACTGGAAAGAGATCCGCATTTCCGGTGCGCTCTCCGTACCCATTTGCTGTGCATTGAACATGTGTGGCCCCGGCTTCTACTGCAGCAATGCTATTTGCAATCGCGCAGCCGGTGTCATCTTGACAATGGATTCCCACCCGCGCTCCCGTTTCACGCACAACCGTGGCGACAATCTGCGAAATACCACCTGGAAGCATGCCGCCATTGGTGTCACAGAGAACCACGACATGGGCCCCCGCGTTTACTGATTCCCGAACCACAGCAAGTGCGTATTCGGGATCATGCAGGTAACCGTCGAAGAAGTGCTCAAGATCAACAAATACTCTCCGACCCTGGTTGACCAGGTGTGTCACTGTGTCTGCAACCATGTGCAGGTTCTCTTGACCGGTTGTCTTGAGCGCCTGCTCAACATGACGAATATCTGATTTCGCCACGATCGTGATCACCGGTGCTTGGGAATCTATGAGCGCCTGGACTTGCGGGTCCTGGGAAACATCTACTCCTGCTTTGCGAGTTGACCCAAAAGCTACAAGTTGAGCGTTTTTGAAAGTCAGTGATCGGGCAGCCTCGAAGAACTCCGTATCTTTGGGAAGAGCCCCAGGCCAGCCGCCCTCGATGAATCCCACACCGAAGTCATCCAGCAACATGGCAATCGCTAATTTGTCTTTGACCGAATAAGAGATTCCCTCCCGCTGAGCTCCGTCGCGCAAAGTGGTGTCGTATAGGTGGAATGCATCAGGTGGTGACACTTCTTCACTCCCTTCACGTGGGCACAAAAAAACCCTCCGCAGTGCGAAGGGCAGCGCGTCTGGTCGACGCGCTAGTTAATAATTATGAGATCGAGCGACATGTGCGCAGTCTGCCACACGGGGTCAGCCGACAAGTGTGTGCATCCAGTTATGCCGATCAGGGGTTGCTCCCGACTGAATATCAAGTAGAGCTTCCCGAAGTCGTAAGGTCACTGCCCCCGTGGTACCAGTTCCAACGGTAAATTCGCCATTTGCTCTGGACTTGACATTGCCAACGGGAGTAATGACCGCGGCAGTTCCACACGCAAAGACTTCGGTGATTTCCCCAGTTTCGCACCCCGAGCGAAGTTCAGCCACCGTTATGTCGCCTTCTGTTGCCGCAATGCCCAAATCTGAGGCGACGGTGAGCAAAGAGTCACGGGTAATCCCCGGCAGTAATGAACCCGTCAACTTAGGTGTCATGATGCGGGCTGAGTCTCCGTGCCCATAAACAAAATAGAGGTTCATGCCACCCATTTCCTCAATTTTTTCACGTCCAATTGCATCAAGCCAGACAACCTGATCGCAGCCATGCGCTGCCGCCTCGGCCTGAGCAATCAAAGACGCGGCATAATTGCCAGCGCATTTAGCCTCGCCCGTTCCTCCCGGGGCCGCACGAACATAGTCATCTGAGATCCAGACACTTACCGGGGCGATGCCCCCAGCGAAATACGCACCTGCAGGAGACGCAATCAATACATACTTGTAGGCATTAGCCGGGCGCACGCCCAAACCAATTTCGGTGGAAATCATGAAGGGGCGGAGGTAAAGCGAACGTTCCCGTCCCGCGGGTACCCATGCTTGATCCGCATCTACAAGTGACTCCAAACTGGCCACAAATAGTTCAGCCGGTAATTCAGCCATGGCAAGTCGGCGGGCGGATCGAGCAAATCGCTGGGCATTCTCAAACGGACGGAAAGTCTGGATACTTCCATCGGGATGACGATATGCCTTGAGGCCCTCGAAAATTGCCTGACCATAGTGCAACACATTGGTAGCAGGATCCATCAGGAGGGGACCATAGTCCTTCAACTCCGCGTTATGCCAACCATCAGCACTGGACCAATCGACCATCACCATGTGATCGGTAAAATACTGACCAAAACCCGGATTCTCCACAATGGCGGTTCGATCCTTTTCAGCCGTGATGGCGGACCCGGTAGTGACATCTGAAATAACAAGTCGGTCAGCGTGCAGCATGGACAAAACCTACTCCCCGGGTAATGCCACCATGGCGGCAATGATGGAATCCCCTACCTCCGATGTACTACGTGCTTGTACCGGCCTGTTGGCTAGATCATGGGCTACCGCTGTCTCAACCCAGGATGCGGCTTGGGCTTCACCTAGATGATCAAGAAGCATGGCTAGAGACATGATCGTTGCCGTTGGATCCGCTTTGCCTTGGCCAGCGATATCCGGTGCCGATCCGTGAACGGGCTCAAACATACTGGGGTTACTTCGACTCGGGTCAATATTGCCGCTCGCCGCCAATCCAATTCCCCCCACTATCGCAGCACCAATATCCGTGAGAATGTCACCAAATAGGTTATCGGTCACCACAACGTCAAAACGTTCCGGATTGGTAATAAAGAACATGCTTGCGGCATCGACATGCTGATAATCGACGGCGATATCAGGGTACTCGCGCGATACTCGATCAAATGTTCTTTTCCAAAGGCTTCCCGCATTAACCAAAACGTTGGTCTTGTGAACAAGGGTCACGTGTTTGCGACGTTTACTGGCTCGCTCAAATGCATCGCGCACAATCCGCTCGACCCCAAATGCGGTGTTGATGCTTTCCTCTACCGCAACTTCCTGTGGAGTGTCCTTGCGCAATACGCCACCGGCTCCTACATAAGGACCCTCGGTGCCTTCTCGGCACACTACGAAATCAATATCGGCCGGGCTCTTATCTGCAAGCGGTCCGACGACTCCCGGGTACAACTTCACCGGTCGCAGATTGACGTGGTGATCCATGATGAATCTCAGTGGCAGCAGTACCCCACGCTCAAGTACCCCGGGAGGCACTGACGGGTCACCGATCGCACCCAGCAGTATTGCGTGGTGGGTTCGCAAATCTTCAATGACGGATTCAGGAAGCAATTCCCCTGTCGCGTTATAGCGGCGAGCCCCCAGATCGTATTCGGTGGTGACGAATTCACACCCCGCCCTCATTGCAACCGCTTGAAGCACCTTGACCGCCTCGGCAATGACTTCGGTACCGATACCGTCACCGGGGATCAATGCAATGGAATATGAACGAGTCATGGACGCAGATTAGTCAGTCCAATTGTTCACGATCACCCCGGGATATTGAACCTGACGTCATGTCATGGTCTTGGAATCCCCTCATCTACTTGAGGCACGCTCCGCCGCGGTGATATGCTCTCTCATTATGAGTACGCATCCTTCCCACGCTTACAGGACTCCCGTGATCTCTGGGATCTCTGTATTAGCTACGAGCCCTAACCTCCTGCTTAATAGCCGCGCCGAGGCCTAGACCGCCGGATCCTCGTCGCGGGAGTTCATAGCACCGGGGGACCCAAAGAAACTCAACCGCGGAGGACCACGTGTCTCATAACTTCACCGAACAGAATAAGCAAAAATCTTCACCTATGCCGTTTCACCGGTATCGACCATTTACGCCTATCGGATTAACCGATCGCACGTGGCCACAGAAGTCCATGACCCAAGCTCCTCGCTGGTGCGCTGTAGACCTTCGTGATGGTAACCAGGCCCTCATTGATCCCATGACACCTGCGCGCAAGTTGGCCATGTTTGACCTACTTGTGAGCATGGGATACAAGGAAATAGAAGTTGGATTCCCATCAGCATCTCAGACAGATTTCGATTTTGTTCGTCAGATTATTGAAGAGGATCGAATCCCAGATGACGTTGTCATTCAAGTCTTAACGCAATCACGTGAACACTTGATTGAACGCACATTTGAATCGCTCATTGGCGCCAAGCAGGCAATAGTACATTTGTACAATTCCACTTCCACATTGCAGCGGCGAGTGGTATTTGGCCTAGATAAGGCGGGGATTCGCGATATAGCCGTCCATGGCGCAGAGCTGTGTGTGAAGTACGCACACGAAATTACCCCAGATACCGAGATCTACTTCGAATACTCTCCTGAGTCCTATACAGGCACGGAATTGGAATTCGCTCTCGAAGTATGCGATGCCGTCACTGAAGTATGGCAACCAACGCCAGACAGAAAGGTGATCCTGAATCTGCCCGCGACGGTGGAAATGGCGACACCGAATGTATACGCGGATTCCATCGAATGGATGCATCGAAATCTCGCACGGCGGGACAGCATCGTCTTGTCATTGCATCCACATAATGATCGTGGCACTGGTGTCGCCGCCGCGGAGTTGGGATATCTTGCCGGTGCCGACAGGATCGAAGGTTGCCTATTTGGCAATGGTGAACGCACTGGAAACGTGTGCTTGGTCACTTTGGGTATGAACCTATTTAGCCAAGGGATTGATCCCCAGATTGATTTCAGCAATATTGATGAAGTACGGAGAACTGTCGAGTATTGCAACCAAATTTCCGTTCATGAAAGACATCCGTATGGTGGAGATTTGGTTTTCACTGCATTTTCGGGCTCACATCAAGATGCCATAAACAAGGGTCTCAACGTTATGAAGACCGATGCCGATGCCGCCGAAATCAATGTCGACGACTTCACGTGGAATGTCCCCTATTTGCCAATAGATCCACAGGATGTTGGTCGGACCTATGAAGCCGTGATTCGAGTGAACTCCCAATCAGGTAAGGGTGGCGTGGCTTACATCATGCGTACCGAACATCGTCTTGATCTCCCTCGACGATTGCAGATTGAATTTTCACAGGTAATTCAGCGAATGACCGACACCGAGGGGGGTGAAGTTGCCCCGAGTGCCATGTGGGCAACCTTTAGCCATGAGTACCTCCCGGATCCTCATTCCCCTTGGGGGCGCTTCTCACTGGTCAGCGTCAAACAGGAATCAGATGTGGATGGTGAGACATCTGTAATCGCCGTGGTCAAAGATGGTGAAGACCTCGTCACAATCTCGGGGGTTGGCAATGGTCCGATCGCTGCGTTTTGCGATGCACTTCACTCACATGGAATTGATGTTCGAGTTCTGGATTATGCCGAACATGCCATGAGTTCCGGTGGAGACGCTACGGCTGCCGCCTACCTTGAATGTGCCGTCAATGGGAAGGTGCTCTGGGGCGTGGGAATTGATCCATCGATCACAAAATCGTCACTGAAGGCAATTATCAGTGCTGTCAACAGATCAGTCAGAGGTTAGGTTCATTAGAGGTTCACCGCTCGACCTGAGTGTGCCTGAATTTCCGAGACAATCAAATCAATTGATTCCGAAAGTATTTCCGAATCAACCGTCAAAGCAATGAGTGCGTGTCCCGAATCGTCGCGGCTGACCTGCATACCCGCGATATTGACCTTTTCCCTACCAAGAATATTGCCGACAACTCCAACGACACCGGGTCGGTCGTGATACCGGAAGAAAGCCATATGTTGGCTGAGAGGGACATCCACGCTGAAATTGTCCACTTCTACAATCTTCTCGGCAGAGCGGGACCCGGTCACAGTGCCGGCCACTCCAACCTTTGTGCCGTCGGTGAGAGTCAAAACAACCCTCACCAGGTTCCTGTGATCATCTGTTGTTTTGTCGGTGGTCAAGGCAACTTCCACTCCTCGTGCCTCCGCCAGCACCGGGGCATTCACAAATGAGACCGGATCATGAACCAAAGTTTGAAAGACACCCTTTAATGCACTGAGTTCCAGCACGCGGACGTCATGGTCGGCAACATCGCCAAGAACAATGACATCGACTCGTTCAACGGCAGCGGGGGCTAATGAGCAAGCGATCGCACCCAATTTCTCGGCGAGTGGAACGAGCGGCTTGAGATCTTCATGTAATTGGCCCCCTTGAACATTGACCGCGTCAGGAACAAGTTCGCCGGCAAGTGCCAACCGCACTGAGCGCGCAACTGAAATACCGGCCTTCTCTTGAGCTTCATCTGTCGATGCGCCCAAGTGGGGTGTTGCAACAACATTCTCGAGCGTAAACAAGGGCGAGTCAGTACAGGGCTCTTTGGCATAAACATCGATTCCGGCTCCTGCCACGCGACCTTCGACCAGTGCTTGGTAGAGCGCTATTTCATCGACGATTCCACCGCGAGCAGCGTTGACAATATGCACGGTTGGTTTGGTTTTGTGTAACTCCGCGTGGCCAATCAGCCCAATAGTCTCCGGCGTCTTGGGAAGATGGACGGTGATGAAATCACTCTCCGCGAGAAGGTCATCGAGGGTGACCATGCGAACACCAAGCTGAGCAGCTCTGGCTGGTTGGACATAAGGGTCGTAGGCAATGAGTTGAACACCAAACGAACTCAATCGTTGTGCGACCAGAACCCCAATTCGACCCAGCCCGACAATGCCAACTACTTTGTCTGCAATTTCAACTCCGGTGTACTTGCTTCGCTTCCATTCACCTTTGTGGAGGGCTTCATTGGCCGGGACAATATTTCGTGCACTCGCCAACATGAGCGCCACCGCCAACTCGGCCGCACTGACAATATTCGAGGTTGGAGCGTTGACCACCATAACGCCCGCCAGTGTCGCGGCCTTGACATCTACGTTGTCTAATCCGACTCCCGCTCTGGCAACCACCTTGAGTTGTTTCGCCGCCGCAAGTGCTTCAGAATCGACCTGCGTGGCAGATCGCACGAGCAGTGCGTCGACATCGACTATTGCCGAAAGTAACTCTTCTCGATTGGCACCATCGCAGTAAATGATGTCAAAATCAGGACCCAGGGCTTCAACCGTCGCGGGCGATAATTCTTCGGCAATGAGTATTTTGGCTTTGGACACCGAATAAGTCTATTGCCGTCAGAATCCCTCGACTCAAGAGGTGAGAGTCACTACCTCTGAGCAGTCCCTTCAACATAGTCCTTGTCGCCACCCGATACCCACGACATCATGGAACGGAGTTTGCGCCCGACTGCCTCGATGGGGTGCTTCTCTCCCTGAGCACGCAATTCCAAGAACTCCGAGCTACCGTTGTTGTAGTCCGTGACGAAGCGATCCGCGAATGATCCACTCTGAATATCCGCAAGAACTGCTTTCATATTCGTCTTGACATTTTCATCTATAACCCTAGGACCAGAGACATAGTCACCGAACTCGGCAGTGTCAGAAACACTCCACCGTTGCTTTGCAATACCGCCTTCGTACATGAGATCAACGATGAGCTTGAGTTCGTGAAGGCATTCGAAGTACGCAACCTCCGGCTGGTAGCCAGCTTCAATCAATGTTTCAAATCCATACATGACAAGCTGTGAAGCTCCACCACACAAAACTGCTTGCTCGCCGAACAGATCCGTTTCAGTCTCTTCGGTAAATGTGGTCTTGATGCCTCCTGCTTTCAGGCCGCCAATGGCCGCGGCATAACTCAAAGCTAATGCCACTGCTTGACCGGAGTAATCCTGCTCAACCGCTATGAGTACCGGGACTCCTCGTCCGGCCGAGTACTCACGCCGAACCAGGTGACCGGGACCCTTTGGTGCCACCATGCATACATCGACAAATGCTGGTGGCTTGATGTAGCCAAATCGAATATTGAATCCATGGGCGAAGAAGAGCGCGTCACCCTCCTGAAGGTTTGGCAGGATGGCTTCGTCGTAGAGTTTCTTTTGAACAGGATCAGGGACCAGAATCATGATCAGGTCGGCCTCAGAAGCTGCCGTCGCTGGATCGACCACTCTGAGTCCCGCAGCTTCCGCTTTGGCGCGGCTCTTGGAACCTTCGGCCAAACCAACGCGAACGTCTACACCGGAATCAGAGAGAGAAAGCGCGTGTGCGTGCCCCTGACTGCCGAATCCAATGATGGCTACTTTCCGAGATTTGATCAGATCAAGATCAGCATCGGTTTCATAAAACATTACGGCCATGGGGCTCTCCTTATTTATTGGGTGTTGGGTTAATGCTTAAGCTGATTTATCTGAGGATCTAACCGTACGGTCACTGATTGAGCGAGAGCCCCTCCCCATGGCAACCATGCCGGACTGCACCAACTCCCGGATGCCATACGGCTCAAGCACCTTTAAGAAAGCAATGATCTTGTCGTGCGCACCCGTGGCCTCGATGGTGACGGCATCGTGAGCAACATCGACCACCTTGGCTCTGAATAACTGAACCGTCTCCAAGATATGGCTGCGGGTCTCAAGGTCTGCTTTGACTTTGACCAACATAATTTCGCGCTGAACAGACTGATCGGGCTCCAGTTCCACAATCTTGAGTACATTGATCAATTTATTCAACTGCTTGGTTACTTGCTCAAGTGGAAGTTCCTCCACATTCACCACGATTGTCATGCGGGAGACTTCGGGCACCTCGGTTGGACCCACCGCAAGTGATTCAATATTGAAACCTCGACGTGAGAACAGACTCGCCACTCTGGCAAGCACACCTGGTTGGTCCTGAACCAGTACGGACAGAGTGTGTCGGGACACTATTCCTCACTCCCCCACTCTGGCGCAATTGATCGGGCATACATGATCTCGTCATTTCCTGTGCCAGCAGCGACCATCGGCCACACCATGGCATCGCGGTGCACAACAAAGTCGATCACCACCGGAGCGTCATTTAAACTCATGGCTTTTTCAATCACCGAATCAACTTGATCAGGTGAGTCACACTGAAGACCATGGGCACCATAAGCCTCAGCCAACTTCACGAAGTCCGGGAAGCGGTGTGAATGCAGGTCAGTATTCGAATACCGCTCGTTATAAAACAAGGTCTGCCACTGACGAACCATGCCCAAACTTGAATTATTGATCAAAGCCACTTTGATCGGGATATCGTTAATTGTGCAGGTCGCCAGTTCTTGATTGGTCATTTGGAAACATCCATCGCCGTCGACCGCCCACACGGTGGCATCGGGTCGACCCACTTTTGCACCCATGGCCGCGGGCACTGCATAGCCCATGGTGCCCGCTCCACCGGAGTTCAACCACGTCCCGGGATATTCATAGCCAATGAACTGGGCGGCCCACATCTGATGTTGGCCAACGCCCGCGGCATAGATGGACTCGGGCCCAGAGATCTTGCCCAGTCGCTCAATAACGTATTGGGGAGACAGTGATCCGTCTTCTGGCAGGTCGTACCCCAATGGGTAGGTCTCACGCAGACGATTGAGTTGCGCCCACCATCCTTCGTAATCGCCGTGTGCACCCTGATCGATCTCGGCTTGAAGTGCAGCAATCAGATCGGGGATCACCTCGGCGACATCGCCCACAATGGGAATATCCGCGTGCCGATTCTTACCGATTTCCGCTGGATCGATATCCGCGTGAATGACCGCCGCCTTCGGCGCGAACGAGGACAACTTGCCGGTGACGCGGTCATCGAAACGAGCACCGAGGGTGATCAGAAGATCGGACTGTTGAAGTGCGCCGACTGCTGCCACCGTTCCATGCATTCCCGGCATACCGAGATGCTGGGGATGTGAATCTGGGAATGCACCCCGAGCCATGAGCGTCGTGACCACCGGGATGCCGGTGAGTTCAGCCAGCTTTCGAAGCGAGTCGGACGCATTTCCGCGAATCACGCCACCGCCGACATAGAGAACTGGCTGTCGTGAATTCAAGATGAGTTTTGCGGCCTCTCGAATCTGCTTCGAATGTGGGCGAGTCTTGGGGTGATATCCGGGCAGATTTAATTCCTCTGGCCAGTTAAAGGTGGTCATGGCTTGAAGAGCATCCTTGGAGATATCAACGAGAACCGGACCTGGTCGGCCGGTCCCCGCCAGGTGGAATGCCTGGGCCATTGCGGTGGGGATCTGGTCCGCACTCGTGATCAGGAAATTGTGTTTGGTGATAGGCATGGTGATTCCACGAATATCGGCCTCTTGAAATGCATCGGTTCCAATTGCCGCACTCGGTACCTGACCCGTGATCGCCACCATCGGAACGGAATCCATGTATGCATCTGAGATCGGGGTAACCAAATTGGTGGCACCGGGACCGCTGGTAGCCATACATACGCCCACCCGTCCGGTGGCAGAGGCATAGCCCTCAGCGGCGTGACCGGCTCCCTGCTCATGGCGAACCAGGATGTGACGGATCTTGGTCGAATCCATCATCGGGTCATAGGCCGGGAGAATCGCGCCACCCGGAATACCGAATACAACCTCGACACCTGCCTCTTCCATAGATTGAACGAGGCTCTGCGCTCCGGTGATTTCTTGCGTCATGTCCAGTCCGTTCTCTTGCTCGAGGGTTTATCTCTTGCTCGGGGCTTTCTTGTGTTGGAACATTTTTTTGGAACATTTTTTTTGGAACATTTTTAATGAAAAACCCCCCGGACCCGGATTGGGTTGCGGAGGGCTGCGCGTAGGGATGCTACTTAGCCCACGCGCCTAATAACTACTACCGAAGATTTCAAGGTCACGGGGCAACAATAGCCCCATGTGTCTCGTATGTCACCCCGAGGTCTGAAATTAGTCACACACGGCCCCGCGAGAGGCGCTGCCGACCAATTTCACGTACTTGGCGAGCACTCCGCGCTCATAGCGTGGGGGAAGAGGTGTGAATCCCGCCCTGCGCTCCGCTAATTCAGCAGGATCGACATGGAGCTCCAGTTGGCGGCTGGTCAGGTCGATCGAGACTCGATCCCCGTCCTTGATCAGTCCAATGGGGCCGCCATCGACAGCTTCTGGCGACACGTGGCCAACACACAATCCGGTGGTACCGCCGGAGAATCGACCATCGGTGATCAACAGAACTTCTTTACCGAGACCGGCACCTTTGATGGCACCAGTGATCATGAGCATTTCCCGCATTCCCGGACCGCCCTTGGGCCCTTCGTAGCGGATGATGATCACATCGCCCGCGCTGATCGTGCCGTCTTCGAGTGCGGCCATGGCGGACTGCTCACGCTCGAACACGCGTGCACGTCCTTCAAAGTAATCAACATCGACTCCAGCATTCTTGACCACCGCACCTTCTGGGGCTAGTGATCCGCCGAGAATGGTGATTCCACCGCTGGTCGCAATTGCATTCTTCGATGCGTACAAAATATCGCCGTCAGGGTCTGGTGGGTCAATGGAGGCCAAGTTCTCCGCCATGGTTTTTCCCGTGACCGTCAGGCAGTCGCCATAGATCAGACCCGCATCAAGAAGCGCTCTCAAAACTACGGGTACACCGCCAACACGATCCACATCACTCATGACATATCGGCCAAATGGTTTAACGTCCGCGAGCAGGGGGACTTTGGAGCCTATCCGGTGGAAATCATGCATGGATAGCTCAACATGTGCTTCATGGGCAATTGCCAGTAGGTGAAGAACCGCATTTGTCGATCCGCCAAATGCCATCACAACGGCTATGGCATTTTCCAAGGACTGTTTAGTGACGATATCTCTGGTGGTTATCCCTTGACGGATCAACTCAACAACTGCCTCACCTGATTTGCGGGAGAAACCATCGCGGCGACGGTCCACGGCTGGTGGCGCGGCGGAACCTGGAAGTGACATGCCCATGGCTTCAGCGGCACTCGCCATGGTGTTGGCGGTGTACATGCCACCGCAAGCACCTTCACCCGGACAAATTGCCCGTTCAATCGTGTCAACATCTTCGCGCGACATGAGTCCGCGAGCGCAGGCACCTACCGCCTCGAAAGCGTCAATGATTGTGACATCTTTCTCCGTGCCATCGGAAAGTTTCACATGTCCGGGCAAAATTGAGCCGGCATAGACGAATACAGACGCAACGTCGATGCGAGCCGCAGCCATGAGCATTCCAGGAAGTGATTTATCGCAACCGGCGAATGTGACCATTCCGTCAAGTCGTTCTGCTTGCATGACAGCTTCGACCGAATCAGCGATTATTTCTCGACTGACGAGAGAGAAGTGCATGCCTTCGTGTCCCATGGAGATTCCATCAGAGACCGAGATGGTGCCGAATTGCATGGGGAATCCGCCAGCGGCGTGAACTCCTTCTTTCGCCGCAATCGCGAGGCGAGCCAGGGACAGATTGCATGGCGTGATCTCATTCCAACTTGATGCGATGCCAATCTGGGGCTTGGGAAAATCTTCGTCGGTCATGCCTACCGCTCGCAGCATGCCTCGTGCTGCCGTCCGCTCAAGACCTTCGGTGACGTCGGAACTTCGAGGCTTCATATTGGGAGGCGTTGAATTCGGCATGACTTGACCCTATCTACTGGAATGGATTACTCGGATACACCCAATTGCTCTAATAAAAGTGCTCTGACTTTGGCCGCATCGGCCTGACCTTTGGTTGCTTTCATGACTGCTCCCACGATCGCTCCCGAAGCTTGTATCTTTCCTGACTTGATTTTCTCAGCGATATCAGGCTGATCAGATAATGCTTGATCGATGGCCGCGATCAAAGAAGAATCATCGCTGACCACTTTCAATTCTCGCAGGGAAATAACTTCCGCTACCGAGCCTTCGCCTGCGATAACACCTTCAAAAACCGAGCGGGCAAGTTTATCGGTGAGGTCTCCACTGGCAATCAGACTTTCCACTTGGCGAATATCTAATGGTTGGACCGGGAGATCTACCAGATCGCATCCGCGTTCATTTGCAATGCGTGAAAATTCACCCATCCACCATTTACGGGCCGCTTGCTCACTGACACCGGAGTCAATTGTTTGCTCAATGAGATCGAGAGCTCCTGCATTGACCACACTCGCCATGTCGAAGTCACTGATGTCCCAAACCTGCTGCAAGCGTGCCCTGCGCACCGAGGGAATTTCCGGCAAAGTGGTTCGGAGTTCGTTAACCCATTCCTCTGATGGGGCGACAGGAATGAGATCCGGCTCTGGGAAATAGCGGTAATCCTCAGCCTGTTCCTTGGATCGACCCGAGGTGGTGTTACCCGTCTCCTCATTAAAGTGACGAGTTTCCTGAATGATTCGGTCACCATTGCGTAGTCGCTCAGCTTGACGAACCATTTCTGTCCGTACGGCTCGTTCCACAGATCTCAGGGAATTCACATTCTTCGTTTCAGTTCGAGTACCCCATGATTGGCCGGGTCGACTGAGGGAGACGTTGACATCGCAACGAAGTGAACCTTCTTCCATGCGCACATCGGATACACCCAGTGCGCGCATGAGTTCACGAAGTTCAGCGACATAGGCTTTTGCTACTTCAGGCGCTAAACTTCCAGTACCTGAAATGGGCTTTGTGACCACCTCGATTAATGGAATCCCAGCCCTGTTGTAGTCAACAAGTGAGTGCGTGGCTCCATGTATTCGCCCAGCTCCCCCACCATGGGTCAACTTACCCGTGTCCTCTTCCATGTGGACACGTTCGATCTCTACTCGAAAAACTTTTGGTCCGTCTTCAGTGATCACGGTCACGTCAAGAAAACCGTTGATACACAATGGTTCGTCATATTGGGAGATTTGATAGTTTTTTGGCATATCGGGATAGAAATAGTTTTTGCGGGCAAAGCGTGACCAGGGGGCAATCGAGCAACTCAAAGCGAGACCCATGCGAATTGTGGACTCCACAGCTGTTCGGTTAACAGCTGGCATGGAGCCGGGCAGCCCCAGGCACACCGGACACACGTGGGTATTGGGATCGCCACCAAATTCGGTTGAACATCCGCAGAACATTTTGGTGTGAGTCCCCAGTTCAATGTGCGTCTCCAACCCGATAACTGGCTCAAACTCCGTCATTACATGGTCAAATGCAGTCGATGTCATAAGGCGGGGACCTCCTCGATTAAGAGACCACCCCATTGGTCGACCAGGGCGGCTTCGAGTGCGGAGCCCACGCGATACAAGCGATCATCGGCCATGGCGGGCGCAATGATTTGCAAGCCGACAGGTAAGCCATCTTCGGGCGCTAGCCCGATGGGGAGTGACATGGCACAGTTGCCAGCAAGATTCACCGGGATTGTGGCAATGTCATTGAGGTACATGGCTAAGGGGTCATCGAGTTTTTCACCAATTTTGAAAGCCGTAGTCGGTGCAGTTGGTGAGACTAGAGCGTCGACATGTAAAAACGCTGACTCGAAATCCCTCTTGATGAGTGTGCGGATTTTCTGAGCTTGCCCGTAATAGGCGTCGTAGTAGCCGCTCGAAAGTGCATACGTTCCAAGCATGATTCGCCGTTTGACCTCTGCACCGAATCCCGCCTCTCGAGTTGCACTCATGACCTGCTCAACCGAGTTGGTTCCATCGTCACCTCGCCTGATCCCAAATCGCATGCCGTCAAAGCGTGCAAGATTGCTGGACGCTTCAGATGGCAGGATGAGGTAGTAGGCACCAAGTGCATACTGAAAGTGCTCACATGAGACTTCAATAATTTCGGCACCGAGCCCCGCCAGTAGATCCAGTGCCGCATTGAACTGCTCCAGCACCCCCCGCTGAAATCCTTCTCCCTGTAATTGCTTAATCACGCCAATTTTCATACCGCGAACATCGGCTGATTGGGCCGCCTGAATAACGTCTGGCACCGGTGAATTAATGGACGTAGAGTCGCGCGGGTCGTGGCCGGCAATAATGGAATGGAGAAGTGCCGTATCCATGACATCGCGCGCACAGGGGCCTGCCTGATCTAAGGAAGAGGCCAAAGCCACGATCCCGTATCTGGACACTCCACCATAGGTGGGTTTGACGCCAACGGTTCCGGTGACCGCCGCGGGTTGACGGATCGAGCCACCCGTGTCGGTGCCTATTGCCAGGGGTGCTTGAAAACTTGCCAGGGCGGCCGCAGATCCACCACCCGAGCCTCCCGGAATTCGTTCAAGATCCCACGGATTTCGAGTAGGTCCATATCCGCTGTGCTCCGTTGAAGATCCCATGGCGAATTCATCCATGTTGGTCTTGCCCAATGACACAACTCCGGCAGCTTCAAGTCGCTCGACGATCGTGGCGTTATAGGGAGGTCGCCATCCCTCCAAGATTCGTGAGCCGCATGTGGTGGGAACCCCCTTGGTTGCCAACAAATCCTTCAGCGCGATCGGCACTCCTGCCAAGGGGCTCGAAATATTGCCCTCGGCAATTCCTCGATCAACTTCACGTGCTCGTTTAAGGGATTGTTCACGATTGACATACAAGAAGGCGTGGACGGAAGGATCAACCTGCTCTATGCGATCCAAGTGAGCAGCCGTGACCTGTTCACTGGTGACGTCGCCTTGTCTAATGGCGCTGGCCAAGGTAGCCGCACTTTGGCGCACCAGATCTGACTCCATGGTGTGAATTTTTTGGTTCATGCTGGTTCATCTAGAATTCGAGGCACCAGAAATCGATCGTCTTCCCACGCTGGCGCGCCCTCAGCTACCACGGATCGGTCGAGTCCTGGGGTGGGAATGTCGTCGCGAAATACATTGGTCATGGGAATCGGATGCGAGGTTGGCGGTATATCCTCCGCCGCAACCTCTGAGATAGCTGCAATCGCACTTAAAATCTGGTCAAGTTGCTCGGTGTAGTGCGCCACTTCTGATTCGGATAATTCCAATCGAGCTAACCGCCCAAGGTGCACAACCTGTTCACGATCAATCGAGGCCATATCCACATTCTATTGACCCACGAATGATCGGCATTCGCCCGATCTCGGTGGCTAGTCTGGAATGGATAATGCCGCCTCAAAATCACCGCGGGACAGTAATTCAAATCCGCGAGCCCCCGTGATGGGAATACCAAGAGACCGGGCTTTTGCAGCTTTGGATCCAGCTTTGTCTCCGGCAACAACGAGATCCGTCTTTGCAGACACCGACCCGGAAATAGTTGCACCTAAATCCGATAGAGATTCCTGTGCGGAGTCGCGGGTGAAGCCTGGTAGAGACCCAGTGATCACAATTGTCTTGCCAGTGAGTGGTCCCTCGGTCTTTGCAGTGGGATCGACAAATGTGACACCCGCTGCAATCCACTTATGAATAATGTCTTGATGCCAATCTTGCTCGAAATATTCACGAAGACTGTGAGCAATGCGATCACCAATGCCGTCCACCTCGGACAAATCCGATTCAGTTGCAGCTTCGATCGCCGAAAGGGATCCAAATTCCTTGGCCAACTTTTTAGCCACGGTGGGACCTACATGGCGAATACTCAGTGCTACAAGAAAGCGCCAAAGCGGCTGCTGTTTTGCCATGTGAAGTTGAGAGAGAAGCGTGATACCCGCTTCATTGAGTTGCGGTCCCTGCTCACCCTTATGAGGGTCTCGCGTGAAAAACGGACTCGTGAGCAGGTTGGTTTCGGTGAGATTGAAAATATCTCCTTCATTTGTCACGATTTCTGACTCCAAGAGCGCTTTTGCGGATTTCTCACCCAGACCCTCAACATCAAGTCCACCGCGCGAACCGAGGTGGAAAAGTCGCTCCCGTAATTGCGCCGGACAAGATCGAGCATTGGGACACCGGATGTCTTTATCGCCTTCACTTTCCGGTGCCAACTCTGTTCCACATTCAGGACAATTCCCTGGCATGACAAATGCTCGCTCCGAGCCCGTACGTTCTTCGATCACCGGTCCCAAAACTTCGGGAATAATCTCTCCCGCCTTGCGCAAGAAAATTAGATCGCCTATCAGAATGCCTTTGCGTTCCACTTCAAATGGATTATGCAAAGTGGCCATGGAAACCGTGGTTCCAGCGACCTGAACCGGCTCCATGACGGCATATGGGGTGACTCTGCCCGTTCGACCGACACTCACTCGAATATCGAGTAATCGGGTTCGCACGACTTCCGGGGGATACTTGAAGGCAATGGCCCAACGAGGTGCTCGTGAGGTGAACCCGAGCTCCCGCTGTTGATTGAATTGATCAACTTTGGCGACCACACCGTCAATATCAAAGTCGACAGATGACCGACTTTCATTTCGCTCCTGAATAAAAGCCAGGACGTCACCCGGTGAATTCTCCACCGAAAAGTGTTCACTCGTGGGCAATCCCATGGCCTTGAGGACTTTATAGGTGTCACTTTGTGAGACCAAATTTAATTCCGAATGGGCACCAATTCCATGAACGGTGAACTGCAGAGCCGAGAGCCGCTGTCGAGCAGCTTTGAGTTCACTTTCCAGTCGTGCTTCGCGTTTAGTCCCCTGGGCCGAGATCCATTCCCTCTCACGTTTATCCAATCGTTGACGCAATGCTCCGGCGGCCGCATTGCGAGGGTTGGCAAACAGTGGCTTGCCTGCCTTTGCCTGTTCTTGATTAATACTGTCAAATGCCGCCAATGGATAAAATACTTCACCGCGTACCTCCAAGACCGCAGGGAGTTTCTTTCCCTTGAGTCGCTGTGGGATGGATGCGATCAGAATCGAATTAGCTGTGACGTCTTCGCCCGTTGTTCCATCGCCTCGTGTTGCCAGTGACTCCAAATGGCCGCGTCGATATACGGCATCTACCGCGAGTCCGTCAATTTTTAATTCACACAAGAGTTCCGGAAAGGAGCCGAGAGTAGATGTAATGCGGTCCATCCACGCTGTCATTTCGTCTACATTGAAAACATTGTCAAGTGAATACATGGGCTCCAAATGAGTTACCGGATCAAAGAGCTCAGAGCTATAACCACCTACTGATTGAGTCGGTGAATCACCGGTGATGAGCAGCGGATACTGCTCTTCAAGGCCAACCAGCTCCCGAAAGAGGGTGTCATACTCAGCATCGGAAAGAGTCTGTGTGGCATCTAGTGAATATTGGACGCGAGCGTGATTGATTCGGTCGACCAATTCGACCCAACGTTCTTGTGCGCGATCCGGGGGACTCGAGGACATCAGATTCCCTCAACGTAAAACAAGACGATCTGGATCATTGAGCAAATCTACCGCCGCACGGGCTCGATTCCACGCATGTCGCGCTCGCTCCCAGTCTCCAGATGCACTGTCCTCCGGTGGGACAATAATCGCGCGAGGGGAGAAATCGGTAATGACAAACCCGAGGGCATTAATTCGAGCAGCAAGATCTGATGCAATCTCCATCCCAGTTGCACTCGGCGGAGCAATCCAGACCGTTTCCGCACCGGACTCAATAATTTCTCCTAGCTCCTTAGCTGCCTCAATCTGGTAGAAACGGGTAACCCCTGCCGCTTGGAGTAGTGAGATGTATGGATCACTTAACGCCACCTGACCCCCCGTTGCGTTGATGCCAAACCCGGCACCATGTAGCTGGGCCTCGGTAAAAAGCGGACTCCACAGGGAAGCCACAAATTGACGATCCAGAGCGACATAGGTTCTCAGGGCGCTTGCCGTGGGGATTTCTCCTGTTGTCGCCGGCATAACGAGTGGTTCATCTATCTGAATGGTCAATGATGCTCCGGGGATCCGCCGAGAAAAATCACGGGCGGTCTCAGCAACAACATGCGAGAGGGCAATGCTCACATCTCGCAAGGCACCATGATCCCGAATGAGCTTCTCTCCACGCGGACCCTCAACCGCACCCGCCCAACTCACGGGACCAACAATTGACATGGTGAGTGATCCGGTAAACCCGTGAAATTGTTCCTCGAGTGCATCAAGATCGGCGCTGAGAAAACTCCGGGCCCTCACCATGTCTCTGCCCGGAGATCCGCACAACCGCCAGCCGGTGGGCACCGTGACGATTCCGAATTCCGATGATACATCCGATAGCAGTCCTGCAGTTCTTCCCACAAAGTCTGCTCCCGGTCCCCTTTTCGCAATGACCGGTACAAAGGGTGCCAGAGGACATTCGCCGGCAATGACGTGGGCGGCCTCGCTGCTGGATTCACCCGGAACAAGTCCCAAGCCACTCACCCTGGCTTGTGACACTGTCTATCCACCCACAGGCACTGGATCTGAGAAAACGTAATTTTCCGGATTAACCCGATCTGTAGCCACGATCGTTGCCGATCCGATTACCCTCGTATCTTGATAGATCACAACCGCCTGTCCGGGGGCTAAACCGCGAACCGGCTCAATAAGTGAGACATGCATGTTTGAATCTTGGACGAATGCCACCGCACGAACCGGCTCAGCATGTGCACGAACTTGAGCCAAGACTTCCTGTGGCGCGGCAGTCAACGGCGGACCCGCCCAGATCGGATCAATTCCAATAATGCGATACACATCGAGTAACTCGGGTGACCCGACGAATACATCGCCAGAATCTCGGTCCACATTGACGACATAGCGTGGTTTGCCGTCCTCCGCGGGTGTTTTGAGATTGAGGCCTCGGCGTTGACCAATGGTCACGGTGAATGTTCCGCTGTGTTCGCCAATGATCTCCCCCGTTGCGAGATCGCGAATCGCACCAGGATTTCCCCGAGTTTCTTCACAAGAAACGCGGCCGTATCTCCGTCTGGGATGAAACAAATATCGTGACTATCCGGCTTTTTCGCAGTGATGAGCCCCCGAGCTTCGGCTTCAGCGCGTATTGCCGGCTTGTGGTCCCCACCCAAAGGGAAAAATGAATGCTCCAACTGCTCCTGAGTCAGAACACCGAGAACATAGGACTGGTCCTTGAGCGGATCAACTGCCCTATGCATTTCAATTCCATGGGGGCCATTTCTTATTTGAGCGTAATGTCCGGTTGCAACGGCATCGAATCCCAGTGCCAATGCGCGATCCAATACCGCACTGAACTTGATCTTTTCATTGCACCGTAAACAAGGATTTGGCGTTCTGCCCGCGGAATACTCGTCAAGAAAGTTTTTCATGACACTTTCGGCGAACTGGCTTGAGAAGTCCCACACATAAAACGGAATACCAAGCTTGTCAGCGACTCGGCGAGCATCTCTGGCGTCATCCAAGGTGCAACATCCACGACTCTTGCCATGTGAATCCGTTCGAGATAAAGCCAGGTGAACACCGACAACTTCATGGCCTTGATCAATCATGCGTGCAGTTGCAACCGAGGAGTCAACGCCTCCACTCATGGCCGAAATAATTCGCATGATTACACCGAACCTGCTCGAATCGCACGCTCGACAACATTAGGCAGGGCTGCGACAAGTTGATCAACATCTTCTTTGGAACTTCCGCGACCGAGACTAAATCGCAAAGAGGCTCTCGCAATTTTTTCGTCTACGCCCATGGCCAAAAGTACATGGCTGGGTTCGGGAATACCCGCCGTGCATGCGGAACCCGTTGAACAGTCAATACCGGCTGCATCTAGCAGCATGAGCAGCGAATCTCCTTCGCAACCAGGAAAAGAAAAGTGGATGTTGTTCGGTAAACGTGCATCGCCTGGAGCCGGACCATTGAGTCGAGCTTCTGGGATGACCGACTCCACACTGCTCACCAAATACTGCTGAATATCTCGCATTTCCTGCGCATGGGAATCAACGGAAGAAGTTACCAAGCGTGAAGCGGCCGCAAATGCGGAAACAGAAGCGGGATCCAAAGTGCCCGAGCGAATCTCTCTTTCTTGGCCGCCGCCATGTGACACCGGGACAACTTTTTCATGGGGATCAATGATCAATGCGCCCACCCCGACGGGGCCACCAATTTTGTGACTACTCAGTGTGACCGCTGTCGCCCCTAACCCCGCGAGGTCAAGATTAATCTGCCCGAATGCTTGGACCGCATCGGTGTGGAATGGGACACTAAATTCTTGACACAATTGTGAAATCTCACGAATCGGCTGAATCGTGCCAATTTCATTATTGGCCCACATGATCGATACAAGCGCAATTCCGCCGGTTTCAAGCAGCGAACGTAGTTGATCCAGGCTCACTTTCCCGGTGGAATCAACGTCAAGGAAAGTGACCTCAGCCTTTTGATGGTCTCGCAACCACAGCACCGGATCGAGGACCGCATGGTGCTCAACTGCACTTGTCACAATGTGTCGCGGACCACCATCTGCGGACCGAGCCCAGAAGAGTCCCTTGATGGCCAAGTTATCAGACTCGGTGCCACCCCCGGTGAAAATCACGGCCGATGGACGAACCCCTAGATCTTCGGCAATGGACTCCCGCGCCTGTTCAACAATTCTGCGAGCAGATCTTCCAGATGTATGCAAACTTGATGCGTTTCCCACATGTTGCCCGGCAACAATCCACGCTTGGGCCGCTTCTGGCCGGAGGTGCGTGGTGGCAGCGTGATCGAGGTAGACGCGTGTCACAAATACCCTCCCAACCTGTGGTTCATGCTGTCCTGTTCATGCGTCATCAGATCCGACAAGCAAGTGCCCGTGCGATCCGCACGGGCGACAAGCATATAAAGGTAATGATCAATGCGCTAATGGTCTACTTTCGCTTGGTGATTTCCTCAGCTAATTGAGGTACAACGGCGAACAGATCACCCACCACTCCGTAATCGGCCAACTCGAAGATCGGCGCCTCTGGATCCTTATTGACGACCACAACCACTTTAGATGTCTGCATACCCGCCCGGTGCTGAATTGCTCCAGAGATTCCATTGGCGATATACAACTGCGGTGAAACGGTTTTGCCGGTTTGACCCACTTGGAATTGATGTGGGTACCAACCTGCATCGGTCGCCGCGCGTGAGGCACCCACTGCAGCATTCAGAGAGTCGGCGAGGGTCTCGATAACGCCAAAGCCTTCGGGTCCACCTACTCCTCGGCCACCACTGACCACAACCTCGGCTTCGGTGAGCTCAGGACGAGCACCCTTTGCCACGACCGTCCGATCTTTCACGGTCACCCGCTGGGCACCCGCGCTGATGCTCACGGCAATATCTTCACGCACGGCGGCAAATGGTTGCGGGCTTGCTGGGATTGCATTGGGACGAACCGTAATGATTGGAGTGCCTTTTGTGACTCGTGAATGAACAACCGTGCTGCCACCGAATACACTTTGGGTCACTGTTGAATCAGCCGCTATTTCCACGGCATCGGTGATAATTCCACAATTGGATTTGATCGCAGCCCGAGCCGCCACTTCCTTGCCATCTGCCGTGGAGGCCACGAGTACCGCGACCGGAGATAAGGAATCGATCAAGGAAGCCACGATTTCGGCACCGGGTGCCACCGGGTGGTTGTTCACTGCATCGGAATCGGCAACCAAAACTTTTGTGGCACCGTAATTACCAAGTGTCGCCACCGTGTCGTCGGTGCACCCGGTGCCGAGCCAGAGAACCACCGGGTTCCCCAGAGCTCGAGCACCGGTGATCAACTCAAGTGTGATCCTTTTAATGTCTGAGTCGTGATGCTCTGCAAGAACAAGTACGTCGGTCATGGGTTCTCCTTAGATAATCTTCTGCGAGGTGAGGAAATCAGCAATTTTTACGCCACCATCGCCTTCGTCGGTGACAACGACACCGGCTGCCTTGGGGGGACGCGCAGCGAAGTCTGCTACTTCGCTCCACGCACCAGATGCGCCGACTACCGACGGCTCAAGCCCAAGGTCCGCGACAGTCAGGATTTCAACCGGCTTTTTCTTCGCGGCCATGATGCCTTTGAAAGATGGATAACGCGGTTCATTGATTTTTTCCACCACACTCACCACTGCTGGGAGTTGGGCGGAGAGTAGATCAAATCCGTATTCTGTAACCCGTTCAACGGTAAGTTCCGAACCATTGATATCTACCTTTTGGGCGAAAGTGACCTGTGGAAGATCAAGTCGCTCTGCAACCATGGCAGGAATGACAGACATCCGAGCATCGGTTGACTCCGAACCAAATAGGATGAGGTCAAATTCACGACCGGAGAGTGCTTTAGCCAGCACGGCCGAGGTTGCCACTGCATCTGAGCCGCCCAGATTGTCGTCGACAATGTGAATGCCCGCGTCGGCCCCCATGCTTATTGCTTTGCGCAATGTTTCGCCAGCACGCTCGGGCCCCATTGTCACAATGACAACTTCGCCTCCGGCTGCCTCCACCAATTGAAGTGCCTGTTCAACGGCGTATTCATCCAGTTCATTGAGGACACCATCTGCTGACTCGCGGTCGAGTCGGGAATCAGAGTCACGAAGTTTCTTTTCGGCCCAGGTATCGGGGACCTGCTTAACGCACACTGCGATTTTCACGTCATTTACCCTTTCGGTAGTTCACCTGAGGAACTGCATGACCAATGTTACCCACGAGTAACTAGTTGCGCCTGACCACAGCGCACGCACTAGTGTCTAAGCGTGGCAGATGATCCCATCAGGGGCAAACCGCGGGGTCGGGTGTGCTTTGTGCTCCACAGCCATCTTCCCTGGGTTCTCGGACATGGGGACTGGCCGGTGGGCGAAGAATGGCTTTATCAGGCGTACGGCCACTCCTATATACCTTTGCTGCACACCCTTACCGACCTCGCTGACCGAGGGTTTCGCAATATGGCATCTTTGGGGGTCACCCCCGTATTGGCCGCTCAACTGGATCACCCCTACGCCCTGGCGAATCTGGAGATCTGGCTACACGACTGGCAGTTGCGCACCCAACAGATACCTCGAGCGCATCCGGCTCGGGATAACAACATGGAGAGCGCCGCATCCACCCTGCGTATTTTCGGTGAATCATTTTCCCGAGGTGCATCCCCTGTCATCCGGAAATTGATTGACGTGGAGGCAGTGGAGGTTCTGGGTGGCCCCCTGAGTCATCCACTTTCTCCATTACTCGATTCCCGAGTTCATTCATTTGCGTTATCTGAAGGATTAAAGGATGCACGCCGCCGCTGGGGGCACACTCCGACGGGCGTCTGGGTACCCGAATGCGCCTATCGACCTGGACAGGAGAATATTTATGAAGAACTGGGTGTACATCATTTTCTTGTAGATGAAACCGCGGTGACTTCCGCACATGGGGCACCGAATGTGCCCTACCTGCTCGCACAAAGTTCTGTGACCGTCATGGGACGGGACTCCCGAGCCAGTGACTTCGTCTGGTCTGCAGAGCGCGGTTACCCCGGGAGATCTGATTACCTCGATTTCCATGATATTGATCTCCAGCGGGGCCTGCGCCTATCGCGAGTGGGCGATCGATCACATGAATCGAAAGAGGATTATGACCCCACTGCAGCTCACAACGCCACTGTTCGAGATGCCCATGAGTTCATTGCTCGCCTCATCGAGGTTATGAATACTCCAGCACCCATAACGTCAACTGAAACCCCACTCGTAGTAATTGCCATTGATACCGAACTTCTCGGGCATTGGTGGCGGGAAGGCGTGAGTTGGTTTACCCGTGTCATCGAGCTCCTACCAGATTTCGACATTCACACTGTCACCTTGGAACAGGCCTACCCAACGAGCACGAGATTCGATTGTCCTTGGGCAGACTTCTTGGGGCGAGGGTAAAGACTGGCGACTGTGGACTTCAGATCCGGTTAGAGATCTGATCGTCATGAACCACCAAACTCAAATGAGCATTCTTGACTCTCTTGCTCACAAAGGAATTTCCCGTGAACGTGAGTCAGCTGTTCTCAATGAGGCCATGCTTCAACTGTCCAGTGATTGGGCGTTCATGATCAGTCGTGACTCTGCAGCAGATTATGGCCGTCGTCGCGCCCAACAACACTTTGTGCAAGTCCAAGAGCTGTTAACAGATGCTTCGTCGACGCCGCTCGCTGATTCACTACTGCCATTTCGATTAACGTGGACTGGTAATTAACCTTTCAGTACCCACCGGCAATGTCTTGAATTGCCGCTTGCGTGAGTGCATCGACATAGGCTTGATGCTCCGCCCGAGTCAGTGAAGCCGCTGTCGATTCAAGGCGCGATCGAATAAGTCGAGCGGGTACTCCCGCAACAATGCTCATGGGGTTGACATTGCCTTTGACAACGGAATTGGCTCCGACTACCGACCCTCGCCCGATTGTGGAGCCCCGCAGAATTGTTGCTTTGGTCCCGATCCACACATCGGATTCAATAACAACTGGTGATTTGATAATTCCCTGTTGGCGGATGGGTATTTGGGTATTGTCCATCCGATGATCGAAGTCGCACACGTAAATGGAGTCAGAAAAAATACATTCCGCTCCAATAGTCACACTCAAATATGCGTTGATGGTGTTGTCGCGACCAAATACTGATTTTGTGCCAATCGTCACCGTGCCTTCATGTGCTCTAATTCGATTGTGGTCACCAATATGTACCCAAGGCTCCACCACAATACGACCGAAACCCTTTCGCACACTCAGCTGGACCCCTTTGCCGAGAAATACGAATCCGCGAAAAATAACGTCGCTCGGCCCAAAGAAATGTAAACGAATAAAACGTGCGTATCGGACGAGATAGTAAGGACCCCACGCTCGGTTTCGGATAATCCACCGTAGATTGCGCCACCTGAAAATTCCAAATTCACTCATGGTCATTCACTTCCATTGCCACACGGTAGACATGGGTAGTGAGCTCGCGCAATCGATGCCCAGTTATAAACATTGACCACTCGATTGAACAAGCTATGCGCCCGCCTAGCGGACTCTTGTGGATCCTTCGCAATTTCCCGAATGCATTGAGCAATGGTTTCACCTGTCACCTGCTCCAATGGATACCCAAATTCCCGAGTCGGAACTACATCTTTCAACCCACCGGCCCGCGACACCACAAGTGGAACACCTGCCAGCCCGGCCTCAAGGGCCACTATTCCAAATGGTTCATAACTTGAAGGAACAACCAGAGCATTGCATTCGCTCAAGAGTTCCCGTTTCCGTTCGGAGGACACGTATCCGAAGAGGTCAACCTGGTCGGTCAGCCCGCGGCGAGCTATTTTGCTTGTGAGGTTGGGGAGCTGACTCCCCGTCCCAATAATTCTCAGTCTGAATCCAGAATCATTGAGAAGCGCAAGGGCATCAATTACATGGTGTGCACCTTTTTCCCATTCGACTCGTCCCAGAAAGCCAATGGTGAACAGGTCGCGGGACTGTTTGGGGGGAATGTAAGACCCTGAATCATTCGAGTCAACACCATTGGGTACCACAAATATTTTCCTGTGATCGGCGCCTAATGAGTCCACCAATTCATGTTTCATATATTTGCTACAGACTATGACCCGAGAGGCTTGGGATATCGCACGCAATTCACGAGCATGGACTACTCGAGAGATGCGCGAAACCAACCATCCTTGATGTCGCCCAAATTCGGTTGCGTGAATCGTGATTACCTGTGGAATATCCAGATGGTGCGACAACAACTGAGTTTGTTCGGCGCCAACCCAATCGTGTCCATGGACAATTTCCGGGACCCAATCCCCCAAACGATCACGTGCCGCCGCAAATGAGGCTAAAGCAAAACCGCGTGCCCAGACATCGAGGGATTCTTGGGTCAATGGTAAACGCGGATAGCAATTATTCACTCGCAATACGCGGACCCCCTGAACTACTTCACTCTCAGGTGATGCTGGGTCGGATTGCTGAGTGATTACTGTTACTTGATTTCCCTGTCTGACCTGTTCACGCGTCAATTCAACAACGTGTGCTCCGAGCCCCCCAAACATGACAGGTGGGTATTCCCAGGAAAAATGCAGAATCTTCATGAATGCATTAGGGGGCTAAACCAGTAATACACACGTTGTAGAAGTATTCATCGGGAACAACACGGGCGAGCAATTTTCTGTCCAACTCTTCCAATCTCTTCCAGGTGCCATAGGCAAAGTTGGCCCATCCCCACCCCAAAGCACCTGGTTTAACCGCCGCCTCAAATGTGCGAACCGGCCATCCAAACCAACTGGCGCTCAACTCCTCGGTCACCGTTGTGACATCTGTTGCCCCACACCTCAAGGCAATCCGAGCAAGTGAGTCAGGGTCAAATGTATGAATGTCGACCACGGATTCCAAAGCTTGTTCCCGTGAGGATTGATTCAACTCTTGAGCGCTTTTGGACCATTTCTCGGAAAATGGGGGCAGCGCTGCAATCCTCGTGCTGGCCCACCATGTCAAGCGCGAAAGTGACCGAGCGACAAAATCGCCTTTTTCGGTTGGTTCGCCACAGAAAACAAATCTGCCGCCAGGTTTCAATACCCTGAGAACCTCAGCGAATAATCGATCAAGGTCAGGGACGTGGTGCAAGACAGCGTGACCAACAATCAAATCAACACTGGACGTGGTGAAGGGAAGTGACTCGGCATCGGCAACTGCCCCGGTTACGGGTAATCCCAACTCCTTGCCATTTCGGACAGCAACCGACACCATTCCGCGACTGAGATCCGTCGCAATCCCGGTCCTACCAATTCCCGACTGCATCAAATTCAGTAAAAAAAATCCGGTCCCTGAACCAAGTTCGATCACGCTTCCGTAGGCGACCTGTTCACTTACTGGAACTACATGATCGAAACAACCACGGGCATAGTCAACACAACGTTGGTCATAGGAGATACTCCATTTGTCATCGTAGGTTTCGGCTTCCCAATCGTGGTAGACAATATTGGCAAGCTTTGGATCACTCCATGCAGCTTGCATTTGTTCATCGGTTATCGGCATTAGCGACCCTGAAATTGCGCTCTGCCCGGACCATTGTCGACAAATGAATTCATGCCATTTTTTTGGTCTTCGGTCGCAAATAGCGCGGCGAACTCAGTGGTCTCGATGGACAAACCCGTTGCGAGATCCACATTTAACCCACTATTGATTGCGCGCTTTGCAGCTCCCAAAGCTAATCGAGGACCATTCACAAAAGTTTGTGCCCATTCAATGGAAGTTTCCAATACCGAATCAGGTGGGCAGATGCGGTTTACAAGACCAATATCGAACGCTTCCATCGCGGAGATCATCTGACCACCAAAAACCATTTCCTTGGCCCGTGAAGAACCAATAAGTCGCGGAAGGCGCTGTGTGCCCCCCGCACCCGGAATTATCCCGAGAAGGATCTCGGGCTGACCGAGCTTGGCATTGTCCCCCGCGACTCGGAAATCAGCACACATGGCCAACTCCAAACCCCCACCAAGGGCAAAGCCTGTGATCGCCGCGATCGTGGGCTGGGAAATTCTGGCAACCGCATCGAAGGACTCCCGCAACCGGTGAGCAGCTTCAGCCATGTCTGCATACGCCATGTTTGCCATTTCTTTTACGTCTGCACCCGCAGCAAAAACTTTCGGTCCGCCATAAAGAACGGCGGCATGCACATCCCTGTGCGCAGATATCAATCCAGCGGCCGCTGCAATTTGTTGTTGCATTTGCAGGCTCAATGCATTCATGGGTGGACGGGTGAGGTGCAGCACGGCGATTCCATTGTCCAGATCTACTCGAACAAATTCTTCTTCAAAAATTGCCATGGTGGCCCTTCTCTCTCATTCTTTGCGTAAACCCGAGCACACGCTAGCCCACCGGGAGAATCAGCGGTAACCCCAGAGGCTGAGAACAAGTAAAGTCCTCAGGGTGAGGACACCCGGTGGAGTGTGGGACAGTTTTGGAGTCACCCCTCTACCCGATGGGTCCGCACATGTTTCACTGTGGGCCCCGCGGGCAACACGGGTGTTGTTCTGTCTTCTTACGACTGAGAACGACGGCAGTATTTCAGAGCGGCAGATCGAACTGCGCCGGTTGGTTCAGGGTGTCTATTACGCAAATGTTCCGCACGTCCCGGTGGGTGCACACTATGGATTTAGAGTCTCAGGCGAGTGGGATCCGCAATCTGGTTTACGGTTCAACCCCCACAAACTACTTCTTGATCCCTATTCGAAACGGATTGCCGGAACGCTGATCGAAACACCCGCTATTTACGACCATTCTCCGCACGACCCGTTAACCCTTTCGACATTAGATAACAGCAACCATGTTCCCCATTCCGTTGTAACGGAATCACATTTCGACTGGGAAGGCGACTGTCCACCAAATATTCCGTGGGCGGAAACGGTGATCTATGAAGCACATGTCAAGGGGCTCACCCAATTACATCCATCGGTGCCGGAGACTGACCGCGGAACATTTCGGGGAATCGTAGCGCCCGCGCTGATTGAACACCTCCGGCATATTGGTGTCACAACGATCGAATTACTGCCAGTCCAGTCATTCCTCAGCGAACGCCACCTCACGGACACCGGGCTTACCAACTACTGGGGTTACAACACTATTGGCTTCTTTGCTCCACATGCTCAATACGCGTCAAGGCCAGGTACTGAAATCGAAGATTTTAAGTACATGGTCCGAGAACTTCACCGCTCAGGAATTGAAGTAATCCTCGATGTTGTCTACAACCACACTGCAGAAGGCGGCGCCCTCGGACCATTTCTATGCTTCAAGGGCATAAACAATGTCGACTTTTACCGGTTATCCGACTCCGGCGAATACGTAGACGTTACGGGCTGTGGAAATTCCGTCAATGCCTCCTTACCGCAGGCACTTCAAGTGATCATGGACTCACTGCGCTATTGGGTCACCGACATGCATGTTGACGGGTTCCGATTTGATCTTGCAACCGCCTTGGCCCGTGGTGATCTTGATGTGGACATGCACGGTGTCTTCCTCAATGCCATCCAGCAGGATCCTGTGCTTCGAAAAGTCAAGTTAATTGCCGAGCCTTGGGATGTCGGCCCCGACGGCTACCGCGTGGGGTCATTTCCCAGTTTATGGAGTGAGTGGAATGACAGGTATCGAGATGATGTTCGCGACTTTTGGCGCGGTCAGTCGGGTATCGCACACATCGGGTGGCGCCTGTCAGGCTCTGAAGACATCCATGGGGGTAAGTCGGCCGATCAATACACGTCAATTAATTTCGTCACCTCACACGATGGATTCACTTTATGGGATTTGGTGAGTTACAACCATAAGCACAATCAAGCAAATCGTGAAGATAATCGGGACGGCACAGATAACAATCGCTCCCACAATTACGGAGTCGAAGGACCCACCCTTGATCCGGAAATCTTGGAAACCCGAGCCCGGCAGGTGAGAAATTTTCTGACAACCATGTATTTGTCCAATGGCGTTCCAATGCTCCTCGCTGGGGATGAATTTCACCGAACGCAGCTTGGTAATAACAATGGGTACTGTCAGGATAATTCAATTTCATGGGTGAACTGGGAACTCGAACAAGCAGATTGGGACCTCATTGATCTTTGTGCCACGTTGAATCACGTTCGAACATTTTGGGCTGATATTCGACCATCAGGTTTTTTCACCGGCGCAGCGCACATTGAAGGTGGTCCCAAGGATTTGGCGTGGTTTGGTCCCGGTGGCCGTGAAATCGAAGACTGGGGCACGGGCAATCTGTCGACGGTCGGCATGTATATCTCCCCTATCCAAGGAGACTCATTGCTTTGTATTTTCCATGCAGGTTCTGAATCCGTTGAATTCATCCTTCCCGGCGATCCATACAGCGGATATTCATATATTCCGATCTTGGACACAACTTTCACCAACGGCAAACCGATCGAGATCAGTTACGAATCGGATCAGCCAGTAAAACTCACCCCGCGATCCACATTGATTCTGCAGGCACGAAAATCCTCAGCGTAAATGAATATCTGGTGCACCCCTGTTGGCAATCACATGAGGCACTGTCTGGAGACCTAGATCAGCTGTGGAAGGCATGGAAGCGTGGCTGGGAATGATGCGGACCGAGTAGCCAAATGAACCACTGTGCTGGAGCGGGATTTCACCCGAATAAATCCATCGGTTTCCGCCCAAGTCAGTTTGCGGCAGGAGAGTCACGTGTTGAGCATGCTCAATATCGTCGAGGGAATCAACATGACCATAAACCGCTTCCACCACCAGGTCAGACGGCGATAATCCGGCCACATGCAGATAGGCGCGAATAGGCAGCGTTTCCCCCAATGAAACAGATGAACCAGCAACATCTGATTCGACATGGTCAATGGACAGATGGGGCCACTCGGCACGAACATGTTGTTTCCACCGGGCTAGTTCTCGAGCTCCTCCGAAGTCATGGGTCGCCAACTGTTCTCCTGCGACGGCCGCCGGGGCGTAGAGTTTCTCGACGTACTCTTTCACCATGCGCGTTGCGAGCACCTTCGGACCCAATGATCGCAATGTGTGTCGAACCATGTCCAACCATTCAACCGGCAATTGATCGTCGCCACGGCGGTAAAACTTTGGCGCAATCTCACTTTCAATCAGGTCATACATGGCTGTGGCCTCAAAATCATCGCGAGTTTGAGAGTCATAAGATGAATGGGCCGTGGGAATGGACCAGCCATTGGTGCCATCGAATAATTCATCCCACCAGCCGTCCATTATGGACAAATTTAAGGCTCCATTGAGGGCTGCTTTCATGCCGGATGTGCCACTTGCTTCCAGCGGGCGGATCGGATTATTGAGCCAAATATCGCATCCGGGATACAAGGTGGTGGCCATCCCAATGTCGTAGTTGGGGAGAAAAACAATTCGATTTCGGACATCGGGAGAATCGGAAAACCTGACCAATTGGGCGATGAGCTCCTTACCACCCTCGTCGGCCGGATGGGCTTTGCCTGCGATAACCATTTGCACAGGATGGGTGGGGTGGGTAAGCAGTGATCGGAGTCGATCCGGTTCGCGCAGCATTAGGGTGAGCCGTTTGTACGAGGGAACACGACGCGCAAAACCAATCGTCAAAATATCTGGATCCAAGACGTGGTCGGTCCAGTTCAACTCCGATTCATGGGCACCGCGTTCTGTCCATGATTGGCGAAGTCGCTCACGAGACATGGTGACTAATGCTTCACGCAAGGAGCGCTTAATGTCCCAAAAACGGCGCATGGAGACATCGCCTAGACATTCCCACATGAGATCCGGGTCAGTGATTCCATACTCTTCTCTCACCAAATCACGTATTTCGGAAGCAACCCATGTGGGGGCATGGACACCGTTGGTAATTGACGTAATGGGGATGTCGGCGGGGTCAAATCCGGGCCACAGGTGCGCAAACATTTGTCGGGAGACTTTGCCGTGAAGAAGACTGACGCCATTAGCCCGACCGGCTAACCGGAATCCCATCATGGCCATATTGAAAAATTCACCTGAGTCTTCCCGCCCCAAATCAAGAACTTTCTCAACGGGCACTCCGGGCTCAGCATTGTCTCCGCCAAAGTAACGCATCATTAAATCAATAGGGAAACGATCAATACCTGCCGGAACGGGCGTGTGGGTCGTGAAGACAGTATTTGCCCGGGTCGCTTCCAACGCTTGATCGAAATCGATGTCATTTCCACTTTGTACAAGTTCCCGTATTCGCTCGATTCCTAAAAAGCCCGCGTGGCCTTCGTTTGTGTGAAAAACATTTGGCTCGGGTGCTCCCGTGATTGCACAGAATGCCCTCAGCGCTCGGATACCACCGATGCCTAACAGCATCTCTTGTTGTAGCCGCGTCTCACCTCCACCCCCGTAGAGTCGATCGGTAACTTCGCGACCTGCCGGATCGTTCACTTCAATATCTGTGTCCAGAAGCACCAGAGGCACGCGCCCTATCTGAGCAACCCAGATGTGAGCGCACAGTTCCCGGTCACCGGGTAACCCAACGCGGATGACAGCCGGCGATTGATCTTTATTTCGCAATAGGGTCACCGGACTTGCATCTGGCGCGCACACCGGGTACTCCTCCAATTGCCAGGCTTCGCGTGAGAGTAGCTGACGGAAATAGCCCGACTTATAAAACAGCCCGATGCCAATAATGGGAACACCAAGGTCACTTGCTGATTTCAGATGGTCCCCTGCGAGAATTCCTAGACCACCGCTGTACTGCGGGAGCGAAGATGTCACTCCGAATTCCGGGGAAAAGTACGCGATGCCTGTAATGCTGCCGACCTGCGTCTGGTCCTCGGTGTCAAACCAACTCGGGGACTGCAGGTAATCGCGGAGATTTAACTGCCGTTGCTGTACCCATTGAACAAATCCTGGGTCGGCCGCAAGTTCGGCGAGCCGCTGCTGAGACACCTCTCCCAATAACCGCAAAGGATCATGGGTTTGTTCCCATAGCCGAGGATCAATCGCCTTGAACAATGAGCGTGTCTCAGGATCCCAGCTCCACCGGAGATTGAGCGCCAACTCATGTAATGAATCCAGTGAAGGGGGGAGAATATTTCGGACCGTCAGTCTCTTCAGTGCTCTCACAGCAGTAACTTACCGGGGTCGACCTCGCATCCTGCAAACGTATACATGCAAAGCCCTAGTGTCCGCTGCGGATCAGCGATACTCTCGGCTCCATGTCGGTGCGTTCCTCCACGATTGACCAGACGCCCCGACCTAGATTCACCCTGATCGATATCGCTCCCGTGGTGGAATGTGGCGATTTTCCTGCTGCCGGAGTTAATGGTGAAGTCATTCCATTTGGCGTCACCGCATTTCGTGAAGGGCATGATTCCCTGAGCGTCGACATTAGATTCACCGATCCATCTGGTGCGGAATGCGGTCCGTATCCCATGCAAAGAGGTTTCGACCCTGATCGATACGAGGTGCTTTTTCAGCCAGATATCGAGGGATCCTGGAGTTTCACCATTACTGCCTGGGGAAATCCGTGGGACACCTGGTACCACCGAGCCGCCATTAAGATCCCGGCTGGATTGGACACAGATCTAGAGCTCACCGAGGGTGCCCTGATTCTGCAATCCATTGCCGCACACCCGGAAACCCCATCGGGCCATTCGGCAGTACTTGAATCCGCCATCGTCACGGTTCTTAATACTTCACTGCCCGCGAGTGTGCGGCTGGCAGCAGCAACAGACTCGGCGATTCTGGATATCGCCCAGGAAAATCCCATCCGCGAATCACCCACATCATCAGGTCCGTGGCCACTCCTCATTGAGAGGTCACGCGCCCTGATCGGTGCCTGGTACGAATTTTTTCCACGTAGTGAAGGGGCCACCCTGAATCCACCGCGGTCGGGCACATTTGCCTCTGCTGCTCGGCGGTTACCTCAGATTGCGGCAATGGGTTTCGATGTCGTGTATCTTCCGCCAATTCATCCGATCGGTGCGATTAATCGCAAGGGCCGAAATAACACCCTCACTCCGGGCAAGCACGACCCAGGCTCACCGTGGGCAATTGGCTCCAAGGACGGCGGCCACGATTGCATACACCCCGAACTCGGCACCGTCGGTGACTTTAAAAAGTTTCTGAACACTGCCCGTGCTGAGGGCCTCGAAATTGCACTTGATCTCGCCTTGCAGGCGTCACCCGACCATCCTTGGGTGAAAGAACACCCAGAGTGGTTCACGACCCGAGCCGACGGGTCAATTGCCTACGCTGAAAACCCACCCAAGAAGTATCAGGATATTTTTCCCCTGAATTTTGACAATGATCCGGAGGGGTTGTACTCCGAAGTCGAGAGAATCGTCCGTTACTGGATCGATTTAGGGGTTGAAATCTTCAGAGTAGATAACCCACACACCAAACCGGTGTGGGTGTGGAACCGACTTATTCATGCAATTAACGCGACGCACCCACAGGTTATTTTTTTGGCGGAAGCTTTTACTCGCGCACCCATGATGCGAGCTCTGGCCGAGCAGGGTTTCCAACAGAGCTACACCTACTTCACTTGGAAGACCAGCAAAAACGATATCGAAGAATATTTCAACGACCTTGCTGGACCCATGTCGGCATATATGCGACCGAACGTATTCACAAATACCCCCGATATTTTACATGGTTATTTACAAACCGGAATGCCAGCGGCTTTTGCGATTAGAGCCACTCTTGCCGCGACTCTTTCACCCACCTATGGAATCTATAGTGGTTTTGAACTCTATGAACATGTTTCACTGCGTCCAGGAAGCGAGGAGTATCTTGATTCCGAAAAATTTGAATACCGACCACGTGATTGGGAACTTGCAATCAAACAGGGCCGCACATTAGCCCCGTACTTGACTCAATTGAACCAAATCAGGCGCGAAAATTCAGCCCTGCAATCGTTGCGTTCCTTGTACTTTCATGCCACTGATTCACCAGACGTGATCGCGTATTCCAAAAGGGATCACTCAAATGTTGTTCTCGTGGTGTGCACGCTGGATCCTTATCACGAGCACTCCACAACCGTGCACTGGAATATGCCGGTTCTCGGCCTGGATTGGGACTGTGAATTCTCAGTCCGCGAGGAACTCACCGACTCAAGTTGGCGCTGGAACCCACACACATTCGTGCGATTGAACCCCTATGAAAATGTGGCGCACATTGCTCGAGTTTCGAGTCACGTTCAACCCCAGGCGGTTTTCTCCCGAACAACTATCCCTAGATCCACCGCATGAGCATCCCCCATGTCACACGCCGAACTCCAACGTGTTCTCAATGGCACGCATTTCAATCCGCATTCCATTTTGGGGGCGCATCCATCGAATGGCTCACTCACCATCCGAGCGCTTCGCCCCGATGCTCGCAACGTGACATTGATTTTCAACGACAAGCGCCATGCCATGACTCAGGAAGTACCGGGGATGTGGGTTGCCACCATCTCGCACGAAACGAACTCGGATATTCCTCTCTATCAATTCGAAACCCTTTATGCGGAATCGGAAGTTACAACCCCCGACGGTTACCGTTTTCTGCCCACACTCGGTGAAGTTGATCTTCACTTATTGGGTGAGGGTCGACACGAAGAACTCTGGGATGCACTCGGTGCCCATCCGCATTCCATGACCGTGGGCCATGAACAGGTCCCCGGCGTTCGATTCTCCGTTTGGGCGCCCAATGCACAGGGGGTCAGAGTTGTCGGTGACTTTAATTTCTGGAATGGTCAGGCTCATCCCATGCGATCACTGGGATCTACCGGCGTCTGGGAAATATTCATTCCACACCTCTCGGTCGGGCAGGCCTATAAATTTGCCTTACTTGATCATGTCGGCACCTGGCACATAAAGGCGGACCCCCTGGCGTTCGCTACCGAGATTCCACCCAAAACCGCCTCACTCATTTACGAATCGACTTTCACGTGGACCGACTCCGACTGGATGAATCGTCGATCTGAATCTGACCAACACACCAAACCCCTTTCGATCTATGAAGTTCACCTCGGCTCATGGAGACCTGGGCTGACCTATGTTCAACTAGCCACCGAACTCGTGGATTACCTCGCCACCACCGGATTCACCCATGTGGAGTTCCTTCCCGTCTCAGAACATCCCTATGGCCCTTCATGGGGCTATCAGGTCACCTCCTACTACGCCCCAACGGCTCGGTTCGGCACACCTGACCAATTTCGTTTCTTGATCAATGCTCTGCATACAGCGGGCATTGGCGTCATTCTCGATTGGGTGCCCGCGCACTTTCCCAAAGACATTTGGGCACTCGCCCAATTCGATGGCACCCCACTCTATGAACACTCAGACCCCCGTCGCGGCGAACACCCGGACTGGGGAACATTTATTTTCGATTTTGGTCGCAAGGAGGTGCGCAATTTCCTGGTGGCCAATGCACTGTTTTGGCTGGAAGAATTCCACCTCGATGGTCTACGAGTAGACGCCGTTGCATCCATGCTTTATCTGGACTATTCGCGTGAAGGTTCTGATTGGCTCCCCAATCAATATGGCGGACGCGAGAACCTCGATGCTGTTTCATTCCTTCAAGAAATGAACGCGACCGTGTACAAACGTGTTCCCGGTGCCATCACGATTGCTGAAGAATCAACCGCGTGGCCTGGTGTTACTCGCGCTACAAGCCTCGGCGGACTCGGTTTTGGCTTCAAGTGGAACATGGGCTGGATGCATGACTCTTTGGGGTATGTCAAACATGAAGCGGTTCATCGGAAATATCACCACGATGAAATGACATTCTCACTGATGTATTCGTTTAGTGAGAATTTCATTTTGCCTTTTTCTCACGATGAAGTGGTACATGGAAAAGGATCCCTCATCTCTCGGATGCCGGGAGACCGCTGGCAAGCCTTGGCCAACCTGCGGACCTACCTTGCGTTCATGTGGGCTCATCCAGGTAAAAAACTACTCTTCATGGGTTCCGAGTTTGCTCAATCTGCGGAGTGGTCCAGCGAGCGAGGACTCGATTGGCATTTATTGCAATTCACCGAGCACCAGGGAATTGTGAGTACCGTTCACGACCTCAATATGTTGTATCGAACTGTCCCCGCCATGTGGGAACGCGATAATGACCCTCGAGGATTCGAATGGATTGACGGTGGCTCTGCCGACACCAATATTTTCAGTTGGCTCCGCTGGTCAAACTCGGGAAAGTGCATTGCATTTATAGCGAACTTCTCACCCGTGGTTTATCACGATTATCCACTTGCACTGCCGAGTTCGGGAATTTGGCGGGAAGTACTCAACACTGACTCACAGCATTACGGAGGTTCAGGGGTTGGAAATCAGGGTCACATCACTGCACTCGATATCGACTGGAACGGCAAACCAGCCGTGGCCCGGATAACCGTGCCCCCATTGTCTGCAACTTTTTTTATCCCGGAGTGACTGCCTGTGATTAAAAAAGGGCGTTTGCCAGCGCCACTCTTGCGGCGGGAACCTCCGCGTGATCCCCCGCCAAAGTGAAGTAGTCAACTGCGCGAGCCCGCGCAATATCTCTATCACTTCCCGCAGACATGTGAACAGCGGCAATAATGTGGGCGAAAGCATTTGTCCAATCTCCTTGGGCGGCGGCTAAGTCGGCGCGGATAAGAACGTCTTCAAACGAGTCGCCTACGGGCTCAGCGACACCATCGGTTCGCTCGAATATTTCACACATGATGAACCCACCACGTGCATCCATGTCCCCCGGATCAGAATCCAGAATCCCCTGATATTCGGCTTTAGCTTGTGTCCAGTCTCCCGCCTCGATGGCATTGACCGCCGAATCAAATCGGGGATCCACCTGTTCTTCAACCACCTCTGACTCACTGGCTTGCTCGGTCGACTCTGCGGCGGCGCCCGGTGACAATCCTTGTTCAGCGGCCAACTCCAAAAGCTTGTCAAATATCTGTCTGATCTGCTCTTTGGGATACGCACCTTGGAACAGCGGTATCAGTTGACCCATAATCACAGCAAATACGGACGGAATAGATTGCACCTGTAAAGCTTGGGCAATCTGCTGCTCGGTGTCTGCGTCAACTTTTGCTACCAAGATTCTGCCGGAGTACTCCTGCGCTAATTCCTCAAGTATCGGTGACAACTGCTTGCAAGGTCCACACCACTCCGCCCACACGTCTAGCACCACAGGAATGGTTTGTGATTGCGCGAGAACTCTTGTCTCAAAATCAGCTGTGGTGACATTGATGGTCAGTGAACTACCCGGGTTCGCTGCCGCCTTCTTCTTGGCTGCCAATGCTCCTAGGTCGACTGCTCCTGCAAATGACGGAGTGCTCATGAGACGTCTTCTCTCCCTTACCCTTTGTCACAACACCTTAAAGTATTTCCTCAGGATACATCGCGACAATGCAGGGCCTGTGCTTGACTTCACCCATGTACGTCTCTGCTCGAGCCGACTACGGCATGTGCGCCGTCGTTGAGTTGACCCGTGCATACGCGAAGGCACCAACCCAATTGGTGACCAGTGATTACATCGCTCAGTCCCAAGGAATACCGGCTAAGTTCCTCGAAGGAATATTAAGGGAATTGCGACAGGCAAATATTGTCATGAGTAAAAGGGGCCCTGAAGGCGGATACCGTCTGGCCTCACCCCCTGACTCTATTTCGGTGGCAGATGTCATTCGCGCACTTGACGGACCACTTGCGGCGGTCCGTGGGCAACGCCCCGAGGACGTTGTTCACCCCGATAGTTCCCTGGTGGATGTATGGATCGCCTTACGAGCCGCAATGCGCTCGGTACTCGAAGAAATAACCATGGATCAAGTTGTCGATGGCCAATTCAGTGCCGCGATCAAGGAACTGATTAATTCCCCGGGTGCTCGTCAACGGAGAACTCGCTGATCAGTAACTCCAGCGCCCGTGCTCCACTCATGTTCCCGCCGGCCACCCGGTGGGCAAGTTCACCTGCAGCCTCTTTGTCTTGAATCTGTCGGTGGGCCACAGCAAATGCTCGCGCCACAAGGTAGTCGCGCAAACGCTGCTCGCGCCTGCGATCAAGGTCACCTGACTTCTGCAGGTAAACCAAGTGATCGGCAATGGCTAACGTCAGTTCCGCAAAGCCTTGTCCGGTGGTTGCGACAGTGGGTATTACCGGTGGAACCCAACCATCTGAGCCCGGAGCGAGGCTGATCATTGACTTCAACTCACGAACGGTTACTTCGGCACCATCGCGATCAGCCTTATTTACTGCAAAAATGTCGGCGATTTCTAATATTCCCGCTTTCGCGGCTTGAATACCATCGCCCATCCCGGGCGCAGTAATCACAATGGTCGTGTCTGCCGCCGAGGCAATGTCAATTTCTGACTGCCCCACCCCAACAGTCTCAACAATGATCGAGTCAAAACCTGCGGCACTTAATACGGTGATGACGTCTAGGGTTGTTTCTGTCAACCCACCCAAATGACCGCGAGCGGCGAGCGAGCGAATGTAGACACCTGGGTCATTGGCATGCTCCTGCATCCGAATTCGGTCGCCCAGCAGGGCACCCTTACTGAATGGCGATGAAGGATCAACAGCCAGAACAGCCACTCGATGACCACTCGCTCGTAGTTTTCCGACAAGTGCCGATGTTGACGTTGACTTCCCCACACCCGGAGGGCCGGTCAATCCAATGACATGGGCGGTCGGTAACGGAAGTTGGGCAAGAATCTCAGCCCCAACCTCACTCGAATTTTCAACAGCGGTAATCGCTCGCGCAATATCGCGTGAGCCACCCTCACTCAGAACGGCCAACCAGTTGATCACGCGCTCAGGCTATTGCCTAGTCCGGGCAACAGGGGTGGGGGCACCGACAAGAATTGACACGCAGTGATCAAATGGGTCGGAAGTCCTACCGGGCTGCAGGAACCCTAATGAGCAGGGCATCGCCTTGCCCACCCCCACCACACAAGGCTGCCGCCCCGATTCCGCCACCGCGTCTGCGTAATTCGTGGGCCAAATGCAGCACTAACCGAGCACCAGACATTCCAATGGGATGCCCCAATGCGATGGCACCGCCATTGATGTTGACGTGGTCTAGATCAGCCGACGCACCAGCTTGCTGCAATATCTGCATTGAAACCAAACCCACAGCCGCGAAAGCTTCATTTATTTCAAAGAGGTCAATTTCCGCAGGATCGAGCCCCGCACGGCGACATGCGGCGAGAATTGCTTGTGCTGGTTGTTCATGCAGGCTTGCATCGGGTCCGGCGACATTGCCATGAGCGCCGATCTCAGCAATCCATGAGAGACCGAGTGACTGGGCTTTCGACCTACTCATGACAACAACTGCGGCTGCTCCATCGGAGATCTGCGAAGCATTGCCCGCCGTGACGGTTCCTTCACGATTAAACGCGGGTCGGAGTTTTGCGAGTCCGTCCACGGTCGTCTCAGCTCGAATGCCTTCATCACGGGACACCGTTACTGGGTCTCCCCTGCGCTGTGGAACTTGCACGGTCACAATCTCTTCGTCGAAATAACCTGCCTGTTGCGCACGTGCGGCTCGGGCGTGGGAAAGCTGGGAGAACTCGTCCTGGGATTCCCGGGTGAGTCCGTACCGGGAGTTGTAGTTGTCGGTTGATTCCCCCATGGCACAGAGATCAAATGCACAGGTAAGACCGTCGAAGGCCATGGAGTCGATCATCTTCCAATCGCCGAACTTGACGCCTTCCCGCGATCCGACCAATAAATGGGGGGCATTTGTCATTGATTCCATGCCGCCGGCCACAATGCATTCGGCTTCACCAGCGCGAATAAGTTGATCTGCCAACGCAATGGCGTCCAGCCCTGAGAGGCAAACCTTATTAATGGTCAAGGCCGGAACGTTCATGCTGATTCCTGCGCTGACCGCTGCCTGACGGGCAGTCATCTGACCTGCGCCGGCCTGGAGCACCTGTCCCATGATCACGTACTCCACGGACTCCGGACCCAGACCCGCCTTATCCAAAGCGCCCTTAATTGCCACTGCACCAAGCTCTGCGGCGCTCATGGACTTCAGTGCACCCTGAAGTCGTCCCATGGGAGTGCGTGCACCTGCGACCAACACTGAAGGTTCGTCCTGATGTGCCGTAATTCTGTTGTCATTCATATCACAACCCACTTCCGCCTGACCGGACTCTCCGTGTGCCAACATTAGTTCCATGAGTGCTATGCCTGACGTTACTAATGAAATCTCCCATTTAATTCTCGGAATCGACCATGTCGGTATCGCCGTACCAGATCTTCAAGAAAGCTTAACGTTTTATCAAGGCACGCTGGGATTGCATTGTTACCACACCGAAGTCAATGAGGAGCAAGGCGTTGAGGAAGCGATGCTCAGATTTTCAGATGGAAAATCGGAGATTCAGCTGCTGGCACCATTAGGGCCTGACACAACTATTGGCAAGTTCCTGGCTAAACAAGGTCCGGGAATTCAGCAAATGGCACTTAATGTCACAGATGTTGCGGAGGTGTCTCAGATTCTTCAATCACGTGGCATCCGAATGCTCTATCCAGAGCCACGTACCGGCACCGCCGGAAGTTTGGTGAATTTTGCTCATCCACGTGATTGCGGAGGCGTACTCATTGAGTTTGTTCAACATCGCTGACCCGTCACTTCTTGACCACCCAGCGATCGCCCTCGTGATCGGGGCGTTCAGTGCTGTGATCTTCATCGGCCTTTTTAAGCGTATTCGTCGTGTGGCGACAATTGGCGTGATCGGACTCACAGTCACCATAGGGGTACTGGTCTGGCAATTAGCCAACTAGATCCTTGTTCCTTGGGTTTAATACCTACATGCAGGAAATAATTGATGCCATTGAAAGCCGAGCAGGTCGCGAAGTATTTGAATCCTTGGAGATTCCCCCGACTTATCGGGCGGTAACGGTCCACAAAGCTGATGTCGGAATGTTTGAGGGCATGAAATTCCAAGACAAAGATCCTCGAACCAGTATGCACATTGACCAGGTTCCCGTTCCCGAATTGGTCGCCGGCGAGGCATTGATTGCGGTAATGGCCTCGAGCATTAATTACAACACCGTGTGGACAAGTATTTTTGAGCCGGTATCAACTTTTGGGTTTCTTGAAAAATACGCCAGGTCAAACCCCAACGGCCAACGTCACAATCTGCCGTATCACATTATCGGTTCAGACGCGGCCGGGGTGGTTCTGCGCGTTGGGCCAGGGGTCAACGCATTCGCCCCCGGGGATCGGGTGGTCGCCCATTGCCTGAGCGTTGAGTTGGAGTCGCCCATGGGTCACAACGACACCATGATGGATCCGGAGCAACGGATTTGGGGTTTTGAAACTAATTTCGGTGGCCTTGCTGAATTTGCCGTGGTCAAATCCAATCAGCTAATGCCCAAGCCTGAGCATCTGACCTGGGAAGAAGCGGCCAGCCCCGGGCTGGTGAACTCCACCGCGTATCGACAACTTGTTTCTCGCAATGGCGCTGGAATGAAACAGGGTGACATTGTTCTGATTTGGGGTGCATCCGGTGGCCTTGGGGGTTACGCCACCCAGTACACACTCAATGGCGGAGGAATCCCGGTGTGCGTTGTTTCCAGCCCGGAGAAGGCGCAAATTTGCCGCGATATGGGTGCAGACCTTGTGATTGACCGTAGTGTCGAAAACTATAAATTCTGGAAGGACCCGCAGACCCAAGATCCAAAAGAATGGCAGCGCCTGGGTAAGAAAATCCGTGAACTCACCGGGGGCGAAGATCCGGACATTGTTTTCGAGCATCCTGGGCGAGAGACTTTCGGAGCAAGCGTGTACGTGACCAAACGTGGCGGAACCATTGCGACGTGCGCCTCGACAACAGGATTCATGCACGAGTATGACAACCGTTACCTCTGGATGAACCTCAAGCGAATCGTGGGAAGCCATTTCGCCAACTACCGAGAGGCCTATGAAGCCAATCGCCTCATTGCTCGGGGGATGATTCACCCGACACTGTCGAAATCGTTCCCACTCGAGGAAGCGGGCCAGGCTGCCTTTGAAGTACATCAAAATCAGCACCAGGGGAAAGTGGGTGTGCTCTGCCTCGCACCCCAGGCAGGCCTTGGCGTCACCGATGACCAACTGCGTTCCCGGACACTCTCCCAAATCAACCGATTCACCACCTCATGATTTAAACCCCACACCACTTACCATGGGAACATGACGGCCCCTCCGTGGAACCTTGATGGAGGGCGGGCTCAGGGAGAAATGGGATATCTCCCAGGTCTCGACGGGCTGCGGGCCGTGGCAATCATTGGCGTTCTGCTCTACCACGGCGGTTTCGATCCCATTCCCGGAGGATTCCTTGGTGTCGACGTCTTTTTCGTCCTCAGTGGGTTTCTGATCACATCGCTGATCCTCGAACAATTTCAACGATCAGGGACAATTGACTTCAAGCAGTTTTATCTGGGACGGGCTCGCCGACTCCTCCCCGCACTCTTCTTAATGCTGCTGGTCGTGGGGATTGCGGTAGTTCTCGTGTATCGCGATAGTGCCACCAGTTTTCGCGCAGATGCTCTTGCATCCATTTTTTATGTGAATAACTGGTGGTACATCATTGCTGACCATTCGTACTTTGAATTTACTGGACGCCCTGCACTTCTCAATCACCTGTGGTCTTTGGCGGTGGAAGAACAGTTCTACCTGATCTGGCCTTTTATTGCATTTCTGGTAATCCGAAGATTTTCCCGAAGCGCCGTTGGATTCGTCGCGCTCTTTGGCGCCCTTGCATCCACTCTGTGGATGTTCGTCATTGCCACATCCCAGGGTATGCCGGAGTTTGCCGACCCCAGTCGCGCCTACTTTGGCGCGGATTCACATGCCATGGGGTTACTCATCGGAGCGGCACTCGCCACCATCTGGCGCCCGGGTCGACTCCCGAATCACATTGCGCGCCCGGCCAGAATTGGACTCACCGCCGTGGGAATCAGTTCCATCGCGCTCATCCTCGGCTTCTATGTGTTCAGTTCCGAGTTCAGTCCATTTCTTTATCGAGGTGGCTTCCTCGTTCTTGCCATCATTGTTGCTGGGTCAATTGCCCTCTCCACCCATCCCGCACTCCCCCTAGGCGCTTGGCTTGGTGTGGCCCCCCTTCGCTATATCGGGCAGAGATCCTACGGAATTTACCTGTGGCACTGGCCCATTTTCATGGTCACTCGCCCCGGCCAAGACATTCCACTCGATGGACTTCCACTGTTTGTGTTCCGCATGGCTCTCACGCTCACCATCGCCGAACTGAGCTACCGATTTGTGGAAATGCCCATCCGAAGGGGAGCGCTGGGCCGAACGTGGAAAAAACTCAAGACCGGATCTGCATCGGCGAAAGAACGAATAATTGCGACCGCCGCAGGTATTTCGACCGCGGTTATTGCACTCGCCATTGCAATGGCACTGGCATTGGTTCCATCTACCGCCGCGGTTGCACCGGATGTCACCGCAGCAATCGGCAATGTCGACGAAGTCCTGATTGATGAATTGCCAATCACCGCCTCCCCAGAGCAGCAAACACAGACACAAACACAGACACAGACACAGACACAGACACAAACACAAACACAGCCTGCTGAGGGCGCAGCAGCTGAGATTGAGTCTGAACCAATTGCGAATCCGGCACCACTCAGCGTGATCGGAGACTCTGTGGTTCTGGGTGCGCGAAAATCCATTCAGGATTCGGTTCCCGGTACCTCAATTGACGCTGCCGTATCCCGTTTCCCCGGTGGTTTCATTGGCCGGGTGAAAAAACTTTCCAAACGAGATCAACTGGCGAAAGTGGTTGCCATTCATCCTGGAACAAACGGTGTAATGCCGGAAAGCATGTTGCGAGATCTCCTTGATCAACTCACCGATTATCCAAAAGTCATTTTGATTAATAGCTCCATGCCACGCTCCTGGGAGAGACCCAATAATGCAGTCATTGACAAAGTGGCTCCTGACTACCCAAATGTTGTTGTCGCGGACTGGAAATCTATGTCGAAAGATCGTCCTGAGTTTTTCGTATCGGACAAAGTCCATCTCAGTAAAGAGGGGGCTAAGGCTTTCGCCACATTAATCAAGGAAAATCTCGATTCCTAGAGGTCGTTCCAATGTTGCATGGGGCCATTCCATTCGGTGGCAAGGGGCGCATGATCCGGGGCAATGAGTTCCACCACGCGGTTAAGAACCACGTACACGTATTTTTCACCGACCCATAAATGCTTAGCACCTGCAACGGTCTCAATGCGAATGTCCAGAGCGGGTGCGAATTTCTCAATTGCCTGATCTGGGCTTAAATAGTCATCTAATTCAGGAATAAGTGCAACGACGGTCAAACCCGTGCCCGACCATTTGTTCAATTCCACGTCACTTGTGTAACGAAGGGGTGGTGATAGGAGAATGACACCTTCAACGGCGGGGTGGCTGAGATTCTTCAAAATCACATCGGTCCCAAATGACCAACCAACCACCCAAATACTGGGCAGCCCTTGCTCCACCGCAAAGTCGATCGCTGCCTGAAGATCAAGACCTTCCCCCTCGGCATGGTCAAATAAACCTTCACTGGTACCAGCCGCACTCGTGGTTCCGCGGGAGTTGAAACGAAGTACCGCAATATTCGCGAGTGCTGGCAGTCGCCAGGACATTTTGCGGAAAATGTGACTGTCCATCATGCCACCGTGGGTTGGGAGTGGGTGAACACAGATCACCGTCGCCTGAGGATCCGGCGGACTTGATAACTCGCCAATAAGTCGCAATGAATCTGAAGTAACGAGCGCAACGGGTGATCGATGTGCGGGCAACACCGAATTAGCGGAGATCACGCTCACGTGCGTCCCCTTGGCCCGCGATTTCCCCTGTTATTCCAACAGGGTGTGTGCCAGTGGCGACGTTCATCCGCGCCCTTCGGAATGTCTGCCGGCCAGGCAACCACATGGGGTGTTGCGGGTCGAATCTCGTGGTCGCACCCAGGACACCGGTAGACCTTGGTTGCCGCCGAACCCGTCAACCTACGAACATGCCACTCACCATCTGGGTGAGATTCGGTCGTCTCGGAACCGCCGAAGTTGGGGCGCGGCGCAGGCTCAAGTCGGCGATTTTTCCGCCCCATGTCACTCCTAGGTTCTGTGTTCGCCGATTAAGCAATAGATCTAAACCCGCGCCCAACTTTACGCCCAAGGTAACCCGCGGTAACCAGGTGCTCTAATCGCGGTGCGGGAGCGAATCCCGGTTCCCTAAATTCCAAATACAAAGTCGTGATGATCGCTAGTGAAACATCAAGCCCAACAACATCGAGTAGTTCAAAAGGACCCATGGGATACCCGCAACCCAGCTTCATGGCTGCATCGATGTCATCAAGGGTCGCGTAGTTTTCGGTGGACATGGTAATTGCATTGTTGAGATAGGGGAAGAGCAACGCATTCACGATGAATCCGGCACGATCTGAACACTGAACAGGTACCTTTCCCACACTTCTAATCAATTCGGAGCACTCTGCGACTATTGAAGGATCAGACGCGACAGTGCTGACCATTTCGACGAGTTTCATGATTGCAGCCGGATTAAAAAAATGAATGCCCAGAAACATTTCCGGACGACCAGTTTGCGCAGCAAGTTCAATGACTGACAAGCTCGAAGTGGTGGTGGCGAACACAACATTGTCTGGCATCGCCTGATCCAACTCCCGAAATACCGCTGCCTTAATTTCAAAATCTTCGGCAATGGCCTCAATGACGAGTTCAACTTTCAGCGTGGATACGGATTCAGTTGTCTGAATATTTCCCAGGTTTTCCTCAAGTTTTTCAGGAGTGATTTTCCCCTTGTCCACCAATTTTTGCCAAGACTTTGCCAGGCCCGCAACCGCAGCATTCGACTTATCGGCACTCCGCGTCACGAGGGTGACAGGGACTCCAGCACTGGCAAAAACTGATGCGATCCCGGTGGCCATGGTGCCTGAACCGATGACGCCAACTGACGTGAATCGAGTGGAACCCCCACCACTATTCACTTCAGGGGTGAATTGATCAGCGACGACCACCGGCGAGTTCAAGGATTCATAGGTGTAAAAACCACGCCCCGATTTCCGCCCCAGTCGCCCAGCCGCCACCATTTGCTTGAGTAGGGCGTTCGGTGCATGCAACCGGTCCCTGCCCTGCCGATACATGGTGTCCAAGATTTGCAGGGAGGTATCGAGTCCGATCAGGTCAAGGAGGGCAAGTGGTCCCATGGGTAGGCCGCACCCCAGTTTCATGGCACTATCAATGTCTTCACGGGAAGCATATTTCTGTTCGTACATTGCCACGGCCTGATTGAGGTAGCCGAAAAGCAAAGCATTCGCGATAAATCCCGCTCGATCCGACACCACGACCGGCTCTTTGCCCAAAGTGACCGCCAGAGCGCGCGTAATCTCGACCGCTTCAGGATCCGTCGTGACAGTTTGGACTATTTCGACAAACTTTTGAACGGTCGCGGGATTGAAAAAATGCATCCCAAGCACTCGACTTGGTCGGCCGGTAGATACAGAAATGTCCGTGACCGACAGGGCAGAAGTATTTGTCGCAAGGATTGCATGCGGAGGCAATATCTTGTCCAATATTCCAAACACCTGCCTCTTGGAGTCTAGGTCCTCATCAATCGCTTCGATGACGAAGTCACAATCGACGAGATCAGCTAGTTCAGTGGTGAAGTTGATGCGGCCGTTAATGCTTGCGATGTCCTCTTCGGTGAGTTTCCCTCGCGACAACCCACGCTCCATGGATTCCTTGACTCGACTCTTGGCTCGCTCAATCCCGCTTTCCGTGAGATCCACCCCCACAACCGAGTATCCATTGCGAGCGGCAACTTCCAGTATTCCTGACCCCATGGTGCCTAATCCGACAACACCAATTCGCGTGATTTCCATTTCGCCGCCCACTTTCCCTGATATGTGAATTTGTGTGAATCTCAAAAGATATTGAAATCAAAAAAGTCGTAACGAGCTGTCATCTGTTCCCTTCAGGGCTTCGTAATCAAGGGTGATACAACTTATTCCCCTGTCGAGAGCCAATGTGCGGGCCTGAGGTTTAATCTCTTGGGCAGCGAACACACCTCGAACCGGTGCAATGAGCGGATCACGATTCAGTAATTCCAGATATCGAGTGAGTTGCTCCACTCCATCAATTTCGCCGCGACGCTTTATTTCAACGGCCACCGTCTCACCTTGAGCGCTCTTGCAAAGAATGTCTACCGGGCCGATGGCAGTTGGGTACTCGCGGCGCACCAATGTGTAACCATCGCCGAGTGGGGCGAGATTTTCAGCGAGCAATACTTGCAAATGAGCCTCTACTCCATCTTTTATCAAGCCCGGATCAATTCCTAACTCATGGGAATTGTCACTATGCACCTGGTGAATTTCGATGGTCAGTATCTCCCCTGACCTATTTGTCACAATAAATTCAGCCGTCTCTGGATCCTCTTGAACCGCACATGGTGGGCTCATCCAGTTGAGGGGTTTATAGGAGCCACCGTCGGAATGGATCAGCACCGAGCCATCGGATTTGAACATGATCAGTCGGGTCGCACGAGGCAGGTGAGCACTCAGCCTGCCGCGATAGGTCACCGTGCATTCAGCAACTAATAGCCTCATGATTCCAGCAACGACACGATCTCCGACATGATGACGGTGGTGTCGAAATTTTTAGGTGTAAATACCGCTCGGACACCCTGTTGCGCCAACCACAGGGCATCTTCTTCAGGGATGATCCCTCCCACGACTACCGGAATGTCACTCACTCCCGCCGCTTCCAGGCCAGCAAGTACTTGGGCAACAAGAATCCTGTGTGACCCTGAAAGTATCGAAAGTCCAATGACATCGACGTCTTCAGCAACCGCCGCAGACACAATTTCTTCCGGCCTGAGCCGGATCCCCTGATAAATCACTTCAAATCCACAATCACGGGCGCGCACCGCTATTTGTTCGGCCCCATTGGAATGACCGTCGAGACCTGGTTTCCCCACAAGCATGCGAAGTGGCGCACCTCGCTTCTCTGCGATGGCATGTACGCGTCCACGCACAGCTCGAATATCTTCGGTGTCTGTGGAGATCGATTCAATGACCCCCGTGGGTGCTCGATACTCACCATAGATTTGGCGAAGAGTCTGCGCCCATTCCCCTGTTGTTACTCCGGCCCTTGCCGCCACGATGCTCGCGGGTACCAGATTCTCACCCGCTTGCGCAGATCGAGTGAGTTCGGTCAAGGCACCGGCTACGGCAGCCGGGTCACGCGCTTGCCGCCAACTGTGAATCTCCTGGATGCGTTCGCTCTCCACCGATTCATCGACCACGAAAATATTGGACTCCACCGAATCCAAAAGTGGACTCACTTCGGTTGTTGTGTGGATATTCACACCAACAATGGGCAGCTCACCGGATTCAATGGCCGCTCGACGAATCGCATGCGAGGCAACCATCGAACTCTTCAGGTAACCGGACTCAAGGGTCGCAACCGCACCACCCAATGACTCAATGCGCTCATACTCCGACTGAATTTCGGACATGAGTTCCGCTACTTTGTTTTCGATAACGAGTGAGCCTGCGAAAATATCGTCGTATTCAAGGATGTCACTCTCCAGCGCAAGCACCTGTTGCATGCGAAGTGACCATTGTTGATCCCACGGCCGAGGCAATCCCATGGCTTCATTCCATGCCGGAAGCTGGACTGCACGTGCACGTGCGTCTTTGGACAGTGTCACGGCAAGCATTTCCAGCATGATCCGTTGAACATTGTTCTCAGGCTGCTCTTCGGTGAGTCCCAAGGAGTTCACTTGAACCCCGTAGCGGAATCGACGCGATTTCGGATCGGTCACTGCATAGCGCTCAATAAGGAGTTGATCCCACAGGCGGCCGAATGCTTTCATTTTGCACATTTCCTCAATGAATCGCACACCGGCGTTAACAAAGAAAGATATTCGAGAAACCACCCGATCGAACTCAACATCGGTTTTGGATCTCGCCGAATCAAGGACTGCAACTGCGGTGCTTAACGCAAACGCAACTTCTTGGACAGGAGTAGCACCCGCCTCTTGAAGGTGGTAGCTACAAATGTTGATCGGATTCCACTTCGGTGTGTTTTCCACCGAAAAGGCCACGAGATCAGTGGCCAGGGACAACGACGGAGCCGGTGGGAAAACATAGGTTCCCCTCGACAGGTACTCCTTTATTATGTCATTTTGGGTGGTTCCGGAGAGTTCCGCTCGATCCACACCTTGTTCATCGGCAACTGCGATATACAGGGCATAGAGCCACACGGCCGTTGCATTTATGGTCATGGACGTATTCATGGTGCTGAGGTCGATAGAGTCAAAGAGTTGGCGCATGTCGGCGATTGAGGCCACCGAAACCCCCACCTTGCCCACTTCCCCCCGTGCCATGGGGTCATCGGGGTCATAGCCGGTCTGAGTGGGTAAATCAAAGGCGATCGATAATCCCGTTTGCCCTTTTGCCAGATTCCGCCGGAAAAGCGCATTGGAATTCTTGGCGGTCGAGTGCCCCGCATAGGTGCGCATGATCCACGGTGAGTCGGCCACGTGGGCAGGTTAGCGAACCCCACCGGCTCCAGCGCAGGATGCGGGGAAAAAGTCGCGCAGATCACGTTTTCGCGGCACGATTAGGGCGTGCAAATTTCCAACAGTTTCTCCTACATCTTTGGGCCCATCGTGGCTCTCTTAGGGGTAGGTGCCATGGTCTTGGTCCTGAGGTGGGCTTACTCTCGTGGCTCATCTGTGGTTGCGGCGCCCGCTCGGGCAGGCAGAGATGATGAATATGGACTCCTCGTGTGTATCGCTAGTCCCAATGATTACATCCAGGGTGAGATATTGCGGCGCACATTAGAAGACCAAGGAATCAAAGCCAATCTTTCCCAAACTCTCGATGGCCCCAAGGTAATGGTGTGGCCCGCAGATGAGGACCGCGCGCGACGTCTCTTGCGCTAAATAAACGCGCGCGACGTCTCTTGCGCTAAATAAACGCGCGCGACGTCTCTTGCGCTAAATAAACCCGCGCGATTACTCCGCAACTCTGGCGATATCTGCACCGAGTGTTTGTAGTAGGTCAACAAATCCGGCATAGCCTCGATCGATGTGACTCACGCCGTACACGGTTGTTTCACCTCTGGCCACCAATCCGGCCAGCACCAGCCCCGCACCCGCCCGGATGTCCGTTGCTTCAACGGGCGCTCCAGATAACTCTGATTTGCCGCGAATCAATGCATGGTGTCCGTCGGTACGGACATCGGCACCGAGTCGTGTGAGTTCTTGAACAAATTGAAACCTTGCCTCAAATAGATTCTCAGTGACGAGTGCGGCACCGATCGCAATCGAATTCATGGCAATGAATTGCGGTTGTAGATCCGTGGGGAATCCCGGATAGGGGAGCGTCACAATATCTACGGAAGTGGGTCGACCAGACATGCTGATGGTGAATTGTTGGTCTTCCAAGGTGAGCTCCGCCCCTGCTGAGACCAATTTGTCAAGGGGTACTTCCAGATATTTGGGGTTCACTCCCGATACAGTCACCCGTCCTTGGGTCATGACCGCGGCAACCGCCCAGGTCCCCGCAACTATTCGGTCTGAAACAACATGATGCTCAACAGGGTGCAACTCTTGGACCCCTTGTACGGTCAGAATAGACGAACCAATGCCATCTATTTTCGCCCCCATGTCCCCCAACATCAGACAGATGTCCACGATTTCAGGTTCCCGTGCCACGTTTTCTAAAACTGTCTCCCCCTGTGCTGTTACCGCTGCCATGAGCAAGGTTTCGGTCGCTCCCACACTGGGAAACTCCAGAACAATGTGAGCACCCCGCAATTGCTTCGCCTCAGCAAGGAGATAGCCGTGCTCGTTATGAACTTCTGCGCCAAGCTTGCGAAGCCCCTCGACGTGCATGTCGAGCCCTCGCGAGCCAATATTGTCTCCACCTGGAACAGCAACATCGGCCGCACCGCAGCGAGCAATCAGCGGACCCAAAACACAGATTGAAGCTCGCATTTTTCGGACTAGGTCGTAGTCGGCTCGATGATCCGGACTGACGGGGACGGTGATACTGACACGGTCACCGGACTGATCTACTACGCAACCGAGTCTGCGTAATAGTTCCGCCATGATGGTGACATCTTCAATAGCGGGGACATTTGTCAGAGTTGATACACCAGGAGCCAGCAGTGTTGCCGCCATCAACTTCAATACGGAATTTTTGGCACCGGGAACTGCAACTGTGCCTTCCAGCCGGGCACCGCCCATCACTCGGAAAACATCCACCTGCGCATCGTAGGTGAGCCAAAGAGATCGATTGCCGATAGAGTCCATTTATGGTTAATCTCACCCGCATTTACACCGGAACCGGCGACGATGGCACCACCTCCTTGGGAGACATGTCGCGAACGGGAAAAAACGACCCACGTCTGCGCGCATATGCCGATGTCGACGAAGCCAACTGCACCATCGGTCTAGCCCTGAGTGTGTGCGACCTTGGCCCAGAGGTTTCCGAACTCCTCCTCGGAATTCAAAATGATCTCTTTGACGTGGGTGCGGATCTCTGCACGCCGGTGCGAGATGAAGAAACGAATGCATTGAGAGTGGAGGATTCCTACATTCAAAAATTAGAAGATGCCTGCGACAAGTACAACGATCAACTAGAGCCGTTGAGATCTTTTGTTCTTCCGGGGGGAACATCGGCCTCCGCGCACTTACATGTTGCTCGCACCGTTGTTCGTCGAGCGGAGCGATCGACCTGGGCCGCACTCGATGCCTATCACGGTGGCATGAACCCATTGACCGCCACCTATTTAAACCGCCTGAGCGATCTGCTGTTTATCCTTGCCCGGGTTGCGAACAAAGATGCTGGTGGGGATGTTCTCTGGAAGCCGGGAGGCGACAGGGGTTAAAGCCGTAGCCGGGAGGCGACAGGGGTTAAAGCCGTAGCCGGGAGGCGACAGGGGTTAAAGCCGTAGCCGGGAGGCGACAGGGGTTAACGCCTGGGCCCTAATTTTGGGTTAGCGGGTATTGACGCCCTTCGCAACACCTGCGACCTGAATCCGGGTTTCGGCTCGACGAAGCGCCGACAAATCTTCGGAATCGGGGTTGGCTTTCAGTCGAGCAAGAGCTGCTTGCGCTCGTTCGAGGTCAACGTCTTCAGCAAGCTCTGCTGTTTCAGCAATAACGTTCACTTTGTCGCTGTCGACAGAGAAGAAGCCACCATGAACAGCGACCAAGACTTTGGAGCCATCTTCTAATTCAATTCGAAGCGGGGCCTCCACGAGGAGGGCAAGCATGGGTTCGTGGCCACGAAGAATTCCAACGTCGCCTTCGGGTGTTTTTGCTGAGACGCTCTTGGCCTTTCCAGACCACAGGGCGCGCTCGGCGGAAACCACCGCCACTTCAAGTTGATCCGCCATTCTTAGCTGTCCTTCGCCAATGCGGCCGCATTCTTCTCGACATCTTCGATGCCACCGCACATGAAGAACGCTTGCTCGGGAACATGGTCGAATTCGCCGTCAGCGAGTGCCTTGAAAGAGGAAATGGTTTCCTCGACAGGCACAAAGGAGCCAGGTTGGCCGGTGAAGGCCTCTGCCACGAACATGTTCTGGGAGAGGAAGCGCTCAATACGGCGAGCGCGACCCACGAGAACGCGGTCTTCTTCGGAGAGTTCATCAATGCCGAGAATTGCAATGATGTCCTGGAGGTCCTTGTAACGCTGCAAGATCTCCTTGACACGGGCTGCGACCCGGTAGTGCTCCTCACCGACATAGCGTGGGTCGAGGATGCGCGAGTTCGAGTCGAGCGGATCCACAGCCGGGTAAATACCCTTTTCCGAAATCGGACGGCTCAACACGGTGGTTGCGTCCAGGTGGGCGAATGTGGTGGCGGGCGCGGGGTCGGTCAAGTCATCGGCCGGGACATAGATCGCCTGGAGTGATGTGATCGAGTGACCACGAGTTGACGTGATGCGCTCCTGGAGCACACCCATTTCGTCAGCCAGGGTTGGCTGGTAACCCACCGCAGATGGCATCCGACCGAGCAGGGTGGACACCTCAGAGCCGGCCTGGGTGAAACGGAAGATGTTGTCAATGAACAGGAGGACGTCCTGCTTTTGAACATCGCGGAAGTACTCGGCCATGGTAAGCGCGGTCAGAGCCACTCGAAGACGGGTGCCTGGGGGTTCGTCCATTTGGCCGAAAACAAGGGCGGTCTTAGAAATAACACCGGACTCGGTCATTTCGAGGAAAAGGTCATTACCTTCACGGGTGCGCTCCCCCACTCCGGCGAACACCGAAACACCACCGAAGTTCTCAGCGACGCGGTAAATCATCTCCTGGATAAGAACGGTCTTGCCCACACCGGCACCACCGAATAGACCGATCTTTCCGCCCTTGACGTAGGGGGTGAGGAGATCGATGACCTTGATGCCGGTGTTGAACACCTCGGTCTTGGACTCCAACTGATCGAAGGCTGGTGCCTGGCGGTGAATACTCCACCGCTCCTTGATGTCCAGATCAGATTCCTTGACGTCAAGTGGCACACCCAGGGTGTTCCACACGTGACCCTTGGTGACATCGCCGACCGGAACCAAGATGGCATCGCCGGTGTCGCGAACGGGCGCTCCACGGACCAGGCCGTCGGTGGGCTGCATGGAGATAGCACGCACCATGTTGTCACCAATGTGTTGCGCAACTTCGAGTACCAGCGTGTGAGTCCCGCCGCCTTCGTCGCCTTGATCAAAGGTCACGTCCACGTTCAGTGCGTTGAATAGAGCCGGCATAGCTTCAACCGGGAACTCGACGTCCACGACAGGACCGGTTACACGTGCAACGCGTCCTACTCCGGTGGTGGGTTCGGCTACTGCAGTCATTGTGGTTCCTTCTCTCGAGCGGTCGTTGTTATGCGGAAAGAGCGTCGGCTCCACCGACAATTTCACTGATTTCTTGGGTAATTTCTGCCTGTCGGGCTGCGTTAGCGGCTCGAGTGAGCGAGCGAATAAGTTCTTCGGCGTTGTCCGTTGCTGATTTCATGGCGCGACGACGGGCTGCATGCTCCGATGCCGCCGAAGTCAAAAGCGACAGATACACCATTTGCTCCACGTACCGCGGAAGTAATGCATCTAGGACTTCCTCGGGCCCTGGCTCAAATTCATAAAGTGGGAATGGGTTCGCATTGCCTGGCTCCGAAGAGTCAATGACTTCGTCAACGACTTCAAGCGGAAGAATCCGGCGCACTCTGGTCTCTTGACTGGCCATGTTCAAGAAGTTCGTATACACAACATGGATTTCATCTACGCCACCCTCGGGCGATGGTGTCATGAATGCCTTGAGCAGATCTTCACCGATCTCTTTGGCATGGGAATAGGTGGGTTGATCTGTGAAACCCACATACTCACCGCCCATGGGCCGATTACGGAATCGGTAGAAGGACACCCCCTTGCGACCCACAACATAGGGGACGACGCTCATGCCTTTTTCGGTCAGATTGCGGGTGAGCGCCTCGGCTTCTTTGATCGCATTGGATGAATACGCACCCGCCAAACCACGGTCAGCGGTGATGACGAGAACTGCAGCCCGCACCTGAGTTTCGGCTTTCGCGGTGAGCGGATGCTTGGAAACATCGCTGGCATGACTCGCTGCGGCCGAGACGGCGTCCACCAATTGGGTGAGATACGGCATGGATGCATGAAGTCGGTTCTGCGCTTTCACGATCCGCGCCGAAGCAATGAGCTCCATTGCTTTCGTAATTTTCTTGGTCGCCTGCACCGATTTGATTCGGCGCCGATAAACCCGCAGTTGTGCACCCATGTCAGCCTCGTACAGACCGCTTGATCTGGGTGGGATCGATTTCTTCGTCAGCGATGGCCGCAACCGGTTCATCTTTAATTAACAGTTCACCCGAACTTGTGGTGAATTGTTTCTTGAACTCGGTCACCGCATTCTCCAAAACGCTGACGGTGTCATCGGATAGATCCGTGGTTGTCCGGATTGCATCGAAAGCCTGCGGGGCGGAACGATCCACATAGTCGAGGAACTCCGAATCGAATCTGCGGATATCTTCCACGGGGACGTCATCTAGTTTGCCCGTGGTGCCGGTCCACACCGACACTACCTCGCGCTCCATTGCCTGTGGCTTGTACTGGGGTTGCTTCAACAACTCCACCAGACGTGAACCGCGCTCAAGTTGTGCCTTGGACGCTGCATCTAGGTCCGATCCAAAGGCGGCAAAGGCCTCCAGCTCGCGGTACTGGGCCAAGGACAGACGCAGTCGGCCGGCCACCTTCTTCATGGCTTTGGGCTGTGCGGATCCACCAACGCGCGATACCGAAATACCGACGTTGATGGCCGGACGGACACCCGAGTTGAACAGGTCAGATTCAAGGAAGCACTGACCGTCGGTAATGGAGATCACGTTGGTCGGGATGAACGCCGAGACATCGTTCGCCTTCGTTTCAATAATGGGCAACCCCGTCATGGAGCCACCGCCCATTTCGTCGGAGAGCTTGGCACAGCGCTCGAGTAACCGGGAGTGCAGGTAGAAAACATCGCCCGGATACGCCTCACGACCCGGTGGGCGCCGCAGAAGAAGTGAGACGGCGCGATAAGCATCTGCCTGCTTGGAGAGGTCATCGAAAACAATCAAAACATGTTTGCCCTGGTACATCCAGTGCTGCCCAATGGCGGAACCGGTGTAGGGAGCGAGGTACTTAAAACCGGCAGGGTCGGACGCAGGTGCGGCGACAATTGTGGTGTACTCGAGTGCCCCGTATTCCTCGAGCGCACCTTTGACGGATGCAATGGTGGAGCCCTTTTGACCAATGGCGACGTAAATACAGCGCACCTGCTTGTTGGGATCACCGGATTCCCAGTTCTCTTTCTGGTTAATAATCGTGTCGATGCACACGGCGGTCTTGCCCGTCTGGCGGTCACCAATGATCAACTGACGCTGTCCGCGGCCAATCGCCGTCATGGCGTCAATTGCCTTGATACCGGTGAGCATGGGCTCGGTCACGGGTTGACGCTGAACAACCGACGGGGCTTGAACTTCGAGGGCACGGCGGGCATCGGGAATGATAGGTCCTAAACCATCAATGGGGTTCGCCAGCGGATCGACCACGCGACCAAGGAAGGCGTCGCCCACGGGAACGGAGAGAACCTCTCCGGTCCGGCGCACAGCCTGACCCTCTTGGATCTTGGAGCCGTCGCCTAGGAGCACGCAACCGATTTCGCGAACGTCGAGGTTCAACGCAATACCGAGCAACCCTCCTTCAAACTCCAGCAGTTCATTGGTCATGGCGGAGTGCAAGCCCTCAACTCGGGCAATGCCATCTCCGGTCTCCAGAACGCGACCAATTTCTTCTCGGGCGGTTGTCGGCGAGTACGCCGCGACGTTCCGCTCGATCGCATCCCGGATTTCTTCCGGTCGGATCGTCAGCTCCGTCATGGTGTCCTGCTCTCTGTGTCGGGCCGCTATGCGGCGGTTGTGAACTTTATGTGAATTGAAATTTAGTTGTGGTCTGATCAACTGGACTAACCCAGCAAAGCCCTTCGGGCCTGTTCCAATCTCGATTCGATGGTTCCGTCTATTACTTCCTCGCCGATGGAAACATGGACTCCACCGAGAACGCTTGGATCCACGGCAACATTCAGCCGCACGGTTCTCCCCTTCAATTGCGAAAGGGCCTGCGCGAGGCGCTGAGTCTGCTCCGGTGTCAATGGTGCCGCCACCTTGATATCTGCGACCACCCGTTCACGCTGCTTGGCGGCCATCTCCACCAAGTGGCTGACAACCGAGTCGATCCGACGGCCATGGAGGTGGCTGATGGAGTACCCCAAGAGCATGCCCGCAGCACCTGTCCCGCGAGCGGCCACCAGGTCGCGCACGATCGCTGCCTTCACCTCAGAGCTACTCGCTGGGTCGGTGAGCGCCATTTGTAATTCAGCGGAACCGTCCACGGCACGGCCGAACAGGAAGAGCTCCTCTTCGGTGGCGTCCAGAGAGCCGTCATTTTGGGCGACGGTTAAAACTGCTTGCTCCGCCAATTGCTCGAGGGCGAGAACGAGATCCATGCCCTCAGACCACCTTTGGACCACTGCGAGACGAATGAGCCGCAGTGTGAGTGGGCTTACCCGACTGGCGAACACGTCTTGGGCCAGATGATCCCGCACTGCGGTGAGTTGTCCCGAATCCGCGAGCGCCGAGCGAAGTACCGATTCAGTGTCCAGAAGATCTGCGACGGCGTACAGCTGTTCGGCAAGACTCCCGAAGTCAGAGTCTTCCCGTTGATCATCGAGGAAATCACGGCACGTGCCGAGTGCATCGCGGCTAGATCCGAGCATTAGCGTGCAGCCTGCCCTTCCAGATCAGCAATGAAGGAATTCACCGTGGCCTGTACTCGGGTGTCGTCGGAGAGGGCCTCTCCCACGATTTTGTCAGCCAGCGTGATGGCGAGCTCACCAACCTGTTTGGTGAGCGATGAAATTGCCTGCGCCCGCTCCGCGGACATTGACGCTTCAGCCGCAGCGGTAACAGCCGCCGCAGCACCGCGGGCCTCATTGCGCGCTTCCTCAATGATGGCACTGCGATCGGCTTGTGCCTGGGTCCGAATTGCCGAGGCTTCTTCACGCGCTCCGGCAAGTTGGGCCCGGTATTCGTCCAAGAGTGCCGCAGCTTCCGCTTCCGCCGCTCCCGCACGCTCCAAACCGCCTTCAATCAGGTTCGCCCGCTCGTCGAGGGTTTCCTTAATCTTTGGCAGAGCGAATTTGGCGAGTCCGCCAAAGACGATAAGAAATGCGATGAGCCCAATGATGAATTCGTCCAGCGGCACGGCGAGTACCGACGGCATCTCCTCACCAGACTCGCCACCTGCGGCGAGTAAAGAGGTCAACACGTTCATGTGAGCCTTTCCCTTTCCCTAGGTCGTTTTAGTCACGTGATTCAAACTGAGTAGAAACCAGCTTGAATTACGCGCCATAGACGAAGGGAACAACGAAGCCAATGAGGGCCAGTGCTTCGGCGAGCGCGAAACCGAGAAGCATGTTTTGGCGAATAATGCCGTAGGCCTCCGGTTGGCGAGCAATTGCCTGCACACCTTGACCGAAGATAATTCCGATTCCAATACCGGGTCCAATTGCGGCTAAGCCATATCCGATTGAGCCAATGGAACCTGTGAGTTCCGCGAGAAGCGACATATCGTTTCCTTTTCATTCCGCGCCGGCGGGCGCCGGTCTGGTGATCTTGTGATGGTTATTCAGTTGTAGGTATTCAGTGGTGCATGTATTAAAACTCGATTTAATGCTCTGCGTGCAACGCACTCCCAATGTATACGGCGGCCAACAGAGTAAAGATGTATGCCTGCAGACCTTGAATAAATGCCTCAAATGCCGTGAGGAGAATGGTCATGGTGAAACTGGCTGCGGTGCCAATGAGCCCGACGACGGTGAAACTGAGGAGATAAAACGTGGCAACACTGAATGTTGCGATCAAGAGGTGGCCGGCAAACATATTGGCGAACAGACGAACCGCGTGGGTGAACGGACGAACAATGAGGTTCGAGACCAACTCAATGGGTGTGAGAAGGACATACATGGCTTTGGGAACGCCTGGGGGGAACATGATGTTCTTGAAGAATCCGATCGGACCTTGAGTGTAAATACCAAGTGGTACCCACAGAAGGTAGACGATCACAGCGAATGCCACCGGTATGGCGAAAATGGAAGTGACCGGAAGTTGTGCCCCCGGAACGATTCCCCAGAAGTTAAGCAGCCACACCATGAAGAAGAAGGTGAAAAGAAATGGAATGAATTTCTCGCCGCCTTTTCCGATGGTTTCTTTCACAATGCCATCGCGAATAAAAATATAGCCGATTTCACCCACACTTTGTGCTCCACGCGGGACCAGCTTTGGCTTGCGGAATGCGTATCCGAAGAAACCCAGGATCACGACGACGGCCAGAAAAAGAAGGACCGTTACTTTCGAGACATTGAACTCCAATGAGCCAATGGAAAAAGTGAAAATGGCATCGAACTGAAAGATCTCAGCCCCTGGTGCAGGGAATCCGCACCCCGAAAAGATGTGGCAACCCGGCTTGCTCACCGCAAGAACACCGTAGGTCATGCACGATCCCTTTCGCTCACGGATTTGCCCTCATTCGTGCTCTCATTCACCGCACGTGCCTGCTCGTGCAGTACCTTATTTTCCCGACTGAGGCCGGTGAAGATCAGGTAGTACGACAATCCGAGCCCAACGAGGGCACCGACGGCCACGAGCACCTCTCGATGCCCAAGCCACAGGGACAAGAGCCAACCGAGACCCGCATAAAGAATCAACCCAGCCATCAGGCGACTTGAGATGATCCATGCGGTGTTGTCCATACTGGGAAGTGAACGCTGAGGCGCATTTCCCGATATTGACCGTGCGCGCGAACGGTACCACTTCACATCTGTTGATTCACTGCTGGGTTGCGGGCTCAATGGGGTCATTTTCGATCACCGTCCAGCGAGGATTCCGGCTCAACGTACAAAACCTTGGACGTTCCGAAGATCCACACTTCCACAACGGTCCACACCATGGTTCCCGTGAGAATTGCCGCCGCAAAAGTCTTGGTATTAAACAGTGTTGTGTCCGCGAATAAAATGATGATCAACAACAGGATGCCGACCTTGACCAAATACAGGGTGAGTGCCATGGTGAGCGCCATTTGCGGGTTTGATTTCAAAACCGCACCCAAAGCAAACTGCCCCACGCTGAAAAAGACAACCACCAGGATGGTTCCCAAAATCGCGCCCACAGCGCCCGAACTCCCGGCCACGATCGCGGAAATAATAACAACAACCACTCCCGCAACAACTGTCCCAAGCCCGGCCCGACGAAGAACAAGTGCGTCAATGCTGCGCGCTTGCGACATGGAAGAACCTCTAAACGTAGGGGGCGGAGCTCGTGGTAAAACGTTATCGCATGGTGATCGGGCGTAAGTCAGCCAGTGCGGTTGACAGAACGTGAGATGTCTCGCACATTTGCCGGTGCAGGTCGTTGCCTGACCAGGAAAACCATGATGATCAGGCCAATGACGGTACCAACGGCGGCATACCCGATCGGGAAGAAGGCAACAGCCAGCGCAGCACCGGAAATAAGTGCCGTCAGCGCGTACATCAGGAATACAGCGCGCCTTTGGGAATGACCCATTTCGAGAAGGCGATGATGTAGATGCTGCTTGTCCGGGGCAAAGGGGTTTCGACCGGCACGCGTTCGGCGAATAACTGCTAGAGCAAGATCAATCAGTGGAATAGCCATGACAGCAAGGGGCAATAAAACGGGCAGTAGCGCTGGGAAGAACACACCACCGGACACCGCACTCGGATCCACCTGACCGGTGAGAGTGATTGTGGCGGCTGCAAGGAGTAGCCCGAGCAACATTGAGCCGGTGTCACCCATAAAAATGCGGGCTGGGAAGAGGTTATTGGGCAGGAACCCCAGGGTCATGCCCACCAATAGGACGCTGACCAGTGTTGCCAGTGTTGCCCGTTCCAAACCTAGTTCAACAGAGAGTAGGTAGGCGTAGACGAAGAAGGCGCCCGCCGCAACCGCCACGATCCCGGCCGCAAGTCCATCGAGGCCATCGATGAAGTTAATCGCATTGATGCTGATCAAAACAATTATTACCGTGAACAGGACACTTGTGAGTGGGTCCAAAACGAATGTCCCCCCAAAGGGCAACCAAATGATGGCGATTCCCTGAAAGGCCATGACGCCGGCGGCAAGAACCTGTCCCGCTAACTTGGTGGGTGCATCCAATCCCCACTTGTCATCGATAATTCCGAGTACCACGATGATCGTTGCCCCGGATAGTAACGCCACAACCGTTTGGGAACCCTCAAATACCGAGCCCATCATGGGTAACTTGCTCGCTAGGAGAAGTCCGGTGAGCAACCCACCGAACATGGCTAAACCGCCGAGCCGCGGAGTGGTGGTGTCATGAACATCGCGGTCGCGAACCGGGGCAACAATTCCCCACTTCAATGCCAATGCTCGGACGGGTGGCGTCAGCAGATATGTGACGGCCGCCGCAGCGAAGAGGCATAACAGGTACTCACGCATGACCGTGCCGCCTCCGTTTCATGCCTGTTAACCGGTAAGCCACACCGGGTGTAGCCATGGTCTACGTTTCACGGACGAGCATACGCCGGAAACTCAGAAACGAGCTGTTCCGTCTGCTTTGCGATCACCGCGTGCTCATGTGGATCATCGGATCGCACCGAGCGATCAATGAGGTCTGCTATGACATCCATTTGTGCAATCCCCATACCTTGGGTGGTCACAGATGGTGTGCCAACTCGGATGCCAGAAGCAATCGAAGGTGGCCGCTGGTCAAATGGAATCGCATTCTTGTTAAGGGTGATTCGCCCTTCATCACAACGCAGTTCCGCCTCAGCGCCCGTGACACCCGTACTCGTGATGTCGATTAAGGCCAGGTGGGTATCTGTTCCGCCGCTCACCGGACGCATGCCCCGATCCGCTAAACCTGACACCAACGCCTGTGCATTAAGAATTACTTGCTGGGCGTATGCCTGATACGCCGGGGTGCTTGCTTCCTTGAGAGCAACTGCTTTTGCCGCAACGGCATGCATGAGTGGCCCACCCTGCATCATGGGGAAAACGGCTTTGTCAATTTTCGCGGCGTGCTCGGCCTTGCACAGCATCATGCCACCGCGAGGTCCGCGTAAAACTTTATGGGTGGTAAAACATATGACGTCTGCATACGGCACCGGACTTGGGATCGCTTTTCCGGCAACAAGTCCAATGAAATGTGCCGCATCTACCATCATGACCGCACCCACTTCGTCGGCGATGGCCCGGAAACCAGCGAAGTCGATCAACCTCGGATACGCGGTCGCACCGCAGATAATCATTTTTGGTTTACTCTCAATGGCGATTCGGCGCACTTCCTCCATGTCAATCATGTCATCCTCGGGACGTACGCCATACGACACAATATTGAACCACTTGCCGGAAAAGTTAACCGGCGAACCGTGGGTCAGATGACCTCCATGGGACAAACTCATGGCCATGACGGTGTCTCCCGGAGCAACGAATGCGCCGTAAGCGGCGATATTGGCACTGGCACCCGAATGTGGTTGGAGATTGGCATGTTCAGCACCAAATAACTCCTTTGCTCTTTCAATGCCAATGAGTTCTGCGCGATCCACCTCGGAGCATCCGCCGTAATAACGCTTGCCCGGATATCCCTCCGCATACTTGTTACTTAATGTAGATCCGAGTGCGGCAAGAACCGCAGGAGAAGTGAAGTTCTCACTTGCAATAAGTTGGAGACCGCTACGCGCGCGTGTCAATTCGGCCAGAATAATCTCGGCGATCTCGGGATCTTCGTTCTGCAACTCGGAAAAATCCGGTCCCCAAAAAACCATGTCACCCTCACTTTGCATGGGCACGGTCATGCGTGCCATTCGTCAAGAAGCACACCTTACGCGATTTCCGGAATTACGGATTGCAGTGTCGGGAGGTCATAGGCACCGGTCCGAACCACACGTGGTGGTTCAACGGTGCAATCCACCACGGTGCTGCTCACCCCGGTGTCCGAATTGTTAGAAAGATCCCCCGCATCAAGGATCAGGGCAATGTCATCGAGTTCCAGGGCATTGAGGCCTTGTGCGGTTGTGATCGGGGGTTGTCCGGTGAAGTGCGCGCCCGTTGAAGCGAGTGGTCCTGTCGCTTGCAGCACCTGCAACGTTAGCGGGTGAAGTGGCATGCGGACAGCCACGGGCGCATCTTCTGGGTGGTCCCAGGTGAGTGTCACTCCTGCTTCAAGAAGTATTGTCAACTCACCCGGCCACAGCGCTTCCATGAGTAGCTGTGCCGAGGCTGGAATCCTTCGGGTGATACCACTGACCGTTGATATCTGCGGCACCAGAATGCTCAAAGGTACGGAGTCACCCAACCCCTTGAATCCACGCAGCGAAGATGTACCCCGAATGCTGAATGCGTCGGTGACAACGGCGTACATGCCTTCGGTGGGAATAACCAAAAGACCGCCTCTGCGCGATGTGGATAATGCCAAGGACAAGGCCCGGTCGCGTTGTAAACCGTCATTGCACTTGATTCGGATGGTCACCTCTGCCTACACCCGCCTTGCCAATGTGAATCGTGGGAGCTGGTTGTAATCCCGCCGACCCTCAACTTCGGTATAAAGATGAGATCCAGCAACACCAACAATAAGTTCCTCTGTTCCTTGTGGAACTTTCGCCTGCCGAATAACTTCAACGACCCCTCCTCCAGGAGATTCCGGCCCTTGAACATCTGCATGCTCAATCACCAACAGTCCCCCAGACTTCAACAGCATGGCTGCCGTGACAACGACCCCTCGAATAACATCAAGACCATCGGGCCCTCCATAGAGAGCAAGAGCTGGTTCGTGATCACGCACCTCCGGATCACGTGGTACCGAGCCATTCGGTATGTATGGCGGATTACAGGTGACAACATCGCACGTTCCGGCGGCCGATCGAAATTCCGAGATCGAGAGATCGGTGGCATCGGCCCAAATAACCTCAACGGGCTGTGCGGTGGGATGTGCCGCGGAAATGGTTTGCACGTTTTCGAGTAACCACGGTAATGCTTCAGCACTCATCTCCACCGCGCTCACCTGCGCACCCGGAACCTCTACAGCCAGTGACAAAGCAATAGCACCGGAGCCTGCACAAAGATCGAACGCCCGAGGATGCTGACATGTACGCAAATGTCGGATGGCTGCCTCGGTCACCAATTCACTTTCAGGGCGAGGGATAAAAACCCCCGGACCCACACTTACTTCAATATGCCTAAATGGGGCCGTACCAACAAGATGTTGCAGTGGGATTCGATTCAACCTCTTAATCATGAGGCGTTCGAACACAATGCGATCCTCTTCATCTACGTGATCTTGAAGAAATAAGCGATTACGACTCACACCTAAGACAAAGGCCATGAGTTCAGCCGAGTCAACCGCTGCTGAATCAATTCCCGCTCGATGTAGCCGACGCTCGGAGTCAACTAAAATTTCACGGATTGTGGTCACGAGTTTGGCTCCGCCAACCTGCTTTGCTGGTCAGCTGCAATACATGCTTCGATCACGGGATCAAGTTCACCATCGAGGACTTGATCCAAATTGTGCGCCTTAAACCCCACCCTGTGATCATTGAGTCTGTTCTCTGGGAAGTTATAGGTTCGGATTCTTTCGCTGCGATCAACGGTACGAACCTGCGAACGTCTCACATCGGATGCATCTTTGGCGGCCTGCTCTTGAGCAACCGCAAGTAGCCGAGCGCGCAAGATACGCATGGCCTGCTCGCGATTTTGCAACTGACTCTTTTCATTTTGGCAGGAGACAACAACCCCTGTAGGAATATGGGTGATACGAACGGCAGAGTCTGTTGTGTTTACGCTTTGCCCTCCTGGGCCAGAAGACCTATAAACATCTATTCGCAGGTCATTGGGATCAACAGTGACATCGACATCTTCAGCCTCTGGCGCCACCATGACTCCCGCTGCAGATGTGTGGATTCTTCCTTGGGACTCCGTCACAGGCACGCGCTGTACTCGGTGGACGCCACCCTCAAATTTCAGTCGAGCAAATGGTGCCTCGCCAATCCCGGGGGCGCTTTTCGATTTCACCGCAATCGAAATGTCTTTGTACCCGCCCAGATCAGACTCCACTGCATCGAGTACCTCGGTGCTCCACCCTCGACGTTCTGCATACCGAAGGTACATGCGCATGAGATCCGCTGCAAAGAGGGCGGATTCATCGCCACCTTCGCCGGCTTTAATCTCCACAATTACATCTTTGTCATCCATCGGGTCACGTGGGAGAAGCAGGTGAGTGAGTTTTTCGGCCACTTCGAGAACCTTGTGATCAAGGGACTTCACTTCTGAATCAAATGAACTATCCACTTCGGCAAACTCGCGAGCCGCATGTAAGTCCCCTGAGAGACTTAACCACTCACGGTAGGTGGCCACAATGGGTCGCAATTGGGCATACCTGCGACCCAATCTTCTCGCCGCTGCCTGGTCATCGTGAATAGAAGGATCTGAAAGTCCAGCCTCTACCTGATCAAGTTCAGCGGCCATATCGATACATGAATCAAACATCGAATCTGCATCAAACATTGCGATCCCTCCTTCCGATCGTCATAAAAAATCCGGGCGCCGGTCGGGGACCGACCGCGCGACGGGGGAGACACGCGGCCGATCCCGGACCGGCGCCCGGGAAAAGGTTAAGCGGATTCTACTTTGTCATTCTTGACGGGAGCGCCATATCGGTTCTGGAACTTGGCAACGCGTCCGCCAGTGTCCAGAATCTTCTGCTTACCCGTATAAAACGGGTGGCACATGGAGCACACATCCGCGTGAATAACGCCATTTTGGGCGGTGCTTCGAGTGCTGAAGGTACTTCCGCAGGTGCAGGTCACCGTTGTCTCCACGTATTCGGGATGAATATCGGCTTTCACGTTGATCTCCTTGGGTCGGTGTCCGGGTCGTTGCTGCCCCGGTTAATCCCGAGGTAGCGCCGTGAACCGGAGCAACGAAGTATGTCACCCCAGCCAGTCCGCTCCCCCACCGGGTTGGCTGTATTTGGTGCTTTTAGTCGTCGTCATTCCTTGACGGAACCGATGGTGTGGTTTTTTGAACCTGCTTGAGGAATTCATAGTTGGTATCGGTGTCCCGCAGCTTGGTCAGGAGTAACTCGATACTTTGCTGAGGGTCCAAAGCGTGCAGGACCTTACGGAGTGTCCAGACAATCTTGAGTTCCTCAGGAGAAAGCAGAATCTCCTCTTTCCGAGTGCCGGATGGATCGACATCTACCGCGGGGAAGATTCTCTTGTCGGCAAGTCGACGGTCCAATTTCAGTTCCATGTTGCCAGTGCCCTTGAACTCTTCGAAAATAACTTCATCCATGCGGGACCCGGTCTCCACGAGCGCGGTGGCCAAAATGGTGAGCGAGCCGCCATTTTCAATATTTCGAGCAGCACCAAAAAACTTCTTTGGTGGGTACAGTGCAGTGGAGTCCACCCCGCCGGAAAGAATCCGACCACTGGCCGGCGCGGCCAGGTTGTACGCGCGTCCGAGTCGGGTCATGGAGTCAAGGAGCACGACTACATCCTGACCCGCTTCCACGAGTCTTTTGGCTCTCTCGATCGCCAGCTCAGCGATTATGGTGTGATCTTCTGCTGGTCGATCAAAGGTGGAAGCAATTACTTCGCCTTGAACCGAACGCTGCATATCGGTGACTTCTTCGGGGCGCTCATCGACCAAAACCACCATGAGATGAACTTCCGGATTATTTCGGCTGATGGCGTTAGCGATGGACTGCAACACCATGGTCTTGCCCGCCTTGGGCGGAGAGACGATCAATCCACGTTGCCCCTTACCAATGGGAGCGACCAGGTCAATGACGCGCGTTGTCAAGTTATCTGACGTGGTCTCCAATCGCAATCGTTCCTGCGGGTACAAGGGGGTTAACTTGGAAAATTCAGGGCGATTACGGGCACTTTCAATGTCGAGCCCATTGACAGAATCAACTTTGACAAGGGGGTTGAATTTCTCTCTTCGCTCGCCCTCGCGTGGTTGGCGTACCGAACCGATGATCGCATCGCCTTTACGAAGTCCGAATTTGCGAACGAAAGATAAGGACACGTACACATCATTTGAACCGGGCAAGTAGCCACTGGTCCGAACAAATGCATAGTTGTCGAGAACATCGAGAATACCCGCAACCGGAAGAAGGACGTCGTCCTCGGTGAGTTCTGGTTCATACTCATTAAAGCTCTGGCCACTTGGACGTCGGCCGGTCCGATCTCGTCGGTTGCGGTTACGGTTACGGTTACGCCCGCGATCATCGTCACGATCATTACCCGCGCGATCATTACCCGCGCGATCATTACCCGCGCGATCGCTACTTGCCGAATCTGAACCTCTATCGTTGTTGCGATCTCGGTTGCGATCGTTATTGCGATCGTTATTGCGATCGTTATTGCGGTTGCGGTCGTTATTGCGATTGCGATCATTACTACGGCGGTTATCTGAGCGATCGGAATCATCTGATTCAGATGGCGCTTTATCAACACTCGTTGATTCCGCTGCGGGTGCTTCTGTTTTCACCCTGGACTCTGAAACCCTGGACTCCGAAACCTTGGACTCCGAAACCATGGGCTTCGAATCGCTTTTACCGGCTGAGCGACGGGCACTGGCCTGCTTCTGTCGATCGCCAATGGCGGATACGAGGTCGGACTTACGCATGGCACTCGAACCTGGGATGCCCAATTGCTGGGCGAGTTGCTTCAGTTCAGGGAGAAGCATTCCGGAAAGACCATCGGAGCGACGCTTTGCTTCTGTTGTGGATTCTGACACGAATTATTTCCTTTGATAATGGTGATCGGCAGATTGCCGTTTCACTGTGCTTGCCACTATTGGGGGCAGATTTTCACTCTCAAATTTCCGTTAATTCATACACAAAATGAGCGATGAACTGAGATGAGGAGATCAGATTTCGTCTGCCACGACTGTGGACTCTGTAACCATAACACGGTCATCTTTACCCGAGTATTTCGACCCTCCGTACGCCCTCATGATCCACCGGCACGGCCACACTTGTCCAATCTGAGGGAAGTAAACCTGCCAAAGCTTCAAGTTGGGTCGGATCGGATTTATTGATGAGCATGAGTACGGCTGGGCCTGCACCCGATACGACCGCTGCGATATTTTGAGCCCGCAGTAAAGATATTAACTCTGTTGTTTCCGGATAGATCTGGGCCCGGGCATCCTGATGCAGTGCATCTGCGGTCGCAGGAAAAAGATAGGTGGGGTTGGCACTGATGGCATGCACAAGTAGGCCTGCGCGAGCCACATTATGGGTTGCATCCGAGCGAAGCACCTGATCCGCCAAAACACCTCGTGCCATGGATGTCGCCAATGGGTGCGGAGGCACGACCACAATCGGTATTACATCTGGATGCAAACTCATGCTGACTGATCCGGCTGTTGAGGGAGAGTCAAGCCACGACACGGTGAATCCCCCGTAAAGGGATGCCGAGAGGTTATCGGGATGTCCTTCCATGGAAAGTGCGATATTGAGCAGATCGGTGTCCGAGAGTAATTCAGAACCACCAACTACCAATTCACGAGCAACCGCGAGTCCGCCAATGATGGCGGCTGCAGATGATCCCAATCCGCGGCCGTGCGGAATCGCATTCCGGCATTTGATGACATACCCTGGCGGAATCTTCCCCATGGTCATGAATCCCAAGTTCATGGCTCGGGCAACGAGGTGTCTCTCATCGGTGGGTACGTCTCCCGCACCTTCGCCCTCAACATGGATACGGAGGCCTTGATCATCGGTAATCATTGCTGTGATTTCATCGTGAATACTGAGCGCTAAACCCATGGCATCGAAGCCTGGTCCGAGGTTGGCGCTGGAGGCCGGTACGACCACCCTCACCGCATGTGTGACGAAATCAGAAGGCGCCATTAGACAAGTCCGAGTTCCTGTGCCGCACGGTCAGCATCGACGGGGATCACTCGTGGTGATTGGGATCCTTCCAATGCCCACTGTGGATCTTTGAGCCCATTTCCGGTCAATGTGCACGTGATCAGTGAGTCCTGAGGCACCGAACCTGCTGCGTGGGATTTCAATAATCCCGCAACACTCGCTGCACTTGCTGGTTCACAGAAAAGGCCTTCCTTCTCTGCCAAAAGATGGTAGGCCGCCAGAATCTCCTGATCTGTGACCGAGCCAATCAATCCATGTGAATCATCGCGTGCGGCAATTGCCTGCTCCCATGAAGCTGGATTTCCAATACGAATGGCTGTTGCAATTGTTTCGGGATTTTTAACCGGGATGCCTGAGACAAGTGGTGCAGCACCTTCCGCCTGAAATCCCCACATTCGCGGCATGGAGTCACACACTTCGTCCCGAAAATATTCGTTGAAGCCACGCCAATATGCCGTGATGTTACCCGCATTACCCACCGGCTGGCAGTGAATATCCGGTGCTCTACCCAGTCGGTCAATGATTTCAAATGCGGCGGTTTTTTGGCCCTCGATGCGCACTGGGTTCACGCTATTGACGAGCGATACGGGGTACCGCTCTGATAAATCCCTGGCGACCACCAGGCAGTCATCGAAATTGCCATCCACCTGAAGCAGAACTGCTCCGTGAACCACGGCCTGTGCCAATTTCCCCATGGCAATTTTTCCCTCAGGAACTAGCACGGCACAGGCCATTCCGGCCTTCACCGCATAGGCAGCTGCACTGGCAGATGTATTGCCCGTTGATGCACAAATTACGGCTTTGGCCCCTTTGGCGGCAGCATCGGAAATTGCAAGTGTCATGCCTCGATCTTTAAATGATCCAGTCGGGTTTGCACCCTCGTATTTCAGCCATACCTGAGCTCCGACCAGTTCACTAATGGTGCATGCGTACACGAGTGGTGTTCCACCCTCGCAAAGCGTCACAACAGGTGTGGAACTGGTTACCGGCAGTCGATCCCGGTATTCCTCAATGACTCCCCTCCACTGATGTGCCATCAATTTTCACCCTCTACCCGCATTACACCAACTACCTCACGAACCGCCTCCATGCCTTTGAGTGTTGCAACGGTTTGTGCCAGTGATTCTTCGGTTCCTGCGTGGGTTCGAACAATGAGACCGGCATCGTCTCCGTGTCCGTCTTGTCGAACAACTTGAATACTGACCCCGTTGTCGGCAAACGCCTGTGAAATTTGTGCCAGCACGCCCGGTCGATCCTTCACATCCAGGTTGACGTAATACCGTGTTTTCGAGTGGCCAATTCCAAGAACGGGCAATCCCGTGTAGGTGCTCTCACCCGGTCCGCGCCCACCTAATACTCGATTCCGTGCCGCCGCAACGACATCGCCAAGAATTGCGCTTGCGGTGGGATCGCCACCGGCACCTCGACCATAAAACATCATTTCACCTGCGGCCTCGGCAGTAACAAAAACAGCGTTAAATGAACCTCTCACATTTGCCAACGGATGGTTCGTCGGAATCATGGTGGGATGCACGCGAACAACAATGGCGTCTTCACCCGAATCGGTGTGCACCAGTTCAGCGATTGCCAGCAATTTAATGACAAAGCCCATGGCCCTGGCCGCTTTGATATCAGCGGCTGTGACTGATCGAATTCCTTCGCAATAGACATCGGCGATTGTGACCCGGGTGTGAAATGCCAACTCCGCAAGAATCGCGGCTTTTGCCGCAGCATCGATGCCATCGACATCTAGGGATGGATCAGATTCCAAGTAGCCGAGTGCTTCAGCCTCTGCGAATACTTCTGCATATTCGACTCCTTCTTCATCCATTTTCGTGAGCATAAAATTCGTGGTGCCATTTACTATTCCCATCACCTTGGTCACTCGATCGCCTGCAAGGGACTCACGCAATGGTCGGATGAGTGGAATGGCTCCTGCAACCGCAGCCTCGAAATACAGATCGACACCGTATTCTTCGGCCGCAGCATAAAGTGCTGCGCCATCTTCTGCCAGAAGTGCTTTATTCGCCGTGACAACGCTCGAACCGGATTCCATGGCGGACAAAATGAGACTGCGGGCGGGCTCGATGCCCCCCATAACTTCAACGACAATATCTGCACCGGATGTAGCCACCGAGTTCACATCGGTAGTGATGAGAGCCGGGTCAATTCCAATTCTCTGCTTCGAAGCATCTCTTACCCCCACCGCCACCAACAGTAAATCGGCACCTACTCGGTGTGCCAAATCATGCTGATGCTTGGCGAGCAACTTTGCCACAGATGAACCCACCGTGCCGCCACCGAGCATTGCAATGCGAATGGGTGCTCGAGAGGTATCCCGTGCCGACATGCGACTCCTCGATGTAACGGAAATAAGCGGTCATGAGTGAAGATGAACTGCAGTTTGGGTACAAGCCTAGGCGAATGGGTCCAAGGAGAGTAAATCGTTCATGGTTTCCCTCCTGAGAATGGTGGTGCTCACCGAATCAGAGACTGAGATCACCGCCGGCTTCGGGAGTTGGTTGTAATTCGAGGCCATTGAGCGGCAATAAGCCCCGGTAGCCGCAACAGCAATCAGATCCCCCGGAACAATGTCACCCGGCAACCAGCAATCGCGCACAACAATGTCACCGGATTCACAATGCTTGCCCACAACTCGGCACAGGATCGGAGCTGCGGTCGAGAGCCGTGATGCAAGTGCGACCGTGTAATTTGCCCCATACAGGGCAGTCCGGATGTTGTCGCTCATCCCACCATCTACCGACACATAGGTTCGGACCCCGCGATCCATGTGAATTGGCTTGACCGTCCCCACTTCATAAACGGTGATTCCACCAGGCCCAATGATTGCCCTGCCTGGCTCAAAGGAAAGCGCTGGAAGCGGTAGGCCTACATCCGCACAGGCTTTGGACACGATTCCGCATATCTGATCTGCCATGGCTTGGACACTGAGCGGATCATCATCGGGCAGATAGGCAATGCCCATGCCGCCACCCAAATTCAGTTCCGAAATATTGACTCCGTGATTCACCTGGAGTAGATGTGCCAAAGCAACAATACGTGCAGCGGCAACTTCGAAGCCGGATGAATCAAATATTTGAGATCCAATATGTGAATGTAGACCGACCAACTCAAGTGCAGGCAACTTCACAATTCGCCGTGCCGCTTCTTCTACCTCACCCATTGCCGCAGACAATCCGAATTTTTGATCTTCATGAGCCGTAGCAATGTACTCATGGGTATGCGCCTCAACACCAACCGTCGAGCGAATCAAAACCTTCTGAACGACACCCAATTCAGCAGCGATGGAGGCAACTCGAGCAATTTCCTCAAATGAGTCAATCACAATGCGCGATACACCGTAATCGACCGCACGACGAATCTCAGCAATGGATTTGTTATTTCCATGCATCAAGAGTCGGTCGCCCGGCACCCCCGCTCGGAGGGCAACTTCAAGTTCACCACCCGAAGCGACATCGATGCCCAAGCCTTCTTGGGTAACCCAGCGAGCGATTGCCACGGAAATAAATGCCTTGGCCGCGTAATACACCGTACCTCCGGGCACTGCCTGCGCCTCCGAAAATGCACTGGCATACTCCCGAGCTCGGGTGCGGACATCCTGTTCATCGAAAACAAATAACGGTGAACCATGTTGCTCAACGAGCGTGCGGATATCGACACCGGCAATTGCTAATGCGCCACTCGAATTTCGCTGTGCATTGAGCGGCCACACCTGGAACATCAGCGGATCAACGTCAGGGTCCAACAGCCGACTTTCCTCGGCAATCAATGCGTGCCGAGGCCCCGCCGGATGCGCTTGCATAGCGCTCAGACTAGTGCGAACTACATGCGTTCGGGTGCGCTGACTCCTAGGAGATCCAGTCCGTTCGCGATTGTTTGGGCGGTGGCGGCACACACCCACAGCCTGGCCAGATGAATGGGCTCCAATGATTCCTGGGCCCTCGGCAGTACCCGACAGCCGTCGTAGAAGCGATGATACGAAGTTGCTACCCCCTCCAGGTAGCGGGCAATCCGGTGGGGCTCTCGTAATTCAGCCGAAGTGGCCACTACTCCCGGGAATTGTTCAATAATCCCCAACAGATCATTCTCCTGGTCATGTGTCAGGAGCTGAGGTTGAAATTCCGCAGAACGCCAATCAATGGACAGGTCCTGTGCATTGCGTAAAACTGAAATGATCCGAGCGTGCGCGTACTGCACATAAAACACCGGATTATCATTGGCCTTTCGGGCAATATCAATGAGATCCAATGTCAACGGGGTATCCACGGGGTATCGCGCAAGCGTGTAGCGAGCTGCGTCAACACCGACTTCCTCGACGAGTTCCTCCAGAGTAACCAGGGTGCCCGCCCGCTTGGAAAGTTTGACTTCCTCTTCTCCGCGGGTGATTTTAACCATTTGCCCGATCAGAACTTCAATATTTACGTCGGGGTTATCACCAGCGCAACCGGCAACCGCACGGAGTCGATTGACATAGCCATGGTGATCCGCGCCCAGAAGATAAATGTTTGTGTCAAAGCCACGGAATCTTTTATCGAGGTAGTACGCCGTATCGGCCGCAAAGTAGGTGTATTCGCCGTTTTCCTTGATGAGAACTCGATCCTTGTCGTCTCCAAAGGTGGTTGTTCTCAACCACAAAGCTCCATCGGATTCATAAAGGTGTCCCTGCTCGCGGAGTCTCTGGAATGCTCGGTCAACTGCTCCGGTCTCATATAGTTTTCGCTCGGAATACCACACATCAAAATATGCTCGAAAAATCTGCAGTACATCTTTTTGCTCTTGCAATTGAAGTGCATACGCCGCTTCGCGGAAAGCCTCCAACTGTTCGGGCTCCCCCAGTGCGTGAAACTCCGGGTGTTCTCGATTGATGCGCGCAGCCAAGTCAAGAATGTATGAACCGTGATATCCATCTTCAGGCACAGGATTGCCATGGGACGCCGCCATAACGGATGCTCCGAATTTGTCCATCTGGATACCACGGTCATTGATATAAAACTCGGTCGTTACATCGGCACCAGCAGCAGCGAGCACTCTGGCGATGGCATCGCCCACCGCGGCCCACCGCGTGTGCCCCAGGTGCAATGGACCTGTTGGATTTGCGGAAATGAACTCCACATTGAATGAGCGACCGGTCAGGGCATTGGAGCGACCATAGGCGGCTCCCGCAGTCACGATCTCCCGGGCAATATTGCCCTGGGATTGCGCCGATAACCGGATGTTGATAAACCCGGGTCCAGCGACTTCTGCTGAGGCTATTCCCGGGGATCCCCGTAACCGCTCGGCAATTATCGTGGCCAAATCCCGGGGATTCATGCCTGCGACCTTGGCCGCCACCAGGGCGATATTGGTGGAATAGTCCCCATGATCCCTTGATTTGGGGCGTTCGAGAACCACTTCGACCTGCTCTGGAAGCACGCCCTGATCAACCAATTGCCCCACGATTTCTTGGACTTGGGTTCGGGTATCTTCAAGGGCCACGCCGAAAGAGTAGTGCTCCTCACCGCGGACATGGCAGGGCACGCTATGCTCCATCCAGGCAAGGCCACATCAGCACCACCGTTCGACAGAGTTACTTTGGAAGTTACTGAGCACAACTTGGGATTTCTCAAGCAGCACTATTGTTTCTGAGCACGAGCACAGATTCTCGGGACGAAGGTTTGAACGGCCCTGCTACGTGTTGGGCGACCGTCTGACACGAACTTCGTGCAAGGAGAACGTGCATTATGGCTTCAGGAACCGTGAAGTGGTTCAACTCAGAAAAGGGCTATGGATTCATTGCCCAAGCTGATGGTGGACCCGACGTATTTGTCCATTACTCGGCTATTGAGTCGGACGGCTACCGTTCACTCGAAGAGAACCAAGCAGTGGAATTCGAGATCACACAGGGGCCCAAGGGTCCTCAGGCTGACAAGGTTCGCCCCGCTTAATCTCTCGACTTAATCGTGAGGGCTGTGCAGAATGCACAGCCCTCACGCATTTTTAACTCACTCGTTGTCGCCAAATTCCGATCAATGACTTACGGTGGTTACATGGCCGACGACGATATCGAAAAATTACTCAAAGAAATTAACGCGGCGAATCCGCCCGGTCAGTCTGCAGCAGCTCAGGTCCCGACAAAGAAAAATGCGGTCAAGAAATCCGAATCGCCCTCGGGTAGCGGACGATTCCCCTTCGCGGTCGCCAGCGGCGTCGTTGTGGGGGGGTCGGGGGCAATTTTCGGGTTGCTCTTCCCGTTCTTCACAATCATCCAAACCGGCCTCACCGCTGCGGTTGCCTCGTTTATTACGGCGATGATCGCCGGGCCTCCCCGATGGTTCTCCAGCTGATCACTCAGATGTCGGTCGATGCTGGTGCGGTCCCGGCAACGGTGTGAATCTGCGCTTGAACCAATGATCCAATGAAAAAGCCCACGAAAACCAAAAATGTCCAAATGAGAATTGCAATTGGAGCGCCGAAAACCACCAGGGCTGATCCCACGGTCGAGGATAAATTCGCATACAGTCCAAAAACACCCACCGATCCCACTATCCACACGGTGGCAATGAGTAATCCGGGTGAACGCCATGTGATTTTTCCGCTCCCTCGCGATGCCCGAGACAAAACAAACCACACGAATAGGTAGACGAGCACGACGGGTAACAGCCATTGGGTGTAACCAAGTGTTGACCTCACAGTCGTTTCGACGCCAAGATCTTGGAGAAACTGCGGCACTAACGTGATGAGTAGGAGTAAGCCCACAATGGTCACGATTCCCAAGAGCGCGATGAGAGCCGACCAGCCTCTCATGACCAACCCTTGGGAAATTCTTTCACGTCGAAAAATCTGATCTTCGACATTGCGAACTCCGTAGACAACCTTCTGAGCCACATAGATCGCTAAAATCAGACTTGAAACTGTGGCGATTGTCGCCGTACCGGTGGAAGACTTTGCCGCTAAATTCGCCAGGGCATTCACAGCTGGGTCGAAAACCTGTAATGAATCTGAACTGTCCGCACTCAATAACTCCCATGAACGCATCACGCGTTGTGGATCAACAAGTAGTCCGGCGATTGCTCCGATCGCAATGGCCATGGGCGCTAAGGCGAGCATTATGTAATACGCCATTCCGCCTGAGACCAGAGAGATATTCAATGATCCATAACGTTGAGTGATTGGGCCAATGAAATTCTTCAATGGTTCAAGGCGTTGCTGCAATTCAGGGCTGAGGGAGAAACGCACCCTTCTATCCTCTCGCATTGGGCGCTGCTAACCTTGCCGTCCCCTGCCTCCGTAGCTCAGGGGATAGAGCGCCGGTTTCCGGTACCGAAGGTCGCAGGTTCGAATCCTGCCGGGGGCACAATGCAAAATAGTGCAGCAATCATGCAACCAGTTCGTTACGCACGAACGGGTAACTCGTTGTATCCCTATATTGTTGCGGCGTTTGTCGCAATCTTGTTAATCTCGAATATTGGTGCGACGAAACTCATTGAGTTCGGTCCTTTCATCACAGATGGTGGTGTTTTCCTCTTCCCGCTGACGTACATCATTGGCGACATCCTGAGCGAGGTTTATGGGCTCAAAGCTGCTCGCCGAGCCATTTATACGGGATTCGTCATGTCAATTTTGGCGGCATTCACTTTTTATCTTGTTCAAATCTCACCACCCGCCGATGCTTATGAATTTCAAAGTTCATTTGAGTCGGTTCTCGGCTTTGTACCTCGAATTGTTCTAGCCAGCCTCGCCGGCTACCTGGTCGGGCAACTATTGAACGCTTACGTTTTGGTCAAGATCAAGCAAAAGACAAAAGAGCGGTACCTCTGGGCTCGACTCATTGGTTCAACTGCGGTGGGTGAGTTAGCGGATACGATTGTCTTCTGCACAATTGCCTTCTACGGAATCATTACCGGAGCAGAATTTCTCAACTACGTGATCATCGGCTATCTATACAAGACGCTTCTTGAGGTCGCGCTTCTGCCCGTGACCTACCCCGTGATCCGGGCAATTAAACGCCGTGAACCAACTTACTTTGCATAGATACCGCGAGTGAACTTCCCAATCCATTCCTTTTTGAATTCATAAAAGTCCCCCTTCTTGATGGACATGCGAATTCGATCCACCAAATTCACGGTGAAATGCAAATTGTGGATAGTTGCCAAAGTGGGAAAGATTAGTTCCTTAGCCTTGTAAGCATGGTGTAAGTACGCCTGGCTGTAATGACGGCAGGTGTAACACGCGCAATCTGGATCAACGGGGTTGTAGTTCCCTCGACTGCCCGAGTTTGACACATTGAACCGACCTTCAGTGGTCAGCAACGCAGAATTTCTAGCATTACGTGAGGGAGCAACACAATCAAAAGTATCTGCCCCGTTTTCCACACCTACAAACAAATCAATTGGCTCCCCGATCCCGAGTAAATGTCTGGGCTTATCCCGCGGAAGCTCATCTACCACCCAGCCCACGATTGTCCCCAGGGTTTCCTTGTCAAGTGCTCCCCCAATGCCAAATCCGTCAAAGGGGAGTTCTGCGATTTCCTTAGCCGCCTGCCTGCGCAGATCCTGGTAGTGCGCTCCCTGGATAACTCCGAAAAGCATCTGATAGGGCTGGCTCGCTCGTTCACGCGTTAGTCGGTCGTGCTCGGTGATACACCTCTTGGCCCAATCACGAGTTCGTTGCATGGCGAGCAATTGGTAGTCACGAGTGTTCATGAGTGTTGTGCACTCATCGAATGCGAAAATGATGTCCGCGCCGATTTGGTGCTGAACCTGCATGGACACTTCAGCATTGAACCTATGCATGGAGCCATCTAAATGCGACTTAAATGTAACGCCATCGTCATCGACGGTCGCCAACCGATCTTTTCCTGCGGCGATCACATCGCTCGCTACGGCATTAGTGCTGTCCATGGACAAAACTTTTTTGAATCCCACCCCCAATGAGAGCACTTGGAACCCGCCACTATCGGTAAATGTGGGACCGGGCCAGTTCATGAATGCACCGAGTCCGCCCGCGTGATCAATAATCTCTGGCCCGGGCTGTAAATAAAGGTGATAAGCATTGGCGAGTATTGCCTGCGCACCCAAATCACGAACCGTTTCAGGGAGCATTGACTTAACCGTTGCCTTGGTACCGACCGGGATAAAGGCTGGAGTGTGGATGTCACCGTGTGGGGTTGAGATTACCCCGGTCCGCCCCCTACTCGATTCAAGTTCCACATCGATGGTAAATCCTGCTTCGGGCACTAGACCATGCTACCTATTCACTGCTGTGTGAAATTCACGGTCATTCTCATGCACTGATCAACGTTATGCTCGGTTAAGACACCTGAATGTTGTCAAGCGAATAGGACTCGGCTAATAACCGGAATCCTTCATCAATTGAGATGGTCGGTTCCCAATCTAAAAGTTTTTTTGTTTCAGCGATATCGAACCAGTGAGCCGTAGAAAGTTGCTCCACAAGAAAGGATGTGAGTGGCGGGTCACTCTCACGCTGACCCCACACACGTTCAACCGCCGAACCTGCCAGCATCGCGACGGAATGCGGAAGCGATCGGGACGGGAGTGGAACCCCGGCCGCTAAGCAAATTCTTTGCAAGGTTTCTTTCACGGTGCGTGGCTCGCCATTGGTCACCATGAGTGCTCTGCCTGAGGCCCGGGGCGCGTTTTCCACGGCTTGGGCAAAAGCAGTGGCGGCATTGCTGACATAACAGGTGTCAATCAAGGCTTGTCCGCCGTCAATGAGAAAGAGTCGATTACTTTGGGCACGTTGCACGATTCGACCAACGAGTTGGGTGTCACCGGGTCCCCATACCAAGTGGGGTCGAAGTGCAACAGTGGCAAATGCCGGCCCATTGGCGGCCAATACGATCTGCTCTGCGAGACCTTTTGTTGTGCTGTAGTGACCGCGAGTGTGCTGTGGGTCGGCAGGATCAGCATCCGCTCCAATCAGCGGCTTCCCCGTGTGCGCGACGGAGGGTGAAGATGCGTAAATGAACCGATTCACGCCCTCGGCTTGGGCGATCTCCATGAGGTCTCTGGTGGCGTCCACGTTGATTCGTTGGAAATCATGTTCCGAACCGGTCACGCTCACCTTGGCCGCGAGATGAATAACGGCCTCAACCCCGTGAATCCACTGTTGGGAAAACTGGGGGTCGGTGAGGTCATCAAGGAACTCTGTGACACCCGGCACTCCACAAGGATTACGCTGCACCACAACGCATTCATGTCCTCGCCCCACTACTTCACGAGCAACCGCGGAGCCTAGCAATCCTCGAGCACCCGTGATGAGAACTTTCATTGAGCACCCGCGAGAACTTCATTGGCCCAATCCGCAAGGGCCTCTCGATTTATTTTGGCATTGTGGCGAATATCCATGGGCAACTTTTTCCGACGCAGCACGGCACTCACCTGGGTCCCCGCGACTGCGCGAATCGAATTTTCCAAATCTGTGTCGGATACATTTCCACGAATGACCACAACGACAACCACAACTTGCTTTCCAGGAGGCCCTACTCCAACACAGGCTGCCTGCGAAACAACGGGAATCTTCTCCACGCGTTGTTCCACCGGAACCGGAGTGATTGGGCCGTTTGGGGTGGTAATGACATGGGAGCGCCTACCCTCCACCCAAATATTGCCACTCTTATCCACGTGCCCCACATCGCCAGTTCGATGCCACCCTGGGAATTGCGATGCCGCTGCCTGCGTGAACACCAGACTGTCGTAGGAGGACCGCATGTGATCAGCTTTGATCACGATTTCGCCCATGACCTCAGGAGTATCACTCAGTGTCGCGGAATCGTGCCATGGTGCAATCCGAATCTCCACTCCAGGCAGGGCTTTCCCAACCGGCACACCTTCAGGGCGCTCTGAACCTGTCACGATTTCGCGTTCGAGCTCCACAATGTCGTCAAGATCGATATCGGTCAGAGGTAGCGCTTCTGTCATTCCATACGGGGTACGTAATTGGGCTCCGGGGAATAACCGGGTAACGGACATCAATAGCGAACTTGGTACCGGTGCCCCTGCAGAGAGAATCAATCGGATGGCGGAATTTTTCCCGGTATCCGGGGATAGCTGATTCACGGGCGTGGGCGCGGTCTCGACAACATTGCGAAGTGCCGCAGGTGATGCCCACAGCAGGGTACCTCCCGCGTGACGGATGGCCCCCTGAAGACTCGAGTAGGTCAGCGAACTCGGCGAACCTAGATTCATGTGTGGCAGTACCGATCCCACACCCAGTGCGGGTCCAAAAACTGCCCAGGGCGCGAATGCCGCAATGATGACATCGGAATTCGTGAGTGAGTAGTGATCCTTGAGTACCTCGACGGTCGCACTGATGCGAGCCCGCGAATACATGACCCCTTTTGCCGGGCCCGTTGAACCTGATGTGAAGACGACAGCGCCCTCGGAGTCGGGGTCAAAGGAAGTTTCCACGCGCCCCGATGCTGATTTTCCAAATGCAGAAATATCTCGTGAGGAAATGCGCAGCCCCGGTATTTGTAAGAAGCGGGTGATGGGCATGGCGCGAGGAATGGCAAACACATGGTCAGGATGCGCGCCACGTAAAGCGCGAATAAGTCCGCGAGCACCCAACCCTGAATCCGCAATGACAATACAAGCTCCAATATTCCACGCCGCGTAAATCAACGCAATCAATTCCGGGCCTGGTGGAATGAGAAAGGCAATACGCTCCCCGGGCTTTATTCCTGCCGACCGCATACCGGCAGCGAATTCTTGGATTCGCCGATCCAACACACCCCAACTCACCCTCAGATCTTGACCATGTTTACCCATGACCGTTATGGCACTGTCGCGTGGCGATTCATGCGCTCGATCTCGAACCTGAATTCCCAAATCAACAGGCGCCTTATCTGAGTGACCGGGCGTCAGTTCTTCAAAGGCACCGATTGCCAGCCCATCTACCCATTGGAGAACATCCGAGAAGAGTTCTGGGGCATCTTCGCTGACGAGATGTGATGCACCCACATATCGATGAACGAGGGCATGTGGAAGGCGTGACTGGAAATCCCTCAGATATTGATCTGAGAAGACTGGATCTCGAGGACCCCAGCACAGGAGAACCGGAGTGGTCGCTAGCAGTGATAAAGAATCGGCAATGTTGTCCAATGTGGAGCGGGACGGATGATCGGGTTCAAATGGGATGTCTGCGACAAAACCTCGTACCGACAGGCGATCGGCCGCGGATCTGTACGGGAGTGCGAACGCCCGAGCAACATCACGTGGCATTCTCTTTCCACTCAGAAGGGTGGTGCCACGAACGAACAGCGGTGAATACTGTGTGACGGGCGCCAGCAGACCACGTGCTCTTGCCAGACGGATGAGTCCCGGCCCGCTGAATTCCTCGGGCTGATGCACAGCCGTGTTTAACAGCACGACCCCCGCAATGGGGTGCTCGTGGCCAGCCAGCACCTGCTCGACCCAGCCAAGTGAGATTGGTCCGCCCCAATCATGGGCTACCGAAACCACGGGTGTGGTGACATTGAGTGCGTTGACAACACTCGAGAGGTCCTGAACTCGTTGAGCCAATGTTCGCTGCGAGGTAAGGCGTTCGGAATACCCCATGCCCAATTGGTCAAGGGCAATCACCCGGATATGTGGTGGCGCACTTGCAAGCAAATTGCGCCACAAATAAGCCCACGTGGGATTCCCGTGAACGCAGACAAGCGTGAGATCTGGCGAATTATTGTGACCGTGATGGGTATCTAGAACATGGAATGTTCTGTTGACGCCCTCGGAATCAATAACGTGAACAAACCTTGACCATTCGGGATTGATCCCGGGCAATTCCTCAAAAGGAACTTCTCGGCCTACCCGGCTCACTACCAGTCAATTTCGATAACGGCAGCGTTCAGACCAGAACCAATTCCCATGCACGCAATCCGGTCTCCCGATTGAAGAGCGTCCACTGACTGTGCCAGCGTGAAAGGAACAGATGCGGGGCCAATATTTCCTTGGAGTGGAAAAGTGGTGGGAACTCGTGCCGGATCAATTCCCATGGTGGCAATAATTGCAGCGTTATGCACCTGAGACACCTGGTGCAATATGTACATATCCAGATTCGACCAATCGAAAATTCCTTGAGCCGCATCCCAGGTGTCCTTAGCCAGTGCAACGCCAGCCTCGAGAAGCCCCCGGCTATCGGTGCGCATGCTCGTGAGGTCGCCCACGCATAATGTGTTGTGTTGGGTCGCCGCGCGGCTCACACCTCCCCTGAATCGGTGTCCACCGTTGGTAGAGGCACGGCCCAACACCATGGCGGCGCCACCAGATCCCAGGGTCAACGTTGCGAATTGGTCGAGGACGTCTTGTTTTGTCGCCGAAGGCAAGCACAGTGCTTCGATTGTGGCTTCCTGAGGTCTTCGGCTTCCTTCACCGTCCACGATAAGCGCGTACTCGATCTGACCCGAGTCAATCATCATGGATGCGATTTGCATCCCATTGATAAAGCCCAGGCACGCATTACTCAAATCAAAATTTAAACAAGAGGTCCCCAGGCCTAATTGTTCGTGCACATCTACCGCTGCAGATGGTTCCAACCGCTCCCTGCACACCGAAGTATCGATGAGCAGACCAATTGATTCCGGGGAGACCCCCGCTTCGGCGATTGCCTTGGCACCTGCCATTGAGGCAGCATCTGCAAACGTGACATCGGGGGACCACCAGCGACGCTCTTTAATGCCGGCCAAGGCCTCCAGCATGCCCGGCTTCAGACCAACCCGTGCATAGGTGTCCAACAGTTGATTGTCAATCTCGGCGCTGGTCACGACAATAGGCGCCACAGCCGCTGTCACTGAAAGGATCGCGGTGTCTGTGTACCTGAACGTGGCGTTGCCACTCATACATTGCCTTTCCCAGTGCGAGAGGTCTAGCCTGCCATGACACTGCTGCACGGACAAAGTCAGGTCATGGCTTACCATCAAGTTGGGTTTCCCGACCTCAGAACCAACCAGAATGGAGACCCGTGGGACTGACTCACCTGACCGTGCGGAACACAATCGGCCTCACCTGTGCACTCATGGTGGCCGGTGCCTCGCTGCTGCCCACCGCCAGTGCCCAACCCCACAAAACCGTGGAAAGGCCGCCCGAACTGGCCACATTCTATGAACAAATTGTGGACTGGCAGCAATGCCAACTCGACTCCTGTGCCAGGGTTCAGGTCCCTCTGGACTATTCGAACCCCACCGGTAAAACCATTTCACTTGCTGTACGCGTTATCGGATCGCGGGATCTGCCCAGCCTGATTGTCAATCCTGGTGGACCGGGATCGGGTGGGATCGACTTTGCCCGGGGCATCGCAGGTGTCATGGGCCCCGCAATTCGCGATACATTTTCAATTGTTGGATTCGATCCGCGTGGCACGGGTGATTCATGGCCAATTACCTGTCTTACCGGAAAGCAGACAAATACCTGGCTGAGAACGGATACAACACCGGACACCCCTCGTGAAATTAATCAACTCATGTCTCAGGCCGCGAAGATCGGCCAAGGCTGTGAAACTTTCTCCCGGGAATTGGCCTCCCATGTGGGGACCAATGACACTGCTCGCGATCTGGATGTGCTTCGAGAAGTTCTGGGTAATAACACTCTGAATTGGCTTGGCTTCTCGTATGGAACATCACTGGGAACCCGCTATGCGGAATTATTCCCTCAGCAAGTTGGACGAATGGTTCTCGATGGTGCGGTCAACCCGGCCCTTGATTCCATGGAACTCTCCCAAGGCCAAGCAAAGGGTTTCCAATCTGCTTTGCGGCGGTACAACTCACAGTATCCCGGCTCCATCAGCACAATAAATTCGCTCCTCGCAAAACTGGATAAAAACCCGATGCCGGCATCCAAGCAGGAACCGCTGGTGCAAAATGAGGCGCTGACCGCAATCTTTTACTCGATGTATAGCCCAACGCTGTGGCCTGAACTTAATATTGCCCTCGGGAAAGCTGGTCGAGGAGATGGGGCCAGCCTCCAAAGAATTGCCTACTCCGCAAATGATCAAATCGGCCCGGATAAATTCGCAACTAATTTACTGTCGGCTTTCTATGCAATAAATTGTTGGGACTATCCTGCAACGCCAAGGGCTGAAGGACTTGCTCGAAGTGCACGAATATGGTCGAAGGGTGCTCTGGTGCCTGAGATTTCTCGGGCCATGAGTTGGGGGAATGCTCCGTGTTCATCCTGGTTCGACCATGCCGACACCCCTCCCCAACCCGCCCGATCATCAACTGAGTCACCAATAGTTGTTATTGGAACAAAATTTGATCCCGCTACACCGTTGAGCTGGGCGCGCGCCTTGAACAGGCAACTACCAACGAGTGACCTGTTGATTTACGTTGCGGACGGTCACACTGCCTATCTGAGCGGAAATGCTTGTGTCGACACATATGTTGAAAACTATTTGGTATCCGGTCAAACATCGGGCGATAAAACGTGCCGCCAGTGAGACTGCGAGGCCACTTGAATCAGGTGTCCGAGTCCTTATCCGGATCTTGGACTGATTCCACTTCCGCGAGGAAGGCTTCTACCTGCGCAGCGATTTGATCAGCGGTCGGAATATCTGCATCTGCTAATCCACCCGCTCCCGCGGTCAACGCGGCCGAAATTTGGTCATACTGAGATTCAAGGGCCGTGACAACAGCGGCGAATTCTTCATTGCCCTCCAACTGCTGCGCAATGTTCGCCAGGGTCTGCGTTGCTTGATCTGGTAGTTCGCCCCGAGGTATCACAATATTCGGTCCGGCGAGTAATCCATCAAGTAATGCCAAAGCCCCCTGGGGAAATTCAAATTGCGCCAAATAGTGTGGAATCTGCGCCGTGATCCCAATCGACTTGACCCCGATTTCGCCAAGCCGTAGTTCCAACATGGCTCCCACATGGCCGGGGACTTCAATCTCTCCGATGACCGAACCTGCACCAAAGAGTAGTTCGCGGTCATTGCCGTGGACGGTCAAACCCAATGGCCTTGTGTGCGGCATGGGCCACGGAATGGCGGATAAACCCACAGCGGTCGTAATGTGATATTTCTCCACAATTAATTCAACTGCCGAGATAAATCGATTCCACTGGTAATCCGGCTCCGGACCGACCAAGAAGAAGAAATGCTTGCCCCGAGCGTCGATAACATCGTGGAGGGAGATGCGAGGCATATCAACTGATGCGAAGTGATCAACCACGAATTGCATTCGGGGTCGACGAGCTCGGTAGTCAATAAGTTCGTCAATATCAAATGAAGCGATCAGTGAGTGTTCACAGGATTCCAGTATGTGTTCAGAAAGGAGACGAACCCCACTACCTGCATCGACGAATCCGCTGAAGGCATGCACGAGTGTTGGTGGTGTCGAGAAGTGAACATCAAGATGCTCACTGATGAGTTCGCGTGGCTCGCGCATGTTCACACTAAAGCACGATCCTTGCGGTAATAGACGCGCGGTTGTCCACAATTCGCGGAAGGCGAAATCACTGCGTGGGATCGGCTTCAGGCTTCTTTATGGCCTTCTTTGTCGTCTTCCTGGGAACTTTCTTGGGCTCAGGTGGTTCGGTCGGGTCCGGGGTTACCGGACTCGGGGTTACCGGACTCGGGGTTACAGCGGGAGCTTCGGCCACCACGCTGGGCCAAGGATCTTGGGCCACCGTCTCGGCTCGCATGACTTCCCGACGCTTCCACCACAGGAATCCGGATACGGCTGCCCCCACCAGTGAGACAAAGAGTATGAAACGTTTCATGTCCTAAAGGTAACAAGGAGGCTTCAGAATCCGTTCAGGGATTACCGATTCTTACCCAGGTATGTGAGGAATTGGTCCTTCACCCGCTCGTGAAGGAATTCGGACTGATCGGCCGGGGATAGCGTGAGGGCGTACTCGCAGACGCGCGACCAAGCATTTCCAATGGCGCGGGTGAGCGCGGCCGCAACCGTCGCGGAAATGGCTGAGCCCGCAATCTGGCCTCCCGGTACGAAACGCAGAAGTTGCGTGACGGCATAGCGTCCGGCCTGGGTTGCTCCGCCCGTCAAAATGGCTGCTCCCGCAATGCTCAAAGCGCGAGACCTCGACTGCGGCAGACCATAAATAGCCGTGATACGCGCGATCATGGCGACTTGATTGGGTACAAGCAGTGCGGCATCTGCGATCGGAATGGGTACGGCACCAATGCCTCCTGAGATGAGCGCCGCCTGTTTAATGACCGCGGCGGCGGCCTCTTTTTTTCGACGCACATCCACCTGTTGCGCAGCCGTTAAAGCATTCGCAACTGCTTCCGGAATAACCTGGTGGGTGGCACCTACGAGCTCTACCAATCCGAATACAACGGATTGAATAAACGGGTCCGCTAGCGCGTTTGTCAGGTACACCGTTCCATCGACTTGCGTTGGGATATTCAACGATTCAATGTAGTGAGCAAACTCGATGGCATCCGGATGAATGACAAATTGATTGTCAATGTGCTGCGCTGGGACTTGAGCCATCACTATCAACACGGGTAAACCCATGGCGCGAAGAGCTCGGATGAAATCGGCCTGCGCTGTTTCGAACCGTCGGTCAGACCACCGAACGAGGTACCACACAGCATGTATTCGCTGATCAAGCGGTTCTGAATTTTTGGTGCCGACGATTCGTTCCAGACCGGCAAGGATGGAATCACCCGAAGTCCCCGTCTCAAAGCCTTCGGAATCAAAGACTCCCAAAAAACCATTGGAGTGAAGGTAGTAGTTCAGGCCTTTGGTCACCGGTCTGCCAATTCCCGTCGGGGCGATATCCCGGCCAAAGACCGCGTTGATCAAAGTGGATTTGCCGCTACCCGTCTTGCCAAAGACCGCAAGGTTGAATCGACCAATCTCCTGATAGGCCTGAGCAAATTCCTTGTGAAATAGCTGGACAACTCCATCGGGGAGTAAATCCTTTTGCTGAGCCGATTCGGGCATATCGTGACTCTACATTGACCTCGCGCACTCGACGCGAGGAAACCTGCTCCCCTGTTGAACACGTCCTCGGGTTATGGTGGGGATTATGGCCAGAGTGAATTCGCCGCACCGAGTGAGATCCTTCGGTGTGTTCGCAATCGTGGTCGCGATCGCTATTGGTCTTGATGGTTTTTATCTCGAACAGACTTCCCAGCAATGTGCGTGAGGGATTCCTTGGTGCGCCGGTCACGGTTCCGTCCGAATTCGCTGAACTCATTCAGGATGCATCTGAACGTTGTCCCGCTGTACCGGTGGATATTTTCGCGGCACAATTGCATGCGGAAAGCGGATGGGATCCCAATGCGGTGAGCCAAGCGGGCGCACAAGGAATCGCGCAATTCATGCCACCAACATGGAAGCAGTACGGTATTGATGCTGATGGCGATGGAATTGCAGACGTCTGGAATCCGGTCGACGCCATCCATAGCGCTGCAGCTCTCAATTGCGTTAATCGCAAACTGGTGGCAGAGGTTCCGGGGAAAAAATTGCACAATACTCTCGCGGCCTACAACGCAGGTTTTGGTGCGGTACGCAAGTACGACGGCGTGCCACCGTTTCCTGAAACGGAAAACTATTTGGAAAAAATCTTGAAAAACAGCAAAACGCTCACGTGGGAGTAGCCAACTGCTTCCGCTACTTTATGACGACTATCGACTGAAGGTTCTCAGCAACAAGGCGACCATCGGGTGTCCACAACCTGCGCAGTTCACTGGTAAAACCACCATATGCTGAACTCACGGACGACTCAAGTAACAATGGCGAGCGCTCCAATTGAACCGGCTCAATCGTCCTCGGATCAATCAGGAGGTGCACGCTGTAGGCAACCGTGGCCATCGGGTGCATGGAATCCATCAGCGTGAGGGATGCTGGCCACCAACCATCGATGATCCCCATGAGTTCGGCGGCGGACCAGCGGTCCCCCTCCTGTGTTGTGGAGGGCAGGCGGATCCATCCCAATGACGTGGCTCGATCACCCGCCGTAGGCAAAGGCGAAATTGGCCGGAATTCGAGCTGTCTGGTGAACTCGGGAGCGAATGGTGGACCAACCGGTGCGATCGGCGTGAATTCGAAAGATGCCACCGCGGGCATATGTGCGGTTCCCCACTCATCTAATTCCGGACTTATTACCAAGTCTCGCTGCACACCGGTGATGATCTGCGATTGAGCAACTGGTGCGCGATCATGGGACCTGGTAACGGTAACCGCCCACATCGAAAGAGCTGAGCCTTTTCGGAGGCACTGTGTCTCCATGTAGTAATCACCTACCACGACGGGCTCCATAATTTGAGCTGAAAGAGTGCGCAGGGCACGTGATGGATCCTCAAGCTCTTCAACATGTTTCGCCATGGCAGTGATTGCGTACCCGCCCCAGGCACCCCGGCCTTGCCGCCAGCCTTCCGGGACAGACCACTCTTGACTTGAATTTATGAGATTAGGCACTCGCAGGCTGAGCGCTTTCCAAAGATCCCGTTCCTGCATTGGAATCGGTCTCAACTGTATTCGTGCCACTTACCAGGGCTGACTTCTTCACCCATTTGGACCACGGAATATTCCATAAGCCACCGGGGCCGTTCCACGGCTCCACCGTGTTACCGCCGGTATTGGTGAAGTAGACGATGTCGCCGGGAATGGTGTTCTTGTATACCCACTCGGCATCTTTTTCGTACATATTTGTGCACCCATGCGATCCGTTATACCGACCGAGTCGACCATATGCCCAGGGTGCTGCATGAATAAATTCACCTGTGGGGGTGAGTCGGGTATTCCACGGGGCTGCCAATTCATATTGGTCCTCGGGCGCCGTCAGACCAAGCGACTCGCTTCTGTAAATCTTGTGGGGCTCCTTCGAAGTGCTCACCACTTTGGTGCCATTGCGCGTTTCCCAGTCTCCTTTTCCTAATGAGACTGGAAAAGTGTGGACCTTCTTTCCATCAATAAAAACTTTCATTTTCTTGGTTGCGCCATCGACATTTGCAATCAACTTGCGTGCAGTAGTGAACTTGTATGTCTTATTAAGTTGCTTTGAGCCAACAAGAAAAGAGGTTCCTGATTTCCCCAGCACAACTCGATCCAGATCAGAAACTATCCGGATGGTGGCATTTCCCGGCCAATAATCTTTGGGTCGGAATACCGCAGAGCGATCACTCACCCAACCCCAAGCTCCCGCAACTGGCTTGATAACTCCGGTGTCAATCTGCGCCGAAACCACCAAATGCCTTTCCACCGCGGCCTTATTCGGAATATCTCGTGAGAAAGTTATTTTGGGAAGTGTTCCCACTCCGACTGAGCGCTTTGATGCATCTACACCCAAAGAATTGCTTGCGGCATTAAAACGTGCACCCACCAGTTGCTCTGGGTGATGGAAGTTTTCCCGGTTTATCTTGATCGAGGCTTTGCGGAATTTCCGTTGTTCCGATTGCAGGGCCTGCTACCAAAGATGTTCCCGTTGCGATCACGGCCCCCGAACTCATGGCTCGCTTTTCAACAGCTCGCAAGTAGACGCCATAGGTTCGCAGAGGCTTCAAGTTTGTGAGATTGCATGATGCGAACCCCGATGCAATATCCTCCGCACTCGGCTGCTCACAGGTCCACCATGTTGTTTTGTCGAATGAAAGTTCATAAGAAATAACCGATGGATCAGATACGGCGAATAAAACAGGATTGAGCGGCTGGTAGCGAACCGTCAAGGAATCCTGAGTGGCTCCGGGTCGCACGCTGAGAATCGTCGGCGTGGCTGATGAAATGGAAACGGCCGGAATCGGAGTTTGAGGAGCAGTGGGTGCCACCGGGTCGGTGGTGTTGTTATCAGTCGTGTCATTAGCCGGATTTAGGGCCATGACCGCAGGAGACATGGATCCCATGAGAAGTGCTCCTGCGCTGGCGAGCGCAATTGCCCGCACTACTCCCCGCATGACCTCACTCCTTCATTTGGTTCACTGAGCACAGCATTTACGAACCCGACAACTTTGCACAAACACCGGCGGAACTTTATGTCCCCGCAGGGAAACGCTCTCCAAGGATAAGCGCAGTGCCCTCTATTGTGAAATTCCGGCTCCTCGAGCATGAGGGCTCTTGGCTGGAGCAAGTTATATCTGGGCGCGTTGTAGAACCGCAGCCCTTTTGCTAGAACGGCACTATCTGCCGGTCTTCCCACAGCAATCCCGTGAGCGGGAAATCACGTGCGCCCACTACTTCGGCTCGCTGCTCGAGGTCGGAGGTGGCCAGCCAATAAATGGTGTCGGCACCTTCTTCTGCCGACCTTTCAGCGTGGGGCCCACCCATGTTGGTGCGACAGTGATTGGGGCACATGGCATCGACGAGAACTCCGCGTTCTCCCCAGCCTGTTTCGGCAGCAAAATTGCGAGTGAGGGCATTGACTGCCGCTTTGCTCACTCGGTAGGGAGCTAATCCCCCCGCCGTCCCTGGACCTGTGAAACGGCCGAGACACGCTGAAACGGTGACTATTCGACCAGATCTGCGGGCGACCATGGGTGGGCCGAAAACCCTCAGCGTGTTCCAGACCCCAGTGAGATTAATGTCCAGTACTCGTTTCCACTCTGCGGGGTCAGTCCTCAATGTTTTCGACATGCGATCACTCATGACTCCTGCACTTGCAACCACAATATCTGGCTGGGCCAGCGCACCGAGTCTGGCCGCGAGTTCATCCATGGCCCGGTGGTCGGCAACATCGGTGCCATCGCCCACCGCATCTATCCCCTGATTCTGCAGTAATAGGGCTGCCCGCTGACCCGATGCCGGTGTCTGACCCAAGAGGACAACAGTCGCTCCCGCTTTGCCGAATGCGGCACCCGCAGCGAATCCGATCCCTTGGGCACCGCCTGTGATCAGCACCAATTTTCCTTCCACCCGCTAATGCTCTCGCAGATTCCCTACACCTGCATGTCCTTGGGCGTTGGTCAAAGAAAGAATCATCCGACCCACGGTAGGTAATGAACAACAAACGCCTTAGGCTTGTGTCGCATTAAGGTCGCCGGTGAGAGGAAAAGTCGTGGCTACAGAGCCCCCCGACCAATTTGGCCCCAATGACTGGTTAGTCGACGAGCTCTACCAGCAATTTCTTCTGGATCGAAATTCTGTTGATCCGGCGTGGTGGGAATTTTTCACCGACTACTCCCCTACGGAGAGTTCTGCCCCACCTGCTGAGTCAATGGGCCACCGCGAGCCACCGGTGCCAGTGTCAGTTCCCGAATCCGTCCACGCGGCTCCAGCCCCAATACGTGAGACACAATCAGACACCTCACCTGATATCGAACGGCTCAAAGGTCCTGCCGCGCGTGTGGTAGTGAACATGGAAGAAAGTCTCACTGTTCCAACAGCCACGAGTGTGCGCTCCATGCCGGTGAAATTGTTATTTGACAACCGCACGGTGATCAATAACCATCTCACACGTGGTCGGGGTGGGAAGGTGTCATTCACTCACCTGATTGGCTATGCAGTCGTCCAAGCAATCAGGTTGCAACCGACCATGAATTACTCCTATACCGAACTAGATGGAAAGCCCGCGGTCTCAAAAAACGGTGCAATTAATTTCGGTCTTGCAATTGATGTTGCAAAACCCGACGGCACTCGCCAGTTACTCGTTCCCAATATCAAGGGTGCACAAGACATGGACTTTGCCAATTTTTGGGCAAACTATGAAGATATTGTGCGGCGAGCGCGTTCGAATAACCTCACGGTCGAAGATTTTTCAGACACAACCGTCAGCCTGACAAATCCCGGAACTATCGGCACCAACCATTCCATTCCTCGCCTTGTTGTTGGGCAGGGCTGCATTGTGGGTGTCGGCTCTATGGAATACCCCGCTGAGTGGCAAGGTGCTTCAGAGGAAACAATTGCACGAAATGCCGTCTCAAAGATTTTGACCCTCACCTCAACTTATGACCACCGAATCATTCAAGGGGCTCAATCGGGTAATTTCCTCAAAATTATTCACGAACTTCTTTTAGGCGACCACCATTTCTTTGACAATATTTTCCGTGATCTGCGCATTCCCTATGAACCTATTCGCTGGGCACATGACATCTCTGTCAATCATGAAACAGATCTGGACAAGAACGTTCGGGTTCAGGAAATCATTCATGCCTATCGAGTGCGCGGACACCTCATGGCCGACACAGACCCACTCGAATACAACCAGCGAACGCATCCTGATCTTGACGTTTTGTCTCACGGCTTGACCCTTTGGGATTTGGATCGAGAATTCGCGACCGGGGGCTTCGGCGGCCAACCACTTATGAAGTTGCGTCGGATTCTTGGTGTACTGAGAGATTCCTACACTCGAACCGTTGGCATCGAGTACATGCACATTCAAGATCCTGCCGAGCGAAAGTGGATGCAGGAGCGGGTAGAAATTCCGCACGTGAAGCCCGAACCTGCGGACCAGTTACGAATCTTGCGTAAACTCAATGAGGCTGAAGCGTTCGAATCCTTCCTGCAAACCAAATACGTGGGACAGAAGAGGTTCTCACTCGAGGGATCCGAATCCTTAATCCCCATGCTGGATGAAATTTTGGCTCAATCCGCCGACCATGAAATTCTTGAGGTTGCCATTGGGATGCCGCATCGGGGTCGACTCAATGTGTTATCCAATATTGCGGGAAAATCCTATGGACAAATTTTCAAGGAATTTGAGGGTGAATACGCTGAAAACTCTGTCCAAGGCTCAGGCGACGTAAAGTACCACCTCGGTACCACCGGGTCATTTGTTTCTGCCCAGGGTAATTACACGTCGGTGTACCTCGCCGCGAACCCCTCCCACCTCGAAGCGGTCGACCCGGTACTCGAGGGAATCGTTCGGGCAAAGCAGGATTTACTCCCACCGGAAAGGCGCCACGACATTTTGCCCGTTTTGATACATGGTGACGCTGCCTTTGCAGGCCAAGGTGTGGTGGCAGAGACTCTCCAGCTTTCCCAACTCCAGGGTTACCGCACGGGCGGGACCATCCACATTGTCGTGAACAATCAAGTGGGCTTCACAACATCACCGCGATACAGCAGGTCATCGGTGTATTCCACCGATGTTGCCCGCATGATTCAATCACCGATTTTTCACGTCAACGGAGACGATCCCGAGGCCGTCATCTACGTTTCACAATTGGCATTTGATTTCCGGCAGGCATTTGCCAAAGACGTGGTCATTGATCTGGTCTGTTACAGACGCCGCGGACACAATGAAGCAGACGATCCTTCACTTACCCAGCCGCTCATGTACTCGATCATTGATAACAAGCGATCAGTTCGTAAGCACTACACCGAATCGTTGATCGGTCGTGGCGATATTTCTGTCGAAGAAGCTGAAGAGGTACTCAGACACTTTCAGGAACAACTCGAGCTTGTTTTCCAAGAGACCCGTACGAGTGAGACCGCAGATGAATTCACTCAGCATATAAAAGACATTTTGGAAACAGGCCAACTCGATCTGGTTCCTCAGAGCCCGAGCCAAGACGTTGACACCAGCATCACCCCGGATCAAATCGAGACAATTATTCACTCGCAACTGACATTGCCTGAGGGATTCAATGTTCATCCACGGCTGGCGCCACAGTTGCAGCGACGAGCACAAATGGTGCACGAAGACACAATTGATTGGGGCATGGCCGAGGCCATGGCGGTTGGTTCCCTACTGATGGAGGGTCGTACCGTTCGGTTAGCCGGACAGGATTCGCGGCGCGGAACTTTTGGACATCGACACATGGTGATCGTCGATAAAGAATCTGGCTGGCAGTACAAACCACTCAAACAGTGCTATCGCGATGGCGGAAAACTTTATGTCTATGACTCTTCACTCAGCGAATACGCTGCGTTGGGATTTGAGTACGGCTACTCGGTAGTTCGACCCGATGCCCTTGTCATGTGGGAAGGACAGTTTGGTGACTTTGTGAACGGGGCCCAAACAATCATCGATGAATTCATTTCATCGGGTGAGCAAAAGTGGGGTCAACGCTCATCGGTGACCCTGCTGCTCCCCCATGGCCAGGAAGGCCAAGGACCTGATCACAGCAGTGGGAGAATAGAAAGATTCCTGCAATTGTGTGCGCAGGACAACATGTCTGTTGCAGTGCCTAGTACACCTGCTTCGTATTTCCATCTTCTACGCTGGCAGGTACTTGGACGTCTATCGCGGCCGCTGATTTGCTTTACTCCGAAATCGCTCTTGCGCTCAAAGCACTCTGTCTCCAGCGTTAACGATTTCACCACGGGGGTTTTTAGACCATTTCTCCCCGACACAATAGTTACCGAGCCCACCACGAAGCGTGTTCTTATCTGCAGCGGCAAGGTGTATTACGACCTTCTTGCTTACCGGGAACAGCACGCAATCACGGATACAGCGATTGTTCGCCTCGAGCGCCTCTATCCACTTCCGGGTGTCAGTCTTCCCGCTATGGCAGCGCAGTATCCGGATGCAGATATCCGCTGGATTCAAGAAGAACCAGCAAATCAGGGTGGCTGGTCCTTCATTGCGCTGAGTGTTCCACAAATGATTAAGCGTGCGATTACCTGCGTATCACGCCCTGCTTCTTCTGCTCCTGCCGTTGGGACTCACCAAAGACACGAAGAAGACCAGAAAGTGCTCATTGAATCCGCATTTGAATAAGCAGGGAGCCGGTGACAAAGATGTATGACACCGATCGTGGTGCAGAAGAACTTTCGCGCAGACGCGGCGAGGAAACGGTTACCCTGGAATGGTTAGCTGTACGCCTCGGCGAGTTTGTCAACATGAATCCAGAGTTTGAAACAGCAATTGATCGGCTCGCAACGTGGCTCGCTCGCAACGATGAACTCGACGATTAGATTATCCCGCGCGGTTAATTAATATCTATGCGGCGTGAATTCTCCTTACCAGCACTCCCTTAACTACTGTTTTCGGGTACCGCACCAAAATCTCGGGAATCCGTGCTGTGGTGGGGGTTGTCTCCTTCCACCCACCAGCCCTCACCTTCACTGCGAATAACTCTTTTCACCTGAACCAGGTGGGGGCGGTTCGGCAGGCTAAAAACAATCACGCTGCCAGATTTCACTCTTCGAGAACCGTTTCGGACCAGCCAAATCTCGCCATTGCGAAGTCCTGGTGCCATGGATAGACCGACAATTCGAACCAGGGAATATGGGAGGTGAATGCCAAGCATGGATTTAAGGGTATCGATCCCAATTTTCAGCGGAGTCCACATTGCGTGTTCACCTCCGGCTACTAGAGTAAGAGAGTCAGCAACCCACTAGAGGAGCACACATGCGCAAGCAGTTAAGCACCCGAATTCTCACCGCAATCATGACCACCGATCACGCCTACGCACATTGCGATCTACCCTGCGGTGTTTATGATCCCGCCCAAGCCCGCCTCGAGGCTGAGTCAGTGAAGGCGTGCATGGAGAAGTACCACGCATCCGATGACCCAGAGTTCAAGACGCGCGCTATTGCGATTAAGGAAGCACGTTCACACCTGGTCAAAGAGCACCTTTGGGTCTTGTGGACCGACTACTTCAAGCCACCACACTTTGAGAAGTACCCGCAACTCAATGACCTTTTCAATCAGGCAACAAAACTCGCCGGAGCAGGTGGAACCAAGGGCACCGTCGATGTAGTGGTCGCCGATCAACTTCTCGGCAAAGATCGATGAAATCTCTGAGATTTTTTGGGAAACAAAGAAGGCTTAGCTCTTCATGGACAATATTCGGATTCGCCCAGCAATTCCCGGTGACGAAGTCGAAATAGTGGCAATGGTTCGCGAGCTCGCTGAATATGAGCGGGCCGCGGATCTTGCTATTGCAACTGCCGAGCAATTTCGCACGGCACTGTTTTGTAACAATCCAACGGTCTTCGCCAACATTGCGGAGACTCCACGTGGAGATATTGCCGGATTTGCACTGTGGTTTAGAAACTTCTCAACGTGGCAGGGTAAGCACGGCATTTATCTTGAAGATCTCTATGTGCGCCCTCAATTTAGAGGTGCGGGTATCGGTCAAGCTCTCATGGCCGAACTCGCTGCGCTATGCGAAACGGCAGGCTATCCCCGGTTTGAGTGGTGGGTTTTGGACTGGAATGAATCAGCTCGAAATGTGTATCACCATCTCGGCGCAGAGGCACTTACCGAATGGGTTCCCTATCGGGTATCTGGCACGGCACTCTCCGACCTCGCCCGAAGAGCCGTCGCACCGTGAACCCAACAATCGAGCTGCGACTGCCCGCAACAGCGGAATTCGTATCTTTACTTCGCACAATTTCGGGTGCGGCAGCAGCGCGTTCTGACCTCAGCATTGACCTTTTAGATGACAGCAAAATTGCCTGCAGCGAAGCAGCAATTCTGCTCATGAATAACGCTGTGCCTAATGCGGATTTTGCGTGGTCTTGGGCCTGTGAAGACAAACACCTCAACATTCGGGCTAGTGCACCGTCGGTTCTCAGCGAACTTCCTGACTTTAGCTCCATGGAAGGCTTTACGTGGATCGTACTCAGTGCGGTATCCAAGAATTTGACCACCGAGTTAGTCAATGGCTTTCTCATTATTGAGTTCAGCATCTTCGAATCGAACTAGATACCATGCGGTCCGATCAAGCACACGACTTAATTGAAGAGTTGAGGAACTCAGAAACATCTACAGTGCGATCCGAGGCGATTCGCGAGGAGATAATTCGCGAGCATCAAGGGCTTGTGCGCCACTTCATTCATGTCCACGATCCGGATTTGCGTGAAGATCTCATTCAAATGGGCAATATCGGCCTACTCCACGCGATCAACAATTTTGATCTGGGTCGCGATACGGCATTCAGTACTTTCGCAGGGACCCACATTCGCGGTGAGATTTCCCACTTCTTGAGGGATCAGCAACGTGCAATTCGGATTCCGCGGAATCTGCAAGAGAATGTAAAGAAGATTAGCTCCGCAATCGAACGCCTTACCAGCTCCCTTGAACGATCACCCACTGTTGGAGAAATCAGCGATTCCTGTGGGATTGACTCCGGCAGGATTCTTGAGGCACTTGAAATAGTTAACGCAACAGACATGAAGACGCTCAGTGAGCCTGATTCCTGGAATTGGGCACCGACCACAGATTCCGGATACGAATCAGCCGAGGCTTGGCTCACCGTGGCTCCCGCATTAGAACTCTTGCCCGAACACGATCGTAGATTGTTGGGAATGAGATTCTTCCAAGGGTTGAGTCAAACAGAGATCGCACAGATAACGGGTATGCACCAGGTGGCTGTGGGTCGAAGAATTACTCAGATTCTGTCGGAGTTGCGTCGCGATACAGGAGAGCTGTTGTAGCGGGCAATAACGAGACAACGCCACCAACAATTGCCACGATACTCACGCCAACACCCACAATTTTCTCGGTGGTTCCGGTGGCACTGATCAGAGGTATCCCTACAACAAGTGCCAGCAACTGTGCCAAGACAAATGGAGAGCGTGCCCAGCCCTTTATCTGCCACCAGCCCCACGCGGTTGCGATCAGTCCCACACCGAAGAAGAGAAATATGATGACCGCCAGCGTCACTCCTGCGGAGTTGGACACTGCTTCCGGTCCGGTTAATCCAAAACGGAGTACGCCGGCGGTAATGAGAATTGCATAGATAATGAAAAATACCCCCTGAGTGGCAGATATCCCGGCTAGGAACTTGATGGATAGCGGCCTATGCATACGTCGAAGGTTACAGAACGAGGGTGACGTAGGGTTCGACAGTGGGAACACGAGCAATGATGGTGGTCAATCCGCAGGCGACCACCACCTCTCCGCGGGTAACAGATGTCATTGTCAAAGCTTTGTCCCACGACTTTGATCTTGAAGTCACCGTGACCAACTATCGAGGGCATGCATTTGCTTTGGGTGAATACGCCTGCGACCAAGACATTCCAATAGTTTTCACTTTGGGTGGCGACGGTGTTATCAACGAAGTTGTCAATGGATTGCTCTCCCACGGCCCCAGCTCCACTGTTATTGCACCCATTCCTGGCGGCAGCGGGAATGTATTTGTGCGAGCTCTGGGAATTCCTGTCGATCCCGTGGAAGCCACCGGGGCAATCCTTGAGGCACTGCGTGATGACCAGATCACCACCATCAATCTGGGGCACGTGCAATCCCGGGGGATAGATGGCGCCACCTTAAATCGGTACTTCGTGGCCAATGCCGGGCTGGGTCTTGATGCCCAGATCATTGGTGCCATGGAGAAAGCTCGGGCAAAAGGTCACCGGGCCTCTCCCCAGCGCTATTTGGCCACCACGATCAGAGAGTTCTTCCTCGAGACAAATCGAACTCGCTCCGCCCTCCGAATATCGCGACCTGGCTCAGATCCGATTGACAACGTATTCGTCGCCCTGATTCAGAATTCATCACCATGGACTTTTTTTGGTAGTTGGGCGCTAGACCCTAACCCGGCTGCCAGTTTCTATACCGGCCTGGACGTATTCATGGTCAGGAAATTGCATCTGGCAGCCACCATCGGTGCTGCAACAAAAATCATCACCAGAGCCAGGCGGGGAATCCGGGGCCGGTCCTACACGGCGTGGCACGACCAGCGTGAATTCACGGCCGACTCCAGTACCCCCATTCCACTACAGGTGGATGGAGAGGCTCTGGGTGAGATCTCCCATGCGGTCTTCACCAGTCGACCACGCAGCCTTTCGACCGTACTCATCTCCGATTAAAAAGGATAAAACGTACAATTCACCCAATTGTGACCATAGCCACAACCAGAAATACCAAATACCCGAAATTTTCGGCAGTTTTCGCTTGTCCAATCGGCTTTCGTCTGCGACGCTTAGGGTTGCCCTTGTTTTGACGGGCTGGCCCACTTCCCACTACGGCCAGTGAAGCACAACTTCACCCCTCGGTGGAAGCCAGCGCGTGAAAGCATTCACAAGTGCTGGCGAACCCGGCACACCAGTACAGATGGAGTGATCGCGCATGGACTGGCGCCACGAGGCAGCCTGCCGCGACGAAGACCCTGAGTTGTTCTTCCCAATCGGCAACACTGGCCCTGCTTTAGTTCAAATCGAAGAAGCCAAAGCCGTGTGTCGACGCTGCCCGGTTGTGGATGACTGCCTGCGCTGGGCCCTCGAAACGGGTCAAGATTCCGGAGTGTGGGGCGGTTTAAGTGAAGATGAGCGTCGGGCACTCAAGAGACGTAATGCGCGCTTGCGGGCTCGCACCACCGCCTAAGGCATTTCGCCCCCTTCAGGCGCTCACCTGGGCTGAACGAGCTAGGGGTATTGAGATCGCAGCGTGGGTTCCCCGGTCATCTGGGTAGATAAATTCAAACTCGCCCCGTAATTCCTTGGTCACCAAATCCCCAACGATGCTCAAACCCAAACCCGGCTCACCCACCATTCCTTCGCCGTTGTCGTGAACCACACACACCAGCTCTCTCTCACCACGCTGGATATCAATGGTGATCAGATCACCACGTGAGTGCTCCAATGCATTGTGGACCAATTCAGAGACACTCATGGCTAACGGAATTGCAATGCCCGTGGGCAGGTGCCCTCCGGTTCCACGACGCTCAACCGAGGCACCAGCGCTATTATCATTGCCCGCCGCAGCGGTAATGATCGAATCAACGAGTTCATCCACATCCACGTTCGTGACAACGTCCTTGGAGAGGACATCGTGGATCGCCGAAATGGCGCTGATACGTTGTTGTGCGTCAGTGAGGGCATCTCTCGTTTCTTGGTGCACGGCTCTTCGAGCCTGAATCCGCAATAGTGAATTCACCATTTGCAAATTATTTTTTACTCGATGATTAATTTCTCGAATCGTTGCTTCCTTGGAAAGCAACGCCCTCTGCTGGGTTCGCACCGCCGTGACATCTTTGACAATAATTATTGTCCGCTCACACCCCGTGTCTGCCTCTGCATTCAAGGCCACCGAGCTCATCATGATCGTGGCTTCAGATCCGTGGATATCGGCAATCCCTGAGTAGCCGCCGCGAGTAACCCGGTCTAAAGCCTTTGTCGGGCCCACCGGGGATTCATTTAACTTCTTGACCAACACATTTAAACTTTGACCCACCAGTCCGGTGGCCAAGCCAAGACGCTGGAATGCACTGGTGGCATTCGGGCTCGCGTAATCGATTTCACCCTGCGCATCAATCCGAATCAAGCCATCGCCAACTCGTGGTCGGTCCCATGAATCCACCGAGTCTTCAAGATGTGGCACCCAGGTCAACCCCCGCGAAATCATGGCAAAAATCGCGTCGGCGCTCTGGAGGTATACCTGCTCCAGTTGTCCTGGGACCCGGGATGTGGGTGATGCATGGCGGGCAATAACTCCGATCAACTCATTGCCGTGACGAACCGGATACGCCTCCACTCCCTCGGGGGCAAGTGGGTCGGTGGGAGATCGCGGGGCCGTGGCACGCCCAACAGCCACCGCTTGGTCCAGAGCCACATTGCGACCTCGCGGACTAAAAGTCCCGATCAGATCTTCGGCGAGTGAGGTGGGTGCCGTGGATGCCCGCACCTGTGCCGCAGCCAATAAACCACCGTCATTCCAGGTGGGAACCCACAGAACGAGATCACTGAAGGCCAGGTCGGCCACGAGTGCCCAGTTGTCCACAAGGAGGGTGAGGAAATCAATGTCGGGCTGGGCAAGTTCGGTGCGTTGCTCGAGTACTTTCGCGACACCAGGCACGTGCACAGACTATCGTGACCAACTAACGTGACCACATGGACGAATCCGAAAACACCAGTCCCCCGGCGTCTGGTCACCAGGTAATCAGCGCAGCCGAGAGATACGGTGTACGCCACCTTTTCACCCTCTCCGGCGCACATATATTTCCCTTGTACGACGCATGTCACAAGCGCCCTGATGCTCCGCGACTGGTGGACACCCGCCATGAACAAACGGCCGGGTTCGCGGCAGAGGGAACTGCCCGGTTGACTCGGACTCCCGGTTTTGTTGCTGCTACCGCAGGTCCGGGCGTCACCAATCTTGTTACTCCACTTACCAGCGCACTTTTTAATGGGGCGCCGCTCGTTGCCATTGGCGGAAGGGCACCCGAATATCGATGGGGTTCCGGTGCCTTGCAGGAACTCGATCACCTCCCCATTGTCGAATCCATTACCAAGAGTGCTCGTACCGCCCACACGGTGGATTCCGTTGGCCCACTAAGTGAAGCGGCATTCTCTTTAGCGAATTCCCCGCACAGGGGACCAACATTTCTCGATATTCCCATGGACGTCCTGTTCTCCCCTCCGTCGGAAGTTGAACTTGTCGTGTCCGCGGAGCCAGGTTCGGAATTACAAATTGGTGTGGGTTTTGATCAACTCGATGAAGCCCTAAAAATCCTGCACAACTGTGAACGACCAGTCATTGTGGCGGGCACCGATATTTGGCAAGCCATGGCGGAAACACAACTGACGGACTTCGTTCTGAAGTCAAATATCCCGCTGATTGCTAATGGACTTGCGCGCGGCGTAGTCCCACCAAGTAATCCATCACTCGTGACGGCCGCACGTTCATTTGCCCTCAAGAATGCCGATGTTGTTGTGGTGATCGGCACCCCACTTGACTTTCGCGTTAACTACGGCGACTTTGGTGGAGCGCGGGTCCTCCATATCACCGATGCTCCTCCACGCCAAATTCCTCCAGGAGTGGTGAGCATTCACGCCGATCTGCCTACCGCTCTTGCGGAGATGATTAACGGGATACATGAACCGGTGGGCACACTGGAGTGGAACGAATCACTCATCAGGGAAACCGCGAAAGCCCGAGCGGCGAATGCAGAAATGATGAACGCCACCGGTCCCATGATCAATCCGGCGGGGATCTACCGGGAATTGATCCCGCGACTCACAGATTCCACCATCACCATTGGCGACGGCGGTGACTTTGTTTCGTACGCGGGGAAATTCATTGAACCCAAGCGCCCCGGACGCTGGCTCGATCCGGGTCCATTCGGTGCCTTGGGAACGGCCATGGGGTACACATTGGCCGCCGGCTTGGCATTTCCCACGATCCCCTGGTCGTGCTCTTGGGTGACGGGGCTGCCGGTTTCTCTCTCATGGATGTGGACTCGTTGGTGCGCCACCAGATCCCGGCGACAATCGTGGTGGGTAACAATGCTGGGTGGGGCCTGGAAAGACATCCCATGCGTTTCTTGTACGGCTACGACGTCCTCGCTGATTTACAACCAAGCAGATATGACTCAGTGGTCGAGGCACTCGGCGGTGCGGGCGAAACCGTCAGCGTCCAGTCCGATATCGGTCCTGCATTAGACCGAGCCATGAAATCTGGCGTGCCCTATTTGGTGAACATCATGACCGATCCCGAAGTTGCGTATCCCCGATCAACTACCGGTGTGTAGGTCGAGCAAAAACACCTTCACGTACAACATGGGCCCTCGTGATGGTTCCTTCTGCGAGTACCTCACCCTGAGCAATTGCACGAACATTGAAGATTATTTTTTTACCTTGCACGTGACTGACGGTTGCCGAGACTTCAACCAGATCACCCACCACTGACGGGACTTTGTGGCGAACATCCACATGGATTCCCACCGTGGTGCACTCGGGTTCCATAAAGGGTGCGAGTGCCCCGATGGTGGCCTGCTCCATCCAGGTAATGACCACCGGGGTTCCCAATACCAAAACATCGCCGCTACCAACGACGGCTGCAGTATCTGATGTGCTGACCGTCCATGACCTTGTTTCCGTGGCCCCCACCGCCCGATCAATATTTGTGCACATGATTTTTCACCACCGAATCTTCATGGGTAACGTCTTTGCTCTGGCTCACTCGAATGTGACGAGAATGTCGCCTTCATTGACAACATCGCCCACGGCAACGGCGACCAGCGCCACCCGACCGGCGACTTCGGCCAAGACCGGGATTTCCATTTTCATTGATTCTAATACAACAAGGGTGTCGCCAGATTCAACAGAATCACCCGCCTGAACCTCAATGGTGAAAACTGACGCGACCATCTCGGCGCGAACTGACGAAGGCACCAAATACTCCTCAAGCGCTATTGACAAATTCGATGTGGGAAAAAGCTTCAACTAGATGAAGCATAACCGCGTGAAGTATTCCTACAGCAGAACATCGGGAGGGACTGCCGGTGAATCTTCCGGAGTCAGCAGCGAAGCGTCGTTATTTCGGATCGAGTTCACTCTTCGGCTTACCGGGCTGGCGACCAGATCTTTCTCTGCCCGCATCAGCCCTAATGAATCTGACGCGCCCACCGAAGGATCCAGCCATTCATCCCAAGCATCTCTTGGGATTGTTGCCGGCATTCGGTCGTGAATGGTTTCAATATTGGGGGCAGCGGTGAGAGTGATAATTGCGCAGGTCTGCTGGGGGACACCCTCGATCTCGCTTTCAATGATTATTCCCGCCATGGCTAATGGAGATCCATTTGCATGACGGATGTAATACGGATCTTTTTCAGGTCGTTTCCATTCGTAGTATCCGGTCGCGGGAATGAGACAGCGGGACTGCGAAAAGGCTTTTTTGAACGTGGATTTCTCGGCCACGGTCTCACCTCGTGCATTCACCAGCAGTGTTGACCTGGCTCCTGACCAGCGGGGAACGACGCCCCACCTCACCACCTGAATTTCCCGCCGAGGTGAGTCCCCGGAAGAATTCGCTGCGGTCACCACCGGCACCGAAGTAGTGGGAGCAACATTAAAATTGGGTCGGAGAACAGGTGAGTTCGGCGCGAACTCTGCTCCGAACTCTGCTCCAAGATCCGCTCCAAAAGCCACGGCCAGTTCGGTTGGATCCTCAGCCAAGACATACCGCCCGCACATGTCGCAATACTAAAGGACTCATTTACAAGGGGCTCACAAACATTTCTGAACGTAATGCAAGACTGAGGGCATGAATGAGGAGCATTCGGACTCAGCCGCGCACGTGGCAGAACCTTGGCCAGCTCCGTTAGCAACTTTGCCGGTCAATGCTTCCATTTCACTGACCGGATCGAAGTCGATCAGTAATCGAGCCCTTATTCTCGCGGCTCTTTCGGATTCTCCTACCAAGATTCGCTCACTTCTTGATGCCCGGGATACTCAATTGATGATTGCCGGCCTTCAGGCAATGGGCGTGGGAATTGACTCGGAAGGGCGTGACTCCGCTGGGAATATTCACATTCGGGTGACACCGCACTACCTGCAGGGACCCGCGGAAATCAATGTGGGGTTAGCCGGAACGGTCATGCGCTTTCTGCCACCGGTTGCGGCTCTCGCCCGGGGGGATATTTATTTCGATGGCGATGCTTCCGCTCGAAAACGCCCCATGGCCACCCTCCTTGAGGCTCTGAAGGATCTCGGCGTAAGCATTGAAGACCGAGGAAGGTTGCCATTTTTAATCCACGGAACCGGCCATGTTCTCGGAGGCGAAGTGATTCTCGATGCTTCGAAGTCGAGCCAATTCGTTTCGGCTCTACTGTTGTCGGCCGCCCGCTGCGAGAGTGGTGCAACCATTCGCCATGTTCCCGCAGACCTTTCCCACCGCACCGCGGTTCCCAGCCTTCCGCACGTGCACATGAGTATTGCCATGCTTGCCCAGCATGGAGTTTCCGTACACCACACCGATGATTCCATCTGGCGGGTGGACCCCCAAGAAATTCAGTCGATTGATGTCGATATTGAGGGCGATCTTTCCAACGCCACACCCTTCTTCGCGGCAGCAATTGCAACGGGAGGCACGGTCACATGCCCCGATTGGCCCCACGACTCCTTGCAACCGGTAAGTGCTGTTCTCCATGTGCTCACCGAACTGGGTGGCACCATCACGCGCGATGGCACCACCTGCACGGTTACCGGTCCGAGTGAAATTCAGGGGATAAGTGTCGATCTCAGCGCTATCGGCGAAGTCACCCCCACCATTGTGGCTCTTTGCGCACTGGCTCAATCACCATCGGTGATCACCGGCATTGGCCACCTTCGAGGACATGAAACTGATCGCCTCGCGGCCCTGGCGGCAGAGATCAACGCCCTTGGCGGAAACGTGGTGGAAGGCGCCGATCAACTCACGATCACACCCGCATCACTGACGCGTGGCATATTCCACACCTACGAGGACCACCGAATGGCCACGGCCGGTGCGATCATTGGTCTGCGCGTTGCAGGAATTGTCGTCGAGAATATTGACACCACAAACAAGACTTTGCCGGATTTCCCGCGCCGCTGGTTGGAGATGCTCCAACAGTGAAACCATCGCGATTAGACGAAGATGATATTCGGGTTCGTCCCGGTCGATCGAAGTCACGCCCGCGAACCAAGGATCGACCACTACACACCGATGCCGTTCTGGGCTCGGTCACCACTGTGGACCGCGGTCGATTTACCGTGCTCTTGGATACCGACGATTACGGTCAAGAGATTTATGCCGTCAAAGCACGCGAGCTCGGCAGAAAAGGGATTGTTGTTGGTGATCGAGTTGCTCTCGTGGGCGATTCATCGGGTGATATCGACTCGCAAGCGCGCATTATTCGCCGAGAGCCCCGACTCACCGAACTGCGCCGAACGGCCGATGACAATGACCCCCAGGAACGAGTCATTGTTGCCAATGCGGGCTATTTGGGAATTGTGGTTGCGGCTGCCAACCCTGAACCACGCACGGGGCTCATTGATCGGGCAATCGTTGCGGCTCTGGATGCCAACATCACACCATTCTTGGTCATTACCAAATGCGATGTTGGAGATCCTGAACCATTAACCCTCAACTACCGCGCGCTAGGCCTTCAGATTTTTTATATTTCCAATGGCATCGCCGGCACAGAGGTGGTGAATTACGTCGCAGACAAGGTCACCGTTTTCGTTGGTCATTCGGGTGTGGGTAAATCGACTTTGATTAACCAACTCGTGCCGTTAGCTCAGCGACTCACCGGGGAAGTGAACGACCTCACCGGCAAAGGCAAACACACTTCGACCAGTGTGATTGCGTTCCCGCTCCCCCATTCCGCTGGAATCGTGATTGACACCCCTGGTATCCGCTCATTCGGGCTTGCGCACGTGAGCAGAGACATCATCCTCGAATCATTCAGTGATCTCGCGGTCACCATGGAATCCTGCCCACGTGCCTGCAGCCACAATGAACCGGAATGTGGACTCAACCAGATCTCAGAGCCACTCGGTAGGCAACGGGTCGAATCACTCCAAAGCCTGCTCGCAGGTAACACTATTCTTAATCCGTGAACCTCACCGACGCAACTGATCTGGACTTTGCACTAGGGCTCGCTGATCTTGCTGATTCGCTGTCCATGCCGCGATTTCGCGCCATCGATCTGTTAGTTGAAAGTAAGCCCGATCTCTCCCCCGTCACCGATGCGGACAGAAGTGTGGAACGTGCACTCCGTGACCTCATTTCGCGTGAGCGTCCAGGCGATTCGGTTATCGGCGAGGAATTTGAACAAACAGGCAATAGTGATCGAACGTGGATCATTGATCCGATTGACGGAACCAAGAACTTTATGCGTGGAGTTCCCGTGTGGGCAACCCTCATTGCTCTCCGTGATTCCGCAGGTATCGGCCTTGGTGTGACGAGTTGCCCCGCATTAGGCCGCCGCTGGTGGGCGTTGCGCGGCCACGGTGCGTGGTTATCCGAAGGTGATCACGTGCGCTCACTCTCCGTCAGCACCGTTTCTGATCTGTCGAATGCATCCATGTCATTCTCAGACTCACGTGGGTGGTCCGAACCCGCTCTTTCCAGTGTGATTGCAGCCACCTGGCGTCAACGCGCTTATGGCGATTTTTGGTCACATTGTCTCGTGGCCGAGGGCGCTGTGGACATTGCAGCCGAACCGACACTTGCGCTCTATGACTACGCGGCGCTGGTCCCGATCGTGGTGGAATCAGGCGGGTGCATCACGGATTTCGCCGGGGATTCACTTCCTATTCACGATTCCACGGCCCACCCCGGTGTCCTTTCGACCAATGGTCACCTCCACCAATCTTCCATTAAATTACTCAATCACTAGACGCGGGGACATAAATAGGTTCACACTGATTAACAGAAGTTCGCAGTCTAGGAGGTCAACGTGAAACTCTCCGCAATTTTGGCCCTCAAAGGTGCCACCGTTGTCACAATTGCCCCGACAGCTTCCGTCAGGGATCTGCTCGCGGAACTCACCCGTCACAAAGTGGGCGCACTTGTTGTGTCTACCGATGGAAGTTCAATTTCAGGAATCGTCTCCGAACGTGATCTCGTTCGCGCATTCGCGGATCATCCAGATGCCTATTCACTCACCGTTTCAGAGATTATGACAAGCGAGGTTTTTGTAGCTCCGCCAGATGCCCATGTCGATGAACTCATGCAAATAATGACAGATCGAAGATTCAGACACATACCCGTGACCGACGACGCCGGATCACTTTTGGGCATTGTCAGTATTGGGGACATCGTTAAATCTCGGTTGGGTGAACTTGAAAGCGAGAAGGAAGCACTCCTGAGTTACATCACCCACGGAGGCTGACCACCAGCCCAACACCGCCACGGGGTCGGATTGTGACCAAAGGTTCACCCTCCGGAATATTTCCACCCTCCGGATAGCGCACTTGAAATTTCTGAAGAAGAGCTGCGAGAAATAGGACACCCTGCACGTAGGCAAAATCCTTGCCGATGCACTGCCGAAGACCTGCCCCGAACGGAATAAAGGATTCCCTGGGGAACTTGTGCAGGAACCGATCAGGAATAAAGACTTCGGGCGAATCCCACACCTTGGAATTTTGGTGGAGCAACGCTGGACTGAGAATGATGAGTGCTCCTGCCGGAATAGCGTGGCCATCAATGGAGTCAGCCTCAAGCGCCTTCCGAGTAATCAGCCAAGCAGGTGGGTACACGCGCAGAATTTCATCGAAGAATGACCGGATCCGCGGCATGTTCTCCACCGATATTCCTTCGGTCTTCCGCGCGTGGCCAGCCTCGTGGGCCAATTCATCTTGCAATTTCGGATCCATTGCCAGAATCGCCCACGCCCACGACAGGGCACTGGCGACTGTTTCATGTCCCGCGACAATAAACGTAACTATTTCATCGCGAATCTGTCGAGCCGTGAGTTTGTTGCCATGTTGATCTGTCGCGCGTGACAACAAATCAATCATGTTGGGTGTATCGGTAGTCAGGTGAGTCGCATCAATTGAGCGCTGTCTGAGCATGCTTCGTACCGCTTGATCCAATGTGTTCACACTGCGCTGCAACTTGCGATTAGCCGGTGTGGGGATCCAGTTCGGTGGGGTAATGGGAACCCTCGCTCGAGCAATAACCACTTCCAGTGCGGAAAGGGTGGCATCGGTAATCACGTGAGAGTTCGTTGCGAGATTGGCTCCAAAGAGGAACTTGCCCACCACCTCGAGTGCTCCGGCCAACATAAACTGATCGACATCAATCACCGCACCTTGGGGAATATTTCTCCATTGATCCACCAGACCTGCAGTCACAGAATCGGTAATGGGAACCAACTCGGTTAAAAGCGCCTGATGAAATGCCGGCTGAATAAGTGGCCGCGTTCGCTGCCATACATCGGTATCGGCCGTGAGCAGCCCTTCACCTGTTACCAGCGATAAGGCCCGGTACTGGATGGTGGATTTTCCGTAATTGCGACCATTGCCAACCAACACCTTTCTCACCCCTTGGGGCGAATTGATCAGGTAGGTGGGTGGTTTCGGAATGGGAAACTGAACAACGTCGCCATAGGTGCGCCAACTCTTCTCAAGAAATGCCAACGGGTTGTTGCGGATCAACGCGAAATCCCGCAACATATCTGGACCCAATGGACCTGGAGCGGTCGAGGGAGTTCCCAAAAAACTCGCGGGTCGTTTGGATTTCATTGTGGTAAGAGCGATGGCGACTGGTAGAGGGTTGTGCGTTGTACCAGCGTTCTACCTAATGGCTGGACCACCTGCGCAAACTGGGTATCGGAAATACCCTGCCCATGGGATGCACCCGCTGCCCGCGAAATATTTTCATCCATCAGGGTGCCACCGAGGTCATTAACTCCTGCGAGCAGCAATTGCCGCGCACCAGCCGGACCCAACTTGACCCATGACGCTTGAATATTGTCAATAAATCCGTGATAGGCGATTCGCCCCACCGCATGCATAAGCACGGTCTCGCGCCATGTAGGTCCTCGACGCGACTTGCGCTTCAAATAAATGGGAGCAGCCATGTGAACAAATGGCAGAGGGATAAATTCCGTGAAACCGCCCGTGCGTTGCTGCACCGCTCGAGTGAGCACAATGTGTTTAGCCCAATGCTCGGGTCTTTCAATACTGCCAAACATGATGGTGATATTTGATGTCAGACCGATTGAGTGCGCGGTCTCATGCACCAGTAACCACTCGTCGGTATTGATCTTGTCGGGGCAAATCTCCGCCCGAATATCATCGGAAAGAATTTCTGCAGCCGTGCCCGGTAACGATTTGAGACCGGCAGCCTTAAGCCGCAGTAAATATTCCACTAGCGGTTCGCCCAACCGACGTGAGCCCTCCAGTACCTCCAGGGCCGTAAACCCATGGATGTGCATATGAGGTGCGGCTTCACTCACAAGTTTTGCGACATCCACGTAATACTCGCCATCAAAACTGGGGTGTATTCCGCCCTGTAAACATACTTCTGTTGCACCCAGGAGTTGGGCTTCAAGGACGCGGTCAACGATTTCTTGGTCGGAAAGAAGATAGGGATTGCCCCGTAAATTCAATGACAGCGGTCCTTTTGAGAATCCACAAAAAGTGCACTTAAATGTGCAGACGTTCGTGTAATTGATATTCCGATTCCGAACGAAGGTGACAATATCTCCAACAGTCTCTTGGCGCAGAGCATCTGCGAGTTGGGCAATCGCGTGGACGTCATTGCCCCGAGCTGTGAAAAGTTGGGTGATCTGTTGTTCATCGATCACCGATCCCGCGCGGACCCCATTCAGGATTTCAGCAATTTCAGGTGAAGCTGCAACCAAGTCTGAATCACCAACAATTATCGATGGGTGAATATCAGCTCCGGAGTACCACGCTGTGGATCGTCGACCCACTTGAATGACTTCAGCACCGGTGCCGACATTTACCGCATCGGCATATTTCTCCGGAAAGACCGCTCCAGGATCATCGCGAGCGAAACCATTGGCATCACTTCGATCCATGACGGCGAAATGCAATGCCGGATCAATCCAACGCTCAGGATTTCGCACAAACTCCGGGTACACGGTCAAGCGCGGAACAAGTGAACCGCCAGCCAACTCGGTCGCCTCTCGAAGTGACTCAATCGATGGCCAGGGCATCTCTGGATTAACAAAGTCCGATGTCACCGGTGATATCCCACCAAAGTCATCTATTCCGGATTCGAGAAGTGACAGCAATATCGGCCGTCAGATTCGGTGGAGCTTGTAGGTGAATACCTGCCGGCAAAATCTCACGGGCAATTCGCAGTGTCTCCACCAGGTCTTCGGTGCTGCACGCCGGCCAATGGCGCATTTCCGTGTCCGCTTTGGGAACAAAGTTTTGAACGATCACCTCTTGAACATGGCCGTACTTTTCATGGGACTGGGCAATTGCCTGCAATGCAATCACTCGATCTTCTCGGGACTCCCCTATCCCGACCAAGATTCCCGTGGTGAATGGAATTGCAAGTTCACCGGCCCAATTCAAAGTGGCGATACGGCGCTCAGGGTCTTTGTCTGGAGCTCCACGGTGAGCCGCCAAATCAGGGTTGAGCGACTCGATCATCATGCCTTGACTCGGAGACACCGTGCGCAGTTTGGCGAGATCCTCGCGCGATAGCGCGCCCGCATTGGCATGCGGTAACAAACCCGTGTGATCAATCACCGCTTGGGCCGCGTGCACGAGGTAATCAATGGTGTCCGCATAGCCTTGGTCGTCGAGCCACTGGCGGGCTTGTGGATAGCGGTCTTCGGGATACTCCCCCATGGTGAACAACGCTTCGTGACAGCCGGCCTCGGCCCCCTGCCGGGCTACCTCCACCACCTGCTCGAGGGACAGATACGGCTCGGGTACTCGGTGCGGGGCTTTCGCGAAGGTGCAATAGCCACATCGGTCACGACACAAAGATGTTAAGGGAATAAACACTTTCGGGGAGTACGTCATGACGCGACCCACGTAATCTTCCTCCTCACACCGAGCGTCGGACAATTAACAACTGACAACTGCTCATCAAACAGCGACACCCCCGAAGGTGACCAACCTATACCGGTTGGTACCCGCAGGGGTCGAACGCTCGAGTAGTTACGTGGTCAGGACACCTGAATCAGCAGGAGTGAACTGACGCACGGTTGCGCGGGATGCGATCCACGTCCACCCCGGTTCGCGGTGTGGTGCGGTCTCTGGGACAACGGTCAGTCCAGCAACCGCTGCATTGGAGAAGTTGTCATCGACGTGAATAACTCGGTCGTAACCAAGGTTTTCTAGTACGGAAGCGACCGCGGCGGCGCGGTAACCCGACCCACAGTAGATGTAGACATCTTCGGTGCGGGGAATATCAGAGAGGCGGTCCAATACTTCGTAGAAGGGAATGAACACGGCGCCTTCAACGTGGCCTGCTTCCCACTCCTTGATCTGGCGGGTGTCAATCACCATGGCATTGGGGTTGGAGTCCCATTCGGCCTTCATGGCCTGGAAATCCACTCGCCGCAGTGTCGCGGGTGCTTCGCCCTCTGGCATCCAGAAATTGGGATCACCCACCGCCTGCATCTTCGGAGATTTGATTCCCACGCGCACGAGCTCACGCATGGCCGCTTCAACCTGTTCGGTGGTGGCGCCGACGAGTGTGACCGGGGTTCCCCACGGCATCATCCAGGCGAGGTAATTGATGAACGCGCCATCGAGATCAAAGTTGACCGCTCCTGGAATGTGACCTTGACTGAAAACTTCGCGGGAGCGAAGATCCACGACCCATTCACCTGCGGCAATTGCAGCCCGCAGTGCTTCCGGGTCAGCCGGCTTGGGCAATGCCAGATCTACATCGGGTGCGCCGGCAGCATTCGCAGGTCCCATGTGGGCGTAATAGGCAGGGAATACATCCAGGCCATCAAGGAGCGTCTTGACGAACTCGTCTTCTGATTGGGTCAGTGCCGGGTTGCCCAACTTCTCTTTGCCAATTGTGGATTCATAGCCGCCGGCAGCTTGAGTGGCGGAGCAGAAGGATCCAAAACCATGGGTGGGAAATACACCGGTTTCACCATCGAGATCATTGGCCAGACGTTGAACCGAATTCCACTGATCATGTGTCTGCTTCAGAGTCAAGTCAGGTGCAACGAGATCGGGGCGCCCCACGCTTCCAAACAACATGGACCCGCCGGTAAAGACAGCACCAGGATGGCCAGCTTTTTGGGCGGAGTAGGAAAGGTGGTGCGGCGTATGTCCGGGTGTGTGAATAGCGGTGACCTCGAATTCACCCACATTGAATGTGTCTCCGTCGGTGACGGCCAACACAAATGGCTCAGAAAGATAAGCCAAGTCGACATCGCCTGGAACTACATATGTCGCTCCGTGTTTGCGAGCCAATTCAAGCCCACCGGTCACGTAGTCGTTATGAATATGTGTTTCGGCAACGTGGGTCACTGTGACACCATGCTCGGCAAGCACCTTCTCTACTCGATCAATATCGCGCTGTGGATCGACAACGAGTGCCGATACTCCGTCGTGGACAACATAGCTGCGATCCCCCAGTCCAATTGAGTCAATGACTACAACGTGAGGTGTGCTGGTAAATGTCATGTGCTTTCCTTCCTGATCTTTGTCTTAGTCTTAATGGATTACTTTTCGAGGGGAAGACCGATGGCCCGCCAAGCGGATGTCCCGCCTTCAACATTGATGACCGTGAGCCCCTGACGGGTCAGGTAATCGGCAACCTGCCACGACCGCGCACCGGATTCGCAAATAACCCACATGGGATTGGAACTATCCGAACCTTTGATGTCTTCGATTCGAAGCGGAACCACACTCATGGGGATATGCATGGCACTCGGAACGTGTCCGCCATCAAATTCATGCTTCTCGCGGACATCGAGCACCCGCTCTCCTCGAGTCAATGCTTGGTGGAGCTCGGTAACCGACGCGGTTGTCACCATGGTGTCTCAGTGCCTCTCTGGGAAATATGGAAATCAATGAACTTGCTCAAGCATACCCCTAGGGGTATGCCTTTGTCCAGCAGGTTGCCCGAATGGGTGTCACGAAAAATGAACCGAGAGCGGAGCATGGTCACTCCACCGTTGCGCATATGTGGGCGCTTTACCCACCATCGCTGATTTCGCCCGTTGAGCCAGCCCCGAAGTGGCGATTTGATAGTCAATACGCCACCCCCCATCGGTATCAAATCCCCGGCCCCGCCACGACCACCAGGTGTACGGTCCGGGTCCCGGTCCACCGAGTTCACGGCCTAAATCAATCCAATCCTTGGCGAACCAGCCATCCAGATGTGCTCGTTCCTCCTCGAGAAAGCCCGCTTTGCCCCGATTACCTTTCCAGTTCTTAATGTCCATTTCCCGGTGACCAATATTGAAATCTCCACACACCAAAACTTCTCTCCCGGTTTTTTTGGCAGACCGAGCGAGCGTGGACAGCCGCCTGTCCATCCCCTGAAGGAAAGCGAATTTCGCATCTTGTTTTGGCGTATCCACTTCTCCGGTGTGAATATAGGTCGATACAACCGTCAGATCCCCCACCGCCGTGGAAAAATCACATTCCAGCCACCTACCTTGGCCATCGATAGAAGGAGTCTTGACCACACTTCGATCCGAGGTCGGTTGAGTCTTACTCAAAATCGCAACACCGGCCCGACCCAATTCGGGGGCGGGTGCATGCTGGACATGCCACTTCGCAAAAGCCGAGCCGGTGAGTGTCTCTCGTAGCTGCTCGGTGGTGGCTCGCACTTCCTGCAGGCAAATAACGTCGGCTTGAGAATCCGCAAGCCATTCCAGTCCCCCGCGACGAGCAGCTGCTCGAATTCCATTGACGTTGACGGTGACCACGCGAAAACTCATGGGGACATCAGATCACATGATGCGGTGAATAACTTCACACGACTTCTGTGCAACAAATTTTGCGCGACAAAGAATTAGGTTGTGCGCAACTGGAATTCGACCGTGATTGTTTCCTCGCCCACGAATTGATAGAGGTTGTATCCGTAGACGCCCACCTCATTGATTTCAAAGGTGAGGGAATATGTTTGATCGGAGTTCACCCGAGTGACAATATTCAGCGGCGACATGTGACCCGAACCTTTTTTATCAGTGGCCACAAACCGCGCCAGGTTGAGTAGCGATCCGGGTTTGATCTCAGCAGGCGCTGTTCCCGAGATTGTGACCGGAGCTCCTGCTTTGACCCTGGATGCGGACAGGTTTGCGGTTCCACCCCACCCATTGACATTTGGCGTCCTGGTGAATCCCGCTTTCGTCAACTGCCTAGACGTCAAGACCACGGCAGTATCTCGGGGTGCGGGTGGATTGGTCGCTGTACCTGTTGTGGTGATCTGGAAAGTGAATTCGAGTGTTTCAGGTGTTGGTCCAGCGGTTTCGTAACCGAGCGCATAGCCATAGGTGCCCGGGTAGCCCAACTGGAAGTGCAGGTTGTAATTCCCTCGGGGACCAACCGGCGTGGTGATGTTCAGCGGCTTAACCTGGCCATCGCCCGTCGTGGATGTGGGGTAGTAGCGATACAGGGTGAGTAACTGACCTGGCTTGGTGCCCGTGGGTGCTTGACCGCTAATGGTGATGTCTTCCCAAACCGCCGCCGTGTTGGTGGACAGGGTGGCTGAGCCGCCAGCACCTGTTGTTGGCTTCTTGGGGAACCCTGAATCGGTGAGTTGCTGTGACGTGAGCTGAAGGATCTCGGGAGCCGCATGTGCTGAGACGGCCACTCCCGAAAACAGAAGTGCTGAACTAAATCCAATGGCTGCGATGGCTCGAATTCTCATGACCCCAGAATACCCGTTGTTGTGGCATTCCCCGCGCATGTGATTACTCTTGCGGATGACTTCTTTCCGCAGTGTCCGACTTGCCCAACGACCCACCGGTCTTCCCTCCGCCGATACCTGGAGGATCGAAACCGAAGAAACACCCGAATTGGCTCCCGGTGAATTCGCGATCGCTATCGAGCTGATCTCCCTCGACCCCGCCATGCGCGGGTGGCTCGATGACCGACCCTCCTATCTGCCACCCGTGGAAATCGGCGCAATCATGCGTGCTGGCTCCCTCGGCACGGTCACTGAATCCAAGAACAGCAGATTCCCGGTCGGCTCCCATGTAGTCGGAAACTTCGGGGCAACCGAAATTGCTATTTCTAATGGGCAGGGAGCGCGAATCTTCAACCCAGAACTCGCACCCGCGTCAACATTTCTTGGCGCGCTCGGCATGACCGGCATGACGGCGTACTTCGGTTTCTTCGAGTTGGGCAAGCCACGTGCCGGCGATGTCGTGGTTGTGTCCGCTGCCGCAGGTGCGGTGGGCAGCATTGTGGGTCAGTTGGCAAAGATCAATGGCTGCACGGTGATCGGTATTGCTGGAGGCAAGGACAAATGTGACTATGTCACGCAGGAACTCGGATTCGATCTCTGTCTTGATTACAAGCAGGACACCAGCATTCGCAAACAGCTCGGCGAGGCACTGAAGCAACTGGGTGCCAAGGGTGTTGATATTTACTTCGACAATGTGGGCGGCGAGATCCTGAACGCAAACCTCGCCTACCTCTCCTTTGGCGCACGCGTAGTGATTTGCGGAGCGATTTCCCAATACAACGCCACCGAGATCACTCCTGGCCCAAGTAACTACATGAACCTTCTGGTCAAGCGGGCCAGCATGAAGGGCTTCTTAGTATTCGATTACGAAGGTGAATTCGGTGTCGCCCAACGACGCATCGGAACGTGGCTGGCTCAAGGGAAAATCACCGCGCCAGAAACAATTGTCAGTGGCGAAATCACCGAATTCCCCGCGACTTTAAATCGACTTTTTGCCGGGGACAACCTTGGGAAGCTCATATTAAAGATCAACTAGTTCAATCAGGTGTAGTTCCACGGGATTTTGTTCACTAGGGTTGGCGCATGTCAAAAGTGCTCGCTTCCTTGCCGGTGGGAGAACGCGTGGGTATCGCGTTTTCTGGTGGCCTGGATACTTCCGTCGCAGTCGCGTGGATGCGGGAAAATGGAGCAATCCCCTACACCTATACCGCTGATCTCGGCCAAGCCGACGAGCCCGATATCGAATCAGTTCCCCATCGCGCGGGTCAATACGGCGCGGAAAAGGCTCGGATCGTTGACTGCAAGAGCGCACTTGTTGAAGAAGGTCTCGCCGCAATGGCCTGCGGTGCTTTTCATATTCGATCAGGAGGGCGCACCTACTTCAACACCACTCCACTCGGACGCGCCGTGACCGGCACACTCTTGGTGCGCGCAATGCTGGAGGACCAGGTAAATATTTGGGGCGATGGCTCCACCTATAAAGGCAACGACATTGAGCGGTTTTACCGCTACGGACTTCTGGCGAATCCGGCACTTCGGATTTATAAGCCGTGGCTTGATGCCCAATTCGTGGCTGAACTCGGTGGCCGCCATGAAATGAGCGAGTGGCTCGCCGCGCACAAACTCCCGTATCGAGACAGTACCGAGAAGGCGTACTCCACCGATGCCAATATTTGGGGAGCAACCCATGAAGCCAAGGATCTTGAACTTCTCAGCGCCTCCATGGAAATTGTTGACCCGATCATGGGGGTGAAATTCTGGGATCCTGCCGTGGAGATCGCCACCGAAGATGTCACCATTGAGTTCCATCAAGGTCGACCGGTCAAAATAAATGGGGAATCCTTTGACACGCCCGTTGATCTCGTTCTCACGGCAAATTCCATTGGTGGTCGCCACGGTCTTGGCATGGCGGATCAAATTGAGAATCGCATCATTGAAGCGAAGTCACGCGGAATTTATGAAGCACCAGGAATGGCGCTTCTGTTCACTGCCTATGAACGGTTGATCTCAGCCATTCATAACGAAGACACCATTGCGAATTACCACGCGGAAGGCCGTCGGCTGGGTCGCCTACTTTATGAAGGTCGCTGGCTCGATCCACAGGCACTCATGCTGCGCGAGTCACTGGTGCGCTGGGTGGCATCCGCTGTTACCGGCGAGGTGACATTGCGCCTTCGTCGCGGCGATGACTACACGATTATCAAAACCGATGGTCCGGCATTTAGCTACCACCCAGAGAAACTGTCCATGGAGCGCACCGAAAATGCCGCATTTGGCCCAACTGACCGGATTGGTCAACTCACCATGCGCAACCTCGATATTGCCGATACCCGCTCAAAACTGGAAATGTATGCCGGCCAAGGACAACTCCTCGACGGCCACATCAACCTGATGGGCACGCTCACCCCCGGTGGGGCCGAAGCAATTGCGGCCACTCCTGAGGCAACCCACCCCGATGAACAGATTCTCGAGCGAGCATCCTTTGAATTGGGTGCCGACTGAATCTCGATCCCAAGCCCGTTTCACCTTGACAGCAGCCCCATACCCGCCTACTTTGAGTGAGTGAGTGCAACGGGATTCACCGCCCATACCTCAGCCACCTGGCGTGACAAGAAGCGCTATCTGTGGCTGGTGGCTCTCGTCATGCCTTCGCTCCTGTTCATTGCAATCGGCATGTACTCCCTCACCGACTGGGGGGTGTGGCTGTGGATCGGTCCAATTGTGATTTTGGGAATCGTCCCGATCACTGATCTGTTAACCGGCAAGGACATCAGTAATCCACCGACCGACTTGATTAAGGCTCTCGAAGACGACAGGTACTACCGCTGGATCACCTATCTTTTCCTGCCCCTGCAGTATGCCGGCTTTATTGCCGCTTTTTATGTCATTGCCAACTGGGATTTGAGCACCGTGGAGAAAATCGGGTTCGCCATCAGCGTTGGCATGATCGGCGGCATTGGAATCAACACCGCCCATGAGTTGGGTCACAAGAAAGAGAGTTACGAGCGCTGGCTGTCCAAGATCGCATTGGCCCAGAGTTTTTATGGTCACTTCTTTATTGAGCACAATCGCGGTCACCATGTGCGCGTGGCAACGCCGGAGGATCCCGCCAGCAGTCGAGTGGGTGAAAGTTTCTACCGTTTCTGGCCACGGACAGTTGTTGGGTCACTGCAGAGTTCGTGGAGATTGGAAAAGAACCGAATCGGTCGAAGGAATAAACACCCGTTCCGATTGAGCAATGACAACATCAATGCGTGGCTCATGTCTGCGGTGTTGTGGATTGCCATGGTCGCGTGGCTGGGAATCGAGATTCTCCCGTATCTGCTCATTCAAATGTTTATTGCAATCACCCTGTTGGAGGCCGTTAATTACCTGGAGCATTACGGCATGCTGCGACAAAAAGTGATGCACGGCGACCGTGAGCGCTACGAAAGAGTAAATCCCAGTCACAGTTGGAATTCAGACAATATTGCCACCAACATTTTGCTCTATCACCTGCAACGCCACAGTGATCACCATGCCCAACCCACCCGTCGGTATCAGGCCCTGCTCAGTTACAAAGAATCACCCGTTCTTCCCACCGGCTATGCCGGCATGATTTTGCTGTCACTCATGCCATTTGCTTGGCGCCGAGTCATGGATCCCAAGGTGGTCCACCACTTTGACGGTGATATTTCTCTGGCGAATATTCAACCGGGAAAACGTGGAAAAATCGTGATCAAATATCCGACGAAGGTACGTGAACACGCGACTCCGGAAATCTTGGAAATCGAGAATTCAGTCCTCGCTGATCACGCACCCGCATACCAATGCCCCATGTGCAGCTACATCTACTCACCTGCACAGGGAGACATTCGCGAGGGTTTCGAGCCTGGAACTCCATTTAGCCAGATTCCGTCAACCTGGGTGTGTCCTGACTGTGGTGTGCGCGAGCGCAATGAATTCCAACCTCTTGCCAGCGTTTAGTTGGCCTTTATCCGCATTCTTCGCCCATCCCACCAATATTTAGCGAGAGCAACACCGCCTACCAAGAGTTGCGGTAGGAACCAACCCAGTCGCCATAACAGATCCGCGGCGACAGCTGTTGAACTGTCCACCCCAAATGCGATCAACAAAGCAATGAGCGCGGCATCGACAGTTCCTAATCCCCCCGGGGTGATCGGAAATGCAGTGAGTACCAGGGCCACCGAATAGGCCGCGAAAAGCTCGATGATCGTCAATTGGGATTCGGTGACACCTAATCCCATCAGCGCGGCCCATAACACCAACATGGGTGCCATCTGCGCGGCAACGTTGGTCACCGTCAGAGACTTCCACCGGGTGGTGATCAGATCCGAGGCTTGATTGTGGAATTGGGAGAGCATATTTGCAATATCAGGAGCTTGTTTGTGTACCAACGCAAATATTTTGTTGACCGGCTTTTGTAACCAACCACCAATTTTTCGCGCTGAATCCTCACTTCGAAGTACCGCGATAATGACAAATACGGAAACAATCACCACACTCAAGCCGATGAGCGCCGTGGTCATAAATGCCGCAGTTGATCTGCCTTCAATCACAAGTAAGAGCACCGCGATCGAGGGTGCGCCCAAAGTGAATAGATATGTGTAAATGGCATCTGCAGAAACCGCCGCAGCGGCACGCGCTTGTGGAACCCCGTAGCGGGCCAGTACTGCGTATTGGGTTGCCACGGCCACGGCGCCACCGCCCGGCACAATATTGCTCAGAGTGAATCCAGCCTGCCGGCTCAACGTTGCGTGAAGGTAGCTCAATGTGCGGATGGCAGCGATTGCTGTCAATGGGTAAATCACGATATTGATCAACGAAGCCGCTGCGATTGCAACTTTCCATACGGTATCGATAGCACCAAGCTCGGTAAACGCCTTGGAATACTCCCCCGCATTTTGACTGATGAACCAGAACAGCAGCACCATGACGATCAGTCCAACAACCGCACTGATCAAGTTCCTCTTCCACGAGGACTTCTTCTTCACGCTTTGAACTTGATCCACTCCCAGAGCCTATTCAGGCTTGCTAAATCTCGGCTGAAGGGAACAATAAAGACATGAGCAACCTTTATGACCTGGAATTCACCGACAACAAGGGCAATGCAGTCTCGTTGGATCAGTACCGCGGTAAGCCTGTGCTGATTGTTAATACCGCGAGTAAGTGCGGGTTTACCCCCCAGTACGAGGGACTTCAGAAACTGCATGAAGAGTTAGGACCCCAGGGTCTTGTAGTCCTCGGATTCCCGTGTGATCAATTTGCTCACCAGGAGCCTGGTAGCGATACAGACATTGAGGAATTTTGCTCCATGAATTACGGAGTGAGTTTTCCGCTGTCCACCAAAGTGGATGTAAATGGCAGCAACACCAGCCCGGTTTTTGATTTCGTTAAGAAGCAGGCTGGTGGAATGCTCGGCTCAGCGATTAAGTGGAACTTCACCAAGTTCTTGGTCTCACCTGATGGTGCGACTGTTAAGCGTTACGCACCGACCACTAAACCCGACGATATTCGTAAAGATGCCGAAGCGCTCCTGACCGAATAATAGTTACAGGGGTTAAGGAATGCTCGATCCACATCTGGTCACGGCCTCACATGGTCATGTGCATCAAATCGACGCTGTAACCGACCTGCTGCACGGCAATTACGAGTCGGTCACCACCGTTGGGGAAGTTTTCCGCGGCAGTGTCCTTGGACTGGGTGTTGCTGATCGATTAGATGGTGAAATTGTGTCGGTGGATGGCGACACCTGGCGAATTCCCGCTTCCGGGATCCCCGAAGTCGCCGAACCTGAACTGGGAATGCCATTTGCCATCAGTGCCGAAGGTGGATCGCCTTTCACCGTGGAGGTGCCTCCCGGAACGACCCAAGAGCAGATCGCCACAATTGTTGAACAGGCGATTCACCGCCAACATGACTACCGCCACCCAATAGCCGCGGTCAGACTTGATGGCACCTTCACCGACGTTCTCCTGCGCACTGAACACAAGCAGGATCCTCCATTTCAACATCTGGACAGTGTTTTGCGTCGTGAAGTTCAGTTCTCATTTGATCACTGGCAGGGGACATTCGTGGGATTCTCCTTCCCGCAGACCAACAATGATCAGATCACAATCCCCGGGCTTCACCTGCATGCAATTTCGCAGGATCGAACATCGGGCGGCCACTGCCCACCGAGCTACAACTGATATTGCTCAATTAAGTATTTGGCTCGACGATGTTGATATTGCTGTCCCCCAATCGCGGGTCACCCATGCACTCGATGTGCTTCAGAAAGTGGCTGAACATGGCGGCCCTCAGCAACGGCAACAGGCCGTGAACTTAATGGAGCATCTGCAATCGGCAAATTCAACCGCCAACGATTTTGCTCAGGCAATTGCACTCCATGACGCCTATCTGCATGACCCCTATCTTGAAAAACCATGAACCCACTCGAATTCAGTTTTGAATCGGAGATTTTCCTCTGGAGTGGCGACCCTGCGCGGAGGTTTCGGATCGATCAAAGTTCTGGTGACAATTCGCAATACAACATGGAATACCTCGCTTTTGCCCGACAGAAGGTGACCGGCCAGTCATTTACCTGGTGATCATGAACTAGCAATTTTCAAGGGAGGGGCTAGTCTTCGGTCATGAGCGAACCAGTGATCATTACCCCACTCCCCGATGGCCCTCTTGAAGTCTCGGGCGCCAACATTGTCAAAGACCAGGATGGCAATATCGCCAAGGAAGGCGAGAAGGCCTACCTGTGTCGCTGTGGATTTAGTGCCAACAAGCCCTTCTGTGACGGCTCCCACAAGCGTGAAGGTTGGACCAGCAACTAATTATTGCTCAGTTTGACACCCCTCCCCGATATGTGCTTAGGTAAACCTTAGTTAGGGAACCCTAACCTTACTTCTCGGGAGGATCAGATATGTTTCGCGCCATTCGGCGGGGTTCATTGCTCGCCGCTGGGCTACTCGTCACCACCGCCGCTCTGGCCGCCTGCTCAAGCGGCGGCGCAACTGACTCAGATGTTCCGGCAGATGGCGTGGTCGTGTACTCCGGTCGCAGTGAGCAATTGGTGGGGCCACTTTTTGAGCTTTTCACCGCTGAAACCGGCATCCCGGTCCAGGCTCGCTACGGCGACACCGCGGAGTTGGCCGCTCAAATGATTGAAGAAGGCAATTCCACCCCGGCCCAGGTGTATTTCGCGCAGGATGCTGGCGCCCTTGGTGCAGTTTCCGCTGAAGGCTTACTCGCCGATTTACCCGAGTCAACCACTTCCCTCGTTCCAGAAAATTACCGTTCCGCAGACGGCCGGTGGGTTGGCGTCAGTGGCCGTGCCCGCGTCATTGCCTACGATCAACAACAGGTAGCGGTGGACCAGGTGCCCACTTCGATCTTCGAATTAACCGACCCACGGTGGAAGGGTCAGGTCGCAGTTGCGCCTACAAATGCGAGCTTCCAATCATTTGTCACCGCGTTGCGAGTCACCGATGGCGACGATACCGCTCGCACATGGCTTGAAGGCTTGGTCGCCAACGATGTTCAAAGATTCGAGAAGAACGGCCTGATTCTCGATGCCGTTGATGCAGGTCAAGTGCAACTCGGACTCATTAACCACTACTACTGGTATGAAAAGGCGGCCGAGGTCGGCCCGGATGCCATGCGGGCTCAAATTGCATTCACCGCACCCACCGATCCAGGATCATTGGTGAACGTGGCCGGTGTTGGCATCACTGCCAGAGCTGTCAATAGCAATAACGCCGATGCGCTGGTTCAATGGTTGCTCTCCCCCGTTGCCCAGCAGTACTTCGTGGACAACACATTTGAGTATCCGGTGGTCGCGAGTATTGCAGCAGCAGATGGCCTGCCGCCATTGGAATCCCTCCGCGGACCTGATATCGAACTTGCTGAACTGGCCGATCTGCCCGGGACACTTGCCATGCTGGAGGATGTCGGATTGTTGTGACCCGAAATAGTGGAATTCGACCACCGCGGCCGCTGATTGCGGCCGCGGTGGTTTCTGCATGTCTGGCGCTGATCCCACTCTTCTATTTGATTGTGCGCGTTGCTTCCGCCGGTCCAGAAAAAATCTTGTCTAGCCTGTTACGCGCCCGCACGTGGGAGACAACCCTCACCAGTGTGAGTCTGATGGTTGTGGTGGTGGTCGGTTGCTTGATCATTGCGATCCCCGCAGCCGCTCTCCTAACTCGCACCAACCTTCCGGGACGAAGGCTGTGGTTAACAGCATTGGCCCTACCCCTTGCAATTCCTTCCTATGTTGCCGCCTATGCGTGGCTGGCTCAATTTCCTGCCATGTCTGGGTTTTGGGCGGCCGCACTCATTCTTATTGCGGTCAGTTACCCCTATGTGTTGCTTCCGGTCGCCGCCGCCCTGCGTACAACAGATCCTGCGATTGAGGAAGTCGCCAGATCCCTGGGTCGATCCCCGTTCGCAGCGTTTCAGAACAACAACTCTCCCCAGGCCATGCCGGCAGCGGCAGCCGGCTCACTCCTTGTTGGGCTTTATGTGCTCTCCGATTTTGGTGCCGTATCACTGTTCCGGGTCGATGCATTCACCCGAGTGATTTTTGCTTCATACCGCGCAAGTTTTGATCGCACCTCGGCCGCAGTGCTCGCGAGCATCTTGGTGATCTTGGCTTTGATTCTTGTTTTCGCCGAACGCAAAGTGCGCGGTAAGTCCTTGCAGTACCGGAGTGCCTCAGGAACCCAACGCATGGCGGTGTTGACGCAACTCACCACTCGAGGGCGTTTACTCGGTTGGGGATTTGTCACCACCGTCATCGCCATTGCCATTGTTGTTCCGGTCGCATCCCTCTTAATTCGCCTTGTTGAAGGCAGCCGTAGACAACTCGATGTCATGGAACTTTTTCAGGCGACGGTGAGTTCCGCCGGTGCTGCAGCAGGTGGGGCGGTCATTGCAGTTGCCCTCGCCCTGCCCATTGGCCTGCTCACCGCTCGTTACCGCTCCAAGTGGAGCACCGGAACCGAAAGTGCAGCATTCGCCGGACATGCGCTGCCCGGTGTGGTGATCGGTCTCTCGCTCGTGTTCCTCACGATCAACGCCATCCCCGTTCTCTACCAAACCCTGTTCACCCTGGCATTCGCCTACGCTGTTCTCTTCCTTCCCAAGTCCATTGGTGCCACGCGAACATCGGTTGCAGCAGTTCCACCGATACTGGAACACACCGCACGAACACTTGGTCGCAATCCTTTTTCGGCGTGGACGAACACCACGCTCCGACTTGCGTGGCCGGGCATCGCCGCCGGCGGATTACTCGTTCTCCTCACGGCCATGAAGGAACTTCCCGCAACCCTGATGCTGCGCCCCACCGGGTTTGACACTCTTGCCACCGAATTGTGGAGTCGAACCGAAATAGCGGCGTACGGTGCGGCCGCTCCCTATGCGCTTGCCCTCATTGCTCTCGCCGCAGTTCCAGCATTCGCGCTGTCATTGGCCATGTCCAAGGGACAACCCGAACAGATGGAGGATCAACAGGCACCCACCCAACTCGATACGGTGAGCACGTGACAAATGTTCAAGTGAAGGGATTAACCGCTGGATACGGTGGCCCACCCATACTTAAAGACCTCAACCTCTCAGTGGACTCGGGCGAGTTCGTTGCCGTTCTCGGCTCCAGTGGGTCGGGTAAGACAACTCTCCTGCGAGTGCTGGCAGGTTTCCTCATTCCGACCAAGGGCACGGTCGCCTTTGGTGATCACCAAGTGTCTGGTCCCGGTGTGTGGGTTCCCCCAGAGAAGCGACGCGTGGGAATCGTTCCCCAGGAAGGCGCGTTGTTCCCACACCTCGATGTCCAAAAAAATGTTGGATTTGGGCTGGACAAATCCCCTGCAAGTAAAGATCGCATCACGGAAGTTCTCACCATGGTGGGCATGAACGACTTCGCGGAAGCACGACCACAGGAACTTTCCGGCGGCCAACAACAACGCGTTGCCCTAGCTCGCGCCCTTGCCCCTCGCCCCGATGTCCTTTTACTCGATGAACCTTTTTCTGCCCTCGATGCCGGCCTGCGCACAACCCTGCGCACCGAAGTTCGTGAACTCCTCACCGCACTTGGAACAACTTCCATCTTGGTCACTCACGACCAAGAAGAAGCACTCTCTATTGCGGACAAAGTCGCTGTCATGCGCAATGGGCAACTCGTTCAAATGTCAGAACCATCCGCTTTGTATCAGGATCCAACAGACATTGAAACAGCGCGCTTCGTTGGCGACTCGGTTGAGCTGTCCGCCACCTACACCGGCGGAGACTCCGTCCACACGTCTCTGGGAAGTCTCCGCATCAGGGGGGATATTCCCGCCAACACCGAAGCGGTCACCGCAGTGTTACGCCCTGAGCAACTGGTGATGGTCGATCCCCGCCCAGTTGGCGGCTCGCTCGCACCGGGCGGACTGGGAAAAGTTCATGGCATTACCTACCACGGTCATGACAGTCTTGTTCATGTCACACTCACCAGCGGTGAATCAATCGCAGTCCGCGTTCCAGGTGAATCTACTGTCAGCCTGGGGGAGAATGTTCGGGTAATTCCCACCGGTCCTGCCAGCGTGTATGCCAACTGACTGCTAGCTTCCCACCGGCGTCAAACTCTTGGCAATCTGCACCAACTGTTGGGCTGAAAGATTCTTGCCACCATATGTTTCGATCCAAATGCGTGTTGGACGCAATCCATTCACTCCAGGCAAAGTCACCTCAAGATGTCCGCCGTACTTGATAACGTCGGCTTTAGTACATTTCTTTGAAGATGCGGGATCGCAGTAGGCCTGCACAAATGCCTTGGCTCCATTGATATTTGTTCGAAGAACGGTAGCTCCGACGCCGATATCAGAGCACATGGGATTCCCTCAGTGATGGTGAAATTGCGAGTGTTGCCCTTTCCATATTGAGCAGTCAGATTTTCTTCTTTACCCTGAGTGCAGAGATCATTGCCACCAATGTGCCGCGCCTTGAGACCTGCCGTGAAAGAAGGTTCATAAACCGTATAGGTCACACCTACCTGCATGTTTTCGTAGGCATCGCCCGAACCCATGGCCTGCGCCGGAGCAACTAGACCCAAGGTCAGTGCTAAAACCCCAATAACTCCTAGAACTCTCATCACGACTGTGTCCTTTCACCTCGACCGGGGTTTCATGCTCTCACGCATTTTCAGATTTGCTCGTGATTTCCACGAACTCGCGCAATCCCTCCAGTCCCCTCTCCTTATGACCGGTCAACAGGTTGGCCAGCGGAAGCAAATACATGCTGAAAATGCCACACTCGTATGTGTTGGGTGAACTTGAGGGAAAGAAGATGCGGCCATGACGACCACAACAACCTGGACCGACCGTTATATCACCGCAGTTCTCAAAGGAATTCCTGAAGAACAGCGTGCCGGTGTGAGTGTGAAACTCCGACAGTTAATTGATACCTCCGTGCTGGAGCAAATGTCGCGAGGTGAAAATCCAGAGACTGCTGAGCGACTGGTACTTCGCGAGCTCGGCGATCCAATGAGAGTCTCGGCCACGTACTCAGGAAGATCTCTTTCCTTGATCGGCCCAAGGTTCTATCCCGAGTACATCAGGCTGTTGAAACTTCTGGTCTCCATTGTTGTGCCGATCGTGACCGTGGTGGTGGGCGTAACAACCGCATTAACCAGGGAAAGTGTGTGGAGCGTTGTTCTCGCCGCATTGGGATCAGGATTCATGGTGGGTATCCAGGTCGCGTTCTGGATCACGCTGGTGTTTGCCGTGATTGATCGACGAACCACGGATAGTTCCTCGGTGACTTCTGAGTGGGACTTTGATGACCTACCCGAGATCACCGAGAACCGGATTGGCTTGGGTGACACGTTGGCCTCGATCACAGGGCTCTCCCTATTGGTCTTGTTCCTGTTGTGGCAACCCACCTACCAAGAGTCCTTTGACCCAGGCGGCCCACCGATTCCAATTCTGAATCCAGCATTGAGCACGTTGTGGATTCCTATCTTGATAGTGATCCTTCTCGCCAGCATCACTTTGGAACTCATCAAATATCGCACGGGTAGGTGGACTATCCCCCTTGCTGCAGTCAACTCCCTGCTAAGTCTCTCTTTCGCATTTTCGGCGATATTCATTATCGCTTCTGATCAGCTACTCAACTCCGAGTTCATGGCTGCCATCACCGTTGGAGAATTTAAAACATTCATCGATCTCATTCCAACAATGATCGCGTGGGTCATTGGCGTGGTAACCGCATTTGATGTCACCGAAGGCTGGTGGAAGGCCTTGCGCGGACGCACATGATCGCAACACCATGAAGTGAGCGATCAGGCCGACGGGAGTTCGTTGACGAGCCGTTGGGCTTCCGCATCGCTGACCCGGATGCCGAACTCGGCGGAAAGCAGGTCGCGCAACTGGGGTGCACTGGTGACGCCCGTCGCGGTGTATGCGTCGCCACGCAGCACCCGGTACTCGCGGTTGCGCAGTGAGCGCACCTCGTCGTCCAGGATGAGCGAGGCGACCAGGTTGTTGACGAACACGGCATCCGGGTGCCGGTGCGAGTAGAAGTGGCCCAGCTCGCAGTCGGACTGTCCGTAGCGCACGAGATCGAAGCGGTACAGAGAGTAGTGGTCGCCGTCCACAACTGACTGCATGTGGAACTCGCCCGGCCGCACCTCGTGGACGCGGAAGCGTGCATCGTCGCCTGTCCGAGCGGAGCCCGGCATCGGGACGGGGAAGGGCGGCCCGAGCGGCCCGAATCCGACGTCGACAACGTACTGGCGTCCATCAACCTCAACGAGCGCCACGCGATGGGTGAGGCCCGGGTGGATGTCCTGGTTGTGGATCACCCGAGCAAGCTGGATGGTCGCATCGAAGCCCAGTTCCTCAAGCACCTCAAACAGCAGTCCATTCTGCTCGAAGCAGTAGCCGCCTCGATCGCGCACGACAATGCGGTCGAGCAGGCTGTCGGGATCCAGGGGCAAGGCATCGCCTAGGCGAGGACCGACGCTGCTGAACGGGAAGGTGGCGACATGCCTGCGGGTCACCTCTGCCAGGAAGGACAGTGTCGGGTCGAGGGGCGTGAGGCCGAGGGCCTCCAGGTAGGGACCTGCGATGGCCATTCCATGACGATAGTGCGTGTACGCGTTGGGAAAGGGCCGCCTCGCCGTCGGAGTCTATGGGCTAAGGCCTTCGATCTATATGTGTAAAGCCAAGGCAGTAGTTCCCCAAGGCCACAAATTCAAAAAGTAAACAAAGTCCCGGGACAGGGGTTAACGATGTCCCGGGACTTGACATTGGTAGCGGGGACAGGATTTGAACCTGTGACCTCTGGGTTATGAGCCCAGCGAGCTACCGAGCTGCTCCACCCCGCGTCGCTTTATTGCTTGACTAACTATACGCGTGTGTTCTTATGTGTCGACTTGCGGGTCGTGACTAGAGCCGCTGGGCGTAAAGCCACGCGAACTCCTGAATACCTCCACGTGGAGTGACGTGATTCTCGGTTCTGGTTTCAATGACCTCGAAATCGGTGCCCGCTGCCTCGATCAGGTCGGCGATCGAGTGGCGAGTGACTGGAAGCCCCGAACAGGTGTCGGGGCCGTTTTCCGAGAAGCACCCGAGCATGAGCATTCCGCCGGGAACCAGGGTTTCGGCGGCCAGTTCCCAGTAGCGGCGTTGATCCTCTGGGTCGGTCAGGAAATGGAATACCGCACGGTCGTGCCAGAGGCCATACATGCGCTCGGGTTGCCACTGCCGAATATCAGCACAGATCCACTCCACCTGATTGCTTTCAATGCGGCGCTTTCCTTCGGAGAGCGCAAACGCACTGATGTCGAGCACCGTGAGATTGGTGAACTCCAGATCCACCAGTTGATCAACAAACGGCGACAGTCCCCCACCGATATCAATAATGGGTGTTCCTTTGCCCACAGACTCGGCAACAAAATCAACTTCCGGTGAACGCTCTTGATGCCAACTCAATTTAGATGCCGGATTGTTTTCATACCGGTCATCCCAATGCGCTGGGAGGGTCATGCCGTTGTTGCGCCTTCACCCTCCGGCAGATCTTCCGGCAGGTCTTCTGGTGGGGCTGGCACCGCTTCGGGCTGCGGATTCAAAATATCTTCGGCCCGGGCGATTTCATCGAGGGCCAAACGCAGACGCTCCTGCGCCTCACCATAGGCGGCAAAGTCACCTTCGGCCAAAGCTGCTTGGCCGTCTGCATAAGCCTTCTGGGCCGCTTCGATTCCCTGTGAAAGTGCGATGACCGGATCAGATGACGTTGGTTGGTCTGGTGTTACCAGTTCCTCGCCGGTGTCCGGATCAATTGTCACGCCCCCTGCTCCTAAATCAATATCGGGGAGTGAATCGGGTAACGCTTCGGGATTTGTCCCCAAGACCTTGGCCAAGGCGGTGGAGAGATTGTCTTCGAGCGCGACGTTTGCGCCGTAACCGGCAAGCACCTTGCGAAGAAGTGGGTAACCGTCAGATGCTGCGCGAATATAGACCGGTTCCACGTAGAGCAATCCGCCATTAAATGGAAGTGATAATAGGTTGCCCAACTCAACTTCAGATCCACCCCGACGCAAGAGGTTCAACTGCGAGCTGACCACCGGGTCAGATTCAAAGTTGTTCTGCACCTGTTGGGGTCCGGGAATCGTGGTGTTACTCGGTAATTGCAGTACTTCAATTGTTCCGTACGCGTCGCCCGGGTCGGAGTTCACCGCCATGAAAGCCGCGAGGGTTTGTCGCCGTTGCGGTGCGAATGTCGTGGTGAGCGAGAAGGCAGTCTCACTTTGACCTGGCATTTGCAGGGTGAGGTAGTACGGAGGTTGGAACACCTGAGCGGGCGACACTGTTGGATCGAAAGGAACAATCCACACATCAGTGCCGTTGTAGAACGTCACCGCATCGGTCACGTGATAGCGACTCATGATGTTGCGCTGCACCTTGAAAATATCTTGTGGGTAACGGACATGTTCCATGACATCGGCTGGGATTGCTGATTTTGGCTCGACAACATCGGGGAATGCTTTCATCCATGTTTGCAACACGGGATCCGATTCATCCCACGCATAAACATTGACGGTGCCTTCATAGGCATCCACTACAGCTTTGACCGAGTTGCGAACGTAGTTGATTTGGTCGCGAGGCAAAAGACCCGACTGAACAACGCGGTTGCTGATCGAATCGCTCGTTGCATCTGAAAGAGACACCCTGCTTGAGTAGGGGTATTCATTTGACATGGTGTAGCCATCGACAATCCACTTGATGCGGCCATCGGCGACAACGGGGTACGGGTCTTGATCCAGGGTGAGCCAGGGAGCGACTTTCTCCACCCGAGTGAGCGGGGTGCGATCCCACATGATTTGCGAATCTGGATTCACCAGGTCGGACAACAAGATATTGCTGTCTTGGAATTTGGTGGCAAAAAGCACCTTGCCAAATAGCGAACCCATGGGAACGCCACCGGTACCGTCATAAGTATTCGTCGCCTGGCCGGTGGGACTGGCATCGTCGGGGTAATCCAATTCAACGGGTGGTGACCCCTCTGGCGCTCCAACAATGGAGTACTGCGGACTCAATTCACCGAAGTACACGCGCGGCTGAGTGACCTCGAGTTCGCCCACCGGCGGGATATCAAATGCGAAGAAGTCTGGAGTTCCATTGCTCAGGGCGGTGTTGTCGTAGGCACTCACGAATCCGTAGCCATGGGTGTAGACGGCGCGATCATTTGTCCAGTTGCGCTGGCCGTCGGGGATGCCGGCCAGATTGATTTCACGCACCGCAACAACCGCTCCCCGTTGTCCTTGAGGCAGGTCGTAGCGGTCCACATCCAGTTTGTTATTGAAGGAGTAGTAGCCACGAATCTGTTGCAACTGGTTGTACGTGGGTGAGACAACGGCAGGATCAATCAAGCGAATATTGTTCAGCGTGCCGGCACTGGCTTGAAGTGTCTCCACCGTGGGGGGCGACACCGATCCCGCATATTCGGTGATCTTGGCATCTTGAATGTCATAGGCCGTACGGGTCGCGTCAATATTGCGTTGAATGTAGGGCTGCTCTCGCACCAACTCGCTGGGGCGAACCTGGAACTGCTGCACAACCAGCGGATAAAGGCCACCAACAACAATGGATGTGAGGACCAGCAGCCCCGCGCCAATTGTTGGGATTACCCAGTGTCGCCGGAAAATATTAAAGATGAACAAGGCGGCAACAATGATCGCCACAAAAATCATGATGTTGAGTGCCGGTAAAACTGCAAACACATCGGTGTATTTCAAACCGGTGAATCCGGCGACCAAAGTCTCACTCTTGGTGACCAGCCCAAACCGGTCGAGGTAGTAGGCCACAGCCTTGAGGAGCAGGAAAATCGCAATGAGTGCGGATAACTGAGCCTGAGCCGCAACCGTCGCCCGATCGCCTTTGGGCTGCAACCGAAGTCCGCCGTACACGTACTGAATACCGGTGATCAGGATCATTGAAAAAATCACAAGGGCAAAAGCGAAGCCGAGAACAAATCGGATGAACGGAAGTTCGAACATGTAGAAGGACAGATCGATACCGAACTGGGGATCAACTTGCCCAAACGGAGTCGAGTTCTGCCACAGTAAATATGATCCGTACTCCCCCGACCCAGCTAAACCTGCGAAGAAGGACAAGATGCCAACGATTGCAACTGCAAGCCACTTGCGGTAGGGCTCAATGGCAATGCGATAGCGCTCAAGGCTTGCCTGCTCCGGTGTTGCACCCACAAAAGACGGACGGGTCCGGAAGGCAATGATCAGGGCTAGAGCCGACACAACGGCCATGACCAGGGCGAAAATCCCGAACATGATGAGCCGGGTGAAGAGGGCAATATTGAACACCTGGGTCTTGCCCACGGAGTCGAACCACAGGAACTCGGTGTAGAACCCGGTGAAGATTACGAAGGCGATCACGATTCCGGCCAGAATGACGATGGTCGGAAGAAGGACACCCCCCTTGCGGCGTTCGGCGGCTTCAGGACTGGATGGGTAAGCGGTGGTCACGACACAAACCTACGTCACGCCGGTGAGCCCGCCGGACAGGTGTCCAGTGGGTCTCCCTGAACCCAGGCGGTCAGCTGATCGATGGCTTCGGACAGGGTGGAAACGGGCACAACCGTTAAGCCATCGGGGACATAACCTTTTGCCTCCGCACAATGCTGGCGAGGCATCAAGAACAACTCGGCTCCCGCATTGCGCGCACCCGCAAGTTTTTGTCGAATGCCACCAATGGACCCGATGACACCATCGGGTGAAATGGTGCCCGTCCCTGCAACATTGCCCCCACCCGTGAGGTTCTCGGGGGTGAGTTTGTCTACGATTCCGGTGGCGAAGATCAGGCCAGCACTTGGCCCACCAACATCTTGCAAGGTGAAATCAATATCGAATTCAGCCGAATACAACTCTCCCACGGAAATTCCAATGAAAGGTTTGTCTTGATTGGTGGGATTGCGGGCCGATGTCACTTCAACGGTCATCTCCTTGATTTCAAAACTTTGATCGGATTCGTTGTTGATTGCTCGGCGGATATCAAACTCAAAAGTGGTGCCGACAGGTTGGCTTTGCACTGCTTCAACGACATCGGATGGTGTTTTCACCGGCTCGCCATTTACGGCAATGATTTCATCGCGCGCCTCAAAGACACCATCGGCGGGTGCATCGGCAACAATTGCTGTTGCCACGATTTCCGTGGAGACGGGAAGATTCAAATAGGTAAGCGCTGCTGCAACTGCATCTGATTCCGATGTACTAAAGAGTGCGGCATTCCTTAACTTCACTTCTTCCCCGCTGATTTCATCCGGATAAACCAGCTCACGTGGGACTACAGCATCGTCGGGGTTGAACCAGGAACCAACGGCGTCAAAAAAGGTGAGCCCGCCGCGAGGTCCGCCCGACTCACGCACCGTGGTCATGTCTAATTCACCGGAGGTGGGATACGTGGTGGTGCCGCTGATGCTGATGATTTCCTGGCCATCAATATCTCCGATGACATTGAAGGTTGGGCCCGGAGCCATCTTCACAAAGGGCACCGGCAACACCAGTGTGGCAATAACCAACGCCAGCGTGACCGCCATGCTGGCCAACAATGCAATGACACTCTTCTTGCGCTCGGTTGATTGGCGTTGAGTCACGTGGTTGTGCGCTTACTTCCGGTGGGATCGGATGCGCGAGTTCTTTTGGGAGCACGGACTCCAGTTTGGGTTCGCGACATGGCTTCCTGCAAAGACGCAAATTGCCCCAGATCGTGATCCTCGGTGGGCCGGCGGAAATAGCTAAGGAGCGCCACGATTCCACCTGCGACCAGCAGGACGACTACGGGAATAAGCCACCACGTCAGGGCAGACACTGCACACTCCTTTGCGGACTCCGAGTGAATGTGCGCGACCCGGGGAATCCTGGTCGGCATTCATTCGCGTTTCATTAACGATCATCTATTGTCTCGGTATTGTGCCACGGGTCCCTGCCTCGCACGAATGGAGCAGGACCGGTCCCACTACCTGAGGAAAACTCAGTCTGAGGAAAACTCAGTGGATTCCCTCACACATACCGGTTGATATCTGTGGACGTCACAAGTTCGTGGCTGCTCGGATCAGTCGGTCCACGCTCGGATCCAACTCAGGAATCACATTCGTCACGTGCTCCAGGTCAAACCACCGGGTGTGCAGATCCTCCGTCATGATCCGCTCGGCTGTGTGATCAACCGTTGCCAGAAACTGCACATCCCAGTGCACGCTCACCGCTCCAGCGCACGGCACCGAGTGCCGATCAAGGGCAATGGGGACAGGCCGGATTTCAATATCGGGATAACCACTTTCTTCGCGACATTCACGCAAAGCCGCCTGGGCAAATGAGTGATCACCAGGCTCAATGTGTCCCCCGAACTGCAACCACCGACCCACTCTCGGATGCATCAACAACATGACCATGCTCGCCTGTGGATCAATCAGGAGAGCACTTGCGGTGAAGTGCCCGGCAACCCGACCGCGCGTTATTGAATCCGGTTCAATGGAAATCAATTGCTGATACTCGTCAAGGAGATCGAACGGACCTTGACCAGACCACTGGAAAAGATCCTGGCGAAACGGATCAGTGTTCGGGTTCGGATTCACGCGTGTCTGGATCGTGAGGCTCGAAGTCGCTCATGTCGAAACTGGCCGTGGTGGCTTCAACAAATCCCAATGGGTCTTCCAGGTCTTCTGCGGTGGGAAGGAGATCGGGATGAGCCCACAGGGCATCGCGCGCTTCAATCCCCTTGCGAGAACGCACCGCCGCAAAAACCGTGTGCGCTTCGCGGAATGAACGTGGCCGTAGTTGCATGCCCACCAGGGTGCTGAACGTCAACTCTGCCGGACCGCCCGTGGCACGTCGACGACCCATGGTTTCTCGTAACTGCGGCAATGACGAAAGACGATCACCGACGGCCTCGGTCACCGAGTCGTCGACCCAGCCCTCAATGAGCGCCAATAATGTTTCAAGCCGCGCGATGGCTGTGCGCTGTTCAGCGGTGTCCTCTGGTTCCAACACACCTGATGCCATGATTTCTTGGATTGCTTCTGGGTTCGTCATGTCAATGCCGGTGAACTGCTCGCTCAGGGAATTCATGTTTACATCCATATAGCGCGCATATTCTTCAATCGCCGATAGAAGCCGCGGGCGCAGCCACGGAACATGATCAAAAAGTCGCTGGTGTGCACTTTCCCTCAATGCAAAAAACAGGGTGATGTCGCGAGGATCAACACCGAGACCTTCGGCGAATTCGGAAATATTGCGTGGAATCAACGCTCGGGTGCCAGCAGCAGCGAGTGGAATTCCGACATCGGTGGAGGACACAACCTCCTTCGCCAGCGCAGCCAGTGCTTGTCCCAATTGATACGCAAATGCGGTTGCTCCGAGTTGATTCACCATGCTGAGCATGGGAGCCAACATGGACATCATCTCCGGGGTGATACCGCCCGGAAGCATCTCCTTGAGCTGGTCGGGCAACTGCTCTTGCAGGGACTCCATGTCTCCGGAATCCGGCATCATGCTGGACATGCGTTCAGACATGGTGACCGCGATGGGTGTGACAATGAGTTTCCATACGTCGGCTGTCTCCACCAACCATTCGGTTCGCGACCACACCTGAACAGATGAATCGGTCACAGGAAAAGTGACAACCGGATCAAGCCAGGTATCTGCCAACTCCATGGCTGCTTGAACTGCACGACGCTCAGCATCGGATACAACCGGATCGGTTCCCAGCCCTTGTCGGGCGACCTGCATCACGGTTGACCACGGAAGTGGACCTTCCGCTTGAGCCTGCTGGAGCATTTGGCCGAATTGAGTGAACATTGCCCCGAGGTTGTTCATGTTGAAGTTATTACCACCACCGCTGGCATCGCCGGAACCAAAGCCGAATGGGAATGGGGGCTGGGACATATTCCAACGGTAATACATCGGTACAAACCCGCATGTGGGTGGAGTGGCAGCCGGATAAATGTGCCCGGGCCGAATGATCAATCCCCAAATAACGAGGACGGTGCCGCAGCACCGTCCTCGTATCTGTCTTTGGATCAATCTTGGGAAGAGACCCCTACTTAACCCTCAGGAGGGTTCAGGGGGATTTCAAGCAAAGCTAATTAGGCTTTGCCGAGAATGCGGGTCACTTTGGTACCGCACACTGGGCAGATGCCCTTGGCGAATCGACGGCCATTTGTTTCTTCGACATGTCCGGTGAATTCACGCTTCGCCTTGCATTTAACGCAATATGCCTCGCCGGTGTAGCTCTCGGCCATGGGGCCCTCCTGTTGACGTTCATTCCGCTGTGCGGTCGGTGACGGGCGCCACCTTCGTGGCTCTGTGCAACTTGAGCCGTCTCCACCATAGGGCAGAAAACCCCGTTACCTGCCGCTGTACACCGGCTGATTTCGGCGTGGCGAGGAAAATACTCGGTTAATTTCGGACATTTGGGGCATTAGTGGGATATTCCAGCCCGCAACAGATCTCCCAACGAGACAATGCCTCGGTGAGCGCACCCCTTGAGGAAATCCATCCAGCCGACATCCATGACCTCCTCGATCCCCTCCTGCGGATCCCCTCCATGGGTGGATCGCCGGGTGAAACGCACGCCCAGTTATACCTCGCGGAACTCTTGGGAAAGCTCGGACTGGAGGTGCACACCTGGGACATGGATCTGCCGAATCTCACCCATCAACCGGATTTCCCCGGGATGGAGGTTCCCCGAACCGCCGGAGTGGGGGTGCTGGGGATCTGGCGAGGTTCCGGAGAACTCCCCGCAATCCTGATCAATGGCCACACCGATGTTGTTCCACCCGGAGATCCGCAGGCATGGGATGCAGATCCATTTATCCCCAGATATCAACCTGCTCCTCAGCGTCAATCTTCGCGCCCAATGGGTGAATCCGCCGTCATCGCGCGGGGTGCATGTGACATGAAGGGCGGATTGATTGCCGCGGTGCAGGCATTGCACACCCTGCGCTCACAGGGGTTTGCCCCCCGCGGAGACATCCTGGTGGCGCCCGTTATTGGCGAGGAAGATGGTGGATTAGGCACCTACTCGCTGCTCAAGGATGGGCTCCCATATTTCTATCCCGAGCCAATCTTGGGTTGCGTGATACCCGAACCCACTTCGTTGGCAATCATTCCGGCGAATGCCGGAGCACTGACCTTCCGCCTTCGAGTGCCCGGCGCCGCGATTCACGCATCGCGTCGAAGTGAAGGTGTGAGCGCAATTGAAAAGTTCATTCCCATCCTGGTCGCCTTACAAGAACTTGAACGCCAACGAAATATGGATCCGGATTCGCTCATGTCTCGCTGGGAAATTGCTTATCCGCTATCCATTGGCACCATTGCGGCGGGCGACTGGGCCTCAACCGTCCCTGACCTGCTCGTAGCGGAAGGCAGATACGGGGTGGCCCTCGGGGAGAAAGTGGAATCAGCGCGCGTGGAGTTCGAACAGTGCATTCGCGATGCCTGCGAACGAGACCCGTGGCTCTCCGACCACCCCGTCACCGTTCAATGGTGGGGCGGGCAATTTGAATCAGGGGCCACCGACCCGCACGCTGAGATCGTGAACCACGTTTCACATGCCCACACGGCAGTTTTCGGATCTCCACCTGTTCGGTACGCGGCCCCCTATGGTTCGGATTTGAGACTTCTCACCCGTTTGGGCGGTATCCCCACCCTGCAATATGGGCCGGGTGATGCCGGGGTGGCGCACGCACCCAATGAGTACGTCACCGACCGTGAACTGATCTACACCCACCGGGTAATGGCACAGTTCCTCAGCTCGACTCTGGGGGAATAGCGACCCGCTTTTATCAACTTCTCCTGTGGATTGCACCTAGATATCCACAGGTCGATTAATTCAATATGACCGCATGAACCACATTTTCCCACGAAGAAATCCACTCATCCCGCTGATCGAGTTACGCAATGGAGCTTTCACATTCGGCGAATATCCCGAGGTCTTGTATTTAACTGACCGGGAAAAACAGTGGCTGATCAGTTTGTCGGGAGAGAGAAGTACCGCGGATGCCATTGATTTATTCGTTGCCCAGCATGCAAATACTGCAACCTGCTGAGTCGATCACAAGTAGTTCCCTGCATCGCATTGTTCGAATTGGACTTGAATCAGCAGGACTCATTGATTCCAATACCGTGCCAAATATTTCCCGCTGGCTTCCAGAGAAATTGAATAGATCCGTGGAATCGGAAATGACTCATATTCACGTTCAAGCAACACCCAGAATCCCCACCCCCAACACCGCCGTCATGGTTGACCGGAGGCGCTCTCTGCGAGTGCACATTATGGGGACGAATTATCTGGGCGCGGCAATTAAATCCCTCACCGCGCGGGCCGGATTCACCATCTCTGATTCCGCTCGCAGTGCATCTGTACTGATCCTGCCCAGTGTTTCCCACCCGCTTGTCAGTGATCATGATTTTGCAGAGCGAGAACAATTACCCCATGTGCATGTAGGGATACGTCATGCCAAATCCGTGGTTGGACCCCTTGTGCTACCCGGAAAGAGTTCGTGTGTGCGCTGTGACTACCTCCACCGACGAGACCTTGATCCCACCTGGCCATCCCAATTCATTGGGTGGCGTCATGCACATGCCCAATCGACAGCAGATTCCTTGCTGGTGCACCTGACCGCCGCATTCAGTCTTTCCGTGCTCCGGGACTGGATCGACGGTAACGAAGCCATCAACCTCGCTTGGTCGGCCTCCATGCCCATCCCCTGTTTCACCGCGGAGAATCGACCACCCCACCCACTGTGCGGATGCCAGTTGGCCCATCACACTGAATATCGCGATCCGGATGCTCTCGATCCGGATACTCGCGATCCGGATACTCGCGATACAAGTGACCGCGCTGTACATCATCCCGATGTGCGAGCAGATTGATCTAACGTCACAATGGTGCCATGCCGGAATTACCGAAGAACGCATTCACGCGTGGTATTCGCATGGCATCACTGCCCGCCACCTATGCCGGCCGAACCGCTCTAGGTTTTGGTAAGCGCGTTGGCGGTAAACCGGCCGAAGCGATCGCGGCGGAAATGCAGCAACGAACCGCTGAACAAATGTTCAAAGTTCTCGGCGAGCTCAAAGGCGGCGCCATGAAACTGGGGCAGGCCATGAGCATCTTCGAAGCCGCACTTCCCGAAGAAATTGCCGCTCCCTACCGCGCCATGCTCACCAAGTTACAAGATGCCGCACCGCCCATGCCTGCCGCTTCAATTCACAAAATCCTGAGTGAGGAACTCGGCCCCGATTGGCGCGAACGTTTCCAGGAGTTCAGTGACACCCCGGCTGCAGCCGCATCAATTGGTCAAGTGCACAAGGGGGTGTGGCATGACGGGCGAGTTGTAGCGGTCAAAGTCCAATACCCCGGAGCGGACAAAGCACTGATAGCCGACCTCAATCAAATGATGCGCATGGGCAAATTATTTGCGGGATGGATCCCCGGATTAGAGATCAAGCCACTGCTGGAGGAACTCAAAGAGCGCGCGGTGGAGGAACTCGACTACTTACTCGAGTCGGAAAATCAACGAACATTCGCGGTCGCCTTTGAAGGTGACCCGGATTTTCATATTCCACACATTCTGGCGGCCGCCCCCATGTCTTGGTCAGTGAATGGATCGACGGCACACCCCTTTCCCGGGTGATTGCCAGTGGCACCGTCGAGGAACGTGACCACGCGGGTTTGCTTTATGAACGATTCCTTTTGGCCGGACCGGCCCGAGCCGGTCTCTTGCACGCAGATCCACATCCGGGGAATTTCCGAATTACTCCCGAAGGCAAACTCTGTGTACTTGATTTCGGGGCGGTATCGCGCTTACCCGATGGACTTCCCATTGCCATGGGAACGCTGTTGAGTATTGCCCAAAGCGGCGATGCCGACAAAGTACTCGAAGGGCTACGAGCCGAAGGTTTTGTCAAACCGCATATCACCGTCGACCCGCAGCAGGTTCTCGATTATCTTGAGCCTTTTGTTGAACCCACTCGCCACGAGTCCTTCCATTTCACCCGTGACTGGATCCGGGGTGAATTCAACCGGATAAACGACGTTCGAAATCCTGATTTCACAATTGGCATGAAGATTAATCTGCCGCCATCGTATGCATTAATTCACCGCGTATGGCTTGGCAGCATTGCGGTGTTGTGTCAACTCGATGCACATGTGCCCGTTCTCCAAGAACTCGAGACCTGGGTCCCCGGCTTCAGCTCTGCAGACGCATAACGATCTCGAGAACTTCCTCCCCGAATTCATTCAACTTGGCTGGCCCCACACCGGGAATTGCCGCCAGTGAATCCATGTCGGTGGGAACCTGTTCTGCGATAGCGGTGAGAGTCGCATCGGTGAACACTATGTAAGCGGGAACGGATTTCGCCGTCGATCGTTCCTTGCGCCAGTCGCGCAAAGTCTCAAAGAGTTCAACATGTGTCTCCACCGGGCAACCGTGGCAGTGGCCCAATGTTCGCTCACCGGCCGTGACCAATGCCTTACCGCACACCCGACACGGCCGAGGACCTTTGCGTTGGCGAACCGAACCTTTGGCAGATCCACCGGCAATAAAAGACCCGCTGGCCGAACCACGTGAAATTCCGGCCAGACTGCCATCGAATACTCCTGGGGGTAAATCGGCAAAGAATCGACTGAGCGTTCTGGTCGCTTTGCCACCGGGGGTGCGCGATTTGGCCCAACTCACTTGGAGCTGCTGCCCTGCGCGGGAAACACCTACATACGCCAGTCGGCGTTCTTCCTCAATTGAGTCACTCGTGTCCGCATAGGACAACGGCAACAGACCTTCACTACAACCAATGAGAAACACGATTGGCCACTCCAAGCCTTTTGCGGAGTGAATAGATGCGAGGGTGACCGCGTCTGCATCGGGTGCATGTTCCACGGAAGCCCGCTGATCAAGCTCGCCGACAAACTCACTCAGGGACATGGAGTCCGGGCACTCCTGTGCCATGGTCATGAGGGCCAAAAGCGACTCCCACTTCTCCCGGACCGCCCCGGTGCCTCGAGGCGGCTCAGTAGACCAGCCCATGCCGGAGAGCACCGCTTCAATGCGCACGGTGAGCGAATCACCGGCTGTATCCGGGTTCTTGGCATCGCCACGCAACAACATGGTTGCTGTTTTCACCTCGGGACGATTGAAGAATCTCTCGGTACCACGCAAAACAAATGGGATAAGTGAATCCGTGAATGCTGATTCGTATTCTGCTGACTGGGCATTGATTCGGTAGAGGACAGCAATGTCGGCGGCGGAAGTTCCGGAATCGATCAGCACGCGAACAGCTTGAGCGACCCCGGCTGCTTCGTCGTTGTCGTCGGAATAGGCGGTGACCTTGGGTGGTGGACCTGATTCACGCTGGGAACGCAAGGTGACCGCATTGTTGCCGCCGCTAATGACGGCATTTGCCATTGAGGTGATTTCCGGCGTACACCGATAACACCGCACCAGTTCGATGCGCGTTGCTTGGGGGAACTGTTCTACGAATTTCGCGAGATACGTCGCTGACGCGCCCGTAAACGAATAGATGGTCTGACTCGGATCTCCCACCACGCATAAATCGTCACGATCACCCAGCCACAAATCCAACAGGTTTTTTTGCAAGGGGTTGACGTCTTGGAATTCGTCGACGGTAAACCACCTATATGCCTTGTGTACTGCCGATTCAATTTCAGGACGACTGCGAATCGATGCACCCATGAGTGTGAGAATGTCCTCGAAATCCAATTGATTCCGATCCTTTTTCACTGACTCGTATGTTTCGAAAACCTTGGCAAAAGTTGCGATGTCGATTGCAAACTCGCGCCGAGCTTTGGCCACCAGCGCCGAATCAATCATGTTGGACTTACACCATTCAATATCGCCACTGACATCGCGAACGAGTGCGGAGTCGGAGTCGACTTTGCAATACGACAGCGCCCGCGCCACCAGGGGTGCTTTGGATGACACCAACTCCGGAAATACCGAGTTGGAAAGTTGCGGCCAGAAATAGCGCAACTGACGAAGTGCCGCAGCATGGAATGTGCGCACCTGTACTCGCTCGGCGCCCAAGGCACGCAATCGGTGTCGCATTTCGCCCGCTGCCCGATTGGTGAAAGTGACCGCCAACGTTCGTTCCGGGTCACTCTCGCCAATAACAACCGAATGGGCAATGCGATGTGTGATTGCCCGCGTCTTTCCGGTGCCAGCGCCGGCCAGCACCCGAACCGGACCGGATACCGCCTGAGCGACCGCGGCCTGCTCACTGTCCAGACCGGTGAGAATTTGCTCGGCCCGGCTGCGATTGGATTCCGGGCTCATGGGCAGATCTTGACACGCTGCGCCGACAATCACGAATCCCCATAGGCTTCATCTGTGAACAATGCACTCGAAACCAACCCCGAGGTCGCACCCGTCATCATGTACAGCACGGTGTGGTGTGGCTATTGCCAACGACTGAAAGCCCAAATGCAACGCGCCGGCATTGAGTACACCGAGGTGGACATCGAAGCCGACCCGGAGTCGGCAGCATTTGTTGCGTCAATTAACGGGGGCAATGAAGTTGTGCCGACTCTGAAATTTTCCGATGACACAACACTCACCAACCCGCCCATTGCCGAGGTCATTGCCAAGGTTGAGCAACTCTCACAGACCGTGCCTTTTATTGCCCGTGATTAACGGAATGCACTCTCCCGCGGCAGCGGCTCACCCAACCAATTGACAATCAGTCGGTGGGCAATGCTGACCGGTGGCGGTAGGTGAATTTCCCCAGACCGTGAAGCTTCCAGTAATTCCTCGCGACTGAGCCATTGCGCATGGGCGATTTCCTCACCATCGACGGTTAAGTCAATGCGAACATCCGGCGAATACTTCGAGCTCACTCGTGCCTGATAACCGAGCATCAGCGAATTGGGAAAAGGCCAGGGTTGACTACCCAGATACTGCACACTGTGGGGGTCAACCTCCACACCTGCTTCTTCAGCAATTTCGCGGACGACCGCAGCTTCGGCCGACTCGCCTGCTTCGACAAACCCAGCGAGCACCGATAGCCACCCCGGCTGCCATCGGACCTGTCGAGCGAATAAGGCCCGGTCCTGATGATCGGTGATCAACATGATGACCGCGGGGTCGGTGCGCGGGAAATGCACCGACTTATCTGCCGGGCAGGTGCGGGTCCATCCGGCATCCGTGATGGAAGTGTGCACACCGCACCGGGCGCAAAAGGTATGCGTCTCATGCCAATTCGCCAAGGCAACACCGGCCACCATGAGCCCGGCATCGCGGGCACTGAGCGAAGCGCCAATAACCCGCAAATGCCGCCATGACTCGGGATCGTGCTGATCCACAAAGTCCTGATCCACAAAGGCACAGAAGTACCAAGCGCCCAACTCGCATCCCAGAAAAGCTACCGGCGTGCTGTCCGTGATTGCTGCGGTCGGCAGGTAGGTGAGTTCGTTATCCGGTGTGACCAACGCACCCCCGGTGTACCGCGATAACGCGTGATGACGTGTCAGCCCAGGCGCGCGACATGGCTTCACTGTCTTTACGCAAATGAGCACTGCGATCAACGGTGGAGCGTGCGAGCGCTAAATCTTCGAGCAGCGGGGATATGGACATTGGTGCTGAACCTACTCTGACTTACTGCAATCAGCGCATAGGGTGAGGTATGTGAATACCTTCATTCGGCAACTCACGGGCATTCGTCTCGTGGCCGCCGCATGGGTTCTGCTGTACCACACCCAAGGTCCCTTGGAAGTTCTGGGAGTTTTACAGATACCGATCTTTGCCGATCTTCTGCGCGTGGGCCGACTGGGTGTTGACCTATTTTTCGCGTTATCGGGATTCATCCTGACCTACACCTACATGCATTCAATTGGACCGCGACTCAAAGGTTCCAAGACCCTGAAATTCTGGTGGCTACGTCTTGCGCGCATTTATCCCGTGCACCTGGTCATGTTGTTCGTCGCGGGAATTGCGGTCGTGGCTCAGGCCAGGGTCACCGGAAATCCATTGGATCGCGTGTGGCTGAATCCATGGGATTTCATCAAGAATCTGCTCCTCATTCAGGAGTGGGGGCCTAATCCCCAACGCGGCTGGAACTTTGTCGCGTGGTCACTTTCCATGGAATGGCTTGCCTACCTACTCTTCCCACTTCTCGCACTCGTGTTGTGGCGCATGCACAAGCATTTTTCCACCACCGCTCTCGTGATTGTTTGGGTTGCCGTATTGGCCCCACTTGTTATCTACGGCATGGGCACAACGGATCCGTACTACACGGAAAACTGGGGATCCACCTATCGGGTCCTCACACAATTCACCGCCGGGGCAATTACCTACTTGATTGTCGACCGACTCAATAATCAGGTTAATGTACATAAGAATGTGCACAAGGTCGCCGATATCGCCGCCTGGGTGCTCCCCGCCCTCGTGATTGCCGGTGCCGTGTTCCTGTCCTGGCTGCCGGCCGCGCAATCGGGCATGACCTCGACGGATCCTGACGCAGAACCACTCCCCCCATATTTTCACCTCACTCTTGTTCCACTGTTAATCATGTGGATTGGCGCACTTGCGCTGGCGCGTCGCGGTCTGGCCAATGTCCTGGCCACCAGGGTGGCGGTCCTCGGTGGCTTCATTTCCTACTCGCTTTACATGACCCACCTGGTGTGGTTCGGCATGTGGCGGGCCGGCATGAATGCGGCGGGTATCGACTCGGGGCCGCTCTACGCGGTCGGCGTTGTCTTCCTATTGGCAATGTCCTTTGTGATCGCCTACTTCATGTGGCGCTGGATCGAGGAACCGGCGCGTGAACGCATGCGGTCATGGGTGGGAACCCGGCCCACCCCGACCGAGGAAGCTGGCGAGGCAATTGTGGTGGCCGAGGAGAAATCGGGGGTGAAGCCGAGCACTGCGGCTCCCGTACCTGTCGATGATTCCGCCGGGGAGAAGAACTAGTGACGATCGAGTAATTGACGTACCAGGGAATCTGTGTCGGGGGCGATCTCGATTCCCTCGGCAAGCATGACAAAGCAGGTATCCACCTCGTGCCAGTCAACATTGGCCAGGCGAGACCAGGCCAGCCGATAGATGGCTAACTGCATGGGATCGAGGTGGGCCGAAGTTCCGGTTTTCCAGTCAACAATCAGATAGCGACCGTCAATGTTAAAAACTGCATCTATATACCCGGTGACGGGGATGCCGCCAAGGCTGATCGAGAACGCTTGCTCCACCGCCACCGGTTGCAGATCGGCAAACCTTGTTGCCAGGAATGCCTGTCGCAACCGATCGATTTCGGATTCGGTGATTTCCGCAACTTCCGCCTGGCTCCCTAGATCGGTCAGGCCGAAAAGATCCTCGGGGTCAAAGAGGGCGCGTTGTGAATAGTGTTCTTCGATGAGTGCGTGAACCACGGTGCCCTTATGGGCCACCACACTGGATCGACGTGGCATGGGTCGAGCCAAATCCTTGGCCAACTCCTCAGGTTCGCTTAAAGCCCGCATCATGGTGCTGGCACCCACACTCGCGGGAAGGGGAACTCGCTTGATATCGGAATGTCGACGGGAATAATCCTCGCGCAATCGGGCGAGGGACTGCTGCCACTGCGCTACCTGCACAGCTTCGGCAGCGGCCAGCGCTGATTTCCCAGGCGCCGATTTCCCAGGCGCCGATTTCCCAGGCGCCGGATTCACATACTCGGCCTGTTCACGCAGTGACAAGACAATATGTTCCGGGACGGCTTCGGGCCAACTATTGTCGAGGTCGCATTCGGTGCTTTCCGGGCGTTCCTCGCCGGGCTCACTCACCCATACCGGAATCTCAATGTCCAGGCCAACAAAATGATCGTGCAACTGTTGGAGATAACGGTGGGGACCGCGAGGTTTCTTGTGCCCGAATCCCCACCAACTTGATGTGATGGTGAGTGAATCTTTGGCCCGCGTCACAGCAACATAGGCCAACCGGTCGCTCTCGAGTTCGCGATAGGCGGCGAAGTGACCGAGATACTCGTCCTTGTGAACACGAGCCGGCCAATTAAATGTGGTGTAGTCCGGAAAGTCGGCTAACTCACTGGGTGCATCTGCACGAGTTGGCCACGGCACCATGCTGGAATCGGTGGTCCAGTTCCGAGGCTTACGCCCACCCGGGAAACTGTCTTTGGTCATGTTAGGGATGTAGACGTGGGTGAACTCGAGACCTTTTGCTTTGTAGACGGTGAAGAGTTGAACCGCCCGCGGATCAACGGGTTGTTCGAAGTCAACATCAATGTCAAAGCGTTTAATATCTGAGAGTCGTTCAAGAAAAGCGCCTAAAGACACCCGTCCATCAGCATCGGTGAAGTCGGCGGCAAGATCGATAAATGCATTCACGGCTATATGTTCGCGATCTGAACCGGAATCAATCTGACTTTGAATATCCACACCACTGAGCCGAGACGCCGCACCAATGAGTTCCACTAACGGCAAGCCGGTGAGTGAGCGCAACTCCCGAATAATTTCAGCCATGCGAGTGAATCGCACACATGCCTCGGGCGAATATTGGTCGAGGTCACCCAAGTCAAAAAGGGCGTCGGAGATTGAATTGATGTCAACAGAATCAATGCCATGGACCGCCTCGGCCAGCGCCTGTTCCACATTCTCAGCTCGACGACCGGAATTCTCGGCTGATAGCTCAGCGGCCCGTTTGCCCAGTGCTGCAATATCGCGCGCACCGATCCGGAACCGAACACCTGTTGCCCAACGAAGGAACTCAGGGTTGGCCGTGGGTTCATGGACAACGGTCAACAACGATTGCAGATCCATCACAATAGGTTCGGCAAGTAGGTCGGCGGAACTGTGCAACTGCACAGGAACACCACGGGCTACCAGGAGATCATGCATGCGGATTAAGTAGGAAGTGGTCGGCGACAAAACGGCAATGTCTTCGGATTCTTTCAGCCCAACATGCTGTTGGGCAATTCGATCCGCCATCCACTCGACTTCCTGTTCCGCGGTGTCAAAGAGTCCCAAAATTAAGAACCCCGGGTGGTCTCGGTCAGGATCCAAGATGTCGACATGTGGGTGCTCCACTCGAAGTGTTTGCGAAATAATGTTGGCGGCTTCCAGAATCTTGACACCCGATCGGCGGTTCTTGGTGAGTTTAAAGACAGGCGAAGGTCTGAGTTCGGCCAAGGGGAAATGTGTGGTGAAGTCATTGATGTTGGCAACACTCGCACCGCGCCAACCATAAATCGCTTGACATGGATCACCAACCGCTGTCAGCGGAAATCCTGAACCGAAGATCTCTTGGAGCAAAATCCGCTGACTGACGGATGTGTCTTGATATTCGTCAAGGAGGGCGACTGAAAAACGTGAGCGGATTGTCGTTGCCGCCTCAGGGAATGTTTGTACGATTTCACGCGCTAGTCGTACCTGATCTGAGAACTCCATGAGGTCTCGCTGATCTTTGAGTTCCCGCCACTGCTCAACCAACCGACTCAAGGCAATTCGGGATCCAGTTGCCGCAATCATTCGTCGGGTTGAGTCATTGTGTTTACTAAATGAGTTCAGGTAGTCGAGAAGTTTCGTGTCATGGGTTCGAATATCCAGGGGATCAATTGCCAATTCGCTCAATTCACCGTCAAGTGAGAGCATGGCAGATGTCACTGATGCGGGCGCAACGTGGATTGCCGACATATCGGTATCGGTGGAGCACACTAAACGGTAGGCATACTGGTACCGAGCTCCTTCACTGAGGACATGGTCGGTGATATCCCGTCCCAAAAGCGCACCAAACTCCCGCACAATTCCGGCGGCAAATGAGTTATAGGTGGAGATCACCGGATCAGATGATTCCTCTGGGACCAAATCAGGAAAGTTGCGAGCAAGGTTATTGATGGTGGACCGCGCTGAATCCAGAAGTTGCGCCGTTGCCTTGGTGGTGAAGGTGAGACCCAAGATATTTTCCGGGCGCACGTAACCGCTGCCCACCAGCCAAGCGATTCGTGCCGACATGGACGTGGTTTTCCCCGAACCCGCGCCAGCGATCATGACCGAGGGTGACAGCCCACTTGAAACCGCATCCCACTGCTGCTCAGAAAGCTTGAAGCCGAATACATCTGTCAGTTGCTCCGGTGTGAGGTCAGCGTGATTAGTCATGTGGATCACCTGCAGCAGAGTCGACCAGATCGTGATCTGCGGGCGGTAGGGGTTGGAAGATGGTGCCGGATTTTGTTGGACACACACTGTGATAACTGCAGAACCTGCATTCCTCACCGGGTATGGGGATAAAGGTTTCATTGCGAATAATCTCGGCGGCCTCGCCTAGCCGCTGTTCAATCCAGGTAGGTGACCGCTCAAAATCAATTGCGGGCTGGCCTTGAACTTTCGGCATACCCGCCGTGTCTTCGACCCGAAGTTGCACGAGGGCAGCACCAATACCCGGTTCCACTTCTTTGGACGACTGTCGCTCTTTCAAGAGGAGCTGGTACACGCCCAACTGCCCATGTTCGGGAATTTTTCCCGTGGGAACGGCGGTCTTCATGTTCTTTAAGTCAATGGCCACAAGCCGACCGGAGGGATCCTGTTCAACGCGATCAACAAAACCGGTAAGAAGAATGGTGTCGGACTCGCCTGCTGGAGTGGTGACACTCACTTCGGTGGAAAGGAGTTGCTCGGCCTCCAGATACACCCGATCTGATTGATGGTGGTAACGAAGGAATCGAGCGGCGGCTTCACGAGCGTGCGCTAATTCCGGATGTGGATTGCCAGTGGGATTCATACACAACATTGCGCCATGAGCTATTGATGAGTGCCTGCATTGCTTCAACGTTGTCCGGTACGTCACCTTTTGCGACGTACTCGGCAACTGCATGCACAATGCTGCCGAAGGCGGTGGCCGCACCCCTGGACACCTGGGCCTTGACTTCCTTGTCGAGAAACCACTTCAGCGGACAGGCTATGAGGGAATCAAGGGAACTACCCGACATTCGAAGTGGCAGATCACGGGGGCGAACGGGGCGCGTTGATCGGGTAAGTTCCGCGAGCCCCCACCAAGTATCCGGCCCCACGCTCGGGCCCATGTCGTGGAGTAATGCACCCGCCGCAGCCTTCAGGGAATCAGAAGATTCCGGATTCCCGAGAACAGATCTCAACTCGGCAGCAAGGCCACTCCACGACGAACTCGATCGCGGATAACCGGTAACCACCTGATCTGGTACACCGTTGCGCACCAGATCGTGGATGAAGCGGCTGGGTTGATCCCCACCTTCCTCGCCTTGATCAATGCAGGTGAAAGTGACCTGTTCGCGTGCGCGGGTGGCGGCGACATAAAACAGATTTCTCTCTTCACGCAACAATGCAATGGGATTCGCGCCCGGCCCAACGCCAGTGGTGGTTATTTCATCGGGATGCAAAATGCTGCCCCGGACAACAAGGTTCGGCCACATGCCTTCTTCGAGTCCGGTGATCCACACTCGATCCCATTGTTGACCTTTGCTGTGGTGCACCGTTATAACCTGCACGGCATCGGCTCGCAACCCCCGGGCCGCAACGGGCTCGGCTGGAAGTTTCTGTTCCTTGAGGGCCAAGAGGAAGTTACTTAAGCCGGTGCGACCACGGGAACTAAACCGATCCGCCGTATCGAAAAATGCCATGATCGCGTCCAGGTCGTGGTGGGCGTGGGCACCATGGTTGAGTGCGGAAGTGCGCAATTTCTCCGGCCAGCCATGTGAGTACTTTTTCCCACCGGTCCACGCCAGCCACAGTAGATCGGGAACCGGAACCTGCCTTGTGATCTCGGTGCGCAATTCACGGATAAGACCCTGTAGTCGGGTCACCCGCACGGCGATATCCGAGTCCATGGAATGACCTCTGCCACTTAACGCAGCAGGAATATCACTTTCAGTGCCGTGCAGGATGAGGTATCGGATGAGTTGAGCGGATGGAGTATTTCGATCTTCGGTGCGCAATGCTCGGCCCAATCGACGAATGTCACTGGAGTCAAGCCCGCACAGTGGTCCGGCGAGTAAATCGTGCACACTCTGCGCGCTCGTGCTCTCCGGTGAGAGTGCCGCCCACAACAGGGTGACAAGCACACCGACGGCCGGTTCTTCTGCCAGCGGGATGTCGTCGGATCCAACGACCACGGGAATATTAGCTCGGGCGAGTGCGCGAATAATGGCGGGAAGATCTGAGGTCGCGCGCCCAATGACCACCATGGATCGCCATGGGATGTGCTGGTCAATGTGCGCCGCACGAATCTCCTGCGCAATGAAAGCGGCTCGGCTATTGCGACTTCCGTAGCGCTTCACCTGAACTCGATCCGCTATCGATTGCACGGGAAAATGTTCAAACGCAATAGCGGCACCTTCGGGGAATACACTCTCCGCTGCCCGCCCCACCTGCACACCACTGCGCCACATGGAAGTCAAATACACCGTGTCGGCTGTTGGGTGGTGTGTGCGGAATTGATCAACATAGCGAGTCTGGGCACCACGGAAAGTGAAAATACTTTCATTGGGGTTCGCGGCGGCAATGAATTCGGTGAGACCGGCACTCCTTCCGGCCACCTGCCCGATTTCCTGAACAAGATCATGTTGCAGTGGACCCATTTCCTGGAATTCGTCAATGACCAGGTGGGTAAGCGCCCGAAGTGGGGCGGAGTCTGATGCGGCACCCACCGCTTGAATTAATAACTCTGAGTAGTCCGCACTTCCTTGAAGATTCATGACTTCGGATTCATTTGTGGCGATCTGTCCGGCAACCACCCACTCGGGTCGGTTTTCCTGGATACCTAATCGGGTGAGGTCATGGCCGGACATGTGGAGTTCCTTTAATCGAGCGATCACCGCTCGCATTTCGCGAGCGAAACTCCGCGTCTGAGCGGCCGATGCAATTGCCGGTGGCCAATCGAAACGTGAATCTTCACGCAGGCCGCGAATTATTTCGATGATTCGGGCATCTTCTTCGGCACCGGACAACACCGCCAGCCCCGCAGTTGCGCTGGAAATATTCGACACGAGGGAATACGCCAATGAGTGAAATGTGGCAACTGTGGGCAGGGCGGCGGTATCGGTGATGGACGCAAGCCCCTCGCGGAACTCCCTGACCGCCCGCTTGCCAAAAGTTATAACCAGAATTGATTGGGGATCAACTCCCGCTTGCATTCGAGATGCAACGGCGTGAACAAGGGTTCGTGTTTTACCTGAACCCGCCGCCCCCAGGACCAGCAAAGCTCCGCTCCGGTGACTGATCACTGACTTTTGAGCGGAATCCGGGGTGAAGTCTCCGGGGAATGCCTCGGACTCACGACCACTCCAGTCCAGTTCCCACCGCATGGTGCATGAATACCACCTCTATATGACAACATCACCCTGTGACCCCTGATCCCACCCGCGATTCGCCCTCCGGCGCACCGCCCGGTTCGGATCAGTCCGGATCGGATCAGTCCACCTCGGATCGGATCGTCATGGAACGCACCCTGGCCGGTCCGATTCCGGTGATGTCGGATCTGCTGACCGGGGCATCCTCACCGGCGGTGATCGAGGATGGCGAAGTCAGAAAGCGGATCCGCAGACCACTTGATCTGGTTCGGTTTGTGGTTGCGGTCGGAGTGGCATTCGGCACCATTGCGCTTGGCTGGTTCGCCACCAGCACCACCGCTGGCTTAGACAGTGATATTGGCTCCGGTGTGGCCTTGTTGCCATCGATTGTTGTTTTGGTTCTCAATGTTGTCGGAGGCATCGGCATCTTGGGCCTACCAATTGCCGGTTCCATTAATTTGATTATTCGACGCCGATTCCGTCAACTCTTCGATGCACTTGTTGCACTTTTCCTCGCGATCATAATTCTTTTTGTTATCGCCGCGTTTGTTGCCAGTTTGGATAACACTCGACTTTTGGTGGCCCTCGCTGGTTCTATCAGCGGTGCCAGTGACGCGACCGCGCCCATTCTCGGTGGTGTCATTGCTTTCACGACGGTGACGCGCCTGATGGGACGCAGGCCGTGGAACGTTATTGCGGTTGTCGTGGTCGTGTCAGTGATCCTGGTCACGGTTCTCAGCGCCGGAATTGCCCTCGCGGGGATTGGGTTATCCGTTGCGACCGGCTGGGCGGTTGGCCTGCTCACCCGTTATGCCCTGGGTACCCCGACAACGCTCCCTCGCGGGGAGGACGTTGCCCACGCCTTGTCCAAGGGCGGGTATCCGATCACCGAACTTCGATTCACCGACACGACTCAACGGGGTCGTCGCTACCTTGCAACGACCCGGTCCGGGGACACACTCCGGGTGACGGTGCTGGATCGTGATCTTGAAGGTGCCGGTTTGGTCAATGCCCTCTGGACCAGCCTCCGATTGCGTGACGAACCAGGCAAGGGTGCATTTAATATGCGGCGGGCGGTGGATCAATCCGCATTGATCGCCTATGCAGCGGAAAATGCCGGAACTCCGGTGCCGCGCCTACTACTCACCACCGAAGTGGGATCCGACTCGTGTGCGCTCGCGTACCAGCAAATCACCGGAAAAACATTTGATCAACTCGATGACCTCACCGACCGGAACCTTGACTCCGCGTGGCGAGCTCTTCGCACTTTGCACGAGCATCAAATGAGCCACCGCGCACTCTCGGCTCGCCATTTATTGCGCTCAGAAGATGACCACGTTTATTTACTCGGCATGGATCAAGGTGCAATAGCCGCGAGTGACGTTGCCCAACGACTTGATCTGGCCGAATTGCTGTGCACCCTGGCCATGGTCACTTCGATTGCGCGTGCAGTGGATTCCGGTCGACGTGTTCTCGGAAGTGCCGGGTTGGCACGCGCGCTCCCAGCCCTACAACCTGTTGCACTTTCCTCCACAACCCGCAAGGAATTACGTAAACACAAAGGCATGATCGTGTCGCTTCGCGATGCCATCGTGGAGATGCGACCCGATGCTGATACGGAGCCAATTCAAATCCAACGGGTCAAGCCACGCACCCTGTTCATGATCATCGCCGGTTCCATTGCCGGCTATGTCCTGTTGTCACAACTCACATCGGTTGATCTTGGAACACTGTTCAGCACTGCCAACTGGTGGTGGATCCTCACGGCGCTTCTCCTGAGTTTGATCACATACGCGGGCGCCACCTGGTCGCTCTCAGGATTCGTTCCTGAGAAATTATCATTCATTCGCACCCTGCTCGCCCAGGTGGCGGGCGACTTTGCCACCCTTGTATCTCCGCCCACATTGGGGGCCATTGCCATTAACGTGCGCTACCTACAAAAAGCCGGGCTGCACCCGGCCCTGGCTGCGGCGAGTGTGGGAGTTTCACAGGTCGCAGCTTTTGTGACGCACCTGGTATTGCTCACCGCATTCGGTATCGCGGCGGGTACCCAGGCCGATCTCACCTTCAATCCCCCCATGTGGGCCGTCATTGGCGTGGCGGCCGTCGCCGTGGCGCTCCTGGCACTTCTGGCGGTCCCTTATGTTCGCCGAGAGATCTCTCGACGCACTGGTCCGCTGATCAAAGAGGTTATTCCGAGATTGGTCACGGTGGCGCAACGCCCCGGAAAACTTCTTGAAGGCGTTGGTGGAATCCTCATTTTGAACCTCGCCTATGTCGGTGTTCTCTTCGCGTGCGTGGAGGCATTCGGCGGCAGCCTGAGTATTGCCGTCATCGCCGTCGTGTACTTGGCCGGTGCCACCATCGGTCAAGCCGCACCCACCCCCGGTGGTCTGGGCGCTGTTGAGGCGGCTCTCGCTGCCGGTCTGACCGCCGCCGGCTTGGATGCCGGCCTCGCCGTCTCGGCGGTATTGCTCTATCGCTTGGTCACGTTCTGGTTGCCCACCATTCCGGGTTACTGGGCATTTAATTACCTCACCAAGAAGAACGCGCTCTAACTATCAAACTGCAACGATTAAAGGGCACGACCCAAACAATGTCGCACGCGATTACACCGAACTCCATTCGCTGAATCCGCCGGGATAGTGCCGCACATTGGGCAGTCCCGCATCGGTCAACGCTCGGATAAGAATGGCTGACCGATAACCCGATGCACAATAAAAAATAATGTCCCCCGGACCGCATACTTTCTGGATGTGCGCGTCCAGTTGATCCACGGTCTGCAGCTCGGACATGGGCAAATGAATGGCCCCGGGAATCATGCCTAAGTGGGTCTCGGCTACCTCACGAATATCTACCAGGACAAAATCCGTGGCACCCGAATCCCGCTCACGCAGTAATTGCTGGAGTTCGCGTCGAGGAATCGAATGATCACTTGCCGAACACCACTCGGGGTAGTCAATGAGTTCGGTGAGCGTTGGCGTATCCCCGCACACCATGCATTCGGGGTTTCTGTGAATCGGCACCTTGTCAAAGGACATGTCAAGGGCATTGAACACCCCAATTGATCCAGCTAGTGGACTGTGCAAACCCATGACAAGTGCCAATGCGGCAGTTGCCTGCATTGAACCGATGACACCGCAGATGGATCCGATCACACCGGCATCGGCACAGCTGGGGACGGTACCCGGTTCCGGGGGTTGGGGGAACACACACCGATAGCACGGGCCATTACCGTGACCGAAAACAGATATCTGGCCATCGAAACGCAAAATTGATCCCCACACATATGGGATCCCCAATAAGACACAGGCATCGTTAATCAAATAGCGCGTGGCAAAATTATCTGTGGCATCTATAACAACATCGAAGTCGGATAAAATCTTCAGTGCATTGTCGCGGGTCAAGAGGGTGTCATAAGCACGAACTTCGATCGTTGAATTCAATTCACGAATCCGCTGGGCGGCCAAATCGGTCTTCGATAGCCCCACGGAGTCCTCATTGAATATCACTTGGCGCTGCAGGTTGCTGATGTCCACCAGGTCGTGGTCCACAATCCCGATAACCCCAACCCCCGCGGCCGCCAAATACAGCAGAGCGGGTGAGCCCAATCCCCCACTGCCCACAACAAGCACCCTGGAATCGGCAATCAGTTGTTGACCACGCTCACCTATTTCAGGAATGCGAAGGTGTCGGCTGTATCTATTACTCATGTGAATCAACCGGCCTGGGCCACGAGATTGCGCAGCACCCTCAGCGCTACCGAGATGGTGGCCAACTCGGTGTCCTCACTACTTAAAATTTCATCGAGGGTGGACCGAGTGCGCGCAATCCCCTCGGTCCGGCTCGATTCCCATTGGTGGGCGCGCTCGGTCGCGGTTCCGGGATCCGTTGACTCGCCCACGCGCAAAGTCAACTCCGCTATGACGGCATATAAATCGGTGCGCATGGCTTGCCGAGCCAATGATGTCCACCGATCCCCTCGGGGCAATCCCGTGATGCGCACCAAGAGTCGATCAATCTCGAATCGTTCAGAGAGGGTGAAATAGAGATCAATTACTTCAGGCATGGGGATTTCCGTTTTCCTGGCTATCTCGGTGATGTCCAATAAACTGAATACGTCGAGGCCACCGGCGGCACGTTTAGCCAGGTCCTCAGGGGCACCTGCATCCACGAAGCGTTGAGCCATGCGTTGAAATCGTTCTGACTCTTGTCCCTTGAGCGCCCCGGCAACGCCGGCAGCATATTCACTAACGGTTTGTTGATAGGCGGCCACTTCGCCGGCTATATCAATGCCCGAACCACGGTTTTGCAGGAACCAGCGCACCGCTCGGTCCAAAAGGCGTCGAACTTCAAGGTGCAGTGCGGTTCGAGCTTTTACCGGCACCGTGGCGGGTAACTCATTAATCCATCTCCACGTGGTATCAATTCCGAATATCTTCATGGCGGCCAAAGCGGCTTTGACGACTTCTACGGCACTTGCACCGGTCTCTTCGACCGCTCGGAAAATGAAAGTGATTCCGCCTACGTTTATCAACCGATTGGCTATAACCGTATTAGCAATTGACGACCGTAATGGGTGCTGACGTATATCGGAACCATACTGACTCGCTAGTTGTTCAGGAAAGTAGTCCAGCACAATATGGTCACACCACGGATCTAGGCCGAACTGGGATTCATTCAGGCTGCGCGTGATATCGATCTTCGCGAATGCCAGAAGAACCGCCAATTCCGGTGATGTTAATCCTTCAGCAGCGGCTTTGCGGGTGGCGAACTCTTCATCGTCGGGGAGATACTCGAGTGCACGGTTGAGGATTTCCTTGCGTTCAAGATCCTTAATCATTCGTTGGTGCACATTGAGCAATCGGATTGCACCTGCCCGGGCATTGGATAGCACCACGTTTTGGTCAAAATTGTCTTGTAGAACAAGATCACCAACGGAATCGGTCATGTTGCGCAGTAGTTCATCGCGCTGTTCTAAGGAGATGTCACCACCGGCAACCAATGGTGCGAGCAATATCTTGATGTTCACTTCGTGATCAGAAGTGTCAACTCCTGCTGAATTATCAATCGCATCTGTATTGATTCGGACACCTCGACGCGCTGCCTCTACCCGACCTAATTGGGTAAATCCGAGGTTGCCACCTTCGCCGACCACTTGGGCACGCACATCGGTGCCATTAATTCTGATTGCGTCGTTGGCCTTATCCCCAACATCAATATTTGTTTCCGTGCTCGCTTTCACGTAGGTGCCGATTCCACCATTCCACAGGAGTTCAGCAGGAGCCCGCAAGATCGCGTTGATCAGTTGATCAGGCGTACACGTGTCGCCTTGGAAATCAATGCTCAGTGAATCTCGCATTTCCGGGGTGATCGCGATGGACTTCGCCGATCGAGGGAATACTCCCCCGCCTGTGGAAATCAATTCGCGGTTGTAGTCATCCCACGATGAACCCGGTAACTCGTACAGACGCTGGCGCTCTTGGTAGCTTGACCTTGCTTCAGGGTTCGGATCGACAAAAATATGCCGATGGTCAAATGCTCCGAGTAAGCGGATGTGTTCACTGAGCAGCATGCCATTTCCAAAGACATCACCGCTCATGTCACCGATGCCAATGACCGTGAAGTCCTGTTCTTGGGTATCAATATCCATTTCCAAGAAGTGGCGCTTGACCGATTCCCACGCCCCCCGGGCGGTGATGCCCATGGCCTTATGGTCGTAGCCCGCAGAGCCACCCGATGCGAAGGCATCGCCCAACCAAAACCCCGCGTCCACCGCAATTCTGTTGGCAATATCGGAGAAGGAGGCGGTGCCTTTGTCCGCCGCGACCACCAAGTAGGTGTCATTGGGGTCATGGCGAACCACCCGTTCCGGTGGGACAACTTCGCCGTCAACCAAGTTATCGGTGACAGATATCAGCGAACGGATGAAGTTTTGGTAGGCGGCAACACCCGCCTGCAGCCAAGTGCTTCGATCGACTGCCGGATCTGGCAGTCGCTTGGCGAAAAACCCACCCTTGGCACCGACCGGAACGATTACCGCATTCTTCACTTCCTGAGCTTTGACCAAGCCCAATATTTCAGTGCGAAAATCTTCGCGCCGGTCACTCCACCGCAGGCCACCTCTGGCTACCTCGCCGAACCGCAGGTGCACGCCCTCCACATGTGGTGAATACACCCACACTTCATGAACCGGACGCGGCAATGGAATATCGGGGATATTTCGCGGCTCGAGTTTGAACGCCAACGCGGTTGTGGATCCTGGTGAAAAGACATTGTCTTGATAGAAATTTGTTCGCACGGTTGCGGCGATCAAGGACCAAAACATGCGGAGAATTCGATCATGATCCAGGGAGGGAACTTCCACCATTGCCTGCTCGAATTGCTCCTGTGCGGACTCCCCCACGGCACTTCGGTCACCGGGGAAGTCCGGATCAAAACGTATTCGAAAGAACTCAATGAGCAATCGGGCAACACCACTGTTTCCCAACACCACTGACTCGATGTAACCCTGTCCGAATGTTGTACCGATCTGGCGCATGTACCGGGCATATGCCCGAATGATGGTGCAGTCCCGCCACGATAATCCTGCGGTAACAATCAGGGTATTGAAAGAGTCTGACTCTGTGTGACCAAACCATGCGGCTCTGAATGCATCTTCAAAGCGAGTGAAGAGTGAGTCTGGGCTGTGCAGTTCACCCTCGGGCAACACAATTCCGAAATCTAGAACCCAGGCCGATGGCCTACCCTTGCGCTCAATTTCATGTGGGTGTTCATCAAGGACATCGACACCCAAGCGTTCGAGAATCGGAAGTATTCGAGAGAGCGACATGGCCGCCCCCACTCGAATCACCTTGAATCGGATATCCCTGGAATCCGACACCACGGGGGCATACAGATCCAGGGCGAGTTCATCTGGCTTGAGGCCCTCAATGATCAGAGTGTCATTAACACCGGTCGCTGGATCTAAATCTTCTTTATACGACTCGGGAAATGCAACCAAATAAGAACCAATGAGACCCGATATCCCTCGGTCAATCAGGATTGACTGATAGTCATCTTCCCAACTTCGGGTCGCTTCTGCGAGTCTACGCTCCAGATCACTGGGCTCGATTTCCGGTATTGCCTCGCTTGGCTCAATATGAATGATGTAGTGCAAACGTGCAAGCACCGATTCAGTGACACGAGCCGAATAATCCACGTGCGTACCGCCAAATGCGTCGCGGAGAATGGCCTCTAATTTCAGTCGCACCGCCGTGGTGTAACGATCACGGGGAAAATAGATGAGTGCAGAGACAAACCGACCATAGGGATCATTGCGCAAATAGAGTTTGGTTTGCCGACGTTCCTGAAGTAACAACACTGACTTTGCAATCTTTGCCAATTGTTTTACGGTGATTTGGAAAAGTTCGTCACGCGGGTAGGTATCAAGGAATTCCTCAAAATCCTTTGCACTGTGGGACCCCGGAATGAAGTTGAGTTCACGTTCCACTTGACGGGCCTTCTCCCGTATGACGGGAATTTCCAGGACGGAATCAGAGTATGCGCGTGCTGCAAATAGGCCAAGGAATCGGCGCTCACCCACAACATCGCCCTGGTCATTGAAAGTCTTCACGCCGATGTAATCCAGGTACCTCGGTCGGTGAACGGTGGACCTCGAGTTGGCTTTACTCAATACCAGTAACTCTTGCTCCCGCGCCTTCGCGCGAACGGCAACTGGCAATTGCGCAAAACTTTCGGATACTTTGCCGCGTTGCTCGGGCTGCCGCAAAATACCCAAGCCGGTGTTGGGCACGGGAGCGAGGGCATCCTCACCATTCACGTCCACCAATAGATACTCGCGGTACCCAATGAAAGTGAAACTGTCTTGGGTCAGCCAGTCCAGTAGCGCAATCGCTTCATCGCGTTGCGACTCGGACACTTGACCCAGCCGCTCGCGACGAAGCATCCCGGAGATCTCAATGGCCTTCTTGCGCATGGGTGCCCAGTCACTCACCGCTTTGCGAACATCGGACAGCACTCTTTCAATTTCAGGAACCAATGCATCTAGATCGTGGGTGACGAAATCTCTCTCAATGTGGATGTGCATCCAGGACTCTGCGATCATGCCTTCGGTGATGGCATCTACGTCAATGTCGTGTACTTCCACGAGCTCACCATGTGTACGAGTCACTGCAAATTGCGGGTGAGCGGCCAGATAAATCGCTCGACCATTGCGAGTTAACTCCGCCGTGACTGAAGCAACAAGGAAAGGCATATCGTCGGTCACGATTTCAATCACGGAGTACGACGACTCCATTGCATCTTGATCTGGGGGTGTCCACGCCCGAACGAGTGCCTGGCCCGCGGATCGATGATTCGCCCACTCCACCATTGCGCTAGCGTGTTGCGGGATCACACTCTCGGAATCGAGGTCTCTGAACATGCGAGCATGTACAACACCGAGGGATCGATCATCGACGGACGGCACACCCCTACGGTAGTCCTCAGAAGGCTTCACGACCACAAAGGACGGATCACCATGCCAACAGACTTCACGCACACCCAAAATTTCCCAACCGATGCGCAAACTCTTTTCAAACTCTTGGCAAACGAGGATTTTATTCTTGCCAAATGTGCTGCTACCGGATCACTGTCAACAACCGCGAGCATCACTCCCGGCTCCGAAGGTTCCGTTACGCTCGTGAGCACTCGAGTACTTCCTGCGGACCTTCCCGGGCCGGCCAAGTCACTTGTCGGCGACACGATCACGGTCACCGAAACTCAAGTGTGGACGCCGGCGGATACCAATGGTGGGCGATCCGCCCAGGTGAGTGTTGAGTTTTCGGGGCCCATGAAATTTGAAGGGCGTCTGCAACTCACGCCATCTCAGAACGAATCCGAATCCGAGACCTCAATTACAACAACCGGAAAATTCACGGCATCGGTGCCCTTCATTGGTGGGAAAATTGAGAAAGTAGCCGCAGAACAAACAACGCGCTACCTCAATGCGGAGGAGCGCGTTGCCCGCGAAAGACTCTAAGTAATACCGGCCCACATATGGCCACTCGTTCGCAATGAAGTCTCCAACACGTGTAGGCGCTTGGTGGAATCCATCAGGTTTGCACCAATCACATTGAGGTCCTCCGGTGTCGGACGAGCAAAGTGCACCCGAGCCCCCGCTTGTTCCACAATGTCAATTTCATGATGAGCTGCGTGGGTGATGTGCGAACGCCATCGACGCTCCAACTTGGCTCCGATTCCCGACGGATGATCAGACTCGGTGGCAGCCATGGGTGCAATGACGTAGACCTCATCGCAGTCGTATTCTGCGACAACATCGACGCTGGTCGCAGAGATTGCGCCACCGTCCACATAGGTTCGACCATCAATGGTGACGGGCGTAAACCACCCAGGGATCGCACAGGACGCCATAACGGCATCTGATAGCGGCACTCGTGGCGCACCCGGACGACCAAACACGACTCGTTTGCCGGTGTCATAGTCCATTGCGACAATCCACAATTCCGGTGGTGACTCAGCCCATGCGCCCATGGGTGATACAGCATCGATCAGGTGTCCAACTCGCTCAAGGCTTTTACCTCCTTGCGGGAGCAGACCGGACAACACCGCTGTTGCCGGAATCTTGCCAATATTTCGCAAGCCCACACCAATCAGGCCAGGGGATCCTGGTAACCACTGCCGCGGAGAACCCGGTCGACCGCCACCCGTGGCGCGCTGCGGATCCCATTGGTATCCCTCAAGTGGGCCACTCGTGACTTTCTGATCACTGTAATGCTGAATGAGTTCATCAATTGTCACGCCCCGTGCAATGAGACTCGCCAATACCGAACCCGCCGAGGTACCCACCAGGAGATCGACATCGTTGACGGAGAAACCTTGGCTCTGCTCCAGAGCACTCAAAGCCCCGACCGCCCAGGTGCCGCCAAGAACACCCCCGCCACCTATCACAATGGCTCGTTTGGGATTACCCACGATTAGTCATTCACCACCCGCAGGTGCGGAGCCGATCCAGAACCGCCGAGAGCTCCGCGATTACCACGTAGATTGCGCTGGTTCAGCGCCGCCCGCATTCCAATCACGGAATCATTAAACCCTGCTGCCAGCACCGACAGGTCAGAGACCGCGTCACGGTCTGACATCAAACCAATATGCAAAGTACCGTTGTAACTGGTGAGCCCAATACTTAATGCTTGTCCCGGAACAAGTGGAATACTCGGATACGTGGCAACCATTTCCGAGCCGGTAGCGAACAGTGCGTGTTGCGGTCCTGGCACATTGGTGACCGTCAGGTCATAGGTTCGGCGAGCAAGCGTGGCGGCCACGCGAGCACCGAGTGCATGCATGGTGGCCGGCCCGAATCCAGCAATTTGCACAATCGCTCCGGCACCCATGAATTCATTGCTGGGATCGAGAACCGACATTTGATTCACAACTACTTCGAGTCGATCCGCCGGATCGAATTCATGGATCGGTAAATCGATCAAATAGGCGTTGACCCTGCCTCCCAATCCGTCGGGATCTGGGCCGGGAGCTTCTAAGGAGACGGGGACCAGCGCGCGGAATCGGCCATTACTCAAAGCTCCCGTAAGAAGGGAGTCGTGTTTGACCAACCACGATCGCATGGCACCGGTGACAATGGACAAAATGATGTCGTTGACGGTCGCTTCAATTCCTGCTCTGCGTGCTTCAGTTTTCAGGTGACGAAGTTGTTCCAATTCAATGTCCAGCGATTGGAATCGACGCTGTGCTCCCAATTTTGCCTTGAGAGGTGAACTTGTTCCGAGTTTCGCCAGTGACACAACGCTCTGAATGGAATCTTGAACCGCCCGAACTCCGCCATTGACAACATCCTGAACATTGGTCACCACCTCGCGCACGGAACTCGCAGCAATATCGAGGGCTGCTGTCGGGTGGGTCAGTACCTGAGTCATGCTGGCACTCACCAATTCAATTGAGCCGGGTTCACTCTGAGGGCGCCACGAATCAGGTGGTCCAGGGGGTGTATCCGGATGTGAATCCAAAATCACCTGGGAAATATCAAGTGCGGCGAGGCCATCGACAAGGGCTTCATGACTCTTGGTCACAATGGCGAATTGACCGTCAGCCAGACCCTCAATGAGATACATCTCCCACAGCGGCCGACTGCGATCGAGCGGGCGACTCATGAGCCTGGCGACCAATTCATCTAATTGTTGCCGAGTCCCCGGCTTGGGCAATGCAGACCGACGCACATGGAAGGACACATCGAATTGAGTGTCATCGACCCATACCGGTCGGAAGATTCCCAGTGGGATGGCCTTAACCCGCTGACGATAACGGGGGACAAATGCCAGACGCCGCCGGATGAGGGTCACCAGCCGCTCGTGATCAAAGCCAGACTCGGGTGCCTGGAAAATGGATACGGTGCCAATGTTTAGCGGTGCTTCGTCAGATTCAATGTAGAGAAAGGAAGCATCGAGGCTGCTCAGCCTGTCCATGGAGACCCTTGGGCGGTTATCCGAGCAAGCCTGTTCACGCACATCCCGCTATTCTCACACGCCGGGGCAATTTCGGGGCGCGAGAACACCGTATTTGGGTGTTTCGTGACATACTTCCGGAGTGAAACTTCCCCGCCTGCTGTTTTCGGTGACCGCCTTACTGGCCGTTGCCCTGGTCGCTGGCGGGATCGTTGGTGTGATCAGCGTCAATACCTCCAATGCCACCGCATCGGAGTCTGACCCTGCACCCGAACAATCGACCCCGGCAACCCCATCCCCGGTAGTAACGCCATCCCCGGTAGCAACGCCATCCCCGGACACTTCAGTCCGTACACCCGCTGCCGCCCAGCCGAGCACAATAACCATCACACCCAGTCCAACTCCCAAGCCAAAGAAGCCCAAGCCGGCTACCCGGGAGCGTAAGGCAAAAAACATTCCCGAAATGCCGTTGGATAAAAACACGGGCCGAAGAATTGTCTATGACAAGTCGCTGATGACCCTGTGGGTGATGAATAAGAAAAACGAAGTTGTGCATCGGTTTCCCATTGTTGGACGCTGGGATCGTCCGGTGATGGGAGAGTACAAAGTTTTCTCCAAATCCGAGCGCAGTGGTAACCCGAACTCAAAGGTCACCTTTGATCACATGACCCGATTTGCCTACGGCAACGACGGTAAAACTGCCATTGGTTTTCACAGTATTCCCAAGTACTACGACGGCGAAATGATGCACTCGGTCGACCAACTGGGTCTACCGATTGCCACTGGCGGTTGTGTGCGTATGGCGGCCGAAGATGCCGAAAAGCTTTATGAGTGGTCGAAAATCGGCGATCTTGTTGTAGTGCTTCCGTCTCCGTAATTGCTTGGCCGCAACTTCGGCGCCCACCACTTCACGGGCGGTCATTTCACGGGCGGTCATTTCATGCTGAGAAATTTGCCCAGCAGCCTTTCGCAAAGCGCGAAATATTTTGGAGTTTGTTTTCACCTCCGCCATGGTCGCACTCATTCTGATCATGGTTTCAGTAACGGGATCCTCAGGAACCATAATCAGCACAGGCAAGTGAATGCTCTCGTGGTTCCTCTCCCGGCTCTGCCCCTGGTATTCGCCCTGGGATCCACGGCCCACAAGTCCGCCACAAATTGCACTAAATTCCCCATGCAGTGAATTTCGATATTTTGGATTGACTCGATTCACGAGAAAAACTGTTTTTGCGTGTGGGAAATATTTGGAGTGCGGCCCAAAATCATGCACCAGTCGCAAGGCCCCAACTGCATCTGGTCGAATGACAACCATGACCGTGTCCGCCGCCTTTAATGCCGCGTGGCCGGCCATATTTCGGGTTGGACGCAAGCGAGCAAGCGGATCAAGATAGGGACCATCCACCGAATCGGCCGGATCTGACACGATCGGTGAAATGTCAATAACAACCCGATCAAAGAAGTCACGCGCTCGATCAATAACCGAACTCAGTGAGGTCCCGGTAACTTCGGGCCACCTTTGTGGATCATTTATTCCGGTGAGTACCCAAAGGTTGTTCTTGAGTTCCCGGCACGCACTGGACAGACTTCGTTGATCAAGGGAATTTTGATCCGCATATCTACATGCCACCACAATTCCACTCAGGTCATCGGTTATCCCCAAAGCCGTGGCCAAAGACGGAGCGCACGTGTCCGCATCGATCAGCAATACTCGCTCACCGCCGCGCGCCCACGCCTCAGCAAGGCCGATGGCAACGGTGGATCGACCGGTGGATCCAGTGGCACTCCACATACACACCACGTGGGCTCCCTCCTTGATCGCTTCGACCTGCTGAGCTACCGGAGGTTTGACCCACCGATGCATTGATTGCCCAATGGTTCTCATCACCTCCTCGAGTTCAATACCCCCTGCCGAGTCGGGACCTGATTGAGAGTCCGGACCTGATGGATTGCCAGGGTCAACGGATGCGGAATCGCGTAGGCGAACCACCTGTCCCAGAGCCCAGGAACGAGCAAGCGAATACTGATGATCGGTACCGGCAAGAATGGTGATATTGCCCGTGTGGTCCATGAGAGCGGAGAGAACCTCTCGACTAAGTCTGGATAGGTTCATGTCCACCAGCACGGGTGCGCCTGGCGAAACAGCACTCGCCGCGAGTAATTCCACTGCATCGACGCACCGCCGACGCACGTCAATTCCGGCATTCTGTGCGTGGCGAAGCAGGACACTTTCCAATGTCGGGTCACTGATTCCCCAAATCATTGGGGATTGATTAAGTTGAGTCTCCCGGATTCTTGGAATCATGGCGCCATGTTGCTTCGGGATTGATCGAGTGTTTCCGCGAGGGGAACCTTGACCAGATCAATGACCCCGGTGCGCATGGCCATCACCAGGGCAGGGATATCTGCCTCGGGGACTGATAACACAACCCCAATATCGCCCCCAGTTCCCACAACATCGCGCGCGATTTCTTCCACCGTGATGTGCGCTAACACTTTATTGGGCGCTGTCGAAGCCGGATCCGAGGTGGATACCTTCGAGGGATCAACGCTCGCCCACACATCCACTTGATCCCCTGAGTTCACTCCAATGGCAACATGCAATGGGTCCACCGCAACGGTGACAACACGAACTGGGATTGCACCTGCACTGCCGAGAGCAGCCGCTGGAATGAATTCCCCCATTCCGACCGGTCGAATTACTACACCCGAAGGCGGATTCACTCCTTGGAAATAGGACTCTTCGGATCCACCCAGTGCAACCACAATCGGTTCCACCGAAACCGGTCTACTCCCCACTGCAAGATCCGAGGTCGCTCGCCACAGGGTCACGGTCTCCTCCCCCGAAGCCATCACCCTGGCGCCAATGAACATGGAACCGATCAGCACACTGACACCGACCCACAGACGCACATCACCCCAGCGCGAGGATCGGGATCGAGTCACCTTGGTTGGTTTACCCCATTGCATAATCACTCCTCCGCGCGTCTGAGCCGGGAAAACTCAGAGAATTCCAATGAACTGACTATGCGGCACCCATCCAAAAAAGAAAAACGGTTATCCACAACCGGCGAGGCAGTGCTGCCAGATCGACCCTCATTTGGCACGATCAGTTCATGCGATTTCTCACCCTGACCGATGTCGCCGAAACTTTGAATATTTCCGCCGCCCAGGCTTACGCCTTGGTGCGTAATGGGGAATTACCCGCTATCAAAGTTGGTGGCCGAGGACAGTGGCGGGTGGAGAGTCAGGCTCTCGAGACGTATATCGCCGACATGTACACCCAAACAAAGAAGTTTGTCGAGACGCATCCATTGAGTAAAGATGACTCCCCTGCATTAGACAACCACTAGGACACCGAGGTTTTTGAGGGGTATCAATTCGGCGGTGTGACCCTGATGAATGCTCACGAAATTCCCGCCCACTTCGCACAGAACACCCACTGCAACAGCAGTATTACCGTGCACGGCTATCTTCATGCCGATTCGATCTCGCAACCACGCTTGCACCGTTGCCGAGTGCGTTGATCCATGCGGTGATTGATGAATTGGGCCGGCGCCCGCATATCTTCTCAATCCGCGCACCGCGGTCACGGCGTCGAGATTCACCAGCTGGTTATTGCCAATAATCAACCAGTCACGGCTTGCGCCCGTGTGCACACCCGTTAAAACCCCACGCACATAATTCCCACTCTCATAAATCCCATTCACTCTCGCGTGAATGAAAGCGCCAACCGAATCCCTCACAAGTTCAATCAGGGTCAGTTGCGATAACTCTGCTTCGGCCAACCCGGCAGCTTCGTCCAGTACATCGCGATCGATCTCGGCCTGAACCGCCGCCTCGGCCTCAATCCAGCGCAGGTCCATGTGGGTCGCGCCGCCGGACCCCACCCCCAATACAACCGCGGCACCCTCCTCGACCATTTGTCGATTGTCCATGCGCCGGCAGTGGCGAACCAGACCACGCTTTCTTCTGTGGATAACTGCTTCTGTGGATAACCACAGGATCGGGTGTGGGTTGATTAGAAATCAATTAATTGGGCATAACTGATGTAGACAATTAAATATTGGCTCTTCCCCGAATAGAAATCCACAGGTTTTTATCCAGCCTTGACAGGACACGGTGGTATCGGCAGATAATGCTAATGCAATTAAACCGTAGCAAACATAATCAAATGCAGGTAAACAACGAGACAGGAAGAGTCATGACCGATCCATTGGTCCCCGAGTGGGACTCCGCGAAAACACTGGATAACGGAACCGCATCACCACCCAATTTAACCCTGATCCACGGCGGTCATTCCAATACCCAAATGCCCCTTCCACTCCAATGGCAGATTGCCCCAGGGGTTCCTGCGGTGCGCCCCATCCCGTCAGCCGTCACCCAGGGACTGCCCGCACATATTGAGGTCATCAATGACCAAGGGTTTACCGCCAAGGTGCCCCACCCGGTTTATTGGGCAAGTCACATGGCTCGCATGGTTTTTGAAGTGGGTTGTGGCGAGCGGCCCTCCGCTCAATTGAATAGATGGGTCAGCCGCGAACCCTTGACCCTCTTAGCTTTGCGCGGTCAGAGTTACGCTCGCCATCCCGCCACTCGCGCTCAGAAGGGTCTCTCCCGACTGCGCAAGGTCAGCGGCGTGAGAGCCATGCAGGTTGCACCGGGCATCATCGAGGCGAGCGCGGTACTGGTCGGAACAGCGCGCTCACATGCGGTTGCCATGCGCATGGAAGCAAAAGGATCACAGTGGGTGTTGACCGCCGTCGAAATGCACTAATTCAGTTCTGCATTGAGTTCAGTTGCGCGCTTTGCGATTCGCCCGCTCGGCACGACGGCGCTCGGCACGTGAAGCATTGGGGTCTACTTCAATAATTCCTGCATCGGTGGCTTCCATATCGCCATGAACTACCTCACCTGATTCATCGGGTGCCGAGTACTCCATGTGAGTGGGACGCTCCGGAGCGAGCCCTTTTGCCGATATCTCGGGGGCTGGCAGGAATCCGGTTGCATCCTTGAGCCCTTCGATTACCTCAGCCGTTTCCTCAGAAACCTGGGGCTTCACTTGGACTTCCACGTGGAATAGGTAACCGGCCGTTTCCTCTTTAATGGAGTCCATCATGGCAATAAAGAGGTCATAGCCCTCTCGCTGATACTCAATTAATGGATCCCTTTGAGCCATGGCGCGCAGACCAATGCCATCGCGCAGGTAATCCATTTCGTAGAGATGCTCTCGCCACTTTCTGTCCAGGACCGACAGAATGACCCTGCGCTCCAATTCGCGAGTGACTTCTTCGCCCAACTCTTGTTCGCGGAGTTCATATGCCTGCTCGGCGTCTTCGACAAGTTCCGCTTTGAGCAGGTCGCCACTCAGACCACCCAAATCACCACCGGACTCTTCGAGGATTTCATCAAGGGTCACCTTGACCGGATACAACTGGCGCAATGCCGCCCACATTCGATCCAAGTCCCAAGATTCGGGATACCCGTCAGCGGTAGCGGCATCCACATAACTGCTCACCGTTTCTCGAATGAATTCACGGACCTGCTCTTGAATATCCTCGCCCTGAAGAACCCGTCGCCTTTCGCCATAAATCACCAGGCGCTGGCGGTTGAGGACATCGTCGTACTTGAGCACATCTTTTCGAATTTCAAAGTTTTGCGCTTCTACCTGACTTTGCGCGGAGCGAATCGCGTTGGACACCATCTTCGCTTCGATCGGGACATCGTCGGGGACATTGAACCGGCGTAGGAAAGCATCGACCATGTCGGACTTGAAAAGCCGCATGAGGTCGTCTTCAAGGGACAGGTAAAACTGCGACTCACCGGGGTCTCCCTGGCGACCCGATCGACCACGGAACTGATTATCAATTCGACGGGACTCATGGCGTTCCGTGCTCAATACGTATAGGCCGCCAAGGCCCACCACTTCTTCGTGTTCGTTCTTCACAGCAGCTTCGGCCGTTGCAACCGCGGATTTCCACGCAGCTTCATACGCCTCCGGATCCTCGACCGGGTCGAGACCCCTACGGGCAAGATCCATGGCCGCTAGCGCTTCAGAGTTGCCACCGAGCATGATGTCGGTTCCGCGCCCGGCCATATTGGTCGCTACCGTCACAGCGCCTTTGCGGCCGGCCATGGCAACAATTGCAGCCTCGCGCTCATGCTGCTTGGCGTTCAGTACTTCATGGGGAATGCCATTTTTCTTCAGCATTGCGGACAACTCTTCGGATTTGTCTACGCTCGTGGTGCCGATCAAAATAGGTTGACCGCTTGCATGACGTTCAGTGATGTCTTCCAGCACAGCAGCATATTTAGCATCGCTGGTCCGGAAGATTAAGTCAGCATTGTCAAGGCGAACCATGTCACGGTTCGTGGGAATGGGAACAACACCCAAGTTGTAAATCTGGTTGAACTCGGCCGCTTCGGTCATGGCCGTGCCGGTCATGCCACCGAGCTTGTCATAAAGGCGAAAGAAGTTCTGTAACGTGACGGTCGCCAAAGTCTGGTTCTCAGCCTTAATCTCCACACCTTCTTTGGCCTCGATTGACTGATGCAGGCCTTCGTTGTAGCGGCGACCTTTGAGAATCCGACCCGTGTGTTCATCAACGATTACAACGTCACCTTCCATGACGACATAATCGCGATCGCGCTTGAACAATTCCTTAGCGCGAATGGCGTTGTTCAAATAACCGACGAGCGGGGTATTCACCGTGTCATACAGGTTGTCGATTCCGAGCTCGTCTTCCACAACATCAATGGCCGCTTCCAGCACGCCCACGGTCTTCTTTTTTTCATCGACCTCGTAGTGTTCATCCCGCGTCAGTTTGCGGGTGATGCGGGCGAATTCACCATACCAATCAGTGGCCTGGTCGGCCGGACCACTGATGATGAGAGGCGTACGGGCTTCGTCGATGAGAATAGAGTCAACTTCATCGACAATTGCAAAGTGATGGCCGCGTTGAACCATCTCTTCAGCACTCCACGCCATGTTGTCGCGAAGGTAATCAAACCCGAATTCATTGTTGGTGCCGTAGGTGATGTCTGCGGCGTACGCCTCGCGGCGCTCGGCCGGGGTCATACTGTTGAGAATGGTTCCCACCCGCAAACCCAAGAAGCGATGCACTCGACCCATCCATTCCGAGTCGCGTTCGGCGAGGTAGTCGTTGACCGTCACGACATGCACACCTTTGCCTGCAATAGCGTTCAGGTACGCCGGCAATGTCGAGACCAGTGTCTTACCCTCACCCGTGCGCATTTCAGCGATATTCCCCAAATGCAGTGCCGCGCCACCCATGATCTGGACGTCGTAGTGCCGCTGGCCTAATGTGCGCTTTGCTGCTTCGCGCACGGTCGCAAATGCCTCGGGCATGAGATCGTCCAGAGTCTCCCCCTCCGCAAAACGCTCCTTGAATTCATCGGTCAGAGCGCGCAGTTCTTCGTCGGTAAGGTCCACGAAGTCCTGCTCAATGGAATTGACGGTGCGAGCGATTCCTTCGAGTTTGCGGAGTGTCTTTCCCTCACCCGCACGAAGGATTTTGTCGAGAACACCCACGTTGAGACCTTCCAGAAATAACGATTGGATAAAGACAGCAACTGCCATGGTAGTTGGCCGCCCTTTTCAGCGCACGACCGGATTTCCCCAAAGCATCCACAGGCTGGTGTCACCCCTGGTGGCCGGTGGGGATCCACGGGAATCTTGGACATGCGCCGGATCCTGGGAGATATTGCCGACCTCGTCCTGGGGCGGTGCTGTATCGGGTGCGAAGCAGCACCCACCCTGCTGTGTTCGACCTGCAGAGCTCACATGTCAGGTAAAGCGATGATTGCCCGGGACCTCATGTTCCATGATGTCTCCGCGAATCTGCGAATACCGTTGGCGGTCGCACACGCTTATGCTCCCCCACTCAGCACGGTGATCTTCAAATACAAGGACAATCACATTCCCGAATTGGCCCACTTCCTTGCCAACCTCCTCGCCGGTGCCATTGAGCAGATTCAATCCCACACCGGGATACCCACGGCGGGTACCTATTTAATTCCCATTCCATCCCGCAGTGGTTCGGTGCGGCAACGGGGATTTGACTCCATGGGGTTGATTGCCCGCCACCTGATGACATCTGGCTACCGAACGGTTGATGCACTGGTTGATCACCGAGCATCAGGTAGATCGAAATCACTGAATGTCGCCGAGCGCCAGTTTGCCGCCCTTAATGCATTTCACGTGCGCAGCGACTCAATTATTGGTCAATTATCCGGGTGTCGAGTTATTATTATTGATGATGTCACCACGACCGGCGCAACATTGCGCGAGGCAGCCGAACTCCTCATGCAATCCGGGGTTCAGGTAATTGGCTGCGCCAGCATTGCTGGCTCACGAAAACGCCTGTAGTCGGCCCAAGGGAAAAGTACCCGCGTGTCAATCCGTGATCACCCGAATCCGTGATCACCCGAATCCGTGATCACCCCGGGTACGCCGGTGCCAGACCGGTGATTCGCTCAATCCACAGTCCTGTTGAATTTTCATAAACTTTGCCATCGGCGGAAGCGATGAGCGTGGGGAGCCCGGGGGCGGCAGCAATATTCACGGGATCCTCCGGGGAGCCCTGGGGAACTACTTCCCCTCTGCTGAGGTCAATTTCGTATCCCTGAAGGGCACCGGCACTCTCACTCCCGATAGCGGCAATCGTATTTGAACTCGACCATGACACGTCGATAACGTCGGTCAGTTTGGATTCAATGCGAATGGGAGCTTGCAGGGAAATACGGGTGATGTTGGCAGCCGAGGGTCTGGTGACGCGCACCATCAGGAGATTGGAACTCACCCCGTTATCAATCACAACTATCGCTCTGGTGCCATCACGTGACGGAAATACACCCAAGACTTTATCTTCATCGGCCAAACCGGCGAGTTGAATCGGGAACACCTCACCGTTGCTGGCCATGGAGAATACTCGCCCCAACCCATCGACGAACCACACACCGGAAACACCGTCATAGGCAATGGATCCGGCGCCATCACCATTGACTCGCGGGTTAATGGGCGCTCCGACAAGTAAGCGTGCCTGGAACATCAGACCTTCAGAATCCAGGACCGTAATTTGACCGCTATCTTGAGATACCGCAATCTGGGACAGACTGGCATCTTGATTACCCAGCGAGCCGGGAACGGCGAAGTTCCCATCCGGGGTTAATCGAACCACCCCCGTTGGCGTTCCCACGAATCCAGCAGACCCGCTGGGTAATCCACCGGGGTCCACCTCTGGCCACATGTCTCGTGGCTGCGGATTCGGAGCTCCCGGCACAATGAGTGGGGCTTCACCCGACAGGATCTCAACACTTTGTACTTCTGGTAATTGCCGAAGGGTCCACACAATCTGCTGGGACATGGCTACTCGCGCATTGTCATTGGCCAATTGAACAGACTGGGCCAGGCTGACCCGTGCGATTCCATTCTCCACCGTGACGGCATCTACGGCTAGTCCCACACCCTCTGGGAACCCCGTTCGCACAGCCGGTTTCAACCAGTTATTCGGACCTTGGATCAGCCGTTGAATTAAATTGGTGGCCAATGCCGGGCCGATCACGGGAATGAGTCGAGGATCCGGGACCAGGGTGTCGAAACTGGGGCTGAAGAAATACACCGAGTAACTGCGATACGCCCGACTGACATCGAAAGAAGATAAGAGGAGTCCCGGTGGCGGCTGACTGATTCGCCATTCCCCTCCGCGCTGGGTTAAAAAGAAACTGGTGCGTAGTTCCGACCCGGGTGGTTCAACCGCATATCGACCAATTGTGGAAATACGTCCATTCAGGGCCGAGCTCATCAACACCGCAGCACCGGCTTCCACCAATGTGGGTAGACCGTCGTAGACCGCGACCCCGGATGACGGTGACCAACCGGCTGCAGCCTCTGGGGTCAAATAAGTTCGTGCGACCGCATGATCGCCATCGAAAGAAGCTGATGCGTCCAGGAAACCCTGAACAATTTCTGTCGGGGTCATTCCCTCTTGCGGCGGACGGGCAATAACGCGAATAAATTGATCAGCGGATGTATTGGACACGAGTTGCCCTTGCTCAATGGGCCCGCTCGTGGGTACCTGAGCAATAAAGGAGGTTGTTGATCCTGCACAGCCGGCGAGGGTCACCATCGCTAGGGCCATCAGGACAACGCCGCGCGAAGTAGCCCGTGGCCATGGCATCTGGATTCTCATAGGTCACCCCCCCGCCATCGAGGCGTATCCCGATCATGGTGGATAAGCCCACCCACACCCGTGGCCTGCACCTGTCCACCATCAATTTCAGATGAAGCAGGTTCATCCGATGCCGCAAATTCATCAGTGGGAACAAATTCATCAAATGGAGCAAATTCATCAAAGAGTGGCAGCGCCGCTTGGTCAATCACGCCACCCTCCTGTCGGGGCAAAGTCAGCCGGAAACAGGCTCCCTGGCCAGGCTCGCCGCCTGCTTCAAGCCACCCGGCATGCAATCGAGTGTCTTCCAATGCAATGGCCAAGCCCAAACCGGTGCCCCCGGTTGCGCGGGCTCGAGCTTTATCTGCCCGCCAGAATCGACTGAACACCAAACTTGCCTCACCGGGATGCAATCCCACCCCGAAGTCGCGCACCGTAATCGAAATCGCGGATTCATTGCCACCAAGTTCAACAAGTACTCCTGCTTCATTTGCATGTTCAATTGCATTGTCAAGCAGGTTACGCATTACTCGGTCAATACGCCGAGGGTCGCACTCCACGAAACAAGGGCGTTCATAGGCGGCGAATCGTACTTTGAGATTGTTCCGCACAGCCAGTGGTTCACTAGCTTGAATGATGCGCTCGACAAGTGGCACCAGATCGATTCTTTCCACATCTAGCACTGCGGCGCCAGCATCGAACCTGCTGATTTCCAGTAGATCAACCAGCAGAGCCTCAAATCTGTCTAATTGGTTTTGGAGGAGTTCGACCGATCGCGCGGTACTGGAATCAAATTTGCCGCGATCCTCATACATGACATCGGCTGCCATTCGGATTGTGGTTAATGGCGTGCGCAATTCATGGGAAACATCCGAGACGAATCTTTGTTGTAATTGAGATAATTCCTCTAATTGCCTGATCTGCGTGGCCAAGCTCTGCGCCATTTCATTAAATGATTGGGCGAGCTGTGCCAGGTCATCTTCTTTTCTGACCTGCATGCGTTCTGATAGCTTTCCTGAACTGAACTTCCGCGCGATTCGTGCCGCTTCACGCACCGGCACCACAACCTGCCGCGTGACGAGCAGAGCGACAACGGCCACCAAAATAACGAGGACAACACCCGTTCCCACCACGGAACTGGATACCAGATCCAGTGTTTCCTGTTCTTGTTCAAGGGGAAAGAGGTAATACAACTCATAGGGTCCGACAGTGGGGACCGTCAGGGGTGCACCGACTATTAAACCGGGTACTTGACGCCCATCCAAAAAGACAATGGGCGAGAAGGTCCACGATTGACGTTTATTTTCTTGAATGGATGCCCGCAGGTCCTCGGGAATACTGGCCACCGCAACAAGATTCGTACCACGTTCAGGTGCATCCACTTCACCACTGGATGAAAGTAACAGGACTTCAAATGTCGCCGGCGATCCCGAACGCGAACCGAGAATGGTGATCACACTGTCCACCAATCGTGCCGGCGACGGGGTCGAAGGCCCGGTATTAGCCGCATCGAGAAGGCGCTGGGCCTCACCCAAACCAGCTGTAGCTTCACCCACCGAGGACACTTCTTTAGCATCGAGTAGGCCCGTTGTAACTCGCGAAAGCAGGGAGAATCCCAACACCGTCACCACAATGCTGCTCAGGATCAAGGTCGAAACGGTCACGCGAATAAGCAGGGACCGCCGCCACACCCTGCGGACGCCACGAAATGGTGCGAAGAGCCCAGAAAAGAAATATCGCATGACGCCTACCGGTGATTGCACACGGTTTATTGGGGTCCCGCCTTGTAACCCACACCCCGAACAGTGAGAACAATCTCGGGTCTTTCAGGGTCATGTTCAATCTTGGAACGCAGCCGCTGCACGTGAACGTTGACTAGTCGAGTGTCCGCCGAATGACGGTAACCCCACACTTCCTCCAGCAACGCTTCCCTGGTGAAAACTTGACCTGGCTTACGTGCCAAGCACACGAGAAGATCGAATTCCAATGGGGTAAGGGACAGGAATTGTTCTCCACGGCGAACCGTGTGGCCATTTACATCGATCACTATTTCACCGATGGCCACTTCTATATGCGAGACGTCATCGTTGCGGCGCATTCGGGCACGAATTCTCGCGATCAGTTCTTTAGGTTTAAATGGTTTAACAATGTAATCATCTGCACCCGACTCCAAACCAACAACAACGTCAATGGTGTCGCTCTTTGCAGTGAGCATGACAATCGGTGTACCTGACTCCGCGCGAATCGCTCTACATACTTCAATGCCATCGCGACCGGGGAGCATTAAATCCAGAAGCACAATGTCTGGTCGCGACTCACGGAATACATGGATGGCCTCAGAACCGTCGGCACAGAACACCGGTTCAAATCCTTCACCACGCAACACGATCCCCAACATTTCGGCAAGGGCTAGATCATCGTCGACAACGAGCACTCTCCCGCGAGTATTCGAGGCACTTCCGCTGGCTGGTGCCCCGTTGGTTTCGCTTCCCGATATTCCAGTCATGTGCCTATGGTGTCACCCCTGGCGCGCCAATAAGCAGGAACACCGCCGCTGGCATGTTATTTACCATATGTGCGACCATGGGGGCGCCCAAGCCCTCGGTCTTCCACCGAGCGAGCCCGAGGGTGATCCCAATGGGCAGCAATACCAAAATTCGAGTGGGTTCCAGATGAAATAGTGAGAAAGCAACCGCGGTGATCACCACGACCCAGACCGGGTTGACCCCTCGCTTACGGAGTGCGCCAAAGAGCATGCCCCGGAAAGCGATCTCCTCCACCACCGGAGCTCCCACCGCAATAACCACGGCAAAAATAAAGATCGCGGTAAATGAACTGGACTCGAGCAGAGCCAAGGCAGCTTCACCCGCGGCAGAGTTGAAGTCCCCCACAATGAGCGTGGTGATCAGGGCGCCAATTCCTGCCATGACCAATCCGGCGATACCAAATAGCACCCCCCAACCTACGTCCGACCACCGCAGAATGAGGCCGAGATCAATGCGCGCACCGTTTCCTTTGCGCCACGTAATAAACACCGGCCACCCGGCCAACATCAGCCACGGCACCAACCCACCGACCAGTACGAGTACAGCTATGGGTGCGTTGAAGATGAACAGCGGTATGGCTACGAGCGCGGTGAGGACAACAAACCCACCGATTGCGATCACGGCGTCCCACAGGCCCCAACGAGGCCACACCAGTGTCTTGCCTTCTTGCTCGGCAATCTGAAATGTCACGGGCATCCGCGAAGCATCAGAGACTTCAACAGATGTCATTGTGACAGCCTAAGGGCGAGTGCCCACAATGGACACTCGCCCTTAACGAGAGGCAGAACTCTTGCAGTCGATTGTGCTTAGTAGCGGTTGTGCTTAGTAGCGGTTGTGCTTAGTAGCGGTAGTGCTTAGTAGCGGTAGTGATCCGGCTTGTACGGGCCAGCGACATCGACGCCCAGGTACTCTGCCTGCTGCTTGGACAGCTCGGTGAGCCGCACACCCAATGCATCGAGGTGCAGGCGTGCCACCATTTCGTCAAGGTACTTAGGCAGCACATGAACATCGAGTGAGTACTGGTCACTCTTGGTGAACAGTTCGATCTGGGCCAGTACCTGGTTGGTGAAGGAGTTACTCATGACGAACGATGGGTGACCCGTTGCGTTACCAAGGTTGAGCAAGCGGCCTTCGGACAGCATGATGATGGAGTGGCCATCGGGAAATGTCCATTCGTCAACCTGTGGCTTGATTGTCTTGCGGACAATTCCGGGATACGCGGTCAGCCCGACAATATCGATTTCATTGTCGAAGTGGCCAATGTTGCCCACAATCGCCTGATGCTTCATTTTGCTCATGTGATCAACCGTGATCACGTCGTAGCAACCCGTTGCCGTGATGAAGATGTCGGCCGTATCAATGACATCTTCAATGCGAGCAACTTGGTAACCATCCATGGCAGCCTGAAGAGCGCAAATGGGATCCACTTCGGTGATGATCACCCGCGCGCCTTGACCCCGAAGGGAATCGGCCGAGCCTTTGCCCACATCGCCGAAACCAAAGACGACCGCGACCTTGCCACCGATCATGACATCGGTTGCGCGGTTGATGCCATCGATGAGGGAGTGGCGACAGCCATATTTGTTGTCGAATTTACTTTTGGTGACCGAGTCATTGACATTGATCGCGGGGAAGAGCAGTGAGCCTTCACGATGCATTTCATAGAGACGGTGCACGCCGGTGGTGGTTTCTTCGGTTACGCCGATGATGCCGTCCGCGATGTTGGTCCAACGCTGTGGATCTTCGGTGAGCGTTCGCGCCAGGGTCTCCAGAACCACGGCGTACTCCTCGGACGTTTCCGCGTCAGCCTTGGGAACGACACCGGCCGTTTCAAATTCTTTGCCCTTGTGCACGAGCAGGGTTGCATCGCCACCGTCGTCAAGAATCATGTTGGGACCCTTGCCGTCTGGCCACATGAGAACCTGCTCGGTGCACCACCAGTATTCGGGTAGCGACTCGCCCTTCCATGCGAACACGGGAACGCCCTGGGGGTTATCTATGGTTCCATGCGGACCCACCACGACGGCTGCCGCCGAGTGGTCTTGGGTCGAGAAAATATTGCAGGATGCCCAACGCACTTCGGCACCGAGCTCAACAAGTGTTTCGATGAGCACAGCGGTTTGAACCGTCATGTGCAGGGAACCGGTGATGCGGGCACCCGTTAGCGGCTTGGACTTCCCGAACTGCTCGCGCATTGCCATCAAGCCTGGCATTTCATGCTCGGCGAGTTGAATTTCATGGCGCCCGTATTCAGCAAGGGAGAGATCGGCGACTTTGTAGTCGGGGGTGCCATCTGCTTTGGTCACGGAGTTGGTACTGGCAGACATTGAAGCTCCTTTAAATATGTCAAAAGTCATGGATGCACATAGGGATACGGCATCTATGAAAACTGATGGAACGAGTGGGATTCCACAACAAAGACCAGGGCTCCGGATGCGTGGTGCCCTTATTGTGCCAGATATCGCGCTGACCGCAGATCCTGACACCCGGCTTGCCGCGCGTGTTTAGAAGGGCGGGTCCGAATTGTCTGGTGCGGGCGGATCGAGTGGTGGCGGATCGAGTGGTGGCGGATCGAGTGGTGGCGGATCGAGTGGTGGCGGATCGAGTGATGGCGGATCGAGTGGCGGCGGATCGGGGGCCTGGCAGCGTGGCGCTACCTGATAGGTGCCTCCATGGGGAGCTTGCCAGGTGCAGGACCCGTCAGCTCGGCTTTCCACGATGCTCCAGCCCCCGTGGGTTTTGAGTTGATGGTGACGGGTGCATAAGGCGCCCAGGTTGGCTGCCGAGGTTTCGCCGCCTCGGTTCCACTCACGGGCATGGTCGATTTCGCCACCTTTGGCGCTCCTGGTGCACCCGGGGAACCTGCAGGTGATGTCGCGGGCATGAATGAGCCGGCGAAGTTCCGCACCGGGGGTATACCGGGTTCGACCCAGATCGATCAGATGGCCGCGCAGTGGATCGGTGACCAACCGCCGGAGGGTGACGTCACATTCAACCGCCGACAGAAAATCACGGATATCCGATCCGGCGACGGGAAATGGGGTGCGATTTCCTTCAGCGCAGCTGCCCATGGCTTCCTGGAGACCTAATAGTGTTTTCAGGTCAATAACGAGATCGATCTGAGCCTTAAGACCTGCTCCGGAGCCAATACCGACTCCTTCCCCCGCACTCCGAGAATTGACCAGAAGATCAATGAGCGCCGCAATGCGAGTTTGCCCTGCCGTTAGAGCATCTCCGTGAGCATCGGTCAGATCACTGAATTTTTCCGTACTCGCATGCGCGCGGATCGCCGCGGCACAGGCATGTGCCTCGAGTAACCCCATGCGGGCAAGCAGTAATGCTCGACCATCGCCTTCGTCGATGACCGCAATGTCATGGAGGAGTCGCTGCGAACGGCGGCGTTCGCGTTGGCCCTCGGAATCAATTCTTTCCAGGACTTTGTCCGCGACGGTTTTTGTTCGCGAGACTGTGCCTTGTGCTGCAATCGGCAGCACTTGATTTTGTAATTTGGCGCAGTCGGCAATGAATTGCTGTTGGTCATCAGCATCTGGTTGCCATGCGAGCGAATGTTTGGCAGCGGCATTGCACACAACCGTTGCATGATCCACTGAAATTTTGCCGGTGTGCAGTGCTTGGGCGGTTTCTGTGAGTGGGCCATACAACAAGCGAGCATGGTCAATGCGCCGTTGACTCTCGGTGAATGACCACCGAAGGTGCACCGCGACTTGTTCCCGGATTCCATCGTCGATAGTGACGGTACGTGATGCTGGTGACGATGACTGAAAGGATGAATCGGATTCAACATGGACACTCTGAGTGATGCGCTGGGGGCCCGCGATCTCGCGCAGGATACAAGCTTGCTCAAGATACAGTCGATTGCGCTTGATCTCTCGGTCGCGCAATTGCTCAAGTAACGCGGGGTCAGCAATCACAATTGCCTCGCGTGCTTCTGCTTCGTGCTTCTCGCACCGACTTCCTGAACATGTCAATATCTAATACCGGGGGTCTGACATTTGATCACTACCTGTGACGCGTGAGCAATGTGTGACTCCTGTTAACTTTGTGGCGGCAGCGCGAGATTATTTACCGTGACGACGGCGGCAGTACCCGTTGTTGAAACGGTCACCGAGGGTTCCGGTGCCGTGATTACTGCCGCTTGCCCGGGTTTAATTATTACCGATGAAACAGCGGAGGAATCTGATTCCGAAAAAGAAGCCGCTAACTGCACGGTGGTTTGGGATTCCAGTGCCACGATCAAGCGGTAGTGCCCACTTTCAGCGGACAATGAATCATGGGTTGTGCGAACGGTAAATGGTTCCTTTGATTCACTGGGCGTGAACCGCAATGCCTCCAGTGCCAAATCAGCGAACACCGGCTTGGGTGTGAGGCCGAGTCGCAGCACGTTATCTGACGAAGTCATGACCTCGATGCCAGTGCCGCGGATGTAACTGTGCGGGACACCTGCTGGAACGAAAATGGATTCACCTGGCTCGAGGTGGATTACATCGAGAAATAGGGTGAGCAGGCAACCGGGATCGTGTGGGTACTCGGCGATGACCGTGGCATACGCGTCGATTGAATGCGCGGAGAGTGATTGCGCGTCGAGATTCGCGAGTGCACGCGGGATTGCAGCAATAACGGTGGAAAGCTGTGCAATATGGGGGGCATGATGAACAAGGTGCGCGAATGCTTCTGATTGAGTTGTATGGGTGGGGAAGAAGTCAACGCTGGTGAGTGCCGAGAGCGAAGCGAACATGGCTTGCACCTGCGTGAAATCACGCCAGCCGACGAATGCTTCAAACTCGGTGAGTGCATGCAGAAGTTCGATTTTTTCAAACTCATCGGCGAATGGCAGATTTTCGGGATCTGATTGGGCATTGATGTCGTGATATCCGCGATGGGCGAATTCTGCGGACGGATGTACCTGGACCGAGAGTGGCTTGGCGGCTGAAAGTAGCTTGACCAATATCGGGACCTCTGCGCGCGTGAGAATCGAGTTGAGCAACAAGGTTTCGGAAGTTGATGGGTCGGATGCAGATGAGTTAAAAAGTGCGAAATCCTCACCCATGGGAACAACAGGCGACGGACCGCTGGGATGCACCCCAAACCACAATTCAGCGAGGGGCGCCGGACCGTCGGTCCAAGGGCGCAAGCCGTCGGATGTCCCCCACTCATAATTTTTGAGCGCTCCGGAAATTACGTACACGATTTCCCTCGATCTAACTAGGAACTCGAAGGTGCAGGTTCAGCGGAATCCATCAACATGATCGGAATGCCATCGAGGATGGGGAACCGCATTCCGCAGACAGTGCATTCAATGCGATCGGGCTCGGCGCTGGCACGCAGAGCACCGTGAGCGGGGCATGGGCAGGCCAACACGGCCCACAATTCCGGAGCGATGCCCGCAGGGGCCGGCGAGCTAGAGGAAGCGGATTTTGGTGTCGCAGTTGGTGTCGCAGTTGGTGTCGAATCCTTCATGAGAGACAGCACATGGTCGCGCAGATTTGCCATCAGCACTGGGTCCTTCGCCTCCACGTTGAGTCGCAGCAACGGTTCGGTGTTGCTGGGACGCACATTGAACCACCAGGTATCCGAATCGACGCTGAGACCATCTAGGTCATCAAAAATAATGGGACCAACATCAGTGCGCGTTGAATACGCCGACTTGATGTGATCCATGGCAGCGACTTGATCAACGACAACGGTGTTGATCTCACCACTTGCCGCGTATCGATCAAATGGAGTCATCAGGCTGGAAAATGGCGTGCCCTCCGGAGTTTCCCCGAGAGCTGCAATGCAATGAAGTGCCGCGAGCATGCCCGAATCTGCTCGCCAAAAGTCGCGGAAGTAGAAGTGGCCGGAGTGCTCACCACCGAACACCGCGTTGGTCTCGGCCATGGTCGCCTTGATGAAGGAATGGCCGACACGGGTGCGCACCGCCACACCACCATTCTCGGCCACAACTTCGGGAACCGTGCGAGAGGTAATGAGGTTGTGAATGATGCTGCTACCCGGATGTCGGGCAAGTTCGCGGATTGCAATGAGTGCGGTGATCGCTGAAGGAGAAACCGGATTTCCTTTTTCATCGACCACAAAACACCGGTCAGCGTCGCCGTCGAAGGCCAGCCCTAAATCCGCACCGGTTTCCCGTACCTTGTTTTGGAGATCAACGAGGTTCGCCGGCTCAATGGGATTGGCTTCATGGTTGGGGAAGGTGCCATCGAGCTCGAAGTACATCGGGATGACGTTGAGCGGCAACTCGGGGAGACCTGCTGCACCTTCTAGTACCGCGGGCACCGTGTAGCCCCCCATGCCATTGCCTGCGTCAACAACGACCTTGAGGTGACGCCCATTTTCAACCGGTACGAGTTCGCGCAAATACTTTGCATATTCGGGTAACAGGTCCTGATGCGAAATATTTCCGATGGGACCCTCGGGTGCGGAGTAACCAGAGCGAATCAACTCGGTGATCTCCCGCAACCCGGAATCTTGACCAACGGGTGCCGCACCCACCCGACACAACTTGATGCCGTTGTATTGCGCCGGATTGTGGCTGGCGGTGAACATGGCACCCGGCAGACCCAGATGGCCGGAGGCGAAATAGAGGGCATCTGTGCTGGCCAAGCCGATCTCAATGACATGGCATCCCATTTCGCGGACGCCCTCAGCGAAGGACGCTACTAAATCCGGGCCTGATGGACGCATATCGTGACCCACGACAACGGCACCCGGTCCGCCATCGGCCGCCGAGATGCCCAGCACCTTGACGAAGGCAACCCCCACCGCGTGTGCCAGATCCTCATTGATTTGGTCCGGGTAGGTACCGCGGACGTCATAGGCCTTGATGATGTTGGCGAGATCGGTCGGAGAGGAATCGGTCGGAGAGGAATCGGTCGGAGAGGAATCGGTCACGGCCACAGGGTATCGGTTAGGCCATGGGGTGGGTGACGCGATTAATCATGTATCGCGATTATTCATGTAACGCGATTAATCAGAGTGGGAATCGCCGAGCGTGGTGTGCAAAATCCGAAGATGGCCCCGACGAGCACCCTCGGTGACATCGACCGGCAGATTCTCAGCCGGCTGATCTTGGATGTATCGGGGGCGGGCGGCCTCGCGCACGGCATTGGCAAGTGCCTCGAGGTCATCGCTTGATGGCTTGAGTGCTTCCGGATCGGGTGAGATCCGAACGATTTCCCAACCGCGGGGTGCGGTCATGCGTTCGCTGTGCATCTGGCACAGGTCATAGCAGTGTGGCTCAGCGTAAGTGGCCAGCGGACCAAGAACGGCGGTGGAATCGGCGTACACGTACGTCAAAGTGGAGGCAGCGGGAAGACTGCACGAGGGCTTGGAGCAACGGCGACGACTCACCCCCGCAACGCTAGTGTGGAGAAGTCAGGAAGCGTTGGCGGCACGCCGCATGGCAACACCCGCATTCTGATTCGCCGTGGGCACCAAGACTTCAACGCGCAGTGGATTCCACGGATAGCCGGTTACTAAATCGCCGAATCGCGATTTCTCCCGGACCCGATGAGCTGCGAGGACGGGACCGGATCCTTCAACCGGGGTGACCACGGCGGTGAACCAATCAACACCTGCAGGTGCCTCCAATTTGATGTTCTTCACGGTTCCAGCATCAACAGAAATTCGGCGCGGTGAAGTCGGGGTTGCCGCAGCTTTGCCGCCTTCGAATGGCAACACAACAACATCGACCTCAACATCTGTTTCGGGGGCGGTCAGGTAGAGGCGAATATCGGTTGCGGGGCGAACCGGCAGTCCTGACACGGCTGCGGGTCCGGTGAGTGGCTGGGCACCGGCACTGAATGATGTTTCATCCTGTACCCGCTTGCCACCGAAAAATTGTCGCATTCCCACAACAATGGGCTGATCTGAAGTCAACTCGAGGGTGGACGGCAGGGTTCCGTCAGGCGTCTGTGGAAGTGCCGGAGCCATGTCGACCGTCACCACACCACCGGCCGTGACCGTGAACGAATTCCGCTCGGCAGGTTCATAGGTTCCCTCGGCTGAAATCACGCGGACGGTGACATTTGCATCATTTTCCGAAGTAGAAACAATGGACAGAACGCGTGCTCCCAGACCATTGATAATTCCGGGAACATAAACCTTGGTGGCCGGAAGCGCACTTTGTGGAATCCAGTCAGTGCCCACGGACGCTAAACCTGATCGCTGTTCATCGTCCACCGATGCGCCAATGCGACCGGTGCGCGCAATGACGTGGAACGCGGTGGCATTAATTCCGGGTGCCAAAACATCGAGTTGCACGGTGAGGCGGTCGGCAGCGGGGATGATCAAGCCCCGACCCGCCGGTGCATCGATCACCCCGTCTGGTCCGTGGACTATCACGTCAACGCTTGCCGCCGTGTCGTCGGGGTTCACGAGCAGCACCCTGGTTTTGCGGCCGGCAATTGCGCCGCCACCAACAAACCAGAATTCAGATGCCGCCGGTGCACACGCCGTACTCGCCATGCCACGACCCTGACCGCTGGGATCGCGTCCCCATTGATCGGCCACAAAACCTGGTGCAAGGGATCCCTCACCGAATGCGCGGATCGCCGGCAGGCGGGTTCCGAATGCTTCAATCTGAGATTGACCGCCCGGAACGCGAATCAATGATTGCGCCGACTCTTTGCCGGGGAGGGTCACCAACCCGGCCGAGCCTTCGGGTGCATCTTGGCCCGCGAAGCCGGGAACAACGGCCGCCGTCACCCGGACACCCAGGTCACCGCCGGCACCGGGTTCCGGACACAGCAGCACCGTTGATCCAATGGGTTCCCGCGTCACCGCACCCACTGATTGGGCTGGCGGCTTCTGTTGAGCAAAAAAGCTGAGACCGATGAGTAATGTTGCACTAACAAGGACCACAACGGGCGCAAACCAACGGCGGGAAAGAAGTGTCATGGTGTGCGCGCCTCCGGCGAAGCGATTACGTAATCCTCGGAAAACGACAGTGATTTCGCTTCGAGTGCGGCCAGCGCTTCCGCGTCTGCATCGAGGTCGAATCGTTGACGACTGGGCAGTGCCACGACGACCAGGATCAGAACCACAATGAGCTGACCAACCAGCCACAGTGTGCGTGATGTCGAATCGAATTCAACGACCACCGGTGGGCTGCCCGCCGGGATCGTGAAAGTGGAGGACCAGTTCAAGTACGACTCGGTGGTCACCTGATCAAGATCAGCCGCGGTCCATCGGGAATCAGCGCTCGCCCCGATGAACAGGACGCGCTCCCCCGAGCCATCGGGCAGTGTTTGATCGAGATAGGGATCGGTGGCCATGGTGGCCGGCTGTGCAACACCTACGGGCGACTCCGTGACACCGTCGAAGATGCGTGCTCGAGAGGTAACGCCGGCGACTCGCCACAGGACTTCACCGTCGGCATTGGAGAGTCGACGCAAACCTGGTTCGGCATCTAGCGTGGGAATTAGGTCACGTGATGAACCCGGAGCCAAAATGACATAGCGGATTCCGTAACCGGCGAGGACGGTTACTTCTTCGCCACCGCGACCGGAAGCCATGTCGGCAACATATGGATCAATGGCCCTCCAGGTTTGCGCCGGTGGGGGCACATCTGCGTCGCCCAGGGTCAGGCCGGCGCCATTGATGACCGTGTACGTGACCCGGCCAGATTTTGAATCATTGATAATCAGTGTTCTGCGGTGCCTGCGGGCTTAATGCATCGGCGGCCACAAATGCTGGGACTGCAACGGGATCCCCCCGATACAGGGTGGAGTCATTGGCGGGAATGAGCCACACCGCAGATAACACCGGTGCCAGAAATGCTCCAAGCACCGCGACAACAGCGGCGGGTTGGCCCACACTGAAACTCTGTCCCACGAATCGGGTGCGCAACCCCTGAGCACCGAGTGCGGCCGCCGCAATCAGCGCGAGTGAGATCACCAGGGTCGCCGGGCCGGGCCAGGTGCGAATTTCAATTGTTTGGCCCGGTGGGGTGAACAGGAACAGGACCTGCACCAGCGCAACCAGCGCGGCAATCCCGGCAAACGCCCACCAGATGAGAACGACCGCGCGCCTATCCGTACGCAGGAGTGCAAGTAACGCCGCCAGCACAATTCCGGCGGAGACGATTACTGGGGTCATGCCCGGCCCGCCGGGGTGTAAGAAAATCACATCCAGCATGGAGATATTGGGGTCGGTCAAACTGGAGACATCCAAACCGGGCTCTAAGAGAAAACGCACCGGCTGGCGGATCAATCCGAAACTCCACGGCATGAGAGCAAGAAATGATCCGATCACGGCAATGAGGAACTGCCGATAATTCGTGCGTAGGGTGTCACGGAAAATCACCAGGGCAGTAACGGTCGCAATGACACCAATCAGCCACACGGCAGGGGTAAATGCCAGAACCACCGCGAGCAATAGTGCAGATCCCGCGGCGCGGCGGTAGGTGGCGCCAGCTTGGCCCGTTCGGAACATTGATCTGATGGCAAAGGGCAGCACGATTGCGGTGACAGCCGTGCCGATTCGACCTTGTGCCAGCGCTCCGGTCATGGCCGGGACCAACGCATAGGTCACCGCACCCCACAGCCGAATCGCTTTGCTCGGGATCATGGCTCGAGATGCGAAGTAGGCAGACCAGCCGGCAAGGGGAATCGCCAGGAGCAGCGCGATCTGCACCGCCATGGTCGCCTTACCCAATAACAGGGTGCCCAGTAACGCGATAACCACCAGGTACGGTGGGGAATCGGCCGTTGATCCGGGGCCCACATTGTGCCAGGCATCAAAGTAGAACGCCCACAGATCTGAGGCACCCCATGGGCTCGGGAGAAGCGCGCCACCTTGAATCACGCCGTCACCCAACCAGAGTGAGCGCGTGGCGATCACAGTGATGATGGACAGTAGAACGACGGTGATCACGCTCGGTTTGCGAATAACACGTGAGATAAAGCCACCCGATGATTGATCGAGGAATGCGGCATCGTCGTCAACCGGTCCGGAATCCAGTGCACTCAATGTGGGTGTAGACGTGTTGCTTGTTGTTGCTAAACCGGTTGCCGCCTCCAACATTGCCCGGAGTTGTTCGAATGTACTTGGTCGAAGGTGGTTAACAACCGATGCAGGTTCTGTTGCGTTTTTGTCAATCAGTGCGCGCGAACTCTTTATTTTCCCCGGATGAGTGAGGACATGGAATACCGCCTTTATTTCACCGCGAGCCGCAGCGAGGTCTTTTCCAATGGCGTACACCACGGCCTTGACCGCACTTCCGAAAAACAATCGCAACCCCAGAAAGAATCCTGGTATCCCCGAGGAATGCGCTAATAGAACGTGAACCGCAGCCTCACGATCCAACACCAGAAGATCAGTTGTTCCAGTTGTGGTGCGCCGACCATGTGCGGAAGCCTCACGGTGATGCATTTGAGCTTCGGGCGCAATGAGTACGCGCTCGCCCATGCGGTGTGCCCGCCAACAAAAATCCAGATCGTCGCGGAAAAGTGGTAACTCGGGGTCAAACCCGCCCAAGGCATCCCACACATCGCGGCGAATCAACATGCCGGCCGAACTCACGGCGAGAACATCGCGGGTGCCATCGTGTTGACCCTGATCATGTTCCCTGCGTTCAAGACCGGTCACGCGTCTGCCATCGGCGGTGATTGCGACACCAACCTCGAGAAGCAACCTGCGATCGTGCCACCCTAAAATTTTCGGGCCGAAAATGGCCGCCGAGGGGTTGTCGTCGGCTGCTTCCAGTAGGCGTTCAAGGCAGTGCGGATCGGGTGCAGAGTCGTCATGCAGGAGCCAGATCCACTCCACGCTATCCGATGGATGACTCCCCGGATTGATGTCCCCCATGGTGAAATCAGGTCGTGGTGTGCGGCCCAGTGCGCTTCCAACGGCGGCTCCAAAACCGGGATTATTTGCCAGGGTGATCACTCGATCTGAGCCCAGCGACTCGGTCAGAATATCGGCGGAGTTATCGGTGGACGCGGTGTCAATTCCGACAATGACTTCCGGGGAGCGAGTGGATCGAGCGATCGTGGTGAGAACCGCCGGCAACCAGATCGCACCTTCGTGGCTGACCAGGACCGCGGTGACAAAGTGCGGGCGGGTAATTCGGATCGGGTCATCTTGACCATCCGGTTCATCGAAGAACCACTCCACCGGAATATCTGTGGCAGTGGGATCTAGCTCTAGATCCTCAATCGGCTCGTGTTGATCGCCGGACTCGGGGAAGGTCACAGGAACACCCTACGACCAAGGGGAGCGGTGGCTGGGCAGCCAAGCATGTGGATCAGCCCGAATTTACCAATCAGCCCGAATTTAAGAAACCGCGCGCTTTTTCAGACGGCGACGCTCCCGCTCGGAAAGTCCGCCCCAGATCCCAAAGCGTTCATCTTGCTCAAGGGCATATTCCAAGCACTCCACGCGGACATCGCAGGAAAGACAGACTTTCTTGGCTTCTCGGGTACTCCCACCCTTTTCCGGGAAAAATGCTTCGGGGTCAGTCTGAGCGCACAGCGCCCGTTCCTGCCAACCCAGTTCCTCGGCATCGGCGAGGGGGATCACTCCCAGAACAATGGCTCCTGCACTTCCGGCAGTAATTTCGGCCACGTGCTGTTCCTCCTTGACCCACACATCTGCGGGAAATCTGTTCATTGGATATTTTGTGTTCGTGCAATTCGTGCTCACTAGACTGTATTACAGAGGTGTAATTCACAAACGTCAAGTACCAATAGGACAAATCGGACAAATAATTGAATTAATTTCAAAAAATTGCCCATATCCTTGGGCGCGTCCCCCAGATGGGGGACTGAGCAGGGTTAAGGCAGGATTCCCCCGTGGCGGATAATTTCGGAAAATCTGAGGTACTACGCGTTACCGCCCTGGCCGGTGGCATCGGTGGAGCGCGCTTCATTCGGGGCCTGACCCAGTCCGCCACGGTGCGCGAGTTCATGGCCGAAAAATTCCCCGGACACGAACTCGAAGTCACGGTTATCGCAAACACCGGAGACGATATCTGGGTCCATGGATTGCGCGTCTGCCCCGATTTGGATTCCATCATGTACACGCTCGGTGGCGGAATCAGTGCCGAACGTGGGTGGGGTCGGGAGAATGAGACTTTCACCGCCAAAGATGAACTGGCCGCCTACGGTGTCGAACCGACCTGGTTTGGTCTGGGCGACCGGGATATTGCCACCCACCTGGTTCGCACCACTTCACTCAATAGTGGCTATTCCCTCTCAGAGGTCACCCAGGCCTTGTGCACCCGCTGGCAACCGGGGGTTCGCCTGATTCCCATGACCGATGACCGATGTGAAACACATGTGGTGGTCGACCACCCGGACACCCAGTCTCGAGTCGCCATTCACTTCCAGGAATGGTGGATCAAATATCGGGCATCTTTGCCCGCCCATGATTTTGTGTACGTGGGTAAGGATCAGGCGCGACCGGCACCGGGTGTTCTCGATGCAATCACCGACGCCGATCTGGTGATCCTGCCGCCCAGTAATCCCGTTGTCTCGATCGGGACAATTCTCAATATTGCCGGTATCCGACACGCACTGGAAAACACACCCGCTCCGGTGATCGGCATCTCGCCAATTGTCAATGGCGCTCCGGTTCGCGGAATGGCCGACGCCTGTTTGCGGGCAATCGGTGTCGAAACTTCTGCGGCGGGGGTCGCGTTGCATTATGGCTCACGTACGGCAGATTCAGGTCTTTTGGATTACTGGCTGGTGGACACCAGTGATTCCGATTCGGTGGAGGTACTCACTGGCGCAGGGATCACCGGAAGTGCCATTCCGCTGCTGATGTCAGATATTGAAACCACCGGAGCCATTGCGCGATCGGCATTGTCACTAGCTCTGCCATCAACGTTGAACGCATCCTCGTGATCACACTCATTGGCATACCCGTTGATCATCGTTTTTCTCATGGCGATGACCTCACCACAATAATTCGGCAAGCAATAAACTCCTGTGCCGAGTTGCCCGACGGATTACAGACCGGTGACATTCTCGTGGTCACAAGCAAGATCATCGCGAAAGTGGAAGGGCGCGTGGTTGCGGCCCAGGATCGGGAAGATGCAATCACCGAACAAACAGTTCGCGTGGTTGCCACAAAAGTTCATGAGCGCAATGGATTACCGGTTTCAACCCGTATCGTGGAAACCGAACATGGATTAATTCTGGCGGCCGCCGGTGTAGATGCCAGTAATACCGAGACCGGCACCGTGGTGTTACTCCCCCAGGATCCGGATGCAAGTGCGCGAACTTTGCGCGAGTCCCTCGAACGTTCACTGGGAATCACCATTGGAGTGATCATCACGGACACGCTCGGGCGCGCGTGGCGGCTCGGCGTGACCGATCACGCAATTGGCGCATCTGGTATTCAAGTTCTCGATGACCTCACCGGCACCACAGATTCATTTGGTCAACAACTCCACATGACCGTGGTCGCCGTTGCCGATCAGCTGGCCGCGGCGAGTGAACTGGTTCGTGCCAAGCGCAGCATGACACCGGTGGCGGTCATTCGCGGTGCTCACGCATGGGTCACAAACAATGATCAGCACTCAGCTCGTGATCTGATTCGCCCCGCTGAAGAAGACTTATTTTCCGTGGGCACAGCGGAAGCGAGGATCGAAGGTGCACATAACGCCGTGTACGCGCGGCGAACCGTGCGCTCATTTACCGATTCCCCCGTGCCCGCAGAAGTAATTCAACGCGCACTACATGCTGCCGCGAGCGCCCCGGCACCACACCACACTCTGCCGTGGCGGTTTCTTGTTGTGGTTCGCGGCGAAGATGATTCCATCCGCGAGGAGTTGCTAGACGCCATGCGGGCAACATGGAGAACAGATTTGGCCGCAGAAGGCCGAACAACTGAGGAAATCGACAAGCGCGTGAGCCGCGGAAATATTCTGCGCACCGCACCCACCGTGATTTTCCCGTTTGTCGATCTCGCAGCAGGTGCCCACACCTACCCGATCATTGACGGAATCGATATTGGCCAACGCAATGACAGCGAGCGAATTATGTTTCACATTGCCGGCGGTGCTGCCATTGAAAACATGCTGATCAGTATTGCCGCAGATAATTTCGGTTCCGCGTGGATTTCATCGTCAATCTTCTGTCCAATAACCATGCGCCGAGTACTGGACCTACCCGATACCTATTGGCCTTTGGGTGCAATCGCGGTCGGGCAGCCGGTCGCACCAGCGCGCGAACGCCCCGAAATTGACGTGCAGTCGCTACTGATCCGAGGAAAATCGAACGGATAATTCGGGAATGACCGAGTCAACCCACACTCGAACGCCCTCGCGCAATTCATTGTGCGCACCGATCTGACTGCGATCGCCAATCACACTGCCGTCAATAACGCAGTGATCGCCAATCACGGCACCCGCACCAACGGTGCTGTTGCGGATAACACAATGATCGCCAATCACGGCACTATCGAAAACCACGCTGCCGTGGACAAGTGAATCGGCTCCAACGCGGGTATTCACACCGAGCGTGGTTCCTCCCGAAATAACCGCCGTGGGATCGACGGTCGCACCTGCGAGAAGAAGGGAATCACCGGGGGCGAGCACCGCCGGCGATGGTGCGATGCCGCGCACCAGGTCCACCGAACCTTGCACAAATGCCAACGGCGTGCCCAGATCCAGCCAGTAGCCCTGATCAACAACTCCGCTGACCAATCGGGATTGCGCCAATAAGTCGGGGAACGTCTCGCGTTCAACGGAGACCGGACGCCCTTGCGGTATCTGATCAATGACGGATCGAGTGAATACATAACATCCCGCATTGATTTGATCCGTCACAATTTCTTCGGGTGTTTGCGGCTTTTCCAAGAACTGCAGAACGCGACCGTCGGAATCGGTAGGGCACCAGGCCATAGGCCCGAGGGTCGGTCACCCTGGTCAAATACAAGGTGACATCGCTATTCGTTTGTTCGTGGTGGTGCACCAGAGCGTTGATATCCAGCCCGGTCAATACATCGCCGTTGAAAACAATCACAGGATCAGATGGCCCTGAGGTCAAAAATGAGGATGCGTATCGGATGGCTCCGCCCGTGCCCAGGGGGATCTCCTCGGTGGCGATCACCACATCGATTCCACTATCGGTAGCCCCTAATTCGGAGCTTGATAGAAAATCGGCAAAAACATCTGCCTTGTAACTCGTGGCCAACACGATTCGGGTCACGCCAGCATCACGAGCGCGCAGGATTTGATGCACGGTGAAAGGGACGCCGGCAACGGGCAGCATCGGTTTCGGAGTGTTGATGGTCAGCGGACGCAAGCGAGTGCCCTGCCCCCCGACCAGAAGTATTGCCTCACGCATAGAGGGCAGCCTGCCACAGGTGCAACCCGAACCTCGGTTAGCCTGCACAAATGCGGTCACCTGATATTTGGCAACTCGTGTCGCGAATCCCGCATCCCGATCAGCCATTCGTCACCGTTATCAGCGATGGCGGTCGAGTTGAACTATCGGGTCGAACACTGACCAATGGCGTTGCCAAAGCGGCGAATGCATTCCGTCATGTCTTGGATACCGAGCCCGGTGACTCGGTTGTCAGTGGATCTCGGCTGGACCTGGCAGCAATCCGTGTGGCAGGGAGCCGCCCTGATTGCTGGCTTGACGTTGGTCGAGACTACAACCGAAAATATCCTGCGCATCACACCGTCACTTGTCTCCACGCACCCGCTTGGCTTGCCCGCCGGTGGGACAGACGAAATTACCCAAGATGTTTTAGGTCAACCCGATTCCTGGTTGTACCCGGAGTACTTTCCCGACCAACAATCGCTCATTGACTCTGCCCGCGAGTGGGCGGCAGCACAGGGGGTGGGAAAGAAAGTATCCGAGCGAATTGGAATCGTGTCCACGGAAAACGGTGACACCGGCGCCTATTTTTTTGGACCATTTCTCTTGCCCTTGGTCACCCAGGGCTCTGTGGTGTTTATCAACGCACAAGCACCCGAATTCATTGACTCCGTGGTCAACCAAGAAAAAATTACCCGGTTACTGCGACCGTGATCAGGGGGCTGACGCCAGCGGCTTGCCGGTTATCCACCACAAGTAATCGATAGGTGTAATTAACTCCCGCCGGCTTCGCTTTCTTAATCCGGAAAGTGATCCTGCCTTTTTTCGCCGTCTTTTTGGTGTCTACGGTCTTCCACTCCCCGGTCTCAGGGTCTCCGCTGACAAGGACCTGCCGCCACACGGTTAACCCCTTCTTCTTTGGCCGGACAATTGCGGTGATCACAATCTTCTTTCCCGCGGCAACCGAAACGGTCGGTGCGGTAACCATGGAAACGGTGCGCGGGGCAACACTCGGAACAACACCAATACTGAGTTCGGGACTCGCACCCACAATAGTTTTCTTCTTTGTGGTGACAATGCGGTACAGCTGGGTGGTGCTGGGTGGCCATGCTTCCTTCACCCGGTAGGTGACTTTGCCACGCTTTGCAGTCTTCTTCTTGGCGATCACTTTCCATTCGCCGGCCACCTGCTGCTGTAATTGTGTTTTCAAACCTTTTTTGCCCGGCTTAACCCGACCCTTCACCATAAAGGGTTTACCAGCTGGCTGATCTGCTTTGCTTGCCGTAGAGATCACCACACTGCGTTCACTTGCTGGTTCGGGCGGAGGTGCAGGAACGGCGACCGGGGCCTGCGGTGTATTTAATGCAGCACCGACATTGCCATCGATGGCATTCACGAATGATGATTTTAGGCCGAGGGCGGTGCGCATCTGTCCACCTGTTCTCGTGACAACCGTGTTATCCGCCAACGTTGCCGCAATCGTTTTCACCGCACCCGACCCGTGACGCTCGGTCACATTAAGTGCCCACACACCACCGACTCCGAACGCCTGTGCGACTTCTGCTTGGGTAAGAGTTTTAGTCCATGAACTATCCGGGTTTGCTGGATCGAGGGAGTAAGGGTCCGGCACCGACACCACATAGGGCAATGCGCCACCCCAGACGTCGGCACTGGATTGACTGGCACCACCATTGGATGCCGAATAGAAAGCTTTAATCGGTTGCCCAACGTGCAAGATTGCTAAGCCGGTGGTGGGAGATGCCAGCGTGGCATTCACCGCGTTCACCCAGCGTTCGCCTTGTGCCGCCGATTGCTTTGACCAGCCCACAAATGTCTGGTCGGTGAACGGGCCGTAGCCATCGTCAAGGTGGCAGTTGCAACTTGCGCGAATTCCATCGTTGATCTTTGACAATGCGTAGGTACGTGCTGCAATTGCTTGAGCCTGCAGGGCCGCATCCGGCCACGAGCTGGGAACCTCGGCAATGCCATAGAGGTATTCCTCGTGCAATCGAAGCTTGTTGACCGCGTTAAGCAGGGACTTTCCACCGGAGGACACCGGTGTGACTTCAATGTACCCGTAACGGAACCGACTCCCCGGGGTGGACAGGCTCCGTGATTTATTCACCACGTGTACCAGCGTTGAGCCCAAGGGTCGTGCGGTCGCATTCGGCCCCTCGCCGATCACACTCTGCGCTCCCCCCGCAATACGAACAACGCGAACTTGCGCACCCGAACGTTCAAATTGGAATACATCGGATGGAACACCCTGATAGACCACACCACCGACAGATACTTCGAGCGCACCACCGGAAGGATCGAGTGCTTCACTCTGCATGTCAATACGAACTTTTTGGTATTCAATATTGACCGAAATTTCCATATCGTCTTGAACCGGAACAACTTCGGTGTTCTGGTAGTAGTAACGCACAATTGAGGAGGCGTCCATTCCGGCCGCGGCCATGGCGCGAGCACCCCATTGGGAAAGACCCACACCGTGGCCAAAGCCAGCGCCGGTGAGGGTGAATGTCGCCGGTGGTGCGCACGGATCCGGGGGCGAATCAGATGTTGCGAGGACATATGCCTGACCAAACCAGGGATACAAAGCTTCACCATTGCCCGTGGAATTCATGGTGATCGAATATGTCCCTGGCGGAACGGGTTGGCCCGCGTCGTTATTCAGATCCCAATCAATGGACAAAGCTCCGGGTGCTTCCTGTGCGCCACTCAATGTGCGCACGACATCGCCACACTGGGAACGCAGTGTCATGGACCATTGGAGGGGGGCGTTGGTGATGGCACCAATGCGCACCGGGGTTTGTGCACCCCACGAAGCGGGAGCTGCCGCCGGGTTGATCATGCTTGCACCCATTTTGGCTCCCGCTGCCGCGCGAATAGCGGGTAGTTGCTCCTCGAGATATCGACCAGGACAGGTAGTGGCTCCAATGTCACCGTGTCCGCCAACAACACTCGCATTCGCGATTTGCCCCGGCTTGTACCTTGAGGTTCCCGCCGCCGAATCGGACACAAGTGTGGTTTGACCATTGGGATCCCGGTGGTTCATGGAGAGTTTCCAGGCCAACAAAGATGACACGGAATCGATAATCGCCGCCATCTCTGGGTCTTGTGGCTTGAGTTTTTGGAAATTCCCGATCGCGGACACGGCAAAAGTTTGGTCATTGAACCCGGCGGTGTGCCCACCGACAACAGCTTTATCTACCCCGCCGCCGCGACCTTCATACAAACGGCCATAACGATCAACCAAAAAGTTGTACGCCATATCGGAATATTTCAAACCCTTGGTAAACCAGTTATAGAGGTTTCGAACCTGAGCGGCTGACTCCTCGGGTGTGTAATCATTCTTCGAAGCAGTGTGGTGCACGAACGCCGCTTTAATCGTGGGGGCGTATTTCGGACCCGCACGAGTCTGTGACTCATTTGCTCCCCACTGCGCTCGAGTGATTATCGCCGGCATGGGTGCGCTCACCGTACTGGCCGCAACCGAACTCACCGGGGTGAAACCTTCACCTGGATCCGGTAAATCCGAATCGGAATCAATCACGGGTGCATCGAGTAGCACGACCTCGGGGTTAATGGGGTCGGTGCCGCCGGGAGTATCAATCCGAACCTCCACACCGGTGGCTTCTCCGGTGAGTAGGGGCTCGGTTCCAAAAGCAATGCCCACAGCTTCATCCGAATCGGGAATGTGCTCACTGATCGGTAGCGGGGCCCAGTCGGTCCAGCCGTCTTCCTCTTTCACTCGAACGACAACCTGTGAACCTTCCGCAAAAGGCTCATCCGCACTGATTCCCACCAGAGTAAAGGGCTTGGTGTGGGAACTCCGCGTGGCAATAACCGGTTCGAGGTCAGCCGCGTCTACGTGATCATCGTGCGCGGATTCATCATGCGCGGATTCATCATGCGCGGATTCATCATGCGCGGATTCATCATGCGCGGATTCATCGTGCGCGGATTCATCGTGCGCGGATTCATCATGCGCGTGATTTGCATCGGAAATCTGTGCATCGGATTGCTGCGGCCTAAAGAGTGCATCGGAAATAATTGCGCCCTCGAGTAATGCTTCGTAGTTGACCATGGCAACCTGCCCCGCGGTCACCACGCTTGGATCAATTCCGGCCAGGGAGATTCTTTGTTCGGTGAAAGGCGCCGGCTCAGATGGGGTAGCAGATCCGGTACCAGATCCGGTATCAGTTGCGGTATCGAGGTTTGTGGATTCGCCGGTGGGTTGGTTCGAGCCGGTCACGGGAAGGATGAGAGACCCCGCCACGATGATGATCGTGGGCAGGATAAACCGGGTCTTCATGCCTCGGGGAAAAAGCACGCCTCACCTTTCACATCTACAACATGGGCAACATCGATTACCGTTTTCGTGTCTCAGTAGTGTCACACACCCACCCCACTGCGGCAAAACCCCTGATCGGGGTGTTGGCTGATTTATCTGTTCATCAATTTGACCGAATTCACCAAAAGTGGCGGAAATCCAGGAATTGGGGTGAATTTCAACCGGGGAACCGCCGAGATTCCGGGTGCGTCCTACCCGATGGCCCTAAAAAACGGGCTTACCATGAATACCGGCCTAATATGAATACCTGACTATCATGGAAACCTGCTTACCATGTGAATGTGACACCTGAAGTGCCCAAACCATGGGCTTGCCCACTACCGCTGAAGGAATATCTGATTCTGTGAGCACCAAGAGATGGCCTCGAGTTATCGCTGCCACCACGAGCGGGGCGATTCTGGCGGTGACCGCGGTCGGTGCCGGGGCAACCGCAGTGTTGAATCAACTCGAGGGCAATATCACCGCCCTTGACGTCTCCGAGCAAACCGGATCCAACGTCACCAGTACTGATTCGGTCGTGATAGATGAAGTTACCGGCGAAACCGCTCCTTTTAATATGCTGCTGATGGGCAGTGACTCGCGGGTGGGTAAGGACAACAGGGGTTACGGAAAAGTATCGGAATTTGGTACCTCGGAGCGATCCGACACCACGATCCTGTTACACGTGAATGCGGACCGCTCTGCCGCAACGGCTGTCAGTATTCCCCGCGACACCTTAATTGATCTGCCGAAATGCAAGGTGGACGGCAAGACCGTGGGCGGTGGCAGCGGGAGATTCAACGAGGCCATGACAATTGGTGGCCCCGGCTGCACCCTCAAAGCCGTTGAAGAAATGTCCGGCATGGCAATCGACAACTTCATGGTGATTGATTTTGGTGCATTCAAGAGGATCACCGAAGCGGTCGGCGGGGTGGAGATTTGCCTGGTCGAGCCGGTGAATGATCCACTGAGTGGATTGAAACTTGATGCCGGCAAGCACATTGTTTCCGGTGAACAAGCACTTGCATTTGTTCGGGCTCGCAAAACTTTGGGCGACGGCTCGGATACTTCCCGTATTCGTCGCCAACAGGCATTCCTGTCCTCCATGGCTCGCCAGGTTCTTTCCAGCGGAACACTGCTCAACCCGGCAGCGCTCCTGGGAGTTCTCAGCGCGGCAACCGAATCACTGACAACTGACCCACAATTGGCGAACATCGACAACCTGCGCGAGCTCGCGGTGAGCATGAAGGATCTGCGCCCCGGCGATATCACCTTCACCACTTTGCCGTGGTATCCCGCGGGCGATGGTGCAAATGTGCTCATGAACAAGAAGAAGGCAAAGCCGCTCTTTCAATCAATGATCAATGACACCCCTTGGCCACCCAAAGCCTCCAATGATCAACCACTTCTGCGCACAGCACCCCAAGATATTCGGGTGGAAATAATCAATGGCACCGGTATTAAGGGCGCGGGCAAAAAAGCTAAGAAAGAACTCCGCTCCGAGGGCTTCAATGTTGTGAATGTCAAGAACGGTCCCACCGTCACTCAAACAACACTTGTCTATGACCCGGGTTGGGATGTCTCAGCAAAGACCCTCGCGTACTCGGCCGATGTCAAAGTGCAGGAAACACTCGACGGTAACGGTTCCACCATGCAGTTGATCATTGGCCCGGACTTCACCGTTGCCAAACCGGTCACCATCAGCGCTGCACTCAAAGACAAAACGGCGAATGTGAATACCGCCGATGAAAGTTTCTGCGCAAGCTGAGAAATCGAAACCCGCGCGAGCTAGATTACCGGCGGTCTGCCCGCCTTGGTCATGTTCCACACGGTGGACCACTTCATGGGTGTGCGATCTTTCGGTGAAACCGTGATGCCCTCACGTAACCCCGCAATAAATGCCCGGCGGGATTTCCTGTCTCTGGTTCGAGCGAGAGTGAGCGCTGACCATGACCCCACATAAATAGGTTCGAGTACAAGTGGGAGATTCCGGCGAGCCAGCCACACTCGATTGCGTGCCTGCATGCGGTAGAACTCCTCGTGGCGCAGTGGGTTGATCACCGGGTGATACACATCAATGTCACCGGCGTACCACGGAATAAATCCCGCGTCCCATACCCGCCACACGAGATCGATCCCCTCGTGGGCATAGAAGAACTCCTCGGGCCAGCCACCACAGGATTTAAAAACTTCGGGACGAATGGCGGTGGCACCCTCCCACAGAGTGGTGGCCGGACCCGGTGTGCGCGGATCCCCAACTCGCAATCGCGGGACCCAACGGCTCGGTCCGGGTATGCCGGTGGGATCCACCACCCGAGGTTGAATAAGTCCCACTTCAGGGCGTTGTTCGAATATCTTCGCCATGCGTGCCAAGAAATCGGGCGTCGGCAATTCGGCATCGTCATCGAGAAAAAATAAATAATCACCATTGACCTGGTGTGTCCCAGCATTGCGACCCGCGGGGATACCCACATTCTCCGGGAGAGCGAGTGCTTTAACCCCTGGTGGAAGATCGATCGGGACCCAGCCATTTCCGACCACCACAATGTCGGTCTGAACTCCTTGTTGGGACAACACCGATTCAATGCCACGGCGCAGTTCAATAGGCCGAGCACCCATGGTCAAAATGACCACACCGAAACTGGTCACCGCAATTTGCTCGAGGTCATAATGGAAATGAAGTGACCAATGATTGTCACACCACCCAATACGGTCAACGCGACCAACAGGAATCTGGTGACGGATAAATCACCGGTGAAAAGGTCACCCACCGCCGCAATGAAAATCAGAATGGTCAATTCAACCGAGTGATAGGCCCGTTGAAAGGGAAAAGGCGCGCGAGCGAACGAAGTTTGCGCACCGCACCGACAGTGGGCACACCCACACTTTCCTTGTCCTCCAGTTTGGGCAGGTTGTTGTAGGCACGAGACACGTGAACCATGTCATTCAATACTTTGTTAAACATGATGATCAGGGCCAGCAGGGCACCAATGAGGGGCCACGGGGAGTCCAACCAACCGGCGTCAGGGAAACCTGCCGCGCGTAAACCTAATGCGAGTGGAATGACACTTTCCGCAACATAATGACCCACTCGATCAAGGAACACTCCCTTGGGCGAGGAAGTCTTGCGCCATCGAGCTACTTCGCCATCGGAGCAATCCCACAGCATTTGCATTTGTCCGAGGACAAGGGCGAGCGTGGCACCCGGCATGCCGGGAATAAGGAGTGCAACACCGGCCAATGCCCCGGTGAGAATCATGAGATACGTCACGCCGTTAGCGGTAATGGATGTGCGCAGCAACAGGCTGGTGAGATAGGGAGAGATATCCCGAAGGTAGACATCGGCGACCCAGTGTTCTGAGTTTTTGCGATCGCGTACCGACGGCGGCTGACACACCTCGCGAATTTGCGCAATGGTCGGATGCGGTTGTTTACTCACAATATTTCCATCTTCTTCTGCGCGCCCAAATACTGGACGGAAGCAATCACAACACACCACATGAACAACCACGCTACTCCGAGATTGAGGGTGTCATGAAAAGCGGTGATGCCAAGGAGGGCAGCAATCACGATGATCAATGTGCGACCGTCCGCTCCGAGGGCTGACCACGTGATCCAGCGCGGGGCCTGACTCCCACCCAATGCGCGGTAGAGGTTGTCGTAATGGTGGAACGCGACAATGAATAGATAACCAAATGCCAGGGTCGCCCACTGTGGAAAGGCATAAATGGCAATTGCCGCGACCACACCCATTTCACCCACACGAAGCAACATGGGATACGACCAGTTCCACCGGGAGGTGGGTGACACCGTGAAGCGCGAGGCTAATGAACCCAGGAGTGGACCAAAGTCAAGTTGATCGGCAATTAATTGCACGCCTGCGGGTTCATGTGACCAGCGCAGTGTTCGAAGTACCCGACCCACCAATGTGTAGAGCCAGGCGAAAGATGTCAATATCAATAACGCAAGCAGCGCCCAATAACCATTAAAGATGATCGCCACCACGCTCAGCACCAGCCACCGCTCACCAATGGGCAGGTGAATTACTTTTTTGAACCATCGAATAAATGGGCGACTATTGATCTGGGTAGAAAGTGCAATTGCGCCTGATTGTGAACCCCACGGATCTTGCGGATCATTGATCGCGGCGAATGGCAGACCGATTTCGCGAATCCGTTGAATGGCAGCAAAGTTGTAATCACCCATATGGCGGGCTGTTTGCACCACCATCAGAATCAAAGCCAGACTCCATGCTCGCCACGAATCCACACCCATGACAACCGCACCGGCGGCCAGACCCGCATACGCTGCATATTCCTTCACCCGATCTGTGGATGCGTCCAGCCACGCACCGAGGGTGGAAAAACGTCGGGTTGCTCGGGCAACTTCACCGTCCACACAATCAATAACAAGAGACAGTTGCAGCAGAATTGCCCCGAGAACCAGGAACCACCTACTTCCCGCAGCAAATGATGCGGCCGCAAGTAAACCAATAACAAATGAAATAACCGTTATTGCATTGGGGCTAAGCCCCCAACGAATGGCTAATCCGGTAAGTGGTTTGGAAAGTTTTCGAACAACGAATGTCGAGTAGAAGCCATCGTCAATTCGGTTTGCCTGTAACCGCCGAATAGATGTTTCGGTGATCGAGAATACTTCTTGATTCGCCTTGTCAAGATCTTCCGGTGATCGAAACCACGGAGCATCGATGATTTCAATTTCCTTGACCTGAATCTGTGCACGAAGCAACGCGGTCACGATTAATTCCAGTGACTCATGTGGTTTCACCTCTCGGTGAGTGGACACAAATTCCAGCAGAGATGTCAGTACCGGGAGCATGCGCGCATGATCACGGTGCGCCATTCTCAGTGCTCCCACGCTCACGGCATTTGTGGAGTTCACAGCGTGAAAGGACGTACCAGCAGCCACGAGATGGTGGTGAAGTACCCGCAGGTTTCCATCACGCGATCGACGAACAGCCGCACAGGTTCCGGCAAAGGGATTCTCGGTTACCGGAGATAACACCGCCGGGTTGATCACGAGATCCCCAGAAATAACTACAAGATCGCCCTCGGAGTCCCTGAGTGCTACCAACACACTGTCGATTTGCTCGGCGACAGATTCCCCTTGCAGGGTCAGTGTGAGCGTCACTCGGAATTCTTTCGCAAGAGTGAGCGAATACCATCTTTTTTGGTTTGGCGGACCAGGCGGCCGGCTAATTCGCGAGAGGTGGGACTTTCGCCGGATGCTTGAATAACAGAGAACAATGCTTGCACTGCGGCATCGATGGGAAGGGAATCTGTTTCCCGTGGCTGCTCGCCACTGGCGAGACCAACCCGCAAAGCATCTACATTGCCTAAAACGGTGACACCTGATTCGACGATCGCATTGGCAGATCTATCTCCTGCCTGTTGCGCTGCATCAAGGGCCCACTGCGGAGTGAAAAGCTTGACTTCAGTGTCTGCCGGCTCCCTGCCCTCCACCATGCCAAGGGCCACTCCCCTGCGAACCAGGCGTACATAGTCTCCCCATTGCATTGATTTTTTCACTCGCTTATTGAGCCGCACCAATACTTCAGCTTCAGCCGCTGTCATGGAGCGATTGCTGGTGAGATCCATTCGACCGGTCAGAATTTCCTCAGGGACACCCAGGTACTGCGCAAATGAGCGGAAGACAAAATCCCGGGGAACATCTTCAAGAATAAGAACGGATAAATTCTCTGGGCCTACCGCACGAGACCACCTGCGCACAACATCGCCGTGATCGTGGCGCTTCCAAAAAGTGGGTGTCATGTGTGAACTACCGGGTGTGGCGAAGACGTCTTCGAGCCACTTGTCATAAGGAGTAGTAAGCCCGTATTTCAAATACTGCTGCCACGACGAAGGTAGTAACTTGCCCAGATTGCGCAGGGTCACCACCACCTGCACCGGGCGATTGGACCTGCCCCGAAGATCACGAACAACTTCCACCGCTGTGTCTTCGGGTGCTTCGCAGAAGAACTCACTGCTGATCACCACTCGACCTGGCGCCTGCGCGGTGCGTTTGGCCAACCGATCAAAGTGCTCGCGGTCAAGAACGCCACCGCCACGGGTGTTCCATCCCCAGGGGCGACCGAGTACGGCCAGAGCCGCCCGGTGCTGGGCCTGTAATTTGCCCGGATACCGAACACCGTGTGCGGCAAGGGGCTCACGAGCATCGGCAAGTGCGGCTTGAATGGCCGTTGTCCCGGTCTTATGAACCCCGATATGCAGGAGAACGCCGTCCGAAGGAATGGGTGAAATCGCAGATCCGAGGCCGGCCTGAGAATCAATCACCATGGTGACAAGCCTAATCGGGAGGCTCACGGTATTGCGGCTACGTCAATCCTCGGAATCCCGTGCCGCATGCCGAGCCTTGCGCGCCAGCGCCAATGCTGCGGCAACGGTGGTGTCGGCCTCAAGTTTGCCGTGACTGAAATACAGCGCACGATCACAGAATCTTCGGTACACCTTCGAGTTGTCGGCCGAAATAATGAAGGTGGCTCCCTGCTCACGTAGCTGATCAACGTGGGTCCAACACTTTTGGCGAAAATCACGCTCGCCGACCACCAAAGTCTGATCAACCGCATAGAAACGGGCATCAAGTGACATGGCGATACTCCATGCCAACTTTTGACGGGTACTCGCCGGTGCGGCACCAAGGTGACGATCCAGAATACTTTTCAGATCAGCAAACTCGGTGATCTGCGGGATTCGTTGTTCAACTTGGTCAGGGGTGAGACCGAGTATTCCGCCCACAAGATAAATATTCTGTCGAACGGTGTATCCGCGTCCGAATCCTCGGGCAATTCCGATCATGGGCACAATCGGCTCCGAGCGCGTGACCGTCCCCGAATCGGGTATCAGTGTGCCTGCGGCCAACCGCAATATTGAGGTTCGAGCAAGTGCCTTGCCACCCACAAGGGCGATCGACTGACCCGCCTGCACACTGAAAGACAAATCGTTGACGACCGGAATGACCTGGCGCTTGGTCTCGCCGGCGAATCGACGTAACCGCTTGGACTTACCTGTACCGGTTCGGCGCTTGGTTTGCGACATGGTCAAGGAGACGTGACTGAACTCAAGAATGCTCACCGATCACGCCTCCTTCAGAATTCTGGGTTTAAGTCTCTTAAATGTGATCAGCCCGGCAATGAGGAATCCTGCGGCCACCGAAAGTGACGTGACCAATGCCCAGGCGGAAGTTTGTTCTTCTGGCCACCAACCAATGCGGTACAGGCCCAGAATGCCGACGAGTGGATTCAGGGCAGCAATCGGTTGCACGCTGGCAGGGATATTTGAAATCGAATACAAAATCGGCGAGAGATAAAACATTGCCCGAAGAATGATCTTGACAACCCGGGTGACATCGGGGGCAACAACACTTAAGGAAGCCACGAGTAACCCGATTCCATACAGCAAAAGAAATTGCAGGGCAATTGCAACCGGGAACAGTACGATCAATGGTCCTGGGAGGAAACCCGTGACCGCCATAGCGATCACGATCACCGGGAGCGAGAAAATGAATTCCACCATGGATGAAATCACGGTGCGGAAAACCCAGATCTGCAACGGAAGCCCCGAGAAAGCGATCTCACCTCGCATTCGCCGGAAGATTTTGGTGGAGGCCTGCACACTCTTGAGAAACCACCACCACGGCAAAATGGCCACGGACAGAAACAGCAGGTAGGGCTGTAATCCAAGGGCTCGCTCGCCCAGAAGAACCGAAAAGACTAGCCATAGCACGAGTGCCATGCCGAGGGGTTCCAGCAGGGACCAGAGGTAACCCAGGCGGAATTTGGTGTATTGGCGTTGCAGGTCCCGTAAGACCAGCATGCGGAGCACTTGGCGGTGCTCCCAAAGGACGCGCACGGCGTTTACATTAGATGACACCTCTTGTCGTATCGTGCAGCACGTGGCGTCCAGTTCCCAGAAGAGCAAAAACAGCGCCGCGGGCCTTTTTGCCAAGCGGATTGCCCGTGGGCTCGGTCGCCGCATGCGAGATTTCGGCAGCATGGAGCCGGAGGGCTTCGAATTGGACAATATTCCCCGCGCGGATATTGCTCTGTATTTCGCCGATCAGCCGGCCAAGTTGTATCAACTCACCCAGTGGCTCCCCATTTTTGAACAGCGCAGCGATCTCACCACGATTGTGGTGGCACGCAATATCGAGTCATATTTAGAGCTTCAGAAAATCACGAGTTTGCAGGTGTTGCTGGTTCCCCGGTACGAGGATCTCATGGCCCTATATGACCGAGCCAGTTTCCATGCCGTTATTTATGTCAACAACGGCTGGACAAATTTTCAATCACTGTCATTTCAACAGGCTGTGCACATTCACGTCAATCATGGCGAGAGTGACAAAATTTGCATGGTCAGCAATCAGGCCAAGGCATATGACAAAGTCTTTGTTGCAGGTCAAGCCGCCATTGATCGACACCGAGCCACCATTGCGTGGTTTGACCTATCGCACCTTGTGCCCGTTGGTCGACCTCAACTTGACTTGGATGCACAAAACCCTCTCCCGCACACGGCCCTGAAGACCATTACCTATGCCCCTACCTGGGAGGGCGAAGACGAAGCAAATAACTACACATCCGTTGACATTTATGGTGTTGCCATTGCAACTGCAGCCCTCGCGGTGCCAGGAGCCAGATTTGTGTACAAGCCGCATCCGAGAGTGATCGACTCTGCCGATCCGAATGTGCGAGCCAGACACAAAGAAATCGTGGAACTCATCAAGAACGCGGGTGGTGAACACCGTTATCTGTCTGGCGGCGACATTCTCGGAGTCTTACCAGAAACAGATCTATTGATTGCCGATGTTTCCAGTGTCACCCTTGACCACCTCTATCTCGCTCCGGCCGCGCCAATCATGGTGACCGATCGACGAAGTAACCCTGATCTATTGCTCAGCGACTCCCCGGTGACATCTGCCTGTCAGGTCATTGACATGAACTCGGTGTCGAAACTCAGCAGCCTGATTGCGGCCGAATTAGAAGAAGACACCCACAGGAATCAACGCGATGCAATGCGCACCTATTATTTTGGCGATGTGACCGAGGGTGCCAGCACTGAAAAGTTTTGGCGGGAACTCACCTCGGCCATTCACGATCACGATGTCACCCTGCAAGGACTACAACGCATTCGATCAATCGGTGAGTAGGCTCTTTCCGTGACTCAGACAGCGGTAATTCTCGCGGCCGGCATGGGCACTCGACTCGGTCGACCGTGGCCCAAACCCCTCACACCCCTCTCTGATGGCCGAACAATCATGCGTCAGCAGGTGGACAACCTCACCAAGGCATATGGTGACGAACTTCGAATCATGACCGTGATTGGTTTCAAATTGGAGCTGATCATTGAGTCCTTCCCGAACAACCTGTATGTGTATAACGAGTCGTATGACCAAACCAACACCAATAGAAGTCTGCTCAAAGCATTACGCCTGTCTGGCCCCGGTGGCGTTCTCTGGATGAATGGCGATGTTGTTTTTGATCCTCGCGTCCTCGATCGCGTCCAGGAATATATTGATCGCGATGAATCCTTCGTGTGCGTGAATACCGCAACGGTGGGTGAGGAAGAAGTCAAGTACCGGGTCGATTCCAGCGGATTAATCAGCGAACTTTCCAAGCAGGTTGTCGATGCTCTGGGTGAGTCCGTGGGCATTAACTTTGTGGCCGACAAAGACAAAGCCAATCTGATCGCAGGATTAGCGGCTTGCGAGGATGGTGACTATTTTGAACGAGGCATTGAAATCACCATCGAGAAAGATTCCACCGAAATTCATACCGATCGATATTTCAGATCTTTATGCAGTTGAAGTTGATTTCGAAGAAGACTTAACCCGCGCTAATTCGCATCTGTAGCGAATAACTGTTCCCATTTCTCAAAAATCGCGGAGTCATTCGGCAGGATTGGATCTGGATCCGGAGACAAGGTCAGGGCTCTGGAAATTCCTTCAGCAATTGCAGGAGCGCTTTCACGCTCCACCAGCACCGCCCGTGGGTTTCCCGCCACCATTTCGCGGATACCCGATGACACATCGGTGACAACGACCGAAGTCCCCAGTGCCAGTGCTTCTGCCAGTACGAGTGGTGCACCTTCGGTACGCGATGGAATAACAACAACCCTCGAAGTCGCAATAATCGGTGCGGCATCAGTTACCGGTGCACAGAACTCAACATTTTCTAGTTTGCGATTGATCAGCTCAGCCTCCATGGGACCACTGCCCGTCAGGCGAAGGGTGAACCCTGCGGGAGGTTGTAATTCCCATGCATCCAGGAGCAGGTCTGGTCCCTTTTCTACGGAGAGTCGACCGATGTAATCAATGGTGTTACCGCGCACCTCGGCCGTAGCTTCGGTAAATTGCTGATTTGTGATGGTGTTTGGATTACCAAGTGCGACCACATTGCTCAATCCGGCAGCGGCAAATGCCTCGGCATCTTCGGCACTGAGGACCGCGAAGTATTCACATGCCCCAGCCAACTTCTGAACTCGGTGAATATCCCGGCCACCTGCCGCTGCCGCAAATGAACCGTGATACTGACCGATTACCGGAAATGGATCCGGAGTTCGCCGGCAGAGCATCCAGCACAATCTCCAGTGACCACAATTGGGTAGCCACAATATTCGCACCCCCAAGGGATTTCAGGAGCGACCGTAACTCGGTCACAGCGTGAGCGCGAAGATTCGCTCGCAGCTCACCATTGGTGCTGGTTTTCTCCGGCCAGATTTCCGGCATCAATGTCAGCGTGGTGTAACCCTCGACCGGAATACGGGTGCGGATCAGCAACGGGCGTGATGCCCACCAGGTAGACCGAGTGTCCGCGGGAGACCAATCCACGTGCCAGTGTGTGGGCAACATGTTGGGCCCCGCCGAGTTCAGCAATATTGTTCGCCGTGATCACATAGGTGCTCATGGCGTACCACCCGCGTTGTTCTGGTCAAGAATGTGTCGCACCCGGGCGTGGAGTTCTTGTGTTGTCTGCAATACCGTGGTGTGCAGTGCCGAGGTGTTCAATGCCGGCAGCAGGTACCGAGCCGCACCGAGGTCCTGCCGGTACGCAATGGCATGCTCACTCGTTAACAACTCCGGTGAATCGGTGATCACGAACTGCGCGGCAGCGTGCGCCGCGGTGAAACGTTGTGGCGAGTACGTGCGATAGGCATATGTGAAACGCGCTGGTGCCGGGGTGAACGGTTCCTGCGGGATCAGCAAATACGCATCTGTTCCAAATTCATCGATCCACGCTTGGGTATCAAAGCGGGTCATCCGGGTATCAAAAGTGGGAAGTGCAGCAGGTGCATAGAGAAAAATCGGCCGATCCGCGGGTACATCGAATACGGTGGAAGGTTGGGTAAAGCCGGGAGCAATTTTGCGTCTGAGCTTCCTCGCTACCGAACCAAGGCTTTTTGATGTACCTGATGCTGACCAGGTCAGCGGTCCTTGTGCGGTTGTATCCAGCACAAGTGAATCAGCGCAATCGAAACTTGCGAATGAACTGAGGTCCAGTGATGTATCTGCATGCAGACCCGACCGGTCGGTGAGGGAACTTCGATTGTGCCAAACACCTGGGGCATCCTGAATCCGCACAACAACGGTGCCCCGCTCAGTGGAATTAATCCCGCGATCCTGAATCAAAGCCAACGAATTCAAGTTCAGTTGCCAGGTGATTGTCTCTGCATGACGAGAGGCAAACCGCAAAGGCACCGAAGCCAATGCGCCGGTGCGCTCTTCAATGAAAATCAACTCGGCGACAGTATCTTCATTGATTTCGCCAAAGGGATCCACGGTGGTGATCTGGTCGGTTGCTGTCCAGGTGTGCAGATAACGCCGCCGAGCAGGCGGGATCAGCGGTACATGCAGTGGTGTGGCATCGAGCCACCATTGCGCTGACCGGCCCAGTAGATCGCCCCGGTCCGGTTGCCAGTACACCTGCCCGGTGGGGGTGAATTCCAATTCGGTCGCGATCACACCACCGCCCTTTTCCCACCGCAAACTTGTGATCAGGTTCTCGTTGTCCCCCGCCAACAGGTAATACAGCGCAATGCGAATACCGGGGCGAACATGGCCGTAGGCCTCCACCTCAATGGTGCGGCAGTAATCGGCTAGTGCCTGTGCCAATTGTTCCGCGGTTTGTGGATCGGCTTGAAAAATGGTGGTCAGGTAGAGCGATGCCTCGTGGCGGAGGAACTTAATATTTTTTGCCGTGGCAATGTCCGGGTGCGCAGCAAGTAGTTGGTCCATGCGTTTATTGATCTCAATGCGATCACCCAGATTGCGCAGATCCTTGCGGGATTGGGTAATTGATTGGGTGCCGTCAGTGCGCACCACATTCCAGCGATACACCACTTCAGGGATGATCCCGATTCTTTGGGCAGTCAGGTAGGCCTCGAGGGTGAAGAGCTGGTCCTCGAAAAGTAAACCCTCTGGAAAAGTTATTGAATGTGAAAGCAAAAATTCGCGCCGATAAATCTTATTGACCGAAATTGTGTCGTAGAGCAAATCGGTGCAATCACCAAGTTGTTCAACTACCCGAGCGCTCGAGTGAAGTTCGGGCCACCAGAGCTTTTTTTCACCGGTATCAAGTATGTGGCGCTCAGCAGCACCGACCACAAGATCAGCGTTCATGCTACGGGCGGCGGTCACCAAATTTCGACACGCATGCCGATCGAGAGTGTCATCTGAGTCACAGAACATGACGAACTCGCCGGTCGCAAGCTCAAGACCGCGATTACGCGGGGCGCTGCAGCCCCCTGAGTTGGTGGGTAACTGCACCACACGAATGCGCGGATCCAACTTCGCCGCTGACTCAAGAATTGCGAGTGAATCATCGGTCGAGTGATCATCGACCGCAATAATTTCAATGGAGCGCAGTGATTGATCTTGAATGGATGCCAGTGCCGACGGGCAACCTGCCGGGCATCGTTGTACCCGATCAAAATAACAGAAACATCAACCACGATTGGCCTGCTCAATCAGGTAACGGGCACGCGCACGAAAATTGTGTTCATTGCGAATTCGATCACGATCTGCGCGGGCTTCCGCTGAGTTTGGGTCAGGGAAGAATGCATCGGGGTTTGCGGCGATTTCGGCCAATTGCTCCGGTGACTGATACTCAACAACACTGGAGCCGAATACCTCCGCCAATCCGAGTGCTGGATCACTCACCACGCGGGCACCCGCTGCAACTGCATCAAAAAGTCGATTGGACAGGAAACCACTCGCCGCCATTTCACCGTGGTGATCATTGAGCACCAATGCGGCATTCGCATACGCGGCCGGGAGATCCGCGTTGTCCATGAACTCGCCGGCAATCAGTGCCGGGTCAACGAATTCCGACCAGCCAACCCCATACAGGGAAAGCGGGATCCCTTGCTCAAGGGCATCGCGAACAATCGGGCGAAACTCACCGCGCGTGGAGCCAATGAAAAGAACACCGGATTTATCAGGATGATCAACGGGTGTGAATCGATCCACATTTGTTGCTTGCAGTAACGGCGTGAACGTTCCCATATCTCCACCGGGGTTCCACGACTCACTCGCGGCAAATGCTGCCGTGAACTGATTGATTTCCTCTGGCTCCACGAGCTCGGGGTGGGAGATCACCCACAGAAACCACTGAGCGGATTGGTTGCTGGGAACAACTCGACGAAGCCCACGCAAAACCACAACAACATCGTCGTGATCGCGTGCGGGTGAGTTTGCTCCAGCGCGTGAAACTACTGAAGCGTCAACACCTTCGGCGATCAATGCCTGGGCGAGATCCTGGGCAAACCAGTAATCACCCCACCGTCGACCGGCCTCACCTTTGGGCGCAGAAGTAATAATCGCCCACTTCTGCTTCCGATTTTTCCGAATGAGTGACATGGCTAGGACCGGGCTCTTCCCAATAGGTATCCGGTGCCCCATGAAAAATGCATGATCGGGAAAACTCTCAAGAGATTAAGTCGACTAGCCCCTCGTCCCGCGATCGCACTCGCGTACGTCACGCCCAATAGATAAATCACGAGGGGAACAAGCCCGAGAACGCTGAGCCAGGTAATACCCAGAGCAAGACCCACGATTGCGAGCAGGATTCCCACGGTGACGGTGAGCACCATGGCCGGTGCTGCCAGGTAACGGACCGAGACCGTGTCCGGGTAGCGGCGGGCGACTTCCCTGCGCCAGGTTCCGTAGCCGAAATACTGCTGGGCAAGATCGGTGGGGGTCGGGCGAGGGCGATACTTCACTCGCATGTGCGGGGTGAACCACACCTGCCCTCCGGTGGCTCGGATTCGGTAGTTCATTTCCCAGTCTTGTGCCCGGATCATGGATTCGTCGTAGCCACCAACACGATCGAGGGCACTTCTTCTAAAACACCCCAAATACACGGTGAGGGCCACTCCTTCTGAACCCCCCACGTGGAATGCGGCTCCGCCGACTCCGAACTTGGATGTCATGGCTGCGGCAACCGCCCGCTGAAAGGGTGTGACCCCCTCGGCGTCCATGATTCCGCCGACATTGTCTGCCCCGCTTCGGTGCAGTGTTTCAACTCCTTGCCGGACATAATCTTTGGGAACGAGTGCATGGCCATCCACTCGAACAATTACTTCAGCCGGTGTTGCAGCAATAGCGGCATTGAGCCCAGCAGGCGTACGTCCACTCGGATTTTCCACCCGAAGAACACTCGGGTGTTGTGCAACAAGTTGGTCAACGACAGCTGATGTTCGATCGCGGCTCGGTCCCACCGCGATCACAATGGATATCTGACCCGGGTAATCCTGTTGCAGCAGGCGATCAACCGCCTGCGCAATGTGTTTCTCTTCATTGAGAATCGCCATCACGATTGCCACACTGGGAAGTGAACTCACGCGAAGGATCCGTAATCCGCGAGCACCGAATGGTCTACACCTTCGGTGAACCCTTGGGTTTTTGTTTCAAAGTGTGCATCGGAAACCACCGAAGTATTTGTGTGCACATCCCCATGACGCACATAGATATAGCCACGACCATGTGTTCGGTAGATCAATCCCCCGTGTTGGGCAACACGATCCAGTAATGCGCGATCCACCGATTTGGGAACAGGGCGCCAACCGCCCACCGACCGCAGGTCTCCCTGGGAAATCAGCATGGTGCCTCCGGCGACAAAGTCGGCGTACTTCTCGGCGGCGTAGGTTGGGCGGAACACGGTGCGATCCTGGGCGGCCAAATAAATATGGTCGAGTGCCTTACCCACAATTTGTGCACCTGAGTACATGCGAGCCGTGACCAAATCCCACACATGCTCGGGGCCATAAAAATCATCGTCGTCGATTTTGGTGATTAACTCGCCACTTGCCAGCGAAGTTCCCACTGCGAGAACCTCACCCAGGTTGACATGCGCCGGTAATTCCTGATGAATCACGGGGTATCGCAATTCCGAGAGGTGCGACCCAATGTGGTCATCGAGATCGAATCCGTGGGTCAACACCACCAATTCAAGTACCGGGTAGGTCTGCTGGGACAGCATTTCGACAATGCGATGCAGGAAATCAGGTCGGTGGGTTGGCAGAATCATGGTGACACTGGGCCAGCCGTACATCAGTGGTTGCGCCGTGTGTTCGCGCAAGGCAATGCAGCGCCCGGCAACTGAAATCGCGTCAATCTCACTCGCATCAATCGGATTATTCGAAAGAACAACCCCACTTGCCCGCAACTGGACTCTTTGCTGTTCGGTCAAAGACTCTGCGCCGCTCACAACGCAGATATCTTTGAGGGAGCGGACATCTGGTGTGGTCAGGTACTCCGGAAGATCTAATTCAGCAACGGTCACTACCGATTTCATTACAAACAGACCGGCGACCAATCGGTCGATGCACAAGTGGATCGACATACACATCTCGGGCGGTACTGGATCCCAGCCAACGATTTCCATTTACCTGAATCAGGGATCCATGGCCAACACTCACCACCGTGGAATCGGTAATAACAAGGTCGGTGAACCGCAGGTGCGGATCGCTCTCCTGGGTCACAAATTCGGTCAGGGTTTCACCTGCCAATCCTGACTCGGGCAATGCGGTGGGCACCCACGCAATATCGGGTGCGCGTGATCCGGTGGGCAGCGGAATGCTCATGCGGGCAACGGCCGCCAGCGCGACCGAGAGCGTGACCGGTTTCCCGAAAACCAATTCTGATTCGAATCCCGAGTCATTCCAGACCAGCGAGGCGCTCACCGGTTGGATTCCGGGCCGGCCCGACCAACCCCATTGGGGGGCTTTGGCGTTGGTGACCACCACGGTGAGGGCGTTCACCGGCCGGGAATCGCTGGCACTTGCTGAAATAAGGGCTCTGAGGGCGTCGCGGTTGGTCACGGTGATCTTGAACCGACCCTGACCCAGGTCGCGGATCTTGGCCTCGCGCTCATTGTTTGCGCCCGATCGGCGAGATGACCCTCTCACGGTCAACACTTTAGGGGGTCGGAGATGCCTTTCTGGTCGTTGATATGGCTAACCTTGTCTGCATGAGTCTGCGCCTCTCGGTAATTGGAACCGGCTATCTCGGAGCTACCCATGCCGCCTGCATGGCGGATTTGGGTTTTGAGGTGATCGGACTTGATGTTGTGCCGGGCAAAGTTGACCTCCTCAATGACGGTCAGGTCCCGTTTTATGAACCCGAACTCGAGGAAGTTCTCCAACGAAATATTCAAGCGGGGCGTCTGCGATTCACCACCTCGTTTGAGGAGGCCGCCGAATTCGCCACGGTGCATTTCATTTGCGTGGGCACCCCCCAGCAGTCCGGTTCCTACGCCGCCGACATGACCCAGGTTTTCGGATCGGTGACCTCACTCGCCCCGCACCTCAAGGACGGTGATCTTGTTGTGGGCAAGTCCACCGTTCCCGTCGGCACGGCCGCTGCAATTGCCCAGCAACTGGCGCTGGCTGCGCCCGGTGTTGACCTCGCGTGGAACCCAGAGTTTTTACGTGAAGGCTTTGCGGTGCAGGACACCCTCGAACCCGATCGCCTGGTGATCGGGGTGAAGTCCGCGCAGGCGGAGGCAACCCTGCGCGAGGTGTATGCACCACTGATTGCCAAGGGCACGCCATTTCTTGTCACCGATTTCCCCACAGCGGAATTGGTCAAGGTGGCTGCGAACTCTTTCCTTGCCACCAAGATTTCCTTTATTAATGCCATGGCTGAAGTGTGTGAAGCAGCCGGAGCAGATGTCGTGCAACTTGCCGAGGCAATTGGCCACGACACTCGAATAGGTAACCGATTCCTCAATGCCGGTTTGGGATTTGGTGGCGGGTGTCTACCAAAAGATATTCGAGCCTTCATGGCACGTGCGGGTGAACTCGGTGCCGAGGAAGCTCTGACGTTCTTGCGCGAGGTGGATCAAATCAACCTTCGTCGCAGGAGTCACACCGTTGACCTTGCCACCCACGAATTGGGGGGTGTGCTGCGCGGTAAAAACATTTGTATTTTCGGTGCCACCTTCAAACCCGATAGTGACGATGTCCGGGACTCACCGTCATTGGATGTTGCCGTGGCGCTGGCCAATGCCGGTGCGGTTGTTGTTGTCCACGATCCCAAAGGAACTGTCAATGCCGAGCGGGTCTACCCCACACTGACCTATTCCACCGATATCACCAAAGCTGCCACCGATGCGGACCTGATTATTCACGGAACCGAATGGATGGATTACCGTGAAATTGATCCGCGTGAGTTGATTTCGGTTGTTCGAACTCCAAATATTATTGATGCCCGTAACAAACTCGATATTGATAAGTGGCGTTCGGCCGGTTGGAATATTCGAGCACTGGGTCGACCTGCGGCGTGACCATCCCCGAGATTCTGGCCGGAACCCACCTGTGGTTCGTGGTCGGTCTTGGCAATAACCCCAACCGTGCCGCTTTCGGTGTTTCAAAATTTCTGCAAGAACACGGTAAACAAATTGTTCCCATTTACCCTCGCGCGGAAATAGTTCACGGCGAACAAGGCTTTAAAACAATTGCCGATGCCGCAGAAGTGTGGGGTCCACCCGATGTTGTCGATGTTTTTGTCCGCAGCAGTCGCGCCGGTGAATTCGCTGATCAGGCAATCGCGGCCGGCGCCAAAGTCGTGTGGTTCCAGGTGGGCGTGGTGGATCACGCAGCAGCCGAGCGAGTTACCCAGGCTGGCGCCACCATGGTGATGGACACCTGCCCGGTTATCGAGTGGCCGGCAACCCTTAACTGATCCTTGTGGTTAATAGTCGGTGCAATAACGCACCTGAAGTGCTAGTTTTCGGGCACTTCGTTTCGCGCTCACCGGGGCGTGAGTCCCTAGTGTTGGGAGACAGTTGTGTCGGTCCGTAAGTCGGTTGTGACCCCTGCGCGTTCACGCATTTTCCTTGCCATTGGCTCCTCGCTAGTCATGGTTGCCGGCATGCTCTTCGGTGCGAACGCTGCTGCTGCTGATTCGGTGCAGGTGCAGTCATATCAGCGGGCCAGCCAAACAGCTACCTGTGATAGTCCACCGGAATCAATGAGTGAGTGGCGTGCTTCGTGGGCCAACCCCTCTGACCCGATTTCCGGGCCAACATGGCATCCAAGTTGGGAACGGTGGGCCAACAACGGCAGCGGCGGGTGGACCTGCACCAGAAGCATCACCTGGGCACGCTCTGCAACTTCGGCTAGGTCGTATGCCGTAGGTGATATCGGACCCGGTGGTGGACTCGTATTCCTGATCTCCGGTGGCAAGACATATGAAATGGCGCCAAACACGTGGAGTGGGTCCTCCAGTGACGATACGCCGCTGCTGGAATGGTGCAATAACACGTCTCTAGATGTCCGTGGTGCAGACGGCACGGCAGTTGGCGACGGTAGTGCAAACACAGCGTTAATGATCGCTGTTGGTGCGTGTACCAGTGGTGCCGCGAACGAAGCAACCGCGTACAGCGAAGGTGGCTTCACGGATTGGTTCCTGCCATCCAGAGATGAGTTGAATGCGATGTATACCTACTCTCAGGTTAGTGGTTTCGACACAGTGACGTACGGGATTGCTAGCGGCAATTACTGGAGTTCGAGTCAGTCCAGCACGAACTTCGCGTGGTACCAGGATTTGGGTAGTGGCTATCAGTCCACCGTCGCCAAGAGCGACCCGCTGCGGGTTCGTCCGATCCGGGCTTTTTAGCACTTCATCATTCAAATTAAATTATGCATTCCTTTCGTTCTTCGTTGTGCTTTCTTAGTCGTGTGAGGACTGCCATTTAGCGCGGAGTTAAAGCGATCGGCTGGTCCATGACTTGCGTTAAGTCAAGAGCAAGTTGGATTCCTTCATGCACACGACTGTAGTAACGCTACGCGTTACTATTGAGGTTGTGATCGTTTTGTTAGACGGGAGGAGAAGATGGCACGCGTTCTTGATCCGGTCGACTCCGGGAGAGTTGCTGTGGGAAGAGTTCATGTCCCCGATGGGGTTATCTCGATACCGTTTGGCCAAGGAAATTGACGTTCCGGCGCAGCGCATCGGTGCCATTGTTAACGGTAAGCGCGCGATCACTGCTGATACTGACTTGAGACTGTGTCGATTCTTTGGTCTATCCGATGGTTACTGGCTGCGTGCCCAAACTGCATACGAAATAGAAGTTGCTCAGCGCGAACTGGCGCAGGTGCTGAAGAAGATTAAGCCGTGGGCCGGTACCGCTGCCTGACAGATCCAACGAGTGGCCGCGTGTTTCTAGTTGAGATTTTCCCCGCGTTTTTTGGCGGATTCATTGAGCTCGGTGGCGTAGTCGGTAAGTTTTTGCGCAATGGCTGAATCACTCACACCCAGAATCCGAGCGGCAAGTAGGCCCGCATTTTTTGCATTGCCAATTGCAACCGTGGCCACGGGAATACCTGCTGGCATTTGCACAATCGATAAAAGAGAGTCCATGCCATCTAGTGAGCCAACGGCAACCGGCACACCAATCACGGGCAGGGTGGTCAGGGAAGCGATCATGCCGGGGAGGTGGGCTGCTCCTCCGGCACCGGCAATGATTACTTCGAAGCCTTGATCACGAGCACCTTCAGCGAATGCCACCATTTCTTTGGGCATGCGGTGGGCGGAGAGGACCATGGGAGTGTTGCTGATTCCCAGTTCGGTGAGAATCTCGACAGCATCCTGCATGGTGGGCCAGTCCGAATCACTGCCCATGCAAATGGCGACGCGTGCACTACTCATTAATGTCTCCTGAGAAATATCCGGTGGCGTGATTCACTCGGTTGCGCAAGTCTGACAGGTCACTTCCGACGGCGGTCACATGTCCCACTTTTCGACCCGGTTTCACTTCTTTGCCATAAAGGTGAACATGCAGCCCAGGGTCGCGGGCAAACACGTGTTTGTAGGCGGAATACAGGTCGCCGACATCAGCCCCGAGAATATTTCCCATGACCGACCAGGGCGCAATAGCGCGTGGTGTGCCCAAGGGGAGGTCGAGGATTGCGCGCAGGTGATTTTCGAATTGACTCGTGACCGCACCTTCAATGCTCCAATGCCCGGAGTTGTGCGGGCGCATGGCAAGTTCATTCACCAACAATTCGGTGCCGGTGTCAAAGAGTTCAACGGCCAGCATTCCCACAACATCTAGTTCACGGGCAATGCGCAGGGCAATCTCCTGAGCCTGCTCGGCTCGGCGCGGATCCAAGTCAGGTGCCGGTGAAATAACTTCAGCGCAAATTCCATTGCGTTGAGTGGTCTGGACTACCGGATACGCCACACACTGGTTACCCGGTGACCGGGCAACTTGCGCGGAGAGTTCCCGGGTGAAGGCAATCATGGCTTCAGCCAGCCACTCACCATTGGCGGGCAATGGCTGAGCCAGAACTTCCGCAAGTTGCTCCGGGCCCTCAATTGTCCAGACTCCCCGACCGTCATAACCCCCACGCGATGTTTTGAGAATAAATGGATACCCGACTACCTCCGCAAAATCTTGAGCATCTGTCTGGGATGTGATGTGGCGCCAGGTGGGGCAAGGAATACCGAGATCGGTCAATGCCCGGCGCATGAGTAATTTGTCTTGGGCAAATACAACGGCCGATGCGGACGGATAGAACGGGACACCCGAATCGGTGAGTGCTTGCAGGACTTCCGGTGTTACCAGTTCATGATCAAAAGTGACGACATCGCAGCTGCGAGCGAACTCACCCACCGTGGTCGGGTCATCTTTGGATCCGACCGTGACCCGAGCTGCTGACCAGTGCTGCCGGTTCATCGGGGGAATTGGCAAGAACAGCGAATCCAATGCCGAGTGCTGCGGCGGGAGCGGCACTCATGCGGGCAAGTTGACCAGCACCGATAAAGCCGACCATTGGACCCAACTCTGCCGCCACAAGAGAAATCTAGTGGTGAGCAATTTTGAATCAAAAGATAGTTAGACTGCGCGGATGCCGCAGCCGAAAATTTTTATGAAGCTGCAGCAATCCATCAGCGGCCTGTGGCGGGAAATAGCGAAGTTCGGCATTGTTGGGCTTTCCGCCCTCGTGGTGGATATCGGCCTTTTCAATCTATTGCGGTTTTATGGTCCCGATGGCCAAGGACCCATGTATGACCGCCCGATTTCTTCCAAAATCATCAGCGTTGCCGTGGCAACCTCGGTGGCCTATCTGGGCAACCGGTATTGGACTTTTAGGTATCGAGGCCGCGGCAGCATGGGTCGCGAGTACCTGATGTTTTTCGGACTCAATGCGATTGCCATGTTGATTGCCGTGGGCTGTTTGTGGTTCAGCCATTACGTCATGGGTTGGACAAGTGCACTCGCGGACAACATCAGCGCCAATGTGGTGGGACTGGGGCTGGGAACCATTTTCCGATTCTGGTCCTACCGAAAATTTGTTTTCCCCGCCATTGTGCAGGGTCCCGCCTACGGTGCCGAGCGCGAATTGGCAGAGCGTGACGCCTCAACTCCGATCTAGAAAAGCGCTACTCGGGTGCACCTTGACCGCCACCCCGACGGCGGACATCATCTGACTCGTGGAGTTCGTACACGTTTCGCTGCACATTTTCCACACTGGGGACATCTTCGATCACGAGATCGCCATCGTCACTGGCGGATTCCACCACCAGGGTTCCATAATTAATGATTCGTCCTAAAACGCTGACGGAAAAAGAAACGTTATTCACTTTGGACAGCGGCATATCGCGTCCCTCTTTGGTCAGCAGACCGCGACGAACAATTATTCGCCGACTGGTGAATACATATTGGGTGGTCAGCCAACGAGCAAAGGGCAACAGTGTTTGCCACACGAGAATAAAGACACCGACCCCAATAATGATCCAGCGAATAATCGAGTTACTGAATGTCATGAACAGGAAGACTCCTGCGAACACCTCAATCAGGAGAACGAACAGCGGCCACAACAATGCCCGCCAATGCGGTTTGAGTTCAAATGCGATTGTCTCGCCGGGGGCTAGGAGTTTTTCGGGGTACATGGCGCAATAGTGGCATGAATGACATCTGCTGCGACCACTGTTCGGTCAATAAGTGTGTCGTGTTCCCGCACCACCAGGTGCCCGGACCGGTCAATACTCATGCCGGTGCCGCTCCACACCGGGGATCCAGGTTCGGTGATCTGCAACTCCGCACCGACACTGAGGCACTTGAGCACGTATTGCTCGCGAATGCGCTCTGGGTTCCAGTCGTCCTCCCGCCACCCGCCGATCAGGGTGCGCAATGACTCGATGATCTCGGCGAGTAATGCATCACGATCCAGTGCCGCTCCCACTGGAATCAAATCCCTTAACCCCACCGCACCCGGATACACATCTGTTTCGAAATTCAGACCCATGCCCACGATGTACCGTCCCACTACGTTCCGAGTTGTTGCAGGTAACGCTTCGGTCAGGATCCCGGCGAGTTTGCGTCCGCCGACCATCACGTCATTGGGCCACTTCAACCAGACATCGGATTCCATGAGCTTCTGGGTGGCATTGCACAGGGAGAGCCCGGCCACCAGCGGCAACCACTGCGGGTGCGGGCAGTCGGCCAGATCAAGGACAACGGATGCCCATAAACCTGCATCTGGGTCGCTCTGCCAGTCGCGCCCCTGACGACCACGGCCGGCACTCTGGTGAAAAGCGGTGACAACCGTCCACGCCGGAACCGGGCCTTGACCGCACATTCTGATCAATTCGGAATTTGTGGAGTCAACGGACTCCAGGGTGATGATCTTCACCACATCTGTCACATTCTGTTCGTGAGCCGAATCCATGTAGATAAGGTACGCATCACAGTCGCAAGGAGGAAAGATGGCCACGAACGACCTCGACCACCACACCACGGCGGGTAAAGCGGAGATATTGCGCACCCGCCGGCAGGAGGCGGCCGGAGCTCGACAGGAAGCCATCGACAAGCAACACGCCAAGGGCAAAATGACCGCCATGGAGCGGATCGAAGCGTTCCTTGATCCCGGCTCCTTCCAAGCAATCGATGGCCTGACCCGGCATCGGTCCCACAACTTCGGCCAAGAGAATAATCGGCCCTACGGCGACGGAGTGGTCACCGGCTACGGAACCGTCGATGGCCGCCCGGTATGCGTATTCGCCCAGGACTTCACCGTGTTCGGCGGGTCTCTCGGAGAAGTGTTCGGCGAGAAAATTGTGAAGATCATGGATCTCGCCATGAAAACCGGCTGTCCCATGATCGGCATCAATGACTCCGGTGGTGCTCGCATTCAAGAAGGTGTGGTCGCACTCGGTCTCTACGGTGAGATTTTCTATCGCAATGTGCAGGCATCGGGTGTGATCCCGCAGATCTCATTGATCATGGGACCCTGCGCCGGCGGTGCGGTGTACTCACCCGCAATCACCGACTTCATTGTGATGGTGGACAAGACCTCACACATGTTTATTACCGGCCCCGATGTCATTAAGACGGTGACCGGCGAAGACGTTGGCTTTGAAGAACTCGGTGGTGCTCACACGCACAACGCTAAAAGTGGGGTGGCGCATTACCAAGCCACCGATGAAATAGATGCCCTGGAATTTGTTCAGGCACTTTTGTCGTATTTCCCAAGCAATAACCTCAGCGAACCCCCTGTCCTGCCGACGCAGGTGTCCATGGAGTTCACCGACGAGGATTACGCACTCGACACGATTATTCCGGATTCACCGAACCAGCCGTATGACATGCACTCTGTTCTCGAGGCGATTCTTGACGATGGAGAATTCCTGGAAACCCAAGCACTGTATGCACCCAATATGTTGTGTGGTTTTGGTCGGGTGGAGGGTCACTCCGTGGGAATTGTGGCCAATCAACCCATGCAATTCGCCGGCACTCTCAATATTGAGGCATCCGAGAAAGCTGCGCGGTTTGTGCGCACCTGCGATGCGTTCAATATTCCCGTGATCACTTTTGTCGATGTCCCTGGTTTCCTCCCCGGCACCGATCAAGAGTGGGATGGAATTATTCGTCGTGGCGCAAAGTTGATCTACGCCTACGCTGAAGCAACCGTTCCGCTACTCACCGTGATCACCCGCAAGGCTTATGGCGGTGCATACGATGTCATGGGATCAAAGCACCTGGGTGCTGATATCAACCTGGCATGGCCAACGGCGGAAATCGCGGTCATGGGTGCCCAGGGGGCTGTCAATATTTTGTACCGCAAGGAAATTGCGGCATCGGATAACCCCGATGCTGAGCGTGCCCAGCGAATCGAGGAGTACACCGAGAAGTTTGCGAATCCCTATGTCGCCGCCGAGCGCGGGTACATGGATCGGGTGATTCTCCCCCACGAAACTCGATTGCAGTTGACCCGCGCATTGCGGGCTCTGCGCACCAAGCGAGCAACTCTCCCACCCAAGAAGCACGGAAATATTCCGCTGTGACCACCGAGAGCCAGCCCCTATTGCGCGTGATTCAGGGTGCAGCTAATGCTGAAGATCTGGCAGCGCTGATTGCATTGTTCGGTGCCCTCGCTGCCACATCTGACACCGAGCAAGCTGCCAATGACATTCACGCGTGGAATAGCAAGGAACGCATGTTCCGCCACTTCCCGATTCCCGGTCCCGGTGCGTGGCGAGCATCAGGCTTGGCCCAGTAACACCATGACCACGGTCGTTTTGGCCTCGGCATCGCCGGCGCGGTTGACTGTTTTGCGCAATGCGGGACTTGATCCACAGGTTCAGGTAAGCCACGTTGATGAAGAACGACTGCAGGAAGAACAACCCGAACTCACGCCACGAGAGTTGGCGCACATGTTGGCCCAGGCCAAATGCGAGGAAGTTGCGAGGACTCGAACCGAGCCCGATCAGATCATCATTGGGTGTGATTCGGTATTTGAACTCAACGGACAACCTTTTGGCAAACCCGAGACACCCGAGGTGGCGCGCGAACGATGGGCCCTCATGATGAACAACACCGGAACACTTCACACCGGGCACCACGTGATTTATGTGGACCCACAAGGTCAGCGTCACGTTGCTTCGGCTAGTTGCGAGTACCGATGTCACCATTGGTGAACTCAGCGAGAAAGAAATGGACGCCTATCTGGCATCGGGTGAGCCGCTGCAGGTGGCGGGAGGGTTCACCATTGATTCCCTCGGTGGTGCATTCGTCCAAGAAATAATGGGTGATCCATCCAATGTGGTGGGGATTTCCCTGCCCACGGTGCGGCGATTGGTGACCGAGTGCGGTCTGACCTGGACCGATCTTTGGTCGCAATCCGGTGAGCAAACCCAGCCACTAGGCTCATCTGACACAGCGTGAAAGGAACGGCTCAGTGAAAAGAGTGCTCATTGCCAACCGCGGCGAGATTGCCGTGCGAGTTATTCGTGCCTGCAAGGACGAAGGCATTGAATCGGTAGCGATTTACGCTGATCCTGACCGCGATGCCATGCATGTGCGCATGGCAGATCACGCTTATGCACTGGGTGGCAGCACCGCAGCGGAGTCATATCTTGATATTGCCAAGGTGATCAAAGCCGCTGCAGACTCCGGTGCGGATTCGGTGCACCCCGGCTACGGGTTCCTTTCGGAAAATGCCGACTTCGCCCAAGCGGTCATTGACGCCGGTTTGATCTGGATCGGGCCACCACCGGCCGCGATTCGCTCACTCGGTGACAAAGTCAGTGCCCGGCATATTGCCCAGCGAGCGGGAGCCCCTCAGGTGCCCGGAACCGCCGACCCGGTCAAGGATGCCTCTGAAGTGGTCGCATTCGCAGAGGAGCACGGGCTGCCGGTGGCGATTAAAGCCGCCTTCGGTGGCGGTGGTCGCGGGTTGAAGGTGGCGCGCAACCTCGAGGAAATCCCCGAACTCTACGACTCGGCAGTGCGCGAGGCCATTGCCGCTTTCGGTCGCGGCGAGTGTTTTGTGGAGCGCTACCTGGACAACCCCCGTCACGTGGAAACCCAGGTGCTGGCAGACCGCGAGGGCAATGTGGTTGTGGTCTCCACCCGCGATTGCTCACTGCAGCGCAGACACCAGAAACTTGTTGAGGAAGCGCCGGCACCATTTCTCACCGAAGACCAGTTGAAAGCTCTCTATGCATCATCGAAAGCGATCATCAAAGAGGCTGGCTACTACAACGCCGGAACCTGCGAGTTCCTGATTGGCACCGACGGCACCATTTCTTTCCTCGAAGTCAATACCCGCCTGCAGGTGGAACACCCGGTCAGTGAAGAAGTCGCCGGAATCGACCTGGTGCGCGAACAATTCCGCATTGCTCGCGGCGGCACCATTGATTACTCCGATCCGGAGTTGCGCGGGCACTCCATTGAGTTCCGCATTAACGGTGAAGATCCCGGTCGCGGATTCCTCCCCGCCCCCGGAATCCTCGATGTCTGGCAACTGCCCGCGGGTCCGGGTGTGCGCGTGGACACCGGATTCGAAGCCGGCGATGTCATTGGCGGCAACTTCGACTCGCTGCTAGCAAAGTTGATCGTGACCGGCAAGGATCGCCAACAGGCAATTGAACGCTCCCGCCGCGCCCTGGAAGAATTCAAAGTCGAAGGGATTGCAACCGCCCTGACATTTCATCGGGTTGTTGTCAGTGACCCGGCATTCGCACCCGCTGATCCCGAAGCACCTTTCACCGTGCATACCCGGTGGATTGAAACTGAATTTGATAATCAGATTCCGGCCTACACGGCAACAGGTGACGGCTCAGGTGAACTTGCGGCTCGCAATAACGTTGTTGTTGAAGTCAATGGCAAACGCCTTGAGGTCTCCCTTCCCGCCGAATTCAGCATGTCTGGTGGCGGAACCGGTGGCTCTGCCCCCGGTGCAAAGAAACGCGAGCGCAAAAAAACTGCTGCAGCTACTGGTGATTCGGTCACCGCACCCATGCAGGGGACAATCGTGAAAGTCGAAGTCACCGAAGGCCAAGTGGTGGCGGCCGGTGACCTGATTGTTGTTCTCGAAGCCATGAAGATGGAACAGCCGCTCACCGCTCACAAAGCGGGAACTGTCTCAGCTCTCAATGCCGAAGTGGGCGCAACGGTGCAAGCAGGAACGGCCCTCTGCGAAATCACGTAATCAAGTATTACGTAATCAGGTCTCACTCGCGAGAAGTGTGAGTGCGATATCCGGGTAACGAGTGAATCCACGATCGGCACTCGACCAGCGGGTATTTCAATACCCATGACGTTGCTGCGATCAGTGCATCAGGGATATCTGCGCTGGTCAGAGACATTAACTTTATGTAGTGAAATACCACACTGATACTTTCCTGGGGTTGAGTCACGAGAACCACACTCGGGTGGGAAATGAAGTCCTCCACCGCTTGCGCAGCAATTGTTACATCGAAATCGGATTTCCAAATTTTTGGATTCGAGCAAATACGCACAACTGAAGCGCAGATCTCGGGGGTCACCGCAACACGATCACCCGAATTTATTTCATCTTGCCAGAACCGTGTTGCAGATGCGTGCCAATGGGAGTCCTGGCGCAATAACCCCACCACCACGTTGACATCTAGCAGATAAATCACCGAACCTCGTTTTCGAGGACCGCTCGAATCGCCTTGTTGTCACTGAGGTCAATCCCAGACTGTTCGCCGCCGTTGCCGTATGAGCGCGGCAGGCTCGGGGGTATCGGGGAAGGCCGAGCACCTGAAATGAGATCCCGCAGGGCCTGTTCGACCAAAGAAGTCACGGTGGTTCCCGCGAGGGCCGCCATGGATTTCACTTCCCGGTACACGTCATCGCTGATTTCCAAGGTTGTTCGCATAAAAGCAGATTAGCAGATTTCTGCACACCGAACAATGATCAATCTGGGGAGCACGGCAGGCCGAGCAGCCAAGCGATGTAATCGGCGGGAGCCCCACCGGCAAATGCGGAATCAGCAATCAATTGCAGGTACTCCCTGGTCGGAAGACCCCCTTCATAGGCATCCAGGACGTATAGCCAGGCCAACTGGGATCCGCTCATGGAATCCACCCGCACCCGGATTTTGCGCCACAGACCCAAGGAAACGCCCTCCCATTCGTCCAGGGAGCGTTCATCGGGCTCGGTCACTTCGTAGAGCATGACGAATACTTCACCCAGGTGGTCTTCGACCACGGTGGCCAGTGGACCACCCCAACTGAGGTCGGTGGCGGCAAATGTCAGGCGCCACCCGCGCAGCCAGCCCGAGCCCGCCGGCGGCGATGCCGGTGCTCGCAAGGCCATGCGACTGGGATCAAGGTTCCCCGCATACGCGGCATAGAGCGCCATTGGGTCAGGTTAGAGCGAAATGACCGGATAGGGAAGGATGCAATATATGGCTGCTCCTGCTGGTTCCATGCACGCTGGTTCCCTATCCGCTGGATCCGTGGTGATCATCGGTTCGGGGCCTGGGGCCTATGAAGCGGCACTCGTTGCCCGCCAATTGGGCGCGAGCGTCACGTTGATCGACCGCGATGGCATTGGTGGCAGCGCTGTTCTCACCGATTGTGTCCCGAGCAAGGCTTTGATCGCCACCTCCAATGCCATGTTGGCCGTCGCTGACTCCGGGGACCTCGGGGTGCTGATCAATGGTCAACCACCCGTGTCCGCCGAACTCAGCGTGAACCTGGCAACCGTCAACGCCCGTGTCACAGCCCTGGCCAATGCCCAAAGCACCGATATTGCCGCTGCACTGCATCGCGAGGGTGTGCAAGTTCTTCATGGCGCAGGGTCTTTTGTCGATGCCAACACGGTCAACGTCACCGCACCCGATGACTCAACCCACAGTGTTCACGCCGATGTCGCGCTCATTGCTACCGGTGCTCGTCCGCGAATTCTCGACACCGCGATCCCCGATGGCAAGCGAATTCTCACCTGGGATCAGGTGTATTCACTGACCGAGTTGCCGGAGAAGTTAATTGTTGTCGGGTCCGGTGTCACCGGTGCCGAGTTCGCATCCGCCTACCAAGGTCTGGGTAGCGAAGTGATTCTGGTGTCATCGCGCAATCGCGTCCTTCCCAGCGAAGATGAAGATGCCGCCCGCGTGATTGAGTCAGTTTTCGCCCGTCGCGGCGTGCACGTTATGTCGGAGGCGCGCGCGGTGGGTGTCACCACCGTGGACAACGGCGTGCAGGTGGAGCTCCAAGATGGTCGGGTAATTGACGGCACCCATGTGCTCTTGGCCTTGGGCTCAATTCCCAACACGGACAACTTGAATCTGCAATCAGTCGGCGTGCACACCGACGATCGCGGGTTCATTGAGGTGGACAAAGTCTCACGCACCAGTTGTCGCAATATTTATGCCGCGGGCGATTGCACCGGTGTGTTAATGCTGGCATCGGTCGCAGCCATGCAGGGTCGCATTGCCATGTGGCATGCCCTCGGCGATGCCGTCACACCACTGCACCTCGAGGCCGTGTCGAGCACCGTGTTCACCGAACCCGAGATCGCGACCGTCGGTGTGAGTCAGCAGGATTTGGACTCGGGTGAATTCCGCGGTGAAGTCATTCTGTTGCCGTTAGCCACCAACGCTCGCGCCAAAATGCAGGAGCACACCGACGGATTCATCAAGATCCTGTGCCGTAAGTCCTCGCGGATCGTGGCCGGCGCGGTGGTGGTCTCCCCCGGTGCCAGCGAATTAATTCACCCGCTCACCCTCGCCGTTCAAGAGCGGCTCACCGTCGATGAACTGGCATCCACCTTCACCGTGTTCCCCAGTCTCTCGGGGTCAATTGCCGAAGCTGCGCGCCGACTTCACCGTGGCAGTGACTAACGCCGCTGTGAAGCACTAGGTTTTACCGGTGACCTCAATCGACACCAGCGTGAATCCCCAGACCGATGCCCTCAATGCCAAAGCACGTGAGTCCGCGGCCACCATCGCCCAACTCACCGGCATTCCCGCGCACGATGTCGCCATTGTTTTAGGTTCGGGTTGGGTGCCCGCCGCCGATCTGATCGGCACGACCGTTGCCGAGTTCGATTCCACCGATGTCCCGCACTTCTCCGCTCCCGGTGTGGCCGGTCACGCCGGGAAGATTCGCAGTGTCGATGCCGATGGCACCAAGGTGTTGGTGTTCCTGGGTCGCACGCATCTTTATGAAGGCAAAGGGATCGATGCCGTCACCCACGCGGTGCGCACCGCGGCCGCTGCCGGTTGCTCCACCGTGATCCTCACCAATGGTTGCGGCGGCTTGGATCCCGCGTGGTCACCGGGCACTCCCGTGCTGATCAAGGATCACATTAATTTCACCGGGCAGTCACCACTGCACGGCGCTCACTTTGTTGATCTCACCGACCTGTACTCACCCACCCTGCGCCGCATGTGCCAGGAGATTGAACCCGGACTCGACCAAGGCGTGTACGTCCAGTTCCAGGGCCCCATGTTTGAAACACCCGCGGAGATCACCATGGTGCGCAATATGGGTGGAACATTGGTCGGCATGAGCACCGCCCTGGAAGCAATTGTTGCTCGATCACTGGGCATGCAGATCCTTGGTTTGTCCTTGGTCACCAATGCTGCCGCCGGCATGAGTGGTGAACCACTCAACCACGAGGAAGTTCTGCAGGCGGGCAATGACGCCGCAACCAAGATGGGCGAATTGCTCGGCAAGGTTATTCGAAAGATTTAATCATGAACATCATCAGTACCGCAAAAACTGGTTGGCCGATGACCCGCACGAGGAAACCCAACATCAGTTGCGCGTTCTGATTGAGCAGGCGGGCAAAGCCGACCCGGATGCCCTGCAGGAATTACACGACTCCTTCAGCGGCTCACTGCAGTTCGGCACCGCCGGCCTTCGCGGCAAAATCGGTCCCGGTCCCAATCGCATGAATGTTGTGGTGGTGGCTCGCGCCGCCGCTGGTCTCGCGGAATATTTGATTCAAAGAATCACCCAATGCAGATCTCAGTGTGGTTATTGGGTTCGATGCCCGTCACAACTCCGAGTTATTCGCCACCGTCAGTGCACAGATTTTCAGCGGTTACGGGATCACGGCCAAAATATTCGATCACCCTGTTCCCACACCCATACTCGCGTTTGCGATTCGTCACCTGCATGCCAGTGCCGGTGTCATGGTGACCGCCAGTCACAACCCACCCCAGGACAACGGCTACAAGGTGTATCTCGCCTCCGGTTCCCAAATCATTCCGCCCGCGGACACCGACATCAGTGCCTGCATTGAGCAGGTGACCCTGCGCGGCAAGGTCGCTGACCTCCCGCACGGCAGCAACTGGGAACAGATTCCACAATCGGTGATCACCGCCTATCAGGATCGCACCGCCAGCCTTGTCACACCCAAGAACACTGACCTCACCGTGGTGTATACCGCCATGCACGGTGTCGGTGGGGAGATTTTCACGACCACCGCCACCCAAGCCGGCTTCGCCCCGCCCATTCCGGTGGTCGAGCAGTTCCACCCCGACCCGACTTTTCCCACCGTGGCATTTCCCAACCCGGAAGAACCCGGAGCCATTGACCTGGCGATTGCAACCGCCCAAGCCAATAACGCTGACATTGTGATTGCCAATGACCCTGACGCGGATCGTTGCGCGGTCGCGATTCCAATAAATAAGAGACCAAGTCCGAATGGCGGATGCTCCACGGCGACGAAGTCGGTTCATTGCTTGCAATGCATATTGCCCACAAGCGTGCAGCCCAAGGTCTTCCCACCACGGGTGCGGTGTTTGCGCAGTCCATTGTTTCGAGCACCCAACTCAAGGCCATTGCGCAAGCTCGCGGTTACGAGTACCGGGTCACCCTCACCGGCTTTAAGTGGATTGGCCCTATTCCCGGCCTGGTATTCGGTTACGAAGAAGCACTCGGCTACTGCGTGGATCCGGACTACGTCAAAGACAAGGACGGTATTTCCGCCGGACTACTCCTGATGGAAATGGCACGTGATCTCAAGGAACAAGGTCACACACTCCAGAGTGCACTTAATGACCTCGCAATTGAATTCGGTGTGTACCTCACCGATCAAGTTTCTATTCGGGTGAGCGATCTCAGTGTGATTCCGAGCATCATGCAGGCTCTGCGCACCAATCCCCCCACCAACATTGCCGGGCAACGCGTGACGGAGTTCATTGATCTGCAGCAACCCAGCGAAAATCTCCCACCCACCGATGGTCTGCTCTTTCACCTCGAGGGCGGTGGCCGAGTGATTGTTCGCCCCAGTGGCACCGAACCCAAGGTCAAGGTCTACCTGCAGAGTGTGGTGCCGGTCGCCAGCCCCGCAGACCTTGACTCCGCCCGCGCAACCGCCCGAACCCAGATCAATGCCATGGCAGCCGATGCCCGCGAGTGGCTCGGCTCTGATCTGTAATACTTGTGTTACATGTGATTCATGTGATACGATCGGAATCCTCATGAACACTGGGAGAGCCAATGTCTGCTTTATCCGTCCGACTGCCTGATCAACTGGCAGCCCGGCTAGAGGAACTGGCGAACCAGACAGGTCGCACGAAGTCCTATTACGTCCTGGAGGCGTTAAACGAGACCATCGATGACCTCGAGGACGCCTACCTCGCTCAGTCCAGACTCAGTGATTATCGACGTGGGTTAACGGATACCGTCGATTTAGCCACGGTCATTGCCGAACATGACTTGGCGGATTGAGTTCGAACGCCGGGCCCTCAGAGATTTCCAGCGACTCGACCGCCCAAACCGCGAGCGAATTCTCCGCTTTATCACCGAGAGAATAGAGCCCAGTTCTGATCCCCGATCCATTGCCGAACCACTCAGTGGCGATGCATTTGCAGGTTTATGGAGATTCCGGGTGGGTAATTACCGCCTCATTGCTCAACTCGAAGACGATCTATTCCTAGTTCTCATTCTTCGCGTTGGTCATCGAAGTTCCATCTATCGTTAACCAAGCACCTGCCAGCGCAATAAACCCCCAAGTGCAATCTTGCCCAGGGTCTAGAGTGGGCGCGTGAGTTCACCACCTGCCACCGTCGACCTTCGGGGCTACCTCGAAGGCCTCCCGGGTGTTGATCAAGTCGGCGCCGAGGCCCGGGCCGCCGCCCTTGGCACTCGCTCCATTAAGAAGGAATCCAAGGTGTGGGCCATTGACACCGCGATCTCCATGGTCGATCTCACCACCCTGGAGGGTGCGGACACTCCCGGCAAAGTCAAAGCCATGTGCAGCAAAGCCCTGCACCCTGATCCCACGGATCTGAGCACCCCCAGTGTTGCTGCGGTGTGCGTGTACGGCGATCTGGTGGAGACCGCCCGCAGTGTTGTCGGTGATCGCATTCACGTGGCCGCGGTCGCCACCGCATTTCCCAGTGGTCGCGCCAGCCTTGACGTCAAACTTCTGGACACCCAAGAAGCTGTTGCAGCAGGAGCAGACGAAATCGACATGGTGATTGACCGCGGGGCGTTCCTGTCCGGTGACTACGCCAAGGTTGCTCGGGAAATTGAAGCGGTGAAACAAGCCTGCGGCTCGGCCCACCTCAAGGTGATTCTGGAGACCGGGGAGCTGAAAACCCTCGACAACGTCAAGCGGGCCAGTTACCTCGCCATGCGATCGGGTGCTGACTTCATCAAGACCAGCACCGGCAAAGTCACCCCTGCGGCAACCCTTCCGGTGACCTTGGTCATGCTCGAGGCTGTGCGGGACTACTACAGCCAAACAGGTATCCGGATCGGCGTGAAAGCAGCCGGCGGCATTCGCACCAGCAAGGACGCGATCAAATACCTGGTGTTGGTCAACGAAACCGTGGGCGAGGAGTGGCTCACCCCCGACTACTTCCGATTCGGTGCCTCCACCCTTCTCAACGACCTTTTATTGCAGCGCCAGAAAATGCTCACCGGCCACTACTCCGGCCCCGACTACGTCACCATCGATTAGACGATTAGAGCGAAAGAGAATCCACATGACTTTCGATTACGCACCGGCACCCGAGTCCACCTCGATTGTGAACATCAAGAGTAGCTACGACCTGTTCATTAACGGTCAATTCACCGCGGGTCACGGCACCGCTTTTAAGACCATCAACCCCGCCACCGAAGAAGTCCTCGCTGAGATCGCGCAAGCGGACCAAGCCGATGTCAACGCTGCCGTTGCGGCCGCTCGCAAAGCTTATGAAAAAACGTGGTCAAAAATGTCTGGCTCCGATCGCGGTAAGTACCTGTTCCGCATTGCCCGGATCATGCAGGAACGGGCTCGTGAGTTTGCCGTGCTGGAAAGCATGGACAACGGCAAGCCGATCAAGGAATCCCGCGATGTCGATATTCCCCTTGCTGCTGCTCACTTTTTCTATCATGCCGGCTGGGCCGACAAGCTCGAATTCGCCGGATACGGCACCAACCCGAAAGCACTCGGTGTTGCCGCGCAAATCATTCCGTGGAATTTCCCCCTGCTCATGCTTGCCTGGAAGATCGCACCTGCGCTTGCAACGGGCAACACGGTGGTGCTCAAACCGGCTGAAACAACACCACTCACGGCTCTGCTTTTCGCGGAGGTGTGTCAGCAGGCTGACCTGCCTCCCGGTGTGGTCAACATCCTCACCGGTGCGGGTGAGACCGGTCGCATGCTGGTGGAACACCCCGATGTCAACAAGGTGGCCTTCACCGGCAGCACCGCGGTGGGTCAAGCAATTCAACGACAAATCGCCGGCACCGATAAACGCTTAACCCTCGAGTTGGGTGGCAAAGCCGCGAATATTGTTTTCGATGACGCCCCCATTGACCAAGCGATCGAAGGCATTGTCAACGGCATCTACTTCAATCAAGGACATGTCTGCTGCGCGGGCAGCAGACTCTTGGTGCAGGAGAATGTTGCCGAACAAGTAATTGATTCCCTCAAACGCCGACTACAAACCCTGCGCCTTGGTGACCCGCTGGACAAGAACACCGATATTGGCGCCATCAATAGCCGCGATCAACTCAACCGGATTATTGACCTCACCAAAAGTGGCGAGGACGAAGGTGCCGAGCGCTGGAGTCCCGATTGCGCGATCCCGGACAAGGGGTTCTGGTTCGCACCCACGATTTTCACCAATGTCACCCAGGCCCACCGGATTGCCCGCGAGGAGATTTTCGGCCCGGTGCTCAGTGTGCTGACCTTCCGCACCCCCGACGAAGCCGTGGAGAAGGCCAATAACACGCCCTATGGCCTCAGTGCCGGTATCTGGACAGATAAAGGCAGTCGAATCCTCTGGATGGCCAATAAATTGCGTGCCGGGGTTGTCTGGGCGAATACCTTCAACAGATTCGACCCCACCAGTCCATTCGGTGGTTACAAGGAGTCCGGCTTCGGTCGCGAAGGCGGCGTTCAAGGATTAGGTGCCTACCTACACGTGGAGGATCCATCATGATCACCGGCGATAACAAGCGGGTCGATATCCGCAAGACCCACAAACTCTTCATTGGCGGCACTTTCCCCCGCAGTGAGTCCGGGCGCACCTTCGAGGCCACCAACACCAACGGCGAGTTCCTCGCCAATATGGCCATGGCCAGCCGCAAGGACGCCCGCGATGCCGTCTTGGCCGCCCGCAGTGCATTCACCGCGTGGTCCAAGGCCACCGCCTATAACCGCGGCCAGGTGCTCTACCGCATTGCCGAGGTCATGGAAGGCCGCAAAGACCAGTTCACCCAGGACATCAAGGATTCCGAGGGACTCGGCACCAGGAAAGCCACCGGTCAGGTGGAGGCCGCCATTGACCGCATGGTGTGGTACGCCGGCTGGGCGGACAAGTACTCGCAGGTGATCGGCAACACCAATCCGGTGGCCGGCTCCTTCTTCAACTTCAGCATTCCCGAACCCACCGGTGTCGTTGCCGCCGTTGCGCCGGATTCGCCCAGCCTGCTCGGCTTGGTCAGTGTGGTGGCACCCATTGTCATGACCGGCAACTCGGTGATCGTGATCGCCAGTTACTCCAACCCGATTCCCGCCATCACTTTCAGCGAGTGTCTGGCAACCAGCGATGTAATCGGTGGCAATATCAATATTCTCACCGGAGATCCAGCTGAAATCATGCCGCACCTCGCCGCCCACGCAGATGTCAACGCCCTCGACCTGACCGGGGTCACCGACCACGAACTGCTCACCGCATTGGAATCAGATGCAGCCGGCACGGTCAAGCGAGTGCGCACCGCTCCCGCTCACCCGGATTTTTATGCAACACCGAGTCTTTCCCGGATCCGCGCGTTCACGGAGATAAAAACCGTGTGGCATCCCTTGGGTGTCTAATCAATCGAAACCGACCAACCCCTGAACGACCGCACCGGAATCTGGCCTTCTAAGGGATTCGAATATTCAGAAAATAGGTTCTTTCCTGTTTGTTACGCAATCTGTATGTGAAGAGGCCCTTTTTTGTTGCCCGCACCGCTGGCAACACGGCCGTTCCATTCTTGGAACTGTACACAGAGCCCAAAAACAACCGTTGGGTCCCGTTATCCGCGCCCGGCACCAACATTCGCACCGCCCAACGCTTCGATTTAGGCAGCCCTCTCACCTGAGGGGCCAACACCACATTGATCTGAGCACGCAGAGTCGGAGCTGTGGACTGTGATCGACTCTTCGCAGTTTTCAGGGAAACTCTCGGACTGGACTGTGCCGTCCCCGAGGACACGATCACCCTTTCCATTCCACCCTTGGTGGACGCCACGGTGAACCGGACAGGTTCAGTATCTGCCAAGTAATAAAACCCGCCCGCCACTGTCACACTTCCACGGGGCGTGTTCACCACTACATCGCGACGACCTTCAAGCCCACGCGGTGTGGTCACCTGAACGGTCGAGGAATTCACCACAACAAGGTTTGTCCCGAGAACACCACCAAAACTCACTCCAGAGGCTCCGGTGAGGTTTCCCCCCGAAATAGTGACTCGAGTGCCACCCAGAACCGGTCCCGACCCGGGGAAATTCCACTTATTACCGGGGCCGTAGACACTTCAGGGGCTGGTGATCCGCCACCGCCACTATCAGGAGCCGCACCGCCGCCGCCACCGCCGCCGCCGCCGCCACCACCTGAAGCAGCACGAGTGACGTCAACCGTATAGGAAGATGTGGTTGTCGAATCCGCAGAAGTAACAACAACTGGTATCGAATTAGCCCCCACCGACAAAGCAACAGGTGAGGAGGCAACACCCAAAGTCGCTGAGACCCCATTCACGGTCAAAGTCGCACCCGGCTGCCCCGTTGCCGTCACCCGAATGGAACTCACCGCATTATCAACTGAAACCGCATAACCATAAGTGGTGCGAGCAAAACTTGGGTTTAACGATCCCGAAGAAAGACCCATGGAACTCAACAGCGATACCGAAGGAATCAAGGCCGCTATGGCAGACGACGCACTCACAATCCCGCTTCCACAGGTCACAACAGGATCACAAGTGCCCCCTGGAAATGGCGCGGCAGATGTAGTCAACAGGTTAGTGACCTCACCGACACTCAGCGTGGGATCCAGTGACAATAGAAGTGCCGCGACAGCTGCGACATATGGAGCGGAGTAACTAGTGCCGGTCCCAAATGCCATGTCTGTCTCTACCGCGGTAGGGGTAGTTGTGCCTGGGTTATACAACGACCTGATCCCTGAGCCGCTACCAGCACTTGAACCACCCGGCGCAGCCAAGGAGACAGACCCATAACTCGAGTAAGAGGCTCGCTTTCCGTCAGGACCGGTAGCGGCAACCGAGATGACACCGGGGCAATTTGCCGGAGCTCGCAAAGACGCATCGGCATTGCTATTCCCTGCTGCAACCACAACTATTGATCCACGGGCAATAGCGCGTGAAATTGCATCAGATAAATGAATCAAATTATCCACATCATTCGGATCACCGGGACAAGCTATATTTATTTTCGATTCCAAGGAGATGTTAATAACTTTCGCAGGAGTGGTATTTATCGGAGGTGGGGTTACTAACCCTAAGAATGTTGATCCTCCGGATGCCCATTCGATTCCATTCGCAAGATCAAAAGTATCTGCTCCTTCCCAACTCGAAACTCGAACCGGCTGGACTCGAGCTGAGGGCGCTGCGCCGGCGATTGCCTTGCCATTGTTGGTTGCGGCAGCGATTTGGCCGGCAATGAAAGAGCCGTGCCACACGCTATTCCGCGCGTCCCAATCACCTGGATCTAATGGGATCGAATCCGGACCCACAGGTCCGTAAATACTCACATTAATGTAGTCGCCATCCATATTCACCGACGCCGACGACGTGCCCTCACCATTCGCTCTGGCTCGTGGATTTAAACCTCGCAAGTCTCGACACGAAGTCATAGCCTGGAACCAGCTGCGATGCTGGAAGATCTTCGTGTGGCACATAGCCTGTGTCCAACACAGCAACCACGACTGGTTCACCGGTGGCAACACTCCACGAATTCGCCATCGCGGAAGAACTTGAACCAATTCCAATTCCATAAGGTCCCCACAGTGGCCACTGCTCAGTTACATACTGCAGGGTCGTTTGGTGGTGTCATTGGATAGTCAACCGGATAAAACTTCGAGGGAATCTCCGCCCACAATACATCTGGACGCGCCTCGAAGGCCGCCACCAAATCCGCACCCTCTGACTGGCTGATCGGTGTTGGGAATTCAAGAACCTGCACGCTCCCAGAATTTGGAGCGTCACCTGACATGGGTACACCAGATTCAGACTCAACCGCGCTCACCACAAATGACGAGCGAGATGGAATCCGGTACTTCACGGCTATCCGGGACACCCCCCCTTCAATCACGGACTCGGGCTGAATCGGGGTCGAGGTGGCTGGGGTCGAGGTTGCTGGGGTCGAGGTTGCTGGGGTCGAGGTTGCGGGGGTCGAAGTTGGCGTGTCACTTGCGGAATCGGGATCCCCTAGTCCGAGGACCACATCAGTCGGCATCGCACCTGTCGTCGGGGCCACAAGCACCTGAGATCCAAGAACCAGACTCAGTGCACTCAGAATTGCAATTAACCTGGAGTGCCTGCGGATCGGTCGGGAATCAAGATAGTCAGAAATGACATGAGACAGCGGCCGGTCTGCCCATGTCCACGAACTCTCCACCCACTACCTCCCGACACCTAATACTGGAGTGTGAAACCCCTTGACACCAAAATCCTTACTCCATGAGAACACACAGCCGGTCCAGAGAGTTCACCGACCCCAAAATGGAAATAAGGGACGGGTATTGACCCATCCCTCACTCCCACGCACTAGCTTTAGAGTCACCCAAGCATCATTTGCTTGAGTTCACCCACCCCGAAGTCGACCGAACGCACAACCTTGTAGTTGAGCTTAACGATCACCTTGCGACCATTAATGCCATTTGTTTTGGACCGGCCTTCGCCACTGGTGTAAATGTCACCTCGGAGGCCAATGGATCGCATGTAATCGGCAGTATTGTTCGCGCGATTACGTGAGATGCCGGTTGCCTTTGCATCGTCCTTGGCATTAGGCCCTGCAAATCCCATGAACAACGTGCTGACAACAGCTCCCCTGGGAACCTGTGCCAGGAAGTCAGCCAAGTCTTGCTGGTCTTTGGCTGTCAATTCGGAGGACTTGCTCGCGAAGAACACCCTGGTAATCACCCGCGTGCCGTCTTCCATGGCTGGCTTGCGGATCTCCATGCCAATGGACGTTGATCGCACCAGACCATTCGGCGCGAACCCATTGACCTGAAGGGCTCCACTACCCACCTGCATGGCAAGGGGAACTAGTAGGGAGGCTTCAAATGAACCCTGAGCATTGACCGTGATCTCACCAAGCAGTGTCACCGGGCCGTATCCGAAGACCTTGACCACGGTGTTCGGCTGATAACCGAATCCACTGACCAGTACCTGCTGGCCGGCCTGGACGACCAGGATCCTGTCACCAAGCAGACCTGCGGTACCGCCACCGAACTCAATTCCCTGAGCGTTGACTCCCCATTGGGTGCCCCGGACAAGCAGACCATCCCTACTCGCGTTCGGAGCCACCGTGGCGGCCTCGGTTACCCCACCAATTTGGATAATCGATCCTGCGGGAGTAACGGTCGCCCCTACCGGATTCCAGTCCAAAGTTGGTACCGGTGCTGGCGGCGGCGTGGGCGTGATCACAGGTGCTGGTGCCGGTTCGGGTGCCGGAGCAGGTGGAGCCGGCGGTGTCGGTATTGCTCTACCTGTCGCCACGAAAGTCACACTGTCAGCTGTTCCCGAGATGAACGCCTGAACCCTCTGGGTGCCCACGACCGAACCCAGCTGCCAAGAGCTCACCGTTGCCGTGCCGTCAACGGAAGTTGCCGACAGGGAGCTCAGCGAGCCTCCGCCTAGAGTCACGGCAAATGTCACGGTGACACCGGTAAGAAGGTTTCCGTATTGATCCGACACGGTGACCGTCAGTGGGTTCGACAAGGTGGTTGAGACTTGAGCACTCTGGTTGTCGCCATCCGTGATCGCGATGATCGACGGGGCGCCCGGGAGAGCCGCAGCCGTGAAGGTCACTCCCGTTGACGTATCAGCGATGAACACCTGAAGTGAGTTGATGCCAGAAACGGTGCCCAATGTCCAGGTGCCCAAGGTGGCAGTGCCGTTCACTGTCTGAACTGACGTGAACGTGGTTTGCCCAACACCATTCACCACCGCGAACGTCACTGTTGCTCCATCAAGTAAATGGCCGTAGGAATCTGACACTGTCACGGTCAAAGGCTGAGTTACCGCGGTGCCAACGGTTGCCGACTGTCCATTTCCATCGATGATCGAGATAATCGTGGCCGGACCCGGCGCAAAGTAAACTTCCGCGGTTACGCCCAATGTTGAACCATCAACATTGGCCGAGATCACCGAAGTCACCGTTAGCAACGAGGCTTCCAAAATTTGTTGATACCGGCCATTGCCCATATTTTGCATGCTGCCCAAGAGGCTGCCCTCATTAGCCGAAAGAGCTACAGACGGCGCAGGTATCAGGGAATTGAGGTTATTGCCGAACTGATCACGCAATTGCACCGAAATCACCGAGGTGCTGGTGCCATCAGCTGTGATAACGCTTGGATTGGCGGTCAGACTCGAGTTTCCAAGTGTCAGAACCGGTGTAACGAATGCCACACTCGCAGTGCTGACAACCTGTATCGAATTCACTTGCGCACTTACAATTGCTGTGACCGATTGGGTTGAGCCTTCTTCAGCTCGAAGTACCTGCTGATATACGCCATTGTTCACATACACGGCATCGGGCACCAAGAAGCCTCTGGTCGAATTGAAATCTACATCTGTTATTGACTCGCTGGTCGTGACGTTGTTCCCGTACACGTCTCGTAACTGCAGTGAAATCACAGATGTTGCGGTGCCATTCGCCGAGTTGGCTGTGGGATTCGCCGTGATCAAGCTATTTGCCGGGAACGCGACATCGGCAATACCAGATGCTGTGAATGTCACTGCCGCCGTCGTTCCATTGAGGTACGCAATAGCAGTGTTGGTCCCCGCCGTTGTTCCCAAAGTCCAACTCAACGTTGGCAATGTGGCAACGCCTGAAGAATCAGAATCTGCCGATGTCGCGGAGAGCGAGCCCCCACCACCTGTTACTCCGAACGTCACCGTCGCATTAGAAACAGCGTTTCCGAATTGATCCGTCACGGTTACGCTCAATGGACCGGTCAGTTGTGTATTGACCACCTGCACCTGACCATTTCCAGCGGCCATATTCAGGTCCGCTGGAATGTCGTGCACGCCGGTCGCGGTGAAGATCACGCGCGATGCGGTGCCACTTATATACACATCAACCGTGTTTGTACCAGCCGTCACACCCAGGGTCCAAACCCCAATGGATGCGATCCCATCCACGCTGGCGGCCGTGGTGCCCACAACTGAGCCTCCCCGCCTGTGACCGCGAATGTCACCGTCTGACCACTGATGAGGTTGCCCAAGGAGTCAACAATCGTGACAGACAGCGGTACTGTCGGGATCGTGTTCACGGTCGAGGTTTGATCTTGCCCAGTGGCAACCTGAATCAGCGGAGCGCCTGGCACACCTGTTGCCGTGAAACTGGCACTGACAGAGGTACCGCCAACGTAGACAACTACGGTGTTGGTCCCTGCAGTAGTTCCAAGTGTCCATGCACCCAAAGTTGCAGTTCCATTAACACTCGTGATTGATGAACCAGCTATGGAACCTCCATCACCGATCACCGCGTACGTTATGGACTGCCCGTTGACCGGAATACCATTTTGATCGGTGATCTGAACGGTCAAGGGGTTACTCAGATTTGTGTTTACAACTGCGGTTTGACCCTGACCTGATCCAATGGTGAGCAGAGGCAGTTGTCCGGTCGCGGTAAAGGTGGCATCCGTGGCCGTTCCACTGATGTAGGCGACCACCGTATTTGTTCCGGGAACTGCACCCAGGGTCCATGCACCCAAAGTTGCGGTTCCATTCGACACTGTTAACAGGTCGATCCCACAATGGATCCCTGACCCACCACGGCATAGGTGATGGAAACCCCGTTCAGATCGTTGCCGTACTGGTCAGTCACATTAACTACCAGTGCCGCAGGTACGAGGTTGTTCACAACCCCTGTTTGACTTCCACCACTTACCACGTTTAACAATGCGGGTACATCGACGGTCCCAGTGGCCGTGAACGTTTGCTGCAACGATGTCCCACTCACAGTCGCTACCACGTTGTTTATCCCCGCTGTTTGACCCAAAGTCCACGCACCCAAGGTTGCAGTACCGTTTACCGTTTGAGTTGAACTACCAGCAATCGAACCGCCGCCGCCGGTGACCGCGTAGGTCACCGTGACGCCATCGAGTAGTCGATCTTGAGCGTCAAACACGTTGACCAACAGACTACTGGGAACAGCCGTTGCCACCGTCGTGGTCTGATTCTCGCCACCTGCCACAACTATTCGACTGGGAGGCCCAACCGTGAGCGCAACCGTAGCCGTGTCATTGATGGCCACTCCCGACACCGTTCCCCCAAGAGTCACCAAGCCGGTTTGCGTTGTGGACTGCAATACACGTTGGTACAAACCTGGAGAAACGAGCGTCCAGACACTGGAATCCTCCCATCCAGCGATCGGATCAAAGGAAATATTTATGAGAGCTGTATTCACTGCAGACGTGGAGTTGTTTCCGTAGGTATCACGCAATTGCAGGGAGATCACAGATGTGCTGGTGTCGTTTGCCACAATGCTCGTGGGTGCCGCGGTCAACAGACTGTTCGCCAGCGAAACGGACGCTGCAATTCCCACTGCTGTTGCCGTGTCGGAGGTGGAGGTATTGGCAATATAGAAGGCTAAAGAGTTAGTACCTGCAATTTCGCCTAGTTGCCAGCTTCCACCTGCAAGTGTTGCCGTGCCGTCAACAGCGGTTGTCAATGTTCCAGAACCACTCACTGAGCCGAGGCCACCGGAGACCGCATACGTCACGCTGGCCGCATTCACTCGGTTAAGGAATCTGTCGGTCACCAAAACCGTAATTGGATTCGCTACCGTGCTCGTGACAGTAGCGTTTTGACCACTACCGGACGCGATGACAATCAGTGCCGGAACGTCAATGGTACCTGCCGCAGTAAACGTCACAGCGGTATTTGTGCCCGCCAAGTAAACAACAGCCGTGTTGGTGCCCACAGTCGCGCCAAGGGTCCAACCTGCAAAAGTCGCGAGTCCATCGGCATTTGCCACTGCAAATGTCGAAGTGACAATGCCACCACCACCGGTGACCACAACCGTCACGGTGGCCCCAGAAATCGTGTTGTTGTACTGGTCAAAGACAGTGACGGACAGTGCACCCACGCTGGTTCCCACCGTCGCAGAACCACGGTTCGTATTACCAACAGGCTCGATTCGATTTGCAATATCGGGCGACGAGGACGCTGTGAATGTGACGAAGGTCGAAGTGCCCGACAGATACGCCTGCAGCGTGTTGTTATTGGTGCCCACAGTTGTGCTCAATGTCCATGAACCAGGCGGCAATGTTGCAATGCCACCGGAATCCGAATTCGCCGAGGTCACAGACAAGGTTCCATTACCGCTCGCCACTACAAAAGTCACCGTCGCGCCTGAGACCAAGTTTCCGTATTGGTCACTAACAGTCACTGTTAACGGAACCTGCACGGCGGTGCCTAATGTGGCCGACGAGAATTGATTTGAAGCAACCCCGACAGCGTCTGCGATGTCAGGAGTTCCGACCGCCGTGAAACTAGTAAGTAGTGCCGAACCTGTTACCGATATCCCGACAAGGTTGATTCCTGCGCTCACGCTGAGGGTCCACGAATTCACGGATGCCAGACCTTGGGAATTTGTGGTCGCCTGAGTTGAACTAAGTGCCCCAACATAGGTGCCTGTCACCGCGAGCGTAACTGTTGCACCCGAAACAGTGTTGCCGTACTGGTCAAAAACGGTCACGGAGAGCGCGCCAACAGAAGTTCCCACCGTGGCACTACCTCTGTCCTCCGGAATCGCCTGAATGAAACTGTTCGGAGAGCCTTGGGTACCCACGGCAGTGAAGGTCACCAAACTACTGGTGCCTCCAAGATAAACGACAGCAGTGTTTGTACCGACGGTCGTGCCCAAATTCCAAGCCGCGAAGGTTGCAAGGCCGTTACTATTTGCCAAAACGGTCGTTGACGAGGGAACTCCGTCTCCGCCGCCGCCTGAAAGAGCAATGGTCACAGACGCGTTATTCACGGGGTTGCCGTAGATATCCAGCACTGTCACAGAAAGCGCACCCACCGAACTTCCCACCGTTGCCGAGCCTCTGTTAGTGGATATTGCAGGAAGAATCTGGGTGGCAACATCCTGTATTGCCCGATGCAGTAAACGTTACCGACGTCGATGTGCCTGAGAGGAACACCGTAAGAGTGTTGTTGTCGATCCCTGAAGTGGTACCCAGAGTCCAGGCGCCAGATGCGAAGGTTGCTGTGCCATTCTCACCTGTCACCGCGGTTGTGATGCTGATGATGCCACCGCCAGTAGCGACCGCGGCCGTGACTGTGGCACCAGAAACGGAGTTGTTGAGGGAATCCTGTACACGAACAACGAGTGGCACCTGCACTGCGGTACCAACGGTTGCTGACTCGTCTTGACCCGACACGACTGAAATCTGTGAGGCTTCATCAACCGTTCCAATGGCCGTAAAGGTAACGGAACCAACGGAACCCTCGCCCGTTGCGATCACATTGTTTGTTCCGGGCACTGAACCGAGTGTCCAAGACGAAATCGAAGCGACACCCTCAGTGTTTGTGGTTGCAACAACGATGTTGGTAGCTGGACCAACAAGGCCACCACCGGTGGCAGCAAATGTGACCGAGAAGCCGGCAATTGGATTGTTGAATTCATCCGTCACCGTCACCGACAACGCACCAACAGAAGTTCCCACTGTCGCGGAGCCGCGATTTTGTGCGATTGCCGCTGTAATTGAGCTGGCCGTATCCTCAACCGCAACGAATGTCACGGTTGCATTAGTTGAAGTGTTCTCAATAAATGCCGAAAGCGTGTACGTGCCCGGCCCGCTACCCATGGTGAACGTCACCGGCACTTGGCCTGAAGAATTTGACGCCGCCAACGCTGGTGACACACTCGCCCCATTAGCACCAGCAATAGCGAAAGTTACAGTTTGGTTGGGCACAGGATTCCCATAGCGATCCACAACAGTTACCACACTTGACTGACTGAAGCCCACCGTCGATGACCCTGAACTGATGTTAAAAGAAAGGGTCGCAGCGAGGTCAGGGTTACCTGTAGCAGTGAAGGTCGCGAAAGTTGACGTTCCATTCAGGTATGCATATAGGAAGTTGTTGCCCGCCGTTGTGCTCAGAGTCCACGAGCCCAGTGGCACGGTTACCGTTCCGTTGACATCCGACACCGCGGACACCGTGGCCAGTGTTGAACCAGCGCTGGCTGCGAATGTGACCGTCTGGCCTGAAATCGGATTCGTGAAGGAGTCAGTGACCACGAAAAGAACGGCACTCGGCAGAACGGTACCTACGGTTGCGGATGAAGCCGCACCTGGAACAACCGAGACCACCGAAGCCGGTAAAGAAGTACCCTGAGCATTGATTGTCGCGAAAGTTGCCGTGCCCGACAAGTATGCGGACAAGGTGTTTGTTCCCGCTTGAGTTCCGAGACGCCAGTTTCCAGACCCAGCTTCACCGTCATTATCAGTAACTGCCGTCGGATTGACTATTGTGCCGTTTCCTCCTCCGCCGCTTGCGGCAAATGTCACGGTTGCATCCGCAAGCGGAGTTCCGTTCTGATCGAGAACAGTCACGATCGAACTACCTACTACCTCGCCCACAACAGCCGAAGTAGCTGGTGGGACAGCGCTGTAGGCAAGGACGGTAGCGACGAGACCCGTCGCATTTACCGTTACCTTCGTAGCGGAGTTCGCAATGTAGACATCCAGAGTGTTGGCGAATCCACCCAATGTCCAAGTGCCCGCGGGAATGGTGATTTGACCACTGACATCTGAGGTGAATGTGGTGATACCGAGGTTGCCCCCACCTAACACAACTGCCGCCGTGACACTTTCACCTTCAACGGGTGATGCGGATTCATCCGTGACTTGAATAATTATGGCGGTGGTCAGCGATGATCCTGCTATCCGCGATTGTCCATTGCCGCTGACAATCGCCAAAGACACACCATCGCCGAGTGCTGCGATCCCGAATGAGGATTCACCGCGAACTTGAAGGGTTGGCACACTGTTTACGGGGCCGACCGAACCAGAAGCATTTTCGGCGACAACGCTCAAACGGATGAACATGAGCAGGTCTGATTCGGTTACTTCGTAGGACGCTGAGGTGGCACCGGCGATTGCTGAGTATGAACCGTCAACCGTTGATGCACTTTCCCACTGGTAACTAAGTGTGGGCTCGGGGTTTCCGGATGCCACAACTGAAGAGCCAAGCACCTGGCCCACCCGTGCGATTCCCGTGATTCCAACAGAGTCAATGGCAGGGACCGATGCTTCTGAGCTTGTTGCCTCAGTAGATGTTGCCTCAGTAGATGTTGCCTCGGTAGAAGTTGCCTCGGTAGAAGTTGCCTCGGTGGACGTCGACGCTTGCGTGGAGGTCTCTTCTGTTGCATCGGTTGAACTTGGGACTGACTCGGTAGAAGTGGCAGGGGAAGAACTGGAGCTAGAGGATTCACTCGCTAATGCAGCAGGTGACGTGGATATGCCAATGCCCACACTCAGCGTGAATGCGACGACCAGGCCAATGAGCTTCTTGCCATGCGACTGACCGAAACCGGCCCGACGCAAAACATCGGCAAGACTGGTATCAGCCTCGTCCCACTCTCTGTACATACCTTGCCTCCACTGCAATTCTTACTCCGTGGGCCGGAACTCTTGTGCCGACTCCCTTGCTCAAACTCCCCAACCACTCATTAGGTGACCGAGAAATATTCCTACCGGTACAACATTGCCTTCAACTCACCTATCTCAAAGTCCGAACTGCGAGTTGGGATCTGGTAGGTCACCTTGATCTTCACCTCGCGACCTGCCTTGCCTGCCTTCGTGGACTTGCCTTCACCGCTGGCGTAAACGTCACCCTTGAGCCCGATCGAGACTGCATAATCTGCTGTCACATTGGCTCGGTTGAGCGCTATTGCTGCGGCGCGCTCTGGATTAGTCGCGTTGATGCCCGCGTAACCCATGAAGAGCGTGCTCACCTTGGCGCCCCGTGGAATCTGAGCAATGAAGTTTCTCAACTCCCGCTTATCAGCCGCAGAAAGCTCACTGGAGAACTTGGCGAAGAACACACTTGTCTGGACCTTCGTTCCTTCGGTCATGGCGGCGGAACGAACCTGAACACCGATCGAGACCGAGCGAACAAGCCCATTAGGCGCAATGCCATTGACCTGCAGTACTCCTGCACCAATACTCACGGTTGATTGGACCACGAAGCTTCCCTCGACGGCACCATTTGCGTTGGCAATAAGAGTCCCCAAGAACACTCCTGAGACAAAGACATTGACGCTCGTGCCCGGTGCGTAGCCGAAGCCATCCACCAGGACCTGCTGGCCAATCTGGAGCTGCATGACATCGCGAGGTAGCAGCAGCGGTGCCTTGCCACCACCAAACTGACTCGCCTGCAAGTTCAAGCCCCATTGGACCCCGCGCACGTCAATGCCATTCGCGGATGAGTTCGGGAAGACGGCTGTTGGTGTGTCAACTCCGCCAATCTGAACCAGTGAACTGCCTTCAGGAATACCTGCCCCTGCGAGGTTCCAGCCTGTGTTAGGAGTCGGGACAACCGGAGCAACAGGCGCAACTGGAGCAACTGGAGCAACTGCAGGAGCGCCTCCACTACCGGCATCTGGAGCTGGTGCAGGAGGTGCCGGTGGAGCAGGTGGCGTCGGCACAGGCGTACCCAGTGCATTGAAGGTGACATCCAGTGAGGTTCCGGACAGGAAGGCTACCGCGCTGTTGGCACCAGCCACTGGGCCAACCGTCCAGCCTGCCACCTGTGCAACCCCGTTAATGGATGTGTCCACAGAAGTGCTGCTCAGAGATCCGTTGCCTGAGGTGACAGCGAACGTGACCGTGCGCCCTGACAACGGGTTGCCATACTGATCGGAAACTGAGACAGAGAGTGGCAACGGTAGAACCGTATTCACTGTTCCCTGCTGTGACTGTCCGCCGGTGATACCAATATTGGCAGCCGAGTCAGGTGTACCCGCCGCGGTGAATGTCACTCCGGTCGAAGTTCCCTCGATGAACACGTTCAGCGAGTTCACGCCTGCCGTTTGAGCAAGTGTCCACGTGCCCAGGGTTGCGGTTCCGTCAACAGTTACGGCTGAGGTCAGGCTGGTGACTCCGCCCGAACTGACGGCCATTGTCACGGTGACACCCGTGAGTAGATTGCCGTATTCATCCGCAACCGTCACGGTCAAAGGATCAGTGACTGCATTCGCGACGGTGGTGCTTTGTCCCTGGCCATCGACAATTCCAATGGATGTGGGTGACGGAACGAACACGACAACAGCGGTCATGGTGATGGGTTGTCCCTGCACCCGACCATCGATGACGACCGTCTTAGCGAGGGTTTCCGAACCAAGGACCCGGGTGTACAGACCATTTCCTTGCGAAACAGCACCTGCGTCCGCCCAGTTTCCGCCCACTGCAAACAGCGTGATCTGATTGGCAGGGATGAAAGTGTCCACGTTGTTTCCATGCTGATCACGCAACTGCACACTAATCACGGAGGTGCTAGAGCCATTCGCTGCAATTCGCGCAGGATCAGCCGTTAGTTCTGTGTTCGCAGGAACCATGACATCTGGGATGGCTGTTGCGGTAAATGTTTGGGAGAGTGCCGTGCCCTCAATGGTTGCGAGCAGGCTGTTCGCGCCCGCGACGGTACCCAGAGTCCATGAACCCAGAGTTGCGGTTCCGTTTGAATCCGTGATGGCCGTCGTCTGTGAACCAATGTTGCCGGTACCCGTGGCTACCGAGTAGACAATGGTGACTCCACTCAGACCAGTGCCGTATCTGTCCACAACACTCACCGTCAGCGGTGTGGTCACTGCCGTGCCCACCGTTGCCGACTGCCCCTGGCCACCAGAGATGATCAGAGCAGATGGGAAGGTCAGGAACTCAACCGTTGCGGTTGAGGTGACCGGCACGGAACTCACAACTGCTTCAACCACCGCCACACCAATGTAGTCACCTGACTTCAATGTCTGGTTGTACAAGCCATTGCCCAGAGAAGTAACAGCGCCGACCATTCCACCCAAGTCTGTGCGGAACACGATCTGGTCCGTGGGCAGCAACGTTGTGACGTTGTTGCCGTAGGTATCGCGCAGCTGCAGTGAGATGACCGATGTACTTGTGCCATTGCCAAAGATTGAACTTGGCTGTGCTGTCAGCAAACTATTCGCAGGAGACACCGTCCCGGCGATACCAGTTGCTGTCACTGTTGCATACGTTCCCGTACCGCTGATGTAAACATCCAGAGTATTCAAACCTGCCGTGGTACCGACCACCCAGCCGGTGAGGCTAGCGATGCCATTGACCACTGTGGCCTGAGTTGTGCTCAAGGAACCACCGCCAGTAGCGACCGCGTAGGTCACGCTCGCGGAAGCGATCGGGTTACCAAATCGGTCGGACACGGTTACGGTCGGAGCAGGCGATGGGCTTGTTCCAACTGTCACCAGTTGTTCGTTACCGCCCGCGATGTCAATGCTCGCAGGAGTCACTTCAGCGACGCCCGTAGCAGTGAACGTTGTCATTGTGGATGTTCCACCGATAAACACCACGACGGTATTTATCCCGGCAGTTTGACTGAGGGTCCATGGTCCGAAGCTCGCATTTCCGTTCACTGTCGTCGCGCTTGAGCCATTAATTGAGCCGCCACCGACCACCGCATACGTGACCGTAACGCCTGTAAGTGGGTTGCCGTCTGCATCAGTGACGTTCACTACCAATTGATCTGGTACTGCTGTATCCACAGATGCTGTCTGGCCCTGGCCACTTGCGACCGAGATCAGAGCAGGATCGGTGATAAAGGCGACCGTTGCGGTATCGGTGACCCTGATGCTATTGACATCAGCGCGAATGATCGAAATCACGGTGTCCGTAGATGAGATCAGAACCTGCTGGTAGATACCTGCACCAACGTAGACCGTGTCCCCAACGAATCCACCTTGTGAGAAGTTGAACAGTACGGAAGAGACGGCATCGCTGGTCGTGATGTTGTTGCCGTAGGTGTCGCGCAATTGCAGTGAGATCGTGGACGTCGTTGTTCCGCTAGCCGCAATTTGGGTCGGATTAGCCGAAATAAGGCTGTTAGCAGCCGACATGGTTCCCGGAATACTCACGGCCGTGAAGGTCGCGAACGTGGACGTTCCGCCGATGTAGGCGTACACATTGTTCACACCGGTGATCGTTCCCATTGTCCACGTTCCAGCGGCGGCTGAACCGGACACCGTAGCTACTTCGGTGACGCTCACTGCCGCACCGACACCAGGACCGAAGGCCGCGAATGTGACCGTCGCTCCAGTGATTGTGTTGAAGTACTGATCAAACACCGTCACAGATGGTGAAATCGGAACCGCCGTGGCAACAGTGGCTGATTGACCTTGACCAGCATTAACCTCAATGAAGGCCGGCAGATCTTGTGTTCCTGTTGCGGTGAACGTGACGAACGTGGAAGTACCCGAAATGTAAGCCACCACATTGTTCACACCCACGGTGACACCCAAAGTCCACGCATTCGCACCAGCAACACCACTGTCATTACTGTTCGATTCAGTATTACTCAACACCCCGCCACCGGAATCCACCGCGAACGTCACCGTCGCTCCCGTAACCGTGTTGCCGAACCTGTCAAAGACAGTCACCGTCAACGGCACACCAACAGCCGTACCCACAGTCGCAGTCTGATCCTGACCATCGGCAACCGACAAAGCCACAGGTGCACCCTGGGTACCAGAAGCCGTGAACGTCGCAAACGTCGACGTCCCAGAAATGTATGCGTACAGGTTGTTGTTATTCACACCCTTGGTCGTGCCCAACGTCCACGAACCAGCAGGAACAGTCACCGTGCCACCGGCACCGGTCACCAACGAACTCACCGCAACCGTGGAATCATCCCCGCCACCAGCAACACCGAACGTCACCGTAGCGCCAGAAACCGTATTACCAAACCGGTCAGTAATCAACGCAACCGCAGGAGCAGACACCGCAGTACCCACCGTCGCCGACTGAGGAGTACCCGACACCGTCACAATATTGACCGGCAGATCCTGCGTACCAAATGCCGTGAACGTTGCACCGGTCACCGAGTAACCAGCAACCGATACCTGAACGTTATTCACACCCACAGTGGTACCCAAAGTCCAACCAGGAGCCGCAAGCGTCGCAGTGCCATTCACCGTCAACACCGAATACGCACTCAGCGAACCATCGCCGCCGCCACCAGTCGGAGTGAACGTCACAGTCGCCACCGCACGAACCGGCACACCATTAGCATCCAGAACACGAACCACAAGCGCATCCGTCACCGACGTACCCACCGTCGCCGACTGATCCTGACCCGAAACAACCGTCACCGAAGCAGGAAGTGCAACAAAGGCCACTGTCGCGGTGTCGATAGCCAACTGGCCATTGACGCGAGCGTAAATAGAGGTTGTGACCGTGTAGTTCGGAGCGACCAATATTTGGGTGTAAATACCATTTCCTTGGTAAACGCCTTGGGCCTCCACGCTAACGCCAACGCCAACGCCAACAACTGAACCAAATGGCATTGAGCCGTCATCAGCAGAGATCACGACACTCGTCACGCTGCTCGAGCTTGTTACGTAGTTGCCCCATTGGTCGACCAACTGCACTGAAAGAACAGACGTGCTGGAACCATCGGCAAATACTTCAGTCGGGGCGGCCGTCACAATGCTCTTCGCAGGATCGGCAATGTCCGCTATACCGGTGGCGGTGAAAGTCACACCTGTGCTGGTTCCATCAATGAACGCAACGATGGTATTCGTTCCCATTGTGGTTCCGAGGGTCCAGTAACCGAGAGTGGCGGTACCGTCCACGGAAAGTGCTTGCCCAATCGTGACACTGTCAATGGTGCCGCCGCCGCCAATTACCGCAAAGGTAATGGTTTCGCCGGTAACAAGGTTACCCGCGTGATCAATCACGGTCACGGTCAAGGCCACAGGTGCAGCCGTGTTGACAGTTACGGTCTGGTTCTGTCCACCATTCACTTCAAGGATGCTCGCTGGATCACCAAACACACCCGTGGCGGTGAACACTGTTCCAAGATTGGTCCCTGACACAAAGACATCGAGGAAGTTGGCACCGGGCGTCGGCTTGAGCGTCCAGTTACCTCCTGGGATCTCTGCAACACCATTAACACCCGTTGTGACCGTGGTACCAATGATCGTGCCGCTACCTGCCTGAACCGCGTACGTCACGGCAACACCCGAGATCGGGCGGTTCAGAACGTCAATCACCGTTACAGATATGGGCCCAGCTACGGCGGTTGAAACCGAAGCTGTTTGGCCATTGCCACCGGCAATCTGAATGGCATTAGGTAGCAAAGACTCGAATGACACCGTTGCGGTATCGGTGGCAAGAACACCATTGACGCGAGCCTCGCTGACCACGTCCACAACCTGAGTTGATGAAACCAGTGTGCGTGTGTAAACACCGTTATCCGCATAGACCGGAGGCGATGTAAATGAACCCGCACTGAAGTTGATCAATACCGAGGTCACACTATTGTCGTTCAGAATGTTGTTGCCGTACTGGTCGCGCAACTGGAGAGTAATCACAGATGTACTCGTGCCATCCGCCGGTATTTCGGTGGGATTCGCAGTCACGAGAGCATTGACTGGCGCCATGACATCAGCGAAGCCATTTGAGGTGAATGTCACCGAATCAGTCGTACCCACCAAGAATGCCTCAGCGATGTTGACACCAGTGACCGTACCCAACGTCCACGACGCGACAGAGGCAACACCATTGACACCGGTCGTGATCGTGTACACACTCAACGAACCATTCGTACTAATCACACCCACACCCGTTGCAACCGGAGCGGTAACCGACAAGGTCACCGTAGCGCCCGACACAGTATTACCGTGCTGATCAAAGACCGTCACCGAGAATCCACCCACAGATGTCGCGACAGTTGCTGATGCAGCAGGCAGCTGATCCACTTCAATTCTCGCCCCGACATCTTGTGTTCCTGTTGCGGTGAAGGTGACAAACGTGGAAGTACCCGAAATGTAGGCCACCACATTGTTCACACCCACGGTGACACCCAAAGTCCACGCATTCGCACCAGCAACACCACTGTCATTACTGTTCGATTCAGTATTACTCAACACCCCGCTACCGGAAGCAACCGCGAACGTCACCGTCGCACCAGTAACCGTGTTGCCGAACCTGTCAAAGACAGTCACCGTCAACGGCAAACTAACAGCCGTACCCACAGTCGCAGTCTGATCCTGACCATCGGCAACCGACAAAGCCACAGGTGCACCCTGAGTACCAGAAGCCGTGAACGTCGCAAACGTCGACGTCCCAGAAATGAATGCGTACAAGTTATTCACACCCTTGGTCGTGCCCAACGTCCACGAACCAGCAGGAACAGTCACCGTGCCACCGGCACCGGTCACCAACGAGCTCACCGCAACCGTGGAATCATTCCCGCCACCAGCAACACCGAACGTCACCGTAGCGCCAGAAACCGTATTACCAAACCGGTCAGTAATCAACGCAACCGCAGGAGCAGAAACCGCAGTACCCACCGTCGCCGACTGAGGAGTACCCGACACCGTCACAATATTGACCGGCAAATCCTGCGTACCAAATGCCGTGAACGTCGCACCAGTCACCGAGTAACCAGCAACCGACACCTGAACGTTATTCACACCCACAGTGGTACCCAAAGTCCAACCAGGAGCCGCAAGCGTCGCAGTCCCATTCACCGTCAACACCGAATACACACTCAGCGAACCATCACCGCCGCCACCAGTCGGAGTGAACGTCACAGTCGCCACCGCACGAACCGGCACACCATTAGCATCCAGAACACGAACCACAAGCGCATCCGTCACCGAAGTACCCACAGTCGCCGACTGATCCTGACCCGAAACAACCGTCACCGAAGCAGGAACCGGAACGAACTCAACTGAAACTTGGTTATTCACCAGTACACCATTTACCCGGGCACTCACAATTCCTGTCGAGATGAATGTGGGTGCGCGTAGTACCTCGGTGTAAATACCGGATCCTTCATAGTTTGGACCGGCCCCGAGGAATCCGTTGGTTGATGCAAAGACAACCGAAGTAACTCCCGTGTTGGATGAAATTGTGTTACCAAATTGATCGCGAAGCTGCAGACTCAACTGCGATGTGCTGGTTCCATCAGCGAATACGAGAACTGGGTCTGCCGACAACAAACTGTTCGCGGGATCTACCGCGCCCACCGTGCCGGTTGCTGTAAAGACCACGCTCACCGACGAATTAGGTAGTGAAACTACAAGAGTGTTAGACCCGACGGTCTGACCCAAGGTCCACGCGCCAATTGTCGCGACACCGTTGATCCCACTTGTGGCTGTCCCACCCACCACGGATCCACCGCCACCAACAACCGCGAAAGTAACGGTTTCGTTCGGCACCGGTTGGCCGAAGCTGTCCACAAGAGTGACGCTCAAAGCTGTGGTCACTGGAGTGCCAACCACCGCGTCTTGACCCTGACCACTAGCGACCTGCAAACCAACGGGCATTTGTAGGAACGTCACGGTTGCGGTGTCTAGCACCCGAATGCCGTTGACGTCGGCCTCACTAGTCACAACACCCGCATTCGTGGCGGAGATCAGAATTCTGGTGTACGTGCCTTCCCCTGCATAAACAGCACTTGTTTGCGTGAAGCCACCACCGCTGAAGTTGATCAATACCGAGGTCACACCATTGTTGTTGAGAATGTTGTTGCCGTACTGGTCTCGCAACTGGAGTGTGATCACAGATGTGTTGGTTCCATTGGCGTAAATCTGCGTTGGTGCCGCGCTGACCAAGGCATTGTTTGGCACCATGACATCTGCGAAGCCATTTGCGGTGAATGTCACCGAGTCAGTCGTGCCCACCAAGAATGCCTCAGCAATGTTGACACCCGTGACCGTGCCCAACGTCCAGGCCGCGACAGAGGCAACACCATTCACACCGGTCGTGATCGTGTACACACTCAACGAACCATTCGCACTCGTCACACCCACACCCGTAGCCACCGGCGCGGTAACCGACAAGGTCACCGTAGCGCCCGACACAGTATTACCGTGCTGATCAAAAACCGTCACCGAGAATCCACCCACAGATGTCGCAACCGTGGCCGATGCATCAGGCAGCTGATCCACTTCAATTCTCGCCCCGACATCTTGTGTTCCTGTTGCGGTGAACGTGACAAACGTCGACGTGCCGGAAATGTAGGCCACCACATTGTTCACAGCCACGGTGACACCCAAAGTCCACGCATTCGCACCAGCAACACCACTGTCATTACTGTTCGATTCAGTATTACTCAACACCCCGCCACCGGAAGCCACCGCGAACGTCACCGTCGCGCCAGTAACCGTGTTGCCGAACCTGTCAAAGACAGTCACCGTCAACGGCACACCAACAGCCGTACCCACAGTCGCAGTCTGATCCTGACCATCGGCAACCAGCAAAGCCACAGGTGCACCCTGAGTACCAGAAGCCGTGAACGTCGCAAACGTCGACGTCCCAGAAATGAATGCGTACAGGTTGTTGTTATTCACACCCTTGGTCGTGCCCAACGTCCACGAACCAGCAGGAACAGTCACCGTGCCACCGGCACCGGTCACCAACGAGCTCACCGCAACCGTGGAATCATCCCCGCCACCAGCAACACCGAACGTCACCGTAGCGCCAGAAACCGTATTACCAAACCGGTCAGTAATCAACGCCACCGCAGGAGCAGAAACCGCAGTACCCACCGTCGCCGACTGAGGAGTACCCGACACCGTCACAATATTGACCGGCAAATCCTGCGTACCCGTAGCGGTAAACGTCGCGAAAGCGGACGTGCCCGGCAGGTACACAACCAACGTGTTCGTACCCACAGTGTTGCCTAAAGTCCACGCCGAAGCTGGAATCGTTGCGACACCATTAACCGTGGTCGCCGAACCCGAACCCGAACCGCCACCACCGGTCACCACATAGGTCACCGTGTCCATCGCAGTCACCGGTAGACCATTGGAATCAAACACCGTCACCGAAAGAGGATTCGAAACACTGGTAGCCACAGTTGCCGACTGGCCTGAACCCGAAGCCGCCGAAATACTGGCCGGTACTTCAACAAAGGCCACGGTTGTTGTGTCAAGCGTTGGGACTCCATCAACGGTCGCATTGATCAGTGAGGTCAGAACATTCGTATTTGACCTCAGTGTCGCCTGATACTGCCCATTGCCCACTGCCACCACGGATCCCACAAGAACGCCCGCAGACGGCAAGACAACGACCGAGCTAGCGCTAGGTCCACCCGTGGTGACGTTATTACCGAACTGATCGACGAGTTGGACCGTGATCACCGAAGTTGAGGTGCCATCCGCGAAAATCCGCTCTGGGTTTGACGTCAAGACGCTAAGTGCAGGCGAATATGTACCAGCGACAAACTCGACATTTGCCGTATCGGAGGTGTCCACGCCATTGACCTCACCCGTGAGGATAGCGACCGCGGCCAAGGTGCTTGAAGTCAAAATCTGCTGGTAAAGGCCATTACCAATGTCATCAATGATTCCTGGCATCTCACCCGCAGAGAATCGCATGACAACATCAGTCACACTCAAGGTGTTCGTGATGTTGTTCCCGTATTGATCGCGCAACTGCAGGCTGATCACCGATGTACTCGTGCCATTGGCTTGAATGTCCGTTGGGCTCGCAGTAACGAGCGCATTGACTGGCGCCATGACATCTGCGAAGCCAGTTGCGGTGAATGTCACCGACGTTGCTGTCCCGGAAATGAACGCTTCAGCCGTGTTCACACCCGTGACCGTGCCCAACGTCCAGGCCGCGACAGAGGCAACACCATTGACACCGGTCGTGATCGTGTACACGCTCAACGAACCATTCGCACTCGTCACACCCACACCCGTAGCCACCGGCGCCGCCACACTCAACGTCACCGTAGCGCCCGACACCGTGTTACCGAAAGCATCAAAAACCGTCACCGAGAATCCACCCACAGATGTCGCAACAGTGGCCGTGCCCGCAGGCAGCGCATTCTGCACAATCCGAACAGGTGAACCCTGCGTACCGGTAGCAGTAAACGTCGCATCCGTGGAAGTACCCGGAAAGGTAAGCCACCGCAGTGTTCGTACCCACCGTGGAACCAAGAGTCCACGCAGCAACTGAAGCCTGACCATTCACACCCGTAGTCACGCTGTAAACACTGAGTGCGCCATCACCACCGCCACCGGCCGGTGTCGCGAACGTCACCGTAGCGCCAGAAACAGTGTTACCGAAACCATCCAGAACACGAACCACAAGCGCATCCGCCACCGACGTACCCACAACCGCCGACTGACCAGAACCCGACACCACATTCAACACTGCAGGTGCACCCTGGGTACCAGTAGCGGTGAAGGTGACCAACTGGCCGGCAGCACCCACCAGGGAAGCCACCACCGTGTTCACACCAACAGTTGTCCCCAACGTCCAACCGTTAGCTGGCAGTGAAGCGACACCATTCACCCCGGTTGTCACCGTGTTCACGCTCAGGGAAGCATCACCGCCGCCACCTGTCGGTGCAGCGAAAGTGACCGTCGCACCCGAAACCGTGTTGCCATACTGATCGAACACGGTCACACTCAAAGCGGAACCAACCGCACTACCCACAGTTGCCGACTGGCCCGAACCCGAAGCCAACACCATCAAAGCACCCGCATCTTGCGTACCCGTAGCAGTGAACGTCGCGAAAGCGGACGTGCCCGGCAGGTACACAACCAACGTGTTCGTACCCACAGTGTTGCCCAAAGTCCACGCCGAAGCTGGAATCGTTGCGACACCATTAACCGTGGTCGCCGAACCCGAACCCGAACCGCCACCACCGGTCACCACATACGTCACCGTGTCAACGGCCGTCACCGGTAGACCCGCGGAATCAAACACCGTCACCGAAAGAGGATTCGAAACACTAGTACCCACCACCGCCAACTGCCCTGAACCCGAAGCCACCGAAACCGAAGCAGGGGTTGCAACAAACTGAACAGTCTGGGTAGAGGAAACAGTCACGGTTTGCACCCGGGCGGTAATCACAGCCGTCTCCAACACCGAAGATGCCTGCAACGTCTGCGTATACACGCCTGGACTCGGAGATGTCACCACACCAATGAGTGAACCCCCAGTGGTGAAGAACGTGATATCTGATATTGGCAACGCCGTATCAGCGTTATTGCCGTACTGATCCTTAAGCTGCAACGTCAACACAGATGTGGAAGTACCATCCGCGAAAATCGTTGCCGGAGCAACACTGACCACACTGTTCACAGGAACAGGAATAACAGAAACAATAGCAATCGAAGCCTCATTAGCCTGAGCCACATTCACACCATTAACAACAGCGCTGATCACCGACGTGCCCGTGACAAGACCAGACGTCAACGTGCGCTGATACACACCATCACCGACATAGGTGGCACTCGGGGAAGTGAAACCACTCAACGAAGCCGCCATCGTCACCGACGTAATACCAGCATCCGTAGTGATGTTGTTCCCGAACTGATCACGCAACTGCAAACTAATCACCGACGTGCCCGTACCCACCTCAATGGAACCAGGCGAACCCGTAATCAAACTATTCACCACAGAAACCACATCAACCGTTCCCGTTGCGGCGAATGTCACCGACGTTGCTGTCCCGGAAATGAACGCTTCAGCCGTGTTCACACCCGTGACCGTGCCCAACGTCCACGACGCGACAGAAGCAACACCATTAACACCGGTCGTGATCGTGTACACGCTCAACGAACCATTCGTACTCGTCACACCCACACCCGTAGCCACCGGTGCCGCCACACTCAACGTCACCGTAGCGCCAGACACCGTGTTACCGAAAGCATCAAAAACCGTCACCGAGAACAGGCCAACAGAAGTCGCAACCGTGGCCGTGCCCGCAGGCAGCGCATTCTGCACAATCCGAACAGGTGAACCCTGCGTACCGGTAGCAGTAAACGTCGCATCCGTGGAAGTACCCGAAAGGAAAGCCACCGCAGTGTTCGTACCCACCGTGGAACCAAGAGTCCACGCAGCAACTGAAGCCTGACCATTCACACCCGTAGTCACGCTGTAAACACTGAGTGCGCCATCACCACCGCCACCGGCCGGTGTCGCGAACGTCACCGTAGCGCCAGAAACAGTGTTACCGAAACCATCCAGAACACGAACCACAAGCGCATCCGCCACCGACGTACCCACAACCGCCGACTGACCAGAACCCGACACCACATTCAACACTGCAGGTGCACCCTGGGTACCAGTAGCGGTGAAGGTGACCAACTGGCCGGCAGCACCCACCAGGGAAGCCACCACCGTGTTCACACCAACAGTTGTCCCCAACGTCCAACCGTTAGCTGGCAGTGAAGCGACACCATTCACCCCGGTTGTCACCGTGTTCACGCTCAGGGAAGCATCACCGCCGCCACCTGTCGGTGCAGCGAAAGTGACCGTCGCACCCGAAACCGTGTTGCCATACTGATCGAACACGGTCACACTCAAAGCGGAACCAACCGCACTACCCACAGTTGCCGACTGGCCCGAACCCGAAGCCAACACCATCAAAGCACCCGCATCTTGCGTACCCGTAGCAGTGAACGTCGCGAAAGCTGCCGTGCCCGGCAGGTACACAACCAACGTGTTCGTACCCACAGTGTTGCCCAAAGTCCACGCCGAAGCCGGAATCGTTGCCACACCATTAACCGTGGTCGCCGAACCCGAACCCGAACCGCCACCACCGGTCACCACATACGTCACCGTGTCAACGGCCGTCACCGGTAGACCCGCGGAATCAAACACCGTCACCGAAAGAGGATTCGAAACACTAGTACCCACCACCGCCAACTGCCCTGAACCCGAAGCCACCGAAACCGAAGCAGGAGTTGCAACAAACTGAACAGTCTGGGTAGAGGAAACAGTCACGGTCTGCACCCGGGCAGTAATCACAGCCGTCTCCAACACCGAAGATGCCCGCAACGTCTGCGCATACAGACCGCCACCCAGAGATGTCACCGCACCAAGGAGTGAACCCCCAGTGGTGAAGAACGTGATATCTGATGTTGGCAACGCCGTATCAGCGTTATTGCCGTACTGATCCTTAAGCTGCAACGTCAACACAGATGTGGAAGTACCATCCGCGAAAATCGTTGCCGGAGCAACAGCCAACACACTGTTCACAGGAACAGGAATAACAGAAACAATAGCAATCGAAGCCTCATTAGCCTGAGCCACATTCACACCATTAACAACAGCACTGATCACCGACGTGCCCGTGACAAGACCAGACTCAAACGTGCGCTGATACACACCATTACCGACATAGGTGGCACTCGGGGAAGTGAAACCACTCAACGAAGCCGCCATCGTCACCGACGTAATACCAGCATCCGTCGTGATGTTGTTCCCAAACTGATCACGCAACTGCAAACTAATCACCGACGTGCCCGTACCCACCTCAATGGAACCAGGCAAACCCGTAATCAAACTATTCACCACAGAAACCACATCAACCGTTCCCGTTGCGGTGAATGTCACCGAAGTTGCTGTCCCGGAAATGAACGCTTCAGCCGTGTTCACACCCGTGACCGTGCCCAACGTCCAGGCCGCGACAGAGGCAACACCATTGACACCGGTCGTGATCGTGTACACGCTCAACGAACCATTCGCACTCGTCACACCCACACCCGTAGCCACCGGTGCCGCCACACTCAACGTCACCGTAGCGCCAGACACCGTGTTACCGAAAGCATCAAAAACCGTCACCGAGAATCCACCCACAGATGTCGCGACAGTGGCCGTGCCCGCAGGCAGCGCATTCTGCACAATCCGAACAGGTGAACCCTGCGTACCGGTAGCAGTAAACGTCGCATCCGTGGAAGTACCCGAAAGGAAAGCCACCGCAGTGTTCGTACCCACCGTGGAACCAAGAGTCCACGCTCCAGCGGGCAAAGTTACAACTCCCAAACTATTCGAGTCCACACTTGTAGTCGATAGGACACCTCCACCGCCCGTCACTGCAAAGGTCACGGTCGAATTTGGTACCGCGTTACTGAAACTATCCTCAACTATTAGCACGAGGGGGTCGGAGAGCGCGGTTGCCACGGTCGTCGGCCTGATTATCCCCATCCAAAATGTCCAAGACAGCAGGAGTAGCGGGCAGAACGATAAGAGCCATGGTTGCAGTAGTAACAAAACCAGTTGCCATCGTCGCTACGTAATCAAAGTTGAGAGAGTGCATAGTCCACTACATCTGTTGTTGTGAAGAAACCGTCCACTCCCGTTGTGACGGTATCGACGCAGGGCAAATTCAACCCATCAAAATCAAAACCAAGGCACAGCTCAACGTTTGAAACAGGATTATTGCCCGCGTCAACGACACGGAAGGACACTGTCAATGTGTCACCTGCAACAAGTGTTTGGCTGGCAGGTGATGCGGAGAGTATCCAAGCTGGACCCGTATCCGCGGTGGCCGTGAATGTTACGAACGTGGAAGAACCTGAGAGATAAACCGCGAGTGAATTGGTTCCAACCGCTGACCCCAGGGTCCAGGAACCCGCGGGAATTGTCGCCACACCATTGACCGCATTGACCGTGCCCGAACCAGATCCACCGCCGCCGGACACCGCGTAGGTCACCGAACCATTGGTTCGGATGACAGCACCTGTGGGATCGAACAAAGTGACGCTCAATGCGCCAACCGATGTCGCGATCGACACCGTTTGATTGTTACCGGAAGCGATCGCCAGACTTACCGCACCTTCAACAAATGACACTGTCGCAGTGTCCAACGCCGTGACTGATCCGAACTCTGCCGTGATAACTGCCGTCACAGTCTGAGTGGAAGAGACCAGAACACGGGTGTACAAGCCGTTACCCACGGATGTCAAGTCGCCGAACCAGACACCGTGATCCGTGAACAGAAGGATGCTGCCAGCGAGCGAATTATTGGTTGCATTGACACCATTCGCGTCTTTCAATTGCACGTAAATGGTCGATGTGCTCGTGCCGTTTGCATCAATGAAAATCGGATCTGCGGTGAGTTGAGTCAACTCGAAATCAATCCCTGGGACAACGAAGCTGACCGTCCCCCAACTCACCTCACTGAGGCTAGGTTCCGTAGGAATCGTCGGGCGGAAGTCACCGGTGGCGACAATCGTGGTTGTTGCAGCCGCTGCAGAGACCAGAACCCGCCTGTAGGTTCCATCTCCGATGAATGAGCCAAGGCCACTCCAGCCACCATTGTTGGTCGTGAAATCAAAAGCTGTTACGAGACTACTCGGGACACTGTTGAACCCTTGGTCAACTATGAAGCCATAAACAACGGCAGTGTTAGTTCCATTGCCTTCAATCACCGCGGGAGTTGCGTTGCCGAGAATATATTCAATTTCATCGGGGGTCGAGATGACCGTTACGGTGGCAATGGAAGTCACTAGTGGGTTGGTCACGGTGACATAGTTCGCACCGGACACCGAACCCAATGTCCAGGATGAGACGGTGGCAACACCACTGGAGTTCGTTATCGCGACTGTTTCACTTAAGACACCCGGTGTGGCAACCCCAGCCCAGGGGCGGCAAACCCATAGATGGTGATCTGAGGTGCAACACTTGTCGGTGCAAAAGTAGTCAGTGTAACCGTCGCACCGGACACCGTGTTCCCATACTGGTCAAATATTGTGACCGACAGGCCGCCGACATCCGACAAAATCGTGGAACTCGCTAATCCTGAGTCCAGCGAATGGTCACGGTGCGTGGGTCATCTTGCAGACCATTGGCCGTGAACGTTACGAAGGTAGAAGTGTTCGCAATGTACGCCAGCAAGGTGTTCACACCTACCGTTGTCCCCAGCGTCCAAGAACCGGCCGGCAACGTGGCCGTGCCCGCAGTATCGACCAACGCAGATGTCACGCTCAGGGTGGCGTCTCCGCCACCGAGAGCGCCAAGAGTAAACGTCACAGTGCGTCACCGTCACCGTGTTGCCATAAATATCAAACAAAGTCACCGTCACGGTCAGGTCCGCCTGAACGGAAGTTCCAACAGTCGCAGACTCATCCTGACCCGACGCAACCGTCAACGACACCGGATTGCCCTGTAATCCTGATGCCGTGAACGTAACCGCGGTGGACGTGCCAGAAATGTATGCGAACAACACGTTGTTATCCACGCCCTTGGTAGTGCCCAATGTCCATGAACCAGCTGGCAGCGTTGCAAGACCTTCGTCATCGGTGATAACGGATGGGCTGACACTGCCGTCACCACCACCGCCCGTCGCCGCGAAAGTAACCGTGGCACCGGATACCGTGTTGCCATATTGGTCAAATACCGTGACCGAAAGATCATCTTGAATCGAAGTGCCCACAGTCGCTGACAAGACATCATTCGACGCGACCGTCAAAGACACCGGTACATCTTGTGTTCCAGTCGCCGTGAACGTGATATCAATTGACGTACCAGAAATATAGGCAGTCACCGAGTTGACACCGACAGTAGTGCTCAAGGTCCAAGTGGCAACTGATGCAACCCCGTTGACGTTTGAGTTCGTAGTGGTCTCACTCAATTGACCATTGCCGCTGAAAGCGAATGTGACGGTCACGCCTGGCACCGCGTTGCCATACTGGTCAACCACCGTGACCGAGAGCGGTCCGACCGCTGTTGCAACGGTCGTGCTTCCAAAGTCAGAATCAACCGCATACTCCAGATCATCTGGATCATCTACCAGACCGGATGCTGTAAATGTTGCGTAATAAACGCCTGGTGGCGTACCCACATACAGTTGGTTGTTGTTGACTCCAGCTGTTGTGCCAAGGGTCCATGAGTTTGCTGGAAGGGTTGCCAAACCATTGCTATTACTCACCACCGACGTCGGTAACACGAGTGAGTCTGCGTTTCCTGAACCGCCTGAAGTCGCCGTTGCAAACCCAACTATCGCGCCAGACACGGTGTTACCAAACGCGTCAAAAACCGTGACGGACAAAACATTGGTTACAGATGTTGCCACCGTCGCGCTCGAGTTCTGACCCGAGGCAATTGCAACCGAAACTCCAGCGCCTTGAAGGCCCGAAGCCGTGAAGGTCACAAATGTTGCCGTGCCTGACAGGTATGCAAAGAGGTTGTAGTTGTTTACGCCCTTGGTAGTTCCCAGCGTCCATGAGTTGGCGGGGAGAGTGGCGATACCAAATTGATTCGAAACCGCCGATGTCACTCCGATGGTTGCCGGCGTGACACTTGAATCCGCACCAACGGCGAACGTGACCGTCGCTCCTGAAACAGTATTGCCGTACTGGTCAAAGACCGTGACCGTCAATGCGATCTGTTACCGAAGTACCGACAGTCGCTGAGGAATTTAGACCCGAGGCAACAGCAAGTGAAACCGCAATATTGTCGCTCACACCTGTAGCGGTAAACGCTAGTGACACTGATGTACCTGAAATGAAAGCGAAGGCTGTATTGATACCTGCGGTTGAACTCAACGTCCATGAGCCAGCGGATGCGAATCCATTCTCATCTGATAACACCGACAAGGGAGCTACATCACCATTGCCGCCAGCCACGAATGTCACGGTTGCGCCAGAAACTGTATTTCAAATTCATCCGTCACGGTCACGGAAAGGGCGCCGACATTCGTCACAACCGTTGCCGTTCCGAAGGTAGAACTGCCTGCGTATTCCAAAATCACGGGTGCTGAAACTGTTCCTACGGCGGTAAATGTGACCTGGGTGCTGGTTCCTGCGATGAAGACAACCGCTGTGTTGGTACCCACAGTGGAACCGAGAGTCCACTGAACCACCGTCGAGAGTCCATTAACGCTCGTGGGTGATGTGGATGAAACAGCGCCATCGCCGCCACCACCTGATATGGCAAGGGTCACTACCTGACCTGACACCGCGTTTCCGTACTGGTCAACCACAGTCACGGAAATGGCTCCGATTGATGTCCCCACCGTTGCAGTACCTCGATCGGTCGCTACTGCCGCACTAATGGTGACGGGCGAGTCCGCACTGGCCGTTGCCGTAAAGAGGGTAACTGCCGTGCCGCCAGCGGCAGTTGCAGTGAGTACATAGTTCCCTGCAAGGGTTCCCAGGGTCCACGAGCCGGCAGGTATCGTGGCAGTGCCGTTGGCATCAGACACGAGAGTGGTCGTAGCAATTACTGCTCCTGAAGCCGCCCCCGCTGTTGACAGCGTGACTGTCCAGTTGGCGAGTGCGTTGCCAAAGGAATCAGAAACCGTGAAGGTGAGAGGGGTAGTGATTGCCGTTCCAACCGTTGCTGTCGGGTTGGCCGAAACCCTGTTCGGCTGTGGACCATTTGCTAGACCTGTGGCCGTGAACGTCACATTTGTAGAGGTGCCTGAGATGTATGCCGACAACGTATTCGTTCCCGCGACATTACCCAAGGTCCAGGATGTTGCGGCAAGTCCGCTGACGCCTGTGATAACCGTTGTGAAAGTGAGCGATCCACTGTTGTTGGCAGCGAAGGTGACCGTGGCCCCTGACACGGAGTTACCGAATGAGTCAACGACGGTGACACTCACTAGGCCTACAGATGTACCCGCAGAGAATGTTCCTATATCAGAGTCGACCGCTCTCAAGATGTCAGCGGCGGCACCTGCTACCGCGGTGGCCGTGAAGATAGTTGATGTGCTGGTGTCCTCTATAAACACATCTATCGTGTAAACGCCAGCGGTTGTGGAAAGTTGGAATGGGCGTGAGATCAATCCCTCAGCGTTCGAAGCTTCGGGGATGCTAAAGATTCCTACCTCGGTGCCTTCCAGGGATACAACAGCTGTGACCGTGGCGTCACTGACGCTGTTTCCAAATCGGTCAGTAATGGTGACCGACAGCTGGTTTGTCAGGGTCGAATTGACCACACCGGTCTGCCCCTGGCCGCCAGCAATCGCGATTTGGGCTGCAACATCAGGGATACCCGTTGCGGTAACTGTGGCAGACGTTGCACCAATTGAAGCAGTGAGCGTATTCACACCAACCGTGGTGCCAAGATCCCACTGAGACGGAGCTACACCCCCGTCAGAAGCAGTGGTAAGGACTGCCTGCTGTCCCTCCATATTAACATCTCCGTCACCACCGCCACCTGAGATTGAGAACGTCACGGTAGCGCCTCCAAAGGGATTACCGTTTTGGTCAACGACCGTCACACCTGCGAAACCCGTTCCGGACCCGACCGTGAAGGTGCCTAAATTCGATGATCCATTGATCTGCACGTCAGCGGCGTAGAGCCCCGTCGCATTGACGGTGGCTTTGGTGGCTGAGCCACCGATGTAAACATCAATCGTGTTGACGTAGCCATTAGCTGCACCCATGGTCCATGAACCTGCCGGGATCGTGATCTGGCCATTGGAGTCTGAGGTAAATGTTGTGACACTCAGGACCACCACCACCCGAGACGATGACGGCCGTCACGGATTGATCGTTGCACGGCTGTCGCGGTTGCGCTGCTGACCGTGATGACAATTGGCTGGGCGAGTGCAGATCCAACTGCAGCTGATTGACCATTACCACTGGTGACCGCGATCGGTGACCGCTTCTCCATTGGCTGCGATACCGAAACTACCGTTGGTCACGAATACGGATGCACTTGAAGCTGTGACTTCGCCTTCAGAGTTTGATGCGGTGGCGTTGACGCGAATGTACTGCCTTCTATCAAAAGCAGTGAGGACGTACGAATCTGATGTCGCACCTGTGATGTCGAAATAGGGACCACTGATTGCGTTTCCGCGTTGCCATACGTAGGACAGTGTCGGCGGAGGCGTTCCGGAAACAGAAACCGATGCCGTGAGCCTTTGACCCACACTTGGCACGCCGAGAACTTCAACAAGACTAATCGACGGCGATGTCGAGTCCGTTGATGTCGAGTCCGTTGAAGTCGAGTCCGTTGAAGTCGAGTCCGATGATGTCGAGTCCGTTGATGTCGAGTCCGTTGATGTCGAGTCCGTTGATGTCGCGTCCGATGATGTCGCGTCCGATGATGTCGCGTCAGTTGATGTCGAGTCAGTTGAAGTCTCACTCGAAGTAACTGTCGCATCTTCAGCTGGACTAGATGATTCGGAAGCGGGTGAAACAGTGTCACTTGCAAGTGCGGCTGGAGACGTGCTTATTCCAATGCCAACACTGAGCGCGAACGCAACGAGTAGACCGATTAACTTCTTGCCGTGTGCACCGCCATAACCTGCGCGACGCAATACAACGGCAAGGCTTTCATCAGCCTCGTGCCACTCTTGGAACACGTGTGTCCTCCGCAACTCGATTAACACAAACGACAACCAGCCAACCGAGTGCACAGAATGCACTCCGTTGACCAACCTCAGACCGGATCAAACACTAGTGCACGGGCCCCCTCACAAACAACCACCCTGACAAATCTCCCGATTCGCGTTTCCACGGGGCAAATCCCCCATAAAAATGCTCTCCGCGAAACGCGGTGCTCCCAGGCGCTTGCCCTAGGGGGTCATAGAGGCGATTCGGTCCCTCAATGAGGCCAATTGTGAGGCGGCGGCTTCATCTTGACCGGTCAATGCGGCTGCAGCATCTCCCGCGGCCAGTGCCTCTTGGGCGCCCGCGGTGTCCCCCACGCCCAGGAGGTAGAACCCGCGCAGCACCCAGGCCGCGGGCAGGAGTGGATCGAATTGGATGCCCTGCTCGGTGGATTCGGCTGCCAGTTCCCAGTCCGCGGTGTTGATGGCCAACTCGGATTGGAAGTGAATCAGGAAACCACAACGCGGATCAAATTCGACTGCGGCACGTACCGGACCGATTGCATCTGGATTGGGCAGACCCGCGATTGTTGCTCGCGCAATTGAGTTGCGAACATCGCACGGTGACATTGGATCTGTCATCACCTGTTCGGCAGCAACCGGATCAAGTCGCGCACTTCCCAAACCTGCTGCATCAAGATAACCGCGACCAATAAAGATGAAGCCGATAACAAGAACAACACTGACCACCGCCGCAATGATCTGACTCGGTGCGATCGGCTCGCGCTTTTCTTCAACATGCTCTTTGCCCATTTGCTTGCGTCGGGCCGTTTGCATGGCGCGCTCGCTCTTGCTCATTTCAATTTCCATTTGGGCATCGCGATGCAAGGAAAGTGCAAACGCAAGACCTGCGACGCACAGTCCCAAACTCAAAGTTGCAAGTGACATGACCGACAGAAGTGAAACGGTGATGAACGCAATGAGTGCCGCCGTCACTGACGCCACCAGTGCACTCGTTTCCCCTGCAACCGATCACCTGCGCTCGAATCCACCGGACTCGAATCCACCGGCCCGATCACAACGCGGCGAATCGCGAGCACCGCCGAACCAACCAGAATCACGATTGCGCCCAGCATTGCGATCACACCGAGATTGGCACCGAGGGTGAGGAATATATTTCGAGCATCGTCAGTTTTTATCTCGGCCCCCAGTAGGGCGACCAGCGAGTCTGATTGGAACTCGCCCGCAAACCTGCGCAAGCTGTCTGGACCCGTTCCAAAGATCGGTAGACCTGTGATCGTGTTCCACCCGGTGCTCCAGTACTCGACCAGGTCGAGTTGGGTTTCCTGTGCCGGTGTGATCAGCTTCGGCAGCGCCCACAAGATCAGTGCCCCGCTGACCACCCAACCTGCGATCAAGCCAACAAGTGCCACACCAAGCCGGCGCCAACGTTCAAGTGATTCTTTTTTCAGTGCCAATACATTGAACACATATATAAAGACGAAAATGCCGATACCGACGATCAGCGCGATTTGACCGGGAAGTGAACCGAGCCGAACCATAAAAATAAGGAGAACGATGCTCAGGATGGAACCGGCGCTGCGTTGGAATGCCGACTCCCCCGCGCCAATAACCCTGCCGAGCAGCAACACGATCAGGAGTGCGTAGTAGGCGGTGGCCACCTCAGGCAGCCCGAGGGTGCCAACAACTTCACCGGCGGGTGTGGGCAAACCTGTGGTGAGGGTGAACCCGAAGAATTGAAGTGCTCCGGCAAAAACTTCTACGGCCGCTATTGCCAGGACATAATTAATCGTGCGCCTGATCTCCCACGGCGCCAGGGTTGCAGATGCCATGAATAGCCCAACCGCAGCAATAAGGGCGAGCGCCCCCACATTGCGCCCCAGTGCGCCGGCCGCCCCGTTTTGCCAGGGGGCGTCACTGAACACCAGGGACAGAAGTGTCCACAGAATGAAAACGGCGGCCGCGGTCTGCATGATCCAAAACGGTGAAAGCCGGTAGCGACCCTGTGGACTTTGCCAGTACCTATATATACGCAGGGCGCCTGCCGGGATTACCACGGCTGCGCCCACGCCGAGTGCCATGAACTTCATGTCGGCCAACTGGTTGGGGAATCCCGCCCAGATCGACAGCCCCGTGAGGGCGATGGTGATTCCAATGAGATCAGCGAGCCCGAATCTCTGACGCGATGCCACTTAGCCTGCTGCTCCCTCGATCTTGGGCGACCCGGGCCTGTGTTAAGGGTCCATGTCAGAACGCCACACCGCGCCGTCCCTTATGGGTGCGACGGTATTGGAGGTTACTATATAGAGATGTCTTCGACTCCCACGGTAATTGAGCCCCTCGCCGACGGCGATGGTTCGGGTTCGGGATCGGGCAAGGCATCTACCAAGGGCTCCCGCTCAGCCCCTCCGAGCGCGCCCACCTCCCCCGCCGGCTACTTCACCCGCTACGACTTCCTCGGCCTGGGCATGGCCGCCACGATCGTCTTTCACTGGCCGCGCGGTAACGAACAGATTTACAGTGTTTTGTTCTTCATGGTTCCCGCATTCATCCTGTTGATTCTGAGTCTGATGAAAGCCCGGCCACTTTTCCGCCGGGCACGCTGGGCGGCCATTCCCATTGGCGCTGCCCTGTTCATGATCGTGTGGGGCTTCATTGCCTCCATTGCCTCCGGCGCCCCGCAAGTAATCACCATTCTCGGCGAGTGGGGTCGCGCCGATGGCCTGCTGACATTGCTCGCCTGTCTCGCCCTCACCCTCGCTGTTGCAACAGCACCGCTCGCGCAGGTCTCCCGCATGATCGCCTGGGTGATCGCCGCCGGTGGTGTGGCACTCGTTATTGGTTACCTCACCTACTACTTCGGCTTTGAAATTGTTGGTCAGGCCAGCACCGGTTCGTTCTCCTCCACTTTCGGTAACATCAACTTCTCCGCCGGTTTCTTTGCCACCACGGGTGTGCTCGCGTTCTTCATGGCATTCACCACCCGCAATTGGTTCGCCCGCGGTGCTCTATTTCTCTATGCCGCAGGCACGCTGGTCAGCATGGTTCCCAATGGTTCTATTCAGGGGCCGGTGGCTTTCGCCGTGGGTATCGCCGCAGCAATAGTTGCGCTGCTGCTGATTGTGCGCGGGACATTCCGAATCCTTGCAATTGCCGCTGCCGCAACACTGACAACCTTGGGAACCATTCTTACCGTCCTCACCCTTGCGGAAAGGGGTCCAATCGGCGCCGCGTTCTACGCCGACAGCGGCATTGTTGTTCGTGAACTTTTCTGGATTGCATCTTTCGGGATCGTGCAAGATTACCCAATCTTCGGTGTTGGCCCCGACGGCTTCTCCCGCTATGTCACCGCCTACCGAACCGATGAATACGTGCAAGTCCTCGGCCTGATGGGTGAGAACGCCGCCCACAGTGTCCCCCTCCATACCATGGTCGGCTTCGGCATTCCCGGTCTAATCGCCTGGCTGCTCGTCATGGCCGGATCACTCGTGGGACTCATTCTTTTCCTGGCCCGCATCCAACCAACATCGGTCAAGCGAATCGGAACATTCGGTGTTGCCGTTGTCGGTGGTCTTGCCGCCTATATTGCCCAAGCATCCGTGTCCATTGACTTCTACTCCCTGAAAATGACCGGCTGGTTCATGGCCGGCGCCGCCATTGCCGTGGTGCTGCGCGGACTCGAAGCAGATGAATTCGCAGCGGTCAACCAAACCCAAGACACCAAAACAAAACGGCGAGTAATCCCCAACAGCTACCTGCTGGGAGCGTGGGTTGTCGGTCTGGGCCTCGCCGTGGCAGGGGTCCTTCTGGTCGGCTGGTGGGCAACCTTGCAGCCCTATATTGGCAATATCACCCCTTCCCAAGCCCGCGATCTCTCCACCTCCGCCTGGGTCCACTGCACCGCCCGCGAGGAGTGGAGCCGCCAACTGGCCGAAGCCGCCCCCGAAGAACTCCCCTCGGTCACCCAACTGCGAGACACCGATCCACGTTGCTTCAAGTTCACCGTTGATGCCGCATCAGCACTACTGAGCAGCAGCGACCCCGAAGCCGGAGAGATCGTCCGATTCTGGGTGAACAACGACCCCAAGTCCTACATTGCCCAGGGCTACTACGCCCAACGACTCCTCCTTGAAGGTGACCTCCCCGGAGCAGAAGTTGCCCGTGCCGAGATGAACCGCCTGGCAAGCTTCACTGGAGGTACCGATTCAAACTTCATTGAATCCGTAAATCGCAATATTATCGACCAGAGAGGTATCCCCTGCGACTTAGCCTCCGACTCTCAACTTCCAAAGACACTCGCACTCACAGCGATAGCCTTCGTGGAAAAGCATGACCTGGCATTCCAACTATCGACTTTTCAGGGAGCAACAATGGGGCGGAAAACACATTCGCACTCTATTCAGGTTTCCTCAGTTTCCAAATACTGCACCCATATTTACCCCAAAACACCTATTCCTCGTTCACTGTCGAGACTGATGCTGGTGACAAGTTCCCAGTGTCGCTAATGAAGTCCACATTTTGTATTTCCATGGTTTCGGAAAGAACGCTTCGAAGAATGGGAATGGCAAAGACTCTGTGCGCATTGGAACTCACTCTCTGTAAATGAGACTTGTTGGTACTGAGGTATAAAACTCCCCCGGTACCAATAATTCTTTGCAAATTGTTTAAGCCACTTCGCCAACCGTCAAAGCCAATCGTGTCGCCGTACCCCTTCCCAATCCGGAAATGTTCAAGAGCGGTAGTGGCATAGAAACCGAATCTGCTGCCGACATTGATGTGTCAGATCCGGTTTTGACCTAAAATGTCGAGTAACTAGCAGGTCTTGATGAAAGTAGTGTCCGGATGCGACACCCCTTCATCTGACCATTCACCAGTCACAACGAATGATGGCCCCAATGGAAAATTTGAAGAATCCATACTCGCGCCTGTTGATGCTTTGATAACTTCTTCGATCGGCTCTAACACGACCAATGGACCTAATGCTTCAGATCGTTTGTAATGGGTCAAAGCCCTGCTTTCATGGAAATCTAAGACCGCCGAACACGCCCCTCCACATCACCCGTGAACCCACCTCCTAGGTCAAAGCTCATTCAAATTCCGAATGATACCCAACGGACATACCCTCGGCTGCATCTTCCATCTAACAGAGATGAGTGATCGAGCCCGGACATCGACCCCAAGGAATCACAAAGGAGCCCAGGTCCAGAAATATCTATGATCTGCCAAACTTTATCCATGAGTGAAGTACGCATCATGCGAATCATCGCTCGAATGAACGTGGGAGGTCCTGCTGTTGAGATCACCGAATTGATGCGAGGACTTGATCCTCGTGAAATTTCAGCAGAAACTTCTCACAGGGTGGTGCGAGGATGACGAAGCCTGACTACCTTGAGACCACAAAGTGCATCTGATGTTGACGTCACACGCATCTCTGGCCTAGGGAGATCCGTAAAGCCTTGGGATGACGTCTGTGTTTTGGGCAACCCTGATTCGGGAAATCAGTAATTTTTGCCTGATGTCACACTCATACAACTAAAGCAGGAGTTCTAAAGAATTGCCGAAATCATTCACAAACCCAGCAGTGATTCAGCACCTATCATGGCACTTGCTTCATGGCTATTTCGGCCCCAAAAACACGCTGCTTAATCGCCTCGAGCGTTCGCTCGCCGCAATCACGGACCGTTTTATGCCTGTGGGTCTCGGCGTGCGAGATGACTTAGTCGGTTGAAAAATTGTCCTGCTGGAAATTCTCACGATTTATCTGGTAAAATTGGTGAACTGCCAGACAAAGTTAACGGCTAGAGACACCTTCGGGATTCCTGCCAACGCTGAAGTAGTTCTGATGCTTGGTCGGATTACTGGGATTAAGAGGCGATCGATTTAAGATATGGCGGTGAAATCATTGCGTTGCCAATCCCAATGTGATTTTTCTTGTGGCCGGTTCTGGCGATATGGAAAACGAACTCTGCTGGGTGGCGGTTGAAAAGAGATCATTGCCCGCGGGATGCTCGGCTGGCGCACAGACATTGAATATCTCTTAGCCATTTCCTGACCTCATGGTGCTGACAAGCGATAATGAAGGAACTCCTTTAAGCCTCAAAGGTAAGGGGCTGGTTGGCATTCCTGTAGTGGCCAAATGTAGGCTCGGTTTCAGAAGCAGTCAAGGATGGTGATGGGTTTGACCTCGACGAATGCAGAGGCATTCACAATTCTGTTCTTCGTCTCTGGCTGATAAACAACGCCTTGTTGAGTTTGGCTTGCAAGGGCGTACATTTATTTCATCCAGATGCAGAAAGGCCCAGGTTTTCCTCAGTAATCATGCCCATCTATACGAGCAATGCATCTCCGGGGACAACGAATCGCCGTGAATAGCGCAAACCCAGTTATCGCTTTGGCTGGCGGTCTGGGCACCAACTCTTCAATTCGCCGGCCTCTTCGGCGTTGGGCTGGCGATGCACCACTCCTACTGTTAACTGGATCTGAGCGCACGCGCCAACATGTGTCTGGGGCTCCTGATTTAGCCAAATTCAAATTACCAGGAAATGTATCCCGAAAACTCTTGACGGATCTAGATTCGCGAACAAACTGGCAAGTACTGCGACCCGCGCGCTTTTACGAGGGGCGAGCGCGAATCAGAGCATGTTTGATAGCCAGTGCGGCTCCATTGCCTTTGAGGGTCTGTCCCCGCTTTTTCACTCAATTCTGGAGCCCCTGTGACTGTCTTCGGAGTGGGAGAGGCGTTTCCTACGATGCACGACTTGCCCGCAAGCAATCAAGCCAACTGCTAATCGGCTACCTGTTCTGGCGCTGCGTCGCCGACATGTTCGTTACTGCTAACATGCGCAACCTGCTTCTGGATGCAGTACCGAACTGGCTAGATGATTCGCTGAAACGGCACTTTAGAGTGAAGCCACCGTCGTTCATGTGCGACTGGAGACTATCGAAAGAACTGAACATCGGCTTGCTACCCCTGAATATATCCACCTTTGCCATTCACTACCATCGAGCACATGGTCATTCTGGCTGCATTTAAGGCTCAGTGATGAGCCCGAACAAGCGATGGAATTCTTGCCCCCGAACGAAAGGAATGCGGGCCTTGACTTTCGTAACTGCGCCTAAAGGTGGGGAGCATCCACTCACACCCTTGCTGCAACAGAGTTTGGGGAAAGCGTTCCGTGCTCAGCAACTCAACTTTGGATGGTGGGCAGGTTGGCGGTCAGCGACCGAGGGAGAGAACATAATAGTGCCAAGCCCTTGGTTCGCCGGAAACAAGAATGCGCCTGATGTCGTTCTCAGCGACTGGGTTCAACTGCAAATTAAATAGCAGATGATTTCAGCAGTATGGAATCTAAACTCTTCCAGACCTGAACGATAATTCCTCGATCGGGTTGTCTTTACCTTCAGTCGCGAATCTGGGAATACTCAACTCAAAGGTCACCACCTTCCCTGAACTTCCTTCTCATAACTTGCTTCTGTCGTCACCTTAATGAGCACCATTGAAGGGAGTCGAGATAGGACAGTTGAATGAATCATCACTTTGGCCACAAGGCAAGCCTAAACGAAACTACCTTCACGAAGCAAATTCTGCTGATTGATTTGGCCCTTAATCAAACACTCGCATCCATCGTGATTCCGTTAATCGGAGAACTATTTTCCATGCATAGATAGGCTGGAACCATGACTCGCAAAATCGAGCACCAGGACTTTCCGTTGTCCTGCCTGCCTGAAATGAAGCGCGGAATATTTCGACCGCAATTCTCTTGATTTGAAGAGAAGTTTACTCGAGAAGAACTGATGGAACCCAGATTGATGACGGCGAGGATGGATCCGCAAATCCTTGCCTTGCGCAGAAGACTCAAGAATACGCAGTATTAGGACGAGTGGAATTGGCCTCGTTAAGGCATTGAAATTAGGCCTCAGGAGGCCTCTCATGACTGGATTGTGCGTGCCGGGATGCATGACCGTTACCCGCCTGACAGGCTCAAATACAAAGGGACGCCATTCAAGACGAAACAGGGAATAGTGGGCGACTATAAAATCATTATGAATCCGCAGACATGTGGGGCTATAAGGCGGCGTGCATTAGGCTCGAAATTTGTCGGTCTTAGTCTCATCCACCCTCAACGAATCTTACACCCAGCATAATGGTCAACCGCAGGCAATCTTGAAGCCTGGCAACTATCGGGAATCTGAATTTCCATCTGAAGACGAAATATGGATGCGCCTGTCCAACATAGGGGACATAATCGGTATTCCTAGCCCCACAGTTGCTGGAAATTATCCAACTATCAACATCACATCTGCGGCAAAAGAACAGCGACTAATGACTAGGGCGGACTTATTGAGAGCCAGTTCCCACTCTGAAAGGGCTCACGGGAGTTGACGTTGCTCAGAGATTCACGCTACGGGCACCTCAAGAAACACAACGCCTGTTTTTACAGTGGGATATGACATCCCTGCACATAGGTTTGGGAAACCTCGCATGAACTGCAGTTCAGGCTCTGGGCGAAGCATCCTCTGTCCGCATCCGGCGCCGCAGCAAATTTGATCCAGTGATAAGCATAAAAGAGACAAATGGAGGCAATCCCCTGCGTGTTTAAATGAGTCCCGCTCCAACTTTGACGTAAATTAACGAAGTTTTTCTCGTACTGAATGACCCCTATAAATTTTCAAGTCAATTCGCCCGACTATTTTATTTTGTCATTTTCATTTCTGATCACGTCGGCATAGTGAAAAGTGCGATTTTTGCTGAAAGGGAAAGTCTATACTCGAATATCCGGAATACCATTGCTGAAAAACGCGAAAGACTCTAGTTCAATTCTGTTTTCTTGACGGCAATTACGTGATAACCTATGCACAGTGTGTTCACGGATTCTGTGTTGGGCGCTTCATCGAGTAATAAGCAAGCGAAGGCATGAGTGCGCTTGGCGAAAAATGAGTGAGACCGCATTGTGCGGACCAGTTCCGTTGCCATCCAACTGTAATAATCCCCTACAGGATCCATTGCAACGATCTCCATAGAATATTCAGACATTGCAATATGTCTATCGATCACTGAGTCCTGAAGTATAAAAAGTGAGGGTCAAAGTGCCTCAAACAATTAGACGGGAACGTTAGAATCAGGACACCACCCGGCTTTAGAATCCGATGAAGTCTCGCGACTGCCTCGATTGATACTGATGCTCAAGAACTGCAGCCAGTACGGCATCAAAGGTTTCATCTGGGACATCAATGGAGCGAATATCACCTAAAAATCAACTGACCATACCTGCATGGAGTGAACTGCCCACTTTTCTCATAATCAAATCGAACTTTCACATCAGTCTTGTACTACAAAATCCTGAGTCTTATATGCGTCAAATGAGTGCAGGAACTCCTGTACCTTTGGCTTCCAGCACCAGCATCTAATATCGCTTTACCCGGTTCACCTCTTAGCGAGACTTGAAATCACAAACTCGTCGCGTGCGAATTGATTATTATTTTTCTGAGACGTTGACTTACCGACATTTAGATTTCCCTCGCAGACCACTGCCTTAGGTTACACCCACTGACGGAACGCTTTACCTACCTTGTGACTGTCATGAATGCAACACGTCAGTTTACGTGCCCCCGGTGAGTGAGCCGTGTAATGTAAACCGTGTTTGTGGGTCGGTTTCACATTTGGGAAAGTTCTCATAAGTTGAAATCCCTGTCTGGTCGGTTAATCCCGGAAGAAATGTCCTAATAGTTCGTGAGTAAAGGAGTTCTTAACGAAGTGATGTTACTCAGATTACGTACTAGTCCATGGCTAGACTAATAGTTGCGATTTCGACGGTTGCTCTATTCATAATGATTTTAACATCGATGAATCTGCGCCCAATCGCCGACGACTACTGCGCAGCCAGTTTTGCATCGGGCGGACTTTCGCCGATATGGTCGACGCCCTGAATTTAGAGGCGGCACTTGGTTTCTATTTTCAGTTAATGTGCTCGCAGGGCAGCCGCTACTCCACCTCTCGTTTGATCTGCATCTCTGGTGCCATTTCTGTGTCACTCATCGGTGAGGGTCAGCGTGAAGCGTCGCTAATGACGCGGTCGCAGAACCTGACTGCGCGACACTATACGGGCCTAATATTTTGCTGACCCCAACTTTTGCACTCGCATGGCTTGCATTCTGGTGGACTCGTGTCTTGTCAGGAATATTCCATTCAATGACTACAGTAAGTGAGGTTACCATTCAAGAACTTCTGAGCGCGGTATATCTGTTGACTGCCGAATCTGTAACTCTCGTGGCAACCGTCGTCGCACAGTACGTAACAGCCACTGTCTGGCATTGCTGCTCTCTTCTAACGTTGAATAACAGTCGTCAACAACGAATTATTTGTGTTATCTGATACTTCTTCGTCGGATTTCTCATAGGTTTCGCTGAAAGGTCCTTGTTACTTCATCGATTGTCATGTTGTGTCTTTTACACGTGCTTCGCCTTAATTAGGGGGTCATAAAGTTCCTTGGAACAAGTCCTGGGCGGGCAATAGGTGTAATTTTGCTTTGCGGCACTGGGCTCTCTTTGGTCTTTACTCAATTCGTCGCGCCGGGCCAACAGATTAGAAACCAGCAAGTCATAACCAGTGAACGTATTCCTTTCCAAATCAATGACCTCTTGAGACAGCCATTTGAAATTGTGCGTTGTATTTGTCGAGCCATTTGGAATGGCCGTGGCATTTGTCAGTGCTGGGAACCTGATAGTAATCATCTGATCGTAACATACTTACCTCTTTGACCAGAAATGGGGTCACTCTTGATACAACGCCCAGATGAGTCATACAGCCAGTCTTCTTGTCTCTTTCAATAATTTTGAGCGTTGTTAATCGGCTGTCTGAGGCTTCTTGCCTATCCAGGTTTTTTGGCACCAAATCCCCTGCCAGCACAATCCTGTTTTTCAGCGCCTGCTTGATAGGTGTCTATGTAAGTACTTGGTTCCAAAGATCAAATGGCGAGATCTCAGACAACGTAGTGGGAATAGTTGCCAGTCATGCTGTACTGCTACTTCCGGTCTCTTATAATGTTACCAGGGACACAGGAACGACTCTTGAGGTTTGCACACAGTGTGCGGCACCTATCTACAATATCCTTTGACATTGAGGATTGGCCCGGAAATGTTGGAATCAACTTCGCTTATATCGTGATCTACCGAGCGTGATAGCAGACATTAACCAGAAATAAAGGGCAAGTATGTTTCAATTCCAATAAACTTGAACTCTTGAACGAATGATCTAATTCGTGAGACTGTCACCTGTAATTTGATTTTCCGGGAAAAGTCTTTCGGGCAAGAAACGGACCGAGTTTCAAAGTGATCCTGACCCACTTTCTCAGACGGACAGTTGAGATACTTGGTCTGGTGCGTTATCGATAACAGTCTGAATATGCCAAAGACGCATCTGGAAGGACCCCGTTTTTCGGTCCACGCAAATTTTGTCGACGATCACTTAAAAGTGGACCGTTTCCGGGTACGAA
>JAGYKV010000016.1 GCA_018401415.1 Candidatus Nanopelagicales bacterium | reverse complement strand
CGAGTTTCGATTGGCCGTACACATTCCACGACTTGTATTTGCGTTCACTCATCAGGTCATCGAAATTCATTCCCTTCACCATTTTGTGGGCAAGCGATGACACCGTGACCACGCGAGAGTTCGGAGTTGCGACCAGTGCGGGCATGAGCAGACCGGTGAGGGCAAAATGCCCCAAATGGTTGGTGGCCAGTCTGCGCCTCAAAGCCATCGGGGGTGACTGTTCGGGGGATCGCCATGATTCCGGCGTTGTTGATCAGCAGGTCAAGACCCTCGGGGTGTGTTGCTGACCACTCGGCGGCGAAGTCGCGCACCGAGGACAGGTCGGCGAGATCAAGGCGCATAGCGGTGGCATTGGAACCGGCTGCGGCGGCCGCCGGAACACCCTTTGTCAGATCCCGCACGGCCAGGGTGACCTGGGCACCGTGCGCCGCGAGGGCTTTGGCGGTCTCGAAACCGATCCCCGAATTCGCCCCCGTCACAATTGCGCGGCGCCCGGTCAGATCGGGCATATTGGTACTTGTCCATTGGCTCATGTCCCTAGTGAAACAGGCAGGGTCCCTACGTGCCACTCCAAGGGTCGTCTGTGTACGCTTGCGGGGCTTCACGCCCCTTTAGCTCAGACGGCAGAGCGTCTCCATGGTAAGGAGAAGGTCTACGGTTCGATTCCGTAAAGGGGCTCGAACGGAGTTGGCGGTGCACGTGGTCGGCTTCGCTTGGCGGGGTAGCTCAGGTGGTAGAGCAAGCGGCTCATAATCGCTGTGTCGCCGGTTCAAGTCCGGCCCTCGCTACGAGATTTACAGCATCAGGCACAATAGGTACGCCGTACCAGCAGATAGAGAAGAAGATATGCACACGAAGGTGTGCTTCATGGAAGTGAGACTGCAGTGGCCAAGGCCAGCGATATCCGCCCCAAGATCACCTTGGCATGCGAAGAATGCAAAGACCGCAACTACATCACCAAGAAGAATCGGCGCAACGATCCCGATCGCCTCGAGGTGAAGAAGTTCTGCGTCAAGTGCAAGACCCACACGCTGCACAAGGAAACCCGCTAACTTTTCTCAGTGGCGCTAAATACTGAGTTCATCGGTCGCACGTACCCGAGCACAGAGCCATATCTGGTGGGCCGTGAAAAAATCCGTGAATTCGCCCGCAGCCTCGGCGACACACGCGACATCGATGTCTTCGACGTTAAGCGGCAGCGCAGTCCGCGGGTCACCCTGATTTGATTGCACCACCAACCTTCGCAATTATCGTGTCCATGGATGCTGCAGGCGCAAGTGGTTCATGACCCTGAATTCGGGATTGGATTACACGCGCGTGGTTCATGGCGACCAGACGTTTTGAACATCATCGGCCAATCACGGCTGGCGATCAACTGACCTGCCTAGTGAGCGTTGACGATATTCGCTCTGTTGCCGGCAATGACATGATCACTGTGAGGTCAGTTATTTCTGATATCAACGGAGAACCAGTGTCAACCGTTTATTCATTGTTGCTATCCGAGGGAACTGACTCCCCATGACGAAGCATCTACTGAAGTGCAGGTCGGTCTCGAGTTGCCAGAGTGTGAGTTCACCGTGACACGAGCTGATCTCATTAAATATGCAGGGGCATCTGGGGATTTCAATGTGATCCACTGGAACGAGCGGGTTGCCCGCGAAGTGGGATTACCCAATGTTATAGCTCACGGAATGTTCACCATGGGCGTTGCGGTGCGTATTGTGACCGAATGGATCGACGATCCAACCGCAGTAGTGGAGTACTCGTGTCGATTCACTCGACCCGTACCAGTTCCAGATGACAACGTGGGCGCACGCTTAGTGGTGAATGCCAAGGTAATTGAGTTACTTCCTGACAATCGCGTTGCTTTTGCCCTCACCGCCACCTGCGATTCCGTTGCCGTATTGGGCAAAGCTCGCGTAATTGTTCAACTCGCGTCATGACACAAGCCCCAGAAAATATTGTTGAGCTTGCTCAGCAACGCCAACTCGCACGCGCCAATAAGGACTTTGCACTCTCTGACTCCCTCCGTGATGACATTTCATCTCTCGGCTGGTTGATCAAAGACACCCCAGATAGTTTTGTGCTCGCACCGGCACCGCCTTTTGTGCAGTATCCGAATGTGCAGCAACTCATCAATGCTGAGCGCGATTCCGTGACTGCGCGAACCGTGCTGCTGGTGATCGTTGACGGCTGGCCTACCGATACCCGTGAATCCCTCACATCTATTGCACGTCATCTTCCCCAGGATTCATGCGTTGTGGCTATTGACTGTGGCAACGTGGATGGAGCTGGAGAGATACTCCACGAATTGGCTGCCGCTGACCCGCGTATCCACGAGTTTCACCTCGCCCAAACTCTCAGCGAAGCCGGATGGTCGTCGGTTGTCATGGCAGGAATCAATGTTGCTGACAGTGAATTCTTTGGAGTTCTCGATCTTTCCACAATTTGGGATTCAGATGCACTGACGCCCTTGCTGCCCATCTTTGAATCACCCGATGTTGCACTCACGGGTTGGCGTGGGGTGAATGTCAATACGGAAGATGAATGGCGCAGTTTCGTTGACGCCCCTTCCGGGAATGCCGATGCGGTCCTTGGCTACTACATGCTGATGCGCACAAGTGTTGCGCGTGAAATCGGTCCGCACCCGAAAGCGAAGTTTTATCGCAACGCCGACATGGAATGGTCTCTGGCAATTCGTGCAGCGGGTTACAAGGTTGTGATCCCCGATAATGATCTTCCCGTGCACCAAGCAAGACATCACGGCTATCACGACTCCGAACCTGGCTACCGCGATCAACAGAGTAAGAAGACCTATGACCGGCTCTTGCAATCATTTCGCGGGAAGAATCACATTTTGCATGCATCCGGTCAGGACTAGGGGTGAAGTGACTGTATGGCCATTGAATTCCTTGATGCTGAATTAAGTGAGCTCACCACTATTAAAGTGGGAGGGGCTGCGCAGCGCACTGTTCGTGTCACCACTGAGCCTGAACTTATTGAGTTGGTAGCAGAGTGCCGCCAACTTGGCAGCCCGGTGTTCATTCTCGGCGGAGGTAGCAATGTCGTGTGCTCCGACTCAGGATTTGATGGAACCGTGATTGTCGTGGCGACAACCGGCATGCAATGGGAGCATGACCGGGTTCGTGTTTCTGCTGGCGAGGACTGGGAAGAATTTATCATTGAAGCACTTGATCGCGGATTCGGTGAATTCACCCCGTTGTCCGGGATTCCGGGCACTGTCGGTGCGACACCTATTCAAAATATTGGTGCCTATGGAGTGGAGATCGCAGACTTTATTGAGAGTGTCTCCGTTCTGGACCGGGAAACTTTGTATCAATCAGAGTTGCGACCCGAGCAATGCGGATTCGGTTACCGAACGAGTATCTTTAAAAAGGACCCCAATAAGTACGTGGTGCTGGCCGTGACCTATCGCCTTGCTCCGTCATTAGATGTTGAAGTGAAGTACCCCCAGCTGTCGTCCATGCTTGGCGTTGGCGTGGGCGAACACGTATCTGCAACCCAGATCCGTGAGTCGGTGCTCACGCTACGCGGAAGCAAGAGCATGGTGGTGGACACCAGCGATGCCGATTCCAATAGCACCGGTTCATTCTTTATAAATCCAACTGTTGTAAGAGATATGGCACCCAGTGGGTGTCCCACCTATTCCCTCAGGATCGGTGACCCACGAGACGGCACGCCACGTAAAGCTCAGCGCCGCATGGCTCATTGAGAATGCGGGAATCACAAAAGGTTTTTCCTTGCACCCCGAGAAATCAACAATTCGGGTTTCGAGGAATCATTCCCTCGCTATTGCTAACCCGGAATCAGGAAATGCCGCCGAAGTAATTGAATTGGCAAGCCATATGCGCCAAAAGGTGTATCAGACATTTGGCATTGAGTTGGAAGTTGAACCGGTGTTGCTTAACTGCTCACTCAGTGAATTAGTTCGCTGACTTCAATAATTCGTGCATGCGCGCCAGTCCTTCAGTGATCTTTTGATCTGAAGTTGCGTAGGACAGTCGCATGTAACCGGGAGTCCCGAATGCTTCACCCGGAACAACTGCAACTTCAACTTTGTCCAGAATCACACCAGCGAGTTCAGATGAAGAATTCACCACTGTTCCGTCGATGCTCTTGCCCACAAGTCCCTTGACCGACGGATATGCATAGAAGGCACCTTCGGGTGTGGGGCAGGTGATTCCAGGGATCGCATTTAGAAGGTCAACAATCAAATGGCGACGACGATCAAAGGCCACTTTCATTTCGTCTACTGCATCAAGATTGCCACTGACTGCGGCCAATGCGGCGACCTGCGAAACATTTGCCACATTAGAAGTTGCATGTGACTGCAGATTTGTTGCCGCTTTGGTGACATCCGCGGGTGCGATCATCCAGCCCACCCGCCAACCGGTCATGGCATATGTCTTGGCAACACCATTCACGACTACACAGCGATCTGCTAGCTCGGGTACCAGCGCAGGCATGGATGCGAAACGGGCATCGCCGTACACCAGGTGCTCATAGATTTCATCTGTGATGACCCAGATTCCCTTGGCCAATGCCCACTCGCCAATTGCCTTGACCAACTCGGGTGGATACACGGCGCCAGTTGGATTAGAAGGCGAGACAAACACGAGTGCTTTTGTGCGCGGCGTGAGTGCTGCTTCAAGTTGTTCAATGCTGGCCAGGTAACCCGATTCTTCATCTGTCATAACAATGACGGGTGCTCCGCCAGCCAGCATGATTGATTCGGGGTAGGTGGTCCAGTACGGGGCGGGAAGGATTACTTCGTCGCCGGGATCAAGCAAAGTGGCGAATGCGTTGTACAGCGCCTGCTTCCCACCATTTGTCACCAGTACCTGTGCAGCACTAATTGAATATCCGGAGTCACGGGCGGTCTTCATTGCAATTGCTTCTTTGAGTTCGGGAAGTCCACCCGCAGGTGTGTAACGGTGCCACTTCACTTCGCGGCATGCGGCCACGGCGGCTTCGACAATGTAGTCAGGTGTAGGGAAATCTGGTTCACCCGCGCCGAACCCAATAACCGGACGACCTGCGGCCGCTAAGGCCTTCGCTTTGGCATCGACAGCGAGGGTGGCCGATTCGGCAATGGAACCAATTCTGCGGGAAATGCGTGGGAGTTCAGCCATGGCGTAATCATGGCAGTGTGGTCAGCCCACCTATGCAGCTGCCATGCCCATGAATCCCATCGATGTCATCATGATTGCCCACACGGCGATTCCAATGAGCGGCCCAATCTTGCGGTCTTTGACATCGCCGGTAACAATGACGAAAACGGTAACAAAAGCGAAGTAGAAACCGCTGACCAAGAATGAACTCGCCACGGCGACCAAACCCCAGTCTGCAATAACGGCAACAAGTGCGAATACACCCCAGGCGAGGTTGGCAAGACCCACTTCGATTTGGAAGTTGTTTCGCACGCCGTAGTCCCAGCCACCCCGAACGGCATCCGATCGATTGAACACTGCATGGCGAAAGAATGACAGGACACCGGTCGCGGTGACCGCGAGGAGCGCTGCGATCGACAGGGATGGCGGATCGGATTGCACCGTAAAGGTGCCAATAAAGAAACCGACGCCACCGACAATGTAGGTCAGCCACATCAGAATGGCCGAAGGACGCGGGCTGACCTGTGCTGAACTGGTCGAGGCGGGAACATTTGCTTCAGGGTGGTTAGCAGAATTCATGGTGCTCATAAAGCCAGATTATTCAAATAATCGACAACTTTGAGGTGGGGGATTCCCCACATTTATTTATTGATCAGGAATAAATCCGGAGTCAAGTTCCCAGGGTGCGATGGGTGAGTTCTCCAAAATCCACGTCTGAATGTCTTTGTCCGAGACCGAGGATGATCACGATGCCCACGAGAATGAAAACAATGCCGAGCCCCCGGCGGAACCATGAATGTGGGTCGGCAGCCCACCGAGCATTGCCAATGAACTTTTGACCCAGCAGGGCAATAGCAAGCAGTGTGATGCTCAATCCCAGAACATAGCCAAGGAGCAAAACCATGCCTTGGGCGAAGGACGCTGGTAACACTGTCACGATGACATACCCGTACATGGGCGAGCAGGAGGTGAAGACCGGACCCAGTGCCGCACCGGTAAGGATTGCTCCACCCACACCTTGCCGCTGCCGAGCAGATGCAAGTCGATGAGTTGACCGCTCCTGTAATCGCAGGGCAATCGAGATGCGATCCCACAATCCTGGGAAGAGCGAAAATAGACCAAGTGCCAATGAGAATGCCACCAGCTTATCCATTGCCAGACGTTGGTCGGGAATCCCAATAAGTGCGGTTGTGGCCTTGAGGATCAAAGTGAACACAACGATTGACAGGCCCAATGACGTCGCGATGACATAGGCCCGGCGGCGAGCTTGGGCGCTGGAGGGTCCGAGGGACCCACCCACAATCACCGGAAGCATGGGCAGCACACATGGGGCGAGTGTGGTGAGGACCCCGGCGACGATTGCGCCGAGGAGCAGGAGCATCAGGTGATCTGCTTTGCGATCTGGTCAGCCGTGACGCTGCCATTCCACTTCGCGATCTCATTGCCCTCGGCATCCACCTGCACAAAGGTGTGCTGAATGGTGACACCGTATTTCCTGCTTCAACTCATCTGAGTCGTCGAAATCAACAGTGACAATTGTGAGGCCGGCAGGGATGGCAGCGGGATCTGCTTCAAGATTCTCCCGGGCTTCCTTGCAGGTGGAACACCACGAGGCATTGAAGAACAGCACAATGTCCGAACTGCCGCGTAGGTGTCTTGGATTAGCCTTCGTAGTCCGCAAGGGTGATGTAGGCACCCGCGGTGGATTCAATCGCCTCGGACTCGACCATCTCGGACTCGATCATCTCGGACTCGATCATTTCGGACTCGGTCACCTCGGCGGACACGTCGGCCGGTGCCATACCGGCTTCGTCACTCGGATGAGGCCAGACCCACAGGCGGTGAGCACGAGGGCGACTCGCGGCGAGCGGAAGGGCGATTCGGACGATGCGTGAGCGCAATGACCTTGACATAATTGCCAGTGAACCACACAGATTGTCGACTCGGATCGCCCGTCCGGTCAAGCTGATTTGCCCACGTGAGGGATTAAGAGTTCGGGGCTTCGGCCGTGACCCGGGAGCATGGGTTCATGGGGGTGGCACGTACACTCATGCCTCGCGGTAGGTCTGCGTAAGCATGCCTTCCACAGGGCTGTAGCTCAATTGGTAGAGCACCGGTCTCCAAAACCGGCGGTTGGGGGTTCAAGTCCCTTCGGCCCTGCGGTCCGGTGAGAGCCGGGAGAAGTACAGCACTACCGAACGGCACGAAATGTACGGCACGAACTAGGCATTATTTATAGAGCAACGCTTCGCTCGGGGAAATTCCCGGCGGAGCAGATGAGTGGAGTGAGCATGGTGGATACCGACGCGAAGCCAAGTGGCGGACGCGGCTCAGGTGCTGAGAAGAAGAACATCTTCTCTCGGCTCGCCCTATTTATTCGCCAGGTTGTTGTTGAACTGCGCAAAGTTATTTGGCCAACGCGCAATGAATTGGTCAACTACACAATTGTGGTGTTGTTCTTCATCTTGCTCATGGCAGGAATCATCGCACTGTATGACTACGTCTTTACCCAGGGAGTTCTTTTCATCTTCGGTTAATCCGAATGTAATGGAACCTCACTCCACGTGAAATGCTGAAGGAGATTGACCCCCGTGTCTGAAGAACAAGCACCGCAGGAAAACCTGCCAGGCTCTGATCCCTATCTCGACCCGTTTGCGGTGACCGAGGAAGTATCAGCCGCGGAGGCCATTGCTGAAGCCGAAGTTGTTGCAGAGGCTGAAGAAATCGTCTCTGAAGCAGAGGCTGCCGAAGAACTCCTCGAAGAAGAAGTTGAAGAAGAAGTTGACCCACTTGAAGAATTCAAACTTTCCATGCGCATTGCGCCAGGGAATTGGTACGTGATCCACAGCTACTCTGGCTATGAAAATAAAGTCAAGGGCAACTTAGAGGCACGTGCAACAACTCTGAACATGGAGGACTACATCTTTCAGGTGGAGGTTCCCATGGAAGAAGTAACTGAAATCAAAAGTGGAGTGCGCAAGCAGATCCGGCGCAATAAATTCCCCGGATACGTTCTTGTTCGCATGGATCTCACCGATGAATCTTGGGGCGTGGTCCGGCACACACCAGGTGTTACCGGCTTTGTGGGCAACGGTCACAGTCCGGCCCCGCTTTCACTTGACGAGGTCATTGCCATTCTTGCTCCCGAGCCAGAAAAGAAACTGGCAGCCGCGGGCGCCGGGGGCAAAGGTGGCGCGGGTGGCGCATCGGCTGCCACTCCGATCAGCGTGGACTTCAATGTTGGCGACTCTGTGACCGTCGTAGACGGACCATTCGCCACCCTGCATGCCACCATCTCCGAAATCAACCTGGAAGCCCAGAAGGTCACGGGTCTGGTAGAGATCTTCGGCCGGGAGACTCCGGTTGAACTCGCTTTCAGCCAGATCGACGCCGGCTAACTCACCTATACAAAGCATATAAACACCAACATAAATACCAACATAAACAGAAGGAAACATCATGGCACCGAAGAAAAAAGTCAGCGGAATGATCAAGTTGCAGATTCCTGCTGGCGCAGCCAACCCCGCACCGCCCGTTGGCCCCGCACTGGGTCAGCACGGTGTGAACATCATGGATTTCTGTAAGGCATACAACGCTGCAACGGAATCCCAAAAGGGCAATATTGTTCCGGTCGAGATCACTGTTTATGAAGATCGATCATTCGACTTTGTGCTCAAGACCCCACCGGCATCCCGCATGATCCTCAAGGCTGCAGGTTTGGAAAAGGGTTCAGGAACACCACAGTCGGTCAAGGCTGGCAATATCACCAAGTCACAGGTTCGTGAGATCGCTGAGACCAAAATGCCTGACCTGAACGCAAATGACATTGATGCCGCCATGAAAATCATTGAGGGCACCGCACGTCAAATGGGAATTACCGTTTCCGCGTAATCGCATTAAACTGCACAACCGAATAGAACAACTGAATACGAAAACGTGGGAGAGCCAGCGCGGCTCGCCAACCACACCCTGCAAGCAGGACATTCCTGCTGTGAGAAATGGAGCAGAAAATGAAGCGCAGCAAGGCATATCGGGCAGCGGCTGAAAAAGTTGAGGCCGAACGTTTGTATTCACCCCTCGAGGCAGCTCGACTGGTGAAGGAAACAACAGCGACCAAATTTGATTCCTCGGTTGAGGTCTCCATGCGATTGGGTGTTGACCCACGCAAGGCCGATCAAATGGTTCGTGGAACCGTCAATCTGCCCCACGGCACCGGCAAGACCGCTCGCGTTTTGGTGTTCGCGAATGGTGACAAAGCCGATGAAGCTCGGGCAGCCGGTGCCGACTTTGTGGGCTCCGATGACCTGATCGCCAAGGTCGCAGGTGGCTGGACCGATTTCGATTCCGCTGTGTGCACCCCTGACCTCATGGGCAAGGTGGGAACCCTGGGCAAGGTACTCGGTCCCCGCGGCCTCATGCCCAACCCCAAGACCGGCACCGTGACCATGGATGTCGCCAAGGCCGTCGGTGACATCAAGGGTGGCAAGATCGAGTTCCGGGTGGACAAGCACGCCAATCTGCAGTTCCCGATTGGCAAAGCCTCATTCACCACCGAACAATTGGTGGAGAACTACGGTGCTGCCCTGGATGAAATCCTGCGGCTCAAGCCCAGTTCATCCAAGGGCCGTTACATCAAGAAGGCCACCGTTTCTTCGACCATGGGTCCTGGCATTCAGCTAGATCCCAACCGCACCCGTTCGTTGCTGTCCGAAGACGAGGGCTAAGCCACTACCAGATAATTTCTGCCGAACCGCGCATCTTTCATTTATGAGGGTGCGCGGTTTCATTGTGCACTTATTCACCGTTTCGGGTCATTGCATAACGATTATGAAATTTGAAGGTGATTTGTTATCAGAAGATTGACCAATTGGCTCCGGGAATACAGACTTGCGCCTTATTGTGGAATGCCGAAGCAGTTTGAGTTTTCAGGATACATGAGACGAGGGTGGAATCTGCATGAAGTACGTCCTACCGTTAACCCACCCGCTGTTGTCCACCGAGAATGTGAGTATCACCCTCAGTGGGCTCAAGATTCTCGACGATGTTTCGATTGGTGTTCCCCAGGGAACCGTCACCGGCCTGATCGGCCCCAACGGTGCCGGCAAAACCACGGTGTTCAACATCATGAGCGGATTCCTGACACCCGATGAAGGCAATGTGCGCTTCGATGGCAAAAAGCTCAAGCACATCAAGACCCATCACCTGACAAAAATGGGAATCTCGCGGACACTTCAGGGCGTTGGTCTTTTTGAATCACTCACCGCATTAGAAAACGTGATGCTCGGTGGCTCGGCCCGCGTCAAAAGCGGAATTGTCGCCGACTCATTGGGCATGCCCTGGGCAGATAGCGAACAGAACAAATTGCGTTCCCAAGCCATGGAGACGCTCGCTGAATTCGGTATCGCCGATATCGCTGACCGATACCCGGGAGAGCTGCCCTATCCCGTGCAAAAGCGAGTGGCAATTGCCCGCAGTCTGATCTCAGATCCGAAGGTTTTACTTCTCGATGAACCCGCCGGTGGTATCAGTGCTTCGGACATGGCCGAACTCGGCCGCATGATCAAGAGTTGGACTCCCAAGCGCACCGTGCTCTTGGTCGAACATCACATGGAATTGGTCATGGAAGTCTGTGATCTGATCTGGGTACTCGACGCTGGCAAAGTGATCGCATCCGGATCACCCGAGGAAGTCCGCACCAACCCTGCGGTTCTGGCCGCCTATCTCGGCGAGGAGGTGAGCCACTGATGTTGGAAACCATTGAGCTTTCAGTGTCGTATGGCGCGGTCCAAGCGCTTAAGGGCATGAATTTGACGGTGCCCCGCGGGGAGGTCACCGCGGTAATCGGCGCCAACGGCGCAGGGAAGTCAACTCTCATGCGCACCATTGCCGGGCTGGTCAAACCCCAATCGGGTCAGGTGCTCTTTGACGATGTTGACATCACCGGCAAAAAGCCCGAAGACATTGTTCGTATGGGCATGGCACTTGTTCCTGAAGGTAGGTCCACCATCCCAGAACTTTCCGTAGATGAGAACCTGAGGTTGGGTGGATTGTGGCGCAACAAGCAAGAGCGCGGAGAAGCCCGTGATCAGGTCTTCGCCCTGTTCCCCATTTTGGGGGAGCGCAAAGGCATGCGTGCTGACACACTCTCGGGTGGTGAGCGGCAACAGTTGGCAATTGGTCGAGCCTTAATGTCCAATCCCCGGTGTTTGTTATTAGATGAACCCTCACTGGGCCTTGCCCCCATGATCGTGACCCAGATTTTGGAACTGGTGAGCAACCTGGCCAAAGAATCCAATATCGCGGTACTCCTTGTAGAGCAAAACGCGGTCACAGCTCTACGCGTTGCAACCACCGGAGTGGTTCTCAACCTAGGCGAGGTTGTGAAGTCGGGGCCTGCCGCCGAAATTTCATCCGATGAAGAACTTCGACATGCATATTTGGGGTACTGAGTCATGACCAATTTCATTGATTATCTGCTCGGTGGATTTAGCAGTGGCGCGGTAATTGCCCTCATGGCGATCGCCCTGGTGCTCGTGTGGCGATCCACTCGCATGGTCAACTTCGCGCAAGTCGGCCAAGCCATGTTCACCACTTACATCGCACTGACAATTCAACAGCAAACTGGAAACTGGCTTCTCGCGCTCGTCGTTGCAATCGCTGCTGGAGTTGTCCTGGGAGTAATTGTTTTTTTCCTGGTTATTCGACCGGTCAAAAACAGCGACTCAACCGGCGCCATTATTGCTACTTTCGGCGTGCTCATTGCGCTGCAGGCAGGGGCGGGCATGATCTGGGGCGGCGATCCAGAGGGATTCGTACCCCCGGTAGACAACTCCGGCTTAGAAATTGGCGGACGAATTTGGCCGTTTTCCCTTTATGACATTCTCGTCCTCGTTGTCACTGCGGCGCTCGTCATTGGTCTAACGTTGCTGTTCACCAAAACAGCCTTGGGTCTCTCCATGCGGGCATCGGCCTTCAATCCGGAAGTCGCGCGTTTATCTGGTGTCAGGGTGAACCGAATGTTGATCACCGGGTGGGCAATTGCTGGAGGCGTTGGTGCGGTCGGCGGAATCTTGATTGCCCCCGTGTCGACAATCTCGCCGACCAGTTTCGACATTCTTTTGGTCTTTGCGTTTACCGCCGCAGTAATTGGAGGACTGGATAGCCTGGTCGGAGCAGTGACCTTTGGTATTGGCACTGGCTTGATCATTTCCCTTATTTCCGGCTACAGCGATTCAAGCAACGCACCCGTTGTTGCTTTGATCCTTCTGGCCCTCAACCTGCTACTTAAACCCGACGGGGTATTCAGTCACCATGGATCGAGGTCGGTGTGAAACTTTTGCGCACCTTCCCGGGTAACCGAATTATTTGGCACGCGGTCATTGTCGGTATCGCGTGGCTGTTGCTGCTGCTCCTCAACAACAACATTGATCCGCTGTACAGCTCGTACTTGGCACTGATTGCCATGTACGCCACCGCAATGTTTGGCATGACCATTTTGGTGGGTCTGTCCGGTCAGGTATCCCTCGGTAACGGCGCCCTCATGGCCGTTGGCGGATACGTATTCGCCCTGACCTCCATGAACTGGCAAACCGTTCCATTTTTCGGGTGGCAATGGAATGCCATCTGGTCCATGGTTTTCGCCGGCCTCGGTGGCGTGCTCTTCGGTGTTGTGATCGGTGGGCTGGCTGCGAGGCTGAAGGGTCCCTACCTCGCGGGCTTAACCCTCGGAATTGCTGTTGGTGTTCCTGCGATAACTAACCGATTCCCGGAGCTCTTGGGTGGTGAAAACGGCTTGATGTTGACCGTTCCCTACCCACCGGGAGGTTACGCGGCTACCACAGATGTCACGGGCGATGTTGTCATCGACGAAACAACGGGTGAATCCACCGACACGGTGCTGAAGTCGCAACGGAAGAGGATCAATACGCCGAACTCGACCTGTCCGAATTTGGCGATTCCGCAACAGATTTCGTTGAAGGCGAGGACCTGCTTACGGAAGAGGACCTGCTTACGGAAGAGGACCTGCTTACGGAAGAGGACCTGCTTACGGAAGAGGACCTGCTTACGGAAGAGGACCTGCTTACGGAAGAAGATCTTGCAGGTGGTGGAGAGCTTCCGCTTGATCCCGGAACCGAAACGGACCTAGTTGATTCAGTTGCTGGCGATGCCGGCTTACTAGACTCCATAGATTCAGGTTTCATCCTGGAGCGCTGGCAAGCTTCCATGGCTATTGCCGTGGCCTGTGTGGTGGCATTTGCCGCCCTCAACTTGGTGCGTGGCCGCCAAGGTCGAGTGTGGAAAGCGGTTCGAGATGATCCCATCGCTGCAGCGGTTGTGGGTATTTCGCCATCTGGCTCCAAGGTCTCAGCATTTGTGGTGAGTTCGCTCTTCGCCTCGCTGGCAGGGGCCGTTTTTGCCCAGATACTCAGTTTCGTGGGGCCTGGAGCCTTCAGCCTAGGTCTTTCGCTGTCGCTACTGGTCGGAATCGTTTTGGGCGGACGCTCATCTCTCCTCGGAGCCATCATCGGAGCCTTCATTCTGGTCTGGCTTCCTGAGTTCGTAGACGGAGTGGCCGGTGAGCGCGGCTGGCCTGAGCAGATCACCAACAACGCACCCAATTTGCTATACGGATTGCTCGTGGTTGCGGTGGTCCTTGCGGCTCCAGGGGGGATAACCGGAACTATTCGCTCTTGGGTAGACAAGTCTCGCGGTCGAAGCAGGTCCACACTCAGTTAGTCCCTCTTGTGCTTGCACTTGCAAGCACAAGAGGGAGGCAACTTTCGAGCATCTAATTCGAAGAAGGCATTGCCAATCCTGTAAGACGGAGTTAGTCTCGGTCACACATTGCGTTCATTGGTCGTTCACCTATTCGGGTGATCGGTTGGTGCTCGCCCTTCGTTGGAGGAGCAATTCGTGAGATTCAAATTCGCAACCGGAACGGTTGCCTTAGGCACGGCAGCAGCGCTTGCGCTTGCTACAGCTTTACCTGCCCAAGCGGCTGACCCAGGTGTTACCAATAACAAGATCATTATTGGAACGACAACACCACTGACCGGTCCTGCAGCACCTGGCTACAAGGACATTCCGGTAGCGGCTCAGGCCTATTTCAATTACGTGAATAGAAATGGTGGTGTTAATGGTCGCCAGATTGAGCTGAAGGTCTTCGACGATCAATACAACCCCGCTCTGACCAAGAAGGGCACCAGCCAGCTAATTCTGCGCGACAAGATTTTCGCAATGTATGGCGCACTCGGTACGCCCACTCATTCTGCGGTAGTTCAAGACCTCAACCGTCGTGGCATCCCCGACGTCTTTGTCAACACTGGTGGCGCCAGTTTCGACAATCCCAAGAAGTACCCCATGACATTCCCCTATTTCCCCTCGTACATCGTGGAATCCAAGGTCATGGGTTACTACATGGCCAATGACCCGGTACTGAATGCCAAGAAGAAGTGCCTCTTCTACCAAGATGGCGAATTCGGCGACAATGCCAAAGTTGGGTTCAACGCCGCGGGTACCAAGTTCGAGACAACCACGTCCTACTTCTCCGGTCAACAGGTAGCTCCATTCACTGCTCAGATCACCAAGTTGAAGTCATCGGGCTGTGAGCTTGTTGTGTTCTTCGGCGTGACATCTGCGACAGCTCAGTTGCTGGGAACAGCAGCACGGTCCGGTTTTGCACCAACCTGGATGATCACCTCCGTTGGCTCAGATCCCTCCGTACTGAGGGGCTCACTCGGAGCAGCGGCGGGAACACTCCTCAAGGGTGTTTATGCCCCCAGCTTCTTAGTTCCTGCTCAGGACACCGGCAATGCATATGTCCGTCAAATGCAGGCAATTGCTAAGGCTGCTGGATTGGAATGGAACTTCTACACCTACTACGGAATCAATACGGCATATGTTCTTGCCCAGGCTCTCAAGGCTGCCGGCAAGAATCTGACTCGTGCAGGCTTGGTCAAGGCTCTGGAGACTCAGGCGAAGAACTTCCGATCGGCTGCCATTGTTCCCATGGTGTTTAGCTCCAAGTCCCACCAAGGACTCACGGGTTACTTCATGGGCCAGTACAACGCCGATCTGGATATTGAGCGACTGACCAGCTACGTCATGTTGGCAACCAGTTCCTCTTCAGGAACTGCCGAGAAGGCGAACATTCCGTCCAGCCGCCCCGACCAAAAAACTACTGCCGTAACACGCGGTAAAGCGAAAAGGAAAAATATGAAATCCACATTTATGCGTCGCGGTATCGTGGCGGTAGCGGCAGCAAGTCTGGTCACCATCGGTGCCCCGATTGTTTCCCCTGCAAGTGCAGCTGATGCATGCGCACTCGGTGCTACCTGCGAGGGGGCCCTCACGGGTTCTCTCGGGGCATCGCCGTACACCATCAAGATGCCTGCGCAGTTCAACGGCACGGTGTTGCTCTACTCGCACGGATACCGCGTGGGAACGCCTATTCCCGCGGCGCTTGCAGTTCCACTCGGCCTGAACACGGGTGCTTACAAGCCAACAAGCGTGCCAGCATTTGCGGCGGCTTTTGGCACGGATGTTGCCTTCCAGGCATCGAATGAAGCCAGCGTCGCACCAAGTGCAGCCGTGGAAGCCAATTTATTGGCTCAGGGCTACGCCCTTGCCGGAGCGGGCTATGCCCGTCAAGGTTGGGCCACTAATGAAGGTGTTGAAGCGGGTGAGAACCTGATCAAATACATCAACGGTGGGGGAATCGCTAATCCGAAGAAGATCATGGTGTGGGGTGACTCACTGGGTGGCCTCATTTCCCAGACAATCGCAGAACAGAACCCAGGCAAAGTCGCGGGTTCGCTTCCATCCTGCGGTGTCATGGAAGGCCCACTTCAGGCGTACAGCACGGCCATGTCGGTGTTGTTCACCTGGAAAGCTCTCATTGCACCGAACCTCAAGGTTGCCAACTACTCAGCCGGCCAAGCCGGTTACGTTGAGGCACTGACCGACCTCGGAACAGTTCTCACCATTCTCGGTGGTGCTGCCACGACCCCGGTTAGCCCTGCAGGTTTCCCATTGGCTCAGGCCAATCTCTTGGCTGGACTTCTTGGTGGGCTTCCCACCAAGAGCAATGTCTATGACGGTCAGACAGTGAACCCTGCGTTCGCTCAACTGGGAACCCTTGCTGCATTGGGTGGCGGTTTCGCACCTTCCTCTGCGGGTGCTAGCTCAGCGGTTGCCATGTTGCAGAACGTGGGCGGCGCTGCTGCACTGGGCATCCTTGGCCGCTACGAGCTCGAACAGCGTGTCCGCACCATTGGTGGGTTCGCACCGACAGAGAATGCCAACTTCAATGACAACGTGAATGTTGTTTACTCCAAGTTGCTCTCTGACGAGCAACGCTACGAGTTTGGTGACGTTCTCAACGCAACGACGGTCATCACGGATCCGTTGAACGCAATGCTGGCGCGCTTGGATTCCACCGTTGGAAGTACAACGGCACGGTATCCGGCTAACCCCAAGGCCGTTGCGATCGTTAACGCGCTCGCTGCACCCAAGGGTGTTTACAGCGTTCCCACGTTGATGATTTCGACCACCTTTGATGCAATTGTTCCTTCGGGCAACCAAGGAGCATTCATGGACAAGGTGACAGCCTCGTACGCGAAGATGAACAAGAAGACGCGCGGTAATTTCAAGGTCGCGTCCTTCTACACCATCCCACCCGAAGATGGCTGGACCAAGTTCGCACCAGGTGGAAGGGCACCGGATGCAGCACTATCGATCGCTGCACTGGGTAACTCTGGTGTTGGACACTGCGTGTACACCCCAGAGCAGCTTCTCGGAGCTGTCCGTGGCCTCAATGCCATGGTCAACGCCAAGACACCTGCAAAGATCACGGCAGCTAAGCGCATCGTGTACGCGGTACCCGGTGTCAACACGGATCGCCTCTACCTGCCAGATCCGTTGAAGAAGCCACTTTTGGCTCGCTAAATCAATACATAGTTGATTGTGGGGTCGACCTTCGGGTCGGCCCCACAACCTTTTTGTGAGAATGTGCTACCCCCTGTACCAAAGCCAACTGGCCAGGGGTAGGTTTCGGTTTACCAAAGACCGCAGGTCACGAATGGCTCAATTTGAGTCGTTCGTTGAAAGTCCCACAGAGTGGGCGGCCCGCGCAGGTGATCGAAGTAGGGCCCAGTCTTTTGCTGGTCTCCACGCCTCGAGCGCCTCTGCGCCGGGGCGTTTTCTCATGTGAGGGCGTGACCTGCGGGATAACAGGAAAGGAGCAACATGGCAAAGCCCAATAAGGCAAGCACGGTTGCTGAGATCGCTGAGCATTTCCGCGGATCAAATGCGGCAGTGCTCACCGAGTATCGCGGGTTGAGTGTCGCGCAAATGAAGAACTTGCGTCGGGCACTTGGCACCGGGGTCACCTACGCCGTGGTGAAGAACACTCTTACCAAGATTGCTGCGCACGATGCCGGAGTTACCGGTCTTGATGCACTGCTTGAAGGACCGAGTGCCATTGCATTCGTTTCCGGAGATCCGGTTGACGCTGCACGCGGTATTCGCGACTTCGCAAAGGACAACCCCGCACTTGTGATCAAGGGCGGAATCATGGATGGCGCAGTGCTCAGTGCTGCGGACATCACCAAACTTGCCAACCTTGAACCACGCGAAGTATTGCTGGCCAAGTTGGCTGGGGCAATGAAGGCCAAGCAGTCTCAGGCTGCGGCGCTATTCGCTGCACCACTGTCAAAGACAGCTCGCACCTTGGCTGCACTCCAAAGCAAACTCGAATCACAACCAGGTGCAGTAGTTGCTGCTCCAGCAGAAGAAGCCCCGGCTCCAGCTGTTGAGGAAACCGAAGTTGTGGCGGAGGAAGTTACGCCAGAGGAAGTAGCAACAGAAGAAGCATCTGCTGAAGAAGTAGTCGTTACCGAAGAAGAAACCCCCGAGGGCTAAAGCCCACCCGGCCCTCGGCCGGAATTATTGAAAGGAAAGCCATCATGGCGAAAATGACAACCGATCAACTCCTGGACGCATTCAAGGAAATGACTCTTCTTGAGCTCTCCGAGTTTGTCTCCGCATTCGAAGAAACATTCGACGTTACCGCTGCCGCACCAATGGCCATGGCTGTTGCTGCGCCTGCAGGTGGCGGCGATGCCGGTGCTGCCGCAGAGCAAGATGAATTCGACCTCATGCTCGAATCAGACGGCGGAAACAAGATTGCAGTGATCAAGGAAGTTCGCTCACTCACCAACCTCGGGCTCAAAGAAGCCAAGGATCTGGTCGAGTCCGCTCCGGTCGCGGTCTTGGAGAAGGTCAACAAGGAAGCAGCCGAAAAGGGCAAGGAAGCCCTCGAAGGCGTTGGCGCCAAGGTTTCGCTCAAGTAATTGGGCTGATTCTGTTCGGTTGGGGCGGCCTTCGGGTCGCCCCAACTGTTTGTCCGGCGGGTATTTGAATCACAAAATGGTCACGAGAGTGGCAAAACCCTGCGGCTGGCTTGACCTTTTCGGGAAAAGGAGTCAGTATTCGGGTGCAAGAAAGAGTGAACACCAGTTGTTAACGCTCCGGAAAACGATGACCCAAAGGACCTGGGACTTGCTGTCGGCCCCCAGATCCTTCACCGGTCGAGGGATTCCGGTCCGCGCTCAGACGGCCCCTTGCCAGGGACCCCGTTAGACAGCGGCTTACCGAGTCAGGTATGCTGCCGCTTTGCGCTGTCTCCACAAAATTTAGCCGAGGTTGCTGAAGTCGTTTGCCCACGGGACTTGTGCCCGGGGAATGAGCGAATTTGACAATTGAGGCTTAATTGGAATGTCAGCGCTTTGGCCCGCAGCGCACTGGAAGGATTCCTCTTGGCATCCCACGACGTCACCCCGCTCTCCCCATCACTACACCGGGCATCATTTGCCAAAATTCGCGAGCCACTCGCGGTGCCGGATCTCCTCCGGTTACAGACAGCCAGCTTTGATTGGTTGCTAGGTAACGAGAAGTGGCAAGAAGTAGTTGCCGCTGCACTGGCCGCGGGTAACACTGAAATCCCGCAGGTTTCCGGTTTAACCGAAATCTTCGAAGAAATTTCACCCATCGAGGACTTCGCGGGCATGATGTCACTCTCATTCCGCGATCATCGCTTTGAACCACCGAAGTACACGGTGGAACAGTGCAAGGAAAAAGACTTCACCTACTCCGCTCCACTATTCGTCACGGCGGAGTTCACCAATAGCGACACCGGTGAAATCAAGTCGCAAACAGTGTTCATGGGCGAGTTCCCCCTCATGACCGACAAGGGCACATTCGTGATCAACGGCACCGAGCGTGTTGTTGTTTCTCAGTTGGTTCGTTCACCGGGTGTGTACTTTGAGCGCTCAGTTGACAAAGCGACTGATAAAGACGTTTACATTGCCAAGATTATTCCAAGCCGTGGTGCGTGGCTTGAATTTGAAATTGACAAGAAAGACCTTGTTGCCGTTCGCGTAGACCGCAAGCGCAAGCAGCCGGTAACGGTGCTGCTAAAGGCACTGGGCATGACCAGCGACGAAATCCGGGCGCGCTTTGGCCAATATGAAACCTTCATGGCGACATTCGACAAGGATCACATCGAGTCACAGGATGACGCCCTCTTGGACATCTACCGCAAGTTGCGTCCGGGCGAACCACCCACCCTGGAAAATGCGCGTAACTTGATTGAGAACTTCTACTTCAATCCAAAGCGCTATGACACCGCGAAGGTCGGTCGTTACAAGATCAACCGCAAACTCGGTTTGGAAATGCCTCTCGAGCAAAACACATTGACCCTCGAAGACATTGTTTCCACCATTGAGTACCTCGTGCGCTTGCACGCAGGGGATACCACCATGGACACCCCACGTGGTGAGGTAGTTGTTGAAACCGACGACATTGATCACTTTGGTAACCGTCGTCTGCGCACCGTTGGTGAGTTGATTCAGAACCAGATTCGCACGGGCCTGTCCCGCATGGAGCGTGTTGTGCGCGAGCGCATGACCACCCAGGATGTTGAAGCAATCACACCTCAGACCCTGATCAACATCCGGCCGGTTGTCGCATCCATCAAGGAGTTCTTCGGAACTTCGCAGTTGTCACAGTTCATGGACCAGACCAACCCGCTCGCAGGGTTGACCCACAAGCGTCGCCTTTCGGCACTTGGACCGGGTGGTCTTTCCCGTGAGCGCGCTGGCTTTGAAGTACGCGATGTTCACCCCTCCCATTACGGTCGCATGTGTCCGATTGAAACACCTGAAGGCCCGAACATTGGTCTGATCGGATCACTGGCAACGTACGGTCGCATCTCACCATTCGGTTTTGTGGAGACCCCGTACCGCAAGGTGATCAAGGGTCGAGTGCTCGACGAAGTCCAGTACCTGACCGCAGACGAAGAAGACATGCACATCATTGCGCAGGCGAATACCCCCATTGAAGCTGACGGCACCATGACCGGCGACCGAGTGCTGGTTCGAGTCAAAGGTGGCGATGTTGAATACGTTCGCCCCGAAGAAGTTGACTTCATGGATGTCTCACCGCGCCAGTTGTGGTCGGTTGCCACCGCCATGATTCCGTTCTTGGAACATGACGACGCCAACCGTGCCCTGATGGGTTCCAATATGCAGCGCCAGGCGGTTCCTCTACTGCGTGCACAAGCACCGCTTGTGGGAACGGGCATGGAATTCCGAGCTGCCTATGACGCAGGCGACATTGTTATTGCCCAGAAGCCGGGTGCGGTCAAGGAAGTCTCCGCCGATCTGGTCGAAGTTGCCAACGACGATGGCACCCACACCAGTTACAAACTCGAGAAGTTCCGCCGTTCCAATCAGGGCACCTGTTTTAATCAGCGTCCGATTGTTGCTGCCGGACAACACATAGAAGCCGGGGAAGTCCTCGCCGATGGTCCATCGACCGAACTTGGTGAAATGGCTCTCGGCAAGAATCTGCTCGTGGCATTCATGTCATGGGAGGGTCACAACTACGAGGACGCCATCATTTTGAGCCAGCGACTGGTCCAAGACGATGTCCTGTCTTCGATTCACATTGAAGAGCATGAAATCGATGCCCGCGACACCAAGCTGGGACCTGAGGAAATCACTCGCGATATTCCCAACGTCTCTGAAGAAGTGCTCGCGGATCTCGATGACCTGGGAATCATTCGTGTTGGTGCAGATGTTGTTCCGGGCGATGTCCTCGTGGGCAAGGTGACACCTAAGGGTGAAACCGAACTCACACCGGAGGAGCGTTTGCTCCGTGCAATCTTTGGTGAGAAGGCTCGCGAGGTTCGCGATACATCCTTGAAGGTTCCCCACGGCGAGTCTGGCAAGATTATTGCGGTTCGCGTCTTTGACGTTGACGAAGGCGATGAACTCCCACCGGGTGTGACAAAACTGGTGCGTGTTTATATCGCTCAAAAGCGCAAGATCACCGAGGGTGACAAGCTCGCCGGTCGCCACGGTAACAAGGGTGTTATTGCCAAGATTCTTCCGCAGGAAGATATGCCGTTCCTGGAAGATGGCACCCCTGTTGACATAGTGCTCAATCCACTTGGTGTTCCTGGCCGCATGAACATCGGCCAGATTCTTGAAACACATTTGGGCTGGGCGGCCGCCACCGGGTGGAATGTCGACGTTACCGACCCGCGCGCCGTGCGGTTGCCGGATGCGGTCAAGTCTGTCCCACCGGGCACCAAAATCGCAACGCCGGTTTTCGACGGTGCTCGCGAGGAGGAGTTGTCATTGGTTCTCGAATCGACAATCCCGACAGCCGATGGTCTGACATTGGTGAACCCCAATGGCAAGGCAAATCTGTTTGATGGCCGTACCGGTGAACCCATTCCGGGCGAAATTGCAGTCGGTTACATCTATATCCTCAAACTGCTGCACTTGGTCGACGACAAGATCCACGCTCGCTCAACCGGCCCGTACTCCATGATCACGCAACAGCCACTGGGAGGCAAGGCGCAGTTCGGTGGCCAGCGCTTCGGTGAAATGGAAGTGTGGGCGTTGGAGGCATACGGTGCCGCTTATGCACTGCAGGAACTTCTCACCATCAAGAGTGACGATGTCCTCGGACGCGTCAAGGTGTACGAAGCAATTGTCAAGGGTGAAAACATCCCTGAACCCGGTATCCCGGAATCGTTCAAGGTTTTGGTCAAGGAAATGCAATCCTTGTGCCTCAACGTTGAAGTCCTGTCCAAGGACGGCGTCGCTATTGAAATGAAAGACAGCGACGACGACGTATTCCGTGCAGCCGAAGAACTCGGAATTGATCTCTCTCGCCGCGAACCCAGCAGCGTCGACGAGCTCTAACCACACCGTCAACAGAATTACTGACCCCGAATTATTCGAATCGAACGAAGGACACTCCCGTGCTAGACGTTAACTTCTTTGACGAATTGCGAATTGGCCTTGCCACGGCAGACGATATTCGCACTTGGTCATACGGTGAAGTCAAGAAGCCAGAGACCATCAACTACCGCACTCTCAAGCCAGAGAAAGATGGCTTGTTCTGCGAGAAGATCTTCGGACCAACTCGTGACTGGGAGTGCTACTGCGGTAAGTACAAGCGCGTGCGCTTCAAGGGAATTATTTGCGAGCGCTGCGGAGTCGAGGTAACTCGCGCCAAGGTGCGTCGGGAGCGCATGGGTCACATTGAACTCGCCGCCCCCGTCACCCACATTTGGTATTTCAAGGGTGTCCCGAGTCGTCTGGGTTATCTCCTGGACCTCGCACCCAAGGATCTGGAGAAGGTCATCTACTTCGCCGCGTACATGATCACGTCGGTTGATGAAGAAGGTCGCAACGAAGCATTACCCTCACTGGAGAATCAACTCAGCGTTGAGAAGAAGCAGATCGCCAAGCGTCGCGATGCCGACCTTGAAGCGCGCGCCCAGAAAATGGAAGCCGATCTCGCTGAACTCGAGAGCGACGGCGCCAAGAGTGAGGTGCGTCGGAAGGTTAAGGAGTCAGGGGAGCGTGAACTCGCTGCCCTTCGTCGCCGCGCTGACCAGGAGATTGAGCGCCTCGATCGGATCTTTGATCGTTTCCGCACCCTTAAGGTTCAAGACCTCGAAGGTGACGAAATGCTTTTCCGCGAGATGCGGGATCGCTATGGTCGCTGGTTTGACGGTGGCATGGGTGCCGCAGCAATCGAAAAGCGCCTTGAGTCATTCGACCTTGAAGCGGAATCAATTGCACTGCGCGAAATCATTGCAACCGGCAAGGGGCAAAAGAAGACCCGTGCACTCAAGCGACTTAAGTTGGTGAATGCGTTCAAGAACACCACCAACTCTCCCATGGGCATGGTGCTGAACGCCGTTCCCGTGATCCCACCGGATCTTCGCCCCATGGTTCAACTTGACGGTGGTCGTTTTGCCACGAGTGATCTCAATGATCTCTACCGTCGCGTTATTAACCGTAATAATCGCCTGAAGCGTTTGCTGGATCTCGGCGCCCCGGAGATCATCGTCAATAACGAAAAGCGCATGTTGCAAGAAGCCGTGGATGCCCTTTTTGACAATGGTCGTCGCGGTCGTCCGGTGACAGGTCCGGGCAACCGGGCACTGAAGTCCCTCTCTGACATGCTCAAGGGCAAGCAGGGTCGTTTCCGCCAAAACCTGTTGGGCAAGCGCGTGGACTACTCCGGTCGTTCCGTGATTGTTGTGGGTCCGCAGCTCAAGTTGCACCAGTGCGGTTTGCCCAAGCAAATGGCACTCGAACTGTTCAAGCCATTTGTCATGAAGCGTCTGGTTGATCTCAACCATGCCCAGAACATCAAGAGTGCCAAGCGCATGGTGGAGCGTTCGCGTCCCGTTGTCTGGGATGTCCTCGAAGAAGTAATTCGTGAGCATCCGGTGCTGCTCAACCGCGCACCCACCCTGCACCGCTTGGGTATTCAGGCGTTCGAACCGCAGCTGATTGAAGGTAAGGCCATTCAGATTCATCCGCTCGTGTGTACGGCGTTCAACGCTGACTTCGACGGTGACCAGATGGCCGTTCATGTGCCACTGTCGGCTGAAGCACAGGCCGAAGCCCGAATCTTGATGCTCTCCAGCAACAACATTCTGTCCCCGGCCAATGGTCGCCCGATTACCACGCCAACCCAGGACATGGTTCTTGGTATTTACTCCTTGACCACCATGACACCTGAATCCAAGGATCTCCCGGATTCGGATCTTCCGGCGTATTCGTCGGTCGCTGAAGCGGTCATGGCATTCGATGGCGGATCGCTCCCGCTTGGAGCGAAGACAAAGATTCGGATACACAACTTCACCCCGCCATTGGGTTACGAAGTCCCCGAAGGTTGGGAATTCGGACAACCGTTGATCATGGTGACCACTCTGGGTCGGGCGTTGTTCAACGAGGCGCTTCCGGTCGACTACCCGTACGTCAACGAAAAAGTTGACAAGAAGGTGCTCGGCGCAACAGTGAACCGCCTGTCTGAGATGTACCCCAAGATTGAGGTTGCAGAAACCCTGGATCAACTCAAGGGACTGGGATTCCACTGGGCCTCACGCTCCGGAGTCACTATTTCCATCTCGGACGTGGTCGCACCCCCGGAGAAAGCCGCACTGGTTGCCTTAGCCGAAGACAAAGATGCCAAGGTTCAGCAGCAGTACGAAAAAGGTCTGATCACCGACTCGGAGCGCCGCCAGGAACTTATTGAGATCTGGACTCGCGCCACAGATGAAATCGCCAAGGCCATGCAGGAGAACTTCCCTGAGGCAAACCCGGTTCACATCATGGTCGATTCCGGTGCTCGCGGTAACTACATGCAGGTCCGTCAGATCGCAGGCATGCGTGGACTCGTGGCCAACCCGAAGGGCGAGATTATCCCTCGACCCATCAAGGCCAACTTCCGCGAAGGTCTCACCGTGCTGGAGTACTTCATCTCCACTCACGGTGCTCGAAAGGGTCTGGCCGACACCGCACTGCGTACCGCAGACTCCGGCTACCTCACCCGTCGACTCGTGGACGTGTCCCAGGATGTAATCGTGCGAGAAGTTGATTGCGGCACCGAACGTGGCGCCGAGATCGCCATTGCCGAAATGGTGGACGGTCAATTGCGTCCGCTCGACAACCTCGACACAGCACTCGTGTCTCGCGTGCTTGCTCGAGACGTTGTAGTAGATGGCAAAACGGTCGGAACCGCAGGCGAGGAACTAGATATTCCACGACTCGATGAACTGATTGCTGCTGGCGCTGACAAGGTGCGCGTGCGCACCGTGCTCACCTGCGAAAGCCATGTTGGCACGTGCGCCATGTGCTACGGACGTTCCATGGCAACCGGCAAGTTGGTTGATGTGGGCGAAGCGGTTGGGATTGTCGCGGCCCAATCCATTGGTGAACCCGGAACTCAGCTCACCATGCGCACCTTCCACACCGGCGGTGTGGCGGGCGATGACATCACCCACGGTCTTCCACGCGTTGTGGAACTCTTCGAAGCCCGCACCCCCAAGGGTGTTGCTCCTATCAGTGAGGTTGCTGGTCGGGTTCGCTTTGAAGACGCTGAAAAGTTGCGCAAGATTGTGATCACTCCCGACGATGGCTCCGAGGAAGTTGAATATTCGGTGTCCAAGCGCTCGCGCATGTTGGTAGAAGACGGACAAACCGTTGCCGTTGGACATCAACTGGTGGTCGGTGCGGTTGATCCCAAGCAGGTTCTGCGAATTTTGGGACAGCGTGCGGTACAACTTCACCTGGTTGATCAGGTACAAGAGGTCTATCGCTCACAGGGTGTATCCATCCACGACAAGCACATTGAGGTGATTGTTCGCCAGATGCTCAAGCGCATCACCGTCATTGAATCGGGTGATTCGAACTTCCTCGCGGGTGAACTTGTTGAGCGTGGAGTCTTTGAAGCCGAGAACCGTCGTGTTGTGGCCACCGGTGGAACACCGGCATCGGGTCGCCCCGAACTCATGGGTATCACCAAGGCCTCCTTGGCAACCGAGTCGTGGCTATCTGCCGCTTCATTCCAGGAGACCACACGTGTCCTCACCGATGCAGCAATCTCGGCCAAGAGTGATCCGTTGCTGGGTCTGAAGGAGAACGTGATCCTCGGTAAATTGATTCCCGCTGGAACCGGTATGCCGATCTACCGCAATATCAAGGTCGAGCCCACCGAAGAAGCAAAAGCAGCCATGTACGCATCCTTCACCGGATACGACGACATGGAGTACACCTCCTTCGGTGATTCAGCCGGCGAGGCAGTGGCACTCGAGGAATTCGAGTTCCGCGGCTTCTAGATTCATCCTTCGAAGCGCCCGTCAGACATTCATCTGGCGGGCGCTTCTTGGTATAGTCCGAGGAATTTATTGATTGGAGAGCCATATGTCTTATGAACAACCGCCCGTAGCGCAACCGATTTATGCACCGCCGAAACCGACGGTTGATCAGTTCGGAAACCCGATCAGCCCAAAGTCCCGTTTGGCCGCTGCCCTGTTGGCCTGGTTCCTCGGCATTTTCGGCATTCATCGGTTTTATGTGGGTAAGGTCGGTACCGGAATTCTTATGATTTTCACTCTCGGTGGGTTGGGGATCTGGGCATTAATTGACTTCATTGTGATTCTGGTCGGATCTTTTCGGGATAAAGAAGGTCGATTGCTGATCAACTGGTCGTGATGTGCGAAGTGGGCGTAATCTGAGCACATGAGCACTAACGAGCCAGCGGGTAACCAACCACCTTCGGAGAGCCAGGAGCCCGGCGCTTCGATCTGGAGCGAAGTGAGTGCCCCAGGGATGCCCGCACCGCCGGTGGTGGTGGCCCAAGGTCCGGTGACCTCTTCGAATGCGATTGTTGCCCTTGTTCTGGCCATCCTGTCGTGGCCCGTGTGCCCGGTGATTTTCGCGATTATTGCCTTGGTCTTTGCCAATAAGGCAGATAAAGAGATAGCTGCCGGACAGGGGCGAATTGGGGGATCGGCTTTTGTGTTGGCCGCCAAAATCCTGTCCTGGATCAATATCGGGCTTTTTGCCGCCCTCACGGTTTTGGGTCTTTTGGCCCTACTTTTTCTGACATTGGCAGGGGTCTCGGGCAACTAAATCACATGAGGTACCCCCCAATGTCACCCCGTGAAGTGAGGGAGGGTAATCTTCTTCTTCGTGCCTGACCCCTCAGGCGCTAACTCGTGTGTCGCGGTGGATTTTCGCTTCGCACGGTGCTAAGTCACCGGAGATTTCCTACGAATTTTGGCGGTCTTGCGCGCTGAAAGGTGCGCGACACACCCGAGCGCGTGGGTCGTTCCCGGTTAACCGAAAACGAACGAGAAGGCAGGAGAGGCGCAACGTGCCTACCATCCAGCAGTTGGTCCGCAAGGGCCGGCAGGACAAGGTCTCAAAGAACAAGGCCCCGGCCCTCAAGGGCAGCCCACAGCGGCGCGGGGTCTGTACGCGCGTGTACACCACTACCCCCAAGAAGCCGAACTCCGCGCTTCGCAAGGTGGCCCGCGTGCGGTTGACCTCCCAGGTGGAAATCACCGCCTACATCCCGGGTGTGGGACACAACCTGCAGGAGCACTCCATTGTGCTGGTGCGCGGCGGTCGGGTTCGCGATCTACCCGGTGTTCGTTACAAAGTCATTCGTGGTGCCCTTGACGCTCAAGGCGTGAAGAACCGCAAGCAGGCACGGTCACGCTACGGTGCGAAGAAGGAGAAGGCCTAATGCCTCGTAAGGGTCCAGCAGCCAAACGACCGATCGTCATCGATCCGGTTTTTGGCGCACCACTTGTTACCCAGTTGATCAACAAAGTTCTTCTCGATGGCAAACGCTCCGTGGCTGAGCGCACCGTGTACGGCGCACTCGAAGGCTGCCGCGACAAGACTGGAACCGATCCGGTACAAACGCTCAAGCGCGCCCTCGAAAATATTCGTCCCACCTTGGAAGTTCGCTCCCGCCGAGTGGGCGGCGCGACCTACCAGGTTCCCGTTGAAGTCAAGCCCAATCGCAGCACCACACTCGCACTGCGTTGGCTAATCGGCTATTCCCGTCAGCGTCGGGAAAAAACAATGACCGAGCGCCTCATGAACGAAATCCTCGACGCATCAAATGGTCTTGGCGCAAGCGTGAAGAAGCGCGAAGACACCCACAAGATGGCTGAATCCAATAAGGCATTCGCCCACTACCGCTGGTAACACCCAAGGTTTTAAACACCCACTAAGAGATAAACGGAGAAAGTTGTGGCAACAGGAACCGCCCTCGACCTCGCCAAGGTCCGCAACATTGGGATCATGGCGCATATTGACGCGGGCAAAACCACTACAACCGAACGCATTCTTTTTTACACCGGCATCAACTACAAAATCGGTGAAGTCCACGAGGGTGCAGCCACCATGGACTGGATGGAACAAGAACAAGAGCGCGGAATCACCATCACCTCTGCTGCCACCACCTGTGAGTGGAAGGGCAACACGATCAACATCATCGATACTCCCGGCCACGTTGACTTCACCGTTGAAGTAGAGCGGTCGTTGCGGGTACTTGACGGTGCCGTAACGGTTTTCGACGGTGTAGCCGGGGTTGAGCCACAATCCGAGACCGTGTGGCGTCAGGCCGACCGCTACAGCGTGCCTCGCATGTGCTTCATCAATAAGCTCGATCGCACCGGAGCAAACTTCTACATGTGTGTAGACATGATTATCTCCCGCCTCAATGCGGTTCCCCTCGTACTTCAACTTCCTATTGGTAACGAGATTGATTTCATCGGAGTAGTTGATCTCATTGAAATGCGCGCACTCACCTGGCGTGGCGAGACCGTAATCGGTGAAGACTACGAAATCGAAGAAATCCCGGCTGACATGGTGGAAAAAGCCAAGGAGTATCGGGAGAAGTTAATCGAAACTCTCGGCGAAGCCGATGACGCAATCATGGAGAAGTATCTCGAAGGCGAAGAAATCTCCGTCGACGAAATCAAGGCTGGAATTCGTCGCGCGACACTCGCGGCAAAGCTCACCCCGGTTCTGACCGGATCGGCATTCAAGAACAAAGGTGTTCAGCCCATGCTGGACGCCGTTGTCGCCTACCTCCCATCGCCACTTGACATTGCGGCAATCGATGGCCACAAAATGGGCGACGAATCGGTCGAAATTTTGCGTCAACCAAGTGATAGCGAACCATTCAGCGCACTTGCGTTCAAGATCATGACCGATCCCCATCTGGGAAAGCTCACCTACGTGCGCGTGTATTCGGGACGCTTACAAACTGGCACCCAGGTGCTCAACAGTGTCAAGGATCGCAAAGAGCGCATTGGCAAGATTTACCGAATGCACGCGAATAAGCGCGAAGAAATTGAATCAGTAGGTGCCGGCGACATTGTGGCTGTCATGGGACTCAAGGACACCACAACGGGGAGACTCTCTGCGATCCCGCCAACCCGGTCGTACTGGAATCCATGTCCTTCCCCGATCCGGTAATTTCGGTGGCCATTGAGCCCAAGACCAAGAGCGACCAAGAGAAGCTCGGAACGGCAATTCAGCGTCTTGCTGAAGAGGATCCAACCTTCCGGGTCAGCTCTAATGAAGAAACCGGCCAGACCATCATTGAAGGCATGGGCGAACTGCACCTTGAGGTACTCGTTGATCGCATGAAGCGCGAGTTCAAGGTGGAAGCCAATGTTGGAAAGCCACAGGTTGCATACCGCGAAACGCTGACCAAGAAGGTCGACCGCGTCGACTACACCCACAAGAAGCAAACTGGTGGTTCTGGTCAGTTTGCCAAGGTGCAGATTGCCGTCGAACCGAATAAAGAAGAAGGTGGCGGTTACCTCTTTGAAAACAAGGTGACCGGCGGACGTATTCCTCGCGAGTACATCCCTTCCGTGGATGCCGGTGCCCAAGAGGCCATGCAGCACGGTGTTCTCGCCGGCTACCCCATGGTGGACATCAAAGTCACCCTGCTCGACGGCGCTTACCACGACGTTGACTCATCTGAACTCGCATTCAAAATCGCTGGATCCATGGCGTTTAAGGACGGTGCCCGCCAAGCGGGCCCCGCACTCCTCGAACCCATGATGGCCGTTGAAGTTACGACCCCTGAGGATTTCATGGGCGATGTCATCGGCGACTTGAACTCGCGTCGTGGACAGGTGCAGGCAATGGAAGAGCGCTCCGGTGCTCGAGTTGTCAAAGCACTTGTTCCGCTCTCGGAAATGTTCGGCTACGTGGGAGATCTGCGCAGCCGTACCCAAGGGCGTGCGAGTTACAGCATGCAATTTGACTCCTACGCACAGGTTCCACAGAACGTGGCAACGGAGATCATTTCCAAAGCTCGCGGCGAATAACCGCGGATCAGTAGAAACACAATAAAAGAAAAAGAACCGATAACCGATCCGCGTTACGCCGGACGGCACAAGAAGAGGGAGTACGCAAGTGGCAAAGGCCAAGTTTGAGCGGAATAAGCCGCACATCAACATCGGCACCATTGGTCATATTGACCATGGCAAGACCACGTTGACTGCTGCTATCACCAAGGTGCTTCACGATCGTTACCCCGACGTCAACCCCTTCACCCCTTTCGACATGATCGATAAGGCCCCTGAAGAGCGTCAACGCGGTATCACGATCTCTATTGCACACGTCGAGTACCAGACAGAAGGCCGGCACTATGCCCACGTCGACTGCCCCGGTCACGCCGACTACATCAAGAACATGATCACGGGTGCGGCCCAAATGGACGGCGCAATCCTCGTGGTTGCGGCAACAGATGGCCCCATGCCCCAGACCAAGGAGCATGTCCTCCTTGCTCGCCAGGTTGGTGTGCCTTCCATTGTTGTCGCACTGAACAAGTGCGACATGGTGGACGACGAAGAACTCATTGAACTCGTGGAAATGGAAGTTCGCGAACTTCTCAGCGCCTACGAATTCCCCGGCGACGACATCCCCGTGGTGCGAGTTGCCGCGTTCCCGGCGCTTCAGGGCGATGAGAAGTGGGGCGAGTCGATCATGGAACTCATGACCGCCGTTGACACCTACATTCCAACACCCGAGCGCGAGGTGGACAAGCCCTTCCTCATGCCGATCGAAGACGTCTTCACAATCACCGGCCGTGGCACCGTTGTCACCGGTCGTATCGAGCGTGGAATTGTCAAGGTCAACGAGGAAATTGAAATCGTGGGTATTCGCCCAGGACCAGCCATTAAGACCACCGTTACCGGTGTCGAAATGTTCCGCAAACTACTTGACGAAGGTCAAGCGGGCGAGAACGTTGGTGTGCTCCTGCGCGGAACCAAGCGTGAAGATGTCGAGCGTGGTCAGGTGTGCTGCAAGCCTGGCTCGATCACACCTCACACGGAGTTCGAAGCTCAGGTGTACATCCTGTCCAAGGATGAAGGCGGGCGTCACACTCCGTTCTTCAACAACTACCGACCACAGTTCTACTTCCGGACCACCGACGTCACCGGCGTTGTGTTCTTGCCAGACGGCAAAGACATGGTTATGCCCGGCGACAACACCGACATGCGCGTTGAACTGATTCAGTCCATCGCCATGGAGGACGGTCTCCGCTTCGCAATCCGCGAAGGTGGCCGCACCGTTGGTGCCGGACGTGTAACAAAAATCCTGAAGTAAAACTCGGGGGTACAACTCCACACTTCGTGGTGGGCGCCGCGACCCGGTGCCCACCACGGAAACCCACACAAATGAACACCCAGGCAAATGAACACCCGAGCAAGTTCGCAACTACACGAGTAAGGAACCAAGCCACCATGGCGGGACAGAAGATCCGGATCAGGCTCAAGGCCTACGACCACGAGATCATTGATTCCTCGGCGCGCAAAATCGTCGAGACAGTCACTCGTACTGGTGCACAGGTTGCTGGACCCGTGCCGTTGCCGACCGAGAAGAACGTGTTTTGCGTTATCCGGTCACCCCACAAGTACAAGGATTCTCGGGAACACTTCGAGATGCGCACCCACAAGCGTCTCATTGACATTCTCGACCCCACACCGAAGACCGTTGATTCGCTGATGCGCTTGGACCTTCCAGCCGGCGTTGACATCGAGATCAAGCTCTAGAGGAGAAACAGACCACCATGAGTACCAACGTGAAGGGCGTTCTGGGCGAAAAGCTCGGTATGACCCAGGTATGGGACGAAAACAACAAGGTTGTTCCCGTCACAGTTATTAAGGCTGGCCCCTGTGTAGTGACACAGGTGCGCACCCCGGAAATTGATGGATATTCGGCGGTTCAAATCGCATTTGGTGCCGTTGACCCTCGTCGGGTGAATAAGCCCGATACGGGTCACTTCGCCAAGGCGGGCGTCACACCGCGTCGCCACTTGGTTGAAGTGCGCACCCCCGATGCATCCGAATACACCCTGGGTCAAGAAATTGGTGTGGAGATTTTTGAAGGCGGCCAGGTTGTCGATGCCGTCGGCACCACCAAGGGCAAAGGTTTCGCCGGTGTCATGAAGCGACACGGTTTCCACGGCCTAGGTTCCTCCCACGGTGTCAAGCGCAAGCACCGCAGCGCCGGTTCAATTGGCGGGTGTGCAACACCGGGTCGCGTTTTCAAAGGTATGAAAATGGCCGGTCGCATGGGCGGGGTACGCCAGACAACACAGAACCTCAAAGTCCAGGCGATTGACTCAGAGCGTGGTCTGCTACTCATCAAAGGTGCAGTTCCGGGACCCAAAGGTGGGCTGGTATTCATTCATACCGCTGCTAAGGAGGTCCAGCTGTGACCGCAGTAGATCTCATGACTCCAGAAGGCAAAGCGTCAGGCAAAGTTGAATTGCCCGCTGAAGTCTTCGACGTGGAAGTCAATATCCCGTTGATCCATCAGGTGGTTGTTGCCCAACTCGCTGCCGCACGCCAAGGCACCCATGACACCAAGACGCGTGCTGAGGTCAGCGGTGGTGGGCGCAAGCCATACAAGCAAAAGGGCACCGGTCGCGCGCGCCAAGGCTCCATTCGCGCACCGCAGTACAACGGTGGTGGCGTCAGCCACGGACCACACCCACGCGACTACTCTCAGCGCACCCCCAAGAAAATGAAGGCTGCCGCACTTCGTGGCGCACTCTCTGACCGGGCTCGCGAAGGTCGCATTCACGTTGTATCCCAACTTGTCAAAGGCGATGCCCCCTCCACCAAGGAAGCAACTGCAACCCTGAAGGCCTTGGAAGTCAATGGCCAGATCCTGGTGGTACTCACCCGTGAAGAAGCAGTCGCATGGCTGTCGCTGCGCAATCTGGGGAACATTGCAATTGTCGCTCCGGATCAACTCAATACCTACGATGTCTTGATCGCCGACCACGTGGTCTTCACCCAACCCGCCTACGACATTTTTGTGGCCGGACCGGTTAAGGGCAAGGGCGTAAAAGCTACGGCAACTGAAAGTGAGGCTCAGGCATGAGAATCGCAGATCCCCGCGACATACTGATTTCACCTGTCGTCTCCGAGAAGGCCTATGGCCTCCTCGATGAAAACAAGTACACGTTCATTGTTGCGCCCCACGCCAATAAGACCCAGATCAAGATCGCGGTCGAAGAAGTTTTTGGTGTGAAGGTAACCAGCGTGAACACTCTGAACCGTGAAGGCAAGCGAATTCGCACTCGCACGGGATTCGGTCGCAAAGCTTCCACAAAGCGCGCGATTGTTTCGGTGGCAACAGGCGATCGCATCGACATATTTGGCGGACCGGTCTCCTAGAGACTGGAACTAAGAACCGGTTCCAAAGACCGAACGAATACGAAACGAGAGACGAGAACATGGGTATCCGAAAGTACAAGCCGACAACACCGGGCCGTCGTGGTTCCAGTGTGGCTGACTTCGTCGAAATCACTCGGTCGGAGCCGGAGAAGTCACTGGTACGCCCCCTTCCCAAAAAGGGTGGTCGCAACAACTCGGGCAAGATCACAACTCGACATCAGGGTGGCGGGCACAAGCGCGCTTATCGAATTATTGATTTCCGCCGTGCTGATAAAGACGGCGTGCCCGCAAAGGTCGCACATATTGAGTACGACCCGAACCGCACGGCGCGCATTGCGCTGCTGCACTATGCCGATGGCGAAAAGCGATACATCATTGCCCCAAATAAACTCAAGCAGGGCGATCGAATCGAGACAGGGCCAAGCGCCGATATCAAGCCCGGTAACTGCCTCCCCATGCGAAATATTCCGGTCGGTACCGTGATTCACGCCATTGAGCTCAAGCCCGGTGGCGGTGCAAAGATTGCACGTTCGGCCGGTGCCAGCGTTCAACTCGTGGCCAAGGACGGTCCCTACGCGCAGCTGCGCATGCCCTCCGGTGAAATCCGCAATGTCGATGTGCGCGCCCGCGCCACCATTGGCGAAGTGGGCAATGCTGAGCAGTCAAATATCAACTGGGGTAAGGCAGGGCGCATGCGCTGGAAGGGCAAGCGCCCAACAGTTCGTGGTGTGGCCATGAACCCGGTCGACCATCCACATGGTGGTGGTGAAGGAAAGACCTCCGGTGGTCGTCACCCGGTCAACCCGGGCGGCAAGCCTGAGGGTCGCACTCGCAAGCACAACAAAGCTAGCGACAAGTTCATTGTTCGTCGTCGTAAGTCCGGCAAGAAGCGTTAAGGAAAGCGGTCAACATGCCTCGCAGTTTGAAGAAGGGTCCCTTCGTGGACGGCCATCTGCTCAAGAAGGTCGAAGCACAGAACGAATCCGGATCCAAGAACGTGATCAAGACCTGGTCTCGTCGTTCCATGGTGATTCCGGTCATGCTCGGTCACACAATTGCCGTGCACGACGGGCGCAAGCACGTTCCCGTTTTCATCTCGGAGAACATGGTTGGCCACAAACTCGGTGAGTTTGCTCCGACCCGTACTTTCAAGGGTCACGTCAAAGATGACCGAAAGGCAAAACGCCGTTAAGCGCACAACCGCACGGACAGGCAAGAACCTAGTTCCACCACACATTTAAACGTTGTAATCGAGAAGCAAGGGGAAAGCGATGGAAGCCAGGGCCCAAGCGCGGTACGTCCGCGTAACGCCCATGAAGGCACGTCGAGTGGTCGACCTCATTAGAGGAATGAACGCCGACGCTGCTCAGGCGATGCTGCGGTTCGCACCGCAGGCAGCGAGTGAACCTGTGGGCAAAGTGCTCGCAAGTGCTGTTGCCAATGCCGCGAATAACCACGCCATGGACATCAAAGAGCTTCGCATCAGTGAAGCTTTCGTTGACGAAGGTCCCACCATGAAACGAATTCGCCCCCGAGCACAGGGACGTGCTTATCGAATTCGCAAGCGGAGCAGCCACATCACCGTTGTGGTGACAGACGGCATCGAAATGCCCAAGTTCACCAATCCGGTTAAGCCGGTTAAGCCGGCTAAGGCAGCTGAGGCACCCGCTCAGGAAGTGGTTGTTGATAAGGCTCCAGTTAAAAAGGCTCCAGTTAAAAAGGCACCAGCGAGTAAGGCTCCAGCTAAAAAGGCTCCCGCCAAGAAGGCGGTTGCCAAGGAGACTCCAGCAAAAAAGACCACGGCTAAAAAAACCGCAGCTAAAAAGACCGCAGCTAAGCCTGCAGAAGAGAAGGGGTGAACCATGGGTCAAAAAGTTAACCCACATGGCTTCCGCCTAGGTATCACCACAGACTTCACCTCGAGGTGGTTTGCCGATAGTGCCAAGAAAGGTCAGCGCTACAGCGACTACGTCCAAGAAGACGTTGCAATCAGACGCCTGTTGAGCAAGGGCATGGAGCGTGCGGGAATTGCCAAAGTTGAAATTGAACGCACTCGGGATCGCGTTCGGGTAGATATTCACACTGCCCGACCCGGCATTGTGATTGGTCGTCGGGGCGCAGAAGCCGATCGCATTCGTGGCGACCTTGAAAAACTCACTGGCAAGCAGGTTCAGCTGAATATTCTCGAGGTCAAGAACCCCGAGATGGAAGCCCAACTTGTTGCTCAAGGAATTGCTGAGCAACTGTCTAGTCGGGTGTCCTTCAGGCGCGCCATGCGCAAGGGCATGCAAAGCGCCATGAAGGCTGGAGCCAAGGGCATCCGGGTTCAGGTTGGCGGTCGCCTCGGCGGTGCTGAAATGTCACGCACCGAGTTCTACCGTGAAGGCCGCGTACCTTTGCACACATTGCGTGCCGACATTGACTATGGCTTCTACGAAGCTCGCACCACTTTCGGTCGGATCGGTGTCAAGGTGTGGATCTATAAAGGTGAAGCACTAGCAACGCGCTCCGAGCGTGAGGCGGCGGCGGCCACAGCACGACTCGGTCAGCAGCGCAATAAGCCCGCTGAGCGTCCACGTCGCGAGGATTCATCTGCCGAAACGGTTACACCTGAAGAGGTCACACCGCAAGCAATTGCGACCGAAGAAGTTGTGAACGCCTCTATTGCCGAAACAGAAGCAGCCAATGCTTCTGCTCCGGTCGTCCCAGTAGCAGAAACAACGGAGGGCTAATCATGTTGATTCCCCGTCGCGTGAAGCACCGCAAGCAACACCACCCCACCCGCCGGGGTGTGGCTAAGGGTGGCACCAAGGTGACATTTGGCACCTATGGTTTGCAGGCACTTGAGCCCGCATACGTCACCAACCGTCAAATTGAGGCGTCTCGTATTGCGATCACCCGTCATATTCGTCGTGGTGGCAAGGTGTGGATCAATATTTATCCAGACCGCCCGCTGACCAAGAAGCCAGCTGAAACCCGCATGGGTTCCGGTAAAGGTTCACCCGAATGGTGGGTGGCAAACGTCAAGCCAGGCCGCGTGATGTTCGAGCTGTCCTACCCAGACGAGAAGATTGCTCACGAAGCGCTTACTCGTGCAATGCACAAACTCCCAATGAAGTGCCGAATTGTTCGGCGCGATGAAGCAGGTGAAGACTGATGCCGAGTAGGAACACCGGCAGGTGAAATCCGCAATCTCAATAATGCAGAACTTGCAGAGAAGTTGCGCGAATCAAAGGAGGAACTGTTCAACCTTCGATTCCAAGGCGCTACGGGGCAGTTGGATAACCACGGCCGTCTGCGTGCCGTGCGCAAAGACATTGCCCGGATTTATACGGTGATGCGTGAACGTGAATTGGGCATCACGCCCTTCGAGGGTGAGGAAGGTGCCGCATGAGCGTTGGAACCAAGAACGAACGTGGTGAGCGCAAGGTCCGAGAGGGTCTCGTGGTCAGCGACAAAATGGACAAGACGGTGGTTGTCGCGGTCGAGGACCGCTTCAAGCACCCTCTTTACGGCAAGGTTGTGCGCCGCACCAGCAAGCTCAAGGCACACGATGAAGCTAATACCGCAGGTATCGGTGATCGTGTCCTGCTCATGGAGACCCGCCCACTGTCAGCAACCAAGCGCTGGCGTGTGGTCGAAATCCTCGAAAAGGCCAAGTAACAGGTTCGGCAAGGCTCACCAGTTGAGAACCAGCAGACGATCAGGAGAATGAAGTGATTCAGCAAGAGTCGCGACTACGCGTTGCGGATAACACGGGTGCCAAAGAGATTTTGTGCATCCGCGTACTTGGCGGTTCCGGCCGTCGGTATGCAGGTATCGGCGATGTCATTGTTGCCACGGTCAAGGATGCAATCCCAGGTGGCGGCGTCAAAAAGGGTGAAGTAATCAAGGCGGTGATTGTGCGCACCAAGAAGGAGCGCCGTCGTCCCGATGGTTCCTATATCCGATTCGACGAAAACGCTGCGGTAATTCTCAAGGGCGATGGCGAACCTCGTGGAACTCGCATCTTCGGCCCGGTTGGTCGCGAGTTGCGTGAGAAGAAGTTCATGAAGATCATCTCCCTCGCACCGGAGGTGTTGTAAATGCCAGGTTTGAATATTCGCAAAGGCGACACCGTGCTGGTGATCTCCGGCAAAGATCGTGGCGTTCAGGGAAAGATCATTGATGTTTTCCCTGAAGGTGACAAGGTGATCGTTGAAGGCGTCAACCGAATCAAGAAGCACACCAAGGTTGGTCAAGATGCCCGCGGCGCTAAGAGTGGTGGCATCATCACCACCGAAGCCCCCATTCACGTATCCAATGTGATGCTGGTGGACCCTGAAGATGGCAAAGCCACCCGCGTGGGTCATATTCGCGAGAAAGTGGAAAAGCGTCGCTCAGACGGTTCCACCTACGAAGCCGAGCGCAGTGTCCGGATCTCACGTCGTACCGGTAAAGAAATTTAAGGACTGATACCCATGGCTACCGCAACCACTACCACCACCACCATGCCTCGTCTAAAGGCGCGTTACCGCGAGGAAATTGTTCCTGCGCTGCAGAGCGAATTCCACTTCACAAACATCATGCAGGTTCCCGGTCTTACCAAGATCGTGGTCAACATGGGTGTGGGAGAAGCAGCGCGTGATTCCAAGTTGATCGAAGGCGCAATCCGTGATCTCACCGAGATCACCGGACAGAAGCCCCAGGTGACAAAGGCCCGTCAATCCATTGCCCAGTTCAAGTTGCGCGAGGGTCAACCAATTGGAGCTCACGTCACGCTGCGTGGAGATCGCATGTGGGAGTTTTTGGATCGCTTGCTGAGCGTCTCACTCCCACGTATTCGCGACTTCCGTGGGTTATCGCCCAAGCAGTTTGATGGCCGGGGTAACTACACATTTGGATTGACCGAACAATCAGTGTTCCACGAGATCGATCAAGACAAAATTGATCGCACTCGCGGTATGGATATCACAGTCGTGACAACGGCGACCAACAACGAAGAAGGTCGAGCACTGCTCCGGCTTCTTGGATTCCCATTTAAGGAGGCCTGAGCAATGGCGAAAAAAGGTTTGGTGCAAAAGCAACAGAAGACACCGAAGTTCAAGGTGCGTGGTTACACCCGCTGCAACCGTTGCGGTCGTTCACATGCCGTGTATCGCAAGTTCGGTCTATGCCGTATCTGCGTCCGCGAAATGGCACACGCAGGCGAACTCCCCGGTGTAACAAAAAGTTCCTGGTAAACCCCACGACGCTGCAGGTCCCCAGTAATTCGGGAAACCACGGCGAGGAAGGCCACACGGCCATGACAATGACAGACCCGATAGCGGACATGCTTGCGCGTCTGCGCAATGCGAATTCGGCATACCACGACACCGTTTCCATGCCCCACTCCAAAATCAAGGGGCATATTGCGGAAATTCTTTCAGAGCAGGGATACATCGCTAGTTTCGATATTGCCGATGCAGAGGTCGGAAAAACTCTGACACTTAACTTGAAGTACGGCCCATCCCGTGAGCGGTCCATTGCTGGACTTCGACGGGTGTCCAAGCCAGGTTTACGCGTCTATGCAAAGAGCACCAACCTTCCCAAGGTTCTCGGTGGTCTCGGCATTGCGATTTTGTCCACCTCGACCGGGTTGCTCACTGACCGCCAGGCCGCAAAGAAAGGCGTAGGTGGGGAAGTCCTCGCCTACGTTTGGTAGGAGGAGAAATGTCGCGTATTGGTCGCGCCCCCGTTCCGGTGCCTGCGGATGTCACTGCCACGATTAATGGCAGCGATATCACGATTGCTGGACCCAAGGGCACCCTGTCTCTCACCGTGGCTGATCCCATTGTGATCAAGCAAGAGGAGGGTGATCTTGTGGTGACTCGTCCCAACGACGAACGCCAGTCACGCTCGCTCCACGGCCTCACCCGCACGCTGGTGGCAAATATGGTCACGGGTGTCACCGTGGGCTATGAAAAAACCCTGGAAATTGTGGGTACCGGTTACCGTGTTGCCGCGAAGGGGAATGACCTCGAGTTCGCGCTCGGCTTCAGTCACCCCGTTGTGGTCACCGCACCCGATGGCATCTCATTCGTGGTCGAGTCGCCGGTGAAGTTCAAGGTACAGGGAATCGATAAGCAGAAGGTCGGCGAAGTTGCGGCAAATATCCGCAAGATTCGTAAACCAGAGCCCTATAAAGGCAAGGGCGTTCGCTATGAAGGCGAAAATGTCCGCCGCAAGGCCGGAAAGGCTGGTAAGTAATGAGTTCTTTCGCCACAAAACTTGGCTCCGGCAACAAGGTGGCCGTGGGTCGCAAGCGCCGTCACCTGCGGGTGCGTAAGAAGGTATCCGGCACAACCATGCGTCCTCGTTTGGTTGTCCGTCGCTCCGCTCGTCACATGGTCGCGCAGCTCGTCGACGACTCTAAGGGTGTGACGCTCGCATCAGCTTCCACCATGGAAAGTGGTCTTCGCGGCACCGATGGTGACAAGACCGCAAAAGCTCGCAAGGTGGGTAATGAACTGGCGGCCCGCGCCAAGAAAGCCGGGATTGACACGGTGGTCTTTGACCGCGGTGGCCATAAGTACCACGGTCGTGTTGCCGCCCTCGCCGAGGGTGCACGCGAGGGCGGGCTCACTTTCTAATGTCTGTATCGGGAAGAGGTAACAATGTCTGAAACGTCGCGCCGTAGTGGCGGAGGCGATCGCCGGGATCGCAAGGAACGCGGTCCTCGCGAGGAGAAGTCGCAGTTCCTGGAGCGCGTAGTCGCGATCAACCGGGTTGCCAAGGTGGTCAAGGGTGGTCGTCGCTTCAGCTTCACCGCGCTGGTCGTTGTTGGCGATGGCGACGGTAACGTGGGTATCGGCTATGGCAAGGCCAAAGAAGTTCCCGCTGCCATTGCCAAGGGCGTTGAAGAAGCTAAGCGCAGTTTCTTCAATGTCCCACGCATCCAAGGCACCATCCCGCATCCCGTGACCGGCGAAGCCGCCGCGGGTGTGGTCATGTTACGTCCCGCAGCGCCGGGTACCGGTGTAATCGCCGGTGGTCCCGTGCGTGCAGTGTTGGAGTGCGCCGGGATCCACGATGTCCTGTCCAAGTCACTCGGCTCGGACAATGCGATCAACATTGTTCACGCCACCGTAGCCGCGCTCCACATGCTCGAATCGCCCGAAGCGGTCGCGGCTCGCCGCGGCCTCCCACTCGAAGCTGTTGCTCCGGCGGCACTTCTGCGGGCTCGTGCAGCAGGGGCAGGTGCGTAATGGCGCAGTTCAAAGTCACTCAAGTCAAGTCGGAGATCGGCGGAACGAGTAATCAACGCAATACCTTGCGTTCGCTCGGACTCAAGCGGATCGGCGACACCGTGATCAAAGAAGATCGCCCCGAGTTCCGCGGAATGGTTAATACCGTTTCGCATCTCGTGGTCGTTGAGGAGGTCAAGTAACCATGACTCTGAAAGTGCATCACCTACGTCCAGCACCGGGTGCAAAGACCGCCAAGACTCGTAAGGGTCGCGGTGAAGCCTCTAAGGGCAAGACCTCCGGACGCGGCACCAAGGGTACCAAGGCTCGTTATCAGGTGCCGGCCCGCTTTGAGGGCGGTCAAATGCCCCTGCACATGCGTCTTCCCAAGTTGAAGGGCTTCACCAGTCCTAATTCCAAGGAATACCAGGTCGTGAACGTGGCCGCCATTGAGAAACTCTTTCCCGAAGGCGGAGACATCTCCGTCGCCGATCTCGTTACCGCGGGTGCTGTTCGCAAGGGCGAGTTGGTTAAGGTTTTGGGGCTGGGGGATATCTCGGTGAAGGTTAATGTGACGGCGGATAAGTTCTCCGGAACCGCTCGTGACAAGATCATTGCCGCGGGCGGGTCCGTAACCGAACTCTGAGCAGGAGGCACCATGCACATCAGTGCGTTTGGCGATGCCCTGCGTACACCGGATCTTCGCAAGAAGATTCTGTTCACCCTTGGATTGCTGGCGATCTATCGCCTGGGCTCGGTTCTGCCGACCCCGGGTGTTGACTATTCAGCTATTCAGCGGTGTATCGACACGGTGGAGGACAACTCTGTTTACGCCCTGATCAACCTTTTCAGTGGTGGAGCGCTGCTCCAACTCTCGGTATTTGCGCTGGGGATCATGCCGTACATCACGGCCAGCATTATTTTGCAGTTGCTCACGGTGGTTATTCCGCGACTGGAAATGCTCAAGAAAGATGGCCAAGCCGGCCAAGCCAAGATCACCCAGTACACCCGCTACGTGACCATCGGACTGGCAATCCTGCAGTCCACCGCCATCCTGTCACTGGCTCGTTCGCCGGGCGCGCTGTTCCAAGGCTGTAACGAGGAACTTATTCCTAATCAGGCTATTTGGGTCATGCTCGTCATGGTCACCGTCATGACTGCAGGTACGGCAGTCATCATGTGGTTCGGTGAATTGATCACGGAACGCGGTGTGGGTAACGGAATGTCGGTGCTGATCTTCACCTCAATCATTGCGGTGATTCCGGCTCAGTTCGCCAATATCCTCGGTAGTCGCGGGATTCTTACCTTCTCGATCACCATGTTTATTGGCCTCATTGTCATCACCTTCGTGGTCTTCGTTGAGCAAGCTCAACGGCGCATTCCGGTGCAGTACGCCAAGCGCATGGTCGGTCGCCGCATGTATGGCGGGACATCCACCTACATTCCATTGAAGGTCAACATGGCGGGTGTTATTCCGGTCATCTTTGCTTCTTCATTGCTGTTCCTGCCCACCCTCTTTGTTCAACTTTCTGGTAGTCAAGCGGGATGGGCCCAGTGGCTTGAGCGAAACTTTGGAACGGGTTCCGGGCCGGTGTACCTGGGAACATACTTCCTCTTAATTGTTTTCTTCTGTTACTTCTACGTCTCGATCACCTTCAATCCCACCGACGTCGCAGACAACATGAAGAAGTACGGCGGATTCATTCCGGGAATTCGTGCGGGACGCCCGACCGCCGAGTACCTCGACTACGTCCTCACCCGTCTCACCGCGCCAGGTTCGCTTTATCTAGGTCTGATTGCGATCATTCCGGTGTTCGCTTTCGACTTCCTCGGCGTCTCCACGCAATTTATTTTCGGTGGCACCAGCCTTTTGATCATGGTGGGTGTTGGTTTGGACACGGTCAAGCAAATTCAGGCTCAACTTCAGCAACGCAACTACGAAGGCTTCCTGAAGTAACCTGCGCTAGGGTCTCGACATGCGGATAGTTTTCATGGGCCCCCCGGGGGCGGGTAAAGGTACTCAGGCGGCAATTCTGTCGCGGACATTTGGTATCCCGCATATTTCCACCGGAGATATTTTTCGAGCGAATGTTTCAGAAGGAACACCGCTGGGGATTGAAGCGCAGCGGTACATGGATGCCGGGGAGTACGTCCCCGACGGTGTGACCAATGCCATGGTGCGTGATCGTCTTACCTACGAAGATGCGCAACCAGGATTTATCCTCGATGGCTATCCGCGGACCGTGGAACAGGTTGCAGAGCTAGATGCCATGCTGCGCTCATCCGGTCACAAACTGGACGCGGTCATTGAGTTGACGGTGGATATTGACGTGGTTGTGCAGCGACTTGTTCGTCGTGCTGCTGAGCAAGGTCGCCCCGACGACACCGAAGAAGTCATCCGACGCCGACTAGAGGTGTACGCGGAGCAGACGGCACCACTGATTGCGGTGTACACAAATCATGGAATTTTAATTCACATCGATGGACTCGGAGATATTGAGTCTGTTTCGAACGCTATTACATCTGCGATAAATCCCTAAGCCATGGTCTTTCGCAAAAAAGAAAAAGTTCAGATCAAATCACCTGAACAAATAGAACTAATGCGCATTGCTGGGCGCGTTGTGGGACGAACTCTTCAAGCTCTCGAGCAAGCAGTTGTTCCAGGTATAACCACAGCGCAACTGGATCAGATCGCTCGTGACTGTATTTACGGTTCAGGTGCGACGCCATCGTTCCTTGGCTACTACGGATTCCCAGCGGTGATCTGCACCAGCATCAATCACGAAGTGGTGCATGGAATTCCCGGCAATGCCATTGTTGAAGAGGGTGACCTGATTTCAATTGACTGCGGCGCGATCGTTGACGGTTGGCACGGCGACGCCGCAATCAGTGTGATCGCTGGTAACGCAGATTCATCGATCCACACACTTTCCACGGTCACTCGTGAATCTCTGTACGCGGGGATCGCTGCTGCGAGAGCAGGTAACACCATGGGTGACATCGGGGCGGCCGTGGAATCTGTGATTCGGAGTTCGGGCCCCTATGGAATCGTCGAGGATTATGTGGGCCACGGGATCGGTACCGAAATGCACATGTACCCACCGGTTCCCAATTACGGTGCAGCGGGAAGTGGCATGGAGTTGAAGGTGGGCATGGTTTTGGCCATCGAGCCCATGGTCACCATGGGCTCGGCTGAGGTTCAGGTGCTTGAAGACGAATGGACGGTCGTGACCACGGACAGTTCTTGGGCATCCCACTGGGAGCACACCGTGGCCATCACCGAAAACGGCCCCGAAATCCTCACCTTGCCGCAATAAACCCCTTCGACCCCCACAGGGGACCCGGACACAACCTCCCGCCCCCCTGGGCGTAGACTCAGCGGGCTGACGTGGGCTTATTGGGCCCATGTTTCCTCGTGAGAATTCACAGAGTGGAAATCCCATGGATTTGCTCTCGTGGGGGAGGCATGTGCGGAATCGGCCAGCAGATCAATAGGGAGCAGGGCAATGGCAAAGAAAGACGGCGCGATCGAGCTCGAGGGCACGATCACCGAAAGTTTGCCAAATGCCATGTTCCGAGTTGAACTCGATAATGGGCACAAAGTGCTTGCGCACATCAGCGGGAAAATGCGGATGCACTACATCCGGATTCTCCCAGACGATCGAGTTGTTGTGGAGTTGTCACCGTATGACCTCACCCGCGGCCGCATTGTTTATCGTTACAAGTAGTCACAGGTAACACAGGTAATAGCCAGGAACTCGAGAAAGAGTAATCATGAAGGTGCAACCAAGCGTCAAGAAGATCTGCGACAAATGCAAGGTCATTCGTCGCCACGGTCGCGTCATGGTTATCTGCGAAAACGTTCGGCACAAGCAACGCCAGGGCTAAGTGCACTGGGGTGATCTTGGAGAGAAAACCGAGGCCACCAAGTAAAGGGAAAACCCGACCCTTCATATCTCGCGTGCGAAATATGAAGACGACACCTTCGGCCACGGGGCCGGAGACCAGCCTTGGCGGGCTGGACTGGATTTCCCACCATGACCCCGTGAACCTACAGAAAAGAGAGAACGCCACATGGCACGACTTATTGGTGTTGACCTGCCTCGCGAAAAGCGCATGGCGGTTGCACTTACCTACATTTTCGGTGTTGGTCGCTCGCAGGCTACGAAAGCACTCACCGCAACCGGTATTGATCCGGAAATGAAATCAAAAGATCTAACAGATGAGCAAACCCTCGCTTTGCGCGATTGGATTGAAGCGAATCTGAAAGTAGAAGGTGACCTTCGCCGAGAGGTGACAGCAGATATTCGCCGCAAGGTGGAAATTGGCTGCTACCAGGGAATCCGTCACCGCAAGGGTCTTCCCGTGCACGGGCAACGAACCCATACCAATGCGCGCACGCGTAAGGGTCCACGCAAGACAGTTGCCGGCAAGAAGAAGGCCTAAGCGAACGACCTCGCAGATCAATGCGAATTCCCACACACCTCTAATCGATAGGAATACACCACATGGCCCCTAAAGGTCCCGGCGCCAAGAAAGTGCGTCGCAAGGAAAAAAGAACGTGGCCCATGGTCACGCTCATATCAAGAGCACGTTCAACAACACCATCGTTTCCATCACTGACCCATCGGGTGCTGTGATCGCCTGGGCAAGTGCCGGCCAGGTTGGATTCAAAGGCAGTCGCAAGTCCACTCCATTCGCCGCGCAACTAGCTGCCGAAGCTGCTGCGCGTCGCGCCATGGAACACGGCATGCGCAAGGTTGACGTATTCGTCAAGGGCCCGGGTTCGGGTCGAGAAACCGCCATTCGTTCATTGCAGGCAACAGGACTTGAAGTTGGATCCATCTCTGACGTCACCCCCGTGCCTTTCAACGGAACCCGTCCCTCAAAGCGTCGTCGCGTCTAATCGCGCGCACTCACCGAACCTAGAAACCACACTTAGAAAGTAGGAGAAAACCATGGCGCGTTACACAGACGCAGATTGCAAGCGGTGCCGCCGCGAAAAAATGAAACTCTTCCTCAAAGGCGCCAAGTGCGAGTCACCCAAGTGCCCATTTGAGAAGCGTCCGTACCCACCCGGCCAACATGGGCGCGGTCGATCGAAGGAGAGCGAGTACCTGTTACAGCTTCGGGAGAAGCAGAAGGCAACCCGGATGTACGGGGTCTTGGAGAAGCAGTTCTCCAATTACTACAAGGAAGCCAAGACACTCCCAGGTAAGACCGGTGAGAATCTCCTCGTTCTCCTTGAGTCGCGTCTGGACAATGTGGTGTTCCGTGCTGGATTCGCCAAGAGCCGCGATATGGCTCGCCAGTTGGTGACCCACGGCCACTTCCTGGTCAACGGCCACAAGGTGAATATTCCTTCTTATCGCGTCTCACCCAACGATGTCATCGAGGTTCGCAAGAGCAGTCTTGAAATGACCCCATTCATTGTGGCGCATGCGGAGATCGGCGAAAAGACCGTTCCTGCATGGCTCGAGGTTGTGCCATCCAGAATGCGCATCCTCGTCCACTCACTGCCAGCTCGCGCTGTCATTGATACCCAGGTCCAAGAACAACTTATTGTCGAGTTGTACTCCAAGTAATATCCCTTCGATTCAACTGAATCGAGCCTCACATCGCAGTGTCAAATAGAGGTCACTGCTGGAAGGAATAAAAAGTGCTCATTAGTCAGCGTCCGATTCTGACCGAAGAACCCATCAGCGAATTCCGCTCACGTTTTGTGTTGGAACCGCTCGAGCCGGGCTTTGGTTACACCCTTGGCAATTCACTTCGTCGCACATTGCTGTCGTCTATTCCTGGTGCATCCGTCACCAGTATCCGGGTCGACGGTGTGTTGCACGAGTTCAGCACTATTGACGGTGTGAAGGAAGATGTCACCGAGATTATCCTTAACCTGAAGGGTTTGGTTGTTTCCAGCGAAATCGATGAACCAGTTGTCATGTACCTGCGCAAGCAGGGTCCCGGGGATGTCACCGCAGCGGACATCCAACCTCCTGCAGGTGTTGAGGTACACAACCCAGAGTTGCACATTGCAACACTGAACGGCAAGGGCAAGCTCGAAATCGAATTGATCGTTGAGCGTGGCCGTGGTTACGTTCCCTCGGTCATGAACAAGCACCCTGACCAGGAAATTGGTCGCATCCCGGTGGATTCGATCTACTCACCTGTTCTCAAGGTCAGCTACAAGGTCGAGGCCACTCGTGTGGAGCAGCGCACCGACTTTGACAAGTTGGTTCTCGATGTTGAGACCAAGCCATGCATGCTGCCCCGCGATGCTGTTGCATCTGCTGGGTCAACGTTGGTGGAACTCTTCGGCCTTGCTCGCGAAATGAACCTTGATGCTGAAGGTATCGACATTGGTCCAAGCCCGACAGATGCTTTTGCAGCTGAACAACTCTCGACCCCCATTGAGCAGTTGGACATGACGGTTCGCTCCTACAACTGTCTCAAGCGTGAGGGCATTCACACTGTGGGCGAATTGATCACCCGCAGTGAAGCTGATCTGCTCGATATCCGCAACTTTGGTGCCAAGTCCATTGACGAGGTCAAGGTCAAGTTGCACGGACTCGGATTGGCACTCAAGGACAGCCCACCCGGATTCGATCCCAGCACCGCCGTGTACTTCGATGACGAAGACGTCGACATGGACATTGCGCCTGAGGATGAAGAAGAAGTAGTGGCAGTGGAAGTCTCCTATGCCGAGGACGCCTACCCCGAGGATGAGCGGCTCTAAGTCTGCCATTCACAGGAATTACTGAGAAATTATTTAAAGGAGAAGTAGATGCCTAGCCCAGCTAAGGGAGCCCGCCTCGGCGGTGGAGCGGCGCACGAGCGGTTAATGCTCGGCAACCTCGCCACCGCATTATTTGAGCACGGCAAAATCACCACCACCCACGCCAAGGCCAAGCGGTTGCGTCCGCTGGCCGAGCGCATGATCACCTTCGCCAAGCGCGGAGACATCAACGCTCGTCGTCGGGTGATCACCGTGGTGCGCGACAAGTCTGTTGTGCACACCCTGTTCACCGAAATTGGTCCGAGCTACGCCGGCCGTCAAGGTGGCTACACCCGAATCATCAAGATCGGTAATCGCAAGGGCGACAACGCACCCATGGCGATCATTGAATTGGTGGAGCCAATGCTCGAGCAGGTTGTTGCTGAGGCCACCGGCGCCACCAAGCGTGCCGCCAAGGAGTCTGCAGAGAAAGAAGCCGCAACTCCGGCAGCTGCAGCTAAGGACGAAGAAATCAGGGTTAAAGAAGAAATTGCTCCCGACACCGAAGCGGTTCTTGAAGAAGAATCCGCTGAGCCGGTCAATGCTGAAGGTGAAGAAGAAGTGGCGGTAGCCGAGGAAACCGAGACAAAGGAATAACACCTGTTCTCGCACGAAGTTACTGATCAGCCCGTCCTCGAACTTCCCGAGGACGGGCTGATTCGTATGCGTGCCACCCTCGCCTATGACGGCTCAGGTTTCCATGGATGGGCAATTCAGCAGGAACAGCGCACAGTTCAGTTTGAAATTGAAAACACTATTGGAGCTTTGATCCATGAATTAGATCTCGCCACCATTTGTGCCGGTCGAACCGATGCTGGTGTTCATGCCAGGGGTCAGGTCATTCACTTTGATCTGGCCAAGGATCATCCAGATATGAGCAAGTTAACAGCGGAGAGAATTAATAAGGCACTGCCGGAAGACATTAGGCTTTTGTCAATTGAGGAAGCCCCTTACGGGTTCGATGCGCGTTTTTCAGCTTTGTGGCGGGAGTATTCCTATACGGTGTGCGATAGCCCTACCGGCCCGGCGCCATTGCGCAGACGCGATGTTCTTCCGTGGCCGGTTCCCCTTGACTTGGACCGGCTCAATCAAGCAAGTGCAGCACTCGTGGGAACCCATGACTTTTTCGCTTTTTGCAAGGAGAAGCCAAGGGCGACAACAATTCGCGATGTCCTCAAACTGAATTGGCATCGCACCACAGAGGATTATGTTGTCATGACAATTCGAGCTGATGCTTTTTGTCACTCAATGGTGCGCAGCGTGGTGGGTGCTCTTCTCCCGATCGGTGACGGGAGAAAACCGGTGAGTTGGACCCAGCAGTTACTCGATCAAGATCGAAAGAATTCATACGTTCAAGTGATGGAGCCGTGGCCGCTGGTTCTCGAGGAAGTGGGTTACCCACCCGTTGGTGAGCTATTGGCACGGCAAGAGCAGACGCGAGCGAGGCGAAAATGATCCGAGGATTTAATGCCAACATCATTGATGACAAGAAACTTCACCATTCACCCATCAACCCGAAACTTGCATTGACCGATGGAGTGACATCGGCTGTTGCTGCCATGGATACCGAGGGGGACATGGAAGTGGGTGTGTGGGAGCACTCGGTCGGGGAGTCCACCGACATTGAAGTGGAGGAAGTCTTCATTGTCATTTCGGGTAAAGGTACCGTCACCTGTGAACAAGGTGGGGTCATTGAGTTAAGTCCAGGAACGGTGGGCATCCTTCCCTCCGGTTCGCGCACCACTTGGTCGATCACCGAGCCGCTGCGCAAAGTCTGGGTCACGCTCGCGTGAGCCGTGGTTTCCAAGGGATAGGCATGAGGGCAACAATTCAATAGTGAATTTGCTTGTGCGTTTGTGAGATTTCTTGGGTAAATGGGTCTACCTTGTGCTCCAGCGAGAGTCGCCTCGCCTGGGCACATCTGGAGGAACAATGACCGAAAAAGTGTCGGCAGGAGGCGGGGTTTCCTATACCCACGCCGGACAGGAATATTTTGAAAAGCGAGGATTAAAGCGTTACGCGGGCGCGGGTGCGCTGTGGGGATTGGGCGTAGCTGCCGTTATCTCGGGTGACTTTTCCGGCTGGAACTTCGGTATCGGAAATGCTGGCTGGGGAGGGATGCTGATTGCCACGACCGTTATCGGACTGATGTACATCTTGATGATTTACAGTATTTCGGAAATGTCGGCAGCCATGCCCCATACGGGTGGTGCTTATTCATTTGCCCGTTCGGCCATGGGCCCCTGGGGTGGATTTGTTACCGGATTCGCAGAAACTATTGAATATGTCATTACCACCGCGGTTGTTGGAACATTTGCCGCCCTGTACGCAGATGCGATTGTTTCTGAATTATTCGACTTCAATCTGCCAATTCTGGCGTGGGTAATTATTATTTATGTGTTGTTTGTGGCGCTGAATGCCGCGGGAGCAGCAGCCTCTTTCCGCTTTGCGTTTGTGATCGCGATAATTTCACTGGGAGTGCTGGCGATCTTCTTCGTTTCGGCAATCTTCTCTGGGAAATTCAGTGTCGATAACTTGATGGACATTGTTCCCGAAGCCGGAAATTCGACCTTCCTTCCCTATGGAATTTTGGGTGTGTTCCTGGCATTACCATTCGCGATCTGGTTCTTCCTCGGGATTGAAGAGTTGCCATTAGCGGCAGAGGAAACCAAGACGCCCGCTAAGGACATTCCAAAGGGAGCAATCACGGGATTATTCACCCTGATTGTGACGGCGTTCCTGGTACTCATTTTGAACCCTGGAATTGTTGGCGCCGCCGAAATATCAGATTCTGGTGAACCGATTTTGGACGGTTTCCGGGCAATTTTCCCCAATAGTGACATTGCGGCTTTGCTCTCCTTGATGGCGCTAGCGGGGTTGATCGCATCCTTCCAGGGCATCATGTTCGCTGCGGGTCGCAATGTTTACTCACTGTCGCGAGCGGGCTACTACCCGAAGTTTCTCTCACTCACGGGACAAAGAAAGACCCCATGGGTTGCTCTGGTCGCAAGTGCGGTCGTTGGAGTGGTACTGGTCTTTGGGTTAGGTGCCATTGCCTACGGCAGCGAAGAAGCCCCGTATGTCAGTGCCGCGAGCGCGCTCCTACTGATTGCAGTGTTCGGTGCAGTTATTGCCTATGTCCTGCAGATGGTGGCCTTCTTAATTCTGCGCCGGAAATTTGCGGATGCCGACCGTCCTTACCGGAGTCCGGTAGGGCTGTGGGGCGCTTTGGTTGCGGGCATCATTTCATTGGTCACGTTGATCCTGATGCCATTTAATGAGGACTACCGAGCGGTAATTGTCTGGGTCGCTGTCGTTTACGTGGTGGGGTTGGTGCTTTTTGCCATCTTCGGTCGGAGCCGACTGGTGCTCTCGCCGGAGGAGGAGTACGCCATGACCGGCGGTGTGCATGGACATCCGGAGACGGAAGGCTATGACGTCACCGAGACGATCATTGAGAAGGAACAAGGAACTATCTAACCGAGATAAAGCGGCTATTGAACGGATAGGGTGAAGGGGACAGGACGAACCCCTTCACCTTAAACGTCTTTACCTGAGTATTTAATTATTAAAGGAGTAAGTAATGGCGCGTCCTGAACCGTTGACAGTTGAAGCACTCAGACAGGAAATAGCGGAGGGCAAAATTGACACCGTTGCTGTCGGGATCACGGACATGCAGGGTCGGCTTCAGGGCAAGCGAATCGATGCCGACTACTTCCTCGAGGAAGTACTTGATGGACATACTGAAGGCTGCAATTACTTAATGGCCGTGGACATTGAAATGAATACTGTCCAGGGTTACGCAATGTCTTCATGGGACAGCGGTTACGCCGACATGGTCATGAAACCCGATATCGCCACCCTGCACCGAATCCCCTGGCAGCCGGGGACGGTGGGAATTCTGTGTGATCTGGAAACAACCGACCACACGCCCGTAGCACCATCGCCACGACAGGTGTTAAAGAAACAGATCGATCGACTTCGCGACTTGGGCATGGGTGCATTTGTTGGTACCGAACTTGAATTCATTCTGTTTAACGACACCTATGAAGAAGCGTGGGTTGCAGGTTACCGGGATCTCACCCCCGCAAACCTCTACAACATCGATTACTCCATGTTGGGAACTGCGCGAGTGGAGCCACTACTGCGCCGGATTCGATTGAACATGGCAGGGGCGGGCATGATCGTGGAGAGTGCCAAAGGTGAATGCAACCTGGGCCAACATGAAATCGCCTTCAAGTATTTAGACGCGTTGCGCACCTGCGATAACCACAGTATTTATAAGAATGGCGCCAAAGAAATTGCCGCCCAAGAAGGCATGGCGCTAACGTTCATGGCGAAATTCAATGAACGTGAAGGTAATTCGTGTCATATCCATTTATCCTTCCGCGGCTCCGACGGCTCCATGGTCATGGCGGGGGAATCCCCTGATGGCATGTCCGATCTGGGCAGATCATTTATTGCAGGGCAGTTGGCGCATGCACGTGAACTCACCCTGATGTACGCGCCACAAATCAATTCGTATAAAAGATACGCACCTGGGTCCTTTGCCCCCACCGCTATTCGTTGGGGCCGCGATAACCGCACCTGCGCATTCCGATTAGTGGGCCACGGAGCGGGTCTGCGACTAGAAAATCGCCTTCCCGGAGGCGATGCAAACCCCTATCTTGCGGTGGCAGCCATGATCGCGGCGGGAATCGATGGCATTGAGAACAACATGCAACTTGAAGATCCCGTCACAGGCAATGCCTATGAACTGCAATCTGATCAAGTTGCCAGATCCATGCCGGAAGCACTCACCGACTGGGTCGGCTCCACCTGGGTCCGCGACACCTTTGGTCAAGAGGTACAAGACCACTACGCCAATATGGCTCGGGTCGAGATCGCGGACTTCGGTAAGTCGGTCACCGATTGGGAACGAATCAGATCTTTCGAGCGGATCTAATCGAGTATTTCTCACTAGACTTCCACTTGCTCATTAATCACGCGTCCGTTTATTAGCAGGAGAGTGCATGCATCAGGTCATCAACCCGGCCAACGAAGAAGTTATCGCGACGGTTCCATCATTAGATGGTGAACACACCGATGCAGCAATTGCCCGTGCGCACGCGACATTGCCGGCTTGGACTGCGGTGTCTCCTGGAGATCGAGCTAATCTGCTGCGCAGGTTCTCCGATGTTGTTCGCGATCACGTGGAGGAGCTGGCGCAGCTCGAAGTGATCAACTCCGGCCACACAATTGGCAATGCCCGCTGGGAAGCAAATAACGTGGCCAATGTTCTCGCCTACTACGCGGGAGCACCCGAGCGCCTATTCGGTCGACAAATACCCGTCCCCGGCGGAATTGACATTACCTTCAAAGAGCCCGTTGGCGTTGTGGGAATTATTGTCCCGTGGAATTTCCCCATGCCGATTGCCGGGTGGGGATTCGCCCCAGCATTGGCAGCAGGTTGCACCGTGGTGTTGAAACCGGCGGAGCTCACTCCCTTAACGGCCATTCGATTGGGTGAACTGGCCCTGGAAGCGGGTATTCCCGAAGGCGTATTCACCGTGGTGCCGGGTAAAGGCTCTGTTGTGGGACAGCGATTTGTGGACAACCCACTTGTGCGCAAAATCGTTTTCACCGGTAGCACCGCGGTGGGTGAACAGATCATGGCGGGAGCTGCGCCACACATGAAGCGCGTGACCCTGGAACTTGGTGGCAAAAGCGCAAACGTCATTTTCGCTGATGCGGATATAGAAAAAGCTGCGGCCAGCGCACCGTCATCGGTTTTTGATAATGCCGGGCAGGACTGCTGCGCCCGGTCACGGATCTTGGTGCAGCGCAGTGCCTTTGACACGTTCATGGAGCACTTCGAAAAGGCCGTCAAGAATTTTGCCGTGGGAGATCCGAATCTGGAATCCACCGAAATGGGTCCACTGATTTCCCGGGCGCACTGGGAGTCGGTGAGCGCATTTATTCCGGATCCTTCGATCATTGCTTTCCAAGGAACATGTCCCACCGGTCCCGGGTTCTGGTTCCCGCCCACGGTGATTGCTCCGGTGGAATCCACATCGCCACTGTTCCATGAAGAAATCTTTGGTCCCGTGGTGGCCGTTACGGTCTTTGAAGACGAAGCAGATGCGATTCGGTTGGCCAATGATTCCGAATACGGTTTGTCCGGTTCGATCTGGACACGGGACCTTGGCAAAGCAATTCGGGTGGCCCGCGGAATTGAGTCAGGGAATCTCTCGGTGAACTCACATTCATCTGTTCGGTACTGGACCCCCTTTGGCGGTTACAAGAAATCGGGAATTGGCCGTGAGTTGGGTCCCGATGCCCTCGATGCATTCACCGAAACTAAAAACGTTTTTATCAGTACCGAAGATTGATTAAGCAGTACCACAATTAATTCGAAGAGGAGAGAAATGTCAGATAGCAAATGTCGCAGGCTTGAGGGTCGCGTCGCGGTCATTACCGGTGGTGCCAGCGGAATTGGATTGGCAACCGCACGCCGGTTAGCAGACGAGGGCGCCCACATTGTGATTGGCGACTTTGACCCGGCTGCAGGTCAGGCCGCAGCCGATGAAGTCAGCGGACTCTTTGTTCAGACCGATGTCACCGACGCCGATCAGGTCGAGAACATGTTTGCACTGGCAAAGTCGACCTATGGCAGTGTGGACATTGCATTCAATAACGCCGGTATTTCACCCCCCGACGATGACTCAATCCTGGAAACCGGAATTGACGCGTGGCGCCGTGTTCAGGAAGTCAACCTGACCTCGGTGTACCTCTGCTGCAAGGCCGTACTGCCCATCATGTTGGAACAGGGCAAAGGCTCAATCATCAACACCGCGTCCTTTGTGGCCACCATGGCAGCTGCGACCTCGCAAATCAGCTACACCGCTTCCAAAGGTGGGGTGCTCGCCATGAGTCGCGAACTCGGAGTGCAATTCGCTCGATCCGGTGTTCGGGTCAACGCACTTTCACCTGGACCGGTTGCCACCCCACTATTAATGGAGCTCTTTGCCAAGGACCAGGAGCGCGCTGCCCGTCGATTGGTGCACATTCCGGTTGGTCGATTCGGTGAGCCAGAAGAAATCGCCGCCGCTGTTGCATTCTTGGCCAGCGATGATTCATCTTTCATCACGGCATCGAACTTCTTGGTCGACGGTGGAATTTCCGGGGCTTATGTAACCCCGCTATAAACGCGGGCTGCCTCAACAAATGCTCGAGCCAAAGGGAGGTCCTTGTCCCTGCGGTCAGGGCTGTTCGGGGTGCCACTGCACCCCGAGGCAGAAACTGTTGTCGGGGAACTCGCACACTTCAATGGTGCCGTCGGGCGCCCAGCCGGTCACTGTGAGATCACCGGGGGAGTCCACCGCTTGATGGTGTGAGGAATTCACTTCAAAATCGGTCGTGGCAAAAATTTCGGCAATGCGGGAGCCGGCAGCGAACCGGGCGCCGTGCTGAACAAACTGACCCGGTTGTTCGCGATGCACCCCGGTGTCAGAGACGCTGGGGAGATCTTGAATCAATGAACCACCATGGGCAACGGCCATGACCTGTAGGCCGCGACAGATCCCTAGAACTGGAATATTGCGTGTCCTCGCATACTCGTACAAGGCAAACTCTGAAGTATCACGTGCGGTGCGTGGTGAATCCGCGGTGGCGTGGGGCTCTTGGTTGTAACGGGTGGAGTCAATATCCGCGCCGCCCACCAACACGAGGCCATCGAGTCGATCGAGCACGGAGGGTTCTTGCTCGGGTGGAAGGATCACAACCTGGGCGCCCGCAGCCTGCAGTAAGTCCACATACAACTTGGGAACAAGTGCAGCGGGCGTATCCCACGCACCCCAACGGGCGGGCTCCACATAGCAGGAGATTCCAACAACGGGCATAGCGCAAGTGTGTCAGATCCCACCGCTAGCGTTAGTGATATGTCAGAGGAGATAACACGTGGGTGCAACGGGGTTTCATTGCGTTTGACACCGAAACCACCGGTGTAGATGTTGCCAGCGAGAGAATTGTCACCGCCGCCGCTGTCGTGTTCATGGGTGGCGAAGAAACCGAGAGTCGCGAGTGGTTGATCAAAGTAGATGTTGACATCCCCGAGCGCGCAACAGAAGTGCACGGCATCACCAACGAGATCAGTCAGAACCAAGGCCTCGACCAACGTGAAGCACTGGCGGACATCAGGTCTTTCTGGTGGATTCGGGTTTGCCCGTTGTTTGCTTCAACTCCCAATTCGACCGGGCGATCCTGGATGCCAACCTGATCCGCGTCGGCCTTGACCCACTTGCCTCGGTCCCAGATATCTGCCCCTATGTAATCGACAAGCAGCAGGACAAATATGTAAAAGGAAAGGCTCAACGCAGATTGCAACCGACCGTGGCGCGTTACGGCCTCGAAATCTCCGAAGATGATTGGCACGGCGCCCTCGCCGACTCGCGGATCACCGGCCAGCTGCTATTGGCCCAACAGGAGCGGTTCCCGCACCTATTTCAACCCGATGTCACCGAGTTGGCTGACGCCGTCACGGCCTGGCGCGAGCAACAGGACCGGGAATTCAATGAATGGCTGGCCCGCCAACCGCCGCGGGATACCGACTGATTGCTAACCAATCCACCCGGAGATTGGCTCGGAGGCAAAATAGACCACGAATGCCGCGGCCACAATCCACATCACTGCCGGCAGTTCACGGGCTTTACCTTGGAAAATCTTGATGACCACGTAGGACACAAAACCGGCACCAATTCCATTGACAATTGAGTAGGTAAACGGCATCAACACGATCGTGAGAAATGCCGGAATGCCGATCGACAGGTCAGTGAAGTCAATATGTCGAACCTGCATCATCATCATGGCTCCGACAACTACAAGCGCTGGTGCGGCTGCTTCCCATGGCACCACGGTGACCAGCGGTGTGAAAAACATGGCAATAAGAAATAGGACACCCGTCACCATGGCGGCGATACCGGTTCGGGCTCCGTCGCCAACACCCGCTGCCGATTCAACGTAGGCGGTATTGCTCGAAGCACCGGAAGCACCACCAACAATCGCGGCAGCAGCATCGACGGCGAGAATCGATTGCATGTGCGGAACATCATTGTCTTCGTCGAGCAGGTCACCTTCAGCTGCAATGCCGAACGCGGTTCCCATGGTGTCGAAGAAATCAGTGAGCATCAAGCTGAACACGGCAAGTCCGGCCGCGAGAACACCGATCGCGGTAAACGCGCCAAAGATATTGAATTCGCCAATAAGAGTGAAATTTGGTGAACCAACGATGGCATCTGGAAGTCTGGGGACATTTAGTCCCCAACCACCGGGGTTCTCCGCGCTGCGACCGCCGACTCCAAATGCAGCCTCGGCAATAATCGCGATCACCGTGGTGGCGATAATTCCAATGAGTAGGCCGCCTCGGATCTTGAGCACCACCAACACGCTCATGAGTAAAAGGCCAATGACAAAAATTAATGCCGACCATCCGGAGAGGTTTCCATTCACACCGAAGTTAATGAGTGGGTTGCCGGGACGAGTGATACCTGCATCCACCAATCCAATGAGCGTAATGAACAAGCCAATGCCAACACCGATCGCAAACTTCAGGGGTTCGGGAATTGCATCAAAGACTTTTTTGCGTAGTCCCACAAGTACGAGAACAAGAATCAGTATCCCTTCCAGAACAATCAAACCCATGGCATCGGCCCAGGTCATGCGGGGTGCCAGGGAGTACGCGACAACCGGGAGCAAGCCAAGCCCTGCCGCGATTGCCAATGGAATTCGACCGATTGCACCCATGGCGATGGACATGACACCTGCGACGAGTGCCATGACCGAGGCCACGGCCGCAATGGAGTCACCAACCTCAGTGAATCCACCGATCAGTGAGCCGGTGGAATCCGTACCCGTTCCCAAAATGAGGGGACCCAGCACCACGATGTATGCCATGGTGACGAAGGTGACCAACCCGCCGCGCAACTCGCGGGTGTAGGTGGACCCTCGTTTGGTGAGCTCAAACCAGTGATCGATTTTCGAGGGGCGGGGGTTTTGGTGGTGGACATGGGCGGATGTTACTGATCATGCGGGCCAATGTTGGGAGTTTTCCAGTATTGAAGGGCATCCCGCATGGCTGGATTCATGGGCATCCCGCATGGCTAGGTGCCGGGGGCTTGGGTACTCTTGGCTGCTGCTGTGGGTGACACCACAGCCTGGTCACCTTGGAAGGTGTCCAGTACGGCTCACCTCCACCCTGGGGGTGAGTGCAGAAACCGAGTCCCTACGAGAAAGCAAGGTGGCGTCCAGTGCGCACATATAGTCCCAAAGCCGGCGATATCACTCGCGAATGGCATGTCATTGACGCCTCCGATGTTGTTCTCGGACGGCTCGCAACTCACACCGCGGCTCTTTTGCGCGGTAAGCACAAGCCCATCTTCGTTCCCCACTTGGACGTTGGCGACTTTGTGATCATCATTAATGCGGACAAGGTTGCCCTCACCGGTTCCAAGTTGGAACAGAAGAAGGCCTACCGTCACTCGGGTTACCCGGGCGGACTCACCGCAACGACCTACGCCGAACTCCTGGAGACCAACCCAGAGAAGGCCGTGCTCAAAGCGGTCAAGGGAATGATCCCTCACAACAAACTTGGACGCGCCCAGCTGACCAAGCTCAAGGTGTATGCCGGTTCCGAACACCCGCATGCTGCGCAAAACCCCAAGCCCTTTGAAATTACCCAGGTCGCGCAGTAAGCGCACAGGAGAGGATCACAGTCGTGTCAGATCTTGAAGTAGACGTTATTGAAATAGACGCCGAGGAAGTAATTCCTTCGGAGTACACCAGCGAGAGTGTCAAGCCGGTAATCACCCGCGACGTTGTCGTGGCACCGGCGAATGCAACCGGTCGCCGCAAGGAAGCAGTTGCCCGAGTTCGCCTTGTCCCCGGAACGGGACAGTGGAAAATCAATGGCCGTGATCTCGGCGGTTACTTCCCCAACAAGGTGCATCAGCAGATCGTCAACGAACCATTCGTGTCACTCGGTGCAATCGGCAAATTCGATGTCATTGCCCGTCTGCACGGCGGTGGCACCAGTGGACAAGCAGGGGCGTTGCGTCTGGGAGTTGCCCGTGCGTTGAACGAAATCGACGAAGACGGCAACCGCGCGACCCTGAAGAAGGCCGGATTCCTCACCCGTGACCCACGTGCCAAGGAGCGCAAGAAGTACGGTCTGAAGAAGGCTCGCAAGGCTCCGCAATACAGCAAGCGCTAATTGCATGGGCCTTTTCGGTACCGACGGTGTCCGAGGCTTAGCCAACAAAGATCTCACCGCCGAACTCGCATTGGATTTATCGGTAGCAGCTGCACATGTGCTTGCCGACGCTGGTGTTTTCGCAGGTCACCGACCCCGAGCAATTGTGGGTCGGGACACGCGAGCCAGCGGTGAATTCCTTGAAGCGGCTGTCGTTGCCGGCTTGGCCAGTGCCGGAATCGATGTCACGCTGGTGGGTGCACTTCCCACACCCGCCGTGGCATTTCTCACGGCTCACACCGACGCTGACCTAGGTGTCATGCTCTCTGCTTCGCATAACCCCATGCCGGACAACGGGATCAAGTTCTTTGCCCGCGGCGGCCACAAACTCGATGATTCCCTCGAAGCCGCCATCGAAGCGCGCATGGGTGAGCCCTGGGATCGACCAACGGGTGGGGGAGTGGGGCGAGTGCTGCTTGACCCCGAGGCTGGAAGTGTTTTCATTTCTCACTTGCTCGACACACTTCCCCAAGGAACCCCGCTCGCGGGGTTGAAAGTGGTTGTTGACTGTGCCAATGGTGCAGCATCCACCGTTGGTCCCGAAGCACTTCGTCGAGCGGGCGCTGAAGTTATTGCGATCCACGCAGCACCCAATGGTCTCAATATCAACGAAGGTTGCGGAAGCACCCATATTGATGACCTTCGCGCGGCTGTTGTGGAGCATTCTGCGGATGCGGGAATCGCCTTCGACGGCGATGCTGATCGCTGCCTTGCCATCGACGCCAACGGTCAAGACGTTGACGGGGATCACATTCTGGGAATTCTCGCCATTGCGCGATCCCAATCAGGAACTCTTGTGGGGAACACCGTGGTCAGTACGGTCATGGCCAACCTTGGTTTCAATCACGCCATGAAGTCCGCAGGCATTGCAGTTGTTGCCACCGCTGTCGGCGATCGCTATGTCCTCGAAGAAATGCGCGCCAATGGTTACACCCTCGGTGGTGAACAAAGTGGTCACGTGGTCATGAGTGAGCACGGCACCACGGGCGACGGAATTCTCACCGCATTGCATTTACTTCACAGTGTTGCCCAATCGGGTTCGACTCTGGCTGCACTCGCCGGCGTGGTTGAAAAAATGCCCCAGGTACTTATCAATGTCAGCGGTGTCGATCGAGATGCCCTCGCAGCTAATGAGCGCATTGCCGCTGAAGTCGAATTACTCGAAAGCGCCATGGATGGCGGTGGCCGCATCCTGCTGCGCCCCTCCGGCACCGAGCCAGTTATTCGCGTGATGGTGGAGGCGGAGAGCCAGGTGGCTGCCCAGCGGGTGGCCGAGCAGCTCGCCCGCGTGATTACCACTGAGCTTGCGCTCTCGTAGCCACACCCAAGGATTACTCACCTCGAATCCGTCGAGCTGGTGCTAAATTTCTTCTATGCGCACCACGATTACCATTGATGATGCCTTGTATTCGGAGGTTGAGGCATTAGCGAAGCAGCGAAATTGCTCCGTGGATGAAGTCATTAACTCCGCCATGAAAGTGTATTTACGGCACTTGAGTACTTCTCGCGTAGATGAACTGCCACCATTACCTAGAAGAATGTCTGGCGGCCCGCACCCAGGAATCAACATCAATGACATGTCCTCATTAATGTCGATACTCGATGAAGGCCAGGAATTGAATTCCTTGCGGTAACCATCGAGCCAAAATTGTGCATAAGATCCACCCCCCACCCGCTAACTCGATTTCCACTATTCAGAGGTTTGCGCAAATGAATCGGCCAACTTGGCTATAGGCGAGCCAAGCCTCATGGGTGCGATGGGCCTCGGCTTGGGGTTCGGCGAGTGACTCCGGCGGTAGGCTGAGGGCGTGTGCGGAATCGTGGGTTATGTGGGCCAGAAGCAGGCCCTTGAGGTGGTCGTGGCCGGATTGCGGCGCATGGAGTACCGCGGCTATGACTCCGCGGGTATCGCGGTGATCGCTCGATGGCAAACTCGAGATCCGCAAGAAGGCCGGCAAACTGGTCAATCTGGAAACCCTGTTGGGCTCCGATCCGCTCCCAGACTCCACCACCGGCATTGGCCACACTCGGTGGGCGACCCACGGTGGTCCCACCGACGGCAATGCCCACCCCCATGTCAGCTCCAATCGACGGGTGGCCGTTATTCATAACGGGATCATCGAAAATTTCCAGCGTCTGCGAACCGAGTTGGAACAATCCGGGGTTGTGCTGGAATCAGAAACTGACACCGAGATCGTGGCGCACCTGATCGCTCACATCCTTCCTGAGTTGAACAATGACCTTCCCAAAGCAATGCAGTCGGTGTGCTCGAGACTGGAGGGTGCATTCACACTGGTGGTTATTGATCGTGATCAGCCAGACCTGGTGGTGGGTGCTCGCCGGAATTCCCCGTTGGTCGTTGGACTCGGTACCGATGGAAACTTCTTAGCATCCGATGTTGCCGCATTTGTGGAGCACACAAAAGACGCTCTTGAACTCGGTCAAGATCAAATTGTGATTCTGCGCGCCGACTCGGTCGAGGTCACCGACTTCTCTGGCAACCCGGTCGAACCTAAACCATTCACCATTGACTGGGACACCTCCGCGGCAGAAAAAGGTGGCCACGATCTGTTCATGCTCAAAGAAATATATGAACAGCCCAAAGCGGTGAAGGATTCGCTCCTCGGTCGAATTGATGAATCACACCGAATCACGCTTGATGAACTCAATATTGATCCGCTAGTACTGCGCGAAATCAACAAGGTAATTGTTGTTGCCTGCGGAACGGCTGCGCACGCTGGCATGTTGGCGAAATACGCGATTGAGCACTGGACTCATTTGCCGGTTGATGTTGAACTCGCCAGCGAATTCCGTTACCGCGATCCGATTGTGGGACCCGATGCACTTGTGATTGCGATCTCGCAATCTGGTGAAACCATGGACACCCTCATGGCATTGCGTTATGCCAAGGAGCAGGGTGCTCGCACTCTTGCAATTTGCAACACGGTCGGCTCCACTATTCCGCGTGAATCCGATGCTGTGATTTACACCTACGCTGGTCCAGAGATCGCAGTCGCTTCTACCAAGGCTTTTCTCACCCAGATCACAGCAACTTATTTGGTTGGACTTTTCCTCGCCCAAGTTCGTGGCAGCATGTTCGAGGATGAAATCAGGTCGGTGCTGGCTGATCTCAATGACATGTCCCAGAAAGTTGATCTCGTTCTTGATACCGCTGAGCCTGTTCGCGCATTGGCGCGTGAACTCGCCAATGCGCGATCGGTTCTTTTCCTGGGCCGCCACGTGGGTTACCCGGTGGCTTTGGAAGGGGCATTGAAACTCAAAGAATTGGCCTACATGCACGCTGAAGGTTTTCCCGCGGGGGAACTCAAGCATGGTCCTATTGCTTTAATTGAAGAAGGAATCCCCGTGGTGGTGATTGTTCCTTCGCCCCGTGGTCGAGCTGTTTTGCACGACAAAATTGTTTCTAATATTCAAGAGGTTCGGGCACGTGGTGCACTTGTGATTGCAATCGCCGAAGAAGGCGATGAAAGTATTGTGCCATTTGCCGATCACATTATTCGCATCCCAGCGGTGCCCACCCTGATGCAGCCGCTGGTGGCGGTTGTTCCCTTGCAAATTTTTGCCTGTGAAATGGCCACGGTGAAGGGCCACGATGTTGATCAGCCGCGCAATCTCGCCAAGTCCGTCACCGTCGAGTAGTCACCGTCGAGTAAGTGAGTCCCTCATGAACGGAATCCTCCCGGTGTTCAACGGGGAGCAAATACGTGCGGCAGAAGAACGAGCATTTGCAATCACTGCTCCCGGTGAACTCATGCAGCGAGCATCCTTCGCTTTAGGTGTTGGCTGCGCGAACGCACTCGAAGAAATCTATGGCCGTGTGTACGGCACCACCGCGATCATTGTCGTTGGGCCTGGGAACAACGGGGCAGATGCGCTCTATGCGGGGGCGTACCTGGCAAAGCGCGGTGTCAAAGTCACCGCCCACTGTGTGGTTCCAGGTGTGTTTCACGCTGAAGGCATGCGTGCTTTCATTTCAGCAGGCGGACTAGTGGCTGACTGCATTGGTCAAGATTTTGATCTTGTTGTTGACGGAATTGCTGGGCTGGGCAGTGGTCGGCCAGTGGACACAACCCTTGCCCACTGGATCAATACCCAAGCATTTGTTGTCAGTGTGGATATACCCAGTGGGGTCAATGCCGATACTGGTGAGTGCTCGGTGGATACCACCGTGCACGCTGACCTCACCTTCACTTTTGGTGCATTGAAGCCAGGATTGGTGCTCAGCCCCGGCTCGGAATCAGCCGGTGAAGTTGAGATTGTTGATATTGGACTTGAGTGGAGTGAAATCCCAGCCCTGTACGTGATGCTGCCCGAAGCAGCCGAGGAATTCCTTGCCCCACCGCAATTTGATGCCTATAAGTATTCCCGCGGAGTCGTGGGAATCGCTGCCGGATCGAAGGCGTATCCGGGTGCGGCACATTTAACGGTGTTTGGGGCGCAGTACACCGGTGTTGGCATGGTCATGTTTGCTGAGATTGGTGGCTTCGAGTCGGGAATCACTCAGGAGTTCCCACAGGTTGTCATGGCGGACTCCACCTCACCTCGAGTCACAGCGTGGGGAGTGGGCCCCGGTTTCTCCGGGACCGAATCAGAGCATGAATTCCTCACGCAGATACTTTCCGGGTCTTTGCCTGTGGTCCTTGATGCGGGAGCACTCACAGCACTTGCCCAGTCTGCTGATTTACGAGCATTGGTGGAAACGCGATCAGCCCTCACCGTGGTCACTCCGCATGTGGGGGAGTTCCGACAATTATTCCCAGACCTTGGCGAGCCCACTTGGGTCAATGTGCGCCACGCGGCAAAGACCTTAAACGCAATTGTGGTTGCGAAAGGTCCGCGCACAATCATGTGCGCCCCGGGTGGCTCAAGTTTTGTAGATATTGAAGGAACCGCGGCATTAGCAACCGCGGGATCAGGCGATGTCCTCACCGGCAATATTGCAGGTTTGCTCGCTGCACATGCCGAGCAGGTGGAGCGGTCAGTTTCCCGAGCACTTGAAGTTGTTGCTGCAGGTGTCTGGATGCACGGGCGCGCGGGTCGCCTTGCTGCAGAATCAACCGTGACACCCACTGCGGTTGACATTGGCATCGCCTGCGCGGTAGTGAGAACAGCATGACGTCATTTCGGGCCCGGGCAGTGATCTCCACTGATGCACTTCTTCGAAATTTCGATCACGTGCGTGAAGTGTGCGGGGTCAACGCCATGGCGGTGGTGAAAGCAGATGCTTATGGCCACGGGGTGGGGCATCTGGCCCCGCTTTTACGCGAGCATGGAGTCGAGTGGTTGGGGGTGGCACTTCCCGCTGAAGCACTGGCCCTTCGCACAACTGGCGACACCGGCAAAATCCTGGCGTGGCTGAGCACACCTGGTGATCCGGCTATCCGTGAATGCGTGGCCGCTGACGTTGACCTTTCAGTGTCATCTGCTCGAGAACTTCAGGAAATAACTCAGGCGGCCATTGCTCACAATCGGGTGGCCAATATTCACCTTAAAATTGATACTGGGTTATCGCGCAATGGAATTCTGTTGGCAGACCTTGAGCAATTGATCTCACTGCTTTCCGCAGTCACGGAGGGGGGACATGTCCACCTGCGAGGCGTGTGGACCCATTTGGCGAATGCTGATCATCAGGATC
>JAGYKV010000015.1 GCA_018401415.1 Candidatus Nanopelagicales bacterium | reverse complement strand
CTTGAACCCATGCTCCCGGGTCACAGCCGAAGCCCCAAATCCCGGTTGAATCCCTCACGTGGAGCGAATCACCTTGGCCGGACAAAAGGCTGAGTGACCGAAACCAACTCCACATTTATATGGTTCACTATCAACATGTCACCTTCACGCGCTGACCTCATCCGATTTGCCCTACCTCTGGCCGCAATTGCCCTGGTGCTCACCGCCTGTGGGTCTAGCTCTTCCGGTGACCAAGCCGAACCGGCCGCTGCCCCGTCCGTGTCTGCCGAGGTGACCGAGTCCGAGATGGTCGAGACCGAGATGGTCGAGTCCGAGATGGTCGAGTCCGAGATGGTCGAGTCCGGGGCAGGTGCCTACATCACCCTCGCGGACTTCGAGGCTAATCCCGATACCTACGCGGCAGGCGACATTGTGCTGTTTTTTAATGCGTCCTGGTGTTCAACGTGCAAGGAGGCGAGGGATAATTTTGAGGCTGAAGCGGGGGCCATCCCCGCCGGGCTCACAATTGTTAAAGTCGATTTCGACGACTCGGATGAACTCAGGCAAAAATACGGGGTGACCATTCAGCACACTTTTGTTCAGGTCGATGCCGACGGCAATGAGTTGGCGAAGTGGAACGGCAGCGTCACGGTCGACGAAATCGCAGAGCAGACCGCCTGATGCTTCTCTTCCTCGGCGCCGTCATTGCCGGGGTTTTGACCACACTCGCCCCGTGCGTTCTTCCGATGCTGCCGGTAATCGTCGGTGGTTCGCTCGGACCATCCTCGGCCCAGGCTCGACGGCGGGCCTATATCATCACGGCATCCTTGGGCCTGTCCATCGTCGTGTTCACCCTGGCCCTCAAGGCAACCACCGCGCTACTTGGTATCCCGAGCGATGTCTGGCAATGGATCGCCGGTGGGATTCTGATCGGCCTCGGACTCGTATCCCTCTTCCCTGGGATCTGGGATCGCATCTCGGCCGCACTGCGACTGCAGGAGAGGTCAACGCGAAGGCTGGCATCGGCACGCCAGAAGCAGGGAACGGGCGGCGCCATACTCACCGGTGCGGCTCTAGGACCGGTGTTCTCATCTTGTTCGCCCATGTACGGATACGTGGTCGTGACCGTGCTGCCGGCATCACTGGCACAGGGCATGCTCCTGCTGCTGGGCTACGTCATTGGTCTGTGCGCCACATTGCTTGCGATCGCGCTCTTGGGTCAGAAGTTCATTGGGAATGCTCGCTGGGCCGCCGATCCACACTCATGGTTTCGTCGCGGTCTAGGGATCGTGTTCATCATTGTTGGCATCATCATCATCTTGGGTTGGGACAAGGACATCCAGACGTGGATCCTGGAGAACTCCCCGATCGCGCCGTGGGAGTTGGACTCCGGTTTCATTCCGGATCAATGAGCGGCAGATTGCTCTATAGCCCCACAAAAGAATTGCGTTAGGTCGTTTATCGGGTCAACCGGCCACACTGCCATGATTGGCCTATGTCTGAACTCCCCCGAATTTCCCGTCGAATCGCCGCTATCGCCGAATCGGCCACCCTCGCCGTAGATGCCAAAGCGAAGGCACTCGCCGCCGCAGGTCGCCCGGTCATTGGCTTTGGTGCAGGGGAACCCGATTTCCCCACCCCCGATTACATTGTTGAAGCAGCCGTTGCAGCATGCCGAGAAGTCAAATGGCACCGTTACACACCTGCGGGTGGGCTCCCCGAACTCAAAGAAGCAATCGCCATTAAAACTGCACGCGATTCTGGGTACGCGGTGAGTGCAGCGCAGGTTCTGATAACAAATGGCGGCAAGCAGGCGCTCTATAACGCATTTGCCACCCTGTTAGATCCGGGCGACGAAGTAATTCTGCCCGCACCGTACTGGACCACCTATCCCGAATCGATCATGTTGGCCGGTGGCACACCCGTCATTGTCATGACAGATGAAGAGTCGGGCTATCTCGCCAGCATTGAACAACTTGAAGCCGCGCTCACCCCTCGCACCAAGGCCCTTGTTTTTGTTTCACCGTCTAATCCCACCGGGGCGGTGTATCCGCCCGACGTTGGTGAAAGCAATTGGCGAGTGGGCGTTGGCCAGAGGTATTTGGGTGATCACCGATGAAATCTATGAACACCTGGTGTACGGGGATGCGCGTTTTTCCTCCATGCCGGCGTTGGTTCCTGACCTTGCCGATCGCTGTGTTGTGGTCAATGGTGTGGCCAAGACCTACGCCATGACCGGGTGGCGAGTGGGCTGGATGATCGCGCCTGCCGATGTCACCAAAGCCGCTACAAACTTGCAGTCACATGCAACTTCCAATGTCGCCAACGTTTCACAGGTTGCCGCACTTGCTGCAGTCAGTGGCAATCTGGATGCCGTCCATGAAATGAAAGTGGCCTTTGATCGCCGTCGTCTGTTAATTGTCGATCTACTCAATGCAATCCCTGGGGTTACCTGCCCGACTCCCGAAGGTGCCTTCTATGTGTATCCGTCTGTGAAGGATCTTTTGGGTAAGAGCATCGATGGCACCGTGGTGAATTCATCTTCAGAACTTGCGGGCGTAGTTTTGGACAAAGTCGAAGTTGCAGTCGTTCCCGGCGAAGCATTCGGCACTCCAGGGTATTTGCGACTCTCCTACGCAACCTCAGATCAAAAGATCACTGAAGGTTTGGCCCGCATGCACGAGTTACTCGGGTCAGCGAGTTAAGTCGCTGAGCGCGCAATTCACCAGCACTGGTTCCACTTCTAGCTCAATGCCAAAGTGCTCATACACCTTTTGGCGCATGTGACTTGCCAATTCAATTACTTCAGCGGCACTGCCTGATTCAGGGTTGGCAATTGCAAGTGAGTGATTTCTCGAAACCCGAATCGTTGATTTTTCGGGGTGCAGGGAGAAGCCTTTGGTGATTCCAGCATTTTCGATGAGCCACGCGGCACTGAGTTTCACGTGGCTGTCCTCCCTTGGGTCACCCATCCTGAGGGAATATATCGGGCAACCGCTGGGCGCCACTTCTCGCGCAACTGTTGGATTTATAAAAAATGAACCGGTGCTATTCGAGTCGGCATCGCTGGTATCCACCACCATGCTCTTACTCCCGCGTAACTGCAACACCGAATCGCGAACCAGAGTGGCGGAAACTCGATCCCCCACCGCCACACCGAGGACAGCCGCCAACTGCGGATACTTCACGTCAATCTCCACGGTCGGTGAGAGTAGATACGTCACGGCCAACACCACGTACCGATCTGGCTGTTTTTTGAAGATGCTCGTTCGATAACCGAATTCACATTGCTCGGGTCGCAATTCGGATTGATACAGGGTTTCCCGATCAAGTACGGACACACTCTCAATCAGATCAGATATCTCGACACCATAGGCACCAATATTCTGAATGGGAGTTGCGCCAACTGTGCCGGGAATCCCAGAAAGAGGTGTGAACGCACCAAAGCCTCGGTCCAGGGCATGGACGATGAATTCTTCCCAGTCTTCGCCCGCTGACACGCGGACTCTGTCTTCAGACCACTGCATGCCGGTCGTGGCCACCACTATCACCGTGCCCGCGAATCCTGAGTCGGCTCCAACAACATTGCTGCCTCCACCAAGAATAAAGACCGGGCTCCCAATTTGGCGACACTCTGCAACCAGCTCGACGAGTTCGCCTTCGGTGGTGACGCGAACAATGCGATCAGCACCCCCGCCCACCCTGATGGTGGTGAGTTCGCTCAACTGGGTGTCAAGGAATTCGATGGCCATGTGGTCTGTTACCCCGGCCCGGATGAACACAGGATGTGGTTCTTTCCGCGAAATGATTGGAGCAGACGGTCATACGTCTTCTTGCTCTGCTGGTCGCGGTACTGGGGATCAGAGTCGTGATAGCCATGGTGTCGCTCTTGGTGCACAGGCAATTCAACATTGGGAACTACAACGTCGTGGCCGGCGGAACGAACAGCCAGGGACCATTCCATGTCTGCGTTTCTGTAGAACTTCGCCTTCGGGTGCGGTCCAATTTCACGCGCCACACTTGTTCGCATCACCATGTAATAACTCAAGATTGCGTCGGCGCTGCCTGCAGGGGCATCGACAAAGCTGCGCCATTCATCAGCCGTATTGACATTAACTCCTCGCCACCCTGTGAGAGCAACATCCGGTGAATCAAAAACTGGAAGCAACGGGGTGAGGGCATCTGCATCCCAAATTGTGGACAGATCCATGACTCCAAAGAACTCGCTGTTCGCCATGTTGATTCCTGCTAGCACCACCGGGGACCAACCTGCTTCGTTGAGTGTCTGCACAAGGTGAAACTCGTGAATTCGGGAATCAGCCACGGCCAGTTCATGGAGTACTTCACCAGCTCCATCGACATTGCCACAGTCAATGGCCACGACACATGATTCTGGGGGCAGGTAAGCGGTGAGGGCGGTGAGGCATTCACGGGTGTCTATGGGCCAACCATCAATAATTACAAGCAGCACGGTTTTTGCAGAAACGGAATTCTGACTTTCTTGCATCAACTGTTGCATATTCGGGTACTGCACAAATGGAGGAGCGACCGACAGCACGAAGCCATCGGAGGTGTCTTTAATGAGCCACCCCAGTGATGCAATTTGGTCGCGAAGTGAATCAGAGAGCGCGAAGTCCTTGTCCGCTCTAGCCATCTGGCGTTGATCAGCAAGATCGACAATGTGTTGCGGAATTTCACTCATGAAAGTAATTGAACCACTACTCGAGCCTTGCCCAGCACGGCTACGGAGTCACACGTGGCACTGAGCGAGAAAACAACCTGGCTGTCAGGAAGTAGCTCAGCCACTTTGGCATTCACCGTGAGGAGAGCGCCCACATTGTCGTCCGGCACGGGTACCGGACGAGTGAATCGGCAGGAGTACTCAACAACCGAGCTCGGATCACCCACCCACTCGGTGACAATGCGAACAGCCACTCCCATGGTGAACATTCCGTGCGCGATCACATTGGGCAAACCCACTTCACGGGCAACTCTCTCATTCCAATGGATCACATTGAAATCCCCGGATGCACCTGCGTAACGAATTAGATCCGCGCGAGTGATAGCGAACTCACGTTCGGGGAGTTCAATGCCGACATACACATCGGTAAATGATTTCATGGGGAATCAGTCCCACGGGAGAGAATCATGGAGTAAACGGTTGTGACCTGTTCTCCGTTGGAATCGGCGATCTCGGATCTAATCGTGATCATGTCATTGCCGGCAACAGAACGAATGTCATGGACCGCAACCACACAGGTCAGTTGGTCACCCGCGGTAATTACTCGATGGTGCACGAATTTCTGATCGCCGTGAACCACGCGGGTGTAATCCAACCCGAGTTCCGGATCAAAAATCACCTGCTCCCCCGCGCCCATGGAAACAACGATGGCAAAGGTGGGTGGGGCAATGAGATCTGGGAAACCCGCGGACCGTGCCGCTTCCACATTGAAACACCGGGGGTTCGTTTCACCCAGACTGCGGGCAAACTCGCGAATCTTCTCGCGCCCCACCAGATACGGCTCAGTGACAGGGTACGTGCGCCCGACGAACTCAGTATTAAGCGCCACTGGG
>JAGYKV010000014.1 GCA_018401415.1 Candidatus Nanopelagicales bacterium | reverse complement strand
TGGTGCCCTAAGCGGGCACCACACGAGCTTCTTTAGCGGTGATCTTTACCCATGCGGTGCCGTTGTCGGTGTAGCCGGCGGGTATCTCGTTCTTCTTCACCCATTCGGTGCCGTTGTCGGTGTACCCAGCGGGGGTGTTGTCTTTGACTTCACGTGTCCTTGTTTCTGTTTCCATGACCGGAGGCATTAAGCAGAGGTCTCCGGCCGCGTTAAGGGTGCCCCCCCAAGGGCAAGGAGTACCGGTTGACTGTGCCGTGTCTGCTGCGTAAGCGGGTCCTGGCTTTTCAACCGTGACGGTATACGTTTCTGTGTGGAAGGTGTATTGGGTTGTTGTGTACGTGTAAGGCATGATTTTCTCGCACAGGTTTCCGGCCTCGGTGAAACCATCGGGGCAGACATAGATCGTGCGTGTTGATGGACCCACTGGTGCTGGTGCAGGATGTGGGTTTGCTGCCGGGGTGGCCTTGGGACTTGGTACAGGTTGCGCTTGCTCAACAACGGTCTTTCCAGTGATGTCCCCGAGAGTTTTCGCCATGATCGCACTGGTGGGGGTGCCAGAGCCGAGTGCGTTAACCGGAGTCACGGTGAATTGATAGCGAGTTGCTAAGTCAAGTCCAACGAGAACAAGTGATTGCTGAGTTGTCTCAGCTGTTACCGGCACTCCCTTGTTGTTGAGGGGCTCAGCAGCCACCTGATACTTCACAGCACCTTGTGCGGGTGAGCTTGTGTGTTTCCACGTGAGCTCCACATTGCCCGGGGTGTTGGTTGTGGCAACACGTAGACCCGATGCGGGGGTGACGGGAATGACCGGCATGGCGGTGATCGAGTCACTGCGTGAGCTGATTGTGTAATTGCGGCCGGCCACTAATTTCTTCACAACCGCGGTGCCCTTTTTATTGGTTTTGACCGATCGAGACTTGCTACCAGCGGCCTTGACCTTGAGGGATACTCCGGGCGCGGCGGTGATCACCAGCGAGTTGGGAGCATTGGGAGTTGCGGAAATCGAACTGCGGTTGGTCAAATCCTGGGCAATGACTTCGCTGGCGAAGGCACCGACGGGTGCGATTGCCGTGCCAATGGCCAGCGGCAGGGTGAGTGAGAGGGTAATCGCCGCCGCGATGGGGGCGAGTCGGTTGATTTTCATGTGGTGCTCCTTGGTAGGTGGTCGTACCAAGGTTGTGCCCAGAATCAGACAAGTTCAATCAGTAATTTACGGTCTGGGGATAACTCGGGTGACTTCCATTTCCCCGCGGGCCACCGACACGCTGGCACTGAAAACATTGGTGCTCAGCGCCCGGTTCAACTTGGTGGCACTTTCCATATTTAGGAGTGACAGGTCAATTCCCCGGAAAAACGAAGTTATTTCCATCCCTTCCACCACCCGCAGTTTCTGGGCAATGTCGGTGATCACAAAGAAGGTGTCGCGGGTGCCATCGGCCAAGATGCACTCGACTACGCGGGCTCGGGTATCCACCGTGGGCACCTGGCAGCGCACGCTCGCTCCGGTTTGGGAGTTCAGCAGCCGGAACCCACCGGCCGTGGCATTCGCCGTCCCGGTTTTGGCCACCACGGGCAAGATGATTCGGGCATTGAGGCTCTGGCTGGAAGTAATCACACTGCCCGGAGCAATACCGATCACGCTGATTCCGGCTGATTCCCACGTGGTCAGGATCCCAGGGTTGGTGGTGAAGGAAAAAACTCCGGAAGCAGGAACGGTGAGCGGGTTTGTAAATATTTGAGCGGGCGCAACGTCGTTGGCATGGGCAACGGTGGGAGCGCCGGCCATCAGGGTTCCAGCAAGCATTACCCCGAGAATGGCGGGTGAGATTCTTCTCAGATCCACGATCCGCCCTCCCTCACTGATGGACACTGCTTCGATGTTACATCTGTGACGCCTGTTATTAAGGGTACGTTGCCCGAGTTAGCCACCCGCAGTCGGGTAAAACCCAATGAAATCGCGGTCTTTTTACAGGGTCTAGGGTTTCGGGTATGTCGGAGTCCCAGAGGCGGAGCCAATCAGCTCCACGTGTCCTGGTGGTGATCCCCACGTATTGTCCCGGCGAACAACTCCTGAAATTGATTACCGATCTCCACGCTCAGGGTTATCCGATTTTAATTTCCGATGATGCCAGCCCGGTTACCGCCGATTCACTCCTGCGAAATGCCCGCGATAATCCCGATGTTCACGTGATCCGGCATCATCGAAATGAAGGAATTGCGCGTGGTTTAAATGAAGGTTTACTCGCTGCCATCGATATGGGTGCAGAGTTTCTACTCACCCTCGACCAAGACTCAGAGGTTCCGGAGAATTACATCGATGACCTTGTGAGTGCTTTCGCCGCATTGTCATCTGATCGAGTAGGTGTGATTGCTCCTGCGGTGATCGCAGATATCAGTGGTGACATCACTTACCCCACCCACATGATTGACACGGTCATGACGACTGAAGAAGTGGTCCAAAGTGGCGCATTGTGGAAAGTGACCGCACTTGAGGAAATACATGGTTTCGATGAGAAACTCGGAATAGATGCTGTCGATGCCGCAGCATGCTTGCGCCTCCGAGAGAGTGGACACCTTGTTGCCCTCACACCCGCGGTCACACTGCGCCATAACCTCGGTGACTCTCGCCAAGTGCGAATACTTGGTCGAACAGTTATGGTGACCGGCCATTCACCGGCACGCCGCGCCACCATGGTGCGTAACAGGTTGGCACTCGCCCCGGCGGAGTTCAAGCAATCACCCCGACACGCATTTCGCACCGTTCGCAGGGTCACCGTCAACGCGGTACTCGGTGCGGTGCTCGGCAAGAACCGCGCGGCGAACGCCAAGGGGAGCGTCGCGGGACTTCTTCCGAAGAAAGAACATGAATGATCCTTATTCAAGAACACCCGTTAGTCGGTCAGTTGGTCAATGCCATTGGGGCTGAACACGTGTTACGTGCGCCCGACCTCATGGCCGCATACGTGGTCGACTGGACCGGCCGCTATTGCGGCGACGCCCTGTGTGTGGTGCGACCAGGAACAGTGGAGCAAGTCTCCTCAATATTGCACACTTGCAATATCGCTGGAGTAGGTGTTGTTCCCCAAGGCGGGAACACCGGGTTGGTAGGTGGTTCGGTCCCGGCCCCCGGTTCCGGTGCCGTGGTTCTGTCGTTGACCCGGTTGAACTCCATGGGTCCGGTGGATCCGGTGACCGGCCAAGTATCCGTGGGCGCGGGTGTAACCCTTGCTGCATTGAACGCGCATGCAAAAGCTGCGGGCTGGGTATTCGGTGTGGATCTGGCTGCCCGCGACTCCGCAACAATTGGTGGCATGGTGGCTACCAACGCCGGCGGTATTCACGTGGTGGGCAACGGCATGATGCGCAAGCAGGTGCTTGGTATTGAAGCGGTGTTGGCAACAGGCGAAGTTATTCGCAGCATGTCCGGGTTGGCGAAAAACAACACGGGATACGACCTGACGCAATTGCTCTGCGGATCGGAAGGAACACTTGGCGTGATCACCGAGGTGTCACTGCAATTAATCCGTCCCCGCGACACCGAGTTGATTATTGCCGGCTGTGACTCGGTCGAGGCAGCGTTGATGATTGCTTCACGTTTCGCAGGGCGTCTGGCTGCTGCCGAGATCATGGATCGAGGTGGAATTGATTCAGTGTCACGTGTCACCGGAATTACCGTTCCCTTTCCCACACCTTTTCATGTGTTGGTGGAAGTAACCGGTGGTGTCTCTGCTGACTCGTTGGAAGATTTAGAGCACGTCACGCTAGCAATGGATGCGCGCGACCGAGAGAACTACTGGGCGCTACGCGAACGCATCACCGAGGCCATGGCGGTGGAGTGCACCGGTGTCAGTCACAAACTCGATATCAGCGTTCCCCTTGCAGATCTAGATACCGTGTATCGAGAGATCACCACCTATCTTGACCAACCCGGTGTGCGTGATGTTGTTCTCTTTGGCCACCTGATGGATGGCAACTTCCATGTTTTCTTCACAACCGACACTGACGGTTCGCATGAAGAAGCACTCGACATAGCGGTACTTGAACTCGTTGCGGCTCACGGGGGATCAATTTCAGCTGAGCACGGTGTTGGCCACATGAAGGCCGATCACCTGCACCTGTCCCGCAGCGCCGGCGAGATCTCAGCAATGCGGGGGATTAAGGCCGCGTTGGACCCCAAGGGAATTCTCAACCCTGGAGTGCTATTCACTCACTGAGAGCATTAGGCAGTATGAGTTGGCCAGTATGAGTTGGCCAGTATGTATTAGCCAGTAGCGCCTCAGGGGCGACGTCTGCCCCACATGGTCACCTCGAGGGATGTAATTATATCTGTACAGATATAATCACAGGATGGATGCTGGGGTACTCGTGAGACAAGCCAGAGAGAGTTCAGGTTTGAGCCAAACAGAAGTTGCCTTGAGAGCGGGCACTTCACAGCCGGCAATTGCCGCTTATGAATCCGGGGCCAAGTCTCCATCGGTACGGACTTTCAACAAGATTATTCGAGCTTGCGGCTACACCATCACTGCCGAGCTTCACCCGGCACCCAGCGTAGAGGGAAATTTGCTCGACATGGTTCGAGGCCATCAAGCCGAACTTCGCCAAGCAGCGATTAGTCGGCGCATTCGAAATCTTCGAATCTTTGGTTCCGCCACTCGCGCAGACTCAACAGAGAATTCAGATATTGACCTATTGGTTGAGTTTGATCCAATTAAAGAGGGCTTACTTCCGCTCATCGGATTTCAACGAGAGGCGGAACTCATCTTGGGCCGACATGTCGATGTCTCAACGCTTCAAATGTTGCGTGACGAGGTTCGTGAGCAAGCACTGGCAGAAGTGGTGCCATTGTGACACGCAGAGTGGCAGACAGGCTTCAAGATATTCACACTGCAATACAGCGAGCGCGGGCTGCGGACAAAGAACTTAGTCGCGCTGTCGAGGCTGGAAGCGACACAGCCGTTGAGATTTCATTTGACGCGATTCTGCTCAATATTTTTGTCATTGGTGAAGCAACCAAATCATTACCAGAGAATGTTAAGTATTTAGAGCTTCAGATCCCATGGGCAGACATTGCCCGCATGAGGGATCTGATTGGACATCACTATCACGTTATTAATCCGCAGATTATTCACAACAGCGTCCGCAAAGATCTCGAACCACTCAACAAGGCAGTCGAGAGGCTACTAGAAAATTTCAAGTGACTAGCCGAAGCTCGTGTGACTTCTACGTTTCACATCCAAGGGGTTACCCGCGCTTGCACTTCTCCGAGCAGTACTTCACTTCATCCCAGGTTTTCGCCCACGCTTTACGCCACACCATCTCGCGCCCACAACGTTCACAGACTTTGCGGGGAAGGTCACCCTTCTTGACATGTTTGGGCATGCGGCGGTCAATCGTTGAGGAGTAGGTCAGCAAGTTGCTGCGGGTCACTGACAATGTCAACGGCACCGGCTTGTGCTAGTTCATGGTGATCGCCATAACCCCAGAGCACACCAATTGAATTGATGCCATGTTCCTTCGCACCGTGAATATCGTGGTGACGATCACCGATCATGATCATGCGGTGGGTATCGGGGTGCGTGCCGGTCGCTTCCAGGGTGTGTTTGATGACCAGGGACTTGGAGTCCCTGCTGCCGTCAAGGGCGGCCGCACCAATGAACTCAAAATACTGGTCCAGTTCGAAGTGCTGCAGGATCCGGGTCGCGGAGTACTCGGGCTTACTTGTGGCAGTTGCAAGGCGAATATTGCTTTCTTGCAATGTTGCCAAAAGTTCAGGAATACCCGCGTACACGCTGTTCTCAAACAGCCCGACATCGTGATACCGCTCCCGGTACTTCTCAATCGCCTGGGTGATCTGGGAGTCGCTCATGCCGAACTGCTCGCGGAAGGTGACCGCCAGCGGTGGACCCAGATAGGTCCGCATGGTGGCACGGTCGGGGTACTCAATTCCCTGCGCATCTAGGGCATATTCAATGCAATTGAAAATCCCCGGACCCGAGTCGGTCAGGGTGCCGTCGAGGTCAAATAAGGCGACCTCTAAATCAAACGCTGAACGTTGTGCCATGTCTGCATCCTTTCAGGCCGGAATATGGCACGGTATGTCAGTGAGCTTGCCGCAGGTGATTGCCCACCGGGGAGCCAATGACACCGAGCCCGAGCATTCTGTGGCCGCATACCTGCGGGCCATTGAGCAGGGTGCAAACGCCGTCGAATGCGATGTCCGGTTGACCATGGACGGCACCCTGGTTTGCATACACGACCGCCGAATCAACCGAACCAGCTCCGGCCGCGGCACGGTGTCCAGCCAATTTCACGCCGAACTGGACCTCAGTGACTTCAGTGGCAGCTTGGAAGACTGGATGGACTTTGAAGATCCCCGACCCGATGAAAGCCGGACCAGACTGCTCACCCTGGAAACCCTTCTGACCTTGGTACTTGATGCGTCACAAGAAATCGAGTTTGCCATTGAGACCAAACACCCGGTCCGGTTCGGAAAGTATGTTGAACTGGAACTCTTTGAAGTGCTGAAGCGCTATGGCCTTGCCAACTCCCCACGCGTACGCGTCATGAGCTTTAGCAGACGGGCGGTGCAGCGCTATAAGAAACTCTCCCCTGCCACAAATGTTGTTTTCCTTCAAGGACGGGTCGCACGCAAGTATCGCGATGGAACACTTCCCGAAGACGTTGCTATTTCCGGTATCGATATTGAGTACATCCGCAAACGCCCCGAATACGTTGACCTGGTCCACCGCAAGGGCGGCAAGGTGCACGTGTGGACGGTTGACTCCATGTCAGATGTTGACCTGTGTGTGGAACTCGGAGTGGAGGCGATCATCTCGAATCGACCCGGTGAGGTACTCGCTCACCTGAAAGTCTTGAACTAATCCCGACAGGTAAGTTGTGTCACTATGGCCAAGAAGCAGAATCTCGCACCCGTTTCCGTGATTGAAGGGGAAGTCCCCGTTGTGGGGCTGCGAGAACCGTGTCCATGTGGATCGGGAAGGCGCTACAAGGCCTGCCACGGCAAGGAAGCTTCCAAAGCTGTGGCCGCACCCAATCGTCCGTTCCAGGGGTTCGTCAGTGAGTGCGACATTGTGGCCATGCGTGAGCTCGTGCCATCTGCCACCGCGGAGTTAACCCTGCGTAAAGGTGTTGGTGGGGGTCGCAAGGTCACCC
>JAGYKV010000013.1 GCA_018401415.1 Candidatus Nanopelagicales bacterium | reverse complement strand
GCATCACGTCTTCAGGCTAGAGGTTGTTTAAGCGAATGAGAGGTAGGACACGTTCATCAATTGAGGAGGCGATGGGGCCGCACAACCACTAGATTCTGGGGATCGTGCGTATGTCAAGGGGTTGATTGTGAAGATATTTGTTCCCAAGGAAGTAGCTGCGGGTGAACGCCGGGTAGCCATGGTGCCTTCCGTCGTCCGGAAATTCACTCAAAACGGATTCGATGTAGTTGTCGAGTCTGGTGCCGGCAGCCAGGCTTATTTTCCAGATTCGGAGTTCATTGAAGCTGGAGCGCAGATTGCACCCGATTTCGACGCAGGCGCAGCTGGCGCTGGGGTGGTAGCCAGTGTTCGCCCCCTCGCCGAGCGTGCCAGTCGGCTTGCCGCCGGTTCCGTGGCAATTTCATTTCTCTCGCCCGCTCAGGACACCGACACCGTTGCAGGTGTTCAACAGGCCGGGGCATCACTATTGTCATTCGATTTAGTGCCACGTATTTCCCGTGCACAATCTATGGACGCCCTCACATCCCAAGCACTTGTCACCGGTTACCGAGCATCACTTAGTTGCCGCCGAGCTACTTCCGTCCTTTTTCCCGCTGTTCATGACCGCTGCTGGCACCATTCAGCCCGCCAAGGTTCTCGTCCTCGGTGCAGGTGTCGCAGGGCTGCAGGCGATCGCAACTGCGAAACGATTGGGAGCAAAAGTTTCTGCCTACGATGTTCGCCCAGCGAGCGCCGACGAGGTCAAGTCAATGGGTGCAGCGTTTATTACCTTGGATCTCGATGCATTGGAAGGTAGCGGAGGTTACGCCCGCGAGATGACTGAAGATCGGGCTGCTCGGCAACGTGAACTTCTCACCCCGTACATCAGCGCATCTGATGTTGTGATCACAACCGCAGCGGTTCCTGGGCGAGCAGCCCCGTTACTGGTGACCAAGGAAATGGTGAGCACCATGCGTCCGGGAAGTGTTGTTGTCGACCTCGCGAGTGAAACAGGTGGAAACGTGGAAGGAAGCCAACCCGGTGAAATTGTTGCAATGGGCGACGTGAGAATCTGGGGAGCCAAAGACACGGCAAGTTCCATGCCCGTGCACGCATCGCAGTTGTACTCCATGAACGTGCTCGCATTGTCAGCACTACTTATCTCAGAAGATCAGGTGACGGTGAATCTCGAAGACGAAATCTTGGACGGTTGTGCAATTGTTGTGAACGGCGATGTTCGCAATCAAGTGGCCCGCGAAGCGTTAGGAGCGAACTAGTGGATGGCATGGCGCTACTCACAATCTTTGTGCTGAGTATTTTCGTCGGATTCGAAGTTGTTTCGAAAGTATCTGCCGTACTGCACACGCCGCTCATGTCTGGCGCGAACGCAATCCACGGAATCGTGGTCATGGGAGCAATCATTGTCACCGGAACTGCCGAGGATCTGTTGCCACTGATCTTGGGCTTGCTTGCTGTTTTACTCGGTGCGATCAACCTTGTCGGTGGGTTTGTGGTCACCGACCGCATGTTGGAAATGTTTAAGCCGAAGAAGACGGTTAAAGCGATTGAAGGTGACCAAGCATGAGCACACCGACGTGGGTTCAACTCTCCTATCTCGTTGCGGCGGTTCTTTTCATCCTTGCCCTCGAAGGGACTGTCCTCCCCCAAGTCGGCTCGCACAGGCGTCCTTCTGGGTGCAGTGGGTGCGGTGCTCGCCACGGTGGTCCTGTTCTTCAGTGGAATCGAATTACTCAATCTCACATTAATTCTGATTGCCCTGGCAGTTGGCTCGGTTATTGGAGCAATTGCCGCGCGTAAAGTCAAAATGACCGCCATGCCGCAACTCGTTGCTCTATTCAATGGTGTGGGCGGTGGCGCTGCAGCACTTGTTGCCGTCGTTGAGTACATGGTGCACGGTGAAGCGGATCTGCTCTTCCTTATTTTCACCGTTGCGACCGTGATCATTGGCGCTGTCGCATTTAGCGGATCGATTGTCACCTATCTGAAATTGCAAGAGCTCATGACATCACGCCCGGTCGTTATCCCTTTGGGGGCTCCCATCACGATTTTGGTCGCAATCGCCACCTTGGCCGGTGGAGTGTGGCTCGTGTTAGATCCGCAGGACTGGTTACTCGTTGCGCTGCTGGCTCTGTCCTTGCTTTTTGGTGTGCTATTTGTTCTCCCCGTCGGTGGAGCAGATGTACCCATTGTGATTTCACTCCTCAACGCCATGACCGGCTTGGCCGTGGCGGCTTCGGGCTATGTCCTCGACAACGTTCTGCTCTTGATCGCTGGAACTCTCGTTGGCGCCTCGGGCACCCTGCTCACCACTCTCATGGCCAAAGCAATGGGTCGCCCGCTGACTTCTACGTTGTTCGGTGCGTTCACCGCAAAGGCAACCGGTGCGGTGGGAACAGGTGAAGATCGCCCGGTTCGCTCCGGCAGCGCCAATGACGTGGCCATTATGTTGGGCTTTGCCAATAAAGTGATTCTGGTACCCGGTTACGGCTTGGCCGTGGCTCAGGCTCAAAACACGCTGCGCGAGCTCGCCGAAATGCTGACCGAGCGAGGGGTCGAAGTCGATTACGCAATCCACCCAGTTGCCGGTCGCATGCCCGGCCACATGAATGTGTTGCTTGCTGAGGCAAATGTTCCTTATGATCAACTCAAGGAAATGGACGAAATCAACCCTGAGTTCAGTTCAACCGATGTGGTGTTGGTGGTGGGTGCCAACGATGTAGTAAACCCGGCGGCGCGCACCGACAAGACCGCACCCATTTACGGAATGCCAATTCTCAATGTAGATGCTGCTCAGCAGGTGGTATTTCTCAAGAGATCCATGCGTCCGGGTTTCGCGGGAATCGAGAACGCAGTCCTCTTTGATCCAAAAACAACACTGCTCTTTGGCGATGCCAAAGATTCACTCACCAAAGTAGTGGCATCCCTGAAAAATATTTAATGAATTAAACGGTTCCGTACAACCGATCTCCGGCATCGCCGAGACCGGGCACAATGTAGCCCTTGTCGTTCAGACGTTCGTCAAGACCAGCTGTGACAATGGTGACTTTTGCAGTTGAATTTCCATAGATTTCTTCGAGTCGAGCCAAGCCTTCAGGAGCTGCAAGAAGGCAAATCGCGGTCACGTCCCTGGCCCCCCGATCTAGCAGGATGTCAATAGCAGCGATCAAGGTGCCACCCGTTGCCAGCATGGGATCAAGTACAAAAACCTGCCGATCGTGCAGATTGTCGGGAAGGCGATCGGCGTAAATGGATGCTTTGAGAGTTTCTTCATCGCGCACTAATCCGAGGAAACCAACTTCAGCGGTGGGCATCAGTCGCACCATGCCATTGAGCATGCCCAGACCGGCCCGGAGAATCGGAACCACGAGGGGGCGTGGTTCTTTCATTTCACGACCAACGGTGGGCGAGACCGGGGTAGTGATGGAAACTTCTTCCACTTCGAGGTTTTCGGTGGCTTCATAAGCCAGGAGGGTGACCAATTCCTCGGCCAGGAGACGAAAAGTTGCCGAAGAAGTCTCCTCACGACGGAGTCGGGACATCTTGTGGGCAACCAGTGGGTGATCAATGACGAGCGTCCTCATATTGCGCAGACTAGTGCCTCTGCGCACATGGATGCACGGCTTCATGCCACCATTGGGGCATGGGTACGCAAAAAGTGCAGGCTGAGGACATTGATTACAGTGCAATTCTGTGGCGCGAAGAGGGTCAATGGAATGGGACCAAAGTGCCCGCCAGACAGGCGCTCGTGCTCGACGATCTCGCTACCTTGTGTAAGCAGTATCCGGGTGAAGGCGGAGTATTCGCCGTAGTGGGGGTGGCCGAGGAATTCTTTATTCTGATTCGCCATGATTCCCGCTCCACGGAAGCCATCATCAGTGATTCGTTGGCACTCCTTGATTGGGATCTCGCCGCCGACGCCGCTGATCTCATTGAATTGGATTGGGAGGAAGATGACCTCGAGGAATTCGAGGCAATCGGGGATCTGGACATGCTGCATCATTTCGGGGTTCGCAAAGACGATGTCCTTATGATCTGTGAGAATCCGGATTTGTACCCGGATCTGCAGATCGCTGAGATCATGCAGCGGATTGGTGCAAGTGCTCAGTGGTTGAAGCTCACAAGTAGGTGACCACAGATCACGCGCACTACATGCGCATGGCAATTGATCAAGCGCATGAGGCAAGTTCGGGGGGAGACATTCCCATTGGTGCAATTGTGGTGAACTCGCTTGGCGAAGTTGTGGCCAGGGGTTTTAATTCGCGCGAAGTCAATTGTGATCCCACCGCCCACGCCGAGATCCTGGTGCTGAGGGCAGCAGGAAAGCATCTGGGCAGTTGGCGACTCACCGATTGCACCATCTATGTGACCCTCGAACCGTGCCCCATGTGTGCGGGGGCCATCACCATGTCGCGTATCTCTCGGTTGGTTTTTGGCGCGTGGAATGACGAATACGGTGCTTCCGGATCTCGGTGGGATCTCGTTCGGGACCAACGCTTAAACCATCAGGTGGAGGTAATCCCTGGGATCATGGAAAGTGAATGTTCGGCTCTGGTGAAGAATTTTCTCGCTGAAAAACGCAAGTAAAGTGAAAATGGGCGTGTGTGGGTTGGAGTCGTGGCCCCTAGCGATTTAGTGTTGGGTCAATGTCTTCGCTCACAGGTAACCGAGCCAATCAGCCGCGACGTCGACCCGCGGAGAGGCCCATGTGGCTCACGGTGCTGTTGGTGCTCGTAGCCATGTTGGTGCTTTTCGGTGTCGGGTTTGGAATTGCCACATTGTTGAAAGGGTCCGGGGGCGGCGAGCCTGAGGCAGCGGCAGTCAGCTCTGGCCAAACGGTGAACCTTGGGAACTGCACGGTGGTCAATGTCACCCCGGCTGAGTTTCTACCGCGTGCATCCCAAGTGACCGTCAATGTCTACAACTCCACCAGTCGAATCGGACTGGCCGGAGATACCGCGAAACTGCTCGGTGTTCGCGGATTCAAAATCGGCGCAGTGGAGAATGACCCGCTCGGAGTTCCCATTGAAAGTGTCGGGGAGATCCGTTACGGGCCCAAAGGCGAGTCAGCTGCAAAACTAATCTCCTATCATTTACCGGGCGCCACTCTTGTAGACGATGGCCGCAAAGGTAAAAAGGTCGATGTATCCCTTGGGCGTCAGTTTATGGAATTGACCAACGATGCTGAAGTGGTCGCTCAATTGGCGGAGCCTTCGCCGAGTCCATCGCCCGAAGGTTGTCCATTACCTGATCCCAGCGCGAGTGTCTCCGAGAGTCCAAGTTAATGGTGAACTAAAAACCACGGGGGTAAAGAATATGGCGGTGGCGGTGGGATTTGAACCCACGGTGAGGTTGCCCCCACACGCGCTTTCGAGGCGCGCTCCTTTGGCCGCTCGGACACGCCACCGGAGCAGACACTACAAAAGGACGGATGATCCGCAGACCATAGGGTGACACAGTGGTCAACCAACTCAACCGATGGGGAATTAACCAGTGGCGATGGATATGGCTGCCACTGGCATTTTTTGTGCTGGGGAGTGCGTGGGCGATTTCATCGCCCGTTGCCTCCTCACCAGATGACGACTACCACCTCACCTCAATTTGGTGTGCACAGGGAGATAAAGATCAGGCCTGCCTAGACACCGGATTGACGCCACCGAAAGTTATTGTGGCCGCTGGCGCCGCTAACTCGGCGTTTTGCTTCGCCACCAATCCGCAGGTCACTGGTGAGTGCACCGAATTTGAGTTGAATTCCACGGAAATGATTTTGACCGACCGAGTGAACAATATTCAGCAGTTGTATCCGGGTGGTTACTACACGGTGTTATCCATTTTTGTTGGGACCGATGTGGAAACTTCGGTGTACACCATGCGAATTTTCAATGTGTTGATTTTTTCCCTGCTACTGGCGTTGCTGCTTCGAGTAGTACCTATGGGTATTAGTCAGGCCACGGTGCTGGCCGTAACGGCGACTTTCTTGCCTTTAGGTGTATTCCTGGTTGCCTCGACGAATCCGAGTGGGTGGGCAATTAGTGGCGTCATCTTCTTCTTTGCTTTTTCTCTAGCGCTCATGAATCGATCTTCTTGGAGACATAAGGGAACCTGGATAATTGCGATAGCAACGGTGTTGACAGGTCTGATGGCCATTGTTTCTCGGGTGGACTCGGCAGCCTTTGTTGCTGTGGTTGCACTGGTTGTATTTGTGCTCAGTGGGATTCGTCGATTATTCAGCCATGTTCCGCAATCAATTCTTGTTGTCACCATGGGCGTTATTGGAGTTATCACGTATTTCACCGTGACACCACTGGAAACATCGGGTGAATTGGGCACCTCCAAAGAAGTTCCAGACCTGTTCTGGAATAACTTGATTGAGTTACCGCAACTGATTCAAGGGATCGTGGGTGGCTGGCCACTGGGGTGGAATGACACGACTCTTCCATCGCTTGTTTCCGTGGTCGGACTTGCCGTAGTTGGAGCGTTGATTTTCGCGGGTATTTCTCATATGTGGGTGAATAAACTCGTTGCAGCCCTGATCGCATTCGTCGCCTTCATTGGATTCCCACTTGTATTTATGCAAACTCAGGGTGTCAGTGTTGGCGAGGTTGTCCAATCGCGTTATCTGCTTCCTCTCTTTACCTTACTCATTGCCGTAATCATGTTGATGCCACGAGTAAAGGAGCCTTTGGTGCTTCCGAGAATTCCGGCCGTGGTCATAGCAATTGGATTATGGGTATCCGCCGGTGTGGCTTTTTGGGCGAATGCCCACCGATACTCTGTGGGAAATTCCCTTGGGCTCTTTGATGTTTCCATTAACTGGTCCTATGGACCCCCACTGTGGGTGACCACGACTCTGGCTGTCATTTCAAGCGGGGTCTTTATTGCCGGCGTATTTCTGGCTCAACATCCACCCAAGACTCAACCCATACTCACCACCCACGGATGAAGCCCGCACGGGGCGGGG
>JAGYKV010000012.1 GCA_018401415.1 Candidatus Nanopelagicales bacterium | reverse complement strand
CGCTCGCCGGCATCGTGGTGAATCGGGTGCGATCGGTGGCTGAAGAACATCAGTACCGAACAGGTGAGCTTGATCGACATATACGGCAGGAGTCGCACTCTTAAAACCATTTGTCCCGGAACGAATCGCGGTTGCGCAAGCGGAAGGTTTCGGACAACCGGTGGGCATGGTCAAGACAGCCGGTGGCCGCGAAGTATCAGATATCTTTGACCAATACCTCACAAAACTATTGCGCAGCTAGCTCAGATTCCTTTGCAAGCCGTTTTTCTACGAAGAACGAGGTAATCGCTGCAACGACGCCAACGCCCAAGACCAAAACCCAACCACCGATACTGCCGGCATTAGGTCCGGGTGGGGGATCATCGGGACATAAACCCAAACCACACTCGGGTATGACTGAAACAGCAATAACAATTAAGTCTGCTACTACCCAGAGCACAACCCATATGGTGACGAATAGTGTGAGTGACCGCTGCCAGTGCTTTTGTCCCAAAACTCCATTGTCACCGAGTTCAAATGGCCGATTCCACATAATCAAGGCAGCGCAACCAACAACGGCAACGAGGAATGTTACAAACGCCCACGTGTATAGGTGCCAACCGAATACCGGTGGTCCGTAGCCGGGATCGTTGGGATCAGCAATGTGGAGCAGGATTTGTCGGGTACTACCCGCGCCACCAACAACCGCCGCCAAAATACTTAAGGCATAGTGACGTGCGCGCATGCCCCACAGCAAATTCATTGCGGGTCCGACAGCTAAACCGATCATGGCGGAACGCTGCACAATGCACAGTGGACAGGGTTGTTCACCTGCTCCGAATTGCAAATTCAGTGAACCTGCCAGCACTCCGAGTAGGCCAAATAATGCCGCGATATTGATCAGTCGGGCGATTGTGAGAGTTTGTTTATCTGACATGACGTCTCCTGGGGTGGCCCGACTAGAAATTGAGGGGTATGGGATCGGTCATGTGCAATCTGAGTATTACGAGGGTCCATACCAAGGTCAGCACTGCCAAGCCGGGGGTCCACCGCCACTTAAGGGCGATTCCCGCACACACAATTAACCACAGGACAAACATGGAAAACATCACGCCTTCAGATTAAGGCCTTGAATGGCTGATGTGAAGTAGGACACGTTCCTTAATTGACCCTGCATCCCTAGGGAAAACACAGTGGCGTCTGCCCGGCCTCGCTCAGTTGTTATTGCCTCGTCCAGTTGTTATTGCCTCGTCAAAAAAATGTAAGTTGAAAAAATTTGAGCTTCACACGGTTCCATAGAGTCGGTCACCGGCATCGCCGAGACCGGGAACGATGTAACCCTTCTCATTCAGTCGTTCATCAAGTCCTGCTGTCACAATGGTGACGTGGGCGGTTGAATTTCCGTAAGCCGCTTCTAGGCGTGCTAAACCTTCGGGGGCTGCGAGTAGGCAAATTGCGGTGACATCCTTGGCACCCCGATCCAATAAAATGTCGATAGCGGCAATCAGTGTGCCACCCGTTGCCAGCATGGGATCGAGGACGAACACTTGGCGGTCCTGCAGATTGTCAGGAAGTCGATCAGCGTAAATAGAGGCGCTCAGAGTTTCTTCGTCGCGGACCAAGCCAAGGAACCCCACCTCAGCGGTTGGCATCAGGCGAACCATTCCATTAAGCATTCCCAGCCCAGCCCGAAGGATCGGGACCACGAGGGGTCGGGGCTCCTTCATTTCACGGCCAATGGTTGGCGAGACCGGGAGTTGTGATGGAAACCTCTTCAACTTCAAGGCCTTCGGTCGCTTCATAGGCCAAGAGAGTGACCAATTCCTCGGCCAAAAGACGAAAGGTTGCTGAAGAAGTCTCCTCACGGCGTAGGCGAGACATTTTGTGGGCAACCAGTGGATGATCAATGACGAGCGTCTTCATAACGCGCAGACTAGTGCCTCTGCGCGCATGGATGCACGGCTTCATGCCACCATTAGGGCATGGGTACGCAAAAAGTTCAGGCCGAGGACATTGATTACAGCGCAATTCTGTGGCGCGAAGAGGGTCAGTGGAATGGGGCCAAAGTGCCAGCCCGCCAGGCGTTAGTCCTCGATGACCTCGCTTACCTTGTGCAAGCAATACCCGGGTGAAGGCGGTGTATTCGCCGTAGTTGGGGTTGCCGAAGAATTCTTCATTCTGATTGCGTTATGATTCCCGTTCCACGGAAGCGATCATCAGTGATTCGGTGGCGCTCCTTGATTGGGATCTGGCAGCCGACGCCGCTGATCTCATTGAATTGGATTGGGAAGAAGATGACCTCGAAGAATTTGAGGCAATCGGGGACCTGGACATGCTGCATCACTTCGGTGTTCGCAAAGACGATGTCATCATGATTTGTGAGAATCCGGATCTGTACCCGGATCTGCAAATCGCTGAGATCATGCAGCGGATTGGTGCCAGTGCTCCAATGGAAGAAGCTCACAAGTAGGTGACCACAGATCACGCGCACTACATGCGCATGGCCATTGATCAAGCACGTGACGCAAGTTGCCGCGGGCGATATTCCGATCGGTGCGGTTGTCGTTGACACTCAGCTTGGCGAAGTAATTGCTACCGGGTTATAACTCGCGTGAGGTCGATTGTGATCCCACCGCCCACGCCGAAATTGTTGCTGCTGAGGGCTGCAGGGAAAGCATCTGAGATCAGTTGGCGACTCACCGATTGCACCATCTATGTCACTCTCGAGCCGTGCCCCATGTGTGCTGGCGCCATCACCATGTCGCGGGTCTCTCGGTTGGTTTTTGGGGCGTGGAATGACGAATACGGTGCCTCCGGATCTCGGTGGGATCTCGTGCGGGACCAACGCTTGAATCATCAGGTGGAGGTCATTCCCTGGAATTATGGAACAGTGAATGTTCGGCTCTGGTGAAGGATTTTCTCGCATGAAAAGCGCAAGTAAACGTGAAAATGGGCGTGTGTGGGTTGGAGTCCCGTGGCCCTTGCGATTTAGTGTTGGGTCAATGTCTTCACTCACTGGTAGCCGAGCCAATCAGCCGCGACGTCGGCCTGCGGAGAGACCCACTGTGGCTCACGGTGCTGTCTGGTGCTCGTTGCCATGTTGGTGCTTTTCGGTGTCGGGTTTGGGATTGCAACATTGTTGAAAGGATCAGGTGGTGGCGAGACCGGACACGGCGGCGGTCAGCTCTGGCGCAAACAGTGAACCTCGAGAACTGTACGGTCGTCAAGGTCACACCCGCTGAATTTCTACCGCGCGCTTCCCAGGTGACCGTCAATGTCTATAACTCCACCAAGTCGAGTCGGATTAGCCGGAGATACCGCGAAACTATTCGGTGTTCGCGGATTCAAAATTGGCTGCGGTGGAGAATGACCCACTCGGAGTTCCCATTGAAGGTGTCGGTGAGATCAGATATGGACCAAAGGGTGAAGTCAGGTGCAAAGCTAATCGCATATCCACTTACCGGGCGCCACTCTTGTCGACGATGGCTCGCAAAGGTAAAAGAGTTGATGTCTCCCTTGGGCGTCAGTTCATGGAACTAACCAACGATGCTGAAGTGGTCGCTCAGTTGGCCGAGCCTTCGCCGAGTCCATCGCCCGAAGGTTGTGTCCATTACCTGATCCCAGCGCGAGTGTCACCGCAGACTCCTGCAGTTAATGGTGAAGTCCACAACCACGTGAATAAAGAATATGGCGGTGGCGGTGGGATTTGAACCCACGGTGAGGTTGCCCCCACACGCGCTTTCGAGGCGCGCTCCTTTGGCCGCTCGGACACGCCACCGCAGCAGAGATTACAAGCACCGCCGTTACTGGAATCAGGCACCGCGGAGAAATGGCGAAGCCCTCGCATGTGGGCGAGGGCTTCGACTGGCGGAGGATAGGGGATTTGAACCCCTGAGGGATTGCTCCCAACCCGCTTTCCAAGCGAGCGCCATAGGCCACTAGGCGAATCCTCCGTAGGGGAGATTACCCATGACCGCTTTGCGCCTGCACATTGCCCGGCGCGTAATCTTTGCTGTGACTCCCCACGCGGTGTCATCTCGCCGAATCCCCCAGGGCCGGAAGGCAGCAAGGGCAGGTGGGCGCTGATAGGTGCGTGGGGAGTCCCTCCTTTTCAATTGTTCCCAGCTCAAGTGTTTTGGGAAATCACATTCGCTGTTTACACCAAAGTCACTTTCTGTCCGCCTAGACAAACGACTGTTAGGTGTTAAGCAAATTTCGTTCATCTATGAAAGGAAAATGGAATGCGCAAAATGATGCTGGCAGTTATCTCCGTGGCTGCCTCGTCACTTGTGTTAGCGGGATGCAGTTCGTCAGAGGAAACAACCACTGACGCAGCGACGACCGCCACCGAGTCGACACCTGAAGTAGTAGTAGAAAGTGCCGCAGAAAGCGTGACGACTGATGGCGCATTTGGTATCTGTGGAAATAGTTTTGAGGACCTCGTTGCTGCGGCTCAAGCGGAAGGCAGAGTCAATCTGATTGCACTACCTGACAACTGGGCAAACTATCGTGGAATTCTTGAGTCATTTCGCACTACCTATGGCATAGAAGCTCCTGTCGCAAACCCAGATGCCTCGTCAGCGGATGAATTAACCGCGGTCAAGACATTGCGTGGTCAGCCAGACATGCCCGACAACCTCGATATCGGCCCGAGTTTCGTTGGTCAAGCGATCGAAGAGGGTCTCGTTGAGCCGTACCAAACAAGCAACTGGGATCAGATCCCTGATGTTCTTAAGGGTGCCGATGGAAACTGGATCGGATCCTATTACGGCATCATGTCCATTGCTACCAACACCACATTGGTTCCTAATGCACCAACAACGTGGGCTGACTTGAAGAAGCCCGAATACAAGGGTCAGGTAACTTTGAATGGCGATCCACGCGAAGCTGGGGCTGCCTTTGCGGCAGTTGTTGCGGCATCTCTCGCCAATGGTGGTTCATACTCAGACCTCATGCCGGGAATTGAGTACTTTGCGGAACTCAAGAAGTCAGGAAACCTTCAAACAATCGATGTCACCGAGGCAGCCTTGCTTTCCGGTGAAGTACCCATCGCATTGGACTGGACGTACAACTTCCCCGGAGTTGTGGCTCAGTTGGCCGAAGTCGGTTTTGACATGAGGGTTGTAGTTCCTTCTGACGGAATCTATGGTGCCTATTACGCGCAGAGTGTTGTGTCTGATCCAGTGCATCCATGCGCCGCACGGCTGTGGATGGAACACATCACGGGTGACGCTGGTGCTCTCGGATACCTCGAGGGTGGAGCAATTCCCGCTCGATTTGCCGCGATGCAAGAAGCGGGCGTGATCCCCGCCGAAGCGCTGGAAAATTTACCACCGGCGGAGCTCATCCAGAGCATTACTTTCCCGACCGCTGAAGAAACAGAACTCATGAAATCCCAATTAACAGAGTTCTGGGGTCCAATGGTGGCTGACGCATAACGTGATCGATCGGGGCAGGGGCACTCCAACCACAAGGTCGGAGTGCCCCTGAACTCATGGGGAAGTCCTGGCAATAGATCTAGGCGTGGGTAAAGGAGGATATGGAAATCATGCGTCAAAGAATCACTCCTGATGCTCGGCTAGGCCTACTGGTCGCGCTTCCCTTCCTGGCCTTTGTCGCACTATTTCTGATTTATCCGGTGGTTGTCGTCATGATCGCGTCCGTGACAAGTGATGGCGAGTTCACAACAGAATCACTCCAAAAAGCTCTTGCTGGCACTTACGGAAAAGGTTTTGCAAATTCGATCATCCTTGCGCTCACGACGGCTGTGATCGGTGGAGTCTTGGGGTTACTTCTGGCCCTATCGGTTAAAGGACTTGAGCGGCCGCGTTGGATACACAACACGGTCAATTCTTGGTCGGCGGTGGCATCGCAGTTGGGTGGAGTGCCATTGGCCTTTGCCTTCATAGCTGCGATTGGTACCCAAGGCATCATCACGAAAATATTCATGAATCTAGGGATTGATATTAATGAGTTTGGAGTCTCCCCAACAGGATTTTGGGGACTCGTGGTGGTTTACCTCTATTTTCAAATCCCACTGATGTTTCTTGTTACTTTGCCTGCTCTCAATGGACTGAGACCTACGTGGAGAGAAGCCGCTGCGGTCATGGGCGCATCACCATTGCGGTATTGGCGAAAAGTGGGGATTCCCATTCTCACCCCGGCCACTCTGGGCGGAATGCTATTACTTTTTGTGAATTCCTTTGCTGCGTATGCGACGGCGTACGTACTGAACCCGGGTGGCGCATTGGTTCCACTGCAAATTCGGTTCCTTCTGCAAGGAAATGTCATTTCCGGTGAAGAGGATTTGGGCTACGCGATTGTCACTTGGGTAATTATCTTGCTGTTAAGCAGTTTGCTTCTCATGACCTACCTGCAGCGCAGAACTCTCCGATGGACAGCTTCATGACCGCTACTACTGCGGCACCTTTGCCCTTGCAGTCCCCATTGGAGTCGCCCGCGAGTCCCCCACGCAACTCAAGTCACAAACCTGTCAATTTGACCAGGGTGTTCCGGTGGATTTACTTGACTCTGCTGGGTATTTTCTTCGCTGTCCCCATGTTGGCCATGGCCAGATTCGCATTCCAGTCAGTTCCGGTTGCACTACTGACACCGGACAAACTATTCACTGGTTGGTCAATCGAACCCCTCATGAATGCCTTGACCGATACTCAAGCCCTCAACGCAGCTCGCATCAGCGTGACGCTGGCAATTCTGTCGATCCTGATCAACCTAGTACTCCTGATTCCCCTGGCCATCGTCACGGAAATTAAGGCTCCCAAACTACGTCCGGTATTGACGGCCGTCACGCTACTTCCGTGGGTTGTTCCTCCGATCGCACTTGTTGTGGGGGTTTCCGCGACATTTAGGGCGAGTGCCCCCTGGTTCTTAGCCAGTATTTATAGTTTGGTGCCGTTTTATGCACTCTGGGCACTGCCCTTTACCTATCGCGCTTTGGATGCCGGTCTTCAGGCAATCAACGCGAAGACCCTCTATGAAGCGGCACGAAGTATGGGCGCATCCTTCACAACAACGGTTTTCAAAGTTCTTTTGCCGAATATGCGCGCCTCAATCGTGGCAGCGGCCACACTGACCGCCGCTCTCGTATTGGGTGAGTTCGCCTTTGCGTCACTTCTTCTCAAGGAGACCTTGCCGACCTATCTTGTGAACTTCCAACGAAGCGATGCCCGCGGTGGCTTAGCTCTGGCGATCTTCATCTTGATTTTGACTGCATTGGTTATTGGTATATCTGTTCGTTTGATGCGAAAACGCGGTCTAAATATTTCGTCCACAGGGCTATGAAGAATGTGCAAAGTGCAAATATGAAGGAGAGTAAATGACAAGGGTTGTTATGTCCCAGATTCGAAAAACTTTCGGGGAGTCAATCGCCCTTGAGGACTTTTCAATCATTTTTGAACCAGGTGATTTGGTGTGCCTTCTTGGACCATCAGGGTGCGGCAAGACAACGGCGTTGCGCATTTTGGCTGGTTTTGAGAACGCTGACTCGGGATCGGTCACAGTCAATGGTGAAGACATAACTCGAGTTCCGGTTTCGAAACGACACTTCGGAATGGTTTTTCAGGATTACAGTCTCTTTCCCAACATGACCTCCCGGGAAAACATTGACTTCGGATTGAAAGCTCAGAAACGTTCATCTGCACAGCGAACGGAAATTATTGACCGAATGCTTTTCATAACGGCCTTAGAAGATCAAGCGGATAAGTTCCCACACCAAATGTCTGGAGGCCAGAAGCAAAGAGTGGCATTGGCCCGGGCCATTGCAACGGAACCAAACCTCTTACTCCTAGACGAGCCGCTCTCAGCGCTAGACGCAAAAGTTCGAGAGAGCTTGCGCGACGAAATCAGAAGACTGCAAAAGGAAATTGGCGTCACAACAGTGTTCGTGACTCATGACCAAGATGAAGCCCTTGCAATTGCCGATCAAGTTGGAGTCATGAGCCGTGGTCGTCTAGAACAAATTGCAAGTCCGAGAGATCTTTATGAGCACCCCGTCAACCCCTTTGTGGCGTCATTCATTGGGTCAATTAACAGATTTGTTGCGATTGCCGGCGATCAAGGCATGTGGGGAGTCCTGAATCGCTGGGTGATGAGTGACCGCCCCTCAGTCTTAGGAGACACGGCAGTTCTCGGCATTCGTCCAGAGGAGTTGGCCGTGGATGTTGCAGGTGATGGAAATGCGCGAATAACAGATATCAGTTTTCTTGGGCCGGTGACTCGCGTGAGTGTCGAATTCGCTGATCATGCGACCTCCCAAAATCCGGAGGTGATTGCAGATCTGATGAGTGCTGAATGCGCCCGGTTGAGTGTAGGAGACAAAGTTCAAGTTCGAGTCAGGGACGATGTCACTTCTGCGATCATGATGTCCAAACCTGAAAGTGAGGCTTTCACAGAATCGGAATCGATCGTGCATGTCAACTAAGAGCAGTCGTATACCTTCTTTGACCACTGACCTTCGAATTATCCGAGACTCACCAAATGAGTGGGGATGGAGTGAGCTGAAGTTTGCCGAAGGGGAGCCTCATTCAGAGAGAGTCACAGGCCAAGTTCTCGCATGTTTTTGGCACATCACTGATTTGCATCTGTGTGATGCTGAATCTCCCAGTCGATTGGAGTACCTAGATCGCTTCTCTGACCCAGACTCAGAAGTTCGCGATGTAATGGGGGATATTGGTACCTATCGTCCCCAAGAGATCCTGACCGTCCAGGTGGCAGTGAACATGATCAACACGGTCAATGCTCTAGATGTTGGCCCCATGACGGGCGCCCCCATTAATGCGATCCTCGTCACCGGGGATATTACCGACAATGCTCAACGAAATGAACTCAATTGGTATTCAACACTAATCAGCGGTGGGCTGATTGTCCCAGCCAGTGGTGGTGAAAAAAGTTCGTGGCATGGTGTGAGTGATGTGGAAAATTGGGATGAAAGGTATTGGCACCCCGACGGTCCTCCTGGCTCCGTGGAACCAGATCGACCAACGCGGGTCTACGGTTATCCGAAGTTTCCAGGCCTTATTGAGAAAGCGCGTGAGGGGGTGGTCTCCCCTGGTGTTCGATATCCAACACTTTCGGTGCACGGCAATCATGATGCGCTCCTGCAAGGAACGGTGCCGCCGAGTCTTGAACTCCGCACTTTGAGTGTGGGCAGTGAAGTGATTATCGGCTTACCTGTTGGGCAGAGTTCCATGGCGCTTTTACCGTCAGTTGCTCCGCACGGTCCTGCGTACTACATCCATGATTCCACCTCGCCTCGAAAACCAACCACCTCGGATTCCATGAGGGATTTCATTGAAGTGGGTGAATTTGCGGAAAGTATTGGGGAAGAGAAAAATTATTGGACACGCACGGTCGGCCGGGTCTACTTCATTTGTCTAGATACCGTGAATCCGCATGGCGGGTGGCAAGGTTCGATTGATTCCGCCCAGTTTGCGTGGTTGAAGGATGAACTTGATACACACGTTGATCAATACATTGTGGTGACCTCTCACCATCCATCCCCTGCCATCACAAACGATTACACGGCAGTGCCTTCAGAAGTCAGAATTCTTGGTGCAGAGATACTCGATCTGCTCTTGAAATACCCAAATGTCATTGCGTGGGTGGCTGGCCATATTCATTTCAATGCTGCAATCATGCATGAGCGAGGGGATTCTTGGTTATTAGAAGTCACAACATCCTCTCTCGTTGACTGGCCTCAGCAAGGGCGGATTTTTGAAATCGTACGATCGAAAGGAAAGATTGGGATCGTGAGCACCGTGGTGGATCACGACAGCCCTCTGACACCAAACTGGTCACCTGAAGTTGAATTTAACCTCGAATCCATGGCTTCAATTTCACGGCTATTGGCCGCCAATGATTACCGGCGCAGGGAACAATCACCCCTCAATGAGTTGCGTGAGGGTGCTCCTGAGGTTCGCAATACTGTCTGGTGGGTGTCCGACCCATTTACATGACACCGGGGGCATTCAATTCTCAGGCAGTACCGCAATTGAGGTCGGACCGTCATTTTTCCACGGTAGTTGCGAGTGAGGCACTACTGGTA
>JAGYKV010000011.1 GCA_018401415.1 Candidatus Nanopelagicales bacterium | reverse complement strand
CGTGACTTGCCTGGATGAAACCCCGCAATCGAGACAGAGTCGCACCTCCCCTCATGATTGGCATGTATGCATCATGCATGCATCATGATTGCCGGTTATCCGGTACCTCGCGGACCGCCCGGCGCCGTGGGTTCGAAAAGTCAGCAAAATCCCCCACGCGGCTAATCAGAACCACTACGCTTGAACCAAGTTTTTATCCCAATTGGAGGTTTCACATGTCAATGGAAGAAGTCGTAATAACCGAATATTCAGAACCACCCAGGACCAGTTTCATCGGGGCCATTAAGAAGGGCTTTCGGGGCTACGTTGTCTGGAATGCTCGTTCCACTCGAGCTGAATACTGGTGGTGGACCCTTTTCGTCATCATCGTCGCATTGGTGGCCACAATCATCGACTCTGTTCTGTTTTCCAGTGACATGTTGCCGGGTGCCGGTCCGGTGTACTTGATCACCACGCTGGCACTCTTCCTGCCCGGCTTGTCGGTCTGGATTCGCCGCCTGCACGATACAGATCGCTCCGGTTGGTGGGTCTGGATCATGCTCATCCCGATCATTGGCCTCATCGTGTCGCTTGTCTTTGTGCTGTTACCGTCAAAGATGGGCCCCACCCGCTGGAATAACCGTATTCAGGAGTAGCTCAATTTTTGCTCTCTCCAGTACAGCGTAAAGTACGCCAAGTCCAGTTTGTGGAAACAAAATTTCCATACGCTGTATGAAAGGACAACAAGGGCTCCTGACGTGAAGCGTCCCGTTACTGCTTTCGTTTTCGCTGTGGCGAGCGTGATCATTTGCCCGATCGTGCTCTTCATTGAGTTCACCGCATTGTTCGGCGCCGCGATGATCACCTATGAACCAGCCAATCCGCTCTGGGTCAAAATTATCTCGGTTGCCGTCGTGATCCTGATCGGACTTTTCGCGTTAGCCGTACCTACCCTTGCCGTCATCTTGGGCATGAAGGCGCGGGCGACAGCAAAGTCGACACCAACAAAAGGTGCGGGTCTGGCTACGGCCGCGGTGGTGATTGCGGGCATCGTCACTGCAGGTGTTTTTGTGATTCAGGTGTACCTGATCCTCACGGCTTTCGGATAGTGCATTGTGGAGGGCTGCTCGCGCCGATCGGGTGCGCCGACATTGGCGTGAACGAGAATCATTCCGGTCATCTTGCTGTCCAAGGACTCGTAGACCCTCCGCGCACGCGCGAAGGAATTTCTCGGTCAATATTGATGGTGGTGTCAAATACTAGGTGTTGGTATCGCCAACTATCAGTCGCTTCGGTAAACGTCCGATCGGTGATCGATACGCAGGATCACAACGCGATTGGTGTCGTCCTTGATGGAGTACAGGATTGGGTAAGGGCCGCGTCGTGCGCCGAAAAGTCCCTCAAGCTCCCGCAGGAGCGCCTTGCCCACTCGATGCGCGGATATGGCCAAGTCGCCGAAGGTGAACTCGATAATCGCTGGAATAGTGCGTGGCGGGATGCGCTGCAGGTCACGTCTCGCCGTGGCGGTCACGAAGACCTCGTGGCTCACTTGTCACGCGACGGGACGTTGAACTCTGCCCGGATCTGCTCCTGCGTGTGGACACGGCCGGCGGCCACGTCTGCCCTCGCCGCACCGATCGACTCGCGGATTCCAGGCTGGGACAACCAGAACAGCGTCTCCTGCAATGACTCCCACTCATCCATCCCAATCAGCACCGCAGCCGGAGTGCCGTTCTTTGTGATCGTGACTTGCTCATGAGTGATCGACGCGGCATCAACCAGGTCATTCAACCTGTCTTTGACCTTGGAGATCGGAAGCGTTTGCATCTCGCAAACATAGGCGCGGATTCCAGCCACCGCAAGGCCTGAAAACTGGCTTGCCTCCGGCCTTGGCGGCAATTCTGGTCCACTGCCTGATCTGCCAATTGGGTCGGCCGCTTCTTTCGATTTCACGATGAAAGCGCGGTACTCTTCCCTCAATCATCAACGGTTGGAGGGATTATGCAGGTAGAGATCAAAGCGGGGCCAGCATTCGCATACGGCGAAGTGACCCTTCCACCGAACGGGTCTGTTCGGGTTGAGGCGGGTGCCATGGCCATGCAACGCGGCGATGTCGCCGTGAATACATCCACGCAAGGTGGCTTTTTGAAAGGACTGAAACGAACCATCGGTGGAGAGAGCTTTTTTGTCAATGATTTCTCCGCTGGAGCCGGTGGTGGTGTGGTGGGTGTTGCCGCTGCCCTTCCCGGAGACATGGTCCTGGTCGATCTCTCCCAAGGGCAGACAATCATGGTCCAGTCCGGATCGTGGATCGCATCGGATACCTCCATCGACGTGGACTCCAAATGGGGTGGGGGCAAGATGTTCTTCAGTGGTGAAGGGCTGATTCTGCTGAAATGCTCCGGCAATGGTCACGTGCTGCTTTCTTCCTACGGTGCAATCTTGGAAGCAAACCTCGCGCAGGGAGAAGTCATGACCCTTGATACCGGCCACGTTGTCGCCTTCGACGACACCATTAAATACTCGGTGCGCAAAGCCGGCAGTTGGAAGACAAGCCTGCTCGGTGGCGAAGGCCTAGTGACCGACTTCACCGGACCCGGCCGAATCTGGATGCAGACCCGAAGCACTCCCGACTTCGTTAGTTGGCTGATGTCGGTCCTGCCGACAAAACGCAGTTAAGTAACGGACTCGCCCGCCAATCGAAAATTCCAAAGGTACATACCCTCGTGAAAGTCACACAAAGGAAAATGACAAATCACTATTGATGACCGTGGACGAGGGAACCTGCACCGAAGGCAATCACGGTGCAATCGGTATACCCACGACCGCACCACCGCTGACATCTTTGAGCATCTCGTCCGACAACTCATCATCGTCGGTGGTATGGAAGCCATCCGGCGGATAATTGCTCATACATAAGTGTCTCACCAGGTTCGGCATGACATTTATTGCAGGGACGATTGGACCGCTCTGGCTTTGGTTCCGCTTCCCATAAAAGAATCGAAATAGATTATTGCTGGACCTGGTTCATTAACCGACTACGTCCCACGTCGTGCGGATCAGACACCGTCGAAAACATTACGCAGGGGCTTGCCGACCCAATAAAGTCAATAACAGCGACGGCAACAGCCTCGGGCAGCAGTTCGGTGATTGCTCGGCGGGCCGGTGGTGTGATGACTATGTCGTATGGACCCGCGCTCACTTAAGAAGTTGGCGTACTGCGTTGGTACCGCGAACGACATCGCCGCGCGCATAGGCGTTGTCGGCCTCCCGGATATCGGCCAGAGCATGGGGATCACTCAGGACATCAATCGTCTCCTGCAACTGGGCAAGATCCTCCGGACTCAAGATGACCGCGGCGGGCTTCCCGTTGCGGGTGACCACGACACGTTCATGCTGATGCTCCACCCGATCGATAACCGCGGATAGGTGGTCACGAACATCTCGCAGAGACTGGGTCGACATGGCCTCAATTGTGGTGCTTGACCCAGCGACCAGGCAAATCCTCGCGCCGGCCAGTTTTGCTCAACCTAGTGACACCCTCGGTGAAATTGATTGGAATGGGCACTAAAGTTCAGTGGAAGGTAGCGTGAAAGGTACCCTTTTCGTTATTCGCCCGCTCAACACATGATCGTGTCCGCGGTTGATGCTCACGCTGTTCTTATTAGGGAGTTTCGCGTGTCCGTTCCTGATTTTGTTTCCGCCGCACTCTCGCACTCGATTGAGTTGGCCATTGAGAACGTCGCCTTAGGCGGCGGCCCCTTTGGTGCTGTGATCACTTCCCCTGACGGAATTGTCGCAACGGGTGTTAACCGTGTCACCCAGGATTTAGATCCAACCGCTCACGCTGAGGTGTGCGCTATTCGTAATGCTTGTCGTGAAATCGGCACTTTTGATTTAACCGGTTTCACGTTGGTGAGTTCCTGTGAACCGTGCCCATTGTGTTTGGCTGCTTCCATGTGGGCTCGTGTTGGCAGTGTTTTCTATGCCGCGGATCGCGCCGACGCAGCTGCTGCAGGTTTTGATGACGCGGTGTTCTACACGTTGATGGAAACTCCGCGTTCGTCGTGGCCCTCTGCCCCCACCCAGGTCAATCATTCTCTTTTCGCCGCGCCCTTTGACTCTTGGCGCGCACTTGATACACGTATCGAGTACTAGTTTCTTTCAAGGAAATTCATTACATGCCCAACCGTGGGCAATGCTCAGTTCAGTCGCAGACCTTTTTGAGTGCAATGTTGATCCCCGCTCGAAAATCTTTCGTTGTGGCACCGAGCATCCAGACTGCCGGGCCCGCCGCATTTCCTTGCGCATTCCCGGCTCACGAGTGTGGAGTTAGGGGTAAAGTTCGCCTGCCGGAACTTTCAGTCGCAATGATTCCTGAGA
>JAGYKV010000010.1 GCA_018401415.1 Candidatus Nanopelagicales bacterium | reverse complement strand
TCGGGCTCCACCGCAATGGATCACCCGCGCCGTAACTGATGGCGTACTCGATCGCCATGTCTGTGATCATATGGACGGTGTCGCGGCTTGGCGGTTCATCCTCATTCGATTCGTCCCCGGAAAGAAGCGCTTTCACCGCAACGGTTTTCATGAAAGTAGCAACAAGACGATCGCGTTCGGCGTAGGTTACCTCAGGCACGACTTTTCCACCAGGAAGAGGAGTCGGAAGCACTTGAAGTCGCGACTCCAGTAGGTAGCGCACACCAGCTGATTCCTCTCCGAAGGGCTCCCCAAGGGTTCGGTCGGTGATACCCAGGTGAAACCAAATGTCGTCGGATGCGAGTTGAGGATCTATTCGAGCGAAGGTAGCGTTCACCTCCCGCTTGCCCATTGTTTCGATGTAATCGAACACCTCTTTACCCTCCCGCAGGAACATGTCCTTGATCAGGTGCATGTTGTAATCAACGAGCACGAAGAGAACGTGCGACTCGGTATCAACGCCAGGCTTGATACTGGGATAGCTGAATTCGAGGTAGTAGGAAGTCTGATCGCCGTAGACATCCGTCAACGTTGCGCTTCTCCCGAGAACTGCAGTCCCGATCTGGTTTTTCCAGCCCGGCAGCTGCCACTGACCGCGACCCGAGGACAGACCGTAATCAAAGAGTTGTTGGGCTTTCTCGCGCAATGAACTCGGACCGATCTTGGCAATCGTCAAAAGCAGTAGACCACCCGCCTCGTGGGAAAACGGCTGGCTCTCAATAATTTCGTCAGTGAAGGCCTCGACCGCTTCGGTCCGCCCATACTCCGATCTGCTCCAGATCATCCCGAACAGGTTCGACAGCAAGAGTTCTGAACCCAACGGACCATTTTCTTCGAGGTGTGGTGCAAAGCCGGACAGCATTGATTCAACGAGCGCGTCACTCCCCGGGAAGCGGTCTGATACACGCTGACGTGACGCTCCTGTTGACCGTTGTGAGCTACCGCGGGGACGTTTGCGTTTTCCTGACACCGAGGACATGGCACAAGCCTGCCATGATGAGGAAAGAAGTTTTGTGAGTGCCTCATTTTGCTGAGCAAATTCTTTGGGTCTGGTCTTTTTAAACTTCTCGAGATTCTCGAGCTTCCATTGGAGAGCTGGCAACCGAGAAAGGTCAGCGAACGGCAAGCTCGTCCAGTCAGGATTACAGTCAAAGAATGAAAGGAGGAACGCCCTCCCTTCCGGTGGCATGTGAGTGAGAACTTGTTGTCGAAGGTGCGCCCGCGTAGCTTCCAATTCTCGAATAGTTGGCATCACTCCCGTTGCCATGCCTATGAGTGAGCTTTCGTAGAGGCTTTCCAGTGGCTTGTCTCGGCCAGCGAGAACTTCGTGAGGCGGGCGGTTATGACTTGCCAAATAGACGGCGAAAACGTTGAGGTCTTCGCTGGCAAATACTCTCGACTGGTTTCTGATCCAAATGTCGAAAAGGTCCCGGGGATGTTGCCTGTCAAGAGCAGCCACTGACTTGCCTGCGTACACCTCGGCTGGAGTGAGCAGACGTGCTGAAACGTCAGTAGCGAACAACTCCTGTGCTGCAGGGTCCAATTGCATAATGCGTGGTGGCAGAACACTGCCACGAATGACCAAATTGACTTCCATCATTACTTCAGTTTCACCATCAGAAACCAATAGTTGACTGTCATCGCCTGCAATTTTCTTGACACGTCGAGTACTTAAACCAAGTTGCCCCGCTCGCTTGCCGATCCCCGCCAGTTCGAGACTAATTTCACTCAGTGCATCGGCCCGGGAAAGCCCAAGGGGCAGGAATACGAGGTCTAAATCGACAGAGAGTCGCGGCACCGGCGACATGTAGAGATTGATGGCTGTGCCGCCCTTAAGTGCGAAGGCTTCACTCGCAAAGACGATCGGCACAATTCGAAGGAGTAAGGCGACCGTCCGTCGGTAGTCATCGGTCAACATGGTGGAAGGACTAAAGTCGAACCGTCGTCCATGACACTGATCCAGCGTGATTTGCTGCCGGTTGGGAGTTGATAATTGCGTTTGAGCACAACAACATCAATGTTGCCAACTCGTTGACCCCATAAAAGCATAAGCCGAACGGCCTTCACACTCAGGCACTGCGACAGTAACTCTCCTAAGACTCTCGTCCGCAGGCCGGAGGCTGCTTCAAATAGATGCTGCGCCTCCTCCATGTCCTGGCCCTGCCCAGCATCACGCAGTAACTCAACGAGAGCTCGTTCCTTCGTTGACACGCGTAAACCTTCGGTGATTCCAGGCGGAGTATAGATTCCTACTCTTTCGACTACGTTGGTGAACAAGGCAACCGATCGATAGCGGCTTGGAAATTCAGATGTAAACCAATTGGGAAGGGTTCTGGGTTGCGCTCCCCAGAGAGTCAATCGTTGGGCAAACTCCACACTATGCCGTATCCCCTGCCATGCAAGAGCGGTTCGACCACCGACATGAAGTCCCGAAATTTGCTCTTGAAGTACAAGCAAACACTGGTCGCGTTGAAGGGGTGGTGAAGGCAAACGGTACATTCCCGGACCTATGCGAACGAGCCAACCAGTTCGGGCATATTTAGCGGCGAGAAAGGGAGAAACACCGAAGCCTTCCAGATCAGCCAACGTCAAGGGCCGACCTGGTGTTGCATTCGAAACTAGGTTCCGGATTAGGGAACTGCTATTAATTGCACTCATGGTTCAAAATATATCTAACTTTATAATCAAATGATAGTCCCTGTGGACAGTGACCGGTGACTTTGAATCCGGGCAAAATCCGGCACGGAACACGGTGCAGGCGACGGCGTGGCCGGGTGGATCGTTTATCAACAGCTTCTAGGCCGCCGGTTCGCCAGCGGGCCATGAGTTTGCCCACCCATACCTTTGAAATCCCGTATTGCTCCGCTACGGCCGCATGAGAACGACCAGCTAACACTGCTTCAACGATAACCCTGTTTTTCGATATGGCTAAGGGTTAACTAAGTCGTGGGACAGGGGTTAACTAAGTCGTGAAACACCACACCCGAGTCGGCTCCATACGAAAATTTGCCGTTCATTCCGGCGCAGAGTGCCGGTCACGGAGTTGATGGATATCGAGTAAGTCTTGTTCCCGACCGGAAGCTTCCTTCATACGAATGAGATCTTCGTAACCAACCACCCACACGGTTACACCACCAGCATCCGCTTGACGGGCACGAGATCGCATCTCGTCGTAGTCGGCGGCGCCGGGAACGTCGTTGAGGAAATCAAGGGGTCCGGCATCGGTATCCATGGTGAATGATGCACCTCCCATGAGTACACGCGGATCTGTTGGATCAATGTCCAACTTGTCTGCGTCTACTCCGCGAAGCCGAGCGTTGAGTTCAAACAAGGCGGCAGCCAGACGCTTCATGTTCTGCTCATCTAGTCGTGCCACAAAATTAATGTCTGCGGTGGCTCGGACATAGCCATGGGCAATGACTGCCCAGGCCCCAATTGTGAGGTAGTCAACTCCATGCCGATCCAGCGTCTGGAAGATTCGGGATGGATCGAAGGTCATGCCTCGCTGGCCTTGCCTACGAGTTGTGATGCGAATGCACACAGTGCGAAAGCCTGCTCAATTCGTTCGCCTGCTTCTTTTGCGAACTGAATGTCCGAAGGCCTTGTGGTCACCGTTCAAGGATAGGCCATTTCGATCAAGCAGAACCGACTGAACCCTTAGGTTTGTTGTGCCGGCTTCATGTGTGTGACATCGCCGGTGGGATGTCCGCGATTAAGGTGTGGAGCCTGCGGTTGTTGTACCAGTCGACCCATCCAGCGGTGGCGTATTCCACGTCCGCGATCGTCTTGAACGGGCCGATATGGAAAAGATTATTCTTGGCCATTGCCTCGGTCTTAAACAAGCCGATTGTCGATTCGGCCATGGCATTGTCATACGCGTGGCCCACGCTACCCGGGACTCGGTTTGGCAGAACAGTTGGATGTGCTAGCGCTCATGCCCAATGCGGCTCGAAAGGTGTTGGAGCCATTCTTGAGTTTCCGGTTCCCGGACAAGATGGGCGACTTCCACGGTGGTGTTAGGGAGGCCCTCGGCAGAGTGCCAGACCAGTCGATTCGGACGCACGTCGAGCGCTACGTGCACTCCTACTCACACAATGAAGAGGGTGACATCTCGACAACAGTCGACTCGAGCGAAGCTGTGACGGTTTTGCGTTCGCTCTTTCACATGATGAAGGTTGTTGATCGGGAGCACTTCGAGGCAATGTGTAGAGCCCTAATGGGCGATGAGGCCGAGCTCCTTGCTCCACCGTTGGGTTCTGTCTTGCCGGATTTGGCCGACGGCAACGATTCTGTCGAACTCCCTCGATCGCAGGATGCCGGTGGAGCCTGAATCGGCCTGGTGCTCGCCGCAGCGACCGGAGGTTCATGCTTGGCTGCGCGCCTGCATGCCCCGGCTAACCACGATTCCGATGCGGCGGCGCTCAGGGGGTCACTCCACCCAGCGTTGTTTCGATGGGGTGGCCTTTTGGAGCGTCCACCCCATGTGCGGAAACGTATCTATGTGATACGCTTAAGCACATGAAACAGCCGATATTCGACACCCTTGTCGAAACGGCCTCCGATCACCACGGCTACGTGACGACGCTCCAGGCTCGTGAGGCGGGAATTGATCCGACTCAGTTGCGTCTTCTCGCAGGGCGCGGGCGCCTAGAGCACGTGGCTAGAGGGGTCTATCGCGTGCCTGTCTTGCCTCGATCGGCGCATGACGATCTGGCGTTCGCGGTCGCTTGGGCCAGGGGCCGTGCGGTGCTGTCCCATGAGTCGGCACTCGTCCTGCACGGTCTGTCAGATGTCAACCCACCCGTCGTCCATCTGACGGCCCCGCCCGACAACTATCCCCGAGCTCAGGGCAGCGGTCCCGTACAGGTCCATCGCAGGGAACTGCCAGCAACTGACATGACGACGGTTGACGGACTCCCGGTGACCACTGTCGCGCGCACCATCGAGGACTGCCACGGACTGGGGACGGACCCAGCACAACTCCGCCTGGCCATCCGCCAGGCCCGTCAGTCGGGTGAACTCACGTCACATCAAGCTGTGAACCTCGAGCAGTTGATCGATCACCGAGAGGAGCCGAGATGAGCGACGAGTACGCCTCCGTGCCGAAGAACCTGCGGTCACTCCGGGATCGTTTGATGCACGTCTCTCGACGAGACGGGCTGGCATTCGGGCGCCTTCAACAGCACATTGGGGTCCTTGTGGTGTCGCAATTCATGGCGTCGCTCACGGACGAGGCAGGCCAGCCGCGCATCCTCGTCAAGGGAGGGTCCGCACTCGAACTGCGAAGGGGCATCGCGTTGTCCCGCGCTTCACGCGACCTCGATGCCGTCACGCGTCACGACATCGAGGTCATTTGCCAGCAGCTCGCCGAGTCGGCTTCACAGGGGTGGGAGGGGTTCACGGCAGTCCTGACCCAACCCGAGGTCATCAACGTCCCGGGGCTGGTCGTGAAGCCACGACGTTTCATGGTGAAGCTCAAGTACCAGGGTGCGCCTTTCGTCTCGGTCCCGGTCGAGGTCTCCCCTGTTGAAGCCGGCAACACTGACGCAGTCGACTGGGCTCACTCGCCAGCCCTTGCACTCGTCGGCCTCCCCTTATCGCAGCCCATCCCGTGCATGACCGTCGCATGGCAGATAGCGCAGAAGCTGCACGCCGTCACGGCTGTCCTGCCAGAAGGCAGGCTCAACGATCGAGCCCACGACCTGGTTGACTTGCAAATCCTTGAGGCATTGATCGCCGACGACCCGCTAGATACCGTGCGCCAGGCCTGCGCCGAGGTATTCGATGCACGGGCTCAGCAGTCCTGGCCCCCAACCGTGACAGCGCACTCTCAATGGCCGAGGATCTACGGCGAGGCGCTCACGTCAGTTTCAAGCCTGGGGCTCGCCGCAGACGTGGATGAAGCTGCAGAGGCGGTCAACGATTTCATCCGGCGGGTGGACAGAGCTCGCACGTAGGACTCCACCACGGCAGCGGTGAATCCGCGTGCGCGATGTACCCTTAGGTGCCTAGGGTTTCCAGGCCTGCCCCTCCGTAGGTGCGTAGTTCGAAATGCGATATCCGAAGGTCTCGCCGGGCCGCCGCTGCGGATTCCAAAGCCTCGCGAAGGCGAAATCGTAAACCGAGATTAAACTGAAATCAGTGGGTTCAGAGCGGATTTCCGCGGACTCAGACGGACGAAGAGTCGTTGGTACGTGGGAATTGCGTGATGTCAGGGTGCCGTCCCGGCACTCTCGTCATGCGTAGGTCCGGGGTGGGGAGGAGTGCAGCGACGGTTCCCTGAGGCGGCTCTAATGTCGTGTCCCGGGACATCGTTAACCCCTGTCCCGAGACTTTGTTTTCTTTCAGATAAATTCTTTTGCTGCTTGGTCTGATTTTTTTCAGAGCTTCACCGGGGCTGCGTCGCCGAGACTTGTGTAAGAACAGGAGTCTCCGTACTACTGCCGCAACCTACAAGGACCAGCGACACTACGACTATAAGGAACCCGCGGATACCCAACGCTATTGGCTTCTTCAGAATCGCACATTACCCTGATCATCCGCCGATTTCCTGAGTAATGAACGGGAATTTTGAGGTACGCTCCACTGCATGTCGACACCCATGAGTTCGTCAGTTCATAGGTCAGGTAAATCCCGAGCGGTAGCAATGTGTGCCGCAACTGCGCTGACCATGGTGGCGATCTCATCTGTTTCTGCCCTGCATGCGAGCGATGATCCAGTCACGTCAGGGAAAACTGAGTACATCCAGCCGAAGTCATATGACGTCAGCAATTCCTACAAGTCCTACACCGCCGCCGCCCAGTTGATGGATGGCGCGGCAGTGGTGTACAAGCCGACTTACACCGCAGGCCTTAAAAGAACAAGCAAGGTCAAGGTGGTCTCTAGAGATCTAGAGGTGACCAGCGGCAAAATCGTGGGTGGCGAGACGTACGTTGGTGCGGGTTATGGCACGAAAGCACGGGGCTTCACGGTCCATGAAAAACCGGTGGGCACTAATTGGTACAGCTCGCCCGAAGAAGATCTCTTTTTCTGTGCAGGCATAGAGATGTGCAACCCTGAGTGGTGGCGGGATTTCCCCACACTAGATCCTGAGTGGGGCAAAGTGGGCAACGTTAAATTCACGGTGGGTGAGCCTGATACGACAGGTGAGCAGTCCACCGTCATCGCTCGGGTGTACGCAAAATGTGGTGTGAAGTCATCTACGTCACAAGCCCAAGAGGCGGCAGATCTTCGCTGTGAGAAATCAGACGTGGCGAACGGTGGTCTGGTCAGTTACACCCTGAAGAAGAGCGGGAGTGAAAGCAAAAACAGAGCTGAAGATGACAAGGCCAAAACTGGTACCAACGTGGTCGTCGAAGCGAAGGGGATTAACTTTGATGAGTTAACGAATGTCGCGTCGAGCATGCAGCCAGTACCTCCACCCACTATTGACAATAGTGTGGGTCTTTTTCAACTCCTTGTCCCGATTACGCACAGGTCCACCTGTCGGGAAGGCATTGATTCCGGAACACTCGCTAACGCGCGTCAGATAGCGAAGGCCAATGGTTTGCGGGTTGAAATTGTAAGTATTGACGGCATACCTCAGACTGTGACGGCGGACTGGCGCACAGATCGAGTCAGATTCACTGTTGTTGGTGGCAGGGTAGTGGACTGCTCATACGGGTGATCCATAGTCGGCCCAGCGCATTATGGACATGGTCAACATGGTCAACATGGACACCATGGTGAGCATGCGTGATGCCCGAATCGAGGACGCCCCCTTGTGGCCTGGGATCTTGAAACCGCCACTGATCGGATGTTCTCTTTTATGCTCGGTGGGCGTTGGGAGCAGATCCTTATCCGGGTGGTGAACACCCCGGGTCACGCCTGGTCAATTGAGTATGCGCGCATTGCCGAGGTCGGAGGAAAGCCCCTCGGTGTCATCCTTAGTGGCCCAAGTGTTGTGCCCGAGCCCGATGAAACGTTCGGATTAGGCTGGGGCTGGACTCGGATACGGCTCACGGTGGTGGGGGTTGTCTTCCGACCTTTCCTGTCCCTCATGAGGCAGCATGGTGTGGGAGCGTGGCACATCACGGCGATATCGGTCATGCCGGAGGCCAGGGGGAAGGGCGTTGGTGGCGTGATGATTAGCGATGCCATCGAGCATGCGCGCGCCGCAGGCATGACCAGCGTCACCCTCGACGTAGATGTGCACAACTCCGGAGCCACTCGACTCTACGAGCGTGAAGGCTTCGAAGTGCAGGCGACGTCGCGGACCGCTTGGTTGGCCAGTGCTTTCTTCCCAAGATCAATCTTTGCTGGCGGCGTACGAGTTCAACGTATGCGATTGAGTATCTAGATCGGTCGTCCATGGACGGCTCTGGGCATATTGATCCCATCTCATCGTTGATTTCCCAATAAAAGCACATGCGATTCCTTCACGTAATTTAGAGAAGAGGCACATGCTTTCGCGAATCTCGTGTAAATCCTGGGGTCAAAATCATCTCCTTAATAGGAAGTCGTGGGCGGTGATCAAGGAGAACCGCACCGATAAGAAACTGGGTGACGCGAAACTCCCGGTCTCAGTGCACAACTGGAGTGAGAAAGCTGAATATGGCAACGTCGACTAAGGCATTTGTGGTCGTCCTAATCAGCGTGATTGTTTGCCCAATTTTATTATTTATTGAAGTGGTCGCCTTAATGCTGGCTTCCATGATCATCTACGAACCGAGTAACCGACCACCCGATGCTTCGGCATGACCAAAAGGCTGTCAAAGTTGACTCATCCAAGTGATAAGGATGTCGTGGAACATGCGATAAATATGTCGTGAAACAGGGCACCCGAGGCGGCTCCAATGTCAAGTCCCAGGACATCGTTAACCCCTGTCCCGGGACTTTGTTTACTTTCAGATGATTCCTTTTGCTGCCTGGTCTGACTTTTCTCGGAGCTTCACCGGTATCGGAATTGATGAAGGGTCGTCGTGGCCGATGAATTGTGTGCCGGTTAGCCAGCGGGCCATGCGTTTGCCCATCCATACCTTTGAAATCCCGTATTGCTCCGTTACGGCCGCATGAGAACGACCAGCTAATACTGCTTCCACGATAACCCTGTTTTTTGACAAGGCCAAGGGTTAACGATGTCGTGGGACAGGGGTTAACTAAGTCGTGAAACACCACACCCGAGGCGGCTCGCAACGGTCAGTTGATTGCTGACTCCGAGGACACGATCGAACGGGTTGGCCGATACAACTACACGGTCAGATCGGCAGAATCCGCTCGTTCAACATGGCACCACGATCCTTTGGAACTGGACGGGCGAGGCGATGTTCAATCCCTCGCTGCATTGAGTATGACATTTTAGGGAAATAACCTCTTTTAATATCACTAAATTCACGCTACCCTGCGAAGCGCTCGTCCACCCTGAAGGAGACCCCCATGAAGATTCTCATTGTTCTGACTTCGCATCAAGACTTAGGAAACACCGGGATCAAGACCGGGCTCTGGTATGAGGAGCTTGCGGTGCCGTACTACGTGTTCAAGGACGCCGGGGCAGACATCACAATGGCGTCTCCAGCAGGTGGATTACCTCCCGTGGACCCAAAAAGCGAAGAACCTGATGCGCAAAATGCAGCAACTGAAAGATTCACCAATGACCCCGAGGCAACCGAAAAGTTGGCGCACACGGTGCGACTTGATTCTGTGGACGGAGCGGATTTCGATGCCATCTTCTATCCCGGCGGACACGGTCCTCTATGGGACTTGGTGAACGACCCGAATTCAATTGCATTGATCGAAGCAACCGTTCAGGCAGAGAAACCTTTGGGAATGGTGTGTCATGCACCGAGTGCCCTCATCAATGCAAAGGCCGCGGATGGACGCCCGCTGGTTGCAGGGCGAAAGGTTACTGGGTTTTCGAACAGTGAGGAGCAAGCCGTGGGGTTGGCCGATGTCGTACCTGTCTCGATTGAGAATGCATTTATTGAAGAAGGCGGCTCCTATGAAAAGGCTCCGAACTGGCAACCATTTGCCGTCACCGACGGCAAATTAGTCACGGGCCAGAATCCTGCAAGCTCGGCGTTAGCCGCGCAGGCGGTGTTAGATTTGCTAGCCAAGCAGTAAGTTGCCCAGTCCCGTGAAGGACGCTGCGGCTTACACAATGGTGAGCGTTTTGATTCGATCCTGCGTGTTCTGTGCCGAGTCCTAATGTCGTGACAGCGGCCGGCTCTGCGTAATGTGACTTTTCGGTTTTTGCCGACTTTGTCTTCGGGGCATTCCCCTTGTACCCCTTCAGTTCGAGAACATGCAAGGCGCTTTAGGCATCGATGCCAAGGAGATCAATGCTCTTTCCCTGAGCAATGGGAAATTGCCTGCTGAACGGATCAGGCGTCACCGAAAACAGACGAAGGGCATAGGAGGGTCGGGCCTGACGCGGCGTATTGCGCGCCATAAAGTGGTCCAAAAACAGGCGTCGATTCGGTGTTCGATGAGACTCTCGGGGCGATCGGTGACATCCCGGATGTCGTCGGAGTCGGCGTAGTTGTCACAGTGTCCTGTTGCCCATTCGACATCATCACCGCACTGAACCCATCCCCGTCCGGGGTGATCATGATCGTCCCGGTCGCACCAACCCCATGCACGACGCCCTTGGTCTCCATGACCAGTAGGACCCGCGACGGGGAACTCCAGCCATCGCCGGTCGCTTTGCTCGCCTTGCACTTGGCCGCATGATCCGCTCAGTCACGCCACTGTTCCCACGCAACCGCAGCCGACCCTTTGACCTTTCGAACTATCATTCGATGCTGCCAACTAATCGAGTCACCGTCTTGGAAGCCCGTGGGCGCGGACTCACTTCCTGATCTGGCGGGGCGCTGCTGCCATCGCCGGATCAGGTCATTCTGCGCAGCAGGCTAGGACTGGGCGAAGGCGATCAGGTCTCGGAAGTCGCCGTTGTCCGCGGCATAGATAGCCGCCAAGTAGGTACTGCGAGTGTCTCCTTGAGCCTGCAAGTTCACACCTCCGCCCCAGCTCAGCGGCCGAGCGCCCTGGGAGTGCATGAGAAGGTCCGCGACCAGGCGGGACCAACGCCCGTTGCCGTTCGGGAACGGGTGAACCGCGACGAGCTTGTGCTGAACGCGAACGGCCACTTCGACCGCCATCATCTCGTTCTCTTCGCGAAGGTCGACCCAGAAGGTTGCATCATCTAGGGCTTCTCGCATTGCGGCCGGCACCTGTGGCCAGAACACATTGCCGATGTTGACGTCCGTCTGGCGATAGGTTCCTGCCCATTTCCAGACCGAGTCGAACATCCTTTTGTGCAGACGCTTGAGCCATTCCTCGCGAAGTACCTGAGCACTGGACAACGGACGCGACCGCACTATCGCCCAAGTCCGAGCCTTAGCGATCGAATCCGCCTCGGCGGCGTTCAACTCGGCTTGCGTGCTCAGCGGCAGCAGAAGGCCCGTCTTCTGCTCATCGGTGAGGGGAGTCTGCCCGGGTCCAGGCTCGTCAAGCATCGGTGGGCCATACGGCCGTGCCTGCGGTCATCGTCCTGCGTGCCAACTCTGCGATGTCGCCCTGGCCGCTAGTCACACTCTGGTCCTCGAGAGCCATCGTGTGTGCCACTGCAGCCCACTGCGTACGAGCCACCTTCTCAGCCTGCTCGCGCAGCGTTTCCTCAAGCGGGCGGCGAGGAATGAGCGCGTACACCAGATCACAGCCGAGCGCCTCCGCCGCGCGTTCGAGGGAGTCGATGGTGATCGCGCCACTAACCTCGCGCCGCTCTAGAGCCTGTACCGAAGGCTGCGAGACGTTCAGCCGGCGTGCCAATTCGCGCTGCGGCATGTTCAGCGCCTCCCGCACCGTCCGCAACCAGCCCTGAGAGGGCCGGCTCAACCGACCCAGCAGAGGGGCGTCTGCTCGAGTGACTGAGTCGAGCAATTGGCGGGAACGCTCAGCTTGTGGATACCGCATAACCATTCCTCCCTGTTCATAATGTATATACTTTGACTACACATCGTAAGAATAGATTAAAGCCTATTGTAAACTTGCGTGTCAATAGACTATCTGCTATCGAAACGCAGCATGGACGCTGCTCCTGAATGGGACGCGTCGGAGGGTGTGTCCGGCCTGAGCCCTTCAGGGGAGCAATGAATTTCACGTCGATGTGGACTCGGTGGCCCGGAAAGTAGACACCCAACCCATGACTTGCGTTAAGTCACATAACACCAACTCCAAGTGGTCGTTGTCTTTGAAATTTGTTGTGTGTATTTTGGTGAGACGTGAGTTAAGTACGGTGCCGTATACCTAGCCTTGACCTAATTCAACGCCATCGAAAAACACATCACGTTCTCCGGCTCAGCAACACCCAATTCGCGTGAGCAGATCATCCTGTTCGATGAAGCGACTAGTGCCCTTGACAACGAAACACAATCCACTGTCTCTGAAAGTGTTGCCCGAACAAATGCGACGAGGTTGGTCATTGCTCATCGCCTGACAACAATTCAAAATGCTGACAAGATCGTAGTCCTCGAGGGCGGTGTCGTGGTGGAGCAGGGAACATTCGAAGAACTCATGAATCTTCGAGGGTTCTTCTGGGCCCTCGCAGAGCGTCAACTCCTTTCACCTTCCCCAGAGTGAGAGACCCTCAATCACAACGAGATCATCACTTGGAAGGATCGTCGTCTTGCTGCCTGGCCCGACACCATGGGCGAAATCTTTCGTGTCAGGGTCACCATTAACGCACTCGATCGGCGCTAGACGCTGCTGCGCCGCGAGCCGGTGTTGCGGGTCTGGAACGCCAATGACGTGATCGTGTTCAAGCGCTCCATGGCGTCGGGCTATGCCGGTGTGCAAAACCCGCTGTTCTTCAATGAAAACTCTGCGATACTTTTCGGTGACGCGAAGGATAGGGTCGACGACATTGTTCACGCCTTATAAGAAGCCGTAGCTGTACCTGCGTACACGGGGGTGAGACCTACAGCCCGCGACTGACCTCGGCGAGGTTGATTGTCTCGCTGTATACCGGCTGGCTCCGTTTTCCGGTTACCGGCCAGTCAGGTGCGCGATAGATCGACATCCGTGCGCTGCGCACACAATCGCCCAGTGGGGAACAACTTAGGGTGCCGGACAGCCCCGGGTACTGCGTGAGGGTCAGCATCGCGCGGCGGAGGTCCTCGCGATTGATGTGGATGGCCCCACCGGGTTGGGGTCTCGCCGCAGCACGGATGGCAAAGAAGATCATGTTGACAGCGTCGAAGGTCGCAGCCGATGAGGTGACCGGGACCTGTTCATCGACCAACCGCTGATAGGCAGGGAGGAACTCGAGTTGGTAGAACGCGCCGGCGTCAAGTCCGCTCGCATCAGGGCCAGAGGAGTAAACCCCTTCAGCTCGCGGACCAAGTGCGCGAAGGAACCCTGGGGTCTGGCAGCTCTCCCCTACCAGCAGAGACGCACCATCGAGCTTTGGCTCTGAGCGGATCGCCTGCACGGCCGCGATGCACTCCGGCTCGTACAACGGAAGGAAGATCGCCTCGGGTTGCGCGGCTGCAAGCTCGGCCACGACCGCTGCTATACCGGTGGGATTGGTTGGCTGCATCACGCGGGCGACAACGCTACTCCCCAGCCCGGAAACACGGCGGATGAAGCCGTCGGTGAGGGGCTGCGAGTAGAAGTTGTCAGCGGACCACGTCGCAACAGATTGCGCACCCAACGACTTCGCCACGAAGTCACCGGCGACCGCCGCCTGCAACAGGTCGTTCGAGGCTGTCCGGAAGTAGAAGCGCTGGCGGGTATCCGACTCAGTGAGCAGCGGCGAGGTATTGGTGGACGACACCATCAAAATACCTGCCTCACTGAGAATGGGGGCAGCGGCTTGGAAGGCCGAACCCGAGCAAGTGGTGCCGACTACGGCCAGCATTAATTGATTCCCCGCGAAACGCCTGGCCCCTTCTTTCCCGCTGTCAGCGGAGCACGCCTCCAGCTCGCTGATCAACTCCACGGGCCGATTCAGGAGCTGTCCATTCAAACCGTCAAACTCCCCATCGAGGTAATCGATACTCATCGCCACGATGGCGGCGGTGTCGCGGCCGATGGGATCGTCGATGTTGAGCAGGCTGCCGATGAGGATCGGCTCTGCTGGCTCGATCACGACGCATTGGGGAGGCAGGCACTCTGGTTCTGCTTCCGTTGACGGGCTGGAGCAGCCAGCGAGAGTTCCCGCGATAATCGCAGCGGACGCTAGCGCGATCGGGCGACGAAGAGACCTCATGAAATTACCCAGGGGAGGTGTTCACCACGGGAAATCTCTTCGACAAGTTGCACGAACGGCTGTGGACTCACGGTCAACCCGCCCTGGAACGGGCTGTTGATGACGATGATGGCTCCGAGGTCAAGGGCAACCACCAGGACGATCCCGGAGGCTACGAAAGAATACACCCGCGAATAGCGCGAAGCGACGAGCAAACCGTTGGCGATGAGGGCGGTTCCCGCGATCAGCGCAATACCGAAGAGTGGAAGAGGAAGCGTCGTATCGGCGATAACAGCGCGCATGCGGCGCGCTGACACGATGTCATTGACAGCGTCCTGGATTGTCGCGGCCACCACGGGCGAGATGTATTCGCGGCCACCACGGGCGAACACCTCCTGCTGAAGCTCACGCAAACTGCTCCCAGCGGGTGAGAGCGATGAATCGGCGAACCGCAAAGCCTCCCAATCGCTGCTCACGACATCCTTGAGGTAGGTCGTGAGCAGCGACTGGATCCGTTCGGCATCCGCTGGCGAGAGACCGGCCGTGGCTGATGCAAGTTGGTCGGCGGCCGCGACTTCGGCACCGATCGATGCTTGGGCCGATCGATAGGTGGTGTACTCGGCACTGATCAAGAACGCGGTGAGAATTGCGAAAAGACTGCCGAAGGCAGTCATGTAGGCCGCCGACACGATCGATACCCGTTCGCGGGACCCCGTCGGGATGAAGCGATGGAATAAGAACGCCAGTACAAGCGCGAACGAGATCCACAGGCCGAGCGACAGCAGGAGAACCTGCCAATCTTCAAGGCGGGTCAAGTTGGAGATCATGAGGAGTCCCCTTCCATCTGGGCTCGGAACGTATCAACCGAGGCACGTCTTTCTTCAGGGAGGAGTTCCAATGCGCTCTGCGCCGCAATACTTGACATGACTTCGTCCGAAGTCAGGTACTCGGCGAACTCCCGCACCGCGCGATTCTCGACAGCACCCGCATCGACGTAAAAGTACAGACTGCGGCTGAGGGGATAAATCTCTTGACCCACCGAAGTATCGTTCGGAATGACGCATGAGTCACCCTCGCCAAGTCCGACCAGACGCAAATCACCGGGCCACGCCCGAAAACTTGAGTAGTCCACGATGCCCAGCGCTGCCGGTCGGTCATCAATTGCATTCAGTACTGCATTGTTGCTCGTGGTCACAGTTCTAGCTGACGTGAGCGCCGACACTTCGCCGCGCTCAGTTGCAATGGGCTCGATGACACGTTCGACGTAGGTTTCGATGGTTGCGGAAGCGGGGTTCGGGATGACGAACTCCCAGGCAGCGTTCGGCAAGTCCGCGGTGGAGCCAAGTTCGGTCGAGAGTCCGCGTGCATCCTGCCAGTTCCGATCCGCCGCCGATTTCGCAAACGTCGCGTCCAACTCCGCACTAGTCAACGCATAGAGTTCTGCGTCCGTCAGGCAGGCAGGGGCATTTGATGCGCTACCCGTGGCGATCACAACAGCATCTCTTCCGACGAGGAGTTCTGCGGGACGTATGCCTTCAAGCTCGCATGCGGCTCGTTCCTTGTCTGACATCGGCCTACTCGCTCCGATGACCTGCGCCAGCCCTTCGCAGAACAAAAGTACCGAGCCACTGGACCCGATGAATTCGAGTTTGACGTCCACCATTGCGCGATCGGCGGCGTACCCTGCGACGGACCTTGCGATCAGGCTTTGCATGGTCTGCGAACCCGCGATAGTGAGCATGCCAGAAACAGGTGGCGTCGAACATGCGGAGACGGCACATGCAAATGAGACGAATGCCGCGGTCGTTACCAGACCGCGCCCGAACGACCAAGACACTTTGCTTCCTCCCGGACGGAGGGTACTAGTCACAGATGATCCGGTGCTACTCACCTCGTGGGTATTTCCGATTTCACGTTACATTACTCACCGCAATAGCCAAGACTTCGAGAGTAGAGGTGTCACCTTCGTCGATCTGTGAATGTCTGCCCGAGCCCAATGGCTGCACGACGTACGCTTGGCCGCGTGCTCCGACTGACCGCATCAGAGGCTCGACAGGGTGCCTCGTGGGCGGCGGCGCGACTGTTGCAGATCGGCGTCACTCCCGGAGACCGAATAGCGATAGCACCAGGTCACGAAAAAGATATTGATCAGGCCCAACTTCAGCAGAGCGGCATCATCATGTCCGTGTGGGGAGCTCTCTCTATCGGAGTAATCCCCGTCATGGTGAACCCTAATCTGTCAGAGCGTGAACGCGATTACATATTGCACGATTCTGCACCGAGCGTGGTTTTCGACACCACGGCGTCACTTATTGCGCTCTCCTCTAACTACGAAGAGCCATATCCGTTACCGCCATATCCCCTCGGACGGCCAATGCATTACACGTCGGGTACCACGGGAAAACCCAAAGGAGTGTGGTCCGGCGTTTTAACACCGGAGGCTGCCGCAGGGCTCTGGGCGACCGAGATTGCCATGTGGGACTGCTCATTCCGTGACACGTCGTTGGTCCATGGTCCGTTAACTCACTCAGGTCCACTACGTTTCGCTCTGTACACACTCCTTGCCGGAGGCGATGTATTGCTTCCGGGCTGGTTCGATGCCGAACTTCACGCTAAGGCAATTGCCGAGCATCGTCCGACCATCGCCTTCGTGGTTCCCAGTCACATTCAGCGTCTTCTCGAAAGATCTGGCGGTTTGGCCGAGAGTCCTTATCGAATGTTGGTGCACGCCGGGTCGGCCTGTCCGCCCGTTCTCAAGCAGGCGATTCACGAATGGGCCGGCGCGGAACATGTGCGGGAGTTCTACGGTTCCACCGAAGGGCAGTTCACAACCATGCCGGGAACGCAATGGGCTTTGCGACCCGGTTCTGTCGGTAGGGCTCGACCGGAGCGCGAGTTGCGAATCATCGATGGAACCATTTGGTGCGCACCACCGGAGTATGGCTATTTCGAGTACTGGGGTGATCCGGAGAAAACCGCTGCAGCTTGGCGGGTCATCGATGGGAAACGTTGGTTTACGGTCGGAGATCTAGGGCGCCTCGATGACCAGGGGTATCTCTACATCGAAGGACGACGCGAAGACCTCATCATTACCGGTGGGATGAACGTCTACCCGGCAGAACTTGAAGGAGAGATCCTGGCTTTCGACGGGGTACATGATGTGGCAGTGTTCGGCATCCCTGATGAACGCTGGGGTCAAAAAGTGTGCGCCGCAGTTGTCGGTCACGGCGACCTAGACCTCAATGCACTCACCACCCGGCTACGTCGCGATTTGGCGGGTTACAAGCAGCCAAAGGAGATCTTCGCGGTTGAGCAATTGCCGCGCACCGCGTCGGGAAAAATCCAAAGGCTTAAAGTCGCTGGACTACTCGGACTGGAGTGAAGTTCATGTCGATGACACTTTGTCCTACGGCCGGGGCACTAGATGTGACTTCAATGCATTTTCATAGCTAAGTGGTGCCGCTAAGGGAATGAAACCTCTGGCACGGTTGACATTGCTTCGGCCAGCCGAGCATCGGAAAACATTTCATCGACCATCTCGCCGCGCAGGTACTGGTCATAGGCGGGTAGGTCAAAGTGGCCGTGCCCGCATAGTGCGGTCAGAATGACGGTTTCTTCACCGGTTTCCTTGGCTTTGAGGGCTTCGCGGATCGCGACCGCAATTGCATGGGTTGGTTCGGGTGCAGGCACGATCCCTTCGGTGCGGGCAAACTGAATTGCCGCTGCGAAACACTCGGTTTGCGCAACGGCTACTGCTTCCATCATGCCTAATTCATACATGTGCGAAACAAGTGGTGACATCCCGTGATAACGCAGCCCACCTGCGTGAATCGGGTCTGGAATGAAGTCGTGGCCCAATGTGTGCATCTTCATGAGCGGTGTCATGCCTGCAGTGTCACCGAAGTCGTACCGGTACTCACCGCGCGTGAGCGAGGGGCACGAGGCCGGTTCGGTAGCAACGATTCGCGGTGAGATTTTGCCCGCCATCTTCTCGCGGATGAACGGGAATGAAAGCCCGCCAAAGTTTGAACCACCGCCGGTGCAACCAACGATCATGGTTGGAGTATCGCCGGCCATTTGCATTTGCAAAATGGCTTCCTCACCGATGACCGTTTGATGCAGCAGCACATGGTTGAGAACCGAGCCAAGTGCGTATCGGGTGTCGGGGTGGGTGGCCGCAACTTCAACTGCTTCAGAGATCGCAATGCCAAGGGAGCCTGACCAATTGCGCGGGTCTTGGGCCAGTTGCCGACCAATTTCGGTGACATCGGATGGTGACCGGTGAACTTTGGCGCCGAATGCTTCGATCATCAGCCGGCGGTAAGGCTTTGAGTCAAAAGATGCACCGACCTGCCACACCTCACACTCAAGGTCATAGAGAGCACAGGCAAATGACAGTGCGGTGCCCCATTGACCTGCACCCGTTTCAGTGGTGAGGCGCTTGGTGCCTTCCTTCTTGTTGTAGTAAGCCTGCGGGACAGCTGTGTTCGGTTTGTGTGAACCCGCGGGGGAAACACCCTCGTACTTGTAATAAATACGTGCGGGAGTACCTAACGCCTTCTCTAGTCGATGGGCTCGAAATAGAGGTGATGGCCGCCACTGGCGATACACGTCTAACACTCCGCCGGGAATTTCAATGAATCGATCCGTTGAGACTTCTTGCATGATTAATTCCATGGGGAATAACGGCGCCAAATCCTCGGGGCCAACGGGATCTAAACGTCCGGGGTGCAAGGGCGGAGGAGGGGGTGCCGGCAGGTCAGGAATGATGTTGTACCAAGTGGTGGGCATCTGATCTTCGGTAAGAACGTACTTGTGTTGACGAACGGTGTCATCCATTGGGTATCCCTCTCTCACGAAACATTGGCATTGAACACTGGCATTGAACACTGGCATTGCGCACTGGCATTGAGCACTGGAACTGAAAGATCCGGTACGCGCACATTACTCCTCAATCGTGACTCTGACTTTGAAAGGTGCTGTTAAGTGCTCGTTATGCACGTGGGTCGGAATCTAAGCCTTCATTTTTGGCCGTGAACTTGAAGTTTCGGTTTCTCCTCCCTGTTTGGGTGTTCATTTTTTCGATCCTGATGCGGTTTTGCGCGGCTTCCTCCTGTGTAGGGTCACCTACTCATTAGTTGCTCCTGGGCGGAGAACATTGTTTCCACAACAATCCTGACTGTTGGCCTGACTAAGTGTGATCGATAACGTGGGACAGCGGGTTAACCATCTCGTGAAACTCCACGCCTGCAAATTTTTAAGGCCACGAGATACCGCAGAGCTGCAAACCAAGCCGGATGCGCGTACACGTTTGTCTCGGCAAGTTCCTTTGCATATGGAAGACGCATAAGCAGCGCAGGCGCTGGTTCACTCGTAGCGGGGTGGTAAATATCTGTCTTGAGTTGGCACCCATCTCTCATGGGTACATCGACGTTCGACTGGACTCGCACATCCGTTAATGACATCGGCTTAGTCTATTTCGATCGCGGTGGTGACGCCCCGAATACCACATTTTGCAATGTGGTTCTCCGTTCAGATTCGAAAAATTTTCATTGTTAAATATTGCCACTTGGATCATCTCTGGACCGCTAGAGTGGACTGAGACCGCTGGCGATAAAATGCAGTGCTGCAAGTGCCAGAAATTTATCCATTGCCCGGTTGACCCCTCGGCGGCTTTGCTGTTTACTTATTCGATCAGACAAATGCCGGTGGTGGCTTAGCCCACTCGGGATTGAGTCTGCACGCCATTGGCCTGGTGGCGTTATGGTTTGCGATGTGTTACCCGAAGATTCAGTGTTGGCGGCCTGCGAGGCAGTCTTACAGGACCGAGATATTGTGACTGACCCTGATATTTTGCGCTCCTATTCACGTGATCGCTCAACTGGTTCGGCTGCAGGTGAGCCATTCGCAGTGGTATTTCCCCGCTCCACCGAAGAGGTATCTGCGGTCATGGCGGCACCACACGTTCCGAGTGCCGGTCATTCCTCGTGATGCCAGCTCGGGGCTTAGTGGCGGTAGTAATGCAATTGATGGCTCGCCTCGTTCTCTGTGTTGATGCGAATGAGCGATGTTCTTGCCGTGAATGTTGATGACGGGTACGTTGAAACTCAGCCAGGAATTCTCAATACTGAATTACGTGAGTACGTTGCGCGTTCTGGAATGTGGTACGCACCAGATCCTGCTAGTAAGGATTTCTGTTCAATTGGTGGAAATGTCAACACCAATGCGGGGGGATTGTGTTGTGTGAAATACGGCGTGACCAGGGATGCTGTTTTAGGGCTTGAAGTAGTGATGGCTGACGGGCAGATAACCCGTCTGGGTAGACGCACAATTAAAGGAGTCGCTGGATATGACTTAGCAGGGCTTATGGTCGGCTCGGGTGGCACGCTGGGAATTGTCACCATGGCAAGGCTGCGCTTACGCCCCATGCCTGCGCCTGCGACCACGGCTGTTGCAGTTTTGACAATGTCGCTGACGCAGGTCGAGCTTCCTCAGCCATCATGTCCGAGCTCACACCAAGCATGCTTGAGCTCATGGATCAAAAAACTCTTCAGGTTGTAGAAGAGTGGCGCCCAATGGGACTAGATACTGCAGTGCAGGGGCCCTTCTCGTGGCCCAAACAGATTCCGGTTTAGGGCAGTTCACTGGCCGATGCTGATCGACTTAATGCAGATTTGCGAGGCAGCACGGTGCCAGTCTTACTCACCGATCTGAAGACAAAGCAGAATCTGAAATGCTCTCGGGGCCCGACGAATGGCCATTCTCGCTATTGAAGCCAAAGGTGATTGGTTGCTCGACGATATTGCGGTACCTCGCCCAATCTTGCTGAAGCCATGGTGCGCATTCAAGACATTGCTGCGCACAGGGATGTAACCATCTGTACTTTCGGCCATGCCGGTGATGGAAACCTGCACCCGACAATTGTGACCGAGCGGGGAGATCAGGAGGCAGCCGCCAGAGGACTGCTTGCCTTCGATGACATTCTGGAAGTTGCATTGGCCCTGGATGGAACCGTCACGGGTGAGCACGGAGTAGGTAACCTCAAGAGGGAGGCGCTTGCTCGTGAATTGGATGACGTTGCCATTGGTCTGCATGCCAGAATTAAGAGTGCTTGGGATCCGCAGGGAATTCTTAATCCAGGCAAATCATTGCCTCGCTGGTAAATCTACGGGCAGCATCATGCCGGTATTTCTCGATTGTGCGAACCCCCGCATCTTGTGCTTTAGTTGATGGGTTAAATAAAATTGAGTTGGCTGAAAATTTCCAAGGTAGCTGTCGGTTCAGAAGGATCCTCCGGGCTCAGTGACTGATAGTGCGACTAGTCGGCTGATACCGGTGGCGGCAGTCACAGCACCGACACGAACAATTCACATGGCGCTAAAATTTCCATAAGGCGTCACACAATCGTGACGTACAGTCCACTTGGCCTGTGAATCGCTCTGAGTTCTATTTCAATCTTTTCCACGCCCGTGAACCATCGTGACCTACATGTCGGGGAGATGCGGTTATAACGGGGCACCCAGCCATCTTGTGTGGGAGTGATGGCTCTCCTGTTCATGGCTGGGGGAGGTGCAAAAATTACACGACTTAAGGGCTTCCTCAAGGCAAGTCATGCTGCGCCAACCGCAGTTGTGACTGTTGTTTTTGTGTTACTTGCTGCCGGGTTGGGGTGGAGGGGTTGGCCGCTCGCAGGAGTCTTCGTTGTGGTGTTGGTAGGTCAACTCTCTGTGGGTTGGAGTAATGACGCTTTCGACGCTTCGCTGGATAAGAAGTCTCAGCGATTAGATAAACCAACCGTGGCAATGGGGATTTCATCGCGGGAGTTATGGATCGCCGCCGTCATTGCTTTGGTGGTTTCCAGTGCAATGAGTTGGATTGTGGCGGGGGCAGTTGGTGGATCGTGGCATGTTTTTGCACTGATCATGGCGTGGCTTTACAACACCGTGCTCTCGCGCACCTGGTGGTCGTGGTTGCCTTATGCGTTGGCTTTTGGCTCGATTCCCGCTTTTCTTTCTTATGGACTTAATGGACAGGCTCCCGCAATCTGGCTCACTGCGGTGTGTGCGATCGTGGGAGTCAGTGCCCATGTTGCGAATGCTCTGCCTGACCTAGAGCTGGATCGACAAGCTGACGTCAAAGGCTTCGTCACTAGTGTGGGCAAAACTCGTGCAACGTGGCTGTGTTGGATTCTTCTCACTCTGGGGTCGGTCATTCTCGCGGTGGAAAGTTACCCCTCAAGTACATGGTTCCCGGTGGTACTTGGTGTGGCCCTCGCGGGTGCAGTTCTCTATGCCAGATGGTCACGTAATCGGACCGCCATTTTTAATGCAATTCTTGCGCTCGTTGTTGTGCAGGTTCTCGTCCTGTTGGCTGCCGTCGCGGTGACCGGGCCTTAGTTGGCTGCGAGGCTGATTGAGCAATTTTGACCAGAAGGCCCTGACAAAGTGACATCAACTTTTTTGGTTTTGGGCGGAACATAACGCCAGACGTCAAAAGCGACGCAGGCGATGCACCTACTGCCGTAAACAGCATCAAACAAACAGCGGCTGCAACGATTCCGGTTCTGAACATGGTCACATCTTTTCATTCGCGGATTCTTATTGGCGTGGGTTTCGGTTGTTTGACGTCAAAACTGGCTTAGTCCAGTTGGTCATTTATTCGTGCGACCAACAAGCAGCCCCCATCTGGAAGGGTGTGAACTGACCACTGTCCATCACTGACCTCCTCAAGTATGGCTGACCCTAGCCCTGGCCTTGAATGTGGATCCTTGCCGACACCATTGTCAATCATCTCGACTACCAGAGCGGTTGCCTCGCGTGCGATACCAATAGAACTCTGAGAAGCTCCCCCGTGCCGGTAGGCATTCGCGAGCCCTTCCTGTATCACTCTTTTCACAGACCGCGCTTCACCTAGTGACATTGGGGTCGACGGAAGTTGCACGTCAATCTCGATAAGGCTCGCCCAGGGATCGATGACTGACTGGAGGATCTCCTCAGGGCTGAGGGAGGCGTCGGGGTCGGACACGAGGTCCGCCAGGAATGCTTGCTCCGATCCTTGGGCGCGTGCTGCATAGACCCGTGATTGCAAACTGTGCAATGACTCAGCTACTTCACGTTTAAGACGGACCGTCTCCCGGGCAGCTGCGCGTGCTGCGATCTCATCCTTACGAACCATAGTCTGCAGGTTCTGCAAAACCAATTCGCTGGATCTCACGGCACCTATGCAGATGCTGATCAAAATCGTGAAGAGCGGGAGCCAAAATGCATTTGCCAGTATCAAAGCTGTACCGGAGCCAACGGGACGTGGGTCGAAGATGAGGGAGGCTACGGGTCCGGTCACGATTATCGTGGCAAGCATCACCACAACAAACCAGAGCAGTCCGGTCAACCGCCCTGATGGCATCAAGTGTCGGGCTAAGCGAAAGATCCACCAGATAGCCAGCGCAGAAGCGGCTACTTGCAAGGTCCCACGCACTGGGCCGATCGCAGCAGTGAGGGTGAGCAGGGCACTCACGGACCAGACAACGGCTACGGCAGTTCCGGGGAATGGATTGTGCAGCAGGGATGTCATCACTACATTCCCCCATCGGACGCGTTCTCGTGGTGAATCTCCTGGCCACACTTGATGGCTCGCCGAGCGCAGTGAGTCCGAGTCCGTTGAAATTTTGACGGCTAGTTGCTCGATGAGGGTTTGACGAAGTAGGTCTGAAGCACCCTCAGCGCGCATGCGGGTTGCTTCGAGCGCTGTGAGTTCTCCGATGAGCGCCGATCGCTGGCGGTTGTACTCGTTGATGAGAGCCAGGAAAAGTGCACCGAGAGGGACAAGCACCATTCCAAGTGCGGTACCGGTAATCACCCGAACTGCAATCAGGCTTAGGTCACCCCCGCTGATTCCCGCGACGTCGGCCCCGATTCCGACAGTAAGTCCACGAAAACCGCCGGCGATTGCTCCGACCGCCACAACCACTCCGACTGCAACTGGCGTAGTTCGACGGTTACGCAGCACGGTCAGGTTGGCGGCCAACAGTATGACTCCGAAGGCGACGTAGCCGATTGCCCACACGAGCACCCACGGGAGAACATCCGCCGATCGAGCGTCGACAATATGCGAACTCATCCCGAGGAAGTTCAGTGGCAAATTGATGAGGTACAGCACCCAGGAAACAGCCCACCGGCCGCCGATCAGTTGGCGCAGGGTCAGCCCAAGGACTTCGAGGTCACCTATTCGCATGCGTATGTCTCGTGGCCCCGGTGAGGGAGAAAAAGGCGCGCGCCAAAGAAACGCGCTGGTTGAATTCGTCGCTGACTTCAATGCCCAATGCGATTGTGGCGCGCTTGATCGTCTGCTCGACAGACTTTTTGGATACCACTCGCACGCGAGCGATCTCACTATTTGAGAGTCCGTAGGCCACGAGCCGCAAGGTTTCAATCTGGGCGTCAGTGAGTGGAACTTTCGGAATCGTAGCTGGATCTGCCTCCTGCGTGCCGGTAGCCTTGACTGCTTCCACCAGTATCCCGATATCACTCATCGACTGTTTAACGACGTAACTGCTGTTCGGTGGAAGATCGCGAACACTAGATGCAAGAAGACGGGTATCGCTGAACGAGGTCAATATGACGATACCCACATTGGGTTGGCGGCGTCGAAGCGCGTGCGCTAGATCTATTCCGTTCGGACCTTCGCCAAGATCGAGGTCGAGAACAGCAACATCGATCCCCGTCAAGTCCACATCCATGGTCTCCACGACACCGGCTGCTGTGGAACGAACATCAAAGCCTTGACCCGCCAAGGCTGCTGAAATGGCGGTGCGAGCGAATTGATCGTCATCCACCACCAGTACGCGAAGGGGCACGTCGTCATTGTCTCGCAGAAATCAAATCTTCGTGGGAAGAGTTCCGCATTGGGGCTAGGGCTAACCCCTCAATCAGGCGCTTTAGGGCGTTACTTCTAGTGCATCGCGTTGCAGCGAGTTAGCATCCAAGAATGAAGCAGGTCGGTCACAGGGTTAGGCGTTCTCATCGGCCTTTGAATCGCCTGGTCGCTGGAATTGCTGGTGTCTTCATTGCCGTCGGTGCCTTGGCTAGCGCCAACATCGTTCAAGCTGATTCAGTGCAAATCCAGTCATATCAACGTGCTGGGCAAGCAGACAATTGTGTTAGCCCACCAGAATCGATCAGTGATTGGCGTGGTTCGTGGGCCAACCCCAATGACCCGATTTCCGGACCAGCGTGGCACCCAACCTGGGAGCAGTGGGCCAATAACGGTAATGGCGGATGGACCTGCACCAGAAGCATCACGTGGGCACGTGATTCAGCAGCGCGCATCTACAACGTTGGCGACATCGGCCCCGGTGGTGGACTCATCTTCCTCATTGCCAATGGCTTGACTTACGAGATGGCGCCAAAGAATTGGGGAGCCGCAGAAACGACTGAAGTCAATTGGTGCAATGCAATTGCTCTCGACATTGCAGACGCAGAAGGCACTGCAATCGGAACGGGTGCTAACAACACGCAAGCGATAGTCGCCTCATGCACCAGCGGAGCGAGCAATGACGCTGCTGCGTATCGCGGGGGAGGCTTCACGGATTGGTTTCTCCCATCCAGAGATGAACTCAATGCGATGTGCCACTACTCGCGCAACCTGTCGGCAGCACCAGATTCGACTGTGAGTTGCTTCGGTGATTCGGGCACGAGCCAGAATGGTATGTTCGCGAGTAGCCCTTACGGGTTTGCTAGCGGCGATTACTGGAGCTCAAGTCAGGACTCTTCGAGTCAGTTCTCCTCAGAGAACTATGCGTGGTGGCAAAATTTAGTTAACGGCAGCAGGACCAGCGACGGAAAGAGTGGCTTGCACCGAGTGCGTCCCATACGAGCTTTCTGACGCACCCATGCAGTTATTTGCTCGTCAGCGTCGCTTGCGTTTGGTGTGGCATTGTTAAAGTTTCGCCGACTACCGAGCTTCGTCAAGTTCAGTCACTTCTAGATTATTGATCGTCGTCGACCACTAGGACGCAAAGCGGCAAATAAGCATTGTCTCGCAGAAATTAAATCTGCGTGGGAAGAGTTCCGCATTAGGGCTAGGGCTAACCCCTCAATCAGCTGATTGAGGGCGTTATTTCTAGTGCATAACGTTGGAGCGACCTATCGTCCAAGAATGGAGAAGGCCGGTCACAGGGTTACGCGTTCTCATCGGCCTTTAACTCGTCTGGTCGCTGGAATTGCTGGTGTCATCATGGCCGCCGGTGCCCTGGCTAGCGCCAACATCGTTCAAGCTGATTCAGTGCAAATCCAGTCATATCAACGTGCTGGGCAAGCAGACACTTGTGATAGCCCACCAGAATCGATCAGTGATTGGCGTGGTTCGTGGGCCAACCCCAATGACCCGATTTCCGGACCAGCGTGGCACCCAACCTGGGAGCAGTGGGCCAATAACGGTAATGGCGGATGGACCTGCACCAGAAGCATCACGTGGGCTCGCAGTGAAGGTTTCACCTATCGGCTCGGAGATATCGGCCCCGGTGGTGGACTCATCTTCCTCATTAACAATGGCTTGACGTACGAGATGGCTCCAAAGACATGGAGTGGGTTCCTGGATCCGCTTGCTCAAAGTTGCGACACCAACATCAACATTCCCGGTGCAACTGGCACTGCAATCGGAGCGGGTGCGGCGAACACAGCTGCGATAGTCGCTCGCATGCACCAGCGGAGCCAGTAATGACGCGGCCGCATATCGCGGTGGAGGCTTCACGGATTGGTTCCTCCCATCCAAAGATGAATTGAATTCCATGTATTCATCCTCTTTACCCGTCGACAGGGCTGCCACATACGAGTTCATACGGGACATGTATTGGACTTCCTCAATTGACAGCAGCGTCTTGAATGGTGCTTGGAGTCAGAACTTCAAGGACGGTGTTCAGCAGGAGGTCTCGTGGAACAGCAGCACGTATGTCCGGCCGATCCGCGCCTTCTAGGGGACGCGTCGTTTTTCAGAGATTGACTCTTGCACACGAAGGAAGCGTGTTCGGCGAAGTCGTTCGCACAATATCCCTACTTCTTGAACCGCAACGCACCATGCCGTCGTCGTACTAACTCGAACGATCACGCTCACCCAGGTTGCTTCTGTCCGATAATGAGTGCAAGGACTCGCTCCAGTGAGCCTTGATTGAATCGCTTCATCCATAACCACACGAAAATAGACAGAACTGCCAACGGGGCGATGCGGACGAGAACAACGAGGAGTGCGCCCCACTGACCGAAGTAGCCGAGGCCTTAGCCGGCAAAGATCAAAGACAGCAAAGCTGAATCTGCGACATGCACCGTCAAAGACATGCGGCCTGCTGGCGCCATGACGGACAGGAAGTGCGGCCACACTGGACTTGATTCAGGGCGGGTGCTCACGTTCAACCTTGTCCTGGCTTTGCTTGTAGGCGTGGCCACCTGGTTTGTCGTCGACCTCGATCTCGGTCACACGGGAGGCTAGATCATCCTCACGATTATGGTTGTTTTTCAACGGTCTTCGGTTTCGCGATTAAGGTCCTTGTCGGTGCGGTCGCGACAAGTTCTAGACCGCTTTACCTCATTGCTACCGTATTTCTCATGGTTGCCCCTACTGACTGTATGCCACCGTTCTCACTCCCGCGATCATCCTGCTTGAAAGTGGCGGCACAACCGTTGACCAGGTGGCTGAAGAACGACTGGGCGCAACCCTGAACGTGAAGCCGGGCATTACGCCGACGTGTTGAGAAAAGGAACACCACTCAAGATCCCTAAAAAGATGACCGATGGATCCGGGCGGACGCAACTAGGTCTCTATCACGGTACGAAGAACCGTTCCATGTTGTACCTTGTGCTCTCACATCTATTATTGAGGAGCATTACATGTCCGAAGTTGTTGAATTCACCCTGAACGTGAAGCCGGGGCATTACGCCGACGTGTTGAGCCTCTACTCGGAGTTCGCACACACCTATATGGAAATCAATCCAGCCTTCGTCAGCATGCTGGTTGTTGGCGATGAAGGCGCGGGAATCGTGCGCGGTATCGGTGTCTACAGCGATCATGCAGAAGCCGCTGCCGTGAATAGCGATTCATTCTTTGGCGACTTCATGGACGCCATTGAGCCACTGATCGAAGGCGCACCAAGCCGCGTGCTCCTAGACCTGGTTCACGCTTGGAGTAAGTAACTTTTCAGTTCGTCCGCTCTGCACGAAATCGGCCACCGGTGGTGAGTAATTCCGGTGGCCGATTCGGATAAAGGTGTGGACGTGCGGAGAGGAGGTGTCCATGGATGAAATCGCGGCACTTGCCATCGGAATTGCGGCATCGCCGTTCCCGATTATTCCGGCCGTCTTGCTGCTCTTCACGGATCGCCCTCGCACCACGGCCTTCGCATTCTTAGGTACTTGGTTTGTGGCCATTGCGCTTACCGTGGTGGTATTCGCAGCGTTATCAGGTGTCATTGCAACCAATGACGAACCCGCAGCATGGTTGTCATGGGTGCGAATCATTGCCGGTCTGGGGCTCATGGCTTTTGCTGTTCGCAAGTGGGTGACTCGATCCGCGACAACAGAGTTGCCCGGTGGGATGCGGACCCTGGAAAACGCCACACCGCGTTCCGCGTGCATCCTCGCGCTCCTGCTCTCCATTGCCAACCCGAAAGTCCTATTGCTTGCGGCAGCGGGAGGAATCGATATCGGCAGCGCCGAATGGTTAATTCAGCAGCAGATCATTGCCGTTGGAGCGTTCGCCGGCATCGCTTCGATCAGTGTTGCGGCTCCACTCCTCGCGTACACCGTCGCAGGGTCTCGAGTCCTCGGACCGCTGTCTCACGCTAAAGATTGGTTACTGCGCAATAACGTGGCGGTTCTCGTTGTTGTCTTCCTCCTCCTCGGTGCGCTTCTCATCTTTAATGGAGTGACTGGCCTTTTCGCATCGGTGTGAGACTCCTGAATGGGGTTGAGTCCGAAATCGGCAATCACGCGAAGAATATCGCAGGCACGCACAGGGCTGTTCGTGTTAGACGCAGGACTCGGGTAACGCTCCGGCCGCAAAAGAATTTTCCTCGTCGGTGTCTTGCTGCTCAGTTCCTTGTAGGTCCTTTGGTCATGAGTGCATTCGAATGACTTCTAGGGCGTGACCTTCCAGAGTATTTTGGCGATTGCGGGTTTAACTTCGATGTGAACGGGTGGTGCGCCAATTCGCTCGCCGTCCGCATAAATCACAGACTCATTCGATGTAATGGAAACCTCCTTCGCCCGGTAGGTGTGCACAAGTTCGTGCTCAACATGTCGACCTGAATAAATCTTTGGAAAGAGTCTGAGGACAGTACGCCGCGGAGCTCTTTGCACCCACGTCACATCGAGATAGCCATCGGTCATGTCCGCGTTCGGGCAGATCCGCATGCCTCCGCCATAATTTCCGCCATTACCAATGGCAATAAGGAGCGCGGAGTCACTGTGATGAACCCCGTCAATGACCACGGTGAATTCACTGAGGGTGAACGGGATCAACTCCGCGAGCAGTGCCACTACATAACGCACTGTTCCTCGCCCAAAAGTCATGCGATTCGCCCGCTCGTTCACCGCTGAGTCAAATCCCGCGGAAATAACACCGAGTGACCACATTTCTGTTTCATTCCTTGTGATCAAGGATGCGTCAATGAGTTGTGCGTGATTGCTGGTGATCAGTCGGGCAAGTTCGCCTATATAGGCGTCATCGGTAGTGGTCGGCAAACCCAGACTACGAGCAATGTCATTCCCGGTGCCGGCGGGAATAATCCCCAGGGTGATATTTCGTGGCACCGTGACTTGCGATACCTCGTGGACGGTTCCGTCACCGCCGCAGGCGAGGATAACCGGCGGCTGTTGCTCACTGACCTCAGCCAAAACGCGGTGAAGTTCAGGGAGCGATTGGGGGTGGTGCGAAGTGGTAGCAATCCCCAATGAATTCAACGTGATTGCTGAGTGCACCGCAATCTTGTGAGCGCGTCCACCACCGGCATATGGGTTGGCAATGATCACAGCACTCGGTTGCATCCGCAGAGCCAGCTTCCTGTGAGTCGGGTGCCGGCCGCTGCCGTAAATGCGGGGCGGGCGTATTCACGGGGCAGGCAATGAGTGCGAACGCTACCCGATGCTGAATATTTCCACCGGCGATCCGCGATTCCATGTGGTGAGTTTGCAAACGCAGGGAGATCTGGCAGGCTTCGAGTATGACAATCACGGTGACAGCTGGGCCGTGGGATTCGCCAACAATCATTGATTGGCTCCAAGACACTGTGATTCCGATTCGTCTTGCAACTTCCGGTAAGCGTGGCCCCTGGTTCAATCCTTGTGGTTCGAATTCAAAGACGGTGCGATCTGGTGCGCAACGCAGCGCGATTCAGCTATTGCCAAGCGGGCCGTGAAGCATCCGGTGATTGGCTGGGAAGTGTCACCGGATCAGCCGCCCTATAGAGGAACTCGAGGGCGGGGAACTATCGCAATTATCAAAGACCCGGAAGAAGCGGGTGCGGTCCTTCAACGCTTGATAGATAGGTACGGGCAGTCGGGGACCGAATTGGAAACGTGGCTGCTCAGTCGAGTGTCAACCGAGATCGCCTTCTGTATCACCGACCTTGAGGTGGTCTCGTGGGATTATTCGCCGCGCATGGACTCGAGTAACTAGTCTCAATATCTGCAGATGTGAAAGAGAAGTCTGACCAGACCCTGGTGATCTCCCCACCAAAAAGGGGAGGTTGGTTTCACATGCATTGCTGACCAAGTATCTTGACGTGATGCGTATCGTGTACTCGCATGGAACATATTATTGGCGGTATCGGGACAATTCTTGTGCTCACAGCTTACTTTCTGGTCTCCACAGGAAGAGTCCCATCCAAATCACTCCGTTTTCAAGGGATCAACCTGGTGGGTGCGGCACTCCTCACCATTTATGGTCTCCTGTTGTTCGCTTGGGCAATAGTGGCGCTCAACGGCATCTGGGGTCTGATTGCGATCGCTGCTCTCTTTCGAGTATTTCGTGACCGATCGAGACGGAATGGGTCAGCGAGTTCTTTGACTTGATTTTGGCAAATGTTTTTGACTTTTCCTCAATACCTCAGCACTTTCTCCCACGCATCTGCATACATTCCAAGTGGTGTTGTGGTTCGCGTGTCACTCAACCCACTAATGGCTAGAGTGAAGTGGTGAATGAGAAAGTACTCCGCATGGCGATAGTGGGTGTGATTGTTGGCGCCTCCTTGTCTCTGACGGTGACACCGACGAACGCTCAAGGTGACACCGTCAACGTCATGATCAGAAACATCTATCTCGGAGCCGATGTCTCCGTGGCATTGGATTTGATTCCCGATCTTCCTGCTGCTGCTCAATTCATGTGGGATCAGGTGGCCGCCACGAATTTCACCCAGCGCGCTCCGGTTTTGGCCAACGAGCTAGCTCGCGAGCAGCCTGCGGTCGTTGGTATCCAAGAAGCCACAGTCTGGGAATGCAAGTCAGGGTTGTTCGGCGAGAGCACGGTGATTTTCAACTTCCTTGATCAACTCCTGGAAGCAACCAAAGCCGCGGGGGTCGAGTACGTAATCGCTGCGAAGGGCGGTAACGAGGCGGAAAATCCCGGATACACCATCCCCGCGATTCCTTTTCTCACGACGGTCAACGATCCACAAACATTTCAACCTATTTTTGGTTCAGATTCCGCCGCCTGCGGATTCACTATTTCCGATGCACTTTTAGTGCGGGCGGATCTGGCCCCCAATGTAGTTGCGGTGGGGACAGGGGATTACACAGCCGCGTACGCCGTGGTGCCCGTCGTCTTTGAGGTGGCTCGGGGTTACGCCTGGGCTGATCTGGAATTGCCGCAGGGCACAACACGCTTTGTCACAACTCACTTGGAATCTGTATGGGATCCCGATTCTGTTCCGGTGGGCGCTCAACAAGCCAATGAACTGATAGCAGTCGCCAGCGAGTGGACCATGCCGTTAGTTGTCATGGGTGATTTCAATTCGGATCCGCGCGATCCCCGCCCTGAGGGTGCGAGCAACCCCGGGGAACAACCAGACGCCACCACCGGGTGCGAAGCTCAGGCGGATGCACCAACGGCCGAATCCGCCATTGCCGCATGTAATGCGTACTGGGCAATGATCAATGCAGGTTTCGTTGACGCAGGTCCAGACCCCCTCGATCCCGCCAATCGCACCTGGGGTGCGGAAGCGTTACTCGCTGGACCGGATCTCAACAGGCTGGCCGAATCTGAGGGCAATCCGTTTGGCTACACAGATCGGTTGGACTACATCTTTGTGCGCAACGGCGTCACGGTCGACTCCGTCAAACTCATCGGACAACCATGGCCACAGGGTGAGGACCTCTGGGCGTGCACCGATCCACGTCAACTGGAAAACGCACGGTTGGCCGCAGAGACATTAGGTGCGCCATTGGGGGACAAGGTCTGCCTGCCAACGGATCACGTTGGGCTGTTGGCCACGTTGTCTATCTCCGAGCAAAACAATGTTTCCGGTAGCCAAGACAGCACACAAACCACCGCTCAATCAGAAGACTCTTCTCAATGGGCGGTGGTGCTCGCTTGGGTAATCATCGCTCTGACTCTCATTGCACTTCCCATAATGGCCATACGCCGCCGGCGCACCTAGGCAATGCAATTGAGTTACCCGTTACGCGGTGCGTGACATCAGCTATCTGAATTAAGAATCACCAGAGCAATTACCGGATCGAAAAGGGCAGAGCAAAGCCCGTCACGGGAAAAACTCCGAGGTAGCGAGCAAGAACCCCCCGGAACTGCCCCGCCACCGAGCACCGTGGTCTTTACGAGTGGGAGCGGCGCTTGCCTGCACGGGCGGCAAAGGCATCGAGGGCTGCAAGTACTTCCGTGCTTCGCCAGACTTGCCCACGCCGCGCATCATTGGATTGGATCACGATGCCCGTCGATAGGAGGGCCTCTAGTGGTTTATAGACGTTGCTGGGGGAGATATTCAATGCATTAGCAATTGTTGTTGCGTTCACTACGGGATGAGCCAAGAGTAAATCGGCGATTCGCCAGACATTCGCTCCACGGCGGGCCTGAATGCGGACGTCCCAAGACGCGCGGATGGTGCGTAACTCGTGGACGAGTGCGCGCCCATTGGAAACCGCGGTGAAACTGGCGTCGATCAGCCGAGCAATGATCGCTCTCGGATCTCCTGAGCGGTAGGAAGTTAACGCAGCGAAATAGGAATCCACGTCTGTGAGCAATCCGGCTGACACGGGAAATGTCACACTTCTCGTAAGTCCTTTCGCGCGCAGCAGCGAGTGAATAAGGGCTCGTCCTGTGCGACCGTTTCCATCGGCGAACGGGTGAATGGTCTCGAATTGCGCATGCGCAATTGCTGCCTGAACCAAGACCGGTATGTCATCGCGATCCATGAACACAATGAGATCCTGCATAGCTTCTGATACCCGCGAATAGTGTGGGGGAACAAACAATGCGTGGTGGGGCCCTAATCGTCCGCCACCGATCCACACCTGCTCGGTGCGCCAACGTCCAGCAATCTGGGGATTATGTGGACGCATTAGCGTGTCGTGCATCGCCAAGATTGCACGGGAAGAGAGCTCACCCGATAAGTCGATCGCTGCAGTCATCGCACGGGTGTTGGCCACAATCTGACTTGCATTCCTGAGAGCATTGCCCGCCCTGCTACCTTCGACGAGTTCAGCTTCTGCAATCGCGCGAGCCGAAGCCGTCAGGTTCTCGATCTGTGAACTTGCGGCTGATTCAGTGCGCAGCAGAAGTGCGGCAAACGGCGCGATGTCAGTACTCATCTGCTCATCAAAGCGGGCGATCTCAACAGTTGCCTCATCTACTGCGGCCGACAATTCCCCCGATACCGGCACCTCAAGTCCCGCGATCTGGATTGGGATTGCGGCTAAGTAGGGGCCTTGATGTTTGCGGATCTCATTGCGAGAAGCCGCACCCTGCTCATGATTTGGTACCCACGCCAGTTCCTCGAACTCCAACGCGGGCCACTTCGAGGGCCCTGCAGTTATAAATGATGGCACGATACCTCCTTATTATGATTTAAAAAGTATCTCATACATCGAACTCTTACGGGTATTTGATGGAATATGAGCCAATGAGCCTTGACTACCAAAATTCTCAAGGGTTAGAAAAAGAACGGATCGGACGAACTTTATAAATGGTCGTCCTGGGGGCGTTTTGCTGGACGCCATCACTTAAGTTCTGTTGCCATGCTTTGTCGAACGAAGTCGGGGTTGAACTCCAGAAACGACTGCTGTAGGCGTAGTCAGGTGTAACCGATCCTCTGTATCCGTACATGACATTCAACTGATCTCTGGAAGGTAGGAACCAATCGGTTTTTGCCCCACCTCGATAATCTGCGGCCGCTTGTAGTGCCCCACTCCAATTGTTAGTGGGATCCGCAATGCCACCGCTCCACGTTTTCGGCGCCATCTCGTATGCCGTTGAACCGGAGATCAGGAATACGAGTCCACCACCGGGGCCGATATCGCCGCGGACACAGGTCCCAAGTCCATTCGCACACGACGGTGGCAAAGCCAAGTTCAGGGTTTGTGCCAACTCGGGTGGGACGAACCCGGCGATCAGCGTTCCTGCATCGCTTTCTTCAATGGTGGTGATCCGTTGCCCGTTCAGTAGCGACTGGGTGTTAAACCAGCCCGTGAAAGATTCGCCAGGTTTCGTAGGGCGAGGAAGTTCCGCGTCTGCCTGGGTGCCTGATGTGACCGTGGCGCTGGCTACCGTGTTTCCACCGGTCGCCCCGTTGTAGTTGAAAGTCACCGTCACAGCCGGACTTGGTGCTGTGTCCGCTGTCACGAGATTCGTCCCCACAACAGTGCCCGCAACGAGTACCAGCACCGCTGAGAACGAGACGAGAATGGTCTTCACCTGATTGCGCATCGTTACTTCGAACCTCCGAGGGGACTCAACCCAGTGAGGACGAACGCCAGTTGAGGGTGAAATAGCGTGAACGGCTTCAGGCCCTCGGCTACTCCAAGTGGATTCGTGGTTGGCACATCACATGCTTAGCCTCTAAGGGCGAGGTACGTGGAAATCCCCTACATGTGTGGGTATTCGGGCGCGAGGGCTATCAGGACTCCAACGTCCGGACTCCAACGTTATAACTCTAAGGTCAAAATCGCCCGGAGGATCGTGCGACCACTCTCATGGTTGAGTGACCAGGAACCATTGAATCGGCTGACCCGGAGCCTGGCAAGTGTGCGGGTAGGAGGTCGAGTCCGTCGTTACGAACCTCAATCGCAATGACCTTTGATTCTGGCTGGGTGATAGTGATGGCGCACTCGGTTGCTTTGCCGTGCGCGGCTGCGTTGAGGAGTGCCTGTTCGCAGATTCGGTAGATCGCCAATGCGTGATCATTGGATGCGCCCGGGAGTTCGAAGGGGCAGTCGACTGTGACTTTCATGGCAGGTGTGTAGCCGGTTGCGAGTTCGCGCAGGGCAGTGGACAGGCCAAGGGATTCAATGTCGGGGTTGAGTCTGCGACTGGCGGTGCGAATATCAAGCAGGCGCACTTTGTCAAGTTCATCAACAACCGAAGCAATCCGCTCACCTTCAGCGGAGGACAAAGTGGCAGCTTGGGAGCGCAACTGCATTGCAAGGACCACAAGGTCTGCTTGCACAGTGTCGTGCAGGAATCGGGCAACTTCTTGTCGGGCGTTCTCATCCGCAACCAGCAGTTGCTCGCGTTGCGTTGCGACGATCGCGAGAGCATCCTGGGTTTGACGCACTTGCCGTGCCAGTCGCTCGCCAGCGATGCCAAACAGGGCACTGACAATGAGCAGCGCCACGAAATCACGCAGTGCCACAATTCCGGCGACCTGCGGATCCCGCGGCACAAGCACGAGTCGGATGGCGGAGAAAATCACATCCGTGATCAGAATTCCCAGCAGGTAGACACCTCGGCGGACACCGGTGGGGTCCATTCGCTGCTGAAACTTCCGCGCAACCACGGCGGCGAGGAAGAGTGCGAAAGATTGCAGGATCGTGCTCGGCAGGCCAGCAACTGCAGCGCTGGGGAGCGAAACATCCTGCGCCTCAGCTATGCGGGCCACGGAATATTGATTGAAGGCGCCAAACAGGATGCCCAGGAGGACCGGCCTGATCGGCCACGGGCCAAAGCAATACTGGAGGAGTCGTTGAGTGATTTCGCGCGTGTTCGTGTCGCTACTCCTCGGCGCTTTGGGAGTACGTCTGGGCATAGCGTCGAGTCTCTCGCAAATATCGAAGAACCGCAGTTGTTCGCAGATCAGTTCCGGGTCGAGGATCTGGCACTAATACTTGGTAGGCGCGGGAGAGGTGTTCACGAACCGTGACCGCAGCTATACCGAGCTCCTCAGCAATCACCGTTGCGTCCACACCTGTGGCAGCAATAGCCATGATCTCTCGCTGACGAGGGGATAGTTGCTGGATCGGGTTGCTGACCGTCGCCTCGCGTGCCGCAAGGATCTCTTCATCCACCGTGTTGTGACCTTGGGCCGTGGATTTGAGGACACTGATGAGCAGATCAATGTTTACATCTGACCGCTTTTGGAGCACTGACCAACCCCAACGAAACTTTTCCGGGAGACTGTCGGTGAAGTCCGAGACTGCATGCTGGGAATAGATGACGATTCCGATGTCCTCGACTACGGAACGTAGAGACATCCCCAGTTCCATGCCATTCATCGCGCCGCTGCCCAATGCAAGATCCAATAGGGCTACATCAAAGTGCTGCTCACGTGCCGCTTCGAGGGCCTCGACTCCACTGCCCACCGAGCAGAGGAGTTGAATTTCCGGGTGGCGGTTGAGTGCGTGCGACAAGATGCCACGAAGAGCAGGATCATTCTCAACGTAGAGAACCCGCGTGGGTCGCACAGCTAATCAATCCCCTCTCACGGTATTCCGCGCACTTGGACGTAAGTAGTGCTGCAAGTTGGTTGAACGCTAGCGCAGACTGCAACTAGGCAGGAGTGGGTGCTACACCTGTAAGGGGTTGTAATAACGAAGCGAGTGCTCGGAGGAACAGGAGGAGAAGGGAAACATGAGTAGCGCTGATGTGACAAAGTATTTATGGGGCTTTGACGCTGATCAAGAGGCCGCGCGTACTCGATGCCTAAGACCTACTTACCCTAGTTTGGTCTTCGGGTTCTTCGGCGCAATGTGCGCATATGGTTAAATAAGGGGATGCGAATAGCTCGAGTCCTCATTACCGGTGTACTGACCGGCACCATGCTTTTTGCGGGGCTCTCAGCGGGGCTTTTTGTGGGAAGTACCGCGACGCACGCAGATGTCGTGTCCGTGGATCCTGGCAAGAGTCTGTCTGCCAATCGGCCGATTGTCGGAACGAGTCAGAACCTTCCGTCGGTGGGCGCAGTGGCGACTTGGAACATTGGATCCATTCCGGCTGAATTGATCAACACCTACTATGAAAGTGGTTCAGCGCTTCGTGATCAGCGCGACGTTGCAACGGCGGCTCGCGTTTGGAGTAAAAAGTGGGTGAATCAAACATGCGGTGGCATGGATAAAGCCACGGTGCGCAAATGCAAGGTCGCTGCGGTTTTTGATATTGACGACACCCTGTTAAGTAGCTTTCCCATTCTGTCAACTAATTCACCCGCCTTCACGTTCTCCCAAAGTGCTTTCGATCAGGCTGCTCTGGCGTGCACCGGTTCCGTGATCGAGCCGGTCAAGAACTTATATCTGTCGCTTCAACGGATGGGTGTAGGCATGATTTTGATCACCGGTCGAAGCGAGTCGCTTCGTGATTCAACAGCGAATTGTCTCCGCCAAGCGGGCATCACAAACTGGCAGCAGTTTATTTTGAGGCAGTCAGGTGATACTGACATGGCCTCGGTATACAAGGTGAAGGCACGTAAATCTCTGATCAAAAAGGGCTGGCAGATTGGACCGAGTGTGGGCGACCAAGTGAGCGATATGTCCTACGGCGCACTTGAACATGGATTCTTGATTCCGAACCCGATGTATTTCATTCCTTGAGTTGTCGTTATTCCTTAATAGGAACGTCTGTGGAGTGATCGTCGGAGATGTCCTCGCGGAATGAGTTCGCGGGATAGGTGCCAAGGATTCGCACCCAGTCGGTATAGAAGGCGAGTTCTTCCAAAGCCAAGCGCAGGGGTCGATCCTCGGGGTGGCCTTCGACATCTGCATAGAACTGTGTAGCGGAGAAGGTGCCGCCGAGTTGATAACTCTCCAACTTGGTCATGTTGACGCCATTGGTGGCAAAACCACCCATTGCCTTGTAGAGAGCCGCTGGAACATTGCGCACGCGGAAAACAAAACTTGTGATTACTGGACCTGCTCCAGCCGATGGAACATTTGTTTCGCGGGAGAGAGTCAGGAATCGAGTGGTGTTGTTATGTTCGTCTTCGACATCGGTGGCCAAAATGGTTAACCCATAAAGGTCAGCGGCTAGTCGAGGTGCAAGAGCAGCAACAGTTGGGTCACCGGCCTCGGCCACCTCCCGCGCTGCACCGGCTGTGTCATCGGCAATAATCGCGCGCCAACCATGTTCGCGAATAAGTCGGCGGCATTGACCAAGCGCATGGGCATGACTGCGAACAACGCGAATATCTTCCATGCTTGCCCCTGGCACAACCATCAGTTGGAAGTGAATTGGCATGAAGTACTCGCCAATAATGTGCAGGCCCGATTCGGGCATTAAGTGATGAATGTCTGCGACACGTCCGGCAATGGAGTTTTCGACAGGGATCATGGCAAGGTCAGCGTGGCCCTCGGCCATCACGGCAAAGACATCTTCAAATGTTGCGCAGGGCACGGCTTCCAGCCCGGGGTAAACGGTTCTGCATGCGGCATCTGAGTTCGCGCCCGGCTCACCTTGGTAGGCGATCCGTCCAACGGTGCCGCCTGCACCTGTTGCCGTGGGGGTTGATGCCTGTGCCATGTCCCGAAGCCTAGAGCCCGAGTGATGTTGAGGTGAGTTGGCTTCGAACGGAGTCGACATCGGAGGGGTCTGTTTTTTCCAATTCGTCTCGGGGAATCGAGGTGGATATTGCGTAATTCACCTGCCTCAAGTGGCAAGAAATAGGGCTGCACACATGGTTTCCCAATGCGCAGCCTCGCTTGAGGTGAGGGATCAACCTACTTTTTTGGCTTTTCGTCCTATTTTTGGTAAATTGCACATGCTTATTAACGCGGAAAACCATTTTCGCTCGAATCCAATATATAGGGGAAATAACCATGTCAGACAAGACATACATGCTTTACGCTGCAAGTTACGCTTCGAAGGAAGACGCCATGGAAGATCTCAAAGCACTCAAAGAGATTAAGTCAGCTGGCGAAATTCGCGATCTCACCGCAGCCATCGTTTCCAAGGATGCCAAGGGCAAGCTCCACGTCCATGAAACAACACATGCTGGCGCAGTTGCAGGCGGCGTTGGCGTTGTTGCAGGTGCAATTATTGGCGCCGTTTTCCCACCCGCTGGTGTTGCAGTAATCGCAGCTTCAGTTGGCGGAGCTGCTGGCGTTGGCGTTGTCGCCGGTGCCATCGGTCACTTCTCGGGTGGCATCAGCCGCAAGGACATGAAAGAACTCGGCGAATACCTCGATACAGGCGAAGCAGCAATGCTGGCCGTTGCTGTTGACGCAATCGATACCGATATCGATGCAGCAATCTCCCGCGCAACCAAGAAGGCAAGCCGCGCAATCGACAAGGGCGATGTAGATGCAGCTGTCGCAGATCTGCAAAAGGGTCTTGACAAGGCTGCAAATATCGCGGGCGAGTAATTCGTTGTGGGGTCCGGCTAATAAGCCGTGACCCCACATCACTCGCTCACTCACTGAATTTTCCCGGTTCGGCAACGAATGTCGCCTTACATAATCGGAACGTCGCATGGCGATCTTGAATAGGAGTTCACGGTGAACGAAGATCAAAAAGCCAACCTGAAGAACTTAAGTGAGCATGCCCTCCACGGAGTTGAAGATGCTGCTGACGTTGTGGGGCACGGACTCGGAGGCGCCGTCAAGGGTGTAGCAGATGGTGTGGAGAGTGTCTCGACAACTTCACAGACAAGAAAAGAAAAGGCCACTGAAGAAGACGTGAAATAGGTTCGATACTTCATCTATTCGGTGAGCATCCGGTCTGATGTCCGGCCAAAAACACTTTACGAGCGTGGTGACACGATCCCGTAACAAAGTCGTAACCAAATTCCACCGGAAAGGTGCTCGTCTGGGTTGCCGTCCGTAACGACACAGCAATAGAGTTTGTAGGTGGCTTATAGGCCGCAACGAGATCAGGATGGTGTAAGTGTCGGCATCGGTGTCGCAGGATAAAAACCAACCCGACAGCACAATCGGAGTGACGCTGCGCGGAGTGAGTAAAAGTTTCGGAAATGTGCATGCAGTTGTGTCCTTAGACCTTGATGTCCGGCCGGGTGAATTCTTCGCCATGCTCGGTCCGTCAGGTTCGGGCAAGACAACGGTTCTTCGCCTCATTGCCGGCTTTGAACACGCGGATGCAGGGCGGATTTATCTGGGGGACCAAGATGTCACCGCCCCACCCCCTTATGAACGTCCGGTGAATACTGTTTTCCAGGATTACGCACTCTTTCCGCACATGTCCGTTGCCCAAAACGTGGGGTACGGGCTGAAGACTCGCAAGACCCCCAAGGCTGTCATCGCGACAAAGGTGGCCCAAGCACTTGAACGTGTCCAGTTGCCAGATGTGGCAGACCGAATGCCGCACCAACTCTCCGGTGGTCAGCGTCAACGAATCGCACTTGCCCGCGCATTAATTCTCGAACCCCGGGTCCTACTGCTCGACGAACCGCTCGGTGCGCTGGACAAACAGTTGCGTGAAGAAATGCAGTTTGAGCTCAAGCAGATTCAACGCGATGTCGGGATCACATTCATATTCGTCACACATGACCAAGAAGAGGCGCTCACATTGAGTGATCGCATTGCTGTGTTTAATGCTGGGCATGTCGAGCAGGTGGGAACCCCTGCTGAGGTGTATGAAAATCCCAAGACTCAATTTGTTGCTAGTTTTCTAGGACTGTCGAATCTTATTCCTGCGGAGATTGCCAAGACTCTGGTCGGTGTTGACGAAATGATCAGCATCCGACCAGAACGTGTTCGACTCGTGGATATAAACCATGTAGCGAGCGCCGAAGAAACCATGGTCTCGGGAACCATTGCCGAAACCGTCTACACCGGGTCAAGTACCCGGTACATCCTGCAAACACCAAGCGGTCTGTCTTTGATTGCATCAAGACAGAACGAGCACGACTCTGCTCACGTGTCTCACTTTGAACGGGGGCAAGTGGCTCAAGCACTGTGGCGAACTGATCAGATATCAGTGATTCCCCAAAGCCAAAACGTCACCCGTGCATAAACAGAAGGGAAAAGTATGAAAAAGTTTGTACCCGTATTGAGTACCGTTGCAGCTGCAGCATTAGTGCTCACAGCTTGCGGCGGCGACTCCAGTTCCAGTGGAGATGGATTGTCCATTGAAGTTCCCGACGTTCCCATGATGGAAAGTGTCGGCGAACCCGAAGGACAATTAAACATTGTCAACTGGTCAGGTTTCGTTGAGCCTGCGTGGACCGACAAGTTCACCGAGGACACCGGATGTGTGGTCAACCCACGCGTTGCGGGCACCTCCGACGAAATGGTGACACTCATGCGCACAGGTCAGTACGACCTCGTTTCCGCTTCGGGCGATGCTAGTTTGCGCCTTATTGTCGGTGGCGATGTTGCACCTTTGAATCTGGATCTGATTCAAAACTTCAGCGACGACATTGTTCCGGGCATGAAGGGACAGATCTACGACACCATTAACGGCCAGGCTTATGGAGTTCCCATTGGCCGAGGCGCAAATATCCTCCAGTACAACGAGGAAGAAGTAGGCACCGCACCAGATAGTTGGTCGGTTGTGTGGGAAGCTGACAGTCCCTATGCAGGTAAAGTCACCGCATATGATGCTCCTATTTATATTGCCGATGCTGCCGTGTATCTGATGTACCACAATCCAGAACTGGGAATCACAAATCCATATGCACTCGATGAAACCCAACTTGCAGCAGCAGTGGATCTACTGAAGCAGCAGAATGCAATCATCGGTGAGTACTGGTCTGATCCTGCGGCTCAAATTGGATCCTTCGTTGGTGGAAACACCGTTGTGGGAACCTCATGGGAGATTTTGCGCAAGCTCTCCGGTGAAGAGAAGCTCAAGGGAACCCTTCCCAAGGAAGGTTCAACCGGTTGGTACGACGCATGGATGCTGTCATCGACTGCGGCTAATCCCAACTGTGCATACCTCTGGATGGACTATGTCAGCACCGCCGATGTCAACGGCCAGATTGCCACTACTTTCGGCATGGCTCCCGCCAATGGTGCGTGGTGCGAATCAAGTGAAGAAGCAAAAGCTCATTGCGAGCAGTACCACGCAACCGATGAGGTCTACTTCGATCAGATTTGGCCATGGACCACTCCAATCGAGCAGTGTGTCGATGGTCGAACCGATGTTCAGTGCACGAGCTTCCAAGACTGGACTGACGCTTGGCTAACGATTAAGGGATAAATGATCTGATGTGGTGGAGTCCGAGAATGGACTCCACCACATCATTTCCCATTCCAGCCATCGTTCATTAAGGATTCGTCGTGACTTCCGTTCTGCAAGTTCCTGAGCCGCCCACACAGGCAGAAGTAAAGGTAGCCGCCGCTCGTACCCCGCGGCAGAATCGACGTGGGTTGCTGTGGTTACTGACACCTCCAACAGCATGGCTGCTGATTCTTTACATCGGATCACTGTTCTTCCTTTTGATAACTGCTTTTTGGTTTATCAACCCGTTTACTTCGAAAGTTATTCCCGGCTTCACGCTGGAAAACTTTGTCAGTATTTTCACCGTCCCGGCGTACTTCGCTACTGCCGTTCGGAGCCTTCTGATCGCACTGGCCGTCACCCTTATTGCAATCGTGCTCGCGGTTCCCATTGCTATTTACATGGCAAAGATTGCATCCCCGGCCATGCGTGCCTTTTTGGCCGTCACCATCACTCTTCCCCTGTGGGCCGGCTATCTGGTCAAACTCATTGCCATGCGGGTGGTCTTTACCGAAAATGGATTCCTTAACTGGTTATTAGCACCCTTTGGAATATCCGGACCAGGATTTAACACCTCAACAGTGATCATCACGCTCACGTATCTGTGGTTTCCTTTCATGGCACTTCCCGTGTACACCGCAGTACGCCAAATCCCCAATAGTTACTTCGATGCCTCCGCTGACCTAGGTGCTAAATCCTGGCGAACAATTCGCACTGTCGTGCTGCCCCTGATAAAGCCGGCCATTATTGCTGGGTCAGTGTTCACATTCTCTCTAAGCCTCGGCGATTACCTTGTTGCACGATTCGTTGGCGGTTCAACTCAAATGATCGGCAGTATCATTGCCTCTAATATCAACTTGAACCCACCGGTAGCCGCCGCGTTCTCGTTCGTTCCAATTACATTTGTGTTGGTCTACCTGTGGGTGGTACGCAAAATGGGTGCATTGGAGAGGTTGTAGATCAACCATGCTGCAACTGTCCAAGTCTGCTCGCGCCGTCCTCGTGTCTATTGTTGCTTTCATTGTTCTCGTTATTTATGTGCCGCTTTTGCTCGTTGTTGCGAACTCATTCAATGTTGCGCGCTTGGCAAGCTGGCCCATTAAGGGCCTCACCACGCAATGGTGGGTGGTGGCTTGGGAATCCCCGTCTATTCGCGAAGCGCTTCTTAACTCTGTGATTGTTGCATTGGGAGCCACATTTTTCGCGGGGATTTTGGGAACCATGGCTGCCTTTGCTCTGCAGCGGTACGAGTTTTTCGGGCGACAGTCAATCAATCTTTTAATTGTTCTGCCCATTGCACTCCCCGGAGTGGTCACGGGTGTTGCATTCAGCAATACCTACAACTCAGTTCTACCTCAGATCGGCATAAATATCGGTTATTTCGGAATGATCGTTGCTCATGCAACTTTTTGTATTGTGATGGTCTTTAACAACGTGGGCGCCAGATTGCGTCGCATGAACCCGGGGCTTGTGGAGGCATCCATGGATCTCGGGGCAAATGTGTGGCAAACCTTCCGTCTGGTGACCTTTCCGCAGTTCCGTCCGGCTTTTGTGGCCGGAGCAATCCTTGCCTTTGCCCTGAGCTTCGATGAAGTGATTGTCACGATATTTACGGCACCCCCGGGGGTCGAGACGCTTCCACTATGGATCTTGAAGGAAATGGCCCGCCCGAATCAGGCAAGCGTGGTCAATGTTGTTGCCACCGTGGTCATCCTGTTCTCGCTGATCCCCGTGTACGTGTCACTGCGCATGAGCCGCTCAGATGAAGATGATTAACTGGTAGCCGATAAACAATGGTTGCGAGTACAGTCACACCGTTGAGTCTCGTGAAGTCGCAGATTGGGGGTTTATGACTGACCTGTCCCAAGGCGACATCATGTTGGCGGCTGCCCTAGTTTTTGGAATTGCAACCGCCTGCCAGGTGATCGCACCCTTGCTGCGTGTTCCCGCTCTCATTCTTCTACTGCCAGCAGGTTTTCTCTTCGGTGTGGTTGCTCCCGATCTCAGGGTGGATCAAATTCTCGGCCCTGCTTTTCCGGTCGCGGTTGAATTGATTGTTGCCGTCATTTTATTCCAGGGTGGGCTGGATCTTGGAACAATTCCGCTAAAAGGTTCCGATAAAAATGTGGTTCGTCGTCTCATTTGGATCGGTGCGCCCATTACCTGGGTAGCTGGCACACTCATCAGCCATTTCGTGCTCGGACTTGAATGGCCCATTGCAATACTGCTCGGAGCGATTTTGATCGTTTCGGGACCAACAGTGGTGACTCCCATACTTAACTTTGTCCGGCCAAAGGCAAGGGTGCGAGGAATCTTGATGTGGGAAGGGACACTGCTTGATCCGATTGGTGCAATTCTTGCCGTCATGATTTTTCAAGTCATTCGTGTCAGTGATATTGATCGGCCACTCGAAGCCATTGTCAGCCTGCTTACCAGTTGGTTGGTGGCAATAGTGGTTGGCTTGGGGGGTGTCCTTCTTGCAGTCTTGGGCGTCCGACTTTCGCACGGGAATAAATTTATGGGCACCCAGATACTTATTGGGTCGGTGCTATTTGCTGCGGGATTTGCAAATTTCCTTGCTGAGGACAGTGGGCTGTTAGCCGCTCTCTTAATGGGTGGAGCAATGCATCCGCTTGCGAAACGATTCAACGCCAGCCTTGACGATGCAGTTCCGTTCTTCAACACGGTAACTCAAATTGGAATAGGCGTGTTGTTCGTGAGCATTGCGGCAATGGTGCCTTCGCCCGCCCTGGAATCAATAGTGCTTCCCGCAATCGGTGCATCTGTTATTTTCATTATTGTTGTGAGGCCGATAGTTGCGGCAATCACAACGGCGAGAGCAGGCCTGAGTATAAAGGAGCGTGCTTTTATCGGGTGGATGGATCCTCGTGGCATTGTGGCTGCAGCAACAGCATCAAGCCTTTCGGCGACGCTTATTGCAACGAAGATGCCGGGCGCAGACAAACTCCTACCAGCCGCATTTGTGATTATTGTCGTTACAGTGTTTGTATACGGTCTCACTGCGGTGCCAGTTGCTAAGGTTCTAGATGTGCGGGACGACACACCTTGACCGGGCACGACCAGACGTATTATCTGCGCCGAGTCCTTGGTGCGGGCTCCATAGTTTTTCTCATCAGTTCGATCTTACTCATTGCGTTGCCAACATTCTTTGGTGAACTCTTAGGACTCACCACTTCCGACACCAGCGACTGGGCTCTCCGGATGATGGGCGCTGCTCTGCTCGCATTAAGTGGTCAAATGTGGCTGGTGAGGTCAGCGCCAGAAATATCAATACGTCGGGCTGCAGCGGTCATGGTCGTGGCGGGGGGAGCCATGACCCTGCTCACCGTGTTCATGCCGGCCGATTGGACCATTGCGCGATTTGCTTATCTTGCAATCGGTGTGGGGTTCATTGGGGCGTACGTCACCCTGTTACTTAAGACCCCGCTACTTAAGCGCTGATTTATTTAAGCGCTGATCCTTATCCGCTTCAAGGTTGCCAGGTTCTCGAATGGCTCGGGCAAATACGGCCACAATTGCCGTGATGGAAAGGGCAGCCGCGAGTGCTATGTAGGTGACTTGCACACCCCATCGCTCCACGGACAGGCCAACGAGCACCATTCCTAGCGGTGGGGCTGCATAAAACGCTGAGAGTTGAGCGCCGAACACTCGGCCCTGTTCATCGGGGGAAACCCGCTGCTGAACGAGCGTGCTCATAAGTGGATTAAACGGTCCCCAGAACAGCCCGAGGAAAAATGCGGAGGCGACCAAAATGGGTAAGGGCGGAAGAATTGCCATGGGAAGAATGCTGGCCGCCGTACCAATCAAAATTGTTCTAATGAGTGTCCGTTGTGACATGCGCGCACTAATCCACCCGTAGGCGAATGCGCCAATGGCCGATCCCGCGGCCATGGCTCCGATCACGATTCCTAGGCTTTGAGGTTCAGCGAGATCGAGAAAATATGCGGGAAGAATTATGGACTCGGTAGGCAGATAAACGATCGCAATAATGAGCACGGCAACCGTGATGGTGCGCAGTAATTTATCTTGCCACAGAATGACAAACCCTCTGATCAAAGCATGATGCTCCTGCTTACCTTCCGCCTTCTTTATTTCCCGGGCTTCCTGACCCGCGTCACCCACCCGCAAAAAGACCAAACTTGCCGCAGCAAACAGGAACAATCCACCGGCAACCCAGAAGGCGTTGATTGCACCCACGCCCGCAATGAGAAATGCCCCCACCACAGGTCCTGCGATCCAACTGACTCCAAATACGCCTTCGTGGATACCGTTTAGCCGATTTTGATCCATTCCAGATGCTTGAGCAGTATCAGTGAGCAAGGTTCGGCGAGCGGTGTACCCGGCGGGATCGAAAATTGCCCCAACGACAGCAAGTACCAAAATCACTATGTCCGTCAGTCCAAAGAGAATTGCAAAGAGTGGAAATGCAATGACGGAAGCAGCCGATAAAAGATCAGCACCGATACTCACAACTCTGCGACCAATGTGATCCACCATCCAGCCGCTCAATGGCGATGCGAGTAAAGCAGGAAGTGCAGAGAGAGCGAGTACTAATCCGGCGAAAGCTGGTGAGTCGGTTCGTTCCAACACAAGCCACGGAATGGTGATCATGATGATCGAATTACCCAGACCCGAAGTGAAGTTGGAAGCCTCCAAGAGGTAAACGGGTAGAAGCCGCTGGAGCGTGCGCATGTGGCTCAGTTTGTCATCCATACAGGTTGAAACGCATGGAGAGCCCGTGGCGGGTGATGGACTGCGGCTAATAGACCAGATGTAGCGGCAGTTGGGCGGCAAACCAGTCTCGAGCCAGAACTGCTGCTTGATCCAAGGTACCCGGCTCCTCAAATAGGTGGGACGCCCCCGCAATAATTTTCATCTCATGTGAGCAATGCAGTTGTGATGCCGCAAGTTCGTTGAATTCAATGACCCCATGATCAAGACCACCAACAATAAGGAGGGTGGGTGCTTCGACCAAGGGCAAAGATTCTCCAGCTAAGTCGGGTCGACCACCACGTGAGACCACGGTACTGATTTGACTTGGCCTGCGGGCCGCCGCCACCAGCGCTGCAGCTGCTCCCGTACTTGCACCAAAGAGTCCTATTGGCAAGTAGGCCCACTGCGAATGTGATTGCAGGTAGTCCACAGCAGACTCGAGTCGCGAGGCTAGGAGTGGGATATTAAAAACGTTGCTCCGATCTTCTGCCTCCTCAATCGTGAGCAGGTCAAAAAGCAGGGTGCCCATCCCGGCTCTTTGTAGAATTTTCGCAACGTGAATATTGCGTGAGCTCAGTCGGCTGCTTCCACTTCCGTGGGCAAAAACCACTATTCCTTGTGCATCAACAGGCAAGGTGAGCGAGCCAGGCAAGAATATTTCTACTCCATATAGATTCGTGGTGGGGATGGAAGTAGCGAGTGAGCCACACCCTGCCAAAAGGGTCCGAACATGTTCGTCTGTCTCCTGGCTAAAGTCCTCATAATGGACACCAACTGCGTTGAAGGGCTTTGGCGTGTATAGACATATCAACTCATCAACATGCAGGGCAACTTTCTGAACCGCTTGTGTTGATGCAACCGGCACGGCCACCACAATTCGGTGTGCACCCAGCTTTCGCAGGACTTCAACTGCTGCGAGCATTGTTGATCCAGTAGCCATTCCATCATCGACAACAATGACTTCCCGGCCTTGGACATCAGCCATTGATTCGTTCCCTCGAAACAGTTCAATGCGCCTGCTCAATTCAGCGCGTTCTCTCTTAATTACGAATTCAATATCTCGGTCGCTAAGGCCTGTGGAAGCACTGACATCTCGATCAATAATGGTCACATTTGCTTCTCCGATTGAGCCAAAGGCATATTCAGGTTGCCAAGGAACACCCAATTTTCGAACGACAAGAACATCAAGATCGGTATCAAGCACTCGGGCGATTTCCCAGGCAACAGGAACTCCACCCCGAGGTAGTCCGAGAATGAGGGGATTTTGGTTCCGGTGCGGTTCCAGCGCACGTGCAAGAGTTTGACCTGCATCCGAACGGTTGCGAAACTGAGTGAAATTCATGTGTAACCTCCAAATGAGAATATTCAAGGGATATCTATGAAAAATTCATTGTGGAACAGTGGGTTTGAATCAGATCACACCTTCCGGATAAATTGACCGGTCAATAGTAAGTCAATGTGATTGCTTCAATGTAAATTTGATCTCCAACCCCGAGACACTAACTTCATGAAGATTACGCAAACTGAAACATCTGGCATTGTGTCCAATTATTCGTTGATTTCAGGCAGTTCCCTCGATTACGACAACCTGATGAAGATGATTGGTGATGCTCGAATAGTCCTTATTGGAGAGTCCTCACACGGAACTCACGAGTTCTATAGGGAGCGAGCTCGAATAACGAAACTACTCATTGAACGCGAGGGATTTAATGCCGTTGCCGTAGAGGCGGATTGGCCAGATGCGTATCGGGTCAATCGGTACGTGCATGGGCTCGGATTCGATCAAGATGCACAAGAGTCGCTGCGTGATTTCCGGCGTTTTCCGGCATGGATGTGGCGTAATACAGACGTTGTGGCCTTTATTGAATGGCTATATGCGCACAACATGTCAAAGAGAAGTGAGCAATCAATGACAGGATTTTATGGACTTGATCTCTACAGTTTACGAGCATCAATGGAAGCTGTTATTTCGTATCTTGAGACGGCTGATCCTCAGGCGGCTGCTGGTGCCAGACATCGATACTCATGTTTCGATGATTTCGAAAGTGAAGGTCGCAGGTATGGACATGCCATAACCATGAATATTTCCGCAGCTTGTGAGAACGAGGTAATTGAACAATTACTCGATCTTCGCAACCGACGGGATGAAATTCTTTCGCGAGACGGATGGGTGGCTCGGGATGAGTTTTTCTACGCCGAGCAAAATGCTCAGCTTGTATTGAATGCGGAACGTTACTACCGCAATATGTACAAAGGCCACGTTCTATCATGGAATCTGCGGGACACCCACATGGTAGAAACCCTGTCTGCACTGAGCAAACACTTAATTAATGAGTCACATCATGCACGAATTGTTGTATGGGCTCATAACTCGCATGTTGGCGATGCCCGCGCCACTGAAATGTCGCGAAGGGGAGAGATTAACGTTGGTCAACTGGTGAGGGAAATGTGGCCAAGTGAGACATTCATCATTGGTTTCACAACCTACTCGGGCAGAGTTACTGCCGCCTCCGAGTGGGGTGCTTCTGCTGAACGTAAACGAGTCCGCCCTGCATTGGCAGGGAGTTACGAGAGTGCTCTGCATGCTATGCAGGAACCGCTCATGCTGATCCCAACGGCTGGTTTTGGAAACGAGGCATTGGGTGAGAGTCGGCTCGAGCGAGCAATCGGAGTCGTTTATCGTCCAGAGTCCGAACGCACCAGTCACTGGTTTCAGGCAAATCTGCGATCACAGTTTGATGTGGTAATTCACATCGATACGACGACCGCACTTAATCCATTAGAGCGAACCGCATTATGGGACATGGGCGAACCGCCCGAAACATACCCCACTGGGTTATAGGTAACCATTAATTGTGTGTGTATCCGTTGTTCTGGCGGGGTTGAATTTTGTTAAGAAAAGAACAACCATTGCTCAAAGAGGTAGATGAATTTCTACAAAGTGGATGGCCTTTGTTAACGGCAAATGCACGTCATGCATCCTTTGTCACCAGAGCGACCAGTTGGGGATCGCTCGTACTGCATTGGCTGCGAGAGTGTGACACGTGCGCAAGTGCTTGAGGTACGTGGTGTGATCGTTCGAAGCAGGGATCAGGAATAGGACTTATCCGGTACCAATGTTACGTATGTGACTATTAAGTATTCAAGTTACTGAAGGGTCAAAACTTTCTAAAAATATATTCCGAAACCACTTGCATGTGCTGGACAGGGGGAGTACAAATATCTCACTGCACCGCAAGGTGTGAGTCGGGTAAGGAAACGCAGTTAGCGGAAAGTGTGGATCGCAAGGTTCAGGCTGGAGGCTCCGGAATGTTGGCGGAGCAAATTGCGAGGAGAGACTCGAGGGAAGCATAACGATTCTGTTGGTACGAGGGGAAACCCAAGTGCGAGCGTGGCACACAGCATTTGTGTCAAGGCCCCGAGAAATCGGTTACAGGTGAGCAGCCCGAAGCGAAAGCCCCTCGAACTCATACTTCGAGGGGCTTTCGTCCATTTATATAGGTGATGAGCACCAGAACCCCTCACCGCCACGCGATCACTTCCACTTACTTCGCATTTCACGCTTTTCCGCCTTATCTCTCTCTTGGATACGTAAAAGAGAGTAATTTTACTGGAAATAACCGTATTTGCGGAATATAATGGCGAACTATGTCGACTATGCGGATATCAGAGGCTGCCGAACTCTTGGGTGTCAGCGATGACACGGTGCGTCGTTGGATTGACGATGGTCGCCTGTCCAGAGTCCCAGGCACGGGACCATTGTCCGTTCGGGGTGCAGACGTAGCTGCGCTCATGCGGGTGAATGCCCCTGAACTCCCCCATCTTCGAGTTTCGGCGCGAAACCGTTTTGACGGAATCGTGACGCGGGTGGAAAGGGATGGCGTTATGGCGTTGGTTGAGTTGCAATGCGGTCCGCATCGAGTGATATCCCTGATGAGTCGGGAGGCTGCCGACGATCTGGGGCTCAAACCCGGCGTCAGAGCATCCGCATCGATCAAGTCAACGAACGTTGTAATCGAAAAAGATCAACTCGACAAATGATGAAATTATGTGCTTTCTGTATTTCACTCGGCATCATGATGCTCGCAGCTGCGAATGCAACGCATGCAACAGGTAATCAACCAGATCCCGCGGTGGCGGCACTTCCCCGCACAACAATTACGGTCTCAGCTGCCGCATCTCTCACCGATGTTTTCCCCATTATTGCTAAAGCCTTCAACACTCGTTATCCCAAGTTGTCCGTCAAATTCAATTTCGGTGGATCAAACGCACTGGTGGAGCAACTGCGTGCGGGAGCTCCTGTCGATGTCCTTGCCACTGCATCTGAGCCGACCATGTGGGCCGCCGTTCGCGGGGGATGGGTATCACCCAAACCATCGCATTTTGCAAAGAACACCATGGTGATTGCGACTCCCGCGGGTAACCCGGCTGGAATCACATCACTGGTTGGAATTCAATCGCCCAATGTACTCACCGCTGTGTGCGCTATCGAAGTTCCATGCGGCCTAGCGACACGAAGGCTCTTTTCAGTCAATAATGTTTCAGTAACTCCGGTAACAAGGGAATTGGATGTACGCGCCGTATTGGGCAAGGTGATCGCCGATCAAGTTGATGCTGGAATTGTCTATTTAACCGATGCTCGTTCAGCGGGAAAAGCGGTGACCACCATTACTATCCCGGCTGATAAAAATATTAGGACAACGTATTTGATAGCAACGGTAATCGACTCTTCCAAGCAACAGGCTGCACAGGCATTTATTGATTATGTTCGTAATTCCACATCTGCTCAATCAATTTTGCGCACGTGGGGATTTGCAAAACCTTGATAGCGAACAAAAGTCTCGCTGGCCAGCGACCACCGAGTTTGATTATTCCGGGAATGATTGCACTAGCTTTCCTGCTGGTTCCACTTATTGCGATTCTTGCCGATGCCCCTTGGGGAAGTTTCCTCACAATCATCAGTTCGCCAACCGCCCTCGAGGCGTTGAGAATCTCACTCATTGCGTCGGTCTCTGCAGCGGGTTTGGTATTTGTCACGGGTGTTCCACTCGCCTGGATCCTGGCTCGCGATGTATTACCGGGCACCCGATTCTGGCGTGCCTTGGTGATCGTTCCACTACTACTTCCACCGGTAGTGAGCGGTGTTGCGTTGTTGTCCGCATTCGGTCGCCGAGGTTTGGTGGGTGGATGGATTTACGACCTCACCGGATTCCAATTCCCATTCAGTATTGCTGGGGTGATTCTTGCGGCCACTTTCGTGGCACTCCCGTTTCTTGTCATAACGGTGGAGGGTGCTATTCGATCGGTTGATCGCGATATTGAAGATGCGGCTGCGGTTGACGGCGCAAGCACTCGACGCATTTTTCAGAGCATCACCCTCCCTTCCATCGCACCAGCACTTGTTGCAGGCACCGTTCTGGCCTGGGCACGTGCCGTGGGGGAGTTTGGAGCCACCATCACATTTGCGGGCAATCTCGAGGGATCTACCCAAACCATGCCCTTGGCGGTGTACACGGCATTGGAGTCAGATCGTGACAGTGCTATTGCCCTGAGCATCATGTTGCTCGTGGTTGCAGTGGCGATCCTGGTGGCGCTGCGCAGCTATTACATGCCGGGGCGGCAGCGTCATAACCCTTAGAAACCCGTAACCCCTAGAAACCCGTAACCCCTAGGGGGCATGTCCATCCGCTCGGGGTCGTTCATGTTCCGTTCATACAAGGTTAGGCAGTTGGTCGTCTAATTCCAGACATCTGGCAACGTTTACCTACTTAACTTCACGCATGTCTACCGGGCTTGACCAAAAACCTCGCCGATTACCCAAGCCCACCGCCTTCCATAGAGGCGACCGAGTCTTCACCCGCCTGGTGACGGTTGCCGCGTTTACCTCCCTGGCAGTGCTTCTTGGGATCGCGATTTTCCTCGGAACCCAGATGATTCCCGTTATTCAGTCCCAGGGTCTGGCGTTCTTCACCACCACCGAGTGGACATTCACTTTCGCCATGGATGAAAGTGACGAGGTCAAGTTCGGAATTTTCGGAATGATTTACGGCTCCATCGTGTTGGCACTCATTGCCGTAGTGATTTCGGTTCCAATCGCCCTGCTCCTAGCCGTATTCGTGGTGTTCCTGGCCCCTGCCCGGGTGGCCAAATGGATGACGAACTTCATTGACCTGATGGCGGCCATTCCCTCAATCATCATTGGTCTGTGGGCGCTCTACATATTCCAGCCCGTTGGAGTTGAGTGGGCCGCACTACTCAATCAGTACCTCGGTTGGATCCCATTCTTCTCCGTCACTTCAGATAATTTCATCGGTTCACCGTTCATTGCCGGCTGGGTCCTGGCAATCATGATGATTCCGATTGTTACTGCGGTGACCCGCGAAGTTCTTGATCGGACTCCACCGGAATTAGTGAACGCGGCTGAATCACTGGGTTGCTCCCTGTGGACCATGCTCCGGTACGTGGCGCTGCCTTTCGGACGTGGTGGACTCGTCGGCGGCGTCATGTTGGGCATGGGGCGCGCCCTGGGTGAGACAGTGGCCGTGTACTTCGTACTGAAACTAGTTTTTGATGTCAATCTTTTCAGAATTCTTGATTCCGGTGGCGGCTCGGTTGCCACCATGATCGTGGCCAAGTTCGGTGAAGCAGGTCCTCAGGAGCTTCAAGTCTTGCTTGCATCCGGTTTCGTGCTCTTTATTGGAACTCTGATCGTCAACATAATCGCCAACGCCATTGTGAACCGTACCGGGAAGTTGAAGTCATGAGCCAACACACCATCACGTATGAACACTCTGGCGTTCGACTTGAGGAAATAAAGAAGCAGTCTCCGTTGCGCCCGTGGGCCAACCGCACTGCGAAGTTCAAACTTGTTACGGCACTCGCGGCGTTGATCCCATTGTTGATTATTGCGGTGGTTTATGCCTTCACGGAAATTCCGGGGGCTATCGTTGTTGTGGTCATTTATCTTCCCATGCAGATTATTTCAGCTGTCATTGCAGCGCTCTTGGTGGGCGGGAAGAACGCGGCACCAGATGCCGTGATCATTGTGTTGGCGATTGGCGCCACAATGCTGAGCATAATTATTGTGGCATCTATTTTGTTCACCATTATTATCAAAGGCTTTGAGGCGCTGAGCCTGTCATTCCTCACCCAAAACAACGAGTACATCAGTCCACCAACACCATTGGGTTATGGCGGCATTGCGCATGCATTGCTCGGCACCGTGCTTATTGTGGGCATCGCCATGGTTATTTCGGTGCCAATTGGAATCGCTACCGCTGTTTACATCACTGAGGTTAAAGGCAAAGGCGCGAATGCGGTCCGCTTTTTCGTTCAGGCCGAGAGTGGTGTCCCATCGGTTGTTGCGGGTCTTTTCATTCTCACGGTTTTCATTCTCAGTGGGGCCATCACACAAAGTGCATTTGCGGGAGCGTTGGCCTACTTTATTTTGATGTTGCCCACCGTGGCACGAACATCTGAGGAAGTTCTGAAACTCATTCCAGATGATCTGCGCACGGGTGCTCTCGCCCTCGGCTCCACTCGAGCAAAAACCGTGATGCGAGTTGTCTTGCCAGCGGCGCGCACCGGCATCATCACGGCCACGATCTTGGGTATTGCTCGAGTCATGGGTGAAACCGCACCGCTTCTGCTCACGGCTCTCACTAATGACAGAACAATCTGGAATCCATTCGGTGATCCGATTGCTTCCCTGCCCACGTTCATCTTCTTCAATGTGTCACTGCCATTCCCATCTGCGGTGTCGCGTGCGTGGGGTGCTGCCCTAGTCCTGATGGCTTTGGTGTCTATTGTCTTTACTGCCGCTCGCTACTTTGGCACCCGCAAATTTGCTAAGTCCTGATTCAATGGTTAATTAGAGGAGAGAACAACATGTCAACAGCTGAATTCGAAGAGACTGCAACGGCCACCTTGGATGCCGAGCTTGGCCAACGCTCTCCTGATGCCAAAATCGAGATGGAGTCCCGCGAGCTCAGTGTGTGGTTTGGTTCCCGCAAGGTACTTGAGGGAGTTTCCATCAAGTTCCCTTCGAATTCAGTCACGGCCCTTATTGGCCCGTCCGGGTGTGGTAAATCCACCTATATTCGAACCTTGAACCGACTGCATGAATTGATTCCAGGTGCCGCACTTGCTGGTGAAGTGTTATATGAAGGTGAAGATATTTACGCCCCAGAGATTGATCCAGTAAGTATTCGCCTCAAAATCGGAATGGTCTTCCAGAAACCAAATCCATTCCCCAGCATGACTATTAGGGGCAATGTGCTATCGGGCTTAAAACTCTCGGGCATGAAGCGCCCCAATCACGACGACATTGTGGAAGAGACCCTTACGGCGGCAGGGTTGTGGAAAGAGGTCAAGGATCGACTTGATCACGCTGCCGGTGAACTTTCTGGTGGCCAGGCTCAGCGGTTGGTCATTGCGCGTGCTCTTGCCGTTCAGCCTCGTGTGCTTCTCATGGACGAGCCATGCTCAGCACTTGACCCGGCTTCAACTTTGAAGGTGGAAGACACCATCGCTGAACTGTCAAAGTCCATGACGATCATCATTGTTACCCACAACATGCAGCAGGCGGTTCGGGTATCAGATACCACGGCGTTCTTCTTGGCTGCTGAAAACGAGCCGGGGCACGTGGTTGAACAGGGTCCCACCACTGAAATCTTCAGTAACCCCCAAGACGAACGCACATTGGACTATGTCAATGGTCGTTTTGGTTAACAGCAGGTGATCACTTTGGATGTGTCAACCAACTGTTCACCTACTCGTCAAGCTCTGGTCGTTCAAATGGCACACACACTTTAGATGAGCCTCATACCGTCAGGATTTGATGCACCAGCATCGAAAAGTTCACAATAAATGAAGGAGATTACAGTGCGTCGTATCTTAGCGGTACTGTCTTCGGTAGGTGTCGTTGCAGCGTCAGTCCTCGTTGCCGTCCCTGCCCAAGCCAATCAAACGGTTCCAGGCGGTGGGGCCTCATTCCCATCCGTATTCGTTCAGGACTGCGCAACCCGATTCAATGGTTCGCAGAACAACTTCACCGTTAACTACCAGTCGGTCGGCTCAGGTCGAGGCAAGTCTGGATTTGCTAACGGTACCTACGTCTTCGGTGGTTCTGACAGCGCATTTACATCAGGTCAGCCAAGTTGGGGTTGGGAATACGTACCCATGATCGGTGGCTCAATCACCCTTCCGATCAACCTCAATGGTAAGAACGGCAGGCCCATTGGCAACCTGATCCAATTGCGCCAGACCACGGCCGCGAAGATCTTTGGTGGCCAAATCACAACGTGGAATCACCCTGAAATTGTGAAGTCCAATCCCCGTATTGCGAGGAACCTTCCAGCATCCGGCATTACACTCGTGTACCGTGCAGATGCTTCTGGCACCACGAACAACTTCCTGCAGTACCTGAATGCGTGGGCACCCACGATCTTCCCCAAGGTCCAAGATGCAATGGATAGCGCATTCCCCGGTGGTAAGCCACCGTCAAACTCCATTTCTGGTCCACAGAATGCTGGTGTCATGAACGGTGTCACCAATACCCCGGGTGCAATCGGTTATGTGGACCTTGGCGATGCACTTAAAGCTGGTGCCCGCATGGCTCGTCTGCAGAATGCCCTTGGTGAGTTCATCGCTCCTACCGCTCAATCTGCAGCACGCAACCTGGCAAATCAGACCAATATCGACAGCAAAGGTCTGGTGAATTTGAATTACAACCTTCAGGTTAAGGGTGCATACCCAATCAGTATCTTCAGCTACTTCTTGGCTCGCACAGATGGCGGGGGTCCAAACGGTCTCGGTGTCCGTCAATTTGTGCGCTATTCCTTGGAGAAGTGCGGCCCAGAGCGGGCTGCTCAACTCGGATTCGTTCCGGTTGCTGGCAAGGTGCTCAAAAGAGCAGTTGAGTTCGCAAACGAAATCAAGTAAGAAATAACTCATTACGGTGGGGGTGTGGCATGCGGCGACGCCGTGTCACACCCCCACCGCACTTTAAGGAGAAACTGTGCGTGGAACAGCCAAGTCAATAGTGGTTCTCGGTGTGGCATTAGCTTTTACGGCGGCATGCACCCCACCGTTACCGCCGGATGTATTGGCGGCTCGCTTGGAGCGCACAATTACCTGTAACCCAGGATCCCAGGAAGTTGCGGTCAGTCCGGACTATTTCGAGGCCGTTGCTGCCGTGAATATTGCTCTCAACGGGGTGTGCCCCGAGCAGTCCCTTGTACCGGTTGCTATCGACGAAAACTCCGAAGCCAAAGTGGTAATCCTCGATCGACCAGCGACTGCCGCTGACTTGAGCCAATTCGCCGCTCAGTGCACCGGAGATGTCCTGACGGTGCCGGTGTATGGCACCCCAATCGTGATGGCAGTAAATATTTTGGGCCTGGATGGACTGCTGCTTACCCCTGAAGCGGTCGCTGGAATATTAACGGGATCCATCACCTCCTGGGCAGATCCCGTAATCGCTGAAGCAAATGGTGGTTTTGAGATACCCGATATCCCGGTTGATTTATTGCGTTTGGAAGGCCCCTCGGGGGCCGTCGAAGCAATGACCGCCTGGCTAGCACAACAGGTTCCGGACAAATGGACACAGGGTCAAGTCTCCACCCTGACCACTGGACGTCCTTTTGCTACCTATCAAGAAATTGTCGATGAAATGGCTGGCGGCGCATTCGAAGACGACTTTACGGACGAAGACTTTACGGACGAAGATTTTACGGACGAAGACTTTACGGATGAAGATGTTTTTATAGAAGATGAAAACATGGTGGTCAGTGAAGATGTCGAGATTGATCTCGATGCCGATGTCGAATTCGACAGCCTGCCGGGTGAGGGAACAGTTGCGATCATGCCGGTGTTCATCCCGAACAACAACGTTATTCCTATTGCGGACCTACCAGTTGATGGGCAACCAATCAGCATTACGAATGTCGATCTACCCAAGGTGGGAATTGCCGCAACAGGACTGACAACAGATGAACAAGGCAATATTGTGGCCAGCCATGCTGTGGGTGGAATTCCTATTCCCGAGCAGTTTGATATCGCTTCGGCGAAAGTGATTCTCATAGACGACCAAGCTTTGGCCGGATGGCCGGTTATTGCGGTGTCTTCAATCATGGTCTGCGATGAACCCAATAATCCGTTGCCACTGTCAACCGGGCAGTTCTTTTTGAGATTGGCTGGGCAGGGCACGTTCGACTCGGTCGGGCTCACGCCATTGCCAGAGCCAATTCGCATTCTGGCAATTCCGGCAATGCGGGTTCAACTTGACAGCCTTGAAGATGATATTGATATGGACGTTATTGAGTCACCTATTGCGGAGACGACTCCTTAAAGTAGCGCCGGCGCAACCATAGCGATACGTACACCAGGGCAACGAGTGCGGGAACTTCAATGAGTGGGCCAACAACGCCCGCCAAGGCTTCGCCTGAAGTGATTCCCCACACGCCTATCGCGACTGCAATTGCCAACTCGAAGTTGTTTCCGGCTGCGGTGAATGCGAGTGTTGTTGTCTTTCGGTAACCGAGCCCTGCTTTGGCACCGACGGCAAATGACACACTCCACATAATGATGAAGTACAGCAACAGCGGAACGGCAATGCGCACGACGGAAACTGGATCACCTGTAATAGCTTCACCCTGGAGGGCAAACATCACAATGATGGTAAAGAGCAGGCCATAAAGTGCGAACGGGCTAATGAAGGGCTCGAATTTGTCCTGGTACCACTGCTTGCCTTTGCGTTTGATCCCAATACGTCGAGTCAGATACCCAGCCACCAGTGGGATACCAAGAAATATCAATACAGCTTTTGTGATGGCCCACATGGAGAACTCAACGTCTTGGGTATCTAATCCGAGCCAGCCGGGCAAAATCTTGAGATAGAAGGCTCCCAGTAGGGCATAGGCCAGGATTTGGAAGACTGAATTTATGGCGACCAGCAAAGCTCCCGCCTCGCGATCACCGCATGCGAGGTCATTCCAGATCAGGACCATGGCAATGCATCGCGCCAACCCAATAACGATTAGCCCGGTGCGGAAGGCTGGTTGATCGGCAAGGAAGGTCCATGCCAGAACGAACATCAGGAGCGGACCCAATACCCAGTTGAGCAGCAATGAGAGCCACAACATGGTTCGGTCACCGGTGACCCGGCCCATGTCTTGGTAATTCACCTTGGCCAATACCGGATACATCATGAGCAGGAGCCCCAGGGCAATGGGTAGTGAGGTGCCATCGATCTGAATTGCATCGAGAATGTCAGGCACAGCAGGCACAAATCGACCCAGCAGTAGACCAATACCCATGGCGACCAAAATCCACACCGGTAGGAACCGATCGAGCAGGGAGAGTCGGCTGATGACCGCTTCCTCTTCAGGCTGGGCAGTACGCATAGCAATCCACTCCCTATCTGGGTAATCGTGCCATCAACTGGATTTGATATATAGATGATTGTCTATGCATATATTAGCCTCGCTTGCGTGACTGTCAATGCAATACTGGCCAGCATGTCTTCGTTGTGCCAGCCCGCTGGGGAAGTGCCTCATCGAACGGGTGCCGTTGAGCGGGCCGCTCTGTTAAAGGTGGTTGCCGATCCCACTCGGTTGCAGCTACTGGACATGATTAGGGCATCTGAGGGGGGTGAGGCGTGTGTCTGTGCTTTGACCGAACCTCTGGGACTGACCCAACCGACAATCAGTCACCACCTAAAAATCCTGACCGATGCAGGCGTGTTGAGTCGAGAAAAGCGTGGCACGTGGGCGTGGTACACCCTGAATCGCAAGCGTCTTGAAGAAGTTCGTGCGGCCTTGATTGACGAGTAATTCATCAACTGACAGCTACTAAGACTTCACTTCCACATTGAGTTCGGCGAGGAGTGCGCGTACGCGAAGTTCAATATCGTCGCGGATAGGCCGAATTACATTGACGCCAAGTCCCTCGGGATCTTCCAAGATCCAGTCCTCATAGCGCTTGCCCGGGAAAATAGGACAGGCATCCCCGCAGCCCATAGATATAACGACATCTGAGGCTCGGACAATTTCGTCGGTCCACGGTTTGGGGAACTCGCCAGAAATATCGATACCCACCTCGGCCATTGCTTCGATCGCAGCAGGGTTAACTTCACTGCTGGGTTCTGAGCCACCGCTCCATGCAATCGCTCGATCACCCGCAAGATACTTAAACCACCCGAGTGCCATTTGGGAGCGACCCGCGTTGTGCACACACAGGAACAGAACCACGGGAACGTCATGGGGGGTTATTCCTTCAACCAGACTCAACGCCCGCAGTCTTTCCCGGGCAAAGCGCTCAGCGAACACAGGCAGGTAGGTTTCGACCTTTGCCCGGCCGGCGAAGTCTTCATAGGAGCTGAGAATAAAGCGCTCAATTGTTGGGGCGTTGAACTGCCCTTCGAATTCCTTCTGTAATCGGACACTTGATGCCCCTAGAACAATCCGGTGTTCAAGTGGAATGTGTTGGAATGCTGAGGTGAGGTCAGATGTCATTGCAAAATAATGTCAGGAATCGAAATAAATTGAGTGATACCAACATGAACTTTGGGTTAACCCTTCATGGAGAAAACTGGCAGGTGGGTCTGCAAGGATCGGGGTGTGAAAACTCCCAAGAATCCAAAGCCCAGATGGTTCAGTGAGACCGAGCCGGGCCACTCGGAGTGGTATGCCGAGCATCTTCGGGAATTATCAACTTCTGGTGGCGACACCACGGGCGAGGCCCGCCTCATGGATGCAATCGTTGCGCCAGCCAGCCGCATACTTGACGCGGGTTGTGGACAGGGTCGTACGGCGGGGGAGTTGAACAGGCGAGGACACGAGGTTGTCGGTGTGGACATTGACCCTGTTCTTATTGAATCGGCAACGATTGATAATCCGGGTCCTACATATATATGTGCGGATCTCTCGACCCTGGATCTGCGGGATCGCGGCCAGGCGGAACTCTTTGACGCTGCGGTGAGTGCAGGAAATGTGATCACCTACGTGGCACCTGGGACAGAGGTCGCCGCCTTGACCCAAATCCGATCCCACCTGAGACCCGATGCTCCTTGTGTGATCGGCTTTCACACTGAGCGATACAACGTTGATGTATTCGACTCACACTTAGAACAAGCAGGATTCCTGTTGGAATCCCGGTTCTCCACCTGGGACCTGCGACCGTGGCGCAACGATGCCGAATTTTGTGTGAGTATTCTCCGCAACCCTGATTCTGATTTTGGGAGCACTTCTACGAAAGTGATTTAACCTGCGCGGTGATCATGTCGCGCAGGAGTTTCTTATCTACTTTCCAATCCACGGGCACCCGGATCGTCTTCTTGTTCACGGTGTAGTCCGTGAGTCTGGGTCTGAATTCGTCAACGATCTCCGCGTTCCACGGAGCAATCGTGATGTGGTTTTTGGAGACCGATACCCCAAAGACGTAGACGCCCTGGTATTTCAACATGGGTTGATTCCAGGCAATGACGAGCTCCATTTTCGGATACTGCGCGGTCAGTACATCGAAAATTTCCCGGATAGTCTCACTTTTGATTGGTTCGAGGGGTGCGAGGAAGTCCTCAAAATTACTGAATCGACGTGAAGTTGTGGAGCCACGGGAGTACAACACCAGTGCATTTGCATGGGTCTGGCTGAATCCGTGATTCTCCCTCAGGAAGTCGATTTGCTCCGGGTATTTTTTGTCTGCCACCTGTTCCATTTGGTCAAACCAGTACGACATGGGCTGCCCGTACTTCTTCTCAATTGCAGGAAAGTAGGCGGATCGATCGCCGCTGGTATCAGGCATGCCACGGAGTTTAATTGCGTACGAATGTGGGACACCACACCGTATTCCCCGATTTTTCGTTGGTGTATGGAAAGATCTGAGAAATTCCATCAACCGAAAAGAGTCCCATGTCGCAACTGCTCAATGAAATTCGTGCCGGCAAAGTTCGCGTAGCTGACGGCGCCATGGGTACCGCCTTGCAGGACCGCGGACTCGACGATGGCGGAGCGCCGGAGTTGTGGAATGTGGAACATGCAGATGTAGTGACGGCAATTCTCGAAGGCTACGCCGCGGCAGGGGCTCAGTTGCTCACCACCAATACTTTCGGCGGAAGCCGACCCCGTCTGGAAATGCACGGTCTTGAAGATCGCGTCCACGAACTGAACAAGGCCGCTGCTGAGTTAGCTCGTGCCGTGGCAGACAAGTACGAAGGCGTTTTTGTCATGGGCGATATTGGCCCTTCGGGTGACCTGATGGAGCCCATGGGTATTTTGACCCACGAGCTTGCGGTAGAAGTTTTTGCCGAGCAGATTCAGGGACTGGTTGATGGCGGCGTCGATGCAATTCTCATTGAGACCATGAGTGATCTGAGCGAAGTGGCCGCAGCCATTGCCGCAGCCAGGCAGGTTGCACCCGAGTTACCTGTGTTTGCCACTCTCAGTTTCGATACAAATCTGCACACCATGATGGGTGTATCTCCCAGCCAAGCGGTGCTGTCCCTGTCTGAACTTGGTGCCGATGTCGTTGGGGCCAACTGTGGACGCGGTTTTGCCGAAATGGAAACAATCGCTGAGAAGATGATCGCCGCACGACCCGAAGGCGCACTCCTCATTATGCAAACAAATGCGGGACTGCCGGAACTCGTTGGTGGGGACTTTGTCTATAACGGAACCCCTGAGGCCATGGGTGAACTGGTACAAGGTCTTAAGGTCAGTGGAGTGGATATTATCGGTGCTTGCTGTGGCTCGACGGATGCTCATATTGCAACTATCCGATCGGTAATGTTCACCTAAACAGATTGTCTCGGTTATTTCCCGGTGAAATTTCCCTCGCGCCGTTCAATGAAACTCTGAATACCCTCCGCGGCATCTGCGCTGGCTAAAATTCCGGGCAAGGTTTCGCGCAAATGTTCGATTGCGGCTTTTTCACCATTGTGTTTAGCCACACGTGCGTTTGTGAGAGTTGCCGCTACTCCCAAAGGTGCCTGCCGTGCAATGAGTTCCGCAATTGCAATTGCGCGATCAGTGTCCGTACCCGTGGGGACAACCTCTTGCACCAGGCCAATGCGTAGCGCCTCCTGTGCCCCGAATTCCTCACCGGTGAGCAGGAACCGCATGGCATTTCCCCAGCCGAGTTGTACTGGTGCTCGCAGGGTGGCGCCACCAAAAGGCATAATCCCCCGGCCAATTTCCAGTTGGCGGAATCGAACATTCTCAGCGGCAATCACAATGTCGGCGGCGAGGGCCAACTCGATGCTGAGGGTGTAGGCGATTCCGTGAACCGCCATGACAATGGGCTTACTCACTTGATCCGCCCCAGAGTCCATAGGGATCGATCCGACCGGTGCCGGCCAGGGCGCCGGGACCGTTCTTGGCGACCTCAGGGCCAACCTCGGCCAAGTCCAATCCTGCACTGAAATGATCGCCATGAGCAAAAACAACACCGACTCGTAATTCCGGATCCGTGTCCAGAGTGTTGTAAGCCTCAGCAAATTGACTTAATGCCTCGAGATTCATGGCATTGAGTTTTTCGGGACGATTCAAGCCAATGAGGAATACGTGCCCGCGTTTCTCCGTTGTGATCACCATGGCGACATGATGGCAGAAAGCTCTGGATATGGTGAGGAATAAACCGGATATCTGGCGGAAGGCTTGGGGCATTTCCAAATAGCGTCAATGTAGGCAAAGATAGCGATATGCAACTAGGACTCAGCCCACGTGGCGAACAGCTTCTCAAGGACATGGACTCATTTATGGAGTCGGAAGTATTTCCAGCCGAGCCAATATATGAGCGTCAACGGATGGAACTGATTGCAGCGGGCGAGTTGAATACCGTGCCGCCTGTTATCGAGGAGATGAAGGTCAAGGCGCGTGCTCGGGGTCTGTGGAACCTATTTCTTCCGTCACTCTCAGATGGATTGGGTGCGGTTGATTATGCCTATATTGCCGAAAAGACCGGCTGGTCCATTGACATTGCGCCCGAGGCAATCAACTGTGCTGCTCCCGATACCGGAAACATGGAGATACTGTCCATGTTCGGAACTGATGCGCAGAAGGAACAGTGGTTAGTTCCACTGTCCGAAGGTCGGATCCGGTCAGCTTTTGCCATGACAGAACCAGATGTCGGTTCATCTGACGCCACGAATATTCAGTTATCAATAACGCGCGACGGCGACGACTATGTATTGAACGGCCGCAAGTGGTGGACCACGGGAGTCATGGATCCACGGTGCAAAGTAATGATCGTCATGGGCAAGACCGATCCAGAGGCCGCGCGTCACCTCCAGCAGTCCATGATCCTCGTGCCGGTGGATTCACCTGGAGTGACACGGATACGAGATCTCAGCACATTCGGTTATCACGACCAACATGGTCATGGCGAAGTCAATTTCGACAATGTTCGGGTACCGGCCACTAATCTCTTGGGCGAAGAAGGGAGTGGTTTTGCAATTGCGCAGGCGCGCCTCGGCCCTGGCCGAATTCACCATTGCATGCGAACCCTTGGAATAGCAGAGCGTGCGTTGGCCATGATGATTGACCGCACGTCAAAGCGCGAGGTCTTTGGTGGACCGCTGATTAATCAGGGGGTAATCCAGCAATGGATTGCCGAGTCGCGAATTGACATTGACCAAGCTCGTTTACTCACACTCAAGGCTGCTTGGATGATCGAACAATATGGCGCCAAAGCGGCACGGACGGAAATTGCATCCATCAAAGTCGTAGCGCCTCGGGCAGCACTTGCAGTTGTTGACCGGGCCATTCAGTCCTTCGGTGGCGGCGGTATTGGTCCGGATACCCCACTACCCCGCATGTATGCCGGAATTCGCTCACTTCGTTTTGCCGATGGCCCAGATGAAGTCCATCTCCGCGATATTGCGCGAAACGAGATTCGTCGAGCACAAGCGTGAACTTCGATAGAGCCCGAGCATGTTGACGGATCGAACAATAGATGTCCGAACAGAAGACGCCTTTGACCTAGGTGCTTTAGAGCAGTGGATGAAAGGGCAAGGAATTGCATTCACGGGTGGACTTCAAGCCAAGCAATTTAAGGGTGGCGCAAGCAACCTCACCTATCTGATTTCGGATTACGCAGAGCAGCAGTGGGTCATGCGTACTCCGCCGCATGGCACGAAGGCGGCAAGTGCTCATGACATGGGTCGGGAGTCGCGAGTGCTTACCGCGCTCAGCCCCCACCTGCGGCAAGCACCCGATGTCGTTGGCTATTGCAGCGATCCGAGTGTTTTGGGTCGGGAATTTTACTTAATGGAATACATTTCGGGAAATATTCTTTCGCACAATGTTCCTGAGGAAGTCTGTCCGAACCCAGAAAGCGTGCGAGCACTGTGCGAGTCAATGGTCGATTCACTTGCGGCTCTTCACAGAGTGGATATACACCAGACCGGCCTGGTGGAATTAGACAAGGGGCCGGGCTATGTAGCTCGACAGGTTTCAGGTTGGTCACGAAGATACCGAGACGCCAGAACTCCCGATGTTCCTGACGCTGAAGCCCTCATGATCTGGCTGGAGGCGAATCAGCCGCCAGATGTTGCACACGTTCTCATTCACGGTGATTGGCGTTTTGACAATCTGGTGGTGAGTAGCAACGCGGAGATTATTGGGATTTTGGATTGGGAAATGGCCACCGTGGGAGATCCATGCATGGATCTCGGTGCGGCCATGGCGTACTGGGTTCAAGAAGATGACACCCCGGCTTCAAGATCCTTCGGTTACAGCCGACAGATGTTCCTGGCATGCTCACGAGATCGGAAGTGGTCCAGCGATACTCAGATTCCATGACGCCAGAAGTACAAGAGTCACTGCGGAATAACTGGCTGTTTTATGAAGTGTATGGACTTTTCCGACTCGCGGTAATTGTGCAGCAAATCTGGGCTCGGTATTCCTCGGGTGCCACCACGAATCCGCAATTCGCAGGATATGGATCTGTGGCGACCATGTTGATAAATAGATCTCAATCACTCATTTAATTATTTCCGGCCCACGACCATGCAGCTTTAATACTTGAATAACACAGTGCAGCGAGAGCGGCGAAAACCATGAAGGTCACGTAGCGGTTCACCGTGCCACCGGGAGCCCCGGCGCCTCCGACGAGTGCATCAAGCAGCCCGCCCGTTCCGCCAAGGCTCTCCGCACCAAACCACACCAGTGGATTGAGGAACTGACTCCACGAGGCTTGTGACAGATCAAAGAACCCAGCAAGTACCTGTTGGATCAGCGTGATGGCCGCAATCAAACCCGCCCATACCATGATTGGTCCGAACACCACGCTGGTGATCATGGCGACGAGTTTTCGAACTGTGAATGTGTGTGACGTGAGTTCCCCCTTACTCAGTGTCTATTACTTTTATGGAGCGAGTGTTCCCGCGAAGACCTGCCAAGCCAGAAGGCTCTTGGCCACGAGGCTCAAGATTATGTACCAACGTTCGCCATACCGGTAATTCGCGAACTTTCCGATCTGCTTGTATTGCAGGTACTGAATAAGAGCAAATGAGTTAAAGAAGATGAACAGCGAAATGATGATTCCGTAAACGAACGGAGGAACTTCATTTGCGGAGGTACTCCCGGGCGCCACAACGTAAATCACAATGATTATCCAAGGAACGATTCCGGTCATGCAGCCAAATATGAATGGCAGGAATCCACCACTGCCAGGCTTCTCATACTTCTCTTGGAGCCATCCGAAGAGGATCATGGATGCATTCACGCCGAAGATTGCGATCAAGGCGGCAACGTCTGCTATGCCTACGATTTGGGCGATCAATACGATCATGACGGATGAACTGATGGAGTACTCAACCCAGCGGAAATAGTTGTGACTGAGGTTAATTCCGGCGATATATCGCTTGAAAAACAGTGGGCTTGCTACCAAGAAATGGAATAGCGCTGAAAGTCCGAAGAACAGCGCAACTCCCCACGCTATCGGGGAATTAAAGAGGGTGACAGTGTCGCCGGGTGGTGTTCCGGGAGGCCCTTCCATGTAGGTGGCCGTCACAGGCAAGGTGAAGTTTGTTGCGAGGATCAGAATAAGTATCAATTGCGCCAAGTGCGCAAATCCTGCAACGATATTCCAAGTACGCAGACTCTTGTCTGTAATGGGCTTGGATACTTTTGTCACTTTGTGTTCCTCTATTCCTCTTTGGGTGGATCCGGGGCGGTAGGTTTTTCATCGACAACTTCATAACGCAGACGCCTGGAATCGATCAGGCTTATGACCATAGCGGTAACTGGAATGGCAAGGAGTGCCCCCGCCACACCAAAGAGTGCTGCCCCCAACAACACGGAGGCAAATGCCACCGCAGGATTCACGTTAACCGCTCGGGCACTGATACGCGGCTCCAGGGTGAGGTTCTCCACCTGCTGGTAAATCACCGCCCAAATAAGTGCCATGACGCCAATCCACGGGTTGCCACTTAATAATCCAACGAGTACGGGGAGCGCAATGGCGATGTATGTTCCAATGGTGGGAACGAACTGGGCCACTAATCCGGTCCAAATTCCCAAGGCCAACCAGGATGGCATGCCAATAATCCAGAACACGATTGCACTGGTACCACCGTTGAGTACAGCAAGGATTACGCGGGCGGCTACATAGTTCCCCGTTTTCATTGCAGTGGTGTCCCAGATTTGACTAGTTAAGGATTGGTACCTCGGTGCGAAAAGTGACGTGAGGTAGCGGCGAAAACGGGGCGCATCTGCAGAGAGATAGAAAGTGAAAAGTGCAAAAGTAAAGAGACTGAAAAAACTCAGAGCCAAAGAGCCAATGATTCCTAGCACTCCGGACAACACGGTAGTGGCATATACCGCGGATTGTGAGGGAGAGATGTTGAGTTGCTCCCACAGGTCGACAATTTCGTATTGGGAATTTGTTTGTTGATTCACCCAAGCAATAGCGCTGTCTAGCAAGCTTGGCAGGGCTCTAATCAACTCTGCAATTTGGTTAAATAGAAGGTTGCCAAAAGTTGCGGTGAAAATCGCAAAGAAAGCTGCCACGCTGAGCATGACTATTCCGGTGGCAAGTCCGCGTTTCATTCGTCGAGCCAGACGTGAGACGGCAGGTTCCATGGCAAGTGATGCAAACCAAGACATGAGGATGATGAAAAAGACACCACCACCGTCTTCAATCAGGAAGCCGGCGAGCAGCCCAATAGCGACAATGGTCAAGGCAATAAAGCCGACCCGCCAAATATTGCGTGTGTCAAATCGGATCGTCTGCTCAGCAATTTTCGGGTTTTCGGGAGCCACACGGAAAGGCTACTGCAGTTGTGCTCTCAACAAACTCATATTAGGGTCATGCGATGCATTGGAAAAGGGTTTCCGTCTTTGTTGCAAGTCTCTCCATGCTCCTGGGCTTGGTTGTTGTCCCAGGCGTTGCCGCGCCACATTCGACCCCACAGATTAAGGGAGTTTCCCAACAGTCGGTGAAATTTGCTGGTCCCCGAGTCTGCCCCACCAAGAAGTTCTGGTACGGCGCAAAGTGGGGAGCGGACCGAGGTCGCCGGACTCACATGGGTGTGGATCTCGGTGGAAAGCGTGGAACACCCATTTATGCAATTGAAAAGGGCCGGATCGATAGAACAAAGAAGCAGAGTAACGGCGCTCTGCAAATTGTCCTCAAAGGTAAGAGCGGTTCAAAGTATTACTACGGCCACATGGACAAAGTGCTAGTGAAAAGTGGACAACGAGTCAAAAAAGGCCAATTGATCGCGCGCATGGGGGATACAGGTTCACCTGGCCAAGTTCACTTACATTTCGAATATTGGAAAAGCGGGCGGGAATCGGATGCAATCAATCCGATCAAACTTTTACGCAGGATTTGCAGCCGTCGCTGATCATTTGCTACAGCGCGTGGGTCAGCACGAGAAGTGCCGCCGCCACGAGCAGCAAGATTCCTGAGCCAAACAGGATTGCACGGTATGTGCGTGTGCTCATCTTGTGCCGAGTTGCGGACAAACTCATGACTATTGCCTACCTTTCACGCCAACCAGAAGTACATAGAACACCACAGTGAATGCGATGGCGCTGAGCTTGGACTCTCGCGCCAGATATTCAACCAACGAGTGTCGATCCGGCGGTGACCCAAAAGATCCACGGTGCAGGATTCAAAAAGTTGATCGCGGCGCCTTGCAGCGTCACAGGGAGTCGGTCAAGTCGACGGGGAACGCTTACGCGGTCCCGGCCGACTGGAGTTTGAGCCTTTCGAGCGGACGTCAGTATTTCAATCCCGAAATATGCCACGACTACAGCGCCAACTAATCCCCAAAATGCTGATGGCGGTTTCGTGGCAGTTGCAGCTACCAGGGTCAGAGATAGCGCAATGATGATGGAATCTGAGATGCAGTGGCGCTACCGGCGATGCGAAGTCCTGCTCCCATGCCCCGAGCGCATGGTTGTTGAGATGGTGAGTCCGGTGAGAGGTCCGGGTGCAACCCCGGAGCCGAGGCCTAGTGCGAATCCGGTAGCGATAGCTTCGATCACAAGTTGAGATCCACGCGGCTGTGCCAATTTCCGACATACTTGAAACTTCAAATAGTGGACTAGCGCCAAGTTTCTCGGGCGATTGACCGGTCCGATTGATCCAGCAACTGGTGAAACCGAACCAGGAAGCCGCAATGGCATCCCATTGATTCGCAGAAATAAAAATGACATCGGACTTCAATGATGTGCCGCACTCTTGTGCCCACGACCACGTTAATTCATACATGCCTTTGTCTACTTTAAAAGTTTCCACTTGGTCGGAGGTCAATAGGTGAGTTTCGGGGCAATCGATCCCTGCATTACTCAAAATTGGTTGAATGAAATTACGATCACCATTGGTGAGTATTGACCACGGAATCTTGAGTGCATCCAGAAAGTTACGGGCATCGGGAAACGCCACGCCACTGAGATATTGACCCATGGCTGTGTCGAGATCGTGTGGGGAGTAAACAATGCGTAACTCTAAGAATGTTGCTTCGAGGGCATCTTGGGTGATCTTGCCGAAAGGCTTGTATTGGCCCCCCAACGCGCGTAGTCGTGAGTAATCGACCTGTTTTGTTCGCCAAAGATCTGCAATGCGAATTCCCTGCCCGGGGTATTGCTGCTCCAATTGCGTTGTAATTGCAGAGATATCAATGAGAGTTCCAAGAGCATCGCAGCACACTGATTTCATAAGGTGAGACTATGCTCTCAAAGGAATAATCGTTATCAATTGAAAGAGGAACAATGAAAAAAATTATGACTGGATTAGCCGGTGGCGCACTCGTTCTGGGATCTTTGGGCTTGGCACCAACTGCGGCCCAAGCTTATGATCGGGAGGCGTTTGCGAATGCGGCTTCAAGTTATGTCAGTCCAAAGCAACTGCCTAAGATCTTTGCAGCCAAGCCCGGCATTGGCGTCCAGGTCCAGGATTCGGGTAAGAGCGGTTCATATGTCTGCACGAGCGCATCCACCAATGGATTCGATGTTCAAATGTCTAGGTCCCTTCGAAACTCTTATGCTTTCTATGATGTTGTTGAGAAAGATCTCAACCTGCTTATTTCGGTGAACGAGTTCACAAGCAACGTCGCTGCCGAAAAAGCTTTTGCAAAGCTCACCAAAGACATCAAGAAGTGCGATGGTGATTACTCAGGTTCGTGGACAAGTGATGACGGAACCGTTTTCCCATTCCAAAACATTGTTACCTCCGGAAAAATTCCAGCGGTGACAGTAACGGGTGTAGGGTCGATTTTCACAAATCGAAATTCAAATAATGCCGCTGTTGGCGATCAGCCTGCGTATCTCAGTGACAGTCTGAACATCTTTACGCTGTTGAATGACGCGATCATCATGACCCAAGGGTCTACAGGTAGTGCATCGAACCTCACCGGCCCGCAGAAGAAGGCACTAGAACAAGTTGCAAACCAAATGGTGACAGCGTGGGTGAGTTAAACCCAGGTAGGCATCCACATGCGTAGCTTCCACTGGTCGTAGGGAATAACTTCCCCCACCCAGATCGGATAAAACCACCAGGCCGCCGCGACAACAGCCAGAATGTATAAGCCAATGAAGGCTATGACTACTGGTTGTTGTTGCGGCGGTTTGCGCTGTAACAGTTTCATAATGGTGAATGCAACGGCCATAACAACAAAGGGAACATAGGCGACGGTGTAAAACGTAAATACTGTGCGATCGAGGTACAGCAACCAAGGGAACCAGCCGGCGATAATTCCAGCGAGAATTGCCCCGGAACGCCAGTCACGATTAGTCAACCAATTCCAGAGTTGATACGGCACGGCAAGGAGGGCGGCCCACCAAATAATTGGATTTCCCAGAGCAAGAACTTCCTGAGAGCAATGATCGGTGGGGCAGCCCTGGGATCCATCCTTGATACTTTCATAAACGAAACTTGTGGGTCGGGTCATAAATGGCCAGGACAGCGGGTTGCTTTGATAGCCGTGTTCCGTATCCAAGTTAACGTGAAAGTTCCACGCCTCAGAGTGATAATTGAGCAAAGATCGTAGTGAATCGGGAATCCACGACTCGGGTTTATCTGCGGCCCAATTTCGACCCCAGCCAGTATCAGAGAGAAACCAGCCGGTCCAACTGGTCAGGTACACCGCAATGGTGATAACAACGGTTGCAATAAAAGCGGCTGGAGCACTTCTGATCAATGTAGCAATCCACGGTCGATCAACACCAATTGTCCGACGAGTTCCAACATCCCATAGCAATGTCATGATCATGAAAATTGCGAGGAACCATAAGCCAGACCATTTCACACTCACTGCCAGAGCAAGAAAAAAGATTGCCAACAATCGCCAAGGGCGAATACCGAAACGCGGTCCAAAGCCCGAACCTATCTGTTCCCAGACCGCTGGCGTGTTACCGAGCTGGGCACCAAGGAGTGCCAGTCTTTTTCGGGTGGCATCGCGATCAATAACAAGTGCTCCGAAACCGGCGAGCACAAATGTTCCCAACACAATATCCAGTAGGGCGGTGCGACTGAGGACAATATGAATGCCATCGAGGGCAAGCAACAGTCCAGCGATACCACCGATCAAATCCGACCGAGTCATGCGCCGAACAATTCGCGCAATCATGACAACGGCGATTGTTCCGAGTAAGGCAACCATGAATCGCCAACCAAATGGTGTAACACCGAAGAGATATTCCCCGATTGCGATTGTCCACTTGCCAACGGGCGGATGAACTACGAAAGAGCCTTCGCCCGTGAAGGCTTCAACGGCGCGCCAGTTGCTGCCGGCCGAGAGCATGAGAGGTTCATGATTCTCTACCGCCTTATGTTCAACCCCAAATCGCAATAATGCCCATGCATCTTTCGCGTAATAGGTTTCATCGAATGCCACCGTGTGTGGGCGTCCAAGTTGAACGAATCGAATGATTCCGGCGATCAGTCCAACCAAGAGTGGAGCGATCCAGCCAACAATGCCCTGACTGGGAAATGGCGGATTGAGTCTCTGACCAATTGTGGCCACACTTCGATCCGGCGCTGACCGGTGCAGGATGGGTGGCACCGGCACATGGTATGCGTCCTGCCACTATTGGGGAGTGGATCAGGCAGAGTCTGGTGGGAGACTAATTTTCGCGGGCACTCCCATGGGCAATTCGGCCGATGCGTCTGTGCGACTCATGGAAGCCATGTCGCGAGCAGATCTGATAGCTGCCGAGGACACGAGAAAATTTCGTCAATTGGCATCCCGACTGGGTGTTGAAATAACGGCTCGGGTCATCTCAAATTTCGAAGGAAATGAAGTGAGCAGGGTTGACCAATTACTCAATGCCGTTCGTGAGGGAAGCAATGTATTGGTGGTCACCGATGCCGGGATGCCTCAGATCAGCGATCCGGGATATCGGCTAGCAGCAGCGGCTATAGAAGCAGGTATTCCGATCTCGGTAATTCCAGGACCGTCAGCAGTGCTCACCGCACTGGCTCTGTCGGGGCTTCCATCAGATCGATTTTGCTTCGAAGGTTTCCTGCCCAGGAAATCGGGTGAGCGAATTTCAACTTTGACATTGTTGTCTCGTGAAACTCGAACAATGATCTTTTTTGAGGCACCGCACCGAATCGGATCAACTCTCACCGACATGGTCACGGTTTTCGGATCTGAACGCTCCGCTGCAGTCTGTCGCGAGATGACTAAAACCTACGAAGAAGTGATTCGAGGCTCGTTAGCAGATCTTGTGGAGTGGTCCTTGGGTGAAGTGCGTGGCGAAATAACACTCGTGGTTGCGGGTGCAAACGCGGAAGAACTCCGAGTCGAGGCCGGTTTGGCGAATATGGAAGATATTGTGCGACGAGTTCAGTCATTAGTGGCGGAAGGTCAATCGCTCAAAGAAGCAAGTGCGCTGGTCGCCGGTGCCGCGGGTATTCCAAAGCGCGATGTCTATCAAGCTGCCATTAGTGCAAAGGCTGTACAAGCATCAGATAAGTGATTCAATCACTTGACTAGTATTTGTCCATGACCGAGTTGGCCAAGTCTTTTTACCTGACCACTCCTATCTATTACGTGAATGATGCACCCCACATCGGCCACGCTTACACGACCACCGCTGGCGATGTCCTCACCCGCTGGCACCGTCAGCGTGGCGAGTCCGTGTGGTTCCTGACCGGGGTCGATGAACACGGAACAAAAGTGCAGCGCGCTGCTGAGGCCGGGGGGGTTGAGCCACAAGTTTGGGTGGATCGCCTGGTATCGGAGTCGTGGCAGCCGGTCTTAGGAACAATTGATGCCCGTAACGACGATTTCATTCGCACCACAGAGACTCGACACGTGGAGAGGGTCCAAAAGTTTTGGGACACCGTAAAAGCAAATGGCTATGTTTTCTCTGCACCCTATGAAGGCCCGTATTGCGTGGGCTGTGAGGAATTCAAATTTGCTGCGGACCTTGTCGAGGGGACCGGGGAGTTTGCCGGAGAGCAAGTGTGCAGCATTCATGGAAAGCCACCGGAACAATTAAGTGAAGAAAATTGGTTTTTCCAACTATCTGCATTTAATGAGCAGTTGATCAAACACTACGAAGACAACCCCAACGCAGTTCGCCCGCAGAGTGCATACAACGAGGTCATGAGTTTCCTGCGAGGCGGTCTCGTTGATATTTCCATGTCTCGCTCCAGTGTGAAGTGGGGTATTCCGCTGAGTTGGGACACGTCCCAGGTCGTGTACGTCTGGTTTGATGCACTCTTGAATTACATCACCGCGACCGGCTATGGTGCCGAGCCGGGATCCGAGGACGCCGAACTGTTTACCCGTGTTTGGCCGGCAAATGTTCAACTCGTTGGAAAAGACATTCTCAGGTTTCACGCCGTGTACTGGCCGGCAATGCTCATGGCGGCTGGCCTGAAACCACCCCAGCAGGTCTTTGCGCATGGGTGGCTACTCGTTGGCGGCGAAAAAATGTCTAAGTCCAAGTTGACGGGTATCTCACCCGAGTCGATCGTTGATCACTTTGGCTCAGATGCTTTCCGTTACTACTTCATGGGCGCGATCGCTTTCGGTCACGATGGATCTTTCAGTTGGGAAGATATGAGTGCGCGGTACACATCTGAACTGGCAAATGGATTAGGAAACCTAGCTTCGCGTGTAACCGCCATGGTGGGCAAATACTTCGAAGGCAAGCTGCCAGCGGATCAGGCACCCGGTGACAAAGAAGTTGAAATACAGCAACTTCTACAGACCGTGGTTGAGCAAGCCGACTCATGCATCAATGACTTGGACTTTGCTGGAGCTATTGGACACGTGCGCGGTCTCATCGAACACATCAATGGCTATGTCACCGAGCAGGAGCCGTGGGTGCTCGCAAAACATGAATCAACAGTTCCGCGTTTGGCGACTGTTCTCTACACGGTCTGCGAATCGCTGAGAGCCATTGCAGTCTTATACAACCCCGTCATGCCGAAGGCCATGCAACAGATGTGGCAGGCGATTGGGGCAGAAGAGGCTTTAGGGAATCTGGCGGATCAGCCATTGGGCGAGTTGCGGCACGTGGGGTCACTTGCCAGCCGGAGTTCAGGTCACAAAAGGAGAATCGCTATTTCCTCGACTCGTCGATTCCGAAAGCGATTAGTTTTCACATGAGCACCGCCACAGATTGGCCTCACCCTCCCCTACCGCTTGAGGGAACTGTTATTGATTCGCATACCCATCTGGATGTCCATGATCGGAACTTGCACGGTTTGGAGATCCCCGATCCACGTGAACTCCTTGACAGGGCCCGAAGTGTCGGTGTTGATCGAGTCGTTCAAGTTGGGTGCGACCTTGAGTCATCCGAGTGGGCCATTGGTGCTGCCCGCAAATACTCCGAAGTGATAGCGACCGTTGGCCTTCACCCCAATGAAGCACCGCGGCGTGCAACAGCGGGCGACCTTGACTCAGCGCTTGCCCGGATTGCTGAACTGGCCACGGATCCCGCGGTGCGGGGAATTGGCGAGACCGGTCTTGATTATTTCCGAACCGATGAATCCGGTCGGGAAGCCCAACACCGTTCATTTCGCTGGCATATTGACCTTGCTCGTGAGGTGAATAAGACACTCGTGATTCACGACAGGGATTCACATGCCGATGTCCTGTCGGTTCTGATCGATCAGGGTGCGCCAGCGAAAGTTGTTTTTCATTGCTTTAGCGGAGATGCGACCATGGCGAGAGTGTGTGCCGAGAATGGTTGGTACATGTCTTTTGCGGGAGTTGTCACCTTTAAGAATGCGGAGTCACTTCGCGAGGCTCTTGATCAGGTACCGAATCAGTTGCTTCTGGTGGAGACCGATGCACCGTATTTGACTCCAACCCCGAATCGCGGTCGCGTGAATGCCAGTTATCTCATGCCGTACACGGTCCGTGCCATTGCTGAGCGCCGCGGAATACCCGAGTTAGAAATGTGCACAATGCTTTCCGACAACGCGATAAATGCCTTTGGGAATTGGTGAGTAACCCGTGACGGTGGAATTGCTGGGCGCGACTGTCATTCGTCAACTGGCCAGCAAGCTGGACATTACTCCGACAAAAAAATTGGGACAGAACTTTGTCATTGATCCGAATACGGTTCGTTACATTGTGGATCAGTCCCATATCACCGAAGCAGATATTGTTCTTGAAGTAGGACCGGGACTAGGCAGCCTCACATTAGGTTTGATTGCTCAAGCCAACAAGGTGGTCGCGGTGGAGATTGATCCCCGACTTGCGCGCGAACTTCCGCACACGGTGCAGCAATTTGCACCGGATCACGCGAATCGACTGACGGTGATAGAGGGGGATGCCCTCAAGATCACACCGGAGCAACTTCAGGGAGTGCAGCCCACATCAATTGTGGCAAATCTTCCCTACAACATTGCGGTGCCCGTGATTATTCACCTCTTGGAGACTTTCCCCAGTGTTTCAAATGTCCTGGTCATGGTGCAGAAAGAGGTTGCGGATCGGATCTGTGCCGGCCCTGGATCTCGGACCTATGGAATTCCCAGTGTCAAAATCAAGTGGTTTGGTAGAGCTGAATCCGCAGGCAATATTGGCAAAAATGTGTTCTGGCCAGCTCCGAATGTTGACTCTGGATTGGTCCGAATAAAGGTGCAACCTCAGCAGGGGAATCGGACCAAAGTATTTTCGACCGTGGACGCATGCTTCGCCCACCGCCGAAAAACTCTTCGAGCAGGGTTGTCCGAGTACGCGGGTTCACCGGCGTTGGCGGAGACGGCACTTCGAAGTGCTGGTATCGATCCAACCGATCGCGCTGAAACATTGGATCTTTCACGTTTTGTGGCCTTAAGTGACACTCTCGTGAAACATGCGGACTAGATTGAGGCGTCATGGTTGAACGTTCGGTCACAGTCACGGTTCCTGCCAAGATCAACTTGCACCTTGGGGTGGGTCCCGTGCGCGCCGACGGATACCACGATCTTGCCACCGTGTTCCACGCCGTAGATATGTGCGACACGGTGACGGCCAGTGAGACGACAGGTTCCGCCGTTGGAGTGAAAATCGAAGTAGAAGGCGAGGGGGCTCAGTTCGTTCCCAAGGACTCGAAGAATCTCATGGCCGTTGCCGCTGAGTTGTTGGCACGGCACCATGGAATCAGTCCCAATGTCACCGTGCATGTGCACAAAAAAATACCAGTCGCTGGCGGCATGGCAGGTGGTTCAGCAGATGCCGCCGGCGCCCTGATTGCTTGTGATTCACTCTGGCAAACACACACACCAAAGATTGAACTTGATTCCCTCGCAACCCAGTTGGGCTCAGACGTTCCATTTGCACTTCATGGCGGAACATCAATGGGCACAAGCAGGGGAGAGGTACTGACACCCGTGATTTCAACAGGTGAGTTTCACTGGGTGATTGCCTTCAACGAAGGCGGATTATCCACGCCGAGGGTGTACGCCGAGTGTGATCGACTTCGTGAATTATCCCACCATAAAGTCACCGCTCCTTTTGTTCCAGAGGCGCTGCTTTACGCATTGAGAGCCGGGGATCCGGTGACGTTGGCCCATGAATTGAGTAATGACCTACAGGCCGCAGCCATATCGCTTAAACCCACCGTGCAACGTGTCTTGGAAACGGGGGTTGAACTAGGGGCTCTCGCCGGAATTGTGTCGGGCAGCGGTCCCACGTGCGTATTCCTGACGCGCGATGCCAGCCATGCGCTTGATGTTGCGGCGCGGTTATCAGGTGCTGGTGTATGTCGCACGGTGCGCACCGCTCGTGGTCCGGTACCAGGTGCCAGAGTGACTCACTCAACGTCAAATTGATCCAGCAACTGACGAAGTTGCTCGGCTAACTCGCGTTGGTCCTTCATGCTGATGCCGGCCAAAATGGTCGATTCGCTGCCAAGAAGGTCGGTGAATGCGCCATCGACAGCCTCTCTACCAAAATCAGTCAGTTGAACTTGCACTCCCCGGCGATCATGTGGATCGGGGAATCGAGTAACGAATCCTCTTTCGAGTAATCGATCAACACGCGTGGTCATGGTGCCACTCGTGACGTGGGTGCTGTTGGCCAGCGCAGCCGGGAGAGAGTGCGAACGGGGAACCCACCCTTCGAAGCGCAGCGAGTACATCGAATTCCCATGAATCCAATTGGTGATTACGAAACGCTTGTGCCCGAACGGCATCGAGGTGGCGGGCAACCCGCGAGAGCCGGGAGAGAATTTCGAGCGGACTCACGTCCAGGTCTGGACGTTGCTCGCGCCAAGCCGTGACTATCAGGTCCACTTCATCGGGCTGCGGCCCCGAATCAGGCGATTGCATGAACCGAGTTTAGTTCAAGAATCTTGATGTCAAGAATCTTGACAATTCATTTAATTCAGTCGGGGTTTTGGCTCAAGGTGAGCCAGGCCATTCCAGGCCAAGTTGACCAGATGGGCCACCACTTCTTCCTTCTTGGGTTTGCGAACATCGAGCCACCATTGGCCGGTGAATGCAACCATGCCCACCAGCATTTGGGCATACATGGGTGCGACCTTTTCGTTGAAACCATGTGATTTGAATTCGGCCGCGAGTACATGTTCCACTTGACTTGCAATATCCACCATCAGGCTGGCGAATGATCCCGTTTGTTGGGCGACTGGGGAATCCCTCACCAGGATTCTGAATCCTTGTGGATTGCTGTCAATGTAGTTGAAGAATGCCATGCCTGCTTGCTCCACGAGCTGACGAGCGGAACCCGCGGTGAGCGAATCGGTGACCGCGTCAAGCAAGGCATTTGTTTCGCGATCCACAACAACCGCATAAAGCCCTTCTTTTCCACCAAAGTGTTCGTAGACAACGGGCTTGGACACATCTGCTTTGGCGGCGATTTCCTCAACCGTTACTGATTCAAAGCCCTTCTCGGAAAACAGTTTGCGCCCAATACTGAGCAGCTGTTCGCGCCGCTCTTGGCCGGTCATGCGAACTTTTGAGCCACCCGTGACTCGGACGGCAGAGGGAACCTCCATTTTAGGACCGGTGCGCAGTTCCACCACGGGTGCAATTTTCTCCGCAGTTTCCTTGCTTTCCATGGCAAGAACCTACTCGGGCTGGTAGCCGCGAAGGCGGAATCGGTCTTCGGGGTTCTTCAATTTCTTGGCAAGTCGTTCAGGTTTTGGCCAGCGTACATCGGTGACCAGCCCTGTCTTTTCCATGCCTTTAATCAAACTGGCTGAAATATCAACTTGGCCTTTGAGCACACCGTGGCGGGCTGATGACGGGTCAACATGATGCATGTTGTGCCACGACTCACCCATAGATGGAATTGCAAGCCAAGCAACATTGCTGGACAGATCTCTCGACTGGAACGGCCGGGTGCCAAAGACATGGCAAATACTGTTAATGGACCAGGTCACGTGATGCACGAATGCAATGCGAATAAGTCCAGCCCAGAAAAATGCGGTCAGTGCGCCCATCCATGACCAGGTGATGAGCCCGCCGAGTACGGCTGGCAGCAACAAACTGGAAATAACAAAAATATAAAAGTGCTTGGACATCCAGGTGAGGTCTTTATCCCGGGCAATATCCGGCGCGTATTTCTCAATGCCGGTGTTATCACTTTCGAAAAGCCAGCCAACGTGTGAGTAGAGCAGGCCTTTTGCAATCGCTTTGCGAGATGTTCCGAAACGCCACGGAGAGTGGGGGTCGCCTATTTCGTCGGAGAATTTGTGGTGCTTGCGGTGATCTGCGACCCACTGATCAAGTGAACCTTGAATCGCAAGTGATCCGAAAAAAGCCAATGTAATTTTGACCGCGCGATTTGCTTTGAATGATCTGTGGGTGAAATACCGGTGGTATCCGACCGTGATTCCGCCTGCGGTGAGTGCCCACAGACCAACAGCGAGCGCGAGATCGAGCCAGGACAACCAACCGCCCCACGCGACCGGAATAGCAAACGCCACGGCGATCAGGGGAATGACAACAAATGCACCGATCGTGATTCGCATCCCTTTACCCAGATACTCGGCATCGTCTTGGTTTTCATCAAAAATGATGTCTTCGGGCATCAGTGTGGTCATGGGATTCCTCTCGGCTATCGGACAAGTTACGCTACCGTAACCTACGCTACCGTAACTTGCAAGTTGTTCGATGACAGGAGCCGCACGTGCGTCTATCGGAGTCGAGTGCTCCCCGATAGCGGACAACGCCTAGGCTGTGGGACGCATTACGCCTTGCCATTTCACCCAATAATCCCGGGTCGTCTAGCGGCAGGACAGCGGACTTTGAATCCGTCAACGGAGGTTCGATCCCTCCCCCGGGAGCAAGTGTTTTATGAGGAAAATGAAGCTGCGTAAGCGTTTCTGGCGTTTCACACCTCTGAAAGTGTCTCACGGTGTTGCACCCGTTCTCAGGTTTCACGGGGCGGGCACGGGGCGGGCACGGGGCGAGATTGCACTCGAATGGCCCCAACGCAAGGGCTGCGGCGGGTTGAACCGGCTTGTTGCTGCCCCCGGGCCTAATCAACTGCTGGGCTACTGGTCGTTGCTGCATCGACATCCGTCCACAGGTGGGGTGCGCATCGCCATTGATCGTACGGATCGGCAGGCCATAAGAGTCCTTTCTCGTCTCGGCGACAGTCTAGGCACACAAGCCCGACAGGTTCTGGAATGCGCATTGGCGCACGACGATGCCGTTTACAGAATTTGCACGGCTATCAACTGATAGTGGTTGCGTTGAACATTCCCCCACTGCCCTTTATGACTACTTGCGAGCAGCGCCGATGTCGCCGAGTGTTTGGAAGCGCAATGCTGGGCGATGAGCTTTGAGTCAACGAGGCCTTGGTTTTCCGCGGCTATCACGTGCCATCTGGTCACGATAATGTCCGGTGTATCTATCTGACCGCTGACCAGGCTGGGGGTGGCCGTGCTTACCTATTCGGGCATGTGGTGGGCTGATGGGCACCGGTTCGTGTCGTGGGCGGCGCCGAGTATTGACGTGATTAAGGACACCAAGCAGGCCTTGGAGGTTGCGCGAGTGCCTCGGATCTCTCGCTCCTGCACCAATGTGCGCGGCCACGGTGGTGTCAAACGCGGTGTCGTGTTCGTGCACGCCCGCTTGCGGGCTTTGCCTTTCATCGCCCGATTTGATATTCGCTCCTACTACGAAACGATGGATCACTCGGTCCTGAATCGGATCATCACAGACGCACGAGTACCACCGAAGCTCGCTTCGGTTGTGCAGGAATACCTCGCGGTACCTGATGTGCGCTCCACTGGTCGCGGCATGGTCGCCGGCGGCAGCCTGTCTCCACTATTGGGCGCCATCTATCTCAGCCCACTTGATACAGCCATCGAAGACCTACGTGAGCATTGCGATATCGACTACATCCGTTACGCCGACGACTTCATCATCATGGCGCGAACCCGATTCCTACTTCGACGGGCGATCGCGCGCATGCACCAGGTCCTCACCGACCTTCGGTTACAGGTTCATCCCGACAAAAGATTCATTGGACGGGCAGAAAGGGGGTGTGATTTCCTGGGATTTGTTCTGCACCCGCACCGGCACCTTGAGCCCTCACCGGTGAGCATCCAGCGCCTATGCGAACGTGCCCGTCGGCTTCACGAGCACGGAGCCGACCACCAGCGGCTCCGACGATACGTTCACCACTGGCACCTGTGGTTCACCAGCGGCCTTGGCCACCTCGCGGGCCCACCAACAAATGAAACCAGATACTGGCAACTCGTCATCGAACACTGCGGTCTTGACCTACCGGTGCACCCACCTGCGTAAGCCTCCCGCCCACGCACGCTCACACCGCACACCACCACTGCGGGTGGGTTAGTCAACCACGCCCACTCACCTACCAACTAACTGCACCACACAACCCCTGCGTATAGGACTTCCAATCCGCCCCGCCCGCAACGCCATCGAGAACGTCGTCGCTGAGGTCAGCATCAGGGTCGAGTAGGGCCGGCACGGTGATGATCAGTTCAGCCGCATCACCTTCACGTGCAGTCACCGTGAACCACTCCGGTAGATCCAGACCCGCAGCTGCTAGTACCGCTTTGGGGTCGGCAAGGAAACGTTCCCGCGCATCCGCATCCGTCACAGCCGGGGTAAGAGCTGCTAAAAAACTTTGAGCATCCATAATTTTTCCCTAACATTTAGTAGTTACCGGAACGATACACCGCTACAAACCATTAGGGAAGGAATCTGCGTATCACTTAGTGAACACCCAACCATCATTAAGTAGGCGAAGAAAACTACCGCACCAGGTAAGCGCCGCGACCGGCCTGAAAGCAATGAATATCTCGACAAATGGAGTCGGTTCGAGCCCGACCCACCCCACGATAATCCCCGATTCCTACTTCGACGGGCGATCGCGCGCATGCATCAGGTCCTCACCGACCTTCGGTTACAAGTTCATCCCGACAAAAGATTCATTGGACGGACAGAAAGGGGGTGTGATTTCCTGGGATTTGTTCTGCACCCGCACCGGCACCTTGAACCCTCACCGGTGAGCATCCAGTGCTTGTGTGAACGTGCCTATGTGAACGTGCCCGTCGGCTTCATGAGCACGGAGCCGACCACCAGCGGCTCCGACGATACGTTCACCACTGGCACCTGTGGTTCACCAGCGGCCTTGGCCACCTCGCGGGCCCACCAACAAATGAAACCAGATACTGGCAACTCGTCATCGAACACTGCGGTCTTGACCTACCGGTGCACCCACCTGCGTAAGCCTCCCGCCCACGCACGCTCACACCGCACACCACCACTGCGGGTGGGTTAGTCAACCACGCCCACTCACCTACCAACTACCACCCTGCCCAATCTCCTTACCCACACCCCGCCATCGTCCGCGAATACCCACCAGCAACGCCATCGAGAACGTCGTCGCTGAGGTCACCGTCAGGGTCGCGTAGGCCGGGCACGGTGATGATCAGTTCAGCCGCATCACCTTCACGTGCAGTCACCGTGAACCACTCCGGTAGATCCAGACCCGCAGCTGCTAGTACCGCTTTGGGGTCGGCAAGGAAACGTTCCCGCGCATCCGCATCCGTCACAGCCGGTGACCTGCCCCCGATTAATGTGCCAGAACGGTTGTTAGTCCTTGGTTGTTGTGGTGCCAGTTTTGCTTGAATTCGTGTGGTGTCATGTATCCCAGTGATGAGTGGGGCCTGTTCTGATTGTAGTCCTGGCGGTAGTCCTCGGCCATGATTTTTGCTTCGAGCAGGGTGGTGAATATTTCGATTCCCAGGAGCTCGTCACGCAGTTTGCCGTTGAAGGACTCCACGTACGCGTTCTGCCAGGGTGATCCGGGGTCGATGAAGCTGATGTTCGAGGGGCTGAATCGACACCAATCGGCAACGGTATTACTTGTCATTTCAGTGCCGTTATCCATCCGCACGAACTCTGGCGCCCCATGAACATTGATCAGTCTTTCCAAGATCGTGACAATGTCATCCCCACTCATGGACCTTTCCACTTCAATAGCGAGTGCTTCTTTGCTGAACTCATCAGTGATGTTGAGATACTTCAACACCCGGCAGTCACTGGTTTGATCGAACTGGAAGTCCAGAGCCCACACATGATTCGGGCGCGCAGCGCTCAGCCTGTCCTGCGGGTTCGTGGATTGCCCTAGGCGTGCACGTTTACGTTTCTTCACCCTCACCCGCAGGCCCTCATCGCGGCATAAGCGTTGCACGCGCTTGTGATTCACCCGGAAACCTTCCCTGTTCAGCAAAGCATGCAACCGGCGATACCCAAACCGAGGACGCGCTTTGGCCAGTTCACGCAACCGTGCCCGCAGGGCTTGCTCGAAATCTGAAGGAACCGTAGGACACAGGCGTTGCGTGGAGCGAGGTTGCTCAAGAAGTCGGCATACCCGGCGCTGGGAAACCGGGAAACATGCCGACCACGAGGTTCACTGCAGCCCGACGCCGAGTCGGGCTTAGAAATTTCCCCGGTTCACTTCCTTGAGCATGTCAATATCTAAAGCCTGATCCGCCACGATCCGTTTAAGCCGCTGATTCTCACGCTCAAGCTCTTTCAACCGTTTCGCATCATCAGCCTTCATCCCCCCGTACTGGTTACGCCACCGGTAATACGTCTGCTCAGTGACCTCGAGATGCTTACACACCTCGACCATAGGTTGGCCCTCAGGTCAGCATCAGGGTCGCGTAGGCCGGCACGGTGATGATCAGTTCAGCTGCATCACCTTCACGTGCAGTCACCGTGAACCACTCCGGTAGATCCAGACCCGCAGCTGCCAGTACTGCTTTGGGGTCGGCAAGGAAACGTTCCCGCGCATCCGCATCAGTCACCGCCGGGGTAAGAGCTGCTAAAAAACTTTGAGCATCCATACATCCTCCACATGTTAAGTAGTTACCGGAACGATACACCGCTACAAACCATTAGGGAAGGAATCTGCGTATCACTTAGTGAACACCCAACCATCATTAAGTAGGCGAAGAAAACTACCGCACCAGGTAAGCGCCGCGACCGGCGGCGAGTGGTCTCGATCATGTGCGTATCCCCTTCGCGAGGTCCGCGTGCTGGCTGAGTCGGATGCGGCCCAGTCATCTGCATATAGCTCCTTGAGCCCGCTGTTGCGGATCACACCGTCGCCGCGATCGCCTGCAGAGCAGATATGTACGGATATGGATCACCGTCGCGTCGGCAGCCCGTATCAGCCCCGGTCACCAGTTCGGTCACCACGCGCGCATTGCAGGCCTTACGGGCTCTGGGAATTGAAGGTCCGATGCTGGCTCGCGCCTACCGACAGTTGGAGTCATTTGTTGTCGGGGCCACCGTGTTCGACTTCGCTGGCCAGCCGAATCATTTGAATGACCGACTTAAACGGATATCTCTCGCAGGTGACCCTGATCTCGCAGTGCTCTTACGCAGCACCGAAGACATCGAATCCGACAACGAAGCCGCCTTCGCCGCATCCCTTAACTGCCTCCTTGACGCAATCATTACGCAGGCCGCACCTCATGGGGAGCGCTCTCGCAAATGGATCTGGATGGGGCAGCAGGTAAATGCTCCTCCAGGCCTCCATGGATACCTCCCTAGACTCAGGGCGGCGCAGAGCCCCATCCCGGGTCGTCTAGCGGCAGGACAGCGGACTTTGAATCCGTCAACGGAGGTTCGATCCCTCCCCCGGGAGCTTTTTTCTAGTCCAGCCCCGTTATTCATGGTGAGCAAACTAGGCTGACGCTGTGCGACCCTCGGTAGTCATCATCCTTGCGGCAGGCGAGGGCACCCGAATGAAATCCAGCACACCCAAGGTCCTCCACAATATTGCCGGTCGCAGTGTGATCAATCATGTTGTTGAGGCTGCGGCAACAACGGAGCCCGAACACTTGGTGGTTGTTGTCGGGCACGGCGCCCCGGAAGTCACCGCGCACCTCGAGGAGGTGGCGCCGTGGGTGACCACTGTTGAACAAACTGAACGAAATGGCACCGGACACGCGGTGCGTATTGCCTTGGGTGCATTGGGCAGTGCAGGTGTTTCACTATCTCAGGGTCCCGTGGTCGTTTTGACGGGTGATACACCGCTACTCACGGGTGAAACCTTGCAACTTATGTTGGCCTCACACGAAAGTGATTCCGCGCAAGCCACAATTTTGACAGCCGAACTCTCCGACCCATTCGGTTACGGCCGAATTATTCGTCGTGGCTCAGAAGTGGTGGGAATCATTGAAGAGAAAGATGCAACACCTGAACAGAAACTGATCCACGAAATCAATTCAGGTATGTATGCATTTTCTGCTGCTTCCATCATTGAGTCCATTGACCAGATTAATTCACACAATGCTCAAGGTGAGGAGTACTTGACTGACGTCATTGGGCTCATTCACTCAGCAGGTGGAACGATTACTGGCGTCATTGCACCTGACTCCACCGACATTCTAGGAATAAATGACCGGGTGCAACTCGCTCAAGCAGGTGGGATCATGCGGGATCGAATCAATGAAACTCACATGCGAGCAGGTGTCACGATCGTAGATCCAGCATCCACGTGGATAGACGTGGACGTGGACATAGCCTCCGATGTCACCCTGTTACCCCAAACGGTGCTCCGCGGTCCCACTTCCATTGAGATGGGTGCTGAGGTTGGTCCAGGAACCACCCTTATCTCATGCGAGGTGGGTGCGAATGCGGTCATTCGGCACACATGGGGCGAACTCGCGGTCATTGGATCCGAAGCTTCGGTTGGACCATTTACATATTTACGTGCGGGGACTGAAATTGGCGCTGAAGGCAAAGCGGGTGCATTCGTTGAGATAAAGAACTCCCAACTGGGTACCGGATCCAAGGTTCCTCACCTGTCATATGTCGGCGATGCCCACATTGGCGACCACACAAATATTGGTGCTGGAACGGTATTCGTGAACTACGACGGCGTGACCAAACATCGAACCGAAGTGGGATCCGGCGTTCGCATTGGGTCAGACAACATGCTGGTGGCACCGGTCACAATCGGCGATGGCGCTTACACAGCAGCAGGTTCTGTCATCACCGACAACGTCCCACCGGGGGCCATGGCCGTTGGACGAGCAAGTCAACGCAATATCGACGGCTGGGTTCCGCGCAAACGTCCTGGCACATTCTCGGCAGAAGCCGCGGAGAGGGCGGGCGCTAGCGCAGGCGCGGCATCTGACACAGTTTCCTCCGAGGCTTCCCCACCTGACATCGATCAGAACGAGTAAATCCGCACGAAAGTGAATCACTAGCGAAGGTGGAGTAAGTGGCCGAGAAGTCAGTCCCAACCCAGAAACATCTCCTATTGTTGGCAGGGAGATCACACCCCGAACTCGCGGACGCGGTTGCGGAACACCTGGGAATCGATCTCACTCCGGTCACGGCACATGACTTTGCAAATGGCGAGATCTTTGTGCGGTTCCGTGAATCGGTGCGCGGGGGAGACGCATTTGTACTGCAGAGCCACACAACACCTATTAATAAGTGGATCATGGAGCAATTGATCATGATCGATGCTCTAAAGCGAGCTTCCGCCAAGCGGATCACCGTGATCGTTCCTTTTTATGGTTACGCACGTCAGGATAAAAAACATCGGGGACGAGAGCCAATATCTGCCCGATTGATGGCCGATCTTTTTAAGACTGCTGGCGCCGATCGTCTCATGACGGTGGACTTGCATACCTCACAGATTCAAGGATTTTTCGATGGCCCGGTAGATCATCTTTTTGCTTTACCCCTTCTTGCCGGCCACGTGGCCCGCCGAGTGGACCGCTCCAAAATCACGGTGGTCTCGCCGGATGCCGGCCGAGTTCGAGTTGCTGAGCGGTGGACCGATGTCCTGGGTGCCCCACTTGCCATTATCCACAAACGCCGCGATCCGGATATCCCCAACCAGGTTCGTGTCCTCGAAGTCGTTGGCGACGTCCGCGACCGTATCTGCGTGGTCGTCGACGACATGATTGACACCGGCGGCACCATTGTCAAAGCAGCTGAAACTCTCTTTGAAAATGGTGCATCCGAAGTGATTGTCGCGGCCACGCACGGAATTCTGAGTGATCCCGCACGTGAAAGACTCCAAAATTCCGGCATCAGTGAAGTAATCGTCACTGACACTCTGCCCATCGCAGAGGACCATCGATTCGAAAAACTCACCGTGCTTTCCATAGCACCGCTCCTCGCCACAGCCGTAAATGAAGTCTTCACGGATGGATCCGTCACCAAAATGTTCGAGGACGATGACCTGGGTCAGTCGGCCTCCTCGCACTAGACAATTCCCACTCGGCTACACTTCTGATGTTCCTCGGCGAGGGTGTTCTGTGACACCGTTATCGACAGGGTTGTGGTCCCCTCTCCTCGGTGCAGCCTCGCGCTCTTCATGAGCCAATGCAGTCCACAAGGAGATACACAGTGACTAATGTCAACCTCACCGCTTCCCCTCGCTCCGAGTTCGGCAAGGGCGCTGCCCGCCGTGTTCGTCGTGCAGGTCAGATTCCCGCCGTGTTGTACGGCACGGATACCAAATTGATTCACGTCACGCTACCAACGCATGAACTGAATCTTGCTCTGCGCAAGCCGAGGGTTGTGCTCAACATTGACTTCGATGGCCAGACCTACCTCACCAAGCCACGAGATATTCAACGTGATCCAGTCCGATTGGATCTGGAGCACGTCGACCTCATTGTGATCACCAAGAAGGAAGCTGCTCTACGCAGCGACTACGCGGATGCCGTTGCTCAGGTGCACATTGCAGCCGTAGAAGCGGGCCTTGATACTGCAATGGTTATGCAGGCATTTGAAGAGTCCGTTGCAAGCGGTGAATTGCCACTTGATGCGGTCGGTCACGCGGTAGAGGGCGCCAGGGCGAAGGCTCTTGAGATGGCAGCTTCAGGTGCTGCATCCGGAGCAGCGGAAGACGCTGCTTCTGAGGCCGCATCCGAGGCAGCAACAATTGCGGAGCCGGCCGCTGCAGAACCTGCCGCAGAGTAATTGACTTGGCTTGTTGCGGGGCTGGGCAATCCTGGTCCCGCATATGCCACCACGCGCCACAATATTGGTGCGATGGTTGTGGAAGCTTTTGCTCAAAGAAGCCGTTCGACTTTATCCCGACACAAGCGTGCACTGGCTGTGGGTTGTGAAACTCATGTGGGTAATCCAGGGGCAATGGAAAAAGTGGTTTTGGCGTGTCCACTGTCCTTCATGAATGAGAGTGGCGGCCCGGTGAAAGCTCTCATGGATTTTTATAGTGTTGATCCCGAAAACCTCGTGGTTGTTCACGATGAACTCGATATCGATTTTTCCACCATACGGCTGAAATTTGGTGGGGGAGATAATGGTCACAACGGACTAAGGAGTATTCGCAAATCAATTGGAACCGGTGACTTCTATCGGGAAAGAATGGGAGTGGGACGGCCACCCGGTCGCCAGGATCCAGCGGATTTCGTTTTATCACCATTTAACTCGACGGAACGCAAGGATCTCCCCTCGATCATCGATCACGGTGTCGATGCTCTGGAAGCGCTCATCATGCACGGTCTGGAATTCGCGCAAAGTCGTTTCAATAGTTAAGTTGTCTTCAACGAAACACGATCACATTACGGAGTAAACATGTCACCGCAATCGGATGCTGAAGTATCACGATCTATTGCTCGCGAAGCGGGGCAACTATTGCTGGCCCTCCGCGAGGATTTCTTTAGAGATAGGCCGATTGAATCGATTGACAGAACGGTGAGTGACCTTCTGCGTGATCAGGCCGACCGGGCTTCACACCTTCTCATCATGGAAAGATTAAGTGCAGCCCGTCCAGCAGACGCAATTCTCAGTGAAGAAGGAAAAGATAATGATCTTCGATTGAGTGCAAACAGGGTCTGGATTGTCGATCCACTTGATGGGACTTGGGAATACGGCCAAAATCGCCGAGACTTTGCCGTACACATTGCATTATGGAATGCCACAGACCAGCAATTAAGTGCGGGAACAGTTGACCTCCCCGCTCAGGGAATCACTCGAAGTGTTCTAGATACTGAAGAAATCGCTGATCTGTGGACTGACTCGACCATTCGAGTTGTTGCCTCTCGATCACGCCCTCCCAAGACTCTCAAAGAAACGGTCGCGCGGTTAGGTGAAATTTTGATTGAGGCAAACGTGCCGCATGACAAGATCGAAATTGTCGATGTCGGATCGGTTGGTGCGAAGGTCAATGAAGTTCTTTGTGGTCGGGCTGATATTTATCTCCACGACACTGGTTTTTTTGAGTGGGATGTTGCTGCGCCCTATAACGTTGCTGAGCATTACGGATTAATTGCGTCACATATGTCAGGTGAACCCATTTCCTTCAACCATATGCCGCCCTATGTCACGGACCTCGTGATATCACGAGCGGAGTGGTACCCGTACATATTGCAGGCACTGAGGGAGACCCGTTAGGCGTGACCAACCAGCAAGCCCTTTCCCCTTTGTTGAACCTGGTGTCAGATGACCCGGCCTTCCAAAGGATTGCTCATTTCGCTCAACTTTCCACAGAGACTGACATTGTCGCCCCCACAAATTTGTATTCGTTGATCATTGCCGAAATTCAATCGAGGAAATCTTCGCAACCAATTTTGGTGGTCACGGCCACCGGAAGGGGAGCAGATGAACTCGCTTCTGCCTTGGGAGCATTCGTTGACCCGGCAACGATCGCCGTTTTCCCGAGTTGGGAAACACTTCCGCACGAGCGGTTGTCTCCATCCCTTGACACTGTCGGGGCTCGCCTGGCGGTACTGCGGAGACTGGTTCACCCGGTTGCAGGGAGATCACTTTGCAGCTCCCGTATCCATTGTCATTTCATCTGTCCGTGCAGTCTTACAACCCATTGTTGCGAAGATGGGCGATATTGAGCCGGTACACCTGCAGTCCGGGCAATCGTGGGAGTTGACGTCAATTGTTGAACAGCTCGTTGGTTTCGGTTATGAACGCGTCGATCTTGTTGAGCGCCGAGGCCAATTAGCGGTTCGTGGCGGGATCCTAGATGTTTTCCCTCCCACGGAAGAACATGCACTTCGATTGGAATTCTGGGGAAATGATATTGAGGAAGTTCGATACTTCTCGGTATCCGATCAACGATCATTGGAGATTGCGCCACATGGTTTGTGGGCAACGCCGGTGAGAGAGCTGCTTTTAAGCGAAGACGTTCGCGAAAAGGCCCGTGCTCTGGGAGCAGAGCACGTCGAGGTGGCGGCAATGTGCGAATCGCTGGCCTTGGGTATTCCGGTCGAAGGAATGGAATCACTGTCCCCTGTACTGGCCGGAAACATGAAGCCCCTGCATGAGTTTCTTCCTCGGGAGAGTTCCGTTGTTCTGGTGGAGCCGGAAAGAATTCGGGCTCGCGCATTCGATGTGGTCAAGACCGCCGAAGAATTTCTCACTGCGGGGTGGCACAGCGCAGCCGTCGGAGGATCCGCGCCAATTGATTTTTCGGATTCCATGTTCACCACGATTGATTCGGTAATCACGGGAATTCAATCGGAGTCGGGTTCAGTGTGGAACCTGACCCCGCTATCCACCGATCAAACCATCAGCCAATCGAATGTAGTCACAGTTGATTCCCAGCAGGTTGGGAATTACCGTGGCAAACCGGAACAGTTGATTTCCGATATTCGATCGTGGCTGACACAGCAAAAAAATATTGTGCTGGTGGCACAGGGCAGAGGACCCCTCGAGCGAATGTCAGAAGAACTCCGTGGAGCCGATATAGGCGTGATCATTGGCGAATATCTGCCTGCGGAACTACATGGTGACACGGTTTATCTGGTGCCCTGTTCACTCGAGCAAGGTTTCATCCTCCCTCGGTCAAATATTTGCGTCCTCTCAGAAGCAGACATGGTTGGTCAAAAATCAGCGACCAAAGACATGCGGAAAATGCCGAGCAAGCGTCGAGGCAGTATTGATCCGCTCACGCTCACAGCGGGTGACTTTATTGTGCATGAACATCACGGGGTGGGTCGCTATGTCGAGATGATCACCCGCACTGCTGCCGGGGCGGAGCGTGAGTATTTGATCATTGAATATGCCCCGAGTAAGCGTGGTCACCCGGCGGATCGCCTCTTTGTCCCCATGGATCAACTAGATCTGGTTACGCGTTATGTTGGCGGTGAGGCGCCCACCGTTCACAGACTGGGCGGCGCTGATTGGCAGAAAGCAAAAGGTAGGGCCCGCAAGGCGGTGAAGCAGATAGCCGGTGAACTCATTGCCCTTTATGCCGCCCGCCAAAGTGCTCAAGGTTATTCATTTAGCCCCGATACCCCGTGGCAGAGTGAACTCGAAGATGCATTTGTGTATGTAGAGACCCCGGATCAGCTCAGCACCATCGATGAAGTGAAGCGTGACATGGAACGAACCGTCCCCATGGATCGTTTGATTTGCGGTGATGTCGGCTACGGGAAGACAGAGATTGCTATCCGCGCAGCTTTCAAGGCGGTGCAGGACGGAAAGCAAGTTGCAGTCCTGGTGCCGACTACCCTGCTTGTGCAGCAGCACATGTCAACTTTTGCGGATCGATATTCGGCGTTTCCCATAAAAGTGGCGGCGCTGTCCCGATTTTCCACGGCAGCGGAGTCGAAGGCAACTCTCGAGGGACTCGCGGACGGCACCGTCGATGTTGTTATTGGTACCCACCGACTGCTCACGCCAAATGTCAAATTCAAAGATCTTGGGTTGGTGATTGTGGATGAAGAGCAGCGATTTGGGGTTGAGCACAAAGAACATCTCAAGGCGATCCGGACAAATGTGGATGTTCTCGCCATGAGTGCAACCCCTATCCCGCGAACACTGGAAATGGCAGTGACGGGGATCCGTGAGATGTCGGTAATTCAGACGCCACCCGAGGAGAGACATCCGGTTTTGACCTTCGTTGGTCCCTATGACGAAAAACAAATCACAGCGGCAATCCACCGCGAGCTTCTACGTGATGGTCAAGTTTTCTTCATTCACAACCGGGTGGAATCGATTAATCGTGTCGCTAACAAAATTCGGGAACTTATTCCAGAGGCTCGAATTGCTGTGGCTCACGGACAAATGTCTGAGGGTGCGCTGGAAAAGGTGATCATTCAATTCTGGGAGAAAGAGATTGACGTTCTCGTATGCACAACAATTGTTGAATCAGGTATCGATATTCCAAATGCGAACACTTTGATTGTTGACCGGGCAGATAAATTCGGACTTTCGCAAATGCATCAATTGCGAGGCCGGGTAGGACGCGGCCGGGAGCGCGCCTACTCCTATTTTCTCTACGACCCCAATAAGCCGCTGACCGAGACAGCGCATGAGCGCCTGGCGACCATCGCACAGCGCACCGATCTCGGATCAGGAATGCACATTGCCCTGAAGGATCTGGAAATTCGGGGTGCGGGCAATTTACTGGGCGGGGAACAAAGCGGTCATATTGCCGATGTCGGATTCGACCTCTACTTGCGTCTGGTGGGAGAGGCGCTCGCGGAATACAAGAATGAACCGGTTCGGGATTCCAACGATGTTCGAGTCGAGTTACCCATCAATGCACATATTCCCGAGTCCTATGTCCCCCAGGAGCGCTTACGGCTCGAGGCGTATAAGAGATTGGCAGATGCCACCACTGACTCGGCTGTCAGTGAGGTGAGCGAGGAACTTATTGATCGTTATGGGAGCTTGCCGGAGGTAGTCGAGACTCTTCTTGCGGTATCGCGATTCCGAGTACTGGCCAAGTCACATGGTGTCGAGGAGATCATTTCGGCGGGCAATTCCATTCGCATTCACCCGGTGGAACTTCCGGAGTCTCAATCAATGCGATTAAACCGCATGTACCCTCGCACCACCATTAAGCCGGCAACCCGCACAATTCTGGTGCCCAAGCCCGGGGGAGTTGGTGCTCCGCCTCTCCGCGATGGCGCTCTTCTAGAATGGCTACACGATTTGTTCAATGTCCTTTTCCCCACCCCTTAGCGTTCGGAGTTCGTGTGAAGTTGTCACATAAAGTCAGTTCGGGTCTTGCCGCCGCTGCTCTTGGACTCTCAGCGCTCTCCCTCACCGGTTGTGGGGTGAATCAAGCGGGAGCGGCAGCCCTCATTGGCGACCAAAGGATCTCCGAGAGTGAGCTCAATGAAAGGGTTCAGGGGATCATGGCCGCACAGGGATTACCGGTGCAGGATTCCACCGCTGAGATTGTTACCCAGACCCTCGATCGATTAATCACTTCGAACTTAGTAGATCAGTTGGCCGCTCGTGAGGGTGTTATCGTTGAAAAGGGCGAAGTAGACGCTATTCGACTTCAGTACCTGGCCCAGGCGGGTGGTCAGGCGGAATTGGAGAATCTCCTACTCCAGCAAGGTGTACTACCCAGCGATATTGACTCCGTCATCACACTAAATATTCAGGTGTCCAAGTTGGGTCAAGAATTAGCACCGGATGCCGAACCAGATGTACAAGGTGGTGCGGTGTTTATTGCTGCGTCTGAGTTGAGTGTGGAACTCGCAACTGAAGTGGCGCCGCGTTATGGAACCTGGGATGCAGAAAATCTGACAATAGGCCCGGTCACCAATAGCGTGTCGGAACCGCTGAGCGTTGAACTCGGACAGGAATAATCGCATTGCAGGGGAGTCGATTCACCGATCTGGTATCGGTCATGAACCGACTGAGGTCTCCCGGTGGGTGTCCGTGGGATGCGGAGCAAACCCACGAATCCTTGGTGGAGTATCTGATTGAAGAAGCCTACGAGTGTGTTGAAGCTATTGAGTCCGGTGATCAAAGTGCCATGCAAGAGGAACTCGGCGATCTTCTTCTGCAGGTGGTTTTCCATGCGCGAATCGCTGAACCGCAGTGGGATATTGACTCGGTAGTAAGCGGGATCACCAACAAACTCATTGCCCGGCATCCCCATGTTTTCTCAGACGATATCGCAGACACATCAAGTGCCGTAGAGGATTCATGGCATGTGCGTAAGGCGAAGGAAAAGGGTCGTGACTCCCTGACGGAAGGGATCCCCGATTCCCTTCCCGCACTCATGCGTGCCGCCAAGTTGCATTCCCGAACCAAGTCCTTAAACGTTGTTCCCACTTCACAGGCAGACCGCGCGAGCGACCTACTGGGGGAATTACACAGCCAAGAGGAATTGGGCGATCTGCTTTATGAACTGGTTCGCCTTGCCCGCTCCCGCGGATGGGATGCCGAAGGAAGTTTGCGCTCTGCTGTGCGTCGCAGAATTGATGCTATCAAGGACATTGAGGGAGCCAAGGAACATGAACTCGGCAACTGAAGAGTTTCGGCGGCTCTCGATACAGGCCATTGAATATCTATTGGCACAAGATCCGGTGGCCGCAACCTGGCTCGGTGATCATCGATTTGATGCTCATCTACCGGACATGTCCGCGGCAGCGAGTCTGAGGAAAACTCAGGCACTTGAGGATTTCCTGACCGAACTCGATGCAGTTGACGACCTAGAGTTGGAACACCAAGACCTTGTTGATCTGGAAATCCTGAGAGCGCAACTTTTGAAAGTTCATTTTGATATGACCCAAGTTCAAGAACCAACGTGGAATCCCATGGTGTGGAATCCAGGTACCGCCATTCATTTACTCCTTAATCGCGATTTTGCACCAGAACAGGAAAGACTCGGCAATGCTCGAGCGCGGGCCATGGGTATTCCCGCATTCCTTGAGTCGGCGCGGGAGACGTTGGGCAATATGTCTGCCATTCACGTGGAAACAGCCATTAGCCAGTTGGGGGGAGCACTGCATTTGGTGCAATCCCTCGATATGCCGCCTGAGCCGGCACTTGCCATTGAAGAACACATTGAGTGGTTGGGTCAGCGACTACCAGATTCAACGCGATCGCCGCGTCGCGGGGCTGACCTGTACGCGGGCATTTTGTGGCACTCTCTTGACCATGCAATTGATGCCAATGAGCTTCTGGATACTTCCTACGCATTTTTGGACACCGTTACCGAGTCCATGTTGGAAGTTGCCAAGGAGTATCTCGATCTCGCTGGTATTAATCAGGGTGAGGATCCAATTCGAGTGGCACTTAATCACATTGCCGCGGAGTCCCCGGTAACAAATGACACTGTCCTCGAACTTGTGGAGTCGGCACTGATTGCCAGTCGTGAGTTTGCGGAACAAAATGACCTCATCTCAATACCGGAGATTCAGACAGATGTGATTGAAATGCCGGAAATTCATCGAGGTGTTGCGGTGGCCTATTGCGATGCTCCAGGACCCATGGAAAATGGTGGTGTTCCAACTTTCGTGGCTGTTGCTCCAACTCCCTCCGATTGGTCTGTGGAACGGCAGGAGAGTTTCTATCGGGAATACAACGCCGTTCAAATCCATGATCTGACCATTCACGAGGCCTTCCCCGGACACGTACTGCAACTTGCGCTGAGTAATCAGGGCGCGTATCAAAGTCTGGTTCGTCGATTCGGCATGAGTGGTGTTTTCGTCGAGGGGTGGGCGGTGTATTCGGAGGAGTTCATGGTTGAAGCTGGTTATTCGCCTGAACCGGGTCGATTGAGTCAACGTGCAATTCGACTCCAGCAACTCAAGATGCAGGCACGCATGACGATCAACGCGATTCTGGACATTGGTGTGCACTCGCGCCACATGTCGGAAGAGGAAGCCATGGATCTGATGTTGAATCGTGGGTATCAGGAGGAGGGTGAGGCTGCGGGTAAATGGCGCCGAGCACTCCTCACGGCCGGTCAACTCCCGACCTACTTTGTGGGGTACCTTCTGGTCAAGGAGTTGGCCAATGATTTACGGGTACTCCACCCCGATTGGTCGCCACGCGAGGTCCATGATCTGATGCTGTCATACGGGTCACCCGCCCCGCGTTATGTACGAGAGTTGGTCGGACTGTGAAAATGCGGATTGTCATTGGAATTTCTATACTCGTGTTGGGTCTATCGGCGTGCTCACAGGATCCGGAACCGATCGCCACCCCCGAACCATCTGTTGTTCTTTCAACACCCAGCATTCCCGCACCAGATCCCTGCGAAGTGCTTGATCGCATGGAGGCGCAATTCAGCGGTAGCGTGGCAAGCTTCATTGCAAACCCCAGCCAAGATGCACTCGTTGTCCTAGAAAATGAATTCAATGCGCAGGTTGAGTTGCTTTATATCCTGATCGAGTCCCTTGACCCTGGTTCTGTAACAACAGAGCAGTTGGACAATGCATTACGTCAAAAAGACGAAGCCGTGAGGCAGTTCACGGAAAGCACGCAAACCGACAATATTCTGAAAAAGGGTGTTTTGCTAGCGGGGGCTGTCGTTGCAGCACAGGATGCAGTTTCCACGGCCCAAGAGCTACTCACCACGTTATCTACGGATTTATCCTGCCCGTAGGGCGCGTACTCCAGAACCATTTAGCGGGCGCAAGTCAGGATCACTCCCTACAGTTAGGGCAAATGTGGTGCCGCACTGCATAGGGAGGTCTTTCTCGTGTCTTTTATTATAAGAAATTTTCAAGACAGTGACCTTGAGCCGGTCGTGCACTTGTGGGAAGTCACCCCCGCTATGGCCTCGGTCTTCTCAATAGCCGAATGCATCGCGGCTTTGCGTGCCGGCGGGACTGCTGTTGTGGCGGTGCATCAGAACATCGTGGTGGGTGCTGCAGTTGCGAGCATTTCCGAATCCCGTGCCTGGGTCATGCGAATAGCGGTCGATCCTTTACATCGAGGCGAGGGAATGCCGTCTGCACTGCTCAATCACCTTGAGGGACGGCTGGTAAATATAGGTGTTGCAACGATTTCATATTTGCTTGCAGAAGAGGAGCAGATGTCTGAGGGACTTCTTCGCGCCGGATATGTGCGTCAAGAACCCGCGGCCTACTGGGAAAAGCGCGAGGCTCTCACACCGGGTGAGGCCACAACATTGAGCGCTCTGGGTGGGCGTGTTCTCACGCGTGATCTTTGGCAGCGACTTGCGGGAATGCACGGGGAGAAAGACATTATTGATAAAAGAGTGGTCATGCCGCTGAGTAACCCAGAGCGTGCGTCAGCACATGGTGTCACTCCACCACACGCAATCGTGCTCTTTGGTCCACCCGGAACAGGCAAGACAACGTTTGCCCGCGCCATCGCGTCCAGATTGGCGTGGCCTTTTGTTGAGATTTTTCCGTCACGGCTCACCACAGAACCGGCTGGATTAGCGCAGGCTCTCCACGACACATTCGCCATGATTGATGACTTGGAAAAGGTTTTGGTATTCATCGATGAAGTTGAGGAGATCGCTTCAACTCGGGAAGGAGTGGGGAAAAGCCCGGCCCACGGTGTAACCAACGAACTGCTCAAGATCATTCCCGCTTTCCGGCAGCGCGATACCCGTCTACTTGTGTGCGCCACCAATTCCGTTCGATCACTCGACCAGGCCTTTATGCGTCCGGGTCGCTTCGACTACGTGATTCCCATTGGGCCGCCTGATGCCCTTGCCCGCGCTGCAATTTGGGAGTCCTTTATCTCCCAGTCATCGAGACTGGATGTAGATATTGCAGCACTCGTTTCAGCCTCGGAACACTTCACTCCAGCCGATGTGGAGTTTGCGTCGCGTTCGGCAGCGCAGGTTTCCTTCGAGCGCGAAATGAGTTCCGGTGAGGTAGGCGGACCTATCGGGGCATCGACCGAGGATTATTTGCGGGCTATTGCGCAAACCAGGCGAACCGTCTCGGACGTTGACATCAACCTATTCGAGGAAGATATTGCACTTTACGGACGCTTATAAGCTGTCAATCCCACCGCCTCAGGTGTTAGCCAAAAACAGACCACACAATGAGTCCGAAGATGATCAAGCCTAGACCGATGATTGCCACGAGTGTGATTGTCAGGAAACTCTTGGAGGCAGCGACCTTCTTAGACAAATCCGAGGCGTTTTGCAGTTTTCCTAAATCAGCGACGAGGGCTTCTGCTTCTCGAATAACCGCGATTTGAGAGATCATGGCGAGAATGCCGGTAATGGCGGCTACCGCGATAACAAGGTACTTAGACGGGTTACTCGCGCTGGCAAAGGTTCCTTGAGCGGCTAACACGATGACCGCAATGAGGACCAGCGCAGGCGCAATCTGCGCAATAATGATCTGCATTCTTTTTTCATTCCAGAGACTGAGCAGGGTCTTTTCATCCATTGGATTTTCCTTTTCTAGTTGCACGGAATTGTGCGGGTTTCTTGGGGGAGACAGTACGCCCAACGGTGCCATCGCGCCTATTCGGGTTTCTGCCTCGAACCAAGGGGCCTTGTGAAAATCCCCTGACCTGCAAATGTCAGACCCCCGCGCGACCATTGAGACGTTCGAGCCCATTGTGAGATTAATCGCTGAGAAATTCAGTGTAATGAATCCCATGGAATTGAACTCGGCCGTAATCGGGGGGACGGGTCGAGGGCGCGTCGCGAAACGGGGGTCACGTTCGCTGGCGCGCCCGCTTTATTAGTCGGTTCACTATCAAGATCAACCCAATGACAACTATTAGAGCGATCACAATTGGAATGAGGAAGCCGATCAGAGTGATTGCTCCGGCCCCCATATTTAACAGCGCTTGCCACCCGCTCTCTATCCCCCCAAGGAAATCCGGGGAGGAAGTACTTTTACCAAGATCGGGTGAGATATCAATATATACGGTTGATTCCGCCACCTGGCTCTGCACAACATCACGTTGGGCAACCAATGAATCCCGTTCCGCCGTTCGCGTTGCCAACTCTGCCTCTACAGCCACGAGATCGGTCACCGTTGCTGCTTGCTCCTGGAGTTCAAGCAGTTTGTCAATGGTTGCATTCAGGGAGCCAATTCGAGCATCGAGATCGGTAATTGTCAGCGTGACATCAATTTCGGAGATACTGAATGCGGTCGTTTCGCCAAGAGTACGTACTTCAGCAACAAATTCCTCAAGATCTGAATCAGGTATTCGGACTGTCATATTGGCGTAATCGTTGTCTTCGATCGTGCGAATATCTTCTTGACTAACTGAGCCATTGAATTGTTCTACGAGCGCTGTAATGCCAGCAACGGTTTCAATAGTGTTACTTGACGTCATGCTGACGGAGCCTGTTCGAATGAACTGTTGACCGGGATTCCGTTGGCCCGAATCCATGGCAATGTCAGCGGGTGCTGACTCCGCGTAGGACATGTCTGTGCCCATACCTGCAGACCCGGCACTGTCGACACTGTCGCCATCGGTTGAGCACCCGGAGAGAGCCAGAACTCCCATAAGTGTCGCCATGGGTAAAACTGATGAGGCCTTCATTGCACTTCGCATGATTCTTGGACTCCTATCGGGGGGCCATCTGTTCCCCGAGTACATCACGATTTGACTACGGGAGGCTACTGTTCGTAATGAACAGACAACTACAGTTGTGCACATGGCCATCATCGATGCTCTTATTGCCCGTGAAATCCTTGACTCTCGTGGAAATCCCACGGTTGAAGTTGAAGTTCTTCTGGACGACGACACCGTTGCCCGTGCGGCCGTTCCATCTGGCGCATCCACAGGTGCATTCGAAGCCTCGGAAAAGCGAGATGGCGGTGAGCGTTATGGTGGCAAAGGCGTGCTCGAGGCTGTTATCGCTGTTGAGGGAGAGATCGCAGAATCCCTGATCGGAATTTCAGCCGATGATCAACGGCTGGTGGATCAGGTGATGATTGAACTGGACGGCACACCCAATAAGAGTCGACTCGGAGCCAATGCAATTTTGGGTGCATCTTTGGCGGTTGCCAAAGCGGCTGCCTTTTCAGCCGAACTGCCCCTGTTCAGATACGTGGGCGGCCCCAATGCGCACCTTCTTCCAGTACCCATGATGAATATCCTCAATGGCGGAGCCCATGCTGACACTGGCGTGGACATTCAGGAATTCATGATTGCTCCAATCGGAGCAGAGAGTTTTTCAGAGGCCCTCCGTCAAGGGGTGGAGGTTTATCACGCACTCAAGGCGGTTTTGAAGAATGTAGGTTTTGCCACGGGGCTCGGCGACGAAGGTGGTTTCGCTCCAGATCTCGCAAGTAATCGTGCGGCACTCGACCTCATTGTGACCGCGATTGAGAGCACGGGTATGAAAGTTGGTGCAGATATTGCACTCGCACTCGATGTTGCATCGACAGAGTTTTACGCCAATGGCTCGTATCAATTTGAAGGTTCGGAACGTTCATCCGAATGGATGACCGGCTACTACGAGTCACTTCTGGCTGACTTCCCGCTCGTGTCGATTGAAGATGCCCTGGCCGAAGATGACTGGGCTGGTTGGATCCATGCAACGAATGCTGATTGGTGACCGAGTTCAGCTCGTGGGCGATGACCTCTTTGTGACAAACCCGACGCGACTAGCTCGCGGTATTTCCGAAGGAGCAGCCAATGCTCTTTTGGTCAAAGTCAATCAGATTGGGACACTGACTGAGACCCTCGATGCAGTATCGCTCGCAACTCGCAATGGTTATGCCTCCATGATGTCCCACCGTTCCGGCGAGACGGAAGATACAACAATCGCAGACCTTGCCGTTGCGGTGAACTGTGGGCAAATTAAGACGGGTGCGCCGGCACGCAGCGAGCGAGTTGCGAAATATAACCAGCTCCTACGCATTGAAGAGGAACTGGGCGATTCCGCACGCTATGCAGGTCGCTCTGCGTTTCCACGCTTCGGCGGCGGTGCCTGAAGGATTTTTCGCACCGCTCGTGTGACTATTGAGACATGACTCCTGGACACTCTCAGAAGACGGCGGCTCCACGTCCGCCTTCGTCTGTATCCAGGGCAGCCGGATCTCTTACCGGGCGGGCGGTGATCCTTGTGCTCACCCTGGCGATCATTGGCGTGATGTTGGCGGTGCCGGTGCGGAATTGGTTCGGTCAGCGCGCTGAAATCGCGGAACTGCAAGCCCAAATTGCTGTGACCCAAGAGCGGGTCACCGAATTGCAACTGACCCAAGAACGGTGGCAAGACCCAGCGTTCATTGCTGCCGAAGCTCGCCGCAGACTGCATTTTGTCAAACCGGGTGAAATTGGCTATGTCGCACTCGGAGCGGACGGTCGGCCAGCCGCCGAAACAATCTCGGAAATGGCAGACGAACAAAAGCCACCCTGGTTAATGCAATTGTGGGGGGCGGTGCAGGAAGCCGATGACTCGGTAGAGCCGAATAGTTGATTCGACATCTAGAGTGACATGGTGGTAACTGATCGGGACAGAGAACTAATGTGCGAGCAATTGGGGCGGGAGCCACGCGGCCTGGTGTCCGTGGTGGCCCGTTGTGCATGCAGTGCTCCGCTTGTTGTTCGTACCGAGCCACGGTTGCCCGATGGCACTCCATTTCCCACCACCTATTACATCACCTGTCCCCGGCTTGCTGGGGCGATTGGCACATTGGAAAGTTCAGGGCTCATGCGGGAAATGCAAGATCAACTTCAACGGGATCCCGAACTAGCACAGCGCTACCACCAAGCACATGAGCGATATTTGGCTGATCGGGACTCACTCGGACGCGTCGAGGAACTCGATGGAATCAGTGCGGGTGGCATGCCCTCACGCGTTAAATGCCTCCACGTATTGATTGGACATTCATTAGCGGTAGGGCCGGGTGTGAATCCTCTTGGGGATCAAGCATTAGAAGTTTTGGAACCCTGGTGGTTAACGGAACCGTGCTGCAATGAGTGACCCGGTAGCGGTCATCGACTGTGGTACCAATGCCATTCGACTTCTTGTCGCGGGCACCAATAGTGACGGTGGGATCGAAGATCTAGTCCGAGAAATGCGCACGGTTCGGTTGGGGGAAAGCGTTGACCGAACGGGAGAGTTCAGCCAAAAAGCTTTAGATCGAACATTTGTCGCATGCCGCGAATACGCCGAGATTATTGCGCAATTCAATGTCGGAAAAATAAGATTCATTGCTACATCTGCAAGTCGAGATGTCAGCAATAGACAGGATTTCATTTCAGGTGTTGAGTTCATTTTGGGGGTTACCCCTGAAGTTATCAGCGGAACCGAGGAAGCAGAACTTTCCTATCTTGGAGCCATATCCGGGTTTGACCCGGAACCTGAACTTCCAATCCTGGTCGCTGATATTGGTGGAGGCTCCACTGAATTTGTCATGCGTGAATCTCCTGTTGACCTTCATCACCCAGAGCATCAATGTCGGTTGTGTGCGCATGACCGAGCGATACCTTCAGTCTGACCCGCCAACGGAATTAGAGATTGCCCAAACAATTGACGAAATTCATCGAGGCCTGAATCAGGTGCGCGCGCACCTTCCGACTCACAAAGCCCGCACATTTATTGGTCTTGCAGGTTCCGTCACAACCGTGGCTGCCATGTCCCTCGGGCTCAAGGAGTACAACCCTTTGGCAATCCACGGTACGGTTCTGTCCCTCGATCAAGTTCAATCCGTGACAGATCAATTGCTTGACATGTCGCGTGCGGATCGGGCCCAACTGGGCTTTATGCACCCAGGCCGAGTCGATGTCATTGGCGGGGGAGCTTTGATTCTGCGGGAATCCATGAGCCAGCTCAACTTCCCCCGCGTATTAGTCAGTGAGCACGATCTCCTCGACGGCGTGGTGGCCCGTCTCACAGCGTAATTTTCTCGGAAACTATCCGAAAAGCCGGTTCATGTATACGCTTGCACCCACTGAAACGACCGTTCTCAATGACAAGTAGACCGGCCTGGTGCGTGGCGATGAACGGGAGGTGTTGGGTGAGTATCACGATTCGAGACGTCGCCGCGGCCGCTGGTGTCTCCACCGCCACCGTTTCCCGCGCGCTACGAGGTCTTCCCAATGTCGATAATGCAACCCGAGAAAAAGTGAAAGCTGTCGCGGCTGAACTGGACTACGTGATTTCTCCGAGCGCATCTCGTTTGGCATCGGGCCGCACCGGGAGCATCGCGGTGATAACGCCATACATATCTCGCTGGTTTTTCTCAGAAGTTATCTCCGGAGTTGAATCGATACTGCAAAAAGGGGGGTTGGACATGCTTTTGATCAATGTGGGGGATTATCAAAATGGTCACGCACGAATCCCGCCCACTCCCAGACTCAAGCGTCGCGTCGATGGCTTGTTGATCATTTCATTGCCGCCACAGGATCCTGACCTAGAACCGATATTGAATCTGGATATGCCCAAGTCAATGATTGGTGGAATTACCCAGGGCGTGGATTGCATTGCAATTGACGATTTTCTTGCAGCCCAGATGGCAACGGAACATCTGGTCCAATTTGGTCACACTCGTATTGGGCTCATTGCGGGAGGTCCGGCCGAGGCGCGGTTCGTTGCTGAGACACAGCGTGAGCGAGGCTTTCGCTCCGTCATGACTCGATATGGACTCCAAGAGGACTCCATGTTGGAGGCATTTGGCCGATTCACCATCGAAGGTGGGGAGCGAGCCATGCTCGCGCTCTTGAATCAAGCTGTTCCGCCAACGGCTGTTTTCGCCATGAGCGATGAAATGGCATTCGGTGCAATGCAAGCTATTCGATCTAGGGGTTTGGAGCCGGGTGAAGATATTTCCATTATTGGAATTGATAACCACCCCATGTCGGGGTATCTCAATCTGTCTACTGTCGCCCAGCCGGTTGCCCAGTTAGGGGTTATTGCGGCGGAGCGTCTCCTTGCACAAATGTTTGCACTCGGTGATTCCGCGCATAAGCCGGACCTGGTCAATGTGGCGACTACATTGATTGAGCGCAGTTCAACGGCACCGCGAAAGAGGTAATCCAATGCTGTGGTGGCATAACGCTGCTGTATATCAGGTTTACCCGCGATCCTTTTTTGACGGTAATGCCGATTCACTCGGCGATCTCAGCGGTGTACAGAAGAAGCTTCCCTACCTCTCGAGTTTGGGTGTAGATGCACTGTGGCTTTCACCTTTCTACCCATCTCCGCAACTTGATTCCGGATACGATGTTGCGAACCCGCGGGATGTTGATCCCATGTACGGCACCCTCTCCGATATTCGTGAATTGATTGGGCAAGCACATCGACAGGGTCTTCGAATTATTGTGGACATAGTTCCAAATCACTTTTCGCGAGAGCACCCATGGTTTCAAGAGGCATTGCTATCCCCACCGGGATCGCGTGAGCGAGCCCGTTTTCATTTCCTCGATTCAGAGGGTGACTCACCGCCGAATAATTGGGTGAGCATGTTTGGAGGACCAGCATGGACTCGAACCATAAACCCGGATGGCTCACCGGGTCAGTGGTACTTGCACGTTTTTGATAGTTCCCAACCGGATCTGAATTGGACACATCCGGATGTGGCTTCCGACTGGCTCACAACCTTGAAATTCTGGTTGGACATGGGCGTAGACGGTTTTCGGGTGGATGTTGCACATGGATTGGCCAAAGACATGACCTACGCGGATCTACCGGACCCCGTGGGACTCACAGAGGCACTTCGATTCGATCTGGATGACGGATCGCCGCAAGCTGCTCAGCGACGAGAGTTGATTGCCAACTCAGGTTTTTTTGATCGAGATGAGCTGCAAGAGGTATACGCCTCCTGGCGTTCGGTGCTGGATTCATATCCGGGTGATCGCATGACCGTTGCAGAGGCTTGGGTGCCACCGCACCGAATCGGTCGTTATGTCTCACCCAGTTCCTTGCATCAAATATTCGGATTTGATTTCCTGGTGGTTGCCTGGAACGCAGTAGCAATGCAGCGCACAATCACCCAAGGACTAGATGCCGTTGCACATGTCGGAGCCCCACCAACCTGGGCGCTGTCCAATCACGATTCACCACGGGTTGCGAGCAGACTTGGTGGTGGTGCTCTAGGCCTTAACCGAGCGAGAGCCCTCGCAACGGTTGCCCATGCATTGCCCGGTGGAATCTATATTTACCAAGGTGAAGAGTTGGGTCTCTCTGATGCTGAACTTCCAGATTCAGCTCGTCAGGATCCGGTGTTTTCCCGAACAAAGGGTCAGCAGAAAGGCCGCGATGGCGCAAGAGTTCCGCTTCCATGGGCGGGAAATATGCCCCCCTATGCATTTACTGACTCCGAGAAACCCACGTGGTTACCACAGCCAATTGGATGGGGGACGTTTACGGTTGAAGCTGAAGACGCCGACCCCACCAGCACCCTGAACCTATATCGAACCCTTGTGCGTGATCGCAAACAACTTTCTGGCGCAGTGACATTTATTGAATCTGGGGATTCGAATGTCATGATATTTGCTCGGGATAAGGGCTTCCATTGCATGGTTAACGCCGGAATGCATCCCTATCAATTGTCGGACAAGTTTCCAATCTGTGAGGTATTGGTGAGCAGCGACATGCAATTGGGTGGCAAGAATGAATCCGTGCCACCCAATTGTGCTGTCTGGTTTGTCACGTAGCAAGTATTTAAAAGATTCGTTCCTGCATGCCCGTGGCCTTGAAAATATATGTTCGTTCAGGAGTGACGTGCACTGTCTCGCCGACCCGTGGTGATTGAAATCCACGAGATCGAGCCACGAGATCGTTGACGCCATCCGGGGTGGTGCCATAAACGAAAGTGTCGGCGCCCAATTCCTCCACCAAGGTGACCTTCATTTGGGCACCTGATTCGGATAGTTGTAAATCCTCCGGGCGGACGCCAACGAGAACATGGTCACCATCTGCTTGGGCAAGTACATTGCGCTCTACCGGAATGACAGTTCCTCCAAATTCCGCACCACCTTCCACAACCCTGGCAGTGATGATGTTCATGCTCGGCGAGCCAATGAAGGTAGCAACAAATGCGTTTGAAGGCGAATCATAAAGTGCTCGGGGTGTATCAACCTGCTGTAGGAGTCCGTCTTTGAGCACTGCCACCCGATCACCCATGGTCATGGCTTCAACTTGATCGTGGGTCACGTACACCGTTGTTGTACCAAGTCGACGTTGCAGTGCTGCGATCTGGGTTCGGGTTTGTACTCGAAGTTTCGCATCAAGATTGGACAGTGGTTCATCCATGAGAAAAACCTGTGGTTCCCGCACGATCGCGCGACCCATGGCAACGCGTTGACGCTGACCACCGGAGAGCGCTTTGGGTTTGCGATCCAAATATTCGGTGAGGTCGAGAAGTGTCGCAGCCTCTTTCACTCTGCGTTCAATATCAACTTTGCTCACTTTTTGAATCTTGAGTGCAAACGCCATGTTCTCAGCAACGGACATATGTGGATACAGTGCGTAATTCTGAAAGACCATGGCAATGTCTCGATCTTTCGCGGCAAGATGAGTGACATCGCGATCACCAATGAGAACTTTTCCATCGGAGATGGGTTCCAGTCCTGCGAGCATTCGCAGACTGGTGGACTTTCCGCAGCCGGAGGGTCCCACCAGGACAAGGAACTCGCCCTTACCGATTGAAAGGTTGAGGTGGCTCACGGCAGGTTTATCGCCACCCGGGTAGAGCAGTGAAACATCGTCAAATGTGACAGATTCAGTCATGTTGTGCCTTTCACCGACAGGTACGTGTCGGACGATCCGAGTAAAAGGTCAAAAAGTGGACTATTCAATTGTGTTTCCGACAGTGGATCGTCCACGACTCTAGTCGGCTTGATCGAGTCTGACCCTTGGTTTCGATTTATTGGGTGAAAGTAGTAGTGATATCAAATTGTTAATTGTTACATGGTGTCGTTACATGTATTCGCCTTGCGCTCAGGGGTGGGAAGGGTGAAGTATGGAAACGTTTACCTTTTGCCTTTTCGGGGAAATAGTTCCATTGAGCATATCCATCAAGTTGGGGACCTCCCTCGACTCTGAGCCAGCAAGGAGAATCCATGATCGCATTGAAGCGGCGCCGTGGTGCAGCAGTTCTCGCCGGTGGTGTTGCAGCATTCATGCTGCTCGCAGCCTGTTCGAGTGACAGTTCCACCGAAGAAAGCGCCACCGAAGAAACCGCCACCGAAGAAACCGCCACCGAAGAAACCGCCACCGAAGAAGCAACAGCAGATGTTGCAGCTGGTTGCGAGCCCTACGCCCAGTACTTGGGTAACGAAGGTGCATCCGTTTCGATCTTTACATCCATCCTTCCTCCCGAGCAGGGACTCTTTGAGCAAGCTTGGAGCCAATTCGAATCCTGCACTGGGATTGACATTGTCTACGAAGCTAGCGATCAGTTCGAAGCTCAACTTCCCACTCGTATCGCGGGCGGTAACGCACCCGATATCGCGTTCATTCCACAGCCAGGCTTGCTTGCCAAGTTGGTTGCGGATGGTGGACCTGTGCCTGCACCCGAGGGCACCGTTGCCAACGTGGATCAGTACTGGAACCCCGCATGGAAGACCTACGGCACCGTCGATGGCACCTTCTATGCAGCACCTCTCGGTTCCAACATGAAATCTTTCGTGTGGTACTCACCGAAGGTATTCGCAGACAAGGGTTACACCGTTCCCACCACATGGGATGAACTGTGGGCACTCTCCGATCAAATGGTCGCCGATGGCGTGAAGCCATGGTGCGGTGGACTTGAGTCCGGTGGAGCAACCGGTTGGCCATCAACTGACTGGCTCGAGCAGATCATGCTGCGCATGTACGGTGGCGAGGTCTACGACAAGTGGGTAAACCACGAGCTTCTGTTTGATTCCCCTGAAGTTACCGCAGCAATGGATGTTCTCGCAGGCTGGATGAAGAATCCTGAGTACGTCAACGGTGGATTCGGCGATGTCCAGACACTGGCAACGGTCGGCTTCCAAGATGCAGGCGCACCAATCCTCGCGGGTGAGTGCGGCATGCTTCAGCAGGCTAGCTTCTACGCAAACTTCTGGGGTAACTTCCAGGAAGGCGCAACAGTCGGCGCTGACGGCGATGCATTCGCGTTCTACCTCCCCGCAATTGACGATTCTGTCGCTCCACAGCCGGTTGTTGGTGGCGGCGAGTTCGTTACAGCATTTGCTGATCGTCCAGAGGTAGCCGCAGTGCAGGCGTACCTGGCATCACCTGAGTTCGCAACCAGCAAGGTTGCACTCGGCACATGGGTCTCCGCTAACAGCGGTGTTCCATTGGATGCCTATGCAGATGGTTCCATCGATCAACTCTCGGCTCAGTACCTGACCGACTTGACCGGAACCTTCCGTTTCGATGCATCTGACCTCATGCCGGCAGCTGTTGGTGCGGGTGCGATGTGGACGCAAATGACCGCATGGTTCGCCGAGGACAAGCCAACGGCTGAAGTTCTCAAGGCTATCGATGCAGCATGGCCCGCTTCCTAATTAGGCAGACTGTGAAGCAATCGCAATAGTTGATTAAGACTGCCGGAGTGGTTGAGCAATTGGCTCGAAACCACTCCGGCAGTTTCATTTTCTGAAAGACTTGCTTGATCCAATACTCGGGTGAAGGGTTAGTTGGTGGAAGAAATACTCAACGGTTTACCGAAACTCGGTAGCGCCGCGGCCGCAATTGCGATCTTCCTCGCATTTTTGTTGATTGTATTTTTCATTGGCGCGAGATTCCGCGGAAGATTGCAAGGACCGGCCGCACTCATAGTGTTTTTAGGCCCCGCCTTAATTCTTGTCACCATGGGTTTAATCGTTCCCGCATTCCGAACAATCTACGGCAGCACCCTCGATGCTAATCAAGAAGAGTTCATTGGTTTAGATAACTACGCCTGGATCTTTGACACTCAACAAGGGGTATTAATCAACACCCTTCTGTGGATCGTGATTGCTCCGGTGGCATCAACGGCTCTCGGATTGACGCTCGCGCTGCTATTGGATCGCATGCGCAGGGAATCTGTTGCCAAGAGTTTGATTTTTATGCCCATGGCTATTTCGTTTGTGGGCGCCAGCATTATCTGGGGATTGGTTTATGAATACCGTGAACCGAGTCGCGAACAGGTCGGCTTACTGAGCCAGGTGGTCATGTGGCTCGGCGTTGAAGAGCCACCGAACTGGATTCTGTGGCAGCCGTTCAACAACTACCTCCTCATGGTGATCATGGTGTGGATTCAAGTTGGTTTCGCCATGGTGGTTTTGTCCGCTGCCATTAAGAATATTCCTGCCGATGTTGTCGAAGCAGCTGAACTCGATGGCGCAACAGGGTGGAGACTTTTTAGTCGGGTGACCATCCCCATGATTCGAGCGACATTGATTGTGGTTTTGACCACAATCATGATTGCTGTGCTCAAGATCTTCGACATTGTCCGCACCATGACAAACGGGAACTTTGGGACCCAAGTTGTGGCCAATGAGATGTATGCCCAGTCCTTTGTTCAGTTCAACGAAGGTCACGGAAATGCGCTTGCGGTCGTGCTCTTCATTGGGGTAATACCCCTGATCATTTACAACGTGGTTCAACTGCGAAAGGAGCGTGCAATCCGATGAGCGTTGAAGCCCCGGAGTTTGTGATTCTCCCAGAGCCCGAAGAAGGTAACCACGGCATCAAAGAGGCTGCGCGCCGCAAGCTCAGCAGTCCGTGGGCCGTTCTTGTCGTCGCGATCATCACCATTTTGTGGACCATCCCAACGGTGGGGCTGCTGATCACGTCTTTCCGGCCGGCAGCCGATGCTCAAAACACGGGTTGGTGGACTTTCTTCCGCAACCCCGCAGTCACGTTCTCTAATTATGCCGAGGTAATCACCGGGGGGAGCACCACGGCAACCGGAATCATGCCGTATTTCTTCAATTCATTTGCTATTGCCATCCCCGCGGCCATATTCCCACTCGTTTTGGCAAGCATGGCTGCGTACGCTATTGCGTGGGTTCCATTCCGCGGTGCGATTTGGATCTTCTTTGGTATTTTCGCGCTTCAAGTTGTTCCCTTGCAAATGGCGCTCTTGCCGTTACTGCAAATGTTTAATCTCGGGTGGAGTATCGGAGATATTCCGATTTTCCCGGATCTTAATAAACCAGGATCCAATCAGTCATTGCTTGCGGGAACGTATATTCCGTTGTGGATTGCGCACACCATGTTCGCTCTCCCGCTGGCCATCTTCCTTCTTCACAACTTCATGGCCCAGTTGCCTCGCGATCTCATGGAAGCCGCTCGGGTCGATGGCGCCGGTCACTTCCTGATTTTCCGCAAGATCGTGCTGCCGTTGTCCATTCCTGCAATTGCATCTTTTGCGATTTTCCAATTCCTGTGGGTGTGGAACGACTTACTCGTGGCCATCACGTTTGCCGGTGGCACACCGAACGTGGCTCCAATTACTAGTTATTTAGCAAGTCTGAAGGGTTCATACGGTGCACAACTACACCTCACCACTGCGGGCGCGTTCATTGCGATCATTGTTCCACTGATTGTCTTCTTCTCCCTACAACGATTCTTTGTCAGGGGGCTCTTGGCGGGGTCGGTGAAAGGCTAGCCTGATCGCATGAACAACCGTGCTCGGATTTTTGATGGACTCGAAGTTCCCGCTGACTTTGCTTTAGGTGTTGCCACTTCATCGTGGCAAATCGAAGGCGATATCGCTGGGCGAGGAGCCTGCAACTGGGATGAATTCGCCAACACTCCTGGCAAAGTTGTTGACGGAGCAACCGGTGAACCGGCCTGTGACCATGTGAACAGACTTGAAGAGGACCTTGATCTTCTGGCCTGGCTCGGTGTTGACACCTATCGGTTTTCCATTAGTTGGGCGCGCGTGATCCCCGGTGGTGTGGGTCCGATTTCTCCCGGCGGAATCGATTTTTATGACCGGCTGGTGAACGGTTTAATTGACCGGGGAATTGCACCCGTTCCCACACTTTTTCACTGGGACACCCCACTCGAGGTCGAGCACAACGGTGGGTGGACCAATCGTGAAACGGCATATCAATTCGCTGCCTATGCCCGAGCCATGGCCAGCCACTTTGGATCAAGAATTCAACAATGGGCAACTCTTAATGAACCGTGGTGTTCAGCCTTTCTTGGTTATTGCGCTGGGTACTTTGCTCCAGGTCTAAAGGAGCCGGGGGCCTCGCTCGAGGCCGCCTATAACCTGATTTTGGGCCATGGTTTAGCGGTCAATGCCATGCGGGAAGTTGGAGCGACCAACATCGGAATTGTTTTAAATGCCATTCCATGTCTGGCCGAGACACCCGACATGCAAAGTGCCACCGAGCATATTGACGGAATGCAAAATCGAATATTTCTCGATCTGCTGGCGGGAAAGGGAGTGAGCGATCTCACCCGCGATTCATGTGCATCGATCACCGACTGGGCTTTTGTCAAGGATTCGGACAACGAGATCCTGTCCACGCCAATTGATTGGGTTGGGGGGAATTACTACACCGTAAATCGCATTGCGGCCCCGGGTATCAGTGACATCGTGGCCATTGGTCAGGACACCAGCATGTTCCCCGCGTGCCCCCCCGTGAGTTTCGCCCCTCGTGGCGAGCGCACCGACATGGGATGGGAGATTTTCCCCGAGGGTCTGCTCATGGCACTGCATCTAATCAATAAATCTCTCCCGGGTGTTCCTCTCTGGATCTGCGAAAACGGAATGGCCGCTCCGGATTCCATCGATGACCCTGAACGAATCGCGTATCTCAGGGCACATATTGCTCAGGCAATTGCCGCTCGCGAAGAGGGGCTAGATGTTCGCGGTTACTTCGCATGGAGCCTCATGGACAACCTTGAATGGGCATCCGGATGGACCAAGAAGTTCGGTCTTATTCGGGTGGATCCGGCAACTGGCGAGCGGGAGCCGAAAGCCAGTGCTCGGTGGTACCGCGAGCTCTTGGCCCGCGGGTAGGGTTAGCGGGCACGAACCGTCCCCGTAGTCCAACCGGTAGAGACACCCGGCTTAAACCCGGCACAGTGTGGGTTCGAATCCCACCGGGGACACAAAAAACTGTTAGCCTTCGCCCAGCACCTGCCGCAAGTCCATGCTTTTAACTTTTAAGCTTTCATCAGAATTGGAGTTGTCCCTGTGACCACAAAACCATGGCAGATCGTTGCCCTCGTCACAGTGGGTGAATGAACACGCCAACAGTTAGGGTGGTGGTCAACATATGAGATGGAGAACCCTTTCAGTTGCCATCGCTGCTTCTATTTTGCTCGTGTTGAGTGGATGCACGGGAGAAAATGCCGATAATGGCTCTGCGGGCTCTGTCAGCGAGAGCCCAAATGGTCAAATTGAGGCAGACCCCATGGAGGAATTTCGCCTGAGCCTGATTGCCGATCGCCTACCCGAGGCCGAGGCGGGAGCTCGAGTCGAGGAATCTGGATACATCTGGCGGGTAGGTGAAATCGATGGGGAGCCCCAAATGGTGACCAAGGACTATCGCGAGGATCGGCTCACTTTCACGGTCGAAAACGGCACGGTGACGGACGCTGTTTGGGGTTAAACCCAGGTGAACCGAGATTGAGTGCCGTTGGTGGCGCACCGAACTCATTCGGGTTATTATTCTGTCATGCAATCATCCAATCCGATTTTGAAGAAGTATGAAACCCCCGCAAGGAGTGGTGCCGGTTTCGCCTATCAAGAGGGCAAAACCGCTTATTCAACGGCTCTCACACCCGGTGAGACTGCTCCTGCAGCAGGTGGCCCCACGAATATCGCCTTCGAGACCATCACGGCCGGCGGTGGTGCTCGTCTGACCTTCGCCGATGTCATCATGAAGAGTGCGATCCTCTTCGGGATTACGGTGGTCATGGCATTTATCGGTTGGGCGCTCGTGCCCTCCATGCCGTTTGTGCTGTGGATCGGACTTGGTGGATCCTTGGTCTTCGGGCTGACAAGTGCCTTCAAGAAAGTTGTTTCACCTGTTTTGGTTCTCCTGTACGCAGCATCGGCCGGACTCATGCTCGGCTCGCTGAGTTGGGCGTATAACCAACTTGCTCTCGCGCAAAATTACGAGGGACTTGTCGGCCAAGCGGTCATTGGCACGCTCACAGCATTCGGTGTCATGTTGTTCCTCTACGGAACCGGAATCGTCAAGGTCACCGGCAAGTTCGTCAAGATTTTCATGGCTGCCCTGATCAGTTACGCATTGATCGCAGTTGCTTCTCTCGTCGGTGCACTCTTCGGTGTGGGTGGCGGCTGGGGCTTTTACGGAGTTGGCATCTGGGGACTTCTGCTATGCGCCCTTGGAGTGCTATTGGCCTCCTTCGCGCTGATGTTGGATTTTGAAGCCATTAAGCAGGGGCTGGCCATGGGTTTGCCCGAGCGCGAATCATGGCGGTTGTCTTTTGGTCTCTTGGTCACCCTCGTGTGGCTGTACCTCGAGATCCTGCGATTCCTGGCCATTTTCGGCGGGAGAGAATAACCCGCAGCTCATCTTTATCAGCGGTAATCCCGCTTTACACTGCGCCGCGACCTATGGCAGGTCTCGGCGCAGTTGTGTGAGAAGTTCAGCAACCACTGAATCGTTCATGTAGTGGTTCGCGGATTCGGTTAACTCAAGGTAGCCCCGCGAGATCACAACCAACTGGGCATTAACACCACTCAGCCCAATCACGGGAAGAAGTGGATGCGCGCCCGGCGTGAGGTCAAGAATCTGTTGTGCGCAGGAATGAATGGTGACTGCAAAAGGTTCGAGGCGGGTTGAGATTCAGTCCGGATACTCGGGTGGTGATGCGATTGAGTTCGGTCCGGATCATTTCACGTTCACTTGTCACGCCATAAGCATATGCAGGATTCGCCCAATTGAAAGAACTTTGCAACAAGGTCAGCTCTGATGGGTGGCAGCGACAAGGCACAGACGTGGCTTTAGAGTTGGGTTGTGCAGATTCATGATTCCGTGCTCGATCTCATTGGTAACACACCCTTGGTGCGTCTTAACCGAGTAACCCAGGGGATTGTCCCCGAGGGCGTGATTCTCGCCGCAAAAGTGGAGTATGTGAATCCGGGCGGCTCGGTCAAGGATCGAATTGCTGAACGCATGATTGATGCGGCCGAAAAAGATGGATCACTCCAGCCCGGCGGAACAATCGTGGAGCCCACCAGTGGAAATACTGGCGTGGGCCTTGCCATGGTCGCGCAGCAGCGCGGCTACAAATGCATTTTTGTGTGCCCCGACAAAGTTTCTGAAGACAAGCGGAATGTTCTTCGAGCTTATGGCGCAGAAGTTGTTGTGTGTCCCACCGCGGTTGACCCTGATGACCCCCGTTCCTACTACAGCGTCAGTGACCGACTCTCGAATGCACCCGGTGCTTGGAAGCCTGACCAATACTCCAATCCAAATAACCCCCGTTCCCATTACGAAACAACAGGTCCTGAACTTTGGGAGCAGACCGATGGAAAAATCACACACTTCATTGCGGGTGTGGGTACCGGTGGCACAATTTCCGGAACCGGTCGCTACCTGAAAGAAGTGAGTAACGGCGCAGTGAAGGTTATTGGCGCGGACCCTGAAGGATCGGTGTATTCCGGCGGAACGGGTCGCCCGTATCTTGTTGAAGGTGTCGGCGAAGATTTCTGGCCAGCGGCCTACGACCCAGAGGTGGCTGACGAAATCATTGCGGTCTCGGACAAGGATTCATTTGACATGACTCGCCGCATGGCTCGCGAAGAGGGCTTGCTGGTCGGTGGATCATGTGGCATGGCCGTTGTCGCTGCTCTACGTGTGGCCGCCAAAGCTGAACCCGGATCCGTGGTTATTGTGCTGCTCCCTGATTCGGGGCGCGGGTACCTGTCGAAGGTTTTCAATGACGAATGGCTGTCCACCTATGGATTTTTGCAAGCGGATACCGACCGAACAATTGGCGATGTCCTACACGCGAAATCCATCAATGGCGACCTGCCCACTTTGGTGCATACACATCCAACCGAGTCCGTCGCAGATGCGATCGCGATCATGCGCGAATATGGCGTTTCGCAAATACCGGTAGTTCGGGCAGAGCCACCGGTCATGACCGCCGAGGTTTCGGGAGCTGTGATTGAACGTCATATTCTCGATGCCCTTTTCGCCGGAAAAGTACATCTCGCCGACCCGGTTGAAATGGTGATGTCCGACCCGCTGCCCATGGTGGGTGCGGGTGAATCGGTCGGTAGTGCCATCGATGCCCTGCAGGATTCAGATGCCCTCTTGGTTGTGGAAGATGGCAAGCCCACCGGAGTGATCACGCGTCAAGATGTTCTTTCTTATTTGGCGCTGTAAGGAAAGCCCACATAATTAGACGGGGAGTGCGATCCCAGTGTTGGCATGACACCGGTACCCATTGGGGTTCTTGTACAGGTATTGCTGGTGTGAATCCTCGGCAAGGTAGTAGGTGAATTCAGCGGCAGGAGCAATTTCGGTGGTGACTTCGCCGTATCCACGTTCCAGTAGAACAGTGTTGTACGCACTGGCGGTTTCGGTGGCCAGTCTGTGTTGTTCGGGCGTGGTCCAGAAAATCGCTGAGCGGTATTGAGTACCAATATCGTTACCTTGGCGGAATCCTTGGGTGGGATCGTGGTTCTCCCAAAATATCCGCAGGATTTCCAGGGTTGAGATAACTTCAGGGTTGTACGCCACCAAGGTCGTTTCCGTATGGCCGGTCAATCCCGTACACGTTTCTTCGTAGGTCGGGTGCGGTGTGATCCCACCCATGAACCCAACGCTGGTATTCACCACTCCGGAGGTTTGCCAGTAGATCTCTTCAACCCCCCAGTAACACCCGGCACCCAAGTAAATAACTTCGGTACCCGGCTCCCAAGGCCCCTCAAGTGTTGAGCCGAGGACCGCATTCTTCTCGGCGACTGGAAGTGGACGAGTTGACCGACCAGGCAGGGCCTGTTCACGGGAAACCATGGCGGGCTTACTGAATCCAAACATGGTCCCACTGTAAAGCCGTTGAACCGAGTCCGCATGTGTGCGTGGTTCGGACATAGGCTGTGCTCATGGACGGATTCAATACACGGGCTATTCATGCGGGACAGGAACCAGACCCACTCACCGGGGCCGTGGTGCCACCGATCTATCAGGTCTCCACCTATGCCCAAGACGGCGTGGGCGGGCTGCGGAGCGGATATGAATATTCGCGCAGCGGAAACCCCACCCGAACGGCGCTCCAAGAGTGCATTGCCTCGTTGGAGGCACCGGGAATTGAGTCGGCACGCGGGTTGGCATTCGCATCTGGACTTGCTGCCGAAGACACCATCATCCGAACAGTCCTCAAGCCTGGAGACCATGTCGTTCTTCCTAATGATGCCTACGGCGGTACCTACCGGTTATTCGCCAAAGTAGCTCAGCCATGGGGAATTGATTTCTCGACAGCGGAAATCACCAACCCTGAATCGATTGCCGCGGCCATGACACCGCAGACCAAGTTAGTGTGGATTGAAACGCCCACAAACCCGCTACTCAATATTGGCGATATTGCAGCAATTGCGGAAGTTGCGCACGCGGGTGGTGCGCTTCTTGTTGTGGACAATACGTTTGCATCGCCGTATTTGCAGCAGCCACTTTTGCTGGGTGCCGACATTGTGTTGCATAGCACCACCAAGTACATGGGTGGTCACAGCGATGTTGTGGGCGGGTCACTCGTGGCGGTGGATCCGGAACTGTGCGAACAATTGACGTATCACCAAAACGCCATGGGTGCGATTGCCGGGCCATTTGATTCATGGCTGGTGTTGCGCGGGTTGAAAACACTCGGAGTCCGCATGGATCGACACAATGCCAACGCGGCCGAGGTTGTTGCCTTTCTGCAGACACAGGAGTCCGTGGGCCACATTTACTGGCCCGGACTGCCTGAGCATCCCAATCACGATGTTGCCGTGAAACAAATGAGGGGGTTCGGCGGCATGGTCTCATTCCGCGTGAAGGCGGGGGAGCAGGCGGCCCTTGATATCTGTGCGAAAACAACAGTGTTCACCCTCGGTGAGTCACTCGGTGGTGTGGAGTCCTTGATCGAGCACCCTGCGCGCATGACCCATGCTTCGGTGAGCGGGAGTGCTTTGGAAGTCCCCAGTGATCTCATTCGGCTCAGCGTGGGCATTGAAGAATCTGTTGATCTGATTTCTGACCTTGAGAAAGCAATGAACTGACGTAACTGGGCGAAGAAATACACACCGATACCCGAGGCTCCGGCTAGTTTGGTGACACCTGCTGGGGGAGTTCGAAAGTATCTGCAACCCGGCAGGTGTCTCCAGAACAGGTGCTCAGCTGCCTCAGTTGGCTTGACATAGATGCTACGAGCAGTGGGTCGGCTGTCTTAATGATGTTCACCATTTCAAAGGGGTCGGTTTCCCGGTTGTACAGGGTTCGCGATCCATCCTGATATTCCACATAAAGCCATTGGGGTGTTCGAAGGGCAAAATACTGTGGCGGCGCATTCTTTTGGTAGTCAGGGTCATTGGGTGTGGAAATTCCGAGGCTCTCAGACAATGCTGCATCGCGCCAGTTCTCGGGAGCTTTCCCAGTGCCAAGGAATTCGCGCAATGAACGTCCGTCAACCCAATTAGGGGTAACGCCACCAAGAAGGTCAGTGAACGTGGGTGCCAAATCAATTGTGCTTGTCATGTCGTTGACGGTGACTCCCGCGGGTACCCCTGGGCCGATCACGATCATGGGTACAACCGTGTCACTGGCAAATGGGGTGCGCTTTCCTTTGAGCATGCGCCGCTCCACCATGTGGTATCCATTGTCCGCAGTTATCACCACGAGTGTGTTCTTGTCCCGTCCCGTCGCTTTTAGTGTCGCCATGACTGCATCGACGGAATCGGCAACAGACTCAGCGGATTGCGCGCGCTGGCGCCATTCGCGGTCAGCTCTTGCTAATGCCTGGGGTGCCAAAGGTTGCTTGTCTTTCATCCATTGTGGTTCATCGACGCCATAAGCGTTGTACGTCGGATTGCGTGGGGCAACAGTCCCGAACTGCTTATTTCGGTTTCGCTCCGCCACCGGGGCGGGTTTATGCGGGCTATAGGTGGATAGCTCAAGGAAGAATGGTTCTTGTGCAGTTCGAATAAAGCTGGTGGCCTTGTTCGTGATGACATCGTTCAGAAAGTCCGACTCGTTATTTCCGTATCGTTCTAGTATGCCGTTGTTGTTAATAACGTAGTTGTATCCGGTGTATGAGTCACCACGCGAAATCGGGACAGCCCAATCACTCCAACCGGGCGGAACATAGGTGGCTTCCCGTGGTTTTTCCGGGTATTCATTCAGGTACTTTCCAAAAAGTGCTGTTTGCACTCCCGCAGCCGTCAACCAGACCGGCAGGCAATCCTTCTCATGTTCTAAATCCCGAAACGTTGGCCAACCGCCCCCGGTAGCGGCAATATTCGAAATCACCTTGTGATTGTGAATGTATTGTCCGCGAAAAATGGAAACACGAGATGGGCAGCAGAGGGAATCGGTCACGGTGTGATTGGTGAAAGTCATTCCCTGATCTGGCAGCGCGGCTAAGCGAGGAACTTGATTGAACAAATACCAATCAAGGTCGTCGGCCAAAATGAAAACGATATTTTTGATGTCGGCTGTTGTGGGACCAGTAGATTCAATGATTGTTTCGCTTTCAGATGCAAGGGTAGGGATCTCGCCATCGAGTGAATTCAAACTCTCTGGGCTTGCAAAAACCGGGTCAGCTTTTACCGCAGTGCCTTGAGTAGATGAAATAAAGAAGACCGTCGCCGTCACAACCAGTACCACTGCCGTACCAGCAGCCACGAGGGCGTTAATCCAGGTGCGTGGGGTCGCGTGGGAGAGCGGAGCTCCTGCCCGAGTGGTCGGCAGTTCTTGGGAGGACAAGCCACACACCCCTTTCAACTAGTTCATGGATCAAGATCGTGACCGCGGGATCTAGAACAGACTACGTCATGGTGGCTGGCGGTAGATCAGGGTCCATATCCGTTTCGCGCGAATTGGGTACTTTTTGCAATGTTTCGGGCATGCGAATCACGAGAAGAATGGGAACAAGTGCCAATGCCGCTCCCGCGGCGAAGGCCCAGTTGAAGTCAAAAAGATCAACGAGTAGGCCGGCGAGCAGTGGACCGATGATGGCCCCAACATCGCTCATCATCTGAAAAGTAGCCACCACAATTCCGCCTTTTTTACCACCCATGACATCGCCGACAACGGCAGAAGGTGCGGATCCAAGGAACGCCGAACCAAAGCCTTGGATTGCCATGGATGCGAAAAAGAGCACGGTTCCTAAAAGTGCCGTGGACCCCAATCCGTTGGCTGCGATATCTGAAGCCGTCAGAACGATCATGCCCACTGCCGTGGCCACACTGCCGTAAAGGAGTGCTTTGCGCCGGCCATCGGTATCAGCCATGCGCCCGGCCGGCAACAGCATGACGGCCTGAACGGCAGCGGCGGCAAGGAATCCAAATCCGGAAAGAGATGGACCACGTTGGAGGGCTTCCACAACAAAAAGTGGAACAACCGAGCTACGCAACCCGAAAGTGACAAATCCAGAAATCAAATTTGTACCGAGTGCAGCTTGATACGCCTTATTGGAGAGAGCTTCTCGGAGCTCTTGTAGTTTATTTGCCTGCCCACCCGAAACCATCTCTTCTCGGTCAAGCAATCGGGCTCGGCTGAGGAAAACAAGTGTGACCATTGCCGCAACAAAAAGTGAGGCTGCATATACAAAAAAAGGAGCCCGAATCGAAATCGCAACAACAACTCCGCCCACGGCGGGGCCAGCAACTCCGCCCAGCAAGAACCCTCCTTGAAAGGCTCCTGCGGCTCGTCCACGTTGATTGGAGTCGACAACTCGAAGTAGCAAGGCCATGGCAGAGACCGTGAACATAGATGAACCGATTCCACCGATTCCACGAAACGCAATAAGTTGAAAGTATGTTTGCGAAAATCCTGCAATGGCGCTGGAAACCGCAACGATGAGCAATCCGCTCGTGAGGACAATGCGCTCCCCGAGGCGATCGACCAATCCGCCGGCCACGGGAGCGAAGACAAATCGCATGAGAGCGAAAACGGAAATAACCGCACTTGCTTGGAGGGCGTTGACATCGAATGTCTTAGCGAAGATGGGGAGCGAAGGAGCAAGAATCCCAAATCCAATGGCAACGAAAAATGCAATGACGGTCAAGACCGCTACTTCTTTGGGGAGGCCTTTCAGCAAAGGTGTTCGCCGAACTGACCCCCCGAGACGATGACTCAGGGAAGGGCGTTCTGAATCGTTCGGTACAGGATCACGTGGTGCAGGATCTTGTTGCCCACTCACCGCATTCCCTTCCCACATCAAATTTCCCATCACGGCCTAGAGCGAGGATGAAACCGGTCACGCTCATGGGCAGAGAACGACTCTACTGCGCCTTTTCCACACGGGGATCCAGCCTCTTCAGATTAGGCACGGAAAGCAGGCAAGATAGCGATGTGCCACCAATACCCAAACCCCACGATCAGGCTGATCGGATGCGCTCCAATGTGTACAAGGCAGAGGATCAGTTTTCCGCAGTGTGCAATCGTGGCGGGTTGGTTGATTTCTTCGGCAGTCACATCGATATCCCGATCCAGCGGAGATTCGGTGATATTGATTCGGTGAGGGGTTACGTGGAATCCGTAATCGGCCTCATGGTCGAAAAGTATCCCAAACTCACAACTCCACGCGTGCGCGTGCGTAAAGGATCTACACGAGCGCATTATGAATTCTCAACAAACACCATCGCAATTCCCATCGGTGATCAATGGGCACTTCGCGAATCCGTAGTTTTACACGAGTGCGCCCATCACGTGACCTGGTTTAGGTACAAAGCGAACGTGGCACCACACGGTAGTGAGTTCACCGCCTGCATGCTGGAACTAGTTGGTCGAATAATGGGAGAGGGTCCAGCACTTCTTTTGCGCGCAGGTTACCAAGAATTGGGTGTCCCAGTAATGACAACTGGAGTTGACTCATGAAATTAGATCGCATCGCGGCTCTATTGGCTAAGGCTGAGCGCACCGATAACCCAGCAGAGGCGGATGCTTATCTGACTAAAGCACAACTCCTGGCGACGCTTGCGAGCATCGATTTGGCGACTGCGCGTCACCACACGCGCTCCAGTGAGTCAGTTGTACCCATGACTCGAACGGTGACCATTGGTGAAAAGGGTAAAAGGGCGAATACCCATCTGGTGAACCTATTTGTTGTAGTTGCTCATGCGAATTCAACTCACGTTGACGTCGCGCGAGACTCCACATATGTGATTATTTTTGGGATGCTTAATGACCTTGACGCTGTTGAAGCACTATTTGCGTCCATCGCGGTTCAAATGACTTCTCAAGCCAATACTTATGTGAGTGCAGGATCGTGGCGGGGCGAGAAATTTGATGGTCGGAAACGAATCAATGGCAGCCTGACCCGACGCCGCATCGAATTCACCGCTCAAACTGCACGCGCTGCTTTTTATCGGGCATATATTGCACGAATCGATGAGAGGCTCCGCGAAGGTCGCGAGCAAGCAATAAGGGAGAGCGATCGCCAAAATATCGGCCATATCAAATCTGGGGGTGACTCTGGTGCTCTCGTGTTGGCGGGCAAAGAGAAAGCGGTGTCGGATTTCCACCGTCGCACGTCTCAGGCCAGAGGCTCATGGAGTGGATACTCGGGCTCGGCAACGGCGCACTCGGGCTCTGCCGCCTCTGCCGGCAGGTCGGCTGCTTCCCGGGCGCAACTGGCAGATCGACAAGGGTTGAGTGGCGGCCGAAAGCAGTTACCGGGCGGCGCTTAGCCAAATGCCACTCCACCTGCCATGATTCGGCGGTGACCGACAAGGTAACCCTTTCCGATATTGAGTTGGCGCGCCAAGCAGTGGCAGGCGTGGTCAATCAAATACCGATCGCGAATGCTCGGTGGCTCAGTGAGTTGGTGGGCGGGCCGGTTTTTCTGATTCCCGAGAATTTGCAGCGAGCGGGCTCCTTCAAAATTCGCGGAGCATTTAATCGGTTATCGCGGCTGACACCGGAGGAAAAATCCCAAGGTGTCGTGGCGGCAAGCGCGGGTAACCACGCCCAAGGTGTTGCATTAGCCGCTCAGGTTTTGGGTATTAAATCCACGGTCTTTATGCCAATCGGTGCCACTATCCCAAAAGTAGAAGCCACAAAAGGGTATGGAGCCAACGTCGAATTCTTTGGTTCAACAATAGATGATGCGCTCACGGCCGCCCAGGAATTTTCCGATCGCACCGGTGCAATCCTGATTCATCCGTTCAATCACAATGACATTGTTGCAGGGCAGGGAACTCTCGGGCTTGAAATTATTGAGAAGATCCCCAATGTGAAGACTGTTGTTGTATGTACCGGTGGCGGGGGACTTTTGGCTGGTGTCGCATTAGCAATTAAGTCCATGCGACCCGATGTCAAAGTAATTGGTGTTCAAGCCGAAGAGGCCGCTGCCTATCCACAGTCGCTTGCGGCAGGTACACCAATTGCGCTTGCCACCATGTCGACCATGGCCGATGGAATCGCAGTCGGTCGTCCGGGGGATATTCCATTTGCCATTGTGCAAGAACATGTAGACGAAATCATCACGGTCAGTGAAGACGAGCTCTCCTACGCCGCACTGTCTGTACTCGAGCGGGCAAAAATGGTCGTGGAACCGGCTGGTGCGGCAGCAACGGCCGCCGTCATGGCTGACCCGACCCATTTCGCTCCGCCAGTTGCCGTTGTGCTGTCCGGTGGCAACGTTGATTCACTACTTCTTCTGCGGATTATTCGCCATGGCATGGCTGCTGGTGGTCGTTACCTCACCCTTCGAGTGCAGGTACCCGATTCCCCGGGCAGTCTGGTCTCACTCCTGCGAGTTGTCCAAGAAATGTCTGCAAACGTTGTCGAGGTAGATCACAATCGAATTGATCCCAAACTGGGTGTGCACGAAGTTGAAATCGATCTGCAGGTGGAAACTCGCGGGCGTACTCATGCAGATGCACTGCTCGCCGCAATCCGAGAGCAAGGCTTCGAGGTGACTGAGTTGTAACGCTAGGCTCCGCGCATGGCTAAAGACGATGCAGTTCATGCAGAGGGATTAGTCAAGACTTTCGGTGAGGTTCGTGCGCTCGATGGCCTTGACCTGGTGGTTCCTCGGGGGCAGGTGGTTGGACTATTGGGGCCCAACGGGTCAGGCAAGACAACGACGGTTCGCATTTTGGCCACATTGCTCAAGGCGACAGAGGGCGTGGCGTATGTCAATGGTTTTGATGTGGTCAAGCAATCCGATCAGGTTCGGCACAGCATTGGCCTGACCGGCCAATATGCAGCGGTCGATGAATTCCTCACCGGTCGCGAGAACCTTAAAATGTTTGGCGACCTTTATCACCTCACACCGGGCTATGTGAGGGAACGATCTGAGGAGTTGCTCGAATGGTTTGATCTCGTTGAAGCAGCAGATCGACCAGCAAAAACGTACTCGGGCGGCATGCGCAGGCGATTAGATCTCGCATCCAGTCTGATTGCCAAACCGAGCATTCTTTTCCTCGATGAACCCACTACCGGGCTGGATCCGCGGTCGCGGCTTGGCCTGTGGGGGGTAATCGAGAGTCTGGTGGCAGAAGGAACAACGGTATTGCTCACAACGCAATATTTGGAAGAGGCAGACAAACTGGCCAATGACATTGTGGTGATTGACCATGGTCGGGTAATTGCCCACGGCACTGCTGAAAAACTCAAGGATCAAATTGGTGGAGATCGATTAGAGGTCACGGTTGTCGATCCCGGTAAAATTATCCATGCCCAATTGGCACTCGCACCTGTTTTTGGTGGTGAATCACTCGTAACGGAATCAACTATTTCCGGTCCGGTGAGCGGAGGATCAACAATTCTTGTCGATGCCATTAGAACCCTTGACAATTCGAATATTGAAATTGCAGACATAGCTCTGCGCCGACCAACACTCGACGATGTCTTCTTAGCTCTCACCGGGCACGGCGCGGAAGATGAAACGTTGACACCAGCCAAAAGTCGCGGGAGAAGGGGTCGCAGGTGACCAGCCAATTGCAGCCACCACTGAGCACCTCAACGCCTGAGGCCATGAAACGTCCCTTACTGGGATGGACCCTGCATGACTCGATTGTTATTGCCCGCTCCACGATTCTCGCTTCATTCCGCATTCCCGAGGCAATATTTTTCCAACTTATTCAACCGGTAATTTTTGTTCTCCTTTTTGCTTATGTTTTTGGCGGAGCTATTCCCATTCCGGGGGCGGAGCCGGGCACGGCCGCCGACGCGAGTCTGTACCGCCAGTACCTCATGCCGGGTATTTTCGGACAAACGGTGGCGTTCGCCGCAGCGGCCAGCACTGTTGGTTTAGCCGAAGCCATGCAAAAGGGAATTATTGATCGCTATCGTGCATTGCCCATGTCGCAATCCGCAGCGCTGATAGGTAACACCTTTGCAAATGCCCTGCGACAGATTTTGGTGCTCACCGTCTTGAGTATCACGGGTTACATCGTCGGTTGGAGAATTGACGCTGGCATACTCAATGCCGTTTACGCGTACCTTCTATTGCTGCTGTTTGCTTACACGGTCACCTGGGTGGGTGCATATATTGGATTGTCGGTGCCCAACACGGAAACGGCTAATACCGCCGGTCTTATTTGGATTTTCCCCTTAACTTTTCTGTCAAATGCTTTTGTTCCACTTGACGGACTCCCTGGGTTTCTCAAAGTATTTGCGGCCTATAACCCGATCTCTTCGCTTGTGCTGGCTACGCGAGAGTTATTTGGTAACCCGACCGGATACCCGCCGGGTGCGGAAACGGGTTATTGGTCATTGAATAATCCGATTCTGTACACGATCCTGACATGTGGAATAACCATTGCGATTTTCGCCCCGCTTGCTGTGCGAAAGTATCGGCGGGCGAGCAGGCGCTAAATCCGAAGAAGAGTGAACTTCGTAGATTTTTCTAGACGTAGTCCTCAACCTTGAGAATTTCTACTTGCATTTCTTTGCCATTTGCCAATACGTAACTGGTGGAGTCCCCGATTTTCTTCCCCAACACGGCAGCACCCAGCGGCGAAGTAGGCGAGTAGACATCTACTGAAGCGTGAGCTGCTTCTTCACGCGATCCGAGCAAGAAAGTTTCTTCTTCGTCAAAGTTGACCAGCCTTACCGTGATCACTTTCCCGTGAGACACCACGCCATCGGCAGCCTCGGGAGCGCCGATTTGAGCAGATTCAAGAAGCTGTCGTAATTGGCGCACCCGAGCTTCATTCTTCCCCTGCTCTTCGCGGGCGGCGTGATAACCACCGTTCTCTTTGAGGTCGCCCTCTTCACGGGCCGCTTCAATTCGTTTGGTGATCTCTACTCGCTTAGGCCCTTCGCGATCGGCCAACTCGGCAGTGAGGCGATCATGGGCTTCTTGGGTAAGCCACGTTACTTCCGTCATGGAGAAGACTCTAATACGGATTGACTATTTCGACGTGACTAATTGGACCAGGGCTGTGCGGGGGGTGCAACCCCTGCGGGGAACTGGGGGCCGGGCACACGAGTCACTTCGCCTTGGGCCACGCAGGTGAGTAACTCGGCGGTGAATGCCGGAGCGAGCGTACGCAGCTGATAGGTGATTTGTTGGAAGGAGGATCCAGAGGGAATCTCAATTTCCTGGTAACCGAGATCAATTCTGTTGCGGTCTTGGGCTCTCACCACACACACCACTGCGAGATCCTCGGGTTTGCGAACCTCAAATGTGATGTCCACTCGGTCGGGTGGAAAGTCATTCCACGCGAGTAGCCGAAATTGAATATTATTCTGAGCGAGTGACACCACAACGAAAGCCAAGATCGCGGAAAAAACTGTAATTACCCCAATGACGACCACATTGCGCGTTGTGTGGCCTTTGTCAAATCCGTATCTCACCTGCATGGCAGGAGTGAGTTGATCCTTGCGGAAGGGACTCGGCATGGTTTCAGACTAGTGAGGTGACAGAATTAATGGATGCCTGACTCTGCCAATTCCAAGTCACTGCGCCTGATGGCGGTTCACGCCCACCCCGATGACGAATCCAGTAAGGGTGCGGCGGTGACTGCGAAATATGTTCACGAGGGAGTTGAGGTCATGGTGGTGACCTGCACGGGTGGAGAGCGTGGTGACGTCCTCAATGCTTCGGCACAGGAACTCGTTGAGCAACTCGGGATCCTCGAGGTGCGGCGCCGAGAGATGGCGGAGGCAGCCAAAATCCTCGGTGTCAGGCATGAATGGCTGGGATTTATTGATTCCGGCTTCGCTGAGGGTGAGCCATTGCCCTCCGACGCATTTGCACTGGTGCCCCTTGACGTGAGTGTTCCACCGCTGGTCAAACTGATTCGCGAGTTCCAACCGCAGGTTGTGACCACCTATGACGAAAACGGTGGGTACCCGCACCCGGATCACATTCACACACATGTCATCACCATGGCTGCCGTTGATCAAGCGGCAGACCCGAAACTATTTCCAGAGTTCGGTCCGGCCCATCAAGTGAGCAAGGTGTATTACAACCAGCAATTTCACAAGGAGCGGGTCATTGCTTTGCATGACCTATTGCTATCCGAAGGTATCGAGTCGCCTTTTGCGGAGTGGTTGGAAAACTGGCAAGACAAACCAGAAGATGCTGAGCGAATCACAACCAAAGTGCATGCTGCAGACTTTTTTCACATACGCGATGCCGCCTTGAAGGCACATGCAACTCAGATTGAACCGGATGGTCGGTGGTTTGCCGTTCCGCTCGAACTTCAGATTGAAGCATGGCCGACCGAAGACTTTGAATTAGCTCTCAGCTACGTTGAGACCACGAAGTTGGAAACAGACTTGTTTGCGGGAATCCGAAAGGAACACCATGGAAAGTGAGCCAGACCTCCAGTCAATCATCGATGGAGCAGGACCCATCACCGGTCTTTTTGTACTCCTGGTGGGAATCGCGGTGGTCTTGTTGTGGCTCAACATGAATCGACAGGTGAAAAAGATCGACAAGGAATTGCCGGCTGGAAAGAATGAAGCTCGAGTAAATGCGGAGCTCAATGAAATTGCTGAACTCGAGGAACAGTCAACTGATGTGAGTTTTGATACAGCGGAATCTGAAGAACCCCATGACCCGAAAGGGTAATGTATTTACTGAAGTTCGAAAGCCAACGCACATTCTCGCGCTGGCGGCCTTAATCGGTGTGTGCGTACTGTTTTTCTTTCTGGGCAAATGGCAATGGGACCGTACCCAGAATATTCTCAACGCCGAGCGAGCTGCATCCGAGCAGGCAGTCCCAGTTTCCGAAATCGTAGGAGAGGAACTCAACCCCGAGGATTTTGGAAGGGCGGTCACCGCTGCGGGTAGGTACGTCCCTGCGAATCAGGTTCGGGTGACCAATCGTTTGGAGAATGGTCAGCCGAGCGCACGGGTGGGTGAGTGGGTGGTGTCGGAATTTGTGGTGGATTCCGGCCTTCGAATTGCAGTACTGCGCGGGTGGGTGCCGACGGCAGCGGAGTACTTGACGCCAGCTGAACCCGTGGTGATAGGGGGCATCCTGCAACCAAGTGAAGCTTTTTATGAAGGTGCGGTCTCCGGGCAATCAGGTGTTGTTGTGATCGATTCCGAGGAATTAAGTGAAATTTGGGGTAAACCCCTGGCTTCAGGATTCGTTGTTCTGACCACCCAGGAGCCGCAGGGTGTTGCGAATCCGACCCCGGTCCCACCCACTATTTCCACATCCAATGTGGCTTTCCCTCTCCAAAATTTCTTCTACGCAATTCAGTGGTGGATCTTTGCCCTATTCGCCATCGTGTTGTATTTCCGCTGGATTGTGGTTTCTGGGCGGGAAGACTCAGAAGTTCAATAACACCGGTGAGTAACGTTAGCCCGTGATCCAAGTCATGGGTGAAGCATTGATCGACATCATTATTGATCGACGGGGAGAAGTGAGTTCCGTTGTGGGGGTGCCCCACTGAATACCGCCCGCACCATTGCTCGACTGGGCGAGCACGCCATGTTTGTTGGCGGCGTTTCTCAGGATTCATTCGGTAGGCGAATCACTCGAGAACTTGTGTCTGACGGCGTGATACTCGGTATTGAGCAACCCATGTCTGAGCCATCGGCGGTGGCACTCGCTTCACTAGATGACTCTGGTGCAGCCACCTACCGGTTCCTCATCAACGGAACCGCTGCAAGTTCGGTGACCTCTGAACAGGCGTTACGTGCATTTGATCCGCAGGCTCGCGCCCTGCACGTTGGCACTCTTGCATTTGTGCTGTCCCCACTTGCGCAAGCAGTCTGCAGCGTTATCGATTCCATGAGTGACCATCAGATTTTAATGCTCGATCCCAATGCTCGACCGGACGTCATGACGGACTCCACACCATTTGCGCAGACTCTGCAGCATGCACTGCCCCGAGCGGATCTGGTCAAAGTAAGCGGCGACGATCTCGAATTTTTGTTTCCACATCTGGATTCGACTGAATCTGCACGGTTACTCCACAACTCTCACAATGTGACAGTTCTCTTCACCGACGGTTCTAAGTCAGTGCACATTTATGTTCAAGGATCAGAGCGTGTCATCGATGTTCCTGCGATCACGGTGGTAGACACCGTAGGGGCGGGAGATGCCTTTAGCGGAGGATTCCTCGCCTATTGGGCGCAAAAGGACTGGATGCGAATCGACTGTCGGGACATGGAAAAAGTGGAGGCTGCAGCTCGATTTGGGATACAGGTAGCCGGACTCACCTGCCAAAAGCCCGGTGCTCAGCCACCGTTCGCGCATGAGTTGTGAACTAGGTAGGGTCATAGCGTGAACCGAATCAACACAGCACTTCTCGCGTTCCGGATCATGGCCTGGGTTACCGGTGTTGTCCTCGCTATTGCTTCCGTATGGGCAGCATTGGGCTACCTTTTTTGGGATTACTCATCTGAGGGCGGCAAACCCAGTTTGTACAGTCTGCTGTGGCTGGCGCACGGGTGGTTGTACTTTGCCTACTTAATTGCTGCGGTGAACCTAGCGTTCCTTCTTCGATTCCCGATTGTTAAAACAGTGGCACTGCTGCTTGCGGGCACCATTCCCTTTGCCTCTTTTTATGCGGACTATGTAATGCACCGTTATGTTCGAAATCGCGAAGAGTTAGCTACTGAACGCACCACCTGATGGGCACCTGATCTCGCTGCTGCAGAATCTCGTTCGCTCTGCTAAACGGTCGTGACCCGAAAAACCCACGATGTGCAGATAATGGACTCGGATGCGCACTTTCGATCGCGGGCGCGTCTCCCAATAGCTTTCGGCAGGATTGGGCATCTTTGCCCCACAGAATGAAGACCGGAGGGCGTGGGGTTAAGTGTGCAAGTCCTTGCACGGCAGCCTCGGTGAATTGCTCCCACCCTTGGCCTCGGTGGCTTCCCGACCGACCGGATCCAACGGTGAGCACCCGATTAAGGAGAAGAACTCCTTGATCTGCCCAATCGCTGAGATCTCCTGAATGGGGCTGGGGGCAGCCCATATCGGCCGCGAGTTCCCGATAAATATTGATCAGACTGCGGGGGGGCGCCACCCCGGATCCCACCGAAAAGGACAGCCCCACCGCGTGTCCGGGCGTGGGATAGGGATCCTGACCAATAATCACCACTTTGACCCGGTCCATGGGGAGGGTGAATGCCCGGAAAACATCTTCACGGTCGGGAAGCCAGGGGCGCCCGGCCGATTTTTCCCGATTCAGGAATGAATCCACGTTGCCGAGATGTGCGCGCTGGGGGGCCAGGGTTTCCACCCAGGTCGAATCAACGAGCTCCTCCAGTGGTGTGGCCACGGACTCAGGTTATCGCCCACCATTGCCTGATCAGAGGAAAACCATGTGCGCCGATGCCCCGTTGAGATTTTCGGGTTAGAGTGCATTCAATAACTCGAAGTTGCATCGATTTTCGGGTCAGGGGAGGTGGTCACATGCTCTGGTTGTGGGGTGTGATCGCTGCGGTGGCTCTGGGCGTCGAAATGCTGACCGGGACCCTGTATTTCGCCCTCGTCTCCGTGGGAGCTCTTGCGGGTTTGGGGGTGGGAGCCGTTGGCGCTCCGCCACTTGTCCAAGCTCTCACCATGGGCGGCGTCACGGTGGCCGGCATTCTTCTGGTTCGTCCTTTCGCCGTGCGTCACTTCACTCGGTTGCCACTTCCCATGCGCACGGGAGTAGATGCACTTCCTGGTTCGGAAGCATTGGCGTTAACGGGTATTACTACCGAATCGGGTCAAATCAGACTCAAAGGCGAAATCTGGAGTGCTCGCCTGGATTCAGATGTCACCAGTGAACCAGTTGATCAAAACACTCGCGTTTCTGTTTCTCGCATAGATGGCGCAACAGCACTTGTTTTCCCAATTGACTAATTAATTTAAAGGAGTACTAATGGATCTCATCGGTCTTGTAATTGGAATAGTTGTTGGACTGGGAGTTTTGCTTTTACTTCTCTCCCGCACTGTCGTGATTGTGAATCAGGCAAGTACGGCAATCGTTGAGCGTCTCGGTCGGTATCAGCGAACCCTCAACCCGGGTCTCACGATTCTGATCCCATTCATTGATCGAATTCGCGACCGAGTTGACATGCGCGAGCAGGTTGCATCTTTCCCGCCCCAACCAGTGATCACCGAAGATAACCTCGTTGTATCGATTGATACTGTCGTTTATTTTCAGGTGACAGATCCAAAGTCTGCGACATATGAAATCAGCAGTTTTATTCTGGGTATTGAGCAACTCACGGTTACCACTCTTCGAAATGTCATTGGTTCCATGGATCTTGAGGCAACATTGACTTCACGTGATTCCATCAATGGTCAACTGCGAGGTGTCCTCGATGAAGCCACCGGACGGTGGGGTATTCGAGTTAACCGAGTGGAACTCAAAGCCATTGATCCACCGCACTCGGTACAAGAGTCAATGGAGAAGCAACTCAAGGCTGAACGTGAGCGTCGTGCCGCGATTCTTACTGCCGAGGGAGCCAAGCAGAGTGCCATCCTTCTCGCTGAGGGTCAGAAACAAAGCGCCATTTTGACCGCAGAGGGTTTCGCTCAATCTGAGGTTGTGCGAGCAGATGCTGAGGCTCGAGCCCAAATAATTCGTTCCGAGGGTGAAGCGGTTGCCCTTGAGAAGGTCTACTCAGCTATCCATGAAGCGAATCCCACGGCCGCGGCACTTGCTCACCGATACTTGGAAACCCTTCCCGGAATCGCTCAAGGTGATGCAAATAAAGTGTGGGTTATTCCGAGTGAGTTGACCGGCGCTATGGAGACGCTCCGAAAGGGATTCGTCAAAGAATAATTAGCGGCTCATGAGGAATACAACAAAGATCGCAATTACCGCCACCAGCATCAGAATATTCCCTAGCCTGCGCCACCGTCGCTGAGGAGTTCGCTGGCCTTCAATTTGCGACAGGGCATCGTTGTGACTTATTGCATTGTCCATCATGTTTTTGGCTTGCTCAAACACTGTCGACCTCCTCACATTAATTGATGTAAGCATAGATGCGCTGGTTATTCGATTGCACCCGGTCGCTTACCTTCCTTGCGCGTGGCAAAAGTAAACCCTGCCAGCCCAATCACAACCGCTCCCGAACCGATTCCGATCAGCATGACATCGTTGGGATCCGAGGCATCGACAAGTTCGCCGAGGAAAACCACGGCAATGATTGCGACAACAACACCGATCAACTTAGCTTTCAAGTCATCCAGTGACCTGATTTCCAGCCATGGGGGTAACTTCACATTCGTGTCGACGAATAGTTCGTACAGTCCGTATCCGATTACCAAAAGAACTGTGGCGAGAAGGAGCGTGTCGACCGCTGTCAGGATCGTGACCACCGTTTCCTTGAGCGGGACGGACGTGTCAAACAGTTTGAGAATTGATCGAATTATCTCCCAGGTACCGATCACCATCAGTGTGAAGGATCCGAGGATCGACCCAATTGCAGGGACAGCAACGACAAACCTGGACAGCTCAATGAGGCGACGCATGTGGGGAGGCTATCGTCTCTCAGTCAAAAATGGCGCGAGATAAATGTGTGCAGTCTTGAAAGTTGGGTGTTTCAAGAGGACCGCTGAGCAAACTGAGCCAGCCCTCCGCCTCCTCGATGAAAGTCTCCGTGAGGACAATGGTGGTGTGACCAATCGTCTGGAACATTCATCGAGTCCATACCTGCTTCAGCATGCCGATAACCCCGTTCATTGGTGGGAGTGGAGTCCAGAGGCTTTCTCGGAGGCACGCGAACGCAATGTTCCGATCTTTCTCAGTATTGGGTATTCGGCGTGTCATTGGTGCCACGTCATGGCACATGAGTCTTTCGAGAATCAGGAGATTGCTGACTATCTGAATACCAACTTCGTGAGCATCAAAGTGGATCGTGAGGAACGGCCTGATATCGACTCGATTTACATGGAGGCAACGGTTGCACTCACCGGACACGGTGGTTGGCCAATGTCTGTGTTTATGGACGCCGACGGTAAACCTTTTTATGCGGGGACATACTTCCCTCCCGAACCACACCATGGCTTACCAAGTTTCGGCCAACTACTCGTGTCAATATCCGAAACGTGGAAGCAACGTCGACCTGAGGTTCAAGCCGCCGGACAAAGAATTATTGATGCACTGAATCGTCGAGGTATCCCCAACTCTCCTGCTGAAATTTCCGAGATGTCTGCTGGTGAATTGCAATCGATTCTTCGTGGCAGTGTGCGTTCATTAGAAGAAAGTTTTGACCCGCTTTACGGTGGATTCGGTGGAGCTCCGAAGTTTCCGCCATCTATGGTTCTTGAGTTCCTTCTTCGAATGTCACTTGATTCGGAGGTGGGCGAGAGTGCACTGTTCATGGCGAATAAAACATTAGATGCTATGGCGCGTGGGGGGCTTTATGATCAACTTCGCGGTGGATTCGCCCGATACAGCGTTGATGCCCAATGGGTCGTTCCTCATTTCGAAAAAATGCTTTACGACAACGCGTTACTTATTCGAGTTTATGCCCATTGGTGGCGATTGACGGGTAACCCGTTGGCACAAAGAGTGGTCAGGGAAAGCATTGAATTTCTCACCACGGAACTCATGACCGACCAGGGGGCATTTGCTTCAGCATTAGATGCAGACAGTGAAGGCGAGGAGGGCAAATTTTATGCCTGGTCACCTGCTGAGATAGCCGAAGTTGTGTCACCTGAAAACGTGGATCGCGTCACCCAACTTTTATCGGTGACCGCTGGCGGGACATTTGAGCACGGGAAATCTACCCTTCAATTGCACCAGGATCCGGAGGACTGGTCGCAATGGTGGGAAACAAGGGCCTTACTCGCTTCAGCTCAGGACACAAGGGTGCGCCCCGGTCGCGATGACAAAGTAGTTGCCGCCTGGAACGGACTGGCGATCGCGGCGCTGGCGGAGTCGGGTGCCATTTTCGATCAACCACAATGGATTCAGGTGGCGACGCGAGCTGCGGAGTATCTATTGGCGACCCATGTGGGTGATCCTGACAATGGCACACGTGCCAATGCTCTGTTCCGGACCTCATTACAGGGAATAGCAGGGAGACATGCAGGCGTATTGGATGATTACGCGAATGTTGCCGAGGGGTTGGTTTGCCTCTACCAGGTGACCGGAGAGGATCGTTGGCTTAATCACGCGCGTAGCTTTACCCGCTCTGCACTCGATCACTTTTCGGATTATGCAGGTGGCTTTTTTGATACGGCTGACGACTCCGAGCAACTTGTCCGCCGACCGCGCGATTTTTCCGACAACGCGGAGCCGTCCGGGTGGCTGGCCATGGCCAATGTGTTGGTCCGACTCAGTGCACATCACAATTCTGACAGCGAAGCTTTCCGCACCACAGCAGAAGGTGCGTTGGGAATTTTGCCAGGGGTCGCGACTAGCGCTCCTCGTGCGGTTGGCTGGGGGCTGGTTGCTTTGTGGTCGCTTGTTCAGGGTCCATGTGAAGTAGCTGTCTCAGGGGAGCACGACCAAGATTTGGCCGATATTGCCATGCTCTCCCCCCTCGCGGTGGAGATTCGCTGGGACCGCTCGTTGCCCGCGGGGGCGCAGGTGTGTAGGAGGAATGTGTGTGAGTTACCGACGAAGGATCCTGCCGCACTTGGTGAGTACCTAAAGGTGCAAATTCACTAACTGGCACGTATTTATGCCCAACTAGGCGCGATTGGCGCCAGCGGGTAGTAATCTCAGTTACGCGCTGAGCAGCGTCACCCGAGAAAGGCGGAACGTGGGTCTCAAAGATCTGGTCTATGGCGTGTATGAGCGCCAACTCGCCGCACAAATCCCGAAGGATCGAATTCCACGCCATGTGGGTGTGATTCTCGACGGGAATCGCAGGTGGGCATTTGCCCAGGGATCGACCTCTGCTCAGGGGCATCAGGCGGGCGCGGAGAAAATAGTTGACTTCCTCGGCTGGTGCGATGAAGCCGGGGTAGAGGTGATAACACTCTGGTTATTGTCGACCGACAATCTTTCGCGACCTGAGCCAGAACTTGAACAACTCATGACGATCATCGAGTCAACGGTGAGTAACTTGGTGAATAAGGGCAGATGGCGTCTGCACCCGGTGGGCGCACTGGATCTCCTCCCCTCACACACGGCCACCGTCTTGAAGGAAGCAGAAGAAGCGACGGTTGACCTCGACGGCTCGCTTGTCAATATTGCTGTGGGCTATGGCGGCCGACGTGAAGTAGTGGACGCGGTCAAGTCACTCCTGGCAGAGCACGCCACTCAGGGAACAACACTCGATGAACTCGCGCAATTCATTGACGTGGAGCACATCGCAGAACACCTATACACAAAAGGTCAACCCGATCCGGATCTTGTGATTCGAACATCGGGTGAACAGCGGTTGTCTGGATTCTTGTTGTGGCAGAGTGCCCACTCCGAGTTCTATTTTTGTGAAGCTTTCTGGCCGGATTTCCGGCATGTGGATTTCTTGAGAGCAGTTCGTGCCTACGCCGAACGAAATCGTCGATACGGAGCATGAATTCCCCGAGCGCACCAGCCATGGAAATGAATGCGGACGACTCATTGTCCAAGCCCTACCTCATGATTTTGATTCTGGCGGGAATTGCTGGTGCCATGGATGCCGTGGACTTCCGTGAGTACGGTGTTTTCACCGCAAACCAAGCGGGCAATTTGGTGTTGGTGTGGGAGCGGCTGGCCAACGACCCGGCACTCGCACTCCTCTCCCTATTTTCCTTATTGGGATGTGCTGTTGGAATCATCATTGTGATTCTGGTGCGGTTTAGGTTCCCATACTTTATAAAGCCCTCTGGTTCCCGCAGTCTTTTATACGTTGCGGCTTTGCTACTCATTTTGACTGCTTTGGCCGGCCGGAGCTTGTCAGGCCCACTGCGTAAGTTAACTGCAGGTGAACTCGAAATTGGAACTACTGCCTGGTGGGCTGCGGCTTTATCCGTTAGTTCATCTGCCATGGCACTTGCTGTAATGGGAACGATATTCGTAATGGTCGGTTCAGATAGAACACAAATAATTGCAGGGACCGGCCCGTTTATTGATTCGGTACGGTTTTTGGTGGCCAGCGCTAAGACCGGTAACAAAGAATGGCTGAAGAAGTTTAAGGCAATTGTCTGGTTCCCCGTTGCGTGGACATTGGGTGCGGCCATTGCATCATTCTCCCCAATTGATCGTGGCCTGATTGCAACCCTTTGTGCCTTATCCATTTGCGTTATCGCAGTTGCATCGCGGCGTGTCGAGTCACCCACATAACCCATGAGCCATACCGTTCTTCTTATCTATTCGTTGTAGCCCATCTGGCTCCCGTGAGGCTGGGTGGGCGGTGAGGAGACACTGCGTGCCTGATTCCAGACGGACATATGTCATTGATACATCTGTCTTATTGTCCGATCCGAAGGCCATTCTCAGATTTCACGAGCACGACGTGGTACTCCCCGTTGTTGTGGTCACGGAGTTAGAGAGTAAACGCAGTCATCCAGAGTTGGGGTACTTTGCCCGGCAGGCGTTGCGACTTCTCGATGACTTGCGAGTTGAGCATGGTCGGCTCGATGCCCCTATTCCGGTGGGTGATTCCGGTGGAACTCTGCGAATTGAGCTCAACCACACGAATGTCGAAGTACTTCCGAGTGGCCTGCGACTGGGTGACAATGACACTCGAATACTTGCTCTTGCAAAAAGTCTTTCCATTGAAGGTGCAGATGTAATTCTCGTAAGCAAAGACCTTCCCATGCGGGTGAAGGCCAGCTCTGTGGGATTGAATGCAGAGGAGTACCGAGCGGAACTGGTGATTGAATCTGGGTACACCGGTATGGCTGAAGTTGAAATTAATGTTGCCGATCTTGATGCACTCTATGAAGACGGTGTGATTGAACACGATGCCGGATTTGATCATCCGTGTCACTGTGGGTTGGTTCTTCTCAGTGATCGAGGTAGTGCACTTGGTCGAGTGACCGCGGACAAGAAAATTCGACTGGTCAGGGGTGACCGCGAAGCATTCGGCCTGCATGGCCGAAGCGCTGAGCAAAGAATTGCCTTGGATATTCTCTTGGATCCTGAGATCGGAATCGTGTCTCTCGGTGGCAGGGCAGGTACGGGAAAGAGTGCGTTGGCACTGTGTGCGGGACTTGAGTCGGTCATGGAGAGAAGAGCGCACCGTAAGGTAATTGTTTTTAGACCGCTTTATGCGGTCGGGGGGCAGGATCTTGGCTACCTACCGGGCTCCGAGAATGAAAAAATGTCTCCATGGGGTCAAGCTGTCTATGACACCCTGGGAGCAATCGCCACCCAAGAAGTTGTCGATGAAATTACCGATCGCGGCATGTTGGAAGTGTTACCCCTCACCCATATTCGAGGCCGCAGCCTGCACGATTCATTCGTGATCGTCGAAGAAGCGCAATCCTTGGAGCGCAATGTGCTGTTGACGGTGCTCTCTCGGATTGGCACTGACTCTCGGGTAGTGCTCACCCACGATGTTGCCCAGCGCGACAATCTGCGGGTTGGCCGCTTCGATGGCGTGGTAGCCGTAGTAGAGAAACTCAAAGGCCACCCACTCTTCGCCCATGTCACCTTGACCCGTAGTGAGCGCTCCGAAATCGCGGCACTGGTCACCGATCTACTCGAAGATGGAATCGGATAAATAGGATATTTTCTTAAATATGACGTAGATCACATTTTTATCCGCGCATCCACACATTCCCCATAAATACCGGTCAAAGTGCCGTCATTGACCAGAAAAGTGAGCAGCGCCACCCTCAAAAAATGTGACAATACCGCGACTTTAAGGCACGGTAGAGGACGGATATTGGTCACCGGGTTGGGCAAATGAAACGGAGGTGGAGTCATTGTTGCGATTAGTCACGAAACGAATTCTCACACTTTCGCTCGCAGGGGCACTCGCACTGTCCGTCACGACCACCGCATCTTTCTCGGCGAATGCGAATGAAGCAGAGCCGAGTTCAGAAATTGCCGAAGATGAAGTAATTCCCGAAGGTGATGCCGGAAACGAAGGCATTGGTGAGATTGGCGGTGACGGGGACAATGAGCGTCAACTTCGCATTGCAATTGAGACCGCTCACGCTTTCGGTTCTGAGGATTCCAGAGACCTCAAAGGGTTTAAACCCAGCCTGTACCGAGGTAAGTGGTTTATGCCGGCTAAAGAGGAACGTCGACGCTGTATTGCCAAACGGGAAGCCCATCACAATTACCGAGCAGTGAGTGCCGGCGGGTTGTATCGAGGCACCTATCAGTTTTCCAATGCTTTGGCGCGAGGAGCATCCTGGATGATGCAGGCGGAAGTCAAAAAAGAGATGGGCGACGCGGGAGTCGATCTTGTTCAGGAGTTGCGCACAAAGCCCATGAATCAATGGAATCGCTATTGGCAGGATCGAGCGTTCTGGACCATTTGGGCAAACGGACGCGGATCGCATCATTGGCGCGGCGGAAGCCGTTCCTGCTAGTGGGGTTTGGAATTTCTAGCGTGGTGGTCCGACGGGAATGTTCGCTGCAATTGGTCTGAGTGTCTCGGCAAAGAAATCATTTCCCTTGTCATCTACCACAATAAATGCCGGAAAATCCTTGACTTCAATTTTCCAAACAGCTTCCATGCCCAATTCCGGGAAATCCAAAACTTCGACTTTTGTGATGTTGTCTTGAGCAAGGCGGGCAGCCGGACCGCCGATTGACCCTAGATAAAAGCCACCGTTGTCTTTACACGCTTGAGTCACAGCGTTGCTGCGATTCCCTTTTGCCAACATCACAAGGGAACCACCGGCCTTTTGGAATTGATCCACATATGTGTCCATTCGTCCAGCGGTGGTGGGGCCGAATGAACCCGAAGCCATACCTTGTGGTGTTTTAGCAGGGCCCGCGTAATACACGGCGTGATCCTGCATGTACTGCGGCATGGGCTCACCCCGATCCAATGCGGCTTTGATTCGTGCGTGAGCCAGATCTCGAGCAACAACTAACGATCCGGTGAGAGACACGCGAGCGCGAATGGGTAACTCACTGAGTTGCTGACGCACTTCCTGCATCGGGCGATCCAGATTGATGTGAATAACATCGTCATCGAGGTGGTCGTCGGTAATCTCGGGTAAAAAGTGTGCGGGGTCTGTTTCCAGTTTCTCGAGATAGACACCCGTGGGAGTAATCTTTGCTTTGGCTTGGCGGTCGGCCGAGCAGGACACCGCAATGGCAACGGGAAGAGATGCCCCGTGGCGGGGTAAACGAATAACGCGTACATCGTGGCAGAAGTATTTTCCGCCGAATTGAGCTCCGATTCCAAAGTTTTGAGTCATGCGATGCACTTCTTGTTCCATGGCCAGATCTCGATAGCCGTGACCTTGGTCGGATCCGTGAACCGGTAGTCCGTCCAGGTAATGAGCTGATGCGAGTTTCGCTGTTTTCAAAGCGAACTCGGCACTGGTTCCACCCACCACAATTGCGAGGTGGTAGGGCGGGCATGCGGCCGTCCCAATACTCCGAAGTTTTTCATCGAGGAACGCTTCAAATTTTGCCGGATTGAGGAGGGCGGTCGTCTCTTGGTACAAGAAACTCTTATTTGCGCTTCCTCCACCTTTGGCCATAAAGAGAAATTCATATGACATTGATTTTTCGGGACTCGAATATAACTCAATCTGAGCAGGAAGGTTTGTCCCAGTATTTCGTTCCTCCCACATGGACAGCGGCGAGAGTTGGGAATAGCGAAGATTAAGTTGAGTGAAGGCGTTATACACGCCACGTGAAATATCTTCAGAGTCATTGCCTGTGGTGAGGACATGTTGCCCGCGTTTGCCCATGATGATGGCGGTTCCGGTGTCTTGACACATGGGGAGAATCCCACCCGCGGCAATGTTGGCATTCTTGAGTAGATCCAAGGCCACGAATCGATCATTCGGGCTGGATTCTGGATCATCGATAATCATCCGGAGCTGTGCTAAATGAGCGGGTCGGAGCAAATGGGAAATATCTCGCATTGCCGTGAAGGTGAGATCGGTGAGGACTTTTGGTTCGATTGTGAGGAATTCACGATCACCCAGTTGGACCGTCTCAATTCCTTCAGTGAAGAGCAGGCGGTACTCGGTGGTGTCATCGGCAAGGGGAAGCATGTCTTGATAAAAAAATTGGCTCACGTGATCAGCCTAGAACTCTATCGAGGTAATAACCACCAATGGCCAAATGCCGGGATGTGGATTTGGTCACCGAGTTCCACGGAATTTCCAGTTATGAGATCAATACTCTGAGGTTTCCACGGGAATTCATGGCCCGATATGGTGGCGGGATCAGGGCTGACGTTGTACACCTGCAGGAGAGATCCGCGTTCACCTTCTCGAACGACCATGAATACGGCAATGTGCGATGTTGTGAGAACGACCGATTTCTGAGAGGCGTGAAGTTGAGGCAGTGCGGCTCGGGCCACAGATAGGCGGGTGATGCGAGCCGAAAGCTCTTGGGCGATCTTCCTATGTTCCGCATTGAGAGCTTCGAAATCGGGCATGAATGGTCGATGAATCCACCGGTTATCGGGTGATTCGAGTGGCCGCTCGGTATAGGTGTAATCGTTGAGAAGCCCCCACTCATCTCCCATATAAATCAGGGGGAGCCCACCAAATCCGAAGACAATTGCGTACCCGCACGAGATGCGATCAATCGCCGAATCGACCAACTGTTGCCGCCGCAGGGGATCGGAGATTTCCAGTGCCGACTCAATTCCCGCAAGGCTGGCAGCACTTCCCGAAATGCGACGGTCGCCAGTTGCTGGATTTTCCTGAAAAACAACCCCGCGCGAAGGTGAGCCATGGAATATTCCGCTGTAATAGTCGGCGAGAAATGATCGGTGGCCGAATCCGCTCCAACCGAGCGAGTCGGCATCCGAATCATCGATTGCCCAACCGATGTCATCATGACAGCGCAGGTAGGTGGTCCACGCTGTGTGGGGTGGCAATTCAGCAAATCTATTGAGAGCAACCGACATCAGTCGTGCGTCCCGAGCAGCGAACGCGGACCAAATTTGAACCATCAGTGAATTGTGATAGGCGATGTCACTTACTTTTCCGGTGAACCGACCTTCCCCGAGATATGCGCCCACATCACTTGGTCCGACAATCGCCTCGGCTTGGAAAATCATGGATGGAGCCACAATTTTTGTGAAGGCGCGGAGTACCTGAGTAATGCTGTGGACTTCTGATTGATTTTGGCTTGAAGTTCCGAGTCTCTTCCACAGAAACGCGATAGCATCGAGGCGCAGACAATCAACGCCTTGATTTCCCAGGAAGCCGATGATGTCCAGAAATTCCAGAAGCACCTGGGGGTTAGCCCAATTCATATCCCACTGATAAGAATTGAAAGTTGTCCATAACCAACCATTGAGGTCTTCATCCCACGTGAAATTGCCTGGTGCGAAATCTGGGAAAACTTCAGGAAGTGATTGCTCGAATTGGTCAGGAACTTCACGATCCGGATACACGTAGAAGTAGTCACGGTAGATCGGATCGCCCTCACGAGCCCGAACCGCCCACTCATGCTCCATGGCAACATGGTTGAGCACCAAATCGATGGTGAGAGAAATATTGTTGCTATGCAGCGCAGTTGCGAGTGAGGCTAGATCACGCATTGATCCCAAAGAAGGAGCAATACTGCGAAAATCCATGACCGCATACCCTCCGTCGTTTTCACCGGGTCGTGGGTTGAGCAGTGGCATGAGGTGGAGATACGTCACACCGAGAGCCTTTAAATAGGGAATCTTCTTTTTGACGCCTTTAAGGTTGCCGGCAAATCGATCCGCGTAGGCAACGTACCCAATCGCTTTCTCGCTTTGAAACCAGTCCGCGGGTTGATCCGCATCCCTCTGCTTGAGTGCCTTACTGCGAGCAGCATGCGTTGACTGGGCTAGAGCAATCACCCGTGCATAAATGGCATCCAGATTTTCGCAGTAGAGATCAGATAACCCAGAGTGGATATCTGGGCCGAAGCGGGCCAATCTTGAGACAAAGTCCTCGGGCACGAATCACCGATTTCCCGTGAAGTCCACTGCCGAGTAGCGCGACAACTTGGCAATGCGGTGTTCGCTTTTGACCTCGCGGATGGTCCCGCTCTTGCTGCGCATGACAATTGAATGAGTTGTTGGGCCATGTGGTGTATACCTCACGCCTTCAAGGAGTTCCCCATCTGTGATGCCGGTAGCGCAGAAAAAGTTATTATCTCCGGTGACAAGGTCGGTGGTGGTGAGAACCCGATCTAAATCATGTCCCGCTTCAAGAGCCTTGATTTTCTCGGATTCATCAACGGGCCACAATTTTCCTTGAATCTCGCCACCCAAGCAGGTAATGGCACACGCGGTAATAATGCCCTCCGGAGTACCTCCAATGCCCATGAGAATGTCCACCCCCGTACCGTCCCGCGCAGCCATGACAGCGCCGGCGACATCGCCATCGGTAATAAATTTGATCCGCGCACCAGCGTCACGAATCTCTTGGGCCAAGGAGTCATGACGTGGACGGTCCAATAGGCATACGGTGAGATCCGCGACTGATTCACCCTTTGCGCGAGCTACCTGCTCCAGGTTCCAAGCTGTAGGGGCATCGATATCCACTTTTCCGACGGACTCTGGGCCGACAACCAATTTTTTCATGTAGAAAACAGCGCTTGGGTCAAACATTGATCCGCGCTCAGCAACGGCAATGACCGAAATTGCATTCGGCATACCTTTGGCCGCAAGCGTTGTGCCATCGATGGGATCGACGGCAACATCGGCAGATGCTCCCGAGCCATCGCCCACCCGTTCACCATTGAAAAGCATGGGGGCTTCGTCCTTTTCGCCCTCGCCAATGACCACTATTCCGTTCATGGAAACACTGCTGATCAATGTTCGCATGGCATTGACAGCGGCACCATCGGCACCATTTTTGTCACCGCGCCCCACCCAGCGAGCCGCAGCCATGGCGGCGGCTTCGGTCACCCGCACCAATTCCATGGCCAAATTTCTTTCGGGAACTTCAGGGTGTGACTCATGCAGCGGTGGCGTCATGGGTTGAGCGTATCGGTGGTCAAAGTGCCGGTGGCGGGTAAATACTCCATTATTAGGGGGTGAGTGATCCACAGCCAACCGGAAAGCCCAATGCCCGCATGAAACAAACCGTGGGGGACATGATCCGATCCATGGCCGTTGTTCTCGCCGTGGTGGGTGCGCTTTTACTCGTGACCTGGCGCCCTGACCCTGATCCGGTCCGAGTTGTTGATATTAGTCCGCTCGTGATCGTGGCGAGTTCCCAAGCCGATTACCCGGTACTTGTGCCCACTCTTGTGGGTTTGCGGCCAACAAGTGTTCGATGGGAGCCCACCGAAGAGTCAGGAGACATTGCAGTGTGGCACGTGGGCTATGTCACCGAAGGTGATCAATATCTGGAGATAACTCAATCAGTTGCAAGTGATCCGCTTTTTCTTCAAAAGGAAACAGGAAACGGTGAAATTACCGCTGTAGTTGATATCGGCGGCCAGCAGTGGCAGTTCTTCACCGCTGAGTCAGGTGACTCATTAGTCGGTGTGGTCGATGGTGTCACGACAATTGTTCAAGGTACCGGGACCGAATTGGAACTTACTGAAGCGGTGCAATCACTCTCGCCAGCAATTGAAACCTTGGTGGATTAATCCTCGGCGAGTTGATCGGTGGGGTTGATTCGTCCGCGAGCGTTTGTGAGCCACTCTTCACAGATATCAGCAAGCTTCTCGCCCTGCTCCCACAGTGCGAGGGATTCTTCTAAACTGAGGTTGCCGCGTTCCAATTGGGAAGCAATGTTGGCCAACCGGTCACGTGCTTGTTCATATCCCAGTGCCTGGGCATCGGATGTCTCATCTTCATTCTTTTTAGGCATTGCTTCCTTCCTCGGCTTGGTGTGGCTCGACTCTTAAAGCCCGTAGTCGCCCGTGCGCAATGCGAATATCCATTATCCCGCCGATTGCTACTTGGGTTTCCTCGCGAACGATCTCACCTGCTGCAGTTAACACGATTGAGTATCCGCGTTCCATGGTCGCGGCAGGTGAGAGAGACCTCACCTGAGTTCGCAGATGCCCAATTGTGCGTGCTTCGGAATCCAGTAGATGGATCACTATCTGTTGGAGGCGCTTTCGTGTCTCACGGATTTTTATCGAATGGATGTCAAGTTGAGCGTTGACGGCTCGTGTGGTCCGTTGACGCAATTCTTCGATCAGTAGTTGCTCTTCCTTCAGAGACGGAACGATCTTCTTTGCGGCATCGGTGGGCGTTGATGCACGGAGGTCAGCTACGAAATCCAATAGGGGTGAGTCTTGTTCGTGGCCAATGGCACTCACAATGGGCGTCGAGGCTCGAGAAACGGCGCGGATCAATGTCTCATTGCTGAACGGCAATAGATCTTCAAGGCTGCCACCACCACGGGCGATCACAATGACATCGAGGCCAAGGGAGTCAAGTTCGGTGAGTGCTTGAGTGACTTCTGGCACCGCCGAGACCCCTTGAACCGCAACCTCTCTAATTTCAAAGTCAGCGGCGGGCCAGCGATTCCGTGTATTGACCAGAATGTCGTGCATTGCATCACTTTGACGACCGGTGATCAATCCAATTCTTCGCGGCAAAAATGGAATCGGCTTTTTACGATCCGCGGAGAACAGACCTTCGGCAGCCAATTTATTTTTGAGTGCCTCAAGTTGAGCGAGGAGATCCCCGATTCCTACGGCTCGTATTTCCTTGGCAACTATTTGCAGGGAGCCCTGCTTGGCCCAGAAATCAAAGCGGCCGTAAATAATAATTCGTTGACCTTCGGCAAGTGGTGGGTTCATGGCACCGACGAGTGCTGAACTCACCATTACCTTGAGCGAGAACTCAGCATCTGTATCCCGGAGCGTGATGAATTGAACAGACGCTCCCGGTCGTGGCTTGAATTGGGCGACCTGACCTTCAACCCAAATGGAACTGAGTCTGCCAATGTAGTCGTGAAGCAGCGTAGAAATGACGCGTACGGGGGCGGGGGATTGCTCTGAAGTTTCCAGTGCCACTCCCGCAGCCTAAGCGGAGTGGAACCCTAACGCTTACGATAGACCCATGTCTGAGGGGAAAAGGGTTCTGGTCGCTGCTCCACGTGGTTATTGTGCCGGTGTTGATCGGGCAATTTTGACCGTGGAAAAAGCTTTGGATCTCTACGGTGCACCCGTCTACGTACGCAAGGAAATTGTCCACAATAAGTTTGTGGTGGAGTCGCTGCAGGAACGCGGAGTGATTTTTGTGGACGAGGTCGAAGAAGTCCCTGAAGGTTCCACCGTGGTCTTTTCAGCACATGGCGTTGCGCCGATCGTGCATGAAGAAGCAGCCGAACGTCACCTGAAGACCATCGATGCAACATGTCCGCTCGTGACCAAGGTGCACGCCGAAGCCCGCCGCTTTGCAAATGAAGGATTCGACATTATTCTGATTGGCCACGACGGCCACGAAGAAGTCGTGGGCACCACGGGTGAAGCCCCCGATTCCATCACATTAGTGGAAGACCCTGAAAGTGCTCGCACACTTGAGGTGGAGAACCCGGACAAACTCATTTGGTTGTCCCAGACGACTCTCTCGGTAGATGAAACCCTCGAAACGGTCGCAGTATTGAAGGAGAGATTCCCCAATTTGCAGAGTCCGCCCAGTGACGACATCTGTTATGCCACCCAGAACCGCCAAACGGCCGTGAAGGCAATGGCATCAGAGTGCGATATTGTCATTGTTGTAGGTTCTGGTAATTCATCAAATTCGGTTCGACTCGTCGAAGTAGCACTTGATGCGGGTGCCAAATCTTCCTATCGGGTAGACAGCTTCAGGGAATTACAAGACTCATGGATTGATGGCGCAGCGACGGTCGGCGTCACAAGTGGCGCTTCGGTTCCTGAGCTTTTGGTAGTCGAAGTTTTAGAGTGGTTGAAAGAGCGTGGGTTTGATTCCGTGGAAGAAGTTCGTACAGCAGAGGAAACTCTCATGTTTGCATTGCCCCCGGAATTGCGTCGGGATATTAAAGCTGCTTCAGCGAAGTGACCTGCGTCGCAGAGCGACAATAGTCAGTGCGATTACGGTTGAGCCAATAATCCAAATCCAGTTTTCTCCGAGCACGAAAAATACTTCGATACTCCGGTTGATCAGACCCGATCCTGAAAAATTAATTTGCCCAACGGTAATTGCAACAATGAAAAACGCGATGGCTGGCGCAAAGACCGCATGAATGTCATCAGATGACCGGACGGCGAAACTCACAAAAACTGTTGCGCCCAACAGACCAATTCCGGTGAGCGCACCCGGCTGTGAATCGAAGAGAAAAACATTGCCCAAGGCGAATATCACTGTGACAGCAATGGTGATGGCGTACACCCACGGCGTGCTGAGTGAATCGATCAAACTGGATCTACCCGAAGCTTGTTGGCGCGAAGTGTTCCGGCGACGAACACGAGGGGACTGCTCGGGGTTTTCGGGGGTGAGGTCGGGTGCTGGCATGTGCATTGCGATTTCTGAAACCTCCCCCACACCGGAGTTACTTGAGTTGATCGTGATGACGTCGGTGCTCTGCTTGGAATCCCGTGCCAAGGTTCGCAGTTTCGTTGACTTCTGATTGGGGACGGCCAAGAGTGCCTCGTCATGGCCGCTTACTCCTTGGCTTTTGAATATTCGACCGGTCTCTGCGCGAGAGGCGGGTGCATTTTCGGAGGGTGAGTCTCCTTGAGCACCGACGACGGGTTCTTCGGGGCGGAAAAGAGATGCATAAGGGTCGTCAACCTGCGGCGGGTTTTGGTGGGGTGGGTCTTGACTCACGGGCATCACGTTACTACTTTTCGGGGTCATCTCTTTTAGGACTAATCATTTATTGCATTGAGTTGCGGTGGAACTTCGGCAATATAGGGATCAATTTCTGGAGTCTGGGTCAACTGTTCCTCATTCTTTTCCGTGCGTACACCGAGTTCGGCGAGTTTCGCTCCTGTGGGTCTGACCCGCGAATCAATGGAGCGCACGGTGTGGTTGTAATTGGTCACGGCGCCTTGGAGAGACTTGCCTAATTTGTTGAAGTGGTTAAAAACAACGTCCACCCGGGTGTAAAGCTCCCTAGATAGTTGGGAGATTTCAAGGGCTTGTTCAAGCATCTCGTTGTTTTTCCAACTCATGCCTACTCCTCGTAAAAGAGCGAACAGGGTGGTGGGCGTTGCCGGAACAATATTGCGGGAGAAGGCGTAATCAAGAAGATCGGGGCGATACTGAAGGGCGGATTCCAATAATGATTCCGAAGGGAGAAACATGATCACGAAATCAATTGATTCGGTGAAGTTAGCCGAGTACGCCTTCCGGCTAAGAAGATCAATGTGAGACACAACTGACTTAGAGTGTTCAACCATGAGCCTTTCTCGCTCTGTTGAATCTGAACAGCTGGCTGCGGCTAGGTAGTTCTCCATGGGCGTCTTTGCATCGACCAAAATGCAGCGGTTGTCCGCAAGTAGCACCTGCAGATCAGGGCGAAGGGATCCGGCATCGGTGGAAATGCTGCTCTGCTCCACAAAGTGGACGCGGTTCATGAGCCCGGCAGCTTCTACAAGTCGTCGCAATTCCATTTCACCCCAGCGCCCACGTGCACTACTTCTATTCAGAACGGATGTGAGTTGTGCTGCCTGTTGGCGAACATCAGCCACAGATGTGGTGACATTTTGAGTGTGGTGGGCGAGGGAGGTGAGGAGTTCAGATTTTAAAGCAGTGGCCGAAGCTATTCCGGCAGCTTGATTATTCGCGACCTGACTGTGCATGCGATCGATGGCATCGGAGAGGGAATTCAGACCGGATTCCAATTGCGGAATACCTGGGTCGGTTGTGCGTCCCCGGCCAATGAGGAAACCCACCACAACCCCGAGACCGATCAGAACAATTGCGAGAACAACGGTTATCGCATCCATAGGTGCATGGTGACATGACAATCTGACATTGCCCCGGTGCAACACTTCGTGCCCCACCGTGTGGAGGCAGATTAAGCGCGAGATCTAGACTCACGGCCGTGGGATTAACTCTGGGAATTGTCGGATTACCAAATGTGGGCAAGTCGACACTCTTTAATGCTCTGACCAAAAACAACGTGCTTGCCGCCAATTACCCCTTTGCCACCATTGAGCCAAATACGGGTGTCGTTGGAGTCCCCGACGATCGTCTCAATACTTTGGCAGGAATTTTCAGTTCCGAGAAAATCATTCCCGCCAGCGTGACCTTCGTCGATATTGCTGGAATCGTGAAAGGTGCATCTGAAGGTGCCGGCCTTGGAAATAAATTTCTGGCAAATATCCGGGAATCCGATGCTATTTGTCAGGTCCTTCGCGCATTTACCGATGACGATGTCGTGCACGTTGAAGGTCGGGTATCCCCGAAAGAGGATATGGAGACAATCAACACGGAATTGATCCTCGCCGACATGCAGACTTTGGAAAAAGCACTTCCACGTTTGCAAAAAGAAATTCGGTTGGATAAATCCAAGGCAGGTGTTCTAGAGGCTGCAGAGGCGGCCCAGGAGATTTTGAATTCTGGTCGGACCCTCTTTGGCGCGGGATTTGATTCGACACCGATTCGGGAACTCTTTCTTCTTACAGCTAAGCCATTCGTTTATGTTGTCAATGCTGATGAAACAGAGTTAGCCGATCAAAATTTTCGAACGGAAATGCAGGAACTCGTTGCTCCAGCAGAGGTTGTTTTCCTAGATGCGAAAATTGAATCCGAACTTGTTGAATTATCTGATGAAGAGGCACTGGAGTTACTGCAGTCGGTGGGTCAAGATGAATCAGGGCTGAAGGCACTGGCACGAGTGGGCTTCAATACCTTGGGGCTGCAGACCTACCTCACCGCAGGTCCTAAAGAAGCGCGAGCCTGGACCATTCCGAGAAATGCGACGGCCCCGGAGGCCGCGGGTGTCATTCACACGGATTTCCAAAAAGGGTTCATTAAAGCGGAAATCGTGTCTTTCGACGATCTCGTTGATGCTGGGACCATGTCTGAGGCGAAAGCACGCGGCAAGGTCCGCATTGAAGGTAAGGACTACATTATGCAAGACGGCGATGTTGTCGAGTTCCGTTTCAATGTCTGAGGCTTTCCATCAAGATGATTTGCACCATTGGGCACGTTCCAACTACAGGGAGACGAAATCATGAGCCAACAACCTGCCTACAGTGTTGAGCGAGAAATTGATATTCCAGTCGACATCCTGTGGGCTGCGTGGACGGACCCCGATGCATTGGTGGTCTGGTACCACGGAGTGGGGCATTCGGTGGTCCCTGGATCTGTGCTTTCCGATCCCGTGCCGGGTGGGCTGTGGGCAGTTGCAGTTCTAGTGCCAGAAGATGAATTTGTCGCCTACTTTTATGGCCAGTACACGGTGGTAGCGGAGAATTCCCGCCTTGAACACACATTGCATTACCCGGAATCCGCGGAGGAATTTGCTGCTCTGGACTTCGATACCGAGTATCACCGAGTTGTTGTGGAGTTTGAATCCCGCGACTTTCGCAGCTGGGTCAAGTTCAGTCAGTATGGTGATTTGCCCGAGACCGATGCCATTCAGGCTCAGGCTGGGATAGAAAGCTACTTTGACTCTTTGGAACAATATTTGAGCGTGTCACAGAGCGAGTAACCACCAGATTGATTGGCCATCTCGGGACACTTCCACAAAATCGTTCTTGATAAGGACTTTCTGACTCGCGGCATCAATCAGACGAGTCTCAGCGCAGAGATACTGAATCCCCTGGGCATGGGCGATTTTCAGGAGCGCCCCCACGGCTTCGGTTCCATAGCCTTGACCTTGGACAGATGGAACGAGTTGGTACCCAATCTCCACGGCTGTCACGTTGTTGAGCCACCGTTCGCCGTTGAATCCGATACTGCCTATTGCTTCACCGGTGGATCGGTGTCGTATTTGAAGAAGGCCAGTGGGTTCACCCGATTCGAGGGCGAGCAGGGAGTTGAGAATCTCCCTTTCACCGGGATAGTCCGGCGCCCACAATTTGTTCTCTCGCAGATTGTGGGCAATGTCAGTGAGTTCACCGTCTTGGGGGATCAGGGTCAGATGATCGGTCTGGTGGGTGGGTTCGATAACGGGTATTCCCGCGAAGCGCCATGTCTGAACTGCTTCTGCTGCTTGATCAGATGTAATCAATATGTAGTCGGTATCAAATGTACTCACAACGAAAATACTCAGTCCTGCGTTGGCAATCGGTTCGGAGATGCTAGCGACAATTCCGGTCAGGGTGAACTCCATTGTTCCCGCAACCCGGAATGCAACCCAGTCGTCCTGGCGGTTGATGACTCCGGTTGCAGGGGCACTTTCCGTGGCGCAGACAAGGGATAGTTCATCTGACGTGCGGGAGCAAGTCCAGAACGTAGATTCCGCAGGAGGAGTGGGAATACTCATGGCCGGATCCAATTTGATCACGGAATACGGTTCAATCTGCCGCAACAAGATCACGCCTGACCTTAACCTGTTTGGCATGCTGACTAGACCCATCTGAACGGCATGGGCGACGTCCGCCTAGTCTCAGGTAGTGACTTTTCGCTCGGATTTACGCAATGTGGCCATTATCGCTCACGTTGACCACGGTAAAACCACCCTCGTGGACGCCATGTTGTGGCAATCAGGAGCTTTTCGAGAAAATCAAGACGTTAATGAGCGGGTCATGGACTCCATGGATCTCGAGCGCGAAAAAGGAATCACGATCCTCGCCAAGAACACATCAGTTCGGTATGCGGGTCCATCTGCTCCCGAAGGAATCACCTTCAACATTATTGATACTCCCGGCCACGCCGACTTTGGCGGTGAGGTTGAGCGCGGATTAGAAATGGTCGATGGAGTAGTTCTGCTGGTCGATTCATCTGAAGGCCCACTTCCCCAGACGCGATTTGTGTTGCGCAAAGCGCTGAGCAAAAACTTGCCGGTGGTTCTCGTGATTAACAAAGTTGATCGATCGGATGCTCGCATTGCCGAGGTGGTAGATGAAGCTTATGAATTGTTCTTGGATCTTGATGCAAATGAAAAACAGATTGAGTTCCCGATCGTGTACACCAGTGCCAAAGCGGGTCGTGCCTCACTCACCCGCCCAGAAGATGGTGGCATGCCTGATGCCGAAAACCTGGAACCACTGTTCAAGACACTTGTTGAAACTATCCCTGCGCCGACCTATACCGAAGGCGCCCCGCTACAGGCCCATGTCACGAACTTGGATGCTTCGCCGTATCTCGGTCGGTTGGCTCTGTGTCGTGTTCACCAGGGAACAATCACCAAAGGCCAACAGGTTGCATGGATTCGCCGCGATGGAAATATTGAGCGTGCCAAGGTTGTTGAGTTACTCATCACTGAAGCTTTAACGCGGGTACCCGCTGAGAGTGCTGGTCCGGGCGACATCATTGCCGTTGCCGGAATACCTGAAATCACCATTGGCGACACCTTGGCCGACATTGATAATCCAGTTGCTTTGCCGATTATTACGGTCGATGAACCTTCAATCTCAATGACGATTGGAATCAACACGGCACCACTCGCGGGTCGCAGTGGCGGAACAAAATTAACGGCCAACATGGTGAAAGAGCGTCTGTTCTCCGAGACGGTGGGCAATGTGTCGATTCGGGTGCTTCCCACCGAACGTCCAGATACCTGGGAAGTTCAAGGTCGAGGGGAACTTCAGCTCGCCATTCTGGTGGAGATCATGAAGCGCGAAGGCTTCGAATTGACCGTGGGTAAACCTCAGGTGGTCACGCGAACAATTGATGGCAAGATTCATGAGCCCGTTGAACGGTTATCCATTGATATCCCCGAGGATTATTTGGGTGTGGTCACCCAGCTCATGGCATTGCGCAAAGGCCGCATGGAACAAATGATTAACCACGGAACCGGTTGGGTGCGCATGGAATATCTGGTGCCCGCCAGAGGCCTTATTGGGTTCCGCACCGAGTTCCTCACCGAGACGCGGGGTACCGGTTTGCTCCACCATGTATTCGAAAAATACGAGCCGTGGTTTGGTGAGTTGCGAACCCGCCCAACGGGATCCCTGGTTGCCGACCGAACCGGTCCCACCACCGGATTTGCGCTTTCCAATCTTCAGGAGCGCGGCACCATGTTTATTGGACCGGGCACTGAAGTCTATGAAGGCATGATCGTGGGTGAAAACTCCCGAGCAGACGACATGGACGTCAACCCGACCAAGGAAAAGAAACTGACCAACATGCGCCAGTCTTCTTCAGATGTCCTCGTGCCCCTGATCCCCCACCGTCAACTGTCACTCGAGCAGGCGTTGGAGTTCTGTCGGGAAGATGAATGCGTGGAGGTAACACCATCGGCGGTTCGAATGCGAAAGGTGCTTCTCGGAGCAGCTGAACGTCAGAGAGCAGGGCGCAAACCTAAGGGCCAGTAACCTAAGGGCCAGTAAGGTGCTCGTGAAAGAAGCGCAATTCCGTCAATAAAAGATTCTCCGCAATAACTTCTTGGGGAGTCATGTGGGTGACTCCACTCAATGGCAGCACAGAGTGATCTTTGCCGGCTTCCAGCAGCGCACTCGACAGTTGCAATGTATGGGCAGCTAGGACATTGTCGTCGGCTAATCCGTGAATAATCAAAAGCGGACTTCCCAGGCCTTCCGCTTTATTCAACAGCGAAGTAGCCGAATAGACATGTGGATTTTCTTCAGGCATACCGAGATAGCGCTCGGAATACGCAGTGTCATAGAGCGCCCAGTCGGTGACCGGAGCACCCGCAACGGCAGCATGGAATACATCGGGTCGTAGTAAAACAGCGAGTGCGGCGAGGTAACCGCCGAATGACCACCCGTGAATGCCAACTCGACTCAGGTCTAGATCGGGAAACTGTCGAGCGAGTTCGGTCAGGGCGCTGATCTGGTCACCGAGGACAATATCTGCGAGGTCGTTGTGTACCGCGTACTCGAACTCCGGCCCACGAGAAGGCGTACCGCGGTTATCGGTGATCACCACGGCGAACCCTTGATTCGCCAACCATTGATCCGAGCAGTAGGCCATGCCCGCTTGAATCACGCGTTGGGCGTGCGGCCCACCATAGGGAGCGCAAATCACCGGCAACTTCGTGCCTGGAATGTGATTCTCTGGCCAAATAACTGCCGAGCGCAGTGAGTTCTCACCGGTCACGAATATGTGAACCCGCGGTTGAATGATCGGGCGTTCCGCATGGTTCCCAAATTCATGTAAGACTCTGTCAGGTTGTTCCACATGTCTCAATGTGTATTGGGTATCCGTGTTCTCCAGTGAGGTGCTCGCGAGCACCATCAGATTCTGATCAATTGCGGCTGAGTGGACTCCGCTCTCAGGGGAAATATTCCCTTGATCAACTGTGAAAACGAATTGCGATGTGGGGTCGATGGATCCGGTATAGGCCAGGTCGGTCCCACAATCGATCAGTCCGTTGACCTGAACCTCAGGTGAACTCACGGGCTCTCCGTCGAGACATAAACGAAATACGTTGTCGAGAGGGCGAATTTCAAGAAGTGAACCCGAATCATTCAGGCGTGGTACGCCCGGAAAAACAGTGTGCCAAGGTTGTTCAACTCGCGTAACGATTTCAGTGCAGACGTTGTCATTGATGGTGTTGATCTGGTGAATTGTTTGATCACGTGAAAGCACACTCAAGGTTGGTGTGGTTCCGGCTGGTGACACCGTGACCAGATAGGGGAACAGATTTCTGTCCCACGTAATTTCTGATTGACCACCGTCAAGGTCAACGGAGTAAGAGGCGAACATCTGCATTTGGCGTGCCAGCGAATGGATATCGGTGCGGCCGAGGCTCCGAGCGGGGGAGGGCGGGATCCGCGATCCACGCTACTTCAACGTCTGAGTTATCGACCCGTTCAACGAGAAGGCCATGTGAATCACGGCGCCACCAAAACCCACGGACCCGTTCCAATTCCTCGGCCGCCGCGAAATCAGCCAGCCCCCAGGTCACGTCTACTTCTTCAGGGTGAGCGGTGACAAGTACCCGTGCCTGTCCGGTTGAAATCTCCATGCAGTGCACACCACCATCTCGAACATAGGCAATATGTGAACCGTCGGGACTGATCTGCGGATCAATACAGCCGCCACCTGTTTGGAGGTGCTTAGCACGCGGGACATTTTCCTCGGATCCAGTGGGTAACGCCAGAAGATACAACTCACCATTGACCACAAAAGTCGCAGACGTGAATAAGTCATCGACACTAAAGGCGGTGATTCCCTCGGTGACTTCCCGCATGCGTTCGCGTCGGGCGCGCTCTTGTTCGGGAATGTCACCCGTGACCAATTCAACGGAATCCACAAGTTTGTGTTCGAGCCACCTACCGGAGTCATGGGCATCTGGCTGAGCGCACCACAGGCTTCCCGCAGCACTGCGTCCGGATTCACTGCGAATAAATAGAACGATCTTCCGTTCAGCGCTGAGTCGAAATGACCGCGGTGCACCTAGGCGAAAACCTCGAGTGAGTGCCTTTTGCCTGGGAAACGACTCGGTCATGTTCAAATCATGCACCACCATGAACTCTCTGGGCCGTGAGTACCCTTGACCGGTGACCGAACATGCCATTTCAGTGAAGCCTGTTATTGCCGCGAATCGTCGGATGCTCGTTGTCCACGCACATCCAGACGACGAAACCATTGGTACGGGTGTCACCATGGCGAAATATGCCGCGAGTGGAGCTCATGTGACGCTGGTGACGTGCACACTTGGTGAAGAAGGTGAAGTACTTGTCCCCGAACTTTCGCATTTGGCGGCGGACAGTGAAGACTCACTGGGTCAGCACCGAATCACGGAACTCTCAGATGCCATGGCAATTTTGGGTGTCACTGATTTTCGATTCCTAGGAGCACCGGGCAAGTATCGGGACTCGGGAATGATGGGGGTGTCGAGTAATCAGCGTGAGGACAGTTTCTGGAAAACGGATCTTCTCTCTGCAGCAACAGATCTGTGCGCGATTATTCGCGAGGTGAGACCCCAGGTGGTTATTACCTATGACGACTTCGGTGGCTACGGACACCCCGACCATATTCAGGCACATCGCGTCACCCATTACGCAATTGCGTTAGCGGAGAGCGCCAGTTTCCGGACGGATTTGGGTCCCGCGTGGTCCCCGAGCAAGGTGTATTGGACTGCATTTCCCAAAAGTCGCATGGTGCAAGGAATCGAAAAACTCAGGGAAGCCGGGGATACCAGTGAATTCGCGCTCATGGATCCCGATAACCTCCCATTTGTTTGCGATGATGCATTGATCACCACGGTGATTGATGGATCCGAGTTCACCGAAGCGAAGTATCAGGCGTTAGCTGCCCACAAAACTCAAGTTACGGCCGACAGCGGATTTTTTGCTCTCTCGAATAATTTGGGATTTGAAATTTTTGGTGAAGAGCATTACCGATTAGCACGTGGCAAGGGGCCTCAAGCAGGTTCTGTCGAAACGGATCTCTTTGCAGGTATTGGGATCGAGTCTTGAGCGACCCTGAACCCAGCAGGGTTCAACCCACCTTGGTCAGAATTGCCGTCCTCGTGGCATTTGCTGTTATGGGTGTCGTGGTGGGCGTCGGTGGTGCGTTTATGCAAGCCCAACGGGTCATTACGGCAGTTGGCGAGTACGTGATTGTGATTCCATGGGGGACACTCCTGATGCTTGTAATACTTGTGTGTGTGACACGGTTAGCTTCGATTGCCACCCAGACCCGTTGGGGTGCCTGGCTATTTTTCAGTGGCTGGCTAGCGGCCACCATCCTGCTCGCTGCAGAGTCACCGTCAGGGGACCTCGCCATTAGTTCCGGCGGGCGCCAATTGGCCTATCTCTTTGGCGGAGTGATCCTCGGGGTGGCGATCGCCACCCTTCCGGTGGATTTCCGCTTAGGGAAAAGGGGTCAAAGAATCGAGCAGGCGCGGAACCCGAGTCGGTGATCCTGCGTCCATTTCCTTATTAGGGGTTTGTGCTGATATTTTGTGGTGAGGTTTTCAGTGGGGCATGGCGCATGTCGCTGGCCGCATAATAGGGGTGTCTTCCTTACCATGTAATACCCGCGGAAAACCGCCAGTGTTGCCTACTTTTATTGGAGTGATGTCGTGACCGAGCATCTGAAGATGCCCGCCCCTTCACGGCGAAACCTGGTGATTGTGCTCGCAATTGTTGTTGGAATTCTCGTTTTTCTCCTGGGAGTCTTTCTGGCCACCAAGGGCACGGTCAGGGCGGGGACCACCGTGGCGGGCGTGGATATTGGCGGATTAAGCGAGCCTGAGGCGGTTGTCCTCGTGAGTGAAAAAATTGCGCCCAAAATCAACAAGAAGTATGTTTTCACGGCCGGTGAGCAGGAATTCGAAGTGCGTCCGGCGGCGGCCGGAATAACCCTCGATTCGCAGGCGACCGTGGAACAGGGATTACGCCAAGGTTTCAATCCGGTCACATTGGTGACGGATTTCATTGGATCCCGGGAGATTGAGCCTGTTATATCGGTGGATCAGGTGGCACTCGAAGATCAGGTTGCATCTATTGCTCAAGCGGCAGACGTGCTACCGGTTGAGCCGAATCTCAAAGTCACGGCCCAAAAGATTACCCTCAGCCCAGGAAGAGAAGGTCTACGAATTGATCAGACCGAACTCGCAGAATTATTGGTTGAGGGCGTGACTGCACCCAGAGAACCCTTCATCGCTCCCAGTGAAGTCACACCACCCCGGGTATCTGCGGAAACTGCCGTGGCCGCTCAGAAATTTGCGGAAACGGCTGTGTCTGCACCGGTGGCTGTGACCGCCGGAGACATCAGCGCCACGATTGACGCACAGGTGATTGCGCGAGCACTGAGTTTCTCCCAACAAGGAAATCAACTTGCCCCTGAGCTCAATGGTGCAATTTTGCATGAATCCATTGCACCCGCATTACGCGACGCCGAAGTTCCAGGCCGAGATGCAACATTCGTGATCAAGAAGGGCAAGCCGGTTGTGGTGCCCTCGGTGGTGGGTTCGGGAGTCGCGGATGCCGATCTTGCAACATCAGTGCTGGGGATCCTCGGCGATTCCAGTCCAAATCGCGCGGTCACGGTTCCCATGGGGATAAAGGAGCCTGAACTGACCACGGCCGATGCTCAAGCACTTGGAATCACCGAGAAAATTTCGAGTTTCACCCAGAGTTTCCCCTATGCCGCTTACCGAACAACGAATATTGGTCAGGCGGCCGAGTACGTCAATGGCACGCTGCTCATGCCGGGGGATACTTTTTCCATGAATGACACCATTAAAGAGCGGACGGTTGCCAACGGCTACACGGTGGGAACCATTATCGGTCCGGGTGGAGTTTTTGAAGATGCGTTGGGCGGGGGCGTTTCCGCCGCGACCACCGCTGTGTGGACGGCGGCATTCTTCGCGGGCATGGAGAAAACCGATACGCGCGCACACTCCCTTTATATTTCACGCTATCAACCGGGCCTTGAAGCGACGGTAGCTTGGGGTGTGTTCGACATGAGGTTCACGAATACCTCACCAACTCCGGTTTTCATTTCCACCAAAATGACTAACACATCAATGCGCGTCACGTTTTGGGGTCAAAAACAATACGACGAAATTCGGGCTGAGTTTGGTGAGCGCACCAATATTCGTAAACCACAAAAGATTGTGAATCGAACAAAGAAATGCTCACCGCAATCTGGTATTGAAGGCTTTACCATCACGGTGGATCGCGTCTTCATCAAAGACGGTGTCGAAGTTGAACGTGAACCCATGACAACCGTGTATCGTGCCGGTCCCGAAATCACCTGTAAGAAACCGAAAAAAGATAAAAAGGAAGAGCAACTCGCAGGTGATCTGGAGTTCGATAACACTGTCGAAGAGTCACTTGACGCTGTGGACCCCTCTGCCAGCCCCAGTCCATCTCCAACCAAGAAACCCAAAAAGCCCCGCGATTAACAGCATTCCCAAACATTGGATTAGTGGGGTGTGATTTCTTGACCTTGAGGGGTGTCTTTCACAATAAATCCCAGGGCGGCAATAGCTTCGCGCAACTGATCACTTCCTGCCCAGTCCTTATTTATTCGAGCGGTGTCGCGTTCAATAAGTAGTTGTTGCACTTCTTCGGGCACCTCGGTTCTCTTGCCAATGTCGCGCGCAAGGTCCAAGCCCAAGAGTGAGTCAAGATGAATAAAGGTCTCGAACTTAGATCCAGCAGATATTGATGGGTCTCGCTCGAGATTTCTCAGTTCATTGATCGCCGCAGGCGTATTGAGATCATCGAAAAATAATTCCGTGAAGGAATCTAGATACGTCTGAGCCATGGGTTCGGATTCGGACTCAGACCATTCATTGATCCGGGTTCGCCAACGAGTCAACTGTTCATTGGCCGCCGAAATTACATCCCAGGTGAGATTCATTTGGCTTCGGTACCGATGCTGTAAGAAGGCAAGGCGCAGCGCAAGTGGATCGAACCCGCGATCAATAATGTCCTGAACCAAAACAACGTTACCGGTGGATTTACTCATTTTCCGATTCTCAAAGAGCAAGTGCTCAGCGTGAACCCAGTGGCCGACCACTTCACGCCCTGCCACCGAGTTGGACTGGGCTCGCTCGTCCTCGTGATGGGGGAAGCGCAAATCAATGCCACCCGTATGAATGTCTATTGCCTCACCGAGAAGGTCAAGACTCATGGCACTGCATTCGGTGTGCCATCCGGGGAATCCACGGCCCCAAGGCGTGTCCCACGTGAGTTGAGTTCGATCGCTACCCGCGACCTTCCACAGTGCCCAATCGGCATGGAATTCCTTCGACGGTTCCGATTCAACAACATCAAATCGGTGTCCCGGCTTGAGTTGATCAAGTCGATTTCCGCTGAGTGTGCCATAGGTGGGAAAGGAACGAGCATTGAAGTACACGGATTTGTCGTGCCCCACATACGCATGTTCGGAATCCATGAGCCGGGTAATAAGTGCGATCATGGAATCAATGGATTCACTGGCCTTGGGATAGTGATCCGCGGGATAAATATTGAGCTCGGCAAGATCTTTGTGAAAGGCTTTTTCGTAGTGAGACGTGATTTCCAGTGCGGACTTTCCCGTTCGGTTTGCCTGGGCAAGTACCTTGTCCTCGGTATCGGCTTGGCCTTCATCCGGATCGAAATCCACGGCATCGCCCAGCCCAGTGTCATTGGCCATGTGCCCCACATCGGTGATATTTTGGACAACGAGAGTGCGGTAGTTCTGGTGGCGAAGGCCTCGAGCAATGAGGTCTGTGACCAAAAAAGTTCGCATGTTTCCCACGTGCGCATCCCGATAAACCGTTGGGCCACAGGCATAAATTCGCGCCAAGCGTGGGGTGGAAGTTTCCACTTGGCGCACGGTGCGTGACATGGTGTCGTACAGGCGCATTCTCCTAGCCTAGGGACGAAGCCAGATCGAGCGAAACTGCCGGTGCGGGACTCCTCGTGCATTCGGTGCTTTACCTGTGTAAGTTGTGCTTGCACGTTCCATTGGATTGTTCACGTGTCCCATCATGTGGGACCTCAGCATTTTTGGAGGCGAAGATGACTTACGTCATCGCATTTCCTTGTGTCGACCTTAAGGACAGGTCCTGTATCGAGGAATGTCCGGTTGATTGCATTTACGAGGGTGAGCGCATGCTCTACATCCAACCCGACGAATGTGTTGACTGCGGCGCGTGCGAACCGGTTTGTCCGGTCGAAGCCATCTACTACGAGGACGATGTTCCCACTGAGTGGAAGGACTACACGGCTGCGAACGCCGAGTTCTTTGCTGAACTCGGTTCGCCCGGTGGCGCATCCAAGTTAGAGGGTCAAAAGTTCGATGCTCCCCTGTTGGCCGGCGTTCCCCCGCAACAACACGATAAATAGTTATTCGGGGATTCGTCGCCACCGTGAGTAGCAGTGTGGACCGCTGGTCAGGGCTTCCCGACTTCCCGTGGGATCAACTTGCTCCCTATGTCCAGCGAGCTCGCGCATATCCAGGGGGGGCCGTCGATCTTTCGGTAGGCACACCGGTGGACCCGACCCCCGAGTCGGTCAGAGAAACCCTCGCCGCTCACACCAACGCTCCGGGTTACCCCACAACCGCTGGAATTCCTGAGTTATCAGATGCTGTTGTCGACTGGATGCAACAGGTGTTGAACGCTCCGCCGAATGTAGCTTTTATGCCCACAATCGGGTCAAAGGAAATTGTTGCGAGCCTGCCCAATCTTTTGGGCGTTGGCGCAGGTGACAATATTGTGATTCCAGAGATCGCGTATCCCACCTACGCGGTGGGAGGTATCGCTGTAGGAGCGAATGTCATAGCGTCTGATATCCCGGAGGATATTCCACACAAAGTGTCCGTTGCTTGGATCAATTCGCCCTCAAATCCCACGGGCGCTGTTTTGGGTAAAGAGCGACTCACAGAACTTGTTCTCTGGGCTCAATCCCAAGAGGTTATTTTGATTTCTGACGAATGCTATTTCGAATTGGGATGGGATCAGCAGCCGTATTCTATACTCGATCGCGATGTCAATGGTGGTGACCTGACCGGCCTCCTCGCGGTTCATTCGCTCTCGAAGCGTTCGAATATGGCGGGTTACCGGTTTGGTTTTCTTGCGGGTGATCCGAAAATTGTTGAACAAATCCGCAACGTTCGCAAGCATCTCGGCATGATGGTGCCCACCTTCGTGCAGCATGCGGCTATTGCCGCTTACTCGGACTCCACCCACGTGGAACAACAACGTGAGCGATATCGCGCCCGCCGGGAACTTCTGCTCGCCGCCCTTGGGAGAGCAGAATTCGATATTCGCGACAGCCAAGCTGGTTTGTATCTGTGGGCGAGCAAAGGGGAAAACTGCTGGAACACCGTGGCTGATCTGGCAGATCGAGGAATCGTGGTAACTCCTGGAATTTTTTATGGAAGCGCAGGAGCGGATTTCATTCGAATCGCACTCACGGCCACCGACCCAGATATTGACTCGGCCTGCGAGCGACTAGCGGACTAAACCTACAAGGTCGGAGGCTGTTTTTCGGAGCCGAGAAGCAATGGGTACGCTCAGAACGTGACGGACTACGAACTCACCTATCCAACAGGTGTGCTCCCATTGGATCAAGTTCCGGCCACGGAGGGTGAGAGTGGTCTGGCGATCAACTCGCTGCTGAAGTCAACCGGCCATGTCACCTTGGATCCAGGTTTTGTCAACACTGCATCATGTACATCGAAAATCACGTTCATCAATGGCGATGAAGGCATTCTGCGGTATCGCGGCTATCCCATTGATCAACTAGCAGAGAAGTCCACTTTCCTGGAAACCTCCTATCTTCTGATTTACGGGAATTTGCCGACTCCCGAGCAATTAACTTCGTTCAATGCCCAAATCACGCAACACACCATGTTGCACGAAGATCTTCGTCGGTTCTTCGACGGTTTCCCGCGAGATGCACATCCCATGCCCGTTCTTTCCTCGGCGGTATCGGCACTGTCCACCTTCTACCAAGATTCTCTGGATCCTTTTGACAAAGAGCAGGTGGAGATCTCGACAATCCGCCTCATGGCCAAGGTGCCCACCATCGCGGCTTATGCCTACAAGAAGTCGGTTGGCCAGCCCATGCTGTATCCCGACAACTCTTTGGGCTTCATTGAGAACTTCCTCCGCATGACCTTTGGCGTGCCCGCTGAAGAATTTACTGCAAATCCGGTCGTCGTGCGCGCACTCGATCAACTATTCATTCTGCACGCGGACCACGAGCAGAATTGCTCAACATCAACTGTCCGTCTGGTGGGTTCATCACATGCCAATATGTTCGCCAGTGTCTCTGCGGGTATCAATGCACTCTTCGGGCCACTTCACGGTGGCGCTAACCAATCGGTTCTGGAGATGCTGGAGGGTATTCACGCTTCGGGTGGCGGCGTCAATCACTTTATCCGTCAGGTGAAGAACCGCGAAGATGGCGTGAAACTAATGGGCTTCGGACACCGTGTTTACAAGAACTATGACCCACGTGCCGCAATTGTGAAACAAACCGCCTATCAAGTACTCGCTTCCCTCAATGTCAGTGATCCACTACTTGACATCGCTATGCGCCTCGAGACGGTTGCGCTCGAAGACGATTACTTTGTTGAGCGCAAGTTATATCCCAATGTTGATTTCTACACCGGCTTGATCTACAAGGCCATGGGATTCCCCACCCGCATGTTCACCGTACTTTTTGCCCTCGGTCGACTACCCGGCTGGATTGCCCAATGGCGAGAAATGATTGAGGATCCCGACACCAAGATTGGTCGCCCGCGCCAGGTGTACAACGGTGAAGTCCTGCGCAACTACCCCCATTAATCTGAATTCAATCAGTGCGTCTAGTGCAGTGCGGCGTTGAGTCCGCCCCAATTTCCGGTCCGTGCCACAACTTCTACCCCGCCAGATTGCGAATTTCTGCGGAAGAGCAGATCGGTTTCACCTGAGAGTTCCCGCGCTTTCACAGTTGTGCCGTCGGGGAGTAAGACTTTTGTTCCGGCGGTGACATACAGGCCTGCTTCGACAACACTTCGATCTCCCAGGGATATGCCGATACCGGCATTTGCACCGATCAAGCAATCCGACCCCACCGTGATCTGCTCCTGGCCTCCCCGGACAAGGTTCCCATGATCGAGGCACCGCCACCTATGTCGGAGCCTGGTCCGACAATCACACCGGCTGAGATCCGCCCTTCAACCATGGAGGTACCCAAAGTGCCCGCATTGAAATTGACGAAACCTTCATGCATAACAACCGTGCCGGGTGCCAAGTGGGCTCCGAGCCGGACCCGATCAGCATCAGCGATGCGGACACCATCCGGTGTCACGTAATCGATCATTCGAGGAAACCGATCCAGTCCGAAAATTGTGAGTTGCTGACCGCGTGAACGAACCCGCAATCGAACTTCGCTGACTCGCTCCACCGGAATGGGTCCAATATTGCTCCACGCCACGATTGCAAGCAATCCGAAGATTCCGTCCATATTGATCGAGCGAGGCTCAACAAGCCGGTGGGAGAGCAAATGCAGCCGCAGATATGCATCTGCGGAGTCGACGGGTGGCTCCTGCAGATCAGAGATGACGGTGCGAATCCCGGTCACGTTAACCCCGCGGAGTTCATCGTGCGTTGCGCCGGAATCGAGGCCGGGGATATCTATGGGCGTGTCACCCAAGGTGGGGTTGGGATACCACACGTCAAGGAGCAGGCCATCTGCATAAGTAGCCAGACCTAGCCCCGATGCGGAACCGGATACCACCGGTCGTCCTATTGGAGATGGCGGTGTTGGAGTGAGTGTCACGCGTCAACCGTACTGGCGTGCGCTGGGAGCAGGTGATGGTGGATCCACATTCAATTTTGACGGCCGGCTTGATAACCATTGCAGTTGTTGAGTGAGCACTATTGCCCGCCAGCGGAGCTTTTTGAGATCTGTTTGGCGGGCTGGTGTGTTCCTGAGAGGGCTCTTGTTGCAAATTTGAAGGGCTGAGGTCTGCATGTATGCCCGCGCCTTACGTGGCACCACAACTACTTGGGGTAAACCGAGCAGCTGCGACAGGGTGGCGGCGGGCATTGTTCCGGCACCAACCCGTCACCCCTAAGTCTTGATCCTCAATCCGGCCCTTATCGGCCTTGCCAGCTTTCACGTACGTCTTCGGGTAATTCGCCGTCACATCAGCACGAGACCCCATCGATAGCTCACTCCTTGTGTCCCTCACTGCACCACCGCTACGCGGGCATTCCCACGTGAGGCACGGGAAACTCTTCGCGGGCATATTGAGTGAGTCTCGTCGGCTTGTTGACATTGGTCGAGGGGGCTATTATTCTGTCGCCTTCTAATTGAATTAGTCATTCGTACTCGGTGGGGGCCTCTCCTCACTGGGTTGAGTCCCTAGTTTTTGGAGCCAGTGATGTCGGTTGTGACCCCTGTTCGTTCACGCTTTTTCCTTGCCATTGGCTCCTCGTTAGTCATGGTTGCCGGCATGCTGTTCGGTGCGAACGTTGCTGCTGCTGATTCGGTGCAGGTGCAGTCCTATCAGCGGGCCAGCCAAACAGCTACCTGTGATAGTCCACCGGAATCAATGACGTGAGTGGCGTGCTTCGTGGGCCAACCCCTCTGACCCGATTTCCGGGCCAACATGGCATCCAAGTTGGGAACGGTGGGCCAACAACGGCAACGGCGGGTGGACCTGCACCAGAAGCATCACCTGGGCGCGCACCCCAATAGCAGCGAGCAACAGTGGCGGCGGCGGAAGTTCTGTGACCTACGCCGTAGGTGATACCGGCCCCGGTGGAGGACTGGTGTTCCTGATCTCCGGCGGAAAGACATATGAAATGGCACCCAAGAATTGGGATGACCCAAATAGCGTGAGTGCGGTTGACCCAGCGGTAGCCGACTGCCGTGGCAGTAACGCGGAGTTCGCCAATCAAATGACCTCTATCCGGGGACCGCTGGGGAGCAAACTGCAAGCACTAATGCATCGACTGCTGTTGGGATGGGTAGCGCGAACACCGATGCGATTATTGCCCGAATGAACGCTGGGACTGTTGCTTCCAATCTCTATGCGGCGGGAGCAGCCCGCGCCTATACCGGTGGTGGGTTCACCGACTGGTTCTTGCCATCCAAGGACGAGTTGAATGCGATGTGTTATTACTCGCGTAACCTGAGCGCATCACCAGATCCAACGGTGAGTTGTATTTTTGGAACGAGCCAAGATGGCACCTTCGCGATCGGCGCGTACGGGTTTGCTAGCGACATTTACTTGAGTTCGAGTCAGCTAACCGCGAACAGCGTGTGGCGCCAGAATTTGGGTAATGCGGCGCAGGGCGGCGACTTCAAGTCCAGAGAGCGGCAGGTTCGTCCGATCCGGGCTTTTTAGCCCTTCATCACTTCATCTATTTATCACTTCTGCTTTTCGTTTTTGGTTTTCCGTTCTTGGTATTGCGGTCGAAGGGCGGCGATGCCGGGCGGTGTTGGGACGGCGCACTCCCTGCCAAATGAAAACCCCGGCCGTGAATCACTGGCCGGGGAATCCAACTTTGGCACACGGCCAAGGAGAGGTTGTATTGATTAACTCTTCACTGCTTCGACGTCAAGATTAATCTTGACAGTGTCGCCCACGAGAACGCCCCCTGTTTCCAGAGCCGTGTTCCACACGAGCCCAAAGTCTTTGCGGCTGATCTCGGTGCTGCCTTCGAAACCAATTCGAATTCCACCCCATGGGTCGGTGCTCACGCCAAGAAGTTCGAAAGTGACGGGGATGCTCTTGGTCACGCCATGGATGGTGAGATCACCGGTGACAACGAATGAATCACTCGTGCCGCTTACAGAAGTAGATGTGAAGGTGAGGGTGGGGTAACTCTCCACATCGAGAAAGTCTGCACTCTTCAGGTGCGCATCGCGATCGGGGTTGCGGGTGTCAATTGATGCGGTCATGGCTGTTAATTCGGCAGCAGATGCGGCGGGGTTGTCACCGTCGAGGGTGAAGGTGCCGCTGAACTCGCCGAAGTTGCCACGAACCTTGGCAACCATGGCATGGCGAGCTGAGAAGCCAATGGTGGTGTGAGTGGGGTCAATGGTCCAGGTGCCGGTGGTGAGAGAGAGATTTGACATGAGATCCTTTCAGGTCATGAATGTAGTTGAATAATCAACCAAACAATAGCAGGTCAGCATTTGCTTTCCCACCGATACATGGTGAACTAGGGGCGTGACCTTTCTCTTCGTGGTGCTTGCCATTATGGTGATAGCGGCAGCGGCAGTCCTGATCACCGGGCGCTGGAACCCGGACATGGGTGTCCGTGCCACGGGAGACTACCGACCTGATCTTCCGGAGAATCCGCAATTTGATGTAGTGATCCGTGGCTACCGCATGGATGAAGTTGACGCAAAAATTGCTGAACTCCAACAGAGACTTGACTCCCTGCAATCACCTGAAATTCCTTCAAGCCACTCAAGCCCCTCAAGCCCCTCAAGCCGGAAGGCACCATGACCGTTCGCGTCCGCCACCTCGCCCTTGATGTCACCATCGACGCACCCGTCGACACCGTATTTGCGGCTCTCAGCGAATGGACCGAGCAGCACCGTTGGATGCTTGGCACTCGAGTTGAATTGCGCAAGGGTGACGGCCAGAGCCTGGGTTCGGAGATAGCCGGGTGGACCGGCGTTGGCCCGGTTGGCTTCTGGGACACCATGACCATTACCCACTGGGAACCCCCGTACCGGGTAGATGTCCTCCACACGGGGGCACTTGTCCGTGGCACCGGAACCATGGAAGTTGTGGCTCTACCCGACGGTCGCTCCCGGTTTCTGTGGAGCGAGGACTTTGAACTTCCCCTGGGAGCGCTGGGAGCGGCGGGTTGGCCGGTGGGCAAATGGCCGCTTTTGGGGGGTGTTAAGGCTTCCCTGAAGAAGTTCAAGGAAGTGGTCGAAAATGGCCAATTGCCCACACAATCCGCCAGTCTCGGTCAATAGTTCGGGCAAATAGAGGGTGGCGGATCACCACGCGGGCGCCTACGGAATAATGGCCGCAGGCACAGCAGCGCAACCGGCGCACAATCTGCCTCATGAATTTGCTGGAAGGGGACGCCACATGGCCGCGATGAAGCCACGAACCGGCGACGGACCAATGGAGGTCACCAAGGAAGGCCGCAGCTACGTCATGCGGGTTCCACTGGAAGGCGGAGGTCGTCTGGTAGTTGAGTTGAAGGCAGACGAAGCAAAGGAACTTGGAGCTAAGCTCCTCGAAGTATTCGCATAAGGACTCTAAGAATTAGCTTTGGCACTTCACTTTGATATTCCCGCCCCGATGAAGGGCGGGAATTTTTCAATCTCGCGCCCGCAGCGATCCCAACAACATGCCTTGGCCGACAGTGAGGAGTGCGGGCAGCCAGTCATCGTCATTGCGCAGTGCGGTGGCACAGTCCCGAACTGCGATGGCTTCAAAATCGCGCACCGATGGGTCAGCCATACCTGAGTCGAAAACTGAGTTAAACACCACGAGCCCACCAATACGCAGCAGGCGTTTGGCTTGATGCAGGATCGCAGGGAACTCAGACGGATCCGAATCGACGACCACCATGTCGTAGGCGCCATCGGAGAAACGTGGGAGAACATCGAGTGCGCGGCCGGCAATGAGTCGGGTGCGCTGGTGGGAATGGCCAAGGGACTCGAATAATTCACGGGCATAGCGTTGGTATTCCGCCTCGAGGTCAATGCTGGTGAGCACACCGCCGGGGGTCATGCCCGCCAAGATGGCGGCTCCAGACACACCCACACCGGTACCCACCTCAATCACCGCTTGAGCCTGAATTGATGCAGCCAGTAGTTCAAGGAGTGAAGAACTTTGATTGCTGAGGCTGCCAATTCCCAGATCCAGAGCTCTGTCATGGGCTGAGCGCATGAGACTTGGCTGCTCACGGTCTAGATCATCGAGAAAGTCTTCTGCGTAGGCAATAACTGCTGAGTCAATGGTCGCTCCCATGGTGGTGCTCCTCGTCAAAACATTGGGTGGTGGTGTTAGCGATTACGCGTGTGAGTCTACTGGTGCCGCGGGGTAGGATCTGAATTACTAGTGAGCCGGAGTTAAGAGTGAGCGCGAATCTCTTCGAGGGAGCCACTACAACAGGTAAAGGGGTGCGCCATGGCGGAAGCCCCATCGAGTGACCCCGATAACGCTCCCACAGAACTCACCGGTCCGTCGCCGTTCGAGCCACGCGAGCCGGTCATTAGCCCGAATTATGTTGCGCCAAATGTTGTTGCCCCACCACTACCCGCGCCCCCTGCCGCGTCCTCTCCACCTAAAAAAGTGGACCCGGTGTCTTGGGCACGATCGTTGTTGCGGCGGTGACCGCGCTAATTGTTGGCGGCGTCGCGGGTCTTGGCGGCTATCTGGTTGGTCGGAGTATCGATTCGACAACTGCACTGCCAGACAGCATCGTGGAACTGCCTCAGGTCAGTGAAGTAATTAACCAAGAATCATCGAGTATCGCGGACATTGCCGAAGCAGTGTTGCCCAGTGTTGTATCGATTTTGATTGAAGCGGGTGACGAATCCGGGAGCGGATCGGGATTCATTGTTCAATCCGATGGCTATATTTTGACCAATAACCACGTTGCCGCTCCTGCCGCAAATGGTGGGGAACTCACCGTTGTTTTTGATAATGGCGACGAAGCGACGGCCAAAATCGTTGGTCGAAACACCTCCTATGACCTGGCAGTTCTCAAGGTCGCGAAAAAAGGTCTTCCGACTGCGGTACTCGGTGACTCCGATCAAGTCAAAGTTGGGGAGCTTGTCATTGCGATCGGTGCCCCACTTGGTCTCAACGGCACCGTCACCTCAGGGATAATTAGTTCATTAAATCGTCCGGTAACGGCCGGCAGAGGCGGTGATCTCGCATTTATCAATGCGGTTCAAACCGATGCCGCAATCAACCCTGGCAACTCAGGGGGACCACTTCTTGACGGTGCTGGGCGAGTTATCGGGGTCAATTCCGCCATTGCCACACTTGCCGGTGCCTTAAATGCGGAGGCGGGCTCCATTGGATTGGGTTTTGCGATTCCCATTAATAGCGCGAAGAGAATCGCAGAAGAAATCATTGCCACGGGCGAGTCCAGTACCCCCATTATTGGCGTGATTCTTACCCGGGCGTTTTCCGGTGAAGGTGCCGAAGTGAGTGAGTTGACTTCGGGCGGCCCGGCCGAGGCGGCGGGTATCCGAGTGGGCGATGTCATCACGGAACTCAATGGTCGCCAGGTGGCAAACTCCACGGAACTGGTTGTGGGAATTCGTAGTTATGACCCTGGTGAGAGTGTGGAAGTGGCGATCACGCGCAATGGTCAGCCGCTGAACGTGACCTTGGTTCTGGGTTCCTCCACCGACATCGGCTGACCCGGTACCACATCAGCATTGATTGATCCAGAGGCGTAGCCTAGGAGCATGTTTGACATTGGGGTCGGTGAGCTCATTGCTCTCGGGGTTATTGGTTTGCTGGTGTTCGGCCCCGAAAACTACCGCGAGCAGCAGCCGATGCCTCGAAGTGGCTCAAACACATTAGGGGTATGGCCGTCACGGCCCGCAAGGATCTAGCCGATTCCGCGGGCGGTGATTTCAAGGACACGATCAATTCCGTTAAAGGTCTTGCCGATTACCATCCCCGAAAACTTGCCTCCTCAATTTTCAGCGAAGACCCCGAGCAACCGTCACCCTCAGACTCGGCAACCAATAAAAAGCCACCGGCCTTCGATCCCGACGCGACATAGTGTTCATTGCCGGTGAAGGACTTTGTTCTACCGGCCAGCAGGGGAAATGTTCAGAGACATTCCGGCAAGTCCACGTGGTGTGGTTGCCAGGGCACCTGCAATCGAAATGATTTCAGCACCAGCGGGTGAATCGGGGAATGCCACCACGAGTGGCTCGCCACTGTCGCCACCCTCACGCAGACGAACATCGAATGGGATCTTGCCCATCAGTGGAATCTCGGATCCAAATGCCTTGCTCAAGCCATCCGCAACGAGTTGACCACCTCCGGCACCAAAGAGATCGAGTGGTTCACCACAGTGTGGACAGGGGAATGCACTCATGTTTTCAATCACGCCCAAAACTTTCTGATGAGTCTGGATCGCTAGGGTCCCCGCGCGAATTGCCACATCGGCTGCCCCACGTTGCGGGGTTGTGACGACCACGATCTCAGCATGTGGCAGGAGTTGGGCGGTGGACATGGCGATATCGCCGGTGCCTGGTGGAAGATCGAGGAGGAGGTAATCCAAGTCCCCCCACCACACATCGGAAAGAAATTGCTCGAGTGCCCGGTGCAACATGGGTCCCCGGAAAGCGACCGGCTGCTCAATGCCACCCGGTTTAAATGGCAACATGGATATCACGCGGACGCCATAGCCTTGTGGCGGCATGATCAGACCCTCCACCATGGTCGGCGGTGCCATGGCATTGAGCATTCGAGGAATGGAGTGTCCGTAGACATCGGCATCGAGTAGACCAACCGAGAAGCCTTGTTGAGCGAGGGAAACGGCCAAGTTGGCTGTAATTGAGGACTTGCCCACACCACCCTTACCGGAAGCGATTGCATAAATCTTGGTGAGCGATCCCGGTTTACTAAAGGGATTTTCTTTATCGGGTCTACCACCACGAAGAATCTGTTTCATGTTGGCGCGTTGTTCGTCATTCATGACATCGAGTTCGACACTGACTTTTGTCACACCGCCGACCTTCATCACAGCATCGGTGACGCGGTCAATAATCGTGGACTTCATGGGGCAGCCTGAGACGGTCAGGAACACGCCCACCTCAACCACGCCACCCTTACGAATATCAACGCCCTTCACCATGCCGATCTCCGTGATGGGGCGATGGATTTCCGGGTCGTTCACGGTGGCGAGTGCGGCATTAACTTCGTCAATGGACACAGATGAATCAGATGATTGCGTGCGAGTGAATGCCATGTCCTGATGCTATCGGGGGTTGGTACCCCCGGCATCTGCGTCACCCTGTGGTTCCGAAGTTTCCTCGATTCGAGCAAGTCGATCATTTATTTCTTCAAGCAGGTCGCGTAATTCGCCACGCAAAAAATCTCGAGTTGCTACTTCACCCATGGCATTGCGCAGGTCTGAGATTTCCCGAGCAAGGTAGTCGCTGTCGGCCAAGATACGCTCATTGCGGTTACGGTCTTCTTGGAATTGCACCCGATCTCTGTCCATCTGCCTGTTTTGAGCCAAAAGAATTAACGGAGCTGCATATGAAGCCTGCAGAGATAAGAGCAGCGTCAAGAAGATAAAGGGATATGCATCCGGTTTCCATTGCTCCGGAGCAAAGACATTCCAACTGACCCAGGCGATAACGACAGCCGTCATCCAAGCAATGAATACCCAAGACCCGATATGCCGGGCAACGCGCTCTGATAACCGCCCGAATTTTTCCGGATCGTAATTCGGTCGGCGACCGCGACTCCGATCCAAGGGTTGGTCGAGTCGAGTATTGCGAGGCTGTTTTGGCTTTGACTCAGGCATTTTCCCGCCAGCCTTCTGGAAGCATGTGGTCAACGAGGTCATCGAATGTCACTGCGCCAACAAGTGATCCACTTTCGTCTACCACGGGTAGTGCCACCAAGTTGTAGGCGGCAAAGCTGCGGGTGAGATCAGAGAGTGGCGTGTCAGGTCGCATCGGCTCAATGGATGTATCGATAATCGAAGAGACAAGTGAAGATGGTGGCTCCCGAAGGAGTCGTTGAAAGTGGCAGACGCCGAGGTACTTGCCGGTGGGAGTCTCGGTGGGCTGCCGACACACATACACCTGGGACGCCAATGCTGGTGAAAGTTCCGGGTTACGAATTCGGGCGAGGGCATCGGCCACGGTTTCATCGGGGGCCATGACAATCGGTTCGCTGGTCATCATGCCACCCGCGGAAAAATCGTCGTAGGTGAGTAATCGGCGAATGTCATCGGCTTCATCGGGCTCCATCCGACCTAGCAGGGCTTCGGCGCGCTCTGGCGGTAATTCGGAGATGAGATCCGCGGCGTCGTCAGGATCCATTTCCTCAAGGACATCTGCAGCGCGTTCGGCCTCCAGCGTCTCGAGAATTTCGATCTGATCCTGATCGGGAAGTTCCTCGAGGACATCGGCCAGTCGTTGATCATCTAATTCGCGGGCAATCTCCAGCCGGCGCTTGGGGGAAAGTTCATGCAGCATCGCGGCGACATCGGCCGGTCTCAGGGAGTCCATGGTTGCCAGAAGTTGTTCGGCTGGTTGATCGTGATTGGGAAGTGAGAGGCCGGTCACGGAGTTCCAATCCACAATCATTTTTTCACTCCGTCGGCGAAAGCCTGTTGGAGCTCGCCGAACGAATAACTTGTCCACGAGCCATTCACGATTGCGTGACTGCTCGACACCGATGTCTTCAATGGTGACCGTTTCATTGGAACCGATGAGTGTCACGGTGCGATCCAGTAACTCGGCGGTGACCAGCGTTTCATTGCGACGTTGTTCGAATCGGCGCAGGTTCACCATTCCGCTCACAATTATTTGCCCGGAGTCAATGGCGGTCACTTTTGTCATGGGAACAAAAATGCGTCTGCGTGGGGGGACTTCAATGACCAACCCGGTCAGGCGCGGAGCGTTGGCGCCGGATCGAAGAACCATGGTGGCATCGCGAACCCTGCCCATGTGGTCACCCATGGGGTCGAAGACGCCCAACCCGTTGAGGTGGGCGAGAAAAACTAGGGCATTTGCGCTCACGTGGGAAGGCTACCGCCTTCCCTCGGGTATCCCGACCACCTCGCGCGCGGCACCTACGGCAGGCTTCGCCTATGTCGCAGGGACCCATTCCTCAACCGGGGAATTTTCAATCGGTGGATTCACTGCGCCCGCCTCCTGCGGGTGACCTGCTGGCACTGGGTGTTGCCGTTGTGTTCATTGCCCTCAGTGGTCCATTTATTGTGGCGACCGCTGCACCCGTTTTGGCTATCGCATTTTGGCGGTGCATTATTGGTAGCGGGCTCACCGGGATATGGGTGTTGGCGCGCAATCGTCAGTCACTCGGCGCACTTACCAAGCGTGAGCTGAAGTTAATTGCTGTTGCTGGAGTATTCCTCGGCTTGCACTTTGCCACGTGGATTCCCTCACTCGCATTCACCTCCGTTGCGGCATCTACCGCCTTGGTCGCCACCCAGCCAATCTGGGCCGCATTCATTGCCCGGGCCCGTGGAATCCGAATCGCACCGGCGGCGTGGGTTGGAATCTTCATTGCCCTGGCTGGTGTTCTCTTCTTGACAGGGGTAGATGTCCGACTGGACTCCAGACACCTCATCGGTGATCTTTTAGCTCTTGCTGGAGCGGTCTTCGCCGCAGCTTATGTGTCGGTGGGGGAACGGGTTCGCCAGACTGTATCGACCGGGACCATGACTTTTTTGCTGTACGGAGTCGCAGCAATCACGGTACTGCCGATACTGGCGATCTTCCAACAGGAACTTGTTGGATTCAGTGCCGAAGCGTGGCTCATGATTTTGGCGATTACCCTCGGAGCGCAACTCTTGGGTCACACACTCATGAACAAGGTGCTGAAAAATTCATCTGCCACTTTTGTTTCACTCACAATATTATTGGAGATGCCAGGCGCGGCGATTGTTGCTGCAGTGTGGCTGGGGCAAACCCCACCGGTTGCCATTTATCCTGCGGCAGCCATGATTTTGCTGGGCATTGTGATTGTGATTCGTTCGAGTTCGGGAATCAAGGAGCCATTGGAATCATCACCGATTTAATGAAATTAATGCTGAGCGTCTGTGGTGTTTCGGAGGAAGCGTGCCAGTGGGATGATCAGCACCGCTGCAATAACGGCTATGCCAATGCCCCACGGGGTACCCAAGTTTTCCGAAATGATTCCGACCAGTAGTGGGGCAAAAACAAAGCCCGCTCTGGACATCCAACTCACCGCTGTGATGGCGCTGCCGGGACTGATGCCTGGTATGTAGGTAGCGGCGTGCATGGCCGCGGGGAATAACGTGGCAACGCCAAACCCGACCACCGCACAGGCTGCAATGAAACCAATCCCATTACCCACGAATAGTGAGGCGGCGAGGACGACGGCAACGACAGACATGCTGACCTGGGCAACAAGGCGCTCACCGAATCGATTCACAAAGGAATCCCCCAAGAAGCGGCCGATGGTGAGTGAAATTGTGAACGCCACGACACCGAAACCAACACTGTTGACAGCCATGCCAATATCGGTCAAATAGATGGAACTCCACCGTTGTGGAACATCTTCAACGACAACCGCAAGAACAATCAATACACCCAATGCCAGGAGTGGAAGCATTGTTGGTCCAGCGAGTTTCCAGCCGGGAAAGCGGCTCGCGGGAGCAATGGAGGAGGGATCGATGGCCGATAAATGGTCCGCAGATATCACACTGGCAATTTCGGACTCAAATGATTGATCTACAGCGTTTACCCCAGATGCAGAGTTACGCGGAAGTACCCAATTAAATGTAATCAGGGTTCCAATTACTCCCACGATTGAAACCCCCAGGAGGGTCCAGCCCAGTGATATTTCGAGTACCAGGGTCAAGGCTCCGACCAATGCTCCGACCACGGTGCCCAATGCCCAGAAAGCATGCATGTTGTTAATGATCGATCGCTTATATATTCGTTGTACTTCAAGACCGTGGGCATTCTGGGCGGCATCCAGCACCGAGTCAATCGCCCCGATGGCGAACATGACCAGCGCTAGTGCGCCGGCTGTTGGCGCTATCCCGACCAAGGGAAGGAGCGGCAGCATGATCAGTAACGAGTACATGGCAAAAGGGCCACTACCGAGACGTTTGATTCCGATTGCCGCAAATGGTCCGAGGAGCAGGCCGCCGGCCGCACCCGCGCTGAGGACCACACCGAGGGAGATATCGCTCATGGAGAGTTGCCCCTGGAGGTCAGCCAATCGCGGGGTGAGGGCGCTCAGAGCAATTCCATTAGCGAAGAAAAGGTAGATCGTGGCAATACGTGCCCGTTTTATTCGCTGATCCACGGTTGGAGCATAGGGTGACTTGCCCCACATCGGTTCATCACGGGGAGCGCACCTGTTCTCGGATCGCTAGCATTCGGGGATGGCTACCGAGACTTCACAGCAACGTGCATTGCGCCCACGCCGATCAAATCTCGCCGTGCCGGGCAGCAGCGAGAAAATGCTCGATAAGGCTCGTGGTTTGCAGGTTGATCAGGTTTTCATGGATATTGAAGATGCTGTGGCTCCGCTGGCGAAACCTCAGGCTCGTAAAAATATTGTGGCTACCCTCAATGAGGGTGGTTTTGAGGGCAAGGTGCGTTCGGTTCGGGTGAATGATTGGACTACGCAGTGGACCTATGCAGATGTGATCGAGGTTGTTGAAGGTGCGGGTGCGAATCTTGATTGCATCATGTTGCCCAAGGTTCAAACCGCGGACCAGATTATTGCCCTTGATCTGCTTCTCACCCAGTTGGAAAAATCTAATGGGTTAGAGGTGGGTCGGATTGGGATTGAAGCTCAAATTGAGAATGCTCTGGGTTTGATCAATGTTGATGCTATTGCACAGGCCAGTCCTCGCGTGGAGACCATTATTTTTGGTCCGGCTGATTTCATGGCCAGCATCAACATGAAGTCTTTGGTGGTGGGTGAGCAGCCGCCCGGCTATGACACCGGAGACGCCTATCACTACATCTTGATGCGAATTCTGATGGCTGCCCGGGCATTTGATAAACAAGCGATCGATGGACCGTACCTGCAGATCAAAGACGTTGAAGGCTACCGTCGTGTTGCCGGTCGTTCGGCGGCGTTGGGCTTTGATGGCAAGTGGGTGTTACACCCCGGTCAAATCGAGGCCGCCAATGAAATCTATTCGCCTCGGCAAGAGGACTACGACCAAGCCGAACTGATTCTGGACGCTTATGACTACTACACATCTGCTGCAGGCGGAGCCAAGGGCGCTGCCATGTTAGGCGATGAAATGATCGACGAAGCATCACGCAAAATGGCACTGGTTGTTGCAGGCAAAGGCCGCGCTGCAGGAATGACACGCACACAAACATTCACCGCACCGGAGTAGGGGAAGACATGGCTCGCTTGGCACAAACCGAAGGTTTGAATGACATTCAGAAAGAGATTTTGTCCGCGGTGCGGGATTTTGTGAATAAAGAAATCATTCCGGTGGCCAATGAACTTGAGCACGCCGACGAGTATCCGCAAGCCATTGTGGACGGTCTCAAAGAACTTGGTGTTTTCGGTCTCATGATTCCGGAGGAATACGGCGGCCTTGGTGAATCGCTGTTGACCTATGCGCTGGTGGTTGAGGAAATTGCCCGAGGTTGGATGCCCGTCAGCGGAGTGATCAATACCCATTTCATTGTGGCGTACATGCTCATGCATCACGGGACTGCGGAGCAAAAGGACAAGTATCTGCCTCGCATGGCAACCGGCGAAGTACGCGGAGCTTTCAGCATGAGTGAGCCGGGTTGTGGCTCAGATGTTGCGGCGATTACCTCCAAGGCGGTCAAAGACGGCGATTCATATGTACTCACGGGCCAGAAAATGTGGCTGACCAATGGCGGATCATCCACTCTGGTAGCGACTCTGGTTCGCTCGGACCAGGGCGTAGATCCCGATGCCAGTGTGTACAAGAAAATGTCGACTTTCTTGATTGAGAAGACTCCGGGATTTGGCGAGGTCCGTCCGGGGCTGACCATTCCCGGAAAGATCGAGAAAATGGGCTACAAAGGTGTCGACACCACCGAAATGATCATGGATGGCCTTGTTCTTTCTGCAGATGATCTCTTGGGCGGTGAACCCGGTAAAGGTTTTTATCAAATGATGGACGGAGTTGAAGTCGGTCGGGTAAATGTTGCCGCCCGTGCCTGTGGTATCGCTATGCGCGCATTTGAACTCGGGGCGGAATACGCTCAACTTCGCATCACCTTTGGCAAGCCGATTGCAGAGCACCAAGCGGTCGCATTTCGTTTGGCCGAGATGGCCACCAAAGTTGAAGCAGCCCACCAAATGATGATCATGGCGGCGCGCCTGAAGGACAATGGCTCACGCAACGATCTCGAATCTGGCATGGCAAAGTACTTGGCAAGTGAATACTGCAAAGAGGTGGTGGAGGATTCCTTCAGAATTCATGGTGGTTATGGCTATTCCAAGGAATATGAAATCGAGCGACTGTACCGAGAAGCCCCCATGCTGCTTATCGGTGAAGGAACCGCAGATATTCAAAAGATGATCATTGCGCGCAGAATTCTTGAGGATTACAAAATTCGCTCTTAGGCGGGTACTTTAGAGTAAGGCAATGGATGTCACCACACCTGTGAGCGTGTGGGCCTTAGCCATCGCCCTGACAGTTTTCTTAGCACTCACCCACGTTTTTGCGCCGTCAATTCTGGATAGCCGCCTACTGAATAAAACGCCACTCCGCCAGGATGCTGTTGCATCTTTTGCAGGCGGAGTCGCCGTCGCATATGTATTTGTTCACATGCTTCCCGAGTTGGCAGATGGTGAGTTGGCATTCGCCAGCATCACGATCCCAGACGCTATTCCCGATCTTTTTGTTCAGTCTGCATTGTTCCTAGTGGCCCTCGTCGGACTCGTTATCTTTTATGCATTTGATGCCAAAGCAGCGGAGAGCAAGGATGGCAGCAAGGCGCTGTATCGAGCAAACCTCATCATGATTGGTGTGCTGAGTTTGATTTTCTCGTACACAAACGCGGATCGAATTAAATTGGGCGCAGACTTTGCCATTCTTTTTGCAATCGTGATGGCATTGCACTTTGTGTTATCCGACAGGGGGCTGGCTCGAGCACACCCTCAGCATTTCCGGCGCAAGGATCGTTGGGTGTTGACCGCCTTCCTATTCGGAGGCCTTGCGCTGTCGTATTTCCTCCCACCACCCAATGAGTTATTTGTTGCGATCCCCACGGCATTTTTGGGAGGCGCAGTATTAATGGCGGTGTTTCGCGAGGAGCTTCCCAGTGTCAGTGTGGCCCGCCTGGGTTGGTTCACATTTGGGGTGGCGTTGTTCTCTGTCCTATTGCTGTGGGCTTCCTATATTTCAACGCAACAGATTTAAACTAGGTCGATTCTGGCCGGTCACTGACTTCCGCCCAGACAGTCAGTCGATCATTGACCAGGTCATGGCCGAATTTACTGCTCAGTGTTTGAACCAGGCCGAAGCCGCGGCCACCCTTGGAGTCGATCCCTTGTGGATCGATTGTGATAGCCAGCTCGCCTTCAGAAAAGTCATTGCTCACTTCGATTCGATACCTTTGCCCGGTGCGTTTGGCATGATCTACTCGATAAACACTGCAGTGAATGGTCCCAGATCCATGAACAAAGGCATTGGTGACAAGTTCCGAAGTAACAATTTCTAATGAGTCCCGAAGCGGTCCCTCGGGTATCTCGGCGCGGATCGCCGAGCGTGCTTCCCGCGCGCATTGAGCTTCACGCTGAAGATCGATATCAATTACCGTAATGGATCCGTCCATGAGCCTGTTGTACCCGAAACCTATGCCCTATTGCTCGCTCGTCACCGCTTTGGTGCGCTTGCGGGGGCGGGATTTACCTTGGAGCTTTTGGGCGCGGGAGTCGCCTGACGGTTTATCGCCGGATGGCTTGTCACTGGATTTTCGTGTCGAGGACCCATTTCTGGCACCCGATGAGCTTTTCTGCGGCTTGCGATCCCGGGAAGGCGCAGGGGGTTTGGGCTGCCGCCCGCCCAGATCTTCAATGTGTTCGGCATCAAGACCGGCGCGCGTTTGATCCTTGCGGGCCAAACGCCCGGTGGTATCGGTGGGGATTCCCAATCCGGTGTACACGTGGGCGCTGGTGGAATACGTCTCAAGAGGGTCCTTAAATGGCAACTGCAATGCGCGGTCAATCATTTGCCACCGGGCAACATCTTCCCAATCAACAAGTGTGACCGCGACACCAGAGTTTCCCGCTCGACCCGTTCGACCCACTCGATGCAAATAAGCCTTTTCATCTTCGGGGCATTCAAAGTTGATTACATGCGTGACACCATCTACATCGATCCCTCGGGCAGCGACGTCTGTCGCAACCAAAATGTCGATCTTTCCTGAACGGAAAGCGCGTAACGCCTGTTCGCGCGCACCCTGTCCGAGATCGCCGTGGACGGTTCCGACGGCAAAGCCTCGCTCGGTCAGGTCATCGTAAATCTTTTGAGCTTTGCGCTTTGTTCGCGTGAAGATCATGGCCAACCCACGACCATCCGCCTGCATGATTCTTGCGACCAGTTCGAGTTTGTCCATGGGGTGCGCCCGCCACACGTGCTGTTCAATGGAATCCACGGTTGCGTTTTGATCATTGGGATCCGAGGCCCGAATATGGGTGGGCTGTGTCATGTAGCGCCTGGCCAAATTGACTATTTGACCGGGCATGGTTGCGGAGAACAACATTGTTTGGCGCTCGGTGGGGAGCAGTGCCACGATCCGCTCGACATCGGGGAGAAATCCCATGTCCAACATTTCATCCGCTTCATCCATGACGAGCACTCGAACAGATCCAAGATCAAGATCGCGACGGCCAGCCAGATCCATGATTCGCCCGGGGGTTCCGACAATGACGTCGATCCCCTTTTTCAATGAATCAATCTGTGGCTCGATTGCGCGGCCGCCGTAGACAGCAAGAACGCGAACCCCGAGGTCCTTGCCGGCGATCTGCAAATCGGATGCGACCTGCGACGCCAACTCGCGGGTGGGGCAAATCACCAGAGCCTGCGGAAGGTTGCCGCCCGGGCGGTGGAGCCGCTGCAAAAGTGGGACGCCGAATCCCAGAGTTTTACCGGTTCCGGTCTTGGCTTGGCCAATAATGTCGCGACCAGAGAGTGCCATGGACAGACACATTTCCTGAATGGGGAAAGCTGTGATAATTCCGTGAGCGGCGAGCGATGAAACAATGAGGGGGTCTGCCCCGAGTTCGGTGAATGTTTTTGGCTCAGCCTTGACGTACTCGGAAGGGGTCTCCGGGGGCTGAGAATCTAGGTGAGTTGACAGTGGAACTCCAGTGATAGTGAGGCAGGTAAAATCCCGCTTCGGGGAACCTGAGCGAATGGCTCATTGATTTCATGGTACCCCGGTAGCCTTGGCTCATCATGACCAGCATCGATCCACCCGGTTTGGCGTCAACCGATTCTGAAATCCTCGAGCGTGCGGAATACCGCGATGCTGTCATTGATCTACTGGCCGTTCTGGCCGTATCTGAGATCACCGCATTTGAACGCATGGCGGCAGACTCGGTGCTCGCACCCACTTTCGCAGACAAAGCGACCATGGGTGAAATGGCGTCAACCGAGTTTCGACACTTCATTGCCCTACGCAACCGATTAATTGAATTGGGTGCCGATCCAGAGATCGCCATGGAGCCATTTCGGCATACTCTTGAAGAATTTCACGCCAAGACCAAGCCAACCGACTGGTTGGAAGGCCTCATGAAAGCGTATGTGGGCGATGGAATCGCATTGGATTTCTATCGAGAGATTTCATCTTATGTAGACCCGCGCACCCGGGAATTGGTGGTTGAAGTGTGCGATGACCTCTCCCAATCCACCTATATTGTCGAGCGCATTCGCGCGGGAATCGAGCAGGATCCTAAAGTTGCCGGCCGGCTCGCCCTGTGGGGAAGGCGCCTTGTCGGCGAAGCATTGTCACAGGCACAACGTGTCGCAGCCGAACGGGATGCACTGAGCGCGTTGATCATTGGTGGTGTTGATCGTCCCGGGGCAGACCTGGCCGAAATCGGGCGAATGCTTGCTCGACTCACCGACAATCACTCGCGCCGCATGGCCGATCTCGGCCTTGCCGCCTAAAGTGTCGCGGCGCTGCCCATCTCAGGGCGTCCGCAGCAACTAGACCGGGTTCCCGAATCCCACCCGTCGCCCGGTCGCAGGACCCAGATCAACATAAGCGATTTTTTCTGATGGCACGATCACCGTGCGACCCTTGGCATCTGTCAAGGTGAGAACTTCGCCAGATGCGAGTGCCTGGGTCACCTTCTGAGTGATCACCTCAGTTGATTCTTCAGATTCCAGTGAGATATCCCGCGATGTGTGTTGGATGCCAATCACAATGTCCATGATGTTCCTCTTCCTTCTTGATGCTTCGGTATCGGTTGTCGAGAGCGGTCATGAATCAGCTGGTGGATGGGACAGTGGGAAGCCACTTATGCCCTTCCACGCGAGTGACGAAAGGAGTTCCACCGCTTCCTCGCGTGATACATCAGGATTACCTAGCCATGCTGTTGATGCAACTTGGGCAAGTCCATGTAACCCTGCTCCCAGAAGTTCGGCCTGACTTTCGCTGAGCCCGGTGTCTTCCTTGATCACAGCGGCTATTCGGCGAATGACTTCGCGATCTAGGTGAACCATGCGTTCCCGAACTTCGGGTTCGTTGGTGAGATCGGATTCAAATACAAGTCGATATGCACTTGCGGGGTCATCGACAAATTCCACATAAGAACGAATAGTTGCGTTGACGCGCTGTTTATTGTCGGTGATGTTCTTCAACGATGCGTCAGAGGCGTCCAGCAAATGTTCGATTCCTGAATCAAGGATTGCAAGATAAAGATCCAACTTGCTGGGGAAATGCTGATACAGCAGTGGTTTTGACACACCAGCCTGTTCAGCGATTTCGTCCATGCCTGCTGAGTGATAACCCTGAACCACGAATACCGCGCGGGCTGTCTCCATGAGTTGCTCGCGACGCTGGGCCTTGGGGAGGCGAATAACTTTGGCGTTTATGTCAGCAGTGGATTGCGTCGCCGAAAAAGCCATGAAGTCAGTCTACTTCGTGCTTTCTGGTGGGGTTCACCGTTCTTCGAGGATCACATGGATGTGGAGCCATGAGATCGGCGTACTCTAAGGGAGTGATTTCCCCTGTTCTCCCGCGACGTGAGGCACCTGCAGCCTGTGAGCGGCGCATTGAATTTCTCCCTCAGAGAACGATTTCATATCGAACTAATCTGGATCAGCCACGGGAAGGTGGATTGGGTTCACCGGCCAGAACTGCGGTGTTCATTCATGGACTCGGTGGATCCTCACTGAATTGGACAGACCTGATGTTGGGCATGTCTGAGGAAGTCACCGGTTATGCAATCGATCTACCTGGTTTTGGCATGTCACCACCACCTCGTGATGGTGATTATTCGCCGTCAGGTTTGGCTCGTGCGATTGCGATATTCATTCTTGCCAAGGATCTAGGCCCGGTTGATCTCTTCGGTAACTCCCTCGGCGGGGCGGTTGCACTGCAATTAGCGGCTCGCAAGCCAGAACTCATTCGCACTCTGACCCTGATCTCGCCGGCACTTCCCAGTCTGTATGCGACGAAGGGCAATGTTCATTTGCCCGCACTGGCCATGCCTGGTATCGGTGAGCAGTTGGTTACCAAGTATTTGGAGACACCGGCCGAGACTCGGGTCCAAGCGACCATCGATGGCTGCACTGCTAATCCAGAGCGTCATTCCAAGCTTCGCTTTGATGAAGCTGTAGCGGAAGTGCGCGAGCGCGATCACCTCACGTACAACACCGACGCATTTTTGAGCAGCCTACGTGGTCTGCTCAAGACCAACGCAGACATGACCGGGCCGAATCGCCCGTGGAAATTGGCTGAGCGAGTCACGGCGCCAACACTCGGTATCTACGGTCGCCAAGATGTCCTCGTGACGGCTAAGGCCGCCCATCGGCTCACTAAAAAGTTTCCCAACTCCCATGTCGTTGTCCTGCCGGACACGGGTCATTTAGCGCAGACCGAACACCCTGAGTTCGTTAAAGCAGCGTGGGATCGCTTCCTCCTGTAATTCCGCATGCCCACTGTTTATCCACAGAAGCTTTTTGCCCCTTCTTTCTTGAGTCATTCGCGCTTACCTTCATGAAGTCATTCATTGTGCACTTCTTCTGAGGGGAATGGATCGTGAGTTCATCATCTGAGGCCGTGCTGGTCGAAGCTCGTGTGCGGGACTTGATCGGTCGACTCGATATTGATCCGAGTGTTGATTCGGATCACGTGCACCGATTGATCGAGGAATGTGTCACCGACATGTTTGCCAGCGGAGTATTGATGGATCCCCAGAGCACGATCCGAGAGGTTCATCACAATATTGCCGGGTATGGGCCCTTACAGGTTTTTTTCGATGATCCTGAGGTGGAGGAGATCTGGATCAATGAACCCTCCAGGGTCTTCATTGCGGTGAATGGCAAGAGTCAACTCACGAATGTAGTTCTCACCGACCAGCAGGTACGGGACCTTGTGGAACGCATGCTGCGCACATCGGGGCGTCGACTAGATCTCTCACAACCTTTTGTAGATGCGGTTCTGCGGGATGGCAGTCGACTGCATGTGGTGATCCCAGACGTGACTCAAAATCATTGGTCCATCAATATTCGGCGTTTTGTGATTCGCCCTCGATCTGTCTACGACTTGGTAGGACGTGGAACCCTGACTCATCACGCCGCGCAATTCCTCGAGGCGGCGGTTGTCAGTGGGGCCAACGTGGTTGTCGCGGGGGGCACTCAGGCGGGTAAAACAACGCTGCTCAATTCGCTATTGGGATGCATTGGTCCGCAGGAGCGGATCATCAGCTGTGAGGAAGTCTTCGAGATTCGCATAAATCACCCTGACTGGATCGCCATGCAAACCCGCGACGCAAGTCTAGAAGGTACGGGTGAAATCCCCCTACGGAGATTGGTACGTGAAGCGCTGCGCATGCGACCGACACGCCTCGTGGTGGGTGAGGTTCGCCAGGGGGAGTCACTTGATTTATTGATTGCCATGAATTCCGGTATGCCATCTTTGTCCACCCTGCATGCAAATAGTGCGCGAGAGGCCGTGACAAAATTATGCACCCTGCCACTACTTGCGGGTCACAACATTCCAGGTGAGTTTGTTGTTCCCACGGTTGCCGCGGCAGTAGATGTCATTGTGCACACCATCACTCGGGCGGATGGATCCCGGAGAGTCAGTGAGATTGCCGGTGTTACCGGTCGGGTGGAAAACGGTGTCATTGAAATGGCCATGCTCTTCAAGGATGAAGGCCATGGGTTAGTCCGCAAGGGTGGTTACCCACCGCATCCGCAGCGCTTCGCTCAAGCCGGATTCGATCTCACCCAATTGCTGGATGCATATTCATCCGCGCCCTCGATTCGTGAGGTGGCCTGATGGGTGCCCTTATTGGACTCGGAGTGGGCACCGGGCTGCTACTCATTGTGCTGGCACTCACCGGCTCACCTCGACCCCGAACTCGACGAGTCTCCCGAATTGGTCGATTGGTACAGGCCGCCGCGGTTCCCCATGTCACCACCCGAGGGGTGTATTCATCCATGGCTATCAGTGCATTGGTGGCTGGCTCCGTGGCCTTGATTATTACTGCTATTCCGGTGGTAGCTCTCATGTCAGCAACAGCCGCAGCACTTACCCCGTTAGCGATTCTCACCCGCAGGGCGGCCAGCCGAGCTAAGTCGCTGCGCACCAGTTGGCCGGATGCAGTGGACACACTCGCTTCCGCTGTGCGAGCAGGAATGTCCCTGCCGGAAGGCTTAGTCGATCTCGCTCAGCGCGGGCCGATTGAGTTGCGGTTCTCATTTACCCGCTTCACCCAGACCTACCGGGCAACCGGGTCGTTTTCAACGGCCCTGGATACATTGCAGATTCACATGTCTGATCCCGTTGCCGATCGGGTAATCGCAGCGCTCCGAATTGCGCAGGAGGTAGGCGGAACAGATCTGGGACATGTTCTTCGAACACTCAGCGCCCTATTGCGCCAAGACGCCACAACCCGTGGCGATATTGAAGCCAGACAAAGTTGGACGGTCAGCGCAGCGCGCATGTCCATTGCAGCTCCCTGGCTCACCCTGGCCCTATTAAGTACTCGACCAGAAGCCGTTGCCGCGTTCAACTCCCCCATGGGCGGGGTTGTCCTTTTGGGTGCGGCTGTCGTGTCCGTCATCGCGTATCGCTTGATGCTGCGCATTGGCCGATTACCAAGTGACGAACGAGTCATTGGCTTCGCAACGTGAACGGGGCCTTTACATGATGGGTGCATTCATTGGTCTAGGAGTTGCTATTGGCCTCCTCATGATCTTCTCTCGGGCACGAGCAACAGCGCCACTGTCAATCTCTGAGCGAGTGGCAATGCATGTCGGAGCCCATTCGCCAATTGCCTCATCCGGTAATTCTCTGGATTCATTGAAAGGACTGCTTGGTTCACAAGGATTGCATTTGCGGCGGCTAATTCCGTTGGCTCAATCAGATAAATCCCTCGAAAAACTCAAGCAAGCGGGTCGATCAACGGGCAATCCAACAGTTGATCTTTCACGATTTCGACTCGAGCAGATCACATTGCTCAGTCTGGGATTAATTGGCGGAACGATTTTCGGGGTCTGGAATATCACTCGTGGATCATCCCCCATCCTGTTGATTCTGACAGCCACTCTCGGTGGGGTCATTGCGTATCTAGCCCACGAGAAGTATGTGAGCTCACTCGCTAAAAAGCGAACAGCGCGAATCGACCAGCAATTCCCCGATATCGCGGAGTTGTTGGCCTTCGCGGTGACGGCCGGGGAAACCCCGCTTGCTGCGCTCAACCGAGTTGCGGGCATGAGTCAAGGAATCCTGTCCCATGAATTGCACTCCTGTGTTCGGGAAATTCGAGCAGGTGAGACTTTGGGATCCGCGCTCCGCGCCATGGCCGAACGGACCGGTTCCCGCAATGTTGAAAGGTTTACCGACGGACTCGTCATTGCCATGGAGCGCGGAACACCACTGAGCGAAGTATTGCGGGCACAGGCTGCCGATGCCCGCAATCAGCAACGCCAGTATCTGATTGAACTTGCCGGCAAGAAAGACGTTGCCATGTTGATACCCGTTGTATTCCTTGTTCTCCCGACCGTAATTGTCATTGCCCTATTCCCGGCGGTGCGAGGGCTGCAGGTACTTGTTCCATGAATCACCCCGAAGTAATAACTATCCAACGAAAGGTAATGAAATGAAAATTGAGTTCATGCTTCACAGATTATTTGCGCGATTGGCCCAGGATCGCGGCGATGTTCCCGGGTGGGTTTTGGTGGCAGTTATGACGGCAGGTCTCGTGACAGCGATTTGGTTGATAGCAGACGACCAATTAACTGGAATTCTGGATCGAGCAATATCGAGTGTTTCGGCATAAGAATTCGTATCCCGTGAGGCCCGAAAGAAACCGCTGGCTCGGCGAAGACGGAAATGCAAGTGTCGAGTTTGCGCTGGTGGCACCCCTCCTGATGTTGATCGGTCTTGCTGTACTCCAACTGATGTTGGCATTGCATGTTCGAACCGTCATCACAAGTGCGGCGATCGAAGGTGCCCGAGTCGGAGCCCATGTGGGCGCCGACCTTGTCATGGCGGAGCAAAGAACTCGGCAGGTATTGCTTGCGAATATTGCGGGAGCAACGGTTGTGGATGTTCACGCCAGTCGCACCACCCTGCAGGGGTACCCATGATTGCCGTGCAGGTAGATACGGAATTACCGCTCCTGGGCGTATACGGCCCCACCACCATGACACTGACCGGCCACGCATATGTTGAATGATCCTCGTCTTGCTCTCTCAGAAAAAGTGAGGCGGCTTTTGGCGGCAGATCACGGAAGCGCCATGCTCGAGTTCATTGTTGTGGGTGTCGCAATCATCATGCCGCTCGTGTACCTCGCGATAGCCGTCATGACACTGCATGCAGGTTCCTTTGCGGCACATGCTGCAGCCCGTGAGGCGGCACGGGCATTCATGGCTAGTGGATCTGCCACCGAAGGAAACTCATTAGCAATTGCACTCATGCAACAAGCTTTTGCCGACCACGGCGTGGACGCTGGGACTCCCACTTTGGTCATCACGTGCACCGGTGGTCCGTGCTTATCGCCGGGCTCACTGGTCAACGTGGATATTTCAAGTGCAGTTCCGCTTCCACTGATACCGCGCTGGGGCGAAGCAGCTCCCTTGAGTTTTCCGGTCGAAGCCAATGTCACCCTCATGGTTGACCAATTTCGTCAGGCAGGCTGACATGCACACTCCGAAAGTTGATCATTCAGAAGACGCAGGAAGTATTTTGCTTTTAGGAATCGGTTTTATCGGTGTGTGTCTTCTGGCTCTTGCTGTTATCACCGATGCTTCATCGGCATTCATTCAGCAAAGAAGTTTGCAAGCGCAAGCGGATTGGCTAGCACTGGCAGGAGTTCAAGGGTTAGATCTGGTGGCCTATTACAACCACGGAGCCACAGAGTCAACGCGGTTAAATGCAGACAATGTAAGTTCCATTGTTCAAGGAAACTTTGAGTCATCACAATCAGAGGAGCGGCCTTCCCTTCGGCTCAGCAGCACGGAAACGGGGGTTTATGTCACGCTCACAGCCCCACTTCGATTAACTTTCTTTGACTCCCTTCCATTTGATCCAATTGAGGTCAGTGCTGCTGCGCGGCTGGATTACCGCTCATTTTCGGGGTGACCACCACCGAGCCGTATTGTTGTCTCGTGCCTTCACTTGAAATTCAAGAACGACTCAATGAACTTTCAACGAAAGTTTCCAGCATTGGGATCGTCCTGGACGTGGACAGCATGAAAAAGCTGATTATTGACTTGGAGGCAGAGGCTTCGGTTCCCCATCTGTGGGATGACCAAGCCAATGCTCAGCGAGTAACTTCAAAATTGTCTTCTGTTCAAAGTGAATTGCGCAAATTCGAATCGGTAAAAAGTCGAATGTCCGATCTGCCCGTGCTCTTCGAGTTGGCGGAAGGCGAGGGTGATCCGGATTCACTCGCGGAAGCCATCAAGGAACTCGAATCCATGGAGTCGGTGGTGAGCGAACTTGAAATTCGCACCTTGCTTTCCGGTGAATATGATGAACGTGAAGCACTCGTGACCATTCGTTCGGGGGCGGGTGGTGTCGATGCCGCCGATTGGGCCGAAATGCTCCTCCGGCTTTATACCCGTTATTGCGAAAGACATGGTTGGTCCTATGAGGTCTACGACACCTCCTATGCAGAAGAAGCCGGAATAAAGTCAGCAACTTTCGCCGTGAAAGCCCCCTACGCTTATGGCACATTATCGGTGGAACAGGGGACACATAGGTTAGTTCGCATTTCGCCGTTTGATAATCAGAGTAGACGCCAAACTTCATTTGCCGATGTAGAAGTCATTCCAGTGCTGGAGCAGTCCGAGAGCATAGATATTCCTGAAGATGACCTGCGCATTGACGTATATCGATCGAGTGGCCCGGGTGGGCAAGGCGTGAACACCACCGATTCGGCCGTACGAATCACCCACATTCCCACCGGGATAGTGGTGTCCTGCCAAAATGAGCGCTCCCAGCTACAAAACCGCGCTACGGCCATGGCGGTCCTGCAGGCCAGATTGCTCGAAAATCAGCGCCAGCAGGAAAGGGCGAAGATGGATTCACTCAAGGATTCTTCGGGGGGTTCCTGGGGTAATCAAATGCGCTCCTATGTCCTCCATCCCTATCAAATGGTCAAGGATCTGCGAACAGAGCAGGAAACCGGCAATACATCTGCGGTCCTCGATGGCGAAATAGACGAATTCATTCAGGCTGGAATCAGGTGGCGAAAGACCGTGTCATCCGCGTCATAAACCACCCCTTTCTACCCTTCCGCATAGACTGTTGGGGTTCGGCCGAGAAGACTTCCCTCAGGAACGGAGTACCGACACGTGATCCTGTTCGACAACGTAACCAAGGTCTACCCCAACCAAACACGTCCTGCATTGGAGGACGCATCCCTTGAGATTGAAAAAGGGGAGTTCGTTTTCCTGGTGGGTCCATCAGGATCCGGAAAGTCAACTTTCCTTCGGCTAGTGCTGCGAGAGGAACGACCCACGTCCGGAAATGTGTGGGTGCTGGGCAAAGACCTCATGCGCCTCTCAAATTGGAAGATCCCCGCTTTGCGTCGCGAAATCGGAACCGTATTCCAGGACTTTCGCCTGCTACCGAATAAAACTGTTTTTGAAAACGTCGCCTTTGCATTAGAAGTAATTGGCAAGCCCAAGTCGCATATCCGCAAAGTTGTTCCCGAAGTCCTCGAAGTAGTTGGCCTCGAGGGCAAAGAAGGTCGCCGACCAGATGAACTCTCCGGTGGCGAGCAACAGCGCGTGGCAATTGCCCGCGCATTTGTTAATCGCCCCAAAGTACTTATCGCAGATGAACCCACCGGAAACCTCGACCCCGGAACGTCTGTGGGCATCATGAAGTTGCTTGACCGCATTAACCGGCTGGGCACAACCGTAATCATGTCCACCCACGATGCCCAAATCGTTGACCAGATGCGCCGCCGGGTAATCGAACTCGAACATGGCCATGTGGTGCGCGATCAATCCCGCGGCGTGTACGGATACGCGCGCTAATGCGGGCGCAATTTGTTGCCAGTGAGGTGGGCAACGGGCTCAGACGAAACCTCACCATGACTCTCGCCGTCATCATTACGGTTGCGGTGTCGCTCACCCTCTTTGGCGTGAGTTTGCTCGTGCGTGCGCAGGTCGACACCATGAAAGACTTCTGGTACGACAAAGTCGAGGTGTCCATCTTTCTTTGTGCAGATGGCAGTGACACATCATCCTGTGTCGGCGGTGAAGTCACACGTGCTCAGCGAGATCAGATTCGCGCGGACCTCGAATCATTGCGCCCACTGGTAGTGGAGATCTATTACGAATCTCGCGAGGAAGCCTTTATTCGTTTCCAAGAGCAGTTCGCGAACTCACCCATTGTGGACAGCGTTGGCGAAAACGCTCTTCCTGAATCCTTTCGAATCAAACTCTCGGACCCAACTCAATACGATGTCGTGGCTTCCGCATTTTCCGGGCGACCGGGAATCGAGCAGGTCAATGATCAACGTCAAGTGCTGGACAAGTTCTTCAGGCTTCTGGGCGGTTTACAAGCCGTCGCTCTGATCATTGCCATCGTGATGTTGGTGGTGACCGTTCTTCTCATTGTGAACACAATGCGAGTCGCGGCATTCAGCAGGCGAAGAGAAACCAGCATCATGCGCCTGGTTGGTGCGAGTAATTTGTATATTCAATTGCCCTTCCTGCTTGAGGCCGCGGTCTCCGCTGGAATCGGCGCCTTGCTTGCTGTCGGAGGGCTGATCCTCACCAAAACAATTGTGATTGATCAGATTCTGGCCCCGTCATTCCAGTTCACCGCCTTTGTAGGCTGGGAAGCCGTGTTAGCCATTGCACCGCTTCTGCTACTCGTGGGCATCGGGCTTTCCGCGATTGCGGCCTTCTTCACCCTCAGGAAGTACTTGAGGGTTTAGTTCCCAAAACGGCATTTCACGCGACTGCCAGCCGCAATTGTGGGTTTATCCTCAACAGGTGGTCCCCTCCCGCAAGTCCGCAGTGCTGCCTGCCCCCATTCGCATGCTCGCGGTTGTTGCGGTGGCCGGATCACTTGTATTCGGAGTCACATCGGCACCCGCATCAGCAGATCAAGTTGACCGAATTCAGTCTCAGCAGCGGGAAAATCGTGGTGACCTCAACGAGGTCGAACAGGAACTTGCTGGCGCCAACAAGAAGGTGCGAAAAGCGGTGCTCGCCGCGACAGCGGCCCAGCAAGCCTGGGTCAACGCCAAGCGAGAAAGGCAGTCCGCGCTGCGCGAGGCAAAAAGAGTTGCCGCCGTTGCAGAGTCCATGCGGGTTGAAGCGGCGTACGCCCAGAGCGAGTATCAATTGGGTGTGCGGGCGAAGAAGCGCATTGAGTTGCGACTTGCATCCCAACGCAGTGACATGGACTCGGTGGCACGGGCTTTCTACCAACAGGGACCGCTATCTGAGATCGAAGTACTTCTCAACTCAAGCTCGCCAGCGGACTTCACGTCGCGGTTGGTCGCGGTGGATTACATCAGTCGTGAACAACAGGGTGTGGAACGCTCCCTGATAGTGACGCAGGCAGATATCAATCGACAGGAAGTCCAACTCAAGCAACTTTCCATCAAGGCTGAGCAGGCAAGTGTCAAAGCCCTCAACCAATCGCGCAAAGCCAGTGTCGCCCTTGCGAAGGCTAATGAAAAGCAGCGACAGGTTGTGAAACTTCGCAAAGCCAAAAAACAGGCTGTGCGCAATGCTCAACAATTCGCCCAGCAGATCAAAATGCGTTATCAAACGCTCAAGAAGGAAGAACGTCGATTGGAAGCTGCAGCTAAAAAAGCGGTTGCTGCTGCTCGCAGAGCCGCTGCCCAGGCTGGTATCAGTGCAGGTTCGCCATCAGGGGATCTGGTGTGGCCGGTTCCCGGCTACCCGAAGTCGGGGAGTGTGGGTCCGCGTATCCATCCGATTTATGGTTACAACTCCTGTCATACCGGCATTGATATTGGCTCCCCGTCCGGGACATCGGTCAAAGCGGCGGATTCCGGGACTGTCGCAGGTATCACCAATGGCGGTCCCTACGGCAAGGCAGTTCTCCTTGTCCACTCCGGAGGTCTCACCACGTTTTATGCTCATCTGTCCTCAGAGAGTGTCACTATTGGGCAGTCCGTGAGTGCCGGCCAAGAGGTGGGCACAATCGGTTCAACCGGGTGGTCCACCGGTCCGCATTTGCATTATGAGGTCAGGATTAATGGAACCCCCTATGATCCCATGGGTTGGTTCGGTGGATCCCGTAACCCAGTGAGTTGTGCTTCCTAAGGAAAGGGGCGAGCAATGTCAAGTGATCCGGTAACGCATTTTGTGACTGATCCGCACCCTCGAAAAATCTCCGCAAGAGGATGGACACTTCTGGGATTAACCCTTGCGATCGTCATTGCCGTGTACGTCCTCGTTGTTGCCTTCTACTCAACCGAAGGTGGAAGTACATTTGTCGATTCCGATCAGGCACCGACCAGTGGGATCTCTGCCACCATGGAACCAATAGCCATAAACCCTGACGCTTCCCTCGCAACGTTTCGCATAACTCTGGCTTCTAATGACGAAGCAATCGAGAATCCAGACGGACGAGCCGCAGACAATATTCGAGTCACCATAAGCGGCCCCGATGGCAGCCAAGAGTTACGTATTTTGCAGGGTGCTGCCTTTGGTCGTGCGGAGATTGACGTGGGAATTTCCGGTGAGTTGGCTCAGTACCCCTTTGACAGTTACACGGGGATCTACTTTGTCACGGCTGATTTTTTCGATCGGGAATCAGGCGGCGTGAATCAAACTCGTGAAGTCATTCCGGTGTTGGTCACTACTCGTGGGGCGGTCAATGGCTGGGACACTGACTTTGCGGTGGAGTACACGCCAGCCCCCGATGCAGTAATTAGTGTCGGTTTCGAAAGAGCTTTTTCCACGAAGCTCTTTGCCATTGTTCTCGTATCCCTTGCTTTCATAGTGGCACTTATCGCGCTCGTGATTTCCTTCTTGGTATTTTCCAATCGACGGAAAATTGAAATTGCTTTGTTGGCATGGAGCGGCAGTTTGATTTTCGCCTTACCGATCTTGCGGTCGTATCTCCCTGGTGCACCACCCATTGGTGCGGCAATCGACATCTACATATTCCTGTGGGCAATTGTGATGTCCTTCGTCGCTGTGTTCCTCATTGTGGCGGCATGGATTTCTCAAACGGGTGCGGAATTGCGTCAGGAATATGGATCCACAGTGGATTCCACTGGTGATTCACATGCCACGTGAAACCGGTAAAAAATTAATCGCGCAAAACAAGAAAGCGCGCCACGATTACTCAATCGAAGATGTTTTTGAGGCTGGAATCATGTTGACCGGAACCGAAGTCAAGTCGCTTCGGGCAGGTCGGGCCAGTCTTGTGGACGGATTCGCCCAATACGAGAACGGTGAAGTGTGGCTCAGGCAAATCCATATACCCGTCTATGACCTGGGCACCTGGACCAACCACGAGCCCCGTCGGGCTCGAAAGCTCTTGCTGCGCAAAGATGAAATCAAACGGATAGCAAATGTTGTGAAAGACACGGGTGTGACCCTCGTTCCTCTCTCCCTTTACTTCAAAGATGGTTTCGCCAAAGTTGAGATTGCGGTTGCCAGGGGGCGCAAGAGTTACGACAAACGCCAAGCAATTGCCGAGCGTGACTCCAAGCGTGAAGCACAGCGCCTGATCGGTCGCCGAAACAAGGGCGTAGAATAGGGACAGAAAACTCCATAGAGCAACACCCATAAGGGGGTGACAGGTTTCGACGTTCAGTCGTTTTAACCGGAGAAGCGTGTCGAGAATCTAAGGTAATCTCGTTAAAGATCCTTGGTAAAAAAATAACTGCCAAATCTAAGCAGTCTGCTGACGCTTACGCACTCGCTGCGTAACCGATAAATCAGCCGTTAGCCCAATGTGTCCCCGAATTGGGGTCTAACGTCGCTAGGGGACTCACCAATCGTCTCGGTTACGGAGACAGGCGGAAAACCAAACAGTAACTGGGCTGCCACCGCAAAGTGCTGCACGTAGTGCGGGGGCCGAGACAGCGATATCGCAGCTACACACGTAGAAGGACGGAAGAATCCTGCACGGACCCGGGTTCGATTCCC
>JAGYKV010000009.1 GCA_018401415.1 Candidatus Nanopelagicales bacterium | reverse complement strand
ACCGGCTTGATAACCATTGCGGTTGTTGAGTGAGCACTATTGCCCGCCAGCGGAGCTTCTTAAGATCTGTTTGGCGGGCTGGTGTGTTCCTGAGAGGGCTCTTGTCGCAAATTTGAAGGGCTGAGGTCTGCATGTATGCCCGCGCCTTACGTGGCACCCCACCGCTACTTGGGGTGAGCCGAGCAGCCGTGACCAGGCGGCGGCGGGCATTGTTCCGGCACCAACCCGTCACCCCTACGACTTGACCCCCGATCCATCAAAGTTACACTGACATTCCATATGGCTGCTGGGGCAAATCTCGGTTTCGAGTCCTCCAAATCTCAGACTCGACCCCCTCCAAATCTCAGGCTCGTGGTAGCTCATGTTCCATGACGGGAGCGTTTGACGGACTGGTCCCGCGCCGCGTTCTGCCCCTAGCTCTGGAGCGGCTCGTCGACGAACCGGTCGTGCTGCTGGAGGGACCTCGCTCGGTCGGAAAGTCCACTTTGCTGCGCGACATCGCTCAACGTTGCGGAGCGGTTCTGCTCGACCTGGACGACCCGCCGACCCGAGACGCGATCGCAACGGACCCGACGCCGTTTGTAGCCGGCACCGCGACCGTCTGCATCGACGAGTACCAGAAGGCCCCGATCGTGCTAGATGCGATCAAGGCCGAACTCAACCGGGACGGCCGTCCCGGCCGATTCGTGCTGACGGGCTCCACGCGTCATGACGCCCTGCCCGCCGCGGCTCAGTCGCTGACCGGGCGGTTGTCTCGACTCACGGTCTACCCGCTGTCTCAAGGTGAGATCGCTGGGACAAACGAGCGCCTACTGGAGCAGTTGTTCACCGATGCCGCCGCGACAGTCGCAGCGGTCCCTACCTCCACCACTACTCGCGAGCAATACGTAGCACGGGTGGTTTGCGGAGGGTTCCCGCTCGCCCTCGCTCGCGGCGGCGCCACCTCGCGTAACCGCTGGTTCGACGAGTATGTGCGGCTGACCCTTGAGCGCGATGTGCGCGAGCTCAGCAACATCCGGCAGGGATCTTTGCTGCCCGTTTTCCTGCAGCGCCTCGCCGGTCAAACCGCCCAGGTCCTTAACATCGACCGCGCGGCGCGTGACGCGAGACTAGATCACAGCACCGGCGAGAGCTATATGCGCCTCTTGGAGTCGGTTTTCCTGATCCATCGGCTGCCTGCTTGGGGAAAGACACTGAGTTCACGCGCCACGGCGACCCCGAAGGTGCATGTGCTGGACTCCGGTGTTTCGGCTCGGTTACTGCGCATCACCCCCGAAAAGCTGGCCCGTCGTGACCCCCCGTCGCTCACCGAACTGGGCCACCTCCTGGAGACCTTCGTCGTCGGCGAACTACTCAAACAGGCTTCCTGGCTCGATGGTCTCGCTGGTGCCGGACACTGGCGAACCCGTGACGGAGACGAGGTGGATCTCGTCCTCGAACGTGACGACGGTGCCCTCCTGGCCTTTGAGGTCAAGGCATCTGGGCGAGTGCCCGGCAACGAGCTTAAGCCGCTGCGAAAACTACGGGCTGCGACAGGCGATGCGTTCCTGGCGGGTATCGCGCTGTACACGGGCACTCGGTCCTACAACGTCGAGGACCGTCTTTACGTGATGCCCGTCGACCGCCTCTGGTCTGGTTGAGTAATTGCGCCCGCACGACGTCTCGTGCCGATTGCGGAGAACCAGCGGCGCGGTTCGGCGTCAACCAAGGTGCCCCCAACCGGGCCTAGATAATCGGCGATGTCCTTGCAGCTGGTGGAAGACTCGGCAACGCCGGGAATTACCCCACATCGTATTTGTGCAATGTTCGTAAGAAAGCGATCGTTCCAGCGTGTCTGACATCGAGTTGCTTGACGCGATCGTCGAGTGGCCGGACACGCTCAGTGCGCAGGAACACGACTGAGTGTTGTTGGGAAATGTTGTGTAGTAGTGCCGTGTTGTAATGTGATGACAGAGCCCGACAATCCCTCACGAAAATGAGTATTTATGGATTCCCGGCATCTCCACACACATGGGCACAATGCGCTCACGGCTACAGCTATCGCCGACCGCAACATTCGGGCCGGGGTCATTGCCAGTATCAATTCCTACCTGGGTTTGTTGGCGCACTACTCCACGGTGCGCCTGCGCCGATCGATGCTGACGCCAAGTAGCACCAGGTTTGTGGGCGTATCTTCGCGTAGAAGGCAAAGCACGCAAAGTCCTCGAACGCGCCAGATCTACCAGATCAACGTGACGTCACCTGTTGCCAGCGGACCGGTGACGCCTGGTTGAGGCTGCTCCTGTTGGGCGAAGATGGGCAAGGGATAGCACGTGATCTATACCAATTCATATAAATGAGAATCCTTGCCACAGAGGCACCTGTGGAGGTAGAATTCATGAAAACGAGAGGGAGGGTTCATGGCGAGACCACGGCTGGAGGTAGAGGCGCTGTTGTCAGCATTGCCGGCGGCCTTTACCCGCCACCAGGCGCTGGCCGCTGGGATGTCTGCAGCCCTGCTTGAGCGACTCACCGCTGAAGAAACGCTGGAGCGCTTTGCGCACGGCCTGTATGTCAATCAGCGAGATGCACTCATCGACTTAGACCTCGCGCAGGCCCGTTTACGTTCACCCCTTGCCACAATGTGCCTGACTTCAGCGCTAGCTCGTCACGGATTAGTTGATGAGATTCCAGCTCGACACGATTTGGCCGTACCGCGCGGTGCACACCTGCCCACGTTGAGCGCTGGTGTCTGGTGGCACAAGTACCACCCTGCAACGTTTGAAATTGGGCGTCAGCAGGACTACCTGGGCCGAGGCCTGGACATCGGTATCTATAGCGCCGAACGTTCGATCGTGGATGCATTCAACCCACGACTTGGGCTGCCGCGTGAACAGGCCATCGAGGCGCTGCGAGCGTGGCTACAGCTGAAGGGCTCCCAACCTTCTTCGCTGTTAGGCATCGCCAAGCATTGGCCGCACGCACGATCCGGGCTGGTCAGTGTCTTGCAGGTACTGCTGTGAAAGTGAGCCGTAGCCAACCCGGAGGTGAGCAGTACCTCGCCGCTGCAGGCACTTGCCCGCCAAACGGGCCAAGGATTTGAACAACTCTCGGTGCTGTACGCGCTAGAAGGATTCCTGCGCAGGCTTGCCTCATCTGATGATCGCGAATCCTTTGTACTCAAAGGTGGAGTACTGCTCGCGGCATTTGATGCCCGCAGACCAACTCGAGATGCAGACTTTCTCGCACTGGACCTCAACAACGACCGCATGATCATCGAAACCAAAATCGCAAGCATCGCCAACATCGACGCATCTGATGGCCTTGTCTTGAATATCAGTTCAGTTTCATCACAGGTCATTCGAGACGAAGACGAGTACTCCGGAATTCGAGTCAAACTCACGTATGTCCTTGCGACCATGCAGTTGCGGGTGGGAATCGACATCAATGTCGGCGATCCGGTCTACCCAGCACCGCGGCTCACCACCGTGCCGGGCCTACTCACCCGCGATGTCACAGTGTTGGGTTACCCGATGGCAGCAGTGGTCGCAGAAAAGGTCGTCACGGCGATGCAGCGTGGTGTTGCTAATACGCGCTGGCGCGACTGGGCTGACATCTTGACCCTAGCAAGACGCTACTCATTTGCCGCGCACGAACTGGCCCAAGCAATCACTTCGGTCGCCGATCACCGAGGAGCCGAAATCACTCCGGTGGCGGCGCTCCTGCCAAGCTACCCGGAAATAGCGCAGGGTAAATGGGCAGCATGGCAACGCCGCCCAGATGTGATCGATGGTCTTCCCGAGTCGTTCACGCACGTGCTCATCGAAGTTTCCCAGTTCATAGATCCAGTCATTGATGGCTGGGCTCCAGATGCCGCATGGAATCCAATCGAAGCCGCATGGGAAACACGCCGGGCATGAAGATGGTGTTAAGAGTCAGCGATGGGTTGCAAGCGTGCGCTGTCTTTGGCTTCGATGGGGATGTCGTCCATTGCGTCAGCCCCGGAGCTGAGAATGGTGTCTGCCAGTCCCGGCAGATACGCTCGTTTTTTGGGTGTGGATTAGCCATGACAACTCTCTTTAAGTTATAAGAATCACAAGTTTCAACAGACTGACTACACGTTTCTTGACCGGCAGTATTCCCAATTCTTGATTGCTACTCCAAATGGATTAGCTCCAGCCACTTAAATTGCGCTCAAGGCGATGTTCAGTCGAAATATTTTGGGCGATGGAGTTGAAAGCGTGCAGCTTGCTAACTTGGGCTGCATCCAAGCAGAGTTGAAAGCAGCTGAACTTTTCGCGAATCTTGTGTAGTAATGCCGTGTTGTAATGTGATGAAAGAGTCTGACAATCCCTCACGAAAATGAGTATTTATGGATTCCCGGCAGCTCCCCATCAGCCCCGCCCGCCTAAATCACCATGGGAGGGCGGGCTTTTAATATCTATGGGCAATCACGGTGCTGGTGAAGTCCTTCGCGCACGAATGAAAATGTAGGCTCCACCCATGTTGTCTGTTCTTGTTCCGGGTGATTTGCAACTCGGCTACTCGGACCTTCCGGTGGATCTCTCGCAAGTGGGTTTTTATGTGCCCAAATATATGGGTCTGCGAGACAGCTTTGAACTTATTGCGCAGATGCCAAACCTTGAGGTCGTTCAACTCCTTACCGTGGGTTTCGATGCAGCGTTGGAGTACCTGCCCGATCACGTGATTCTGTGCAATGCGGTGGGTGTGCATGACGCGAGCACTGCTGAACTTGCTGTTGGGCTTGTGTTGGCGTCATTGCGGGGTATTGATGATTTTGCTCGAGCCATGCCCCAGGGTGATTGGATTCATGACCGTCGGACGTCACTTGTTGACCAAAGTGTGGTGATCATCGGTGCTGGTGGTGTCGGCCAGGCGATTGCGAATCGACTGGCGCCGTTTGAGGCTGACGTGACCCTTGTCGCCAGATCACAAAGACCGGGTGTTGTTTCCGTCTCGGAACTGCCCAAATTGCTACCGGAAGCTGATGTTGTGATTTTGGCGGTGCCGCTGGATGTACACACATCAGGATTAGTAGACGACTCATTTCTATCTTGCATGCGTGACGGCGCTTTACTGGTCAACGTAGCAAGAGGTGGCGTTGTGGACACTCAGGCTTTGGTGCGACATGCGCAACAAGGACGTATCCGTGCTGCACTTGATGTAACTGATCCCGAACCACTTCCACCGGAGCATCCTTTGTGGCGAATCCCCGGAGTCCTAATCACCCCTCACGTTGGTGGCAACACCTCCGCCTTTCTGCCACGAGCTCGAGCTTTAGTTGAGAAGCAAATCGGTCGCTGGCGCAGTGGAGACCCGCTTGCGCATGTAGTGCAGCGGTAGGAGTTAAGGCCTTGTGACCTCAATTCTTGTCGCACCGGACTCATTTAAAGGAACATTCTCATCGGTTCAAGTAGCGCAATACATTTCTGCGGGTATCCGTGAGGATGGGTTGACGGCAATTGAGTGTCCTTTGGCTGACGGTGGTGAAGGAACACTGGATGTCCTTCTATTGGCGCTCAATGGCGAGGAACGCTTTCAATCCGTACACGGTCCCATTGGTCAGAAAGTAATTGCCCGCTGGGGTTGGGTTCCTGATCAACGAGTAGCGATCATTGAAGTTGCCCAGGCTTGTGGACTGCATTTGAGTGGGGTCAATCCCACTGATGCGCTTCGTGCGTCAACGGTGGGTGTGGGTGAACTGGTCATCGCAGCGTTGGCAGTTGGTGCGGAAAAGATCATTGTGGCAACTGGCGGCAGTGCTACAACAGATGGCGGGCAAGGTGCGATTGATGCACTCGAAAGTCACGAAGGAGCATTAGCGGGGATCAGTATTGAAGTGTTGTCTGACGTCACCGTGAAATTTGAAGACGCTGCTAAAGTTTTCGCTCCACAAAAAGGTGCAGATCCAGAGACGGTTGACCTTCTTAATAAGCGACTTGATCAGGTTGCTGATTCTTGTGTGAAACGGTTCGGGCGAGACCCGAGAGGCATCGCGCAAACTGGTGCAGCGGGTGGACTTTCTGGAGCCTTGTGGGCCGCATTAGGTGCAGATTTGTTTTCTGGTGCAGAGTCTGTGCTCAGTCTCGTTGGGTTTGATGAGCTTGCCAGCGCGGCGGATGCGGTTGTGCTCGGCGAAGGAAAACTCGATTCACAGTCATTTCTAGGAAAAATTGTGGGTGTGGCAGCCCGGCGTGTTAACAATCGGCCGGTCCTTGCGGTTGTCGGATCAACCGCACTCGACGCTGCAGAGAGTTCCGCTCTTGGGCTTTCGCACATCTGGGTGGCATCCAACCCGACTGAACTTCACGCCAGTGGAAAAGTTCTCGCTGGATGGCTTTCCTCACCGCGCACAGAGCATGGATCGTGACCGACCCGGTTGAACTAACTGCCTGCGGTAAACCACACCGATAGCTCCGCCACAAACTAAGGCTGCACATTCATTTACAGTCGTGCTCCCGATCAATACCGACCAGAGAAGGACTGAGCCTGAGTAAATTAAGGGTGGACACGCTTAGTGCAAGTTCCAGGTGCAACACTAGAGACATGGCTGACAACGAGGACATCAAAGAACGCATGCGACAGGCTCTGGAAGCGAAGAACCAGAAATCAGCGAAAAACACTCCACATGGCACGGCACCTACTGAGAGCAATGCTCAGGAGCACGCTGATCGCGAAGGCGGCAAGAGAGAGTTTCGCCGCAAATCTGGATCAAGCTGATTTAGGTGGAGACCGAGGATCTTGAGCGTTTCCTTGCCGTGGAAAGAACGCTCACCAAAACATTGGTCAATTGGTCAGTGGCAAGTATTGTTATTGGAACATCGATTGCATTAACGGGGCGCAGACTCAATCACACTCAAGTTACCGAATTTGGTAGGCAAACCGCTGCGTGGGGCGCGGTTGATGCAGTCATTGCTGGCTCGGGATTAATAGTGCAGAAAAGACGCGGAATACTATCTGAGGATCAAACTCAAAGGGAAATTCGCAAGTTGCGAAGATTGCTGGTGATTAACGCAGTCGCTGACGTTGCTTACATGGCCGGTGGAATCACAATACTGAACCGGAGCAAACGAAAGAAGTCTTCACTTCGAATGGGACCTGGCGATGGGCTAGCAATCGTGATCCAAGGTGCGTTCCTTTTTGTTTTAGACGTTTCGCAAGCAAGTCGACTTCCTCCTACGTAGGAGTGATCCGCCTTTTGTGAGTTACACCGTGCTTCCACGGTAGTGCCTAGGTTTACGGTCATCTAGGATTAAAAAGTCGTTAGGAACTCGTGAGTCTCACGGGGGCAGCCGTAATGAGATAGCCATGATTAAGGGAGAAATAATGCGCAATCGATTCACTTTCAAGACAATCGCTGCGGCAATCATCACGTTATTTGCGGTGAGTTTTTTGTCACCGGCAGTACAAGCTGATAGCCACACAAATTCGGCGTCCGCCCTGAAGGGAACCTGGACAGGTCCTTCGACTGGCTACGCCGGATCCAAATACACATCGGGTTTTGAAAAAATCGTGATTACTAAAGTCAAGGGAAGTTCGGCTCACGGCACATGGCAGTACAAGACCAGTTCTGCCGCGAAATGGGGTTCGCCCAAGCCCGCGAATTTTTCAATTTTTAAGGATTCTGACGGAGACTTCATTGTTAATGGAACTGATGCGACCGGTACGTACTTTGGTCACCTCACTCCAGAAGGTGCATGGATCCTGACGTACCAATCTCCAGAGCTCTTGATGTCACTTCAATTTGTGCTTAAGAAGCAGTAACTTTTCCGGTTGTTGAACCTTTTAAAAGTGAGTTACGTGAGCGATCCAATTGCTCGGAGGACCGCATGCACCCGGGCGACTTCATGGGTTCGCATGAGATTCACTCCGCCGAGACTGGCAATAAAAGCAAAAAACCCTTCGGCAGTGCGGAATTCGTCTTCAAAAAGATCAAATGCATGGGGGAGTGCTTGGCAAATCGGGTAGCCGAGTTCCCGCAACCGAAATGAATTAAGGATTACATTTGTTTGGTGCCGAACTCGTACCAAAGGATCAACTAAATTCCCGTAATAAAAGCCCATGCCTGGATCAATGATTATGTTGGTAACTCCACACTTATTGGCTACTTCAATTCGCTTGTCAAAGTAATCGAGTAATCCGGGCAGTGGATCCTGATCAGTATCAAGATTGGTGATCTCACGGACATTCGCTCCACCGACGTAACACAGAATCACACTCGCATGTGCTGCCCCAACCAGTTCAAAAATCTCTTCCTGATTCGCAGTACCTGTGAAGTTGAGAACTTTGGCGCCGGCGTCAAGGCAGGCTTTAACAACAACTGGTTCATATGTCTCTGCTGAGATTGCAATTCCCAAATCGGTGAGTTCTTCAATGATTGGAACAAGCACATTGGCCTGATCAAGCGCTGAAACACGAGCAGCTTTGGCGGTACTTGATTCGGCACCGATGTCGATCAGGTGTGCTCCCTGAGCGGCCATGATCGAAGCTTTCTTAATGGCGGAGTCAGCGTTGATGGCAATACTTTCGCGGTAGGTGGAATCGCGCGATAAATTGACCGTACCCATAATGACAGGAGGGCCCTCTGACGGGAATTCCAGATCACCAATAACTATTGGTGCGACTTTTGCATTAGCGAGATCCCCGTATTGTTCATAAAGTCCAGCAAGGTTTTTCAAAGACAACATCATGTGATTCTAAAGACTTTGCTCCACTCGCGCCATCATTACGTGAGTCGCGATGAATTACTGAACTTCGCGCGGTTCATGAAGAGCATCGCGCAGCGGATGTCGGATCGGCTTATTCAGCGAAATATCTAAAGTTTTTGCTGGAGCCGTGGAAGCCGGTGCGTGCCATGAAACTGTCCGGCGATTTCAGTGACCCCAGCGTGCGATTTATTGGTGCGATTAATTCATCGGTGCCCTTGGTCTGATCCTTCCAGCGGTCACAAGAGTTGCCCCACGCGTGTTAATGCTGATGGCTATTTTCATTGCGTGGGGGCGTTTCGGGGCATACGCCTTTTAATGTGGCCAACATGTTAATCAATTAGTTGATTGCACTTGACGAACCGAAAATCAGTAACGGCGCGCCCTTCTCGAAGCGCTCGCTGTTCATAGTGAGTGACCGGCCGATCGGGTCGGTGAACAATTCCACCCGACCATGCAATTCGATTTTTCGGTTGTTCAAATAATCCAATGATGGAATCCGCATATTCCTGCCAGTCGGTCGCTATGTGCCAAAATCCATGTGCGGCCAGCTTCGAATGGAAGAGTTTCATGACAGGTGGTTGAACAATTCGTCGCTTGTGGTGTCGTGCTTTTGGCCAAGGATCGGGGAAGAGGGTATAAATCCCGGAAATTGATTCGGGGGCAATCATGTGCTCGAGAACAGCAATGGAGTCGGTTTCCATGACCCGGATGTTCTTCAATTCTCGAGTATGGATCTCAGTGAGAAGGTCACCAACCCCTGGCGTGTGAACATCTATGGCGAGAAATGAGTTCTCCGGATTGGCTTCGGCCAGGGCAACTGTGGAGATACCGTTACCAAATCCAATATCAATAATGAGTGGGGAATTCGGCTCTGGCCAGAGGTACGTTGACCGCAATGACTCGTTTGTGAAAGTTAAGAGATTCCTCCCCGCGTGGACAAGTGCCTTCCGCTGTGACGGAGTTATCCGGCTGCGTCGTGGCTTAAATGTATGAATGCTCCTGCCGAGCACCGAGCTAGCGGGTAAAGGTTTATCGGTCATGTGAAGGGCCAAGCCCAGCTTCCACCAACAGGTTGACTTCACCATTTATTCGATATTTGCGATCGGTTTCAATTCGCCAACTGGAGCCCTGCCCTCGACTCACGAACTTCCATTCGCGCGCCTGGTTTGCCGGTGTGCCGTCGCTGATAAGTGCCGTATTTTCATCTATCCCGATAACCACGTTGTCCTGAGTAATTAATGGTTTCAGTGCAAAGTCTGGAATGAATCTGGTGTAGCGATCGAAGTGAGGAATGACACGAGCATTGGCAACCAAGCCGAGCCCCTCTTCACCACCTGCCTTGGGGTGACGAAAATCGGGGACGTAACCACACAGCGCCATTGCCCCGGCACTACACCCGGCGACAGAAGCCCCGCCCATCCACTGCTCCCGAATTGCCGCCCACACTCGGGTACCGCGAAGAGTTCGAGCAAGGTGACCCGGATTTCCTCCGGAAAGGTAAATCAAACCCGCATCCTCGAGAGCGGTGACGTGGTGCGCACTATTGGCATCTTCACGAGTTCGAATATCAAGGACAATTTGTTCCGCCCCGAGTCGCGCTGCGGATTCACTTCCGAGTTTGTGCCATCGGGTAAGACTTCGCTCACCTTCAAGTGAGGCGGCTGTGGCAATTTGCACGAACCGCGGCGAACGATCTTCTAGAAGCCAACTCTCCACACCCTGCATGATGGGTAAATACTCACCGCTGCCCACAAGGGCGATCCGGCCGCTCATGGCGTGATCACCGAGTGAGCCGGAACAGAATGGGTTGCGACTCCGCTACCCAGGGTCGGCGTATTCACAGAAGGCAGAGTAAGCCCGAGGGCCGTAGACGGTTGCAGGTCCACCGGCCATGAGGAAAGTAACCCCGATGGCCTCCGCAACTTCCTCTTTGGTCGCGCCGGCGCGAGCGGCTCCCTTCGAGTGGGAAGCAATGCAGCCATCGCACTGCTCCACAACGGCAATGGCTAGGGCAATCAGCTCTTTTGTCTTGACGGGAAGGGCTCCTTCGGACATGGCACCTTTGTGAAGGGCCGCAAACCCGGCATAAACATCGGGAATGACCCGGCGCAGATCCCGAGCGAGCGGCATGAGTTCGTCCTGAACATCTTTTCCATGTGAATGAGCCATGGTCTAAGGATACCCCAGCGGGTATATGCGGCTACACTGATGCCATGGATCTAGAGCCAGAAATCAACAATGAAGTTCTCCTGCGGCTCAAGCGAGCCCGCGGACAGCTTGACGGCGTAATCAGAATGATCGAAGAGGGTCGGGGCTGTACCGATGTAGTGACCCAACTGGCGGCGGTTTCCAAAGCTCTGGATCGCGCCGGGTTTAAAGTTGTCGCAACCGGCATGCAAGAGTGTTTCGAGAAGGGCGATAAAGCACCCATGACCCAAGAACAATTGGAAAAACTCTTCCTCTCCCTTGCCTAAGGCCATGAATCTGCTTACTTCCCTCCGCGTGAAATCCACGGTAGCCGCGACTTCGATCATGATCGCGGTTGGTGTGCTGATGTCCGCGGTCACTCCCACCGCATCCGCTTCCGATTTACAAGCGGTGGCAATCGGTGACTCCGTCATGCTGGGGGCCAAGTCCCAACTGCAGGAAGTTGGGTTCGCAAAAGTAGATGCCAAGGTCAGCCGTCAAGCAAGTAGCGGACCCGCATTGGTCAAAAAGCTGGCGGCGAAGCCCGATATCAAGTTTGTCGTTGTTCACCTCGGCACCAATGGTTCTTATTCGGTGGATACATGCCGGGACACCGTTCGAGCGGCCGGAATTGACCGGACGGTTTTCCTGGTTAACCTCAAAGTTCCCCGCAAGTGGGAGCAGGTCAACAATTCGCTCATGGAGAAGTGTGCACAGGGATTCTCGGCTTCGCGGGTTCGAGTTTTGGACTGGCATTCCATCTCGCAGTCGAAGAAGTCCTATCTTTACTCTGATGGATTCCATTTGACCCCAACAGGGGCAAAGAGATTTGCGCGAATGGTGACGGCCGCCATTAAGCAAACGATTACATGGGGAGAGCGAGTTTCCCCTGGCGCCCGGTAGCAACGAACCGGCCCAGGCAATTGGCTGTGCCCTTTGTCACAAGTGCGTTAGATCACCTTGTTTTAGGTAGAAATTCGGCCGGTGCGGGTGCATCCTGATCCCCTACGAGGAAGACTCCTCGAATTCTTCATTGATTCACAGGGAAGTGATTTCATGGGCACTCGTTTAGATTTTGCGCAGGCTCCAACACAGAACAAGCAACTTCTGGAATGGGTCGACGAAATGGCAGTCCTCACCGAACCTGATTCCATTGTGTGGTGCGACGGTTCGGATGCCGAGTGGGATCGATTGACCCGGGAAATGGTGGATGCTGGAACATTGATTCGCTTGAATGAGGAAATTCGACCGAATTCTTTTCTCGCACGGTCCAATCCCAGCGATGTCGCCAGGGTTGAAAGCCGCACCTATATTTGCTCGCAGCGCGAAATAGATGCGGGACCGACAAATAACTGGGCCGAACCCGCTGAGATGCGATCTACTTTGACCGATCTCATGCGAGGTTCCATGCGTGGTCGAACCATGTATGTAGTGCCATTCTCCATGGGGCCGCTGGGGTCACGTATTGCTCAGCTCGGTGTCGAGATTACTGATTCACCCTATGTTGTTGTCAACATGAAAATCATGACTCGCATGGGCCAAGCCGCACTCGATGAAATCGGTGAATTCGGCGAGTTCGTTCCCGCTGTCCACAGTGTGGGATACCCGCTCACCGATGACAACGGCAATGCCCGACCCGATGTCGCGTGGCCCTGCAATGACACTAAATATATTGTGCATTTCCCAGAGACCAGGGAAATTTGGTCATATGGCTCCGGCTACGGCGGCAATGCACTTCTGGGAAAAAAATGCTTTGCCCTTCGAATCGCCTCTGCCATGGCGCGTGACGAAGGCTGGATGGCCGAACACATGTTGGTGCTCAAACTCACTTCACCCAAGAATGTCGTGAAGTACATCACCGCTGCTTTCCCATCTGCCTGTGGAAAAACGAATCTCGCCATGCTGGAACCCACCATTCCTGGTTGGAAGGTGGAAACCATTGGCGATGACATTGCTTGGATGCGCTTTGGTGAAGATGGCCGACTGTATGCAATCAACCCGGAAGCAGGCTTCTTCGGAGTCGCACCCGGAACGGGCATGAGCACTAATGCGAATGCGGTGCGTTCCCTTGACGCGAATTGCATATTCACCAACGTTGCGTTGACCGACAACGGAGATATTTGGTGGGAAGGCCTGACCGATGAAATTCCAGCGCACCTGATCGACTGGAAGGGAAATGACTGGACGCCCGAATCGACCGAGCCTTCTTCCCATCCGAATGCACGATTCACCGCGCCAGCTGATCAATGCCCGTCCATCGCGCCGAACTGGGAGGATCCAACAGGTGTTCCCATCGACGCCATCTTGTTTGGCGGGCGCCGTGCTACGAATGTGCCACTTGTCTCGGAGTCATTTGACTGGAAACACGGAGTATTTGTGGGTTCTAGTGTGTCCAGTGAGCAAACGGCCGCGGCGGAGGGCTCAGTGGGTACATTGCGGCGCGACCCATTTGCCATGTTGCCGTTCTGTGGCTACAACATGGCTGACTACTGGGGGCACTGGCTCAAGATCGGTGAGTTCACAACACCAGAGAAACTACCTCGTATCTACTCGGTGAACTGGTTCCGCAAGAACTCCGAAGGCAAGTTCATGTGGCCTGGCTTTGGCGAAAATGCCCGCGTCCTCGAGTGGATTGTGAATCGCCTGTCCGACTCTGCTGAGGCGGTAGACACGCCAATTGGACGTATTCCGGCCGCAGGTGCCCTCGATACCGAAGGTCTTGGCTTGTCGGACACGGCAATTGCCGAGTTATTTGCCGTTGATTCGGATTCGTGGCTGGCAGAGACTGATTTAACGGAGGCCTACTACGCCGAGTTTGGTGACCGAGTGCCAGCGGAGTTAACGGCTCAGTTGGGTGCACTGCGCCAGCGCCTGAATAACTCCTGAAAATCTGATGGGAAACTTTTGATTCAGGAGAGTTTCTGACTAGGCGAGGGTTGCAACGAGTATCGCCTTAATGGTGTGCATCCTGTTTTCGGCCTGATCAAAAGCAATATTTGCATTGGATTCGAAAACCTCGTGGGTGACCTCAACTCCGTTGGGCATATTGAATTCCCGTGCAACGCGTGCTCCCACTAAAGTTGTTGAGTCGTGGTAGGCCGGAAGGCAGTGCATGAACTTAGCGTTGTTCCCGGCCATGTTCATGAGGCTGCCGGTTACCTGGTAATCCCGAAGAAGTTCAATGCGCTGAGCCCATTGGTCATCTGGCTCACCCATGGACACCCAGATATCAGTGTGGACAAACTCGACTCCTGACACTCCCTGCTCGAGATCGCTGGTCAGAAGAATCTTGGCACCTGTTGTCGCAGCGATGCTCTCCGCCGTGTGCACAATGTCATTGGAGGGCCACAGGGAATCCGGTGCCACCAGTCGGATATCGGCCCCCATGAGTGCTCCCATGGTGAGGAGGGAGTTCGCCATGTTGAAACGAGCATCGCCAACGAAGCAAAAGCTCAACTGATCAGGATCGCTGGCATGTTCGCGCATGGTAAGAAAATCGGCAAGCATTTGAGTTGGGTGCCACTGATTTGTCAGGCCGTTGTAGACCGGAACGTGGGAGTACTCAGCGATCTCCTCAACAACACTTTGCTCGGTACCGCGGTACTCGATGGCATCGAAAAGTCGCTCGAGTACCCGAGCAGTGTCAGCGGGCGATTCCTTGTGGCCGATTTGGCTCGAAGAAGCATCGAGAAATGTGGTGGATCCGCCCTGTTCTGACATGGCGACATCGAAGGCGATGCGGGTACGCGTGGAAGTCTTCTCGAAAATCGCAGCAAGGTTTTTCCCCGCCAAAAATTGGGGCTCTGATTTTGTTGACCGAGCAATCTTCAAACTAGAAGAAAGATCCAGCAGGGAAGTTAACTCGAAAGGAGTGAAATCGAGTTCTTTCAGGAAATCTCGACCAGACAAATTCAGTGCGCGAACAGATTCCACGGACAACGGCGCAGGACTTTCACTTGGTGCTAACTCCATAGATGAAGTCTATTGCGGGGTTTCAGCCAGCAATACCTAGTGAGTGCTCTGAAATCGCTTGATTCACTGCTTGTCCAGCAATTCTGAGTCCAGCACCTGCGGTACGAGGAAAATCACGTGCCTGCATGCGTCGGAAAATTTGTTCGCGATCATCTTCGCTGAGACCGCCCCACACTCCGTAGGGCTCACGCGCTCGAATCGCATAGTCGGCACATTCGAGTCGAACAGGGCAGGAGGCACACACCCGCTTGGCAGATTGATCGCGCCGAATGCGTGAAGAACCGCGTTCGTTCTGCGGGTGAAAGAAGAGGAGTGGATCAGCACTGCGGCAGAGGCCAAGTTCTTGCCAATGCCACTTGGAATCCAATGGAACTTGAGCGAGTGGTTGTTGTGGCACGGTCCTCACGTCCTTCCGGTTGGTTCTTTCTACCAATGTATTCCCCAGTTGAGGCACCACTAGGCGGGACTAAAGTCCTGAGATTCAGACTTTGGTCGTGAATGAGGGCAAGATGAACTTGATTTCTTGATCAGTTCGCTATTCGGCGGGAGGTTGCGGTTCCGACTTGGCAATCTCAGCTCGAACCTCTTCCATATTCACATCGCGAACAGCCTGCACCAGGTTGTCAAATGCTTCTTGGGGGAGGGCGCCAGCCTGTGAATACAAGACCACGCCATCGCGGATAGCCATGAGTGTGGGTATTGAAGAGACTTGAAAACTGCCGGCAAGTGCCTGTTCGGCCTCGGTATCAACTTTGGCAAAAACGATGTCAGGATTTGCCTCGGAAGCTTTTTCGTAAACCGGTGCAAAGTTCCGGCATGGGCCGCACCACTCTGCCCAGAAGTCCACAAAGACAATGGAATTGCCTTGAATGGTCTCCGCAAATGTACTTTCAGTGAGATTCAAAGTCGCCATGCCTATACCCTAGGGGGTATACTTAAATATGTCAAAACATGGGGTTGCCCAGCACTGCGAACCGTACTCGGGGATAAGAAAAGTAGGCTAGCCCCATGAGTATTCCACTCGATACCCCGGGACTGGATCAACCTTCTGTGGAGTCCGTGGGCAGCACGTTGACAAAACAGCGTGAATCTACCTACGACGACGGTGACCACGAAAAATTCGCTCACTATGTGCAGAAGGACAAAATTGTGGAAAGCGCCGTGACAGGTGCCCCAGTTGAAGCCTTGTGCGGAAAAAAATGGATCCCGAATCGAGATCCGTCACGGTTTCCGGTGTGTCCCGATTGCGAAGCGATCCATTCGGGTCTCCCTCGCAACAAGGATAAAAAATAGATAATCTCCCCTCGAAAAGGGAAGAAGCCAAAAAGCACGGTTGAGTAATTCGGTGGCGCAACCCCGCGCCTCGTTGTCACACGTTAGGAATAACAAACACATGCATCGAAATTCAATTCGCCTTGCCAGTGTGGCAGTGGTTGCAGCCGCGGGATTAGTTCTTTCTGGTTGCAGTTCAAGCGAGGAAACCACTACCGAGACCACAAGTGCTGAAGCAGCTTCAACGGAGTCGGCAAGTGAGTCTGCAGCTACCGACGAGTGCGCCTTTGAAAACCTCACCACTCTCACTCCCGGTGTTCTCACTATTGGTACAGATACACCCGCCTACCCGCCGTACTTCTCTGACGACGATCCGACCAATGGTGAAGGGTTCGAGTCAGCAGTTGCCTACGCGGTGGCCGACAAGCTTGGATTCATGCCAGCAGATGTCGTGTGGGAAGTAGTTCCTTTCAACACCTCTTATGCCCCGGGAGACAAGAACTTCGATTTTGACATCAATCAGATTTCGATCACACCCGAGCGAGCTGAAGTTGTTGACTTCTCTGATGGCTATTACACGGTGAACCAGGCCGTCGTTGCCTTCAATGATTCACCAATCGCAGGAGCAACAACAATTGCTCAACTCAAGGAGGCAAAGCTGGGTGCTCAGGTTGGTACCACAAGCCTTGACTTCGTCATGGAAGTTGTTCAGCCCACCGATGAACCATATGTGTTCAATGACACCAACGATGCAAAGTCGGCACTGTCTAATGGGCAGATCGATGGAATCGTGGTGGACCTACCAACCGCCTATTATGTCACGGCAGTTGAATTTGAAGACAGCAAAATCCTTGGACAATTTGCTGCCCAAGATGGTGGCGAGCAATTTGGTCTGCTATTCCAAAAAGGCAACCCATTGGTTAACTGTGTGAATAAGGCCCTTACTGAGCTGAAGGATTCAGGCGAGCTACAGACAATCCAGGACACTTGGTTGGCCGGTGCTACCGCTCCTTACTTCACCGAACAATAGACACGAATAATTGACTCGAAAATCTACGCGGCACTAGCGTGAATACACCTGCTCCTGGCGCCAATGTGGTCTACCAAGACCCATTGCGTCAGGAGCAGTCGCGTAAAAAGGCTCGCAGGGACGCACTCATTGGAATGGTGAGTCTCATTGGCTTTGTTGTCGTGATAGTTTTTCTTGTCACTCGCAGTTCAGGCTGGTCGGCTGTTCAAAATACTTTCTTCAACGGCGATCAATTTGTGGAGTCTTTCCCCACACTGCTTGAGGCTTTTTGGCTCAATGTGCGAATTTTCCTCATTGCTGAGCCCCTTATCTTGTTAATCGGATTGTTAGTCGCGCTGGCCCGTACATTGCGAAATCCAATCTTTCTCCCATTACGCGTGGTGGCCACACTCTATGTAGATGTATTTCGGGGTGTCCCCACGATCCTGGTGATTTTCCTTCTGGGCTTTGGCATGCCCGCACTTCAGTTACAGGGAGTTCCCAGCGATGCGATCTTTTGGGGCACTGCGGCACTCGTGCTTTCCTATGGCGCCTATGTGGCTGAAGTATTTCGCGCCGGAATCGGATCCGTTCACCCGAGCCAAACCATGGCGGCTCGATCCTTGGGCCTGTCATCTTTTCAAACCAAGCGCTATGTAGTGCTTCCGCAGGCAATTCGCAATGTCATGCCACCTCTGCTGAATGACTTCATCTCATTGCAGAAAGACACTGCACTTGTTGCGGTCTTGGGACCCATTGAGGTTTTGCGTCGCGCTCAAATTGATACCTCTTCAAATTTCAACTACACGCCGTATGTGGGTGCGGCACTTATTTTTATCGCTCTGACTATTCCCATGACTCGTTTTGCCGACTGGATGCAACGGCGTTCGGCCAAAAAGCGGCAGGCAGGTGGAGTGACGGCATGACCTCTGATCCGTACCTGCGTGTTGACTCCGTATGGAAGTCCTTTGATGAACATCCTGTTCTGCGGGGCATTTCACTCGAGGTGCTTCCCCACACCGCGACCGTTCTGATCGGGGCTTCAGGTTCTGGGAAATCAACTCTGTTGCGTTGTATCAATGGATTGGAAACAGTGGATTCAGGATCAATCACCATTGATGGCGACCTCGATGTAACGGCGTTCAACACAGACTTGGACGCAGTTCGCCGAAGGGTGGGAATAGTTTTCCAGTCCTACAACCTCTTCCCTCATATGAAAGTGATCGAGAATATTATTCTCGGTCCAACCAAAGTATTGAAGAAGTCCAAGAGTGAAGCAACGAGTTTTGGGCTTGAATTGCTGACTCGATTCGGCCTCGAATCAAAGGCGGTGGATTACCCTGATCGGCTATCTGGCGGCCAAGCGCAGCGGGTGGCGATTGTTCGCGCTCTTGCAATGAAACCTGACATCATGCTGTTCGATGAAATCACCTCTGCCCTCGATCCAATGCTTGTTGGTGAAGTGCTTGACGCGGTACGAGAGTTGCGTGCTGGTGGATTAACGATCGTTATGGCTACCCATGAAATGAATTTCGCTCGTGAGATTGCCGACAACGTCTGCTTTCTTAAAGATGGCATTGTGTGGGAGCAGGGTAACCCCGGTGTGCTGTTTGGTAGTGCTTCGAGGCCAGAGACTCAAGCATTTCTCTCACGAGTTGTCTAATGAGCTAATCCTCTAATGCGTGTCGAAAGGCAATAAGCCCGATTCGCCCCTTCAGCGGTTCTAGTATTGCGTTGTTATTTCCCCTATCTGGAGGTTTACATGTCAAGCCAAATTGATGCTGAAGTCGACAACGACTTCCTCTCGGCTGTTGGCCGCGCCTGGTGGTTACTGCTGCTCGGCGGACTCATCAGCGTGGGTGTTGGAATTGTCGCGCTTATCTGGCCAGGAAAAACGATTGTTGTGGTGGCAATTCTTTTTGCGATCTACCTGATCATCTCGGGCATTTTTGAAATTGTGCGTTCATTTGCCTCGGGATTAACCGGTGGAACGCGAGTGCTTTTGATCATTACAGGTGTCCTTTCGGTCATCCTTGGTATTTTCGCTATTCGTAGCGCTTTTCACGCAGTTGAAATCCTCGTTATTTTTGTTGGTATCGCATTCCTGTTCCGTGGGTTTGCAAGCCTTTTCCTTGGATTCGATGCCAAGGACGGACGAGGCTGGAATATTTTCTTTGGCGTCATCATGTTAATCGGTGGTGTTGTGATTCTGGTATGGCCAGCTGTGTCCATTGTGACGCTAGCTTGGGTGATTGGAATCTGGTTGGTCATCATTGGTATTTACGAAATCATTGCAGCGTTCATGGTGCGAAACCGCACCAAGTCGTTGGCATAGCTGTTGAGGAAAAGTGCCTTCCCGCAGGGGAGGGCGCTTTTCATTGCCTCCTCGCAATGGTTAGGTGATACCTGTGCCGGCTGAAACCTCGCAGACCCTGGATCGCGGACTTCGCGTTCTGGAGGTTTTGGCCGAGCATCCAGAAGGTTTGACCGTCACCGAACTTGGTAACGCACTTGATATCGGCCGAACGGTTGTGTACCGACTCGTGGTCACATTGGAAAGTCACAGTCTGATCCGCCGATCACCGGACGGTCGATGCAGATTGGGGCTGGGCGTATTGTCTCTTGCTCGAGTTGTACAACCTCTGGTGCGCGATTCCTCCGCACCGACATTGCGGATGTTGGCCGAGGCGGTCGGCTGCACCTCGTACCTACTGATTGCCGATGGCACCGATGGTCTTGTCGCCGTGGTGGCTGAACCTCATCGCTCGGATTTACACGTGACACTGCGAATCGGAACGAGAACCCCTCTGGAGGCAAGTGCCGGCGGAAGAGCAATTTTGGCCGCCCGAACCGCCGGCGGCAGACCACTTGATCCCCAGTGGGTGGTCACCAGCATGGATAGTGGCACCAATGGCATCGCCGTTGCTCTCGTTGGGCTAACCGGGCTAGAGGCCAGTGTTGGCATTATTTCCTCCCGGGAAATTCCCGAGGCTGAATTCGGCCAGCGAGTGGCCAGAGCTGCGGGCGAAATCAGTCGATTACTCAGGTGACACGCCCATACTGGTTCACGATTTGAGCCTTGGGCGTCTCTGACGCACAATGGGGTGTGCCTTCCCCCGCCATTATTCGTTCCCTTGTTGCCGCCGCCGCCAGTGCAGCACTCCTCATTGGCCTGACCGCTGCGCCGGTTCAGGCTAACAACCCTCCGGTCAAAATTGTCAGCGGATGGATTCCCTATTGGATGTCCTCCCAGAAAATTCCGGTGGGGGTCAATAACGCTGTTAACAATGCTGATCTGATTTCCGATGTCTCACCGTTTTGGTATTCGGCGACCGGAACTAGTGGAGCAAATGTCAAGATTGCGTTCAATTCCAATTTTGGTTCGGCTTCGACAAATGCGGCCTGGGCGGTGGGTCAATTAAGGGGTGCGGGCATCACAATTCTGCCCGCGATCGCGGATGCAGCCCCGGCCAAACGAATGGCCAGTGTGCTCGCCGATCCGGCGAAACGCACCGCGCATGTCAATGAAATCGTCAACCTTGTGGTGTCAAATAATTACGACGGCATTGACCTTGACTACGAAAAGTTCGCATTCTCAGATGGACGAGCCACGTGGGATTCCACTCGACCCAACTGGACGGCTTTCGTTCAACAGTTGGGTGAGGCATTACGTGCCCAAGGAAAAAAATTGTCTGTGACAATTCCGCCACCGTGTTCCATGAGTGGCACATGTGGCGGGAATAACGGCTATTACGTGTACAACATGGATGGCATTGCACCATTTGTGGATCTAATTCGCATCATGGCGTACGACTACAGCTTCTCGGTGGCCGGCCCGATTGCTCCGTATAACTGGGTGCGCAGCATTGTGCAGTACTCCGCTTCTGTCATGGACCCTCAGAAGTTGCAGATTGGCGTACCCACCTACGGCCGATTCTGGACGCAGAAGAAACCCGGTGGCGCATTCAAGCTCACCGGAACCTGCCCAAGTTCATCAAGCTCGGGTGCTGAAAAAGCTGCCTTCAATTCACTGACAGCCCGCGGTTCCATGACAGATGCTGATATCCCAGCGTTTATTGCCAGCCAAGGTGGGCAACCTGTCTGGGACGATGTCCGAAAAGAAAGTTATTTCGAGTATCAAAGGCAGATAACCTGGACAGACTCTGCTGGTGCTAGTCAAACATGCACTGCATCTAAAATTATGTGGTTCGTTGGTCCCCAGGGAATATTGGCTCGCACCCAGCTTGGTGGGGAATTCGGTATCAAGGGCGCCGCCTTCTGGACTATTGGCGGAGATAATCCTGAGCAATGGCCGTTGATTCGGGCTTATGCACAATCACTTGCTCCAGCGGTTCCAGAAGTTGCTGTACAGGCACCAGAAGTATTCGTCACAGGTCAACCTTCCGTTGTGACTGCTTCGGGTCAACTCAATGGCGTTCCGATTATCGGAGCACCGGCCGTATTACAGCAGGGTGCCGGTGAGTCATGGTCAGATATTGCAACCGGCACAACGGGCCCCGATGGCGCGGTTGGATTTCCTATTGATCTCAATACCGGCGGAAAATTCCGTGTTGTCATAAGGGCCACAGAAGCAACACCTGAAGTGATCTCAAATGAATTCACCATCAATATTGCGCCAACCGTGTCTGCAATTCTAAAAACGAAAAAGGTAGCAAAAGGTGGCACGGTGAAAGTCCGGGCTATCTCTCGGCCGGGAATTCAGGGCCAGAAAGTTGTCCTGCAAATCCGCCAGAAAAATGGTTCGTGGAAGCGTTCGTCCGTAGCTCGCACGGGCGCTAATGGTCGAGCTGTGATCAAGGACCGCGCTCCTAATTCGCGAGGAAAATATACCTACCGGCTAGTGACACGAGCCGCACGCGGAGTTCTGGCTGGGGTATCTAATGAATTCACCGTTCGAGTGAAGTAGCGGAAAGATCAAACCAACGCAGTAGGTCGAAATCGGCACTCATACCGGTTTCCGTGTCAACCAGGGTGGGATCGGGAAGTGAGTCAGCCAGTGCTGACGCGTATTGCAGGTAACTCACCAGCTCCGATTCAGGTGCTTGGTCGTGCTTCTTTGGGTAAACCAATTCCCCAGAATCCGAGTAGGTCAGCATGGACAGACGTAATGGTGGTTCCACCGCACCTTCCCGGTGATGCCAGCGACCAGAAGTGGCGTCAAAGCGGTAGAACGGCAAAAGCTTCCAGCCATGTTCAGCGACCATTCCGATTGCCTGAATGATGTAAGTGAAAACCGGCTCAGAGATAAAGTAATTGAAGTTAACCCGAATCCAGCCCGGCTTTATTCCTTCGCATCCCGTGCTTATTTCGCGCTCGTACTCATGCGAGGTATCCAGGTCAATCCCCAGTAATCGATGCCCATACGGCCCGGCACAGGAGCAGCCGCCACGCGATTGGATTCCAAAGAGATCATTGAGTACCGCCACCACGAAGTTGTGGTGCAGATACATGCCGCCGGGTTTGCGAATTACGAAGGAAACAATGCTCAGGCGATCGGCGTCCAGGTTTCCTAAAATATGAATATTAGGGTGGGTGTTCCAACTCGCAATAGCTCGGCGCACCAGGTCGCTTTCGCGGGCCCGGATTGTTTCGACGCCTACCGCATTTTTGAGTTGGAAAACCAGCCCAGCACGAATCGCTTCAATGATGGCGGGTGTTCCACCTTCCTCTCGGTGCTCGGGATCGCTGAGATACGAGTGTTCTTCGGCGTTTACATAAGCAACCGTGCCGCCACCCACGACATCCGGCACCGAGTTAGTGAGAAGTTCCTTTCGAATGATGAGCACGCCTGGTGTCCCCGGACCACCGATAAATTTGTGTGGAGAGAGAAAAATTGCGTCCTTGTAGGCACTCGGGTGATCAGAACACCTTGGGTTCATCTCAATGTCCACATAGGGAGCTGCGGCGGCAAAATCCCAAAATGCTAATGCGCCATATTTGTGCACCAACTGGGTAATGGCGTGAGTGTCCGAGAGAATCCCAGTGACATTGCTCGCCGCGCTGAAAGACGCGATTCGCGTGGGGCGATCTTGGTAACGAATGAGTTCCTGCTCTAGTTGTTCGCAGTCAATTTGGCCATTGGAGTCCTCGCGAATGGTGACAATATCCGCTATCGATTCGCGCCATGGGAGTTCATTGCTGTGGTGCTCATATGGGCCAATGAAAACAACCGGCCGTTCGGACGGGGGAATGTGATCACTGAGATGGTACCGCTGGTCGAGGTCTGCCGGAATGCGTAGATTCAAAATTCCAATGAGCTTATTAATGGCGCTTGTTGAACCGGACCCACAAAAGATGACGCACGTGTCCTCTGTGCCATTGACGGAATCCTTAATGATTCGCCTTGCGTCTTCGCGTAGTCGAGTGGTTTGTAATCCGGTGCCACTTGATTCTGTGTGGGTATTGGCATAGCGGGGAAGTACTTCCTCGTGAATAAAGTTTTCAATGAATTCAACCGCCCGTCCACTGGCGGTGTAATCGGCGTATGTGACCCGCCGTGGTCCAAATGGACTGTGCATGACCTGATCGTCGCCGATTACCGATTCCCGAATGCGAGCAAGAATCTCTGGCTCGGGTAAATCGGGTGCGGCCGGGGGAATCCGGCTCGGGGTGAAGACCATGTGAGAACTCTAGTTCATGCTTTCACCCGAACGAACTTTCTTTGCCACTTCGATTTATGCCCCGCCGAGGGCACCAATTCCGCATGCAACAATGTTCATGTAAGAATGTTCATGTGACATCTATCCCAACCGAGACGTTACCCACGGTTGATTGGGAGTTTGACACGGAAACCGACCGGCCGTGGAATACAACGGTGTGGGATGACCCCATTAATCTCATGTCCTATGTCACCTATGTTTTTATCAACTATTTCAAATACTCCAAGGAAAAGGCCGCTCAACTCATGCTCCTTGTTCACAATGAAGGAAGAGCAGTGGTCTCCACCGGTACGCGGGAGGAAATGGAGCGCGATGTCGCCGCAATGCATTCTTATGGGCTTTGGGCCACATTGGCCAAAGATTAAAACAATGGGTAGCCATGGAAATTGACCGCAGTGACAAGGGTGTCCATATTGTCATGGAAGAGATCGAAGTCCGAATACTTCAGGATTTGGCTGCCCAACTCCTGAATCTCACAACGCCTGATACATCTGAAATTGATTCAGATCCACTTGCCCAAATGGTGGGAATCGACATGCATGCAACCAAGCCAACGGATCCCGTCCTGAGCCGGTTGTATCCCGACGCCTATCCCGACGACCCAGAAGCGAGCCTGGAATTTCGTCGCTTCACTGAACGTTCACTGCGAGACGCAAGTGTGGAGCGAGCTGACCGGGTGTTGCAGATTATTTCCGAAGGCCTTGAACTGCAATTAATGAATGAACAGTGGAACGACATGGTGGGATTCCTTAATGATCTTCGGCTTGCTTTGGGAACAAGGCTAGAAATCACGCAGTCACTGGAGAATCAGGAGTTAGATGACAACGATCCTCGCTCTGCCCTATTTGATTTATACGGTTGGCTGACCTGGGTGCAGGAGATGTTGATTGAGAAAGGATTCCTGCATGAAGATTAGTATCTTTTTGAGAAATTCCAGTGAGCCAACCTGCGTTGCAGTAGAGGGTGCGAACACCGTCGCCGAGGCACTGCAGTTAATGGAGGACTCCGAACTTCGTGAGGCTCTCCTTGACTCCAGTGGCATTCGCCGACACGTGAGTGCTTATCTCGGAGTGCCGCGTGAAGGAGTCCGAAATATTAAGAGTGAACAAGGAATGGAAACGGCGATCAAGGCCGGTGAGGAGCTCACCTTCTTGATCGCCGATCCATTCACAAACTGAGGTACTGCAGCCCACCACTAATTGGTTTGGCGGAACCACATGGTCGCCCGGGCACTGCTGACCAAAAGCAGAATGATTGTGCTCAACAGAATTGTGTACCAGCCATAAGGCAGGTTGAAAATCGCGAACACAATGTTGATCACCGAAAGCATTTGGATAATCACTTGAGCGGTTGCCGAACCAATAGCTGTCATTTTGATCAGCCAAAGGTAAAGGAGACCGAGTATGAATGTGATGATTCCGTTGAAAACCAACCAGCCGCCCCCGATTTCACGCGTTTCCCCAAAGGGATCGGTGAAAGTGGGGTTATCGCCGAAAACGGAGAAGACCAGAAGCGTTCCTAGAACCAAGTTGAGAATTGCGGCGATCGCGATCACAATCATGACCAGGGTCACACCGAATGGCCGGCGCATTGTTCCTGTGGTGGACATTAGATAACTCCTTAATTGCTGCACTCTCTGTGCAGCAGCAGATTAGTCCTTCTCGTGTATGAAAACACGGATATCGTCCCTCTTGGGTGTCGGGGAGCTAAATTCCACCGTCCAATACGATTCCAATGTGGATTTCGGCACCTCACTGAGCATGGCGACGTCCAATGTCCTCTCCGTCCCGGTCCTTGTTTTTCTCCTCGGTGTGATCTCTGTTCGGCTCAAGGCGGATCTCCGCCTACCGGATCCGGTGTATCAAGCGACCGCGATCTACCTTCTGTTTGCCATTGGGCTGAAGGGTGGCGTTGCGCTGAGAGCCTCCGAGCCGGCCGATGTACTGCTTCCCATTGTTGTGGCCATTGCCTTGGGCATAGTGATTCCGATATTGGTATTTGTGGTGTTGAAATGGATGACCCGACTAGATGGAATTGATCGCGGCGCCATGGCCGCCCATTATGGATCTACGTCCTTAGTGACTTTTACCGCAGCGCTTGTCTTCCTTGATTCACTCGATGTGAACTATGAAGGCTTTATGCCGACCTTACTGACGGTACTTGAGATTCCTGGAATTATTGTCGGTCTTCTCCTTGCCAAGAAGTACGCATCAACGCGATCACAGGTGGAGGGTGCTAACTCGCGGGATTCAAATTCGCGGGATTCGATCTCCCGGGACTGGATCCGCGAAGTGATACTCGGAAAATCCGTCCTGATTTTATTCGGTGGTTTGGCGATTGGATTCCTCACCGGCGTTCAAGGTTATGAACAGGTCGAACCATTCTTCGGCGGACTGTTCACCGGTGTCTTGGCCCTATTCCTGCTGGAAATGGGGGTCCTGGCCGGACGGCGCCTCTCCGACATTCGGACCGCAGGTGTCGGACTCATTGTTTTCGCGGTCGTCTTCCCCGTATTTGCGGGAACCTTAGGAATCATCAGTGGGTACTTGGCTGGTCTATCCATGGGGGGCGCCATGATCTTGGGTGTTTTATGCGCGAGTGCTTCGTATATTGCGGCACCTGCGGCCGTAAGACTCGCCCTGCCAACGGCAAACCCCAGCATCACTCTGACCAGTAGCTTAGGAATTACTTTCCCGTTTAACCTGATTGTCGGCATTCCCATCTATTACCTTGTAGCGCAAGCTCTGGAAAACTGGTTCCTATGAGTTTTTCGTTCACCGTACGCCTGCGCCCGGAGGAGGTTCGTCATGCATGAAATAGACCTTCTTACGATTGTGACCGAATCAATTCTTAAAGAGCGCCTGATCAATGATCTGAAGATTGCAGGAGTGACCGGGTGGACCATGACCGCTGCTCAGGGAGAAGGACCTCGAAATCGCAGGGTCAGTGAGGTTGAGGGTGGGAATATTCGCGTGGAGATTCTTGCCGACCCACACACAGTTGAACGCGTCTGGACAATGTTGAAGGATTCGTATTTCAGTAACTATGCCGTTACCGCATGGCAGTCCAAGGTGCAGGTATCACGTGCGGATCGTTACCTTGGTAACGAAAGCCACGGCTGATCATCATGACCACCCCTGACAATCAAGCGCCGATTGGAGTTTTTGACTCCGGATTCGGTGGGCTGACGGTGGCCCGTTCAATTATTGATTTACTACCCCACGAATCCTTGCGCTATATCGGCGACACGGCCCGCGGACCCTATGGTCCTCGACCTCTCGCGGAGGTTCGGGCGTATTCCCTGGAGATCATGGATTTACTTGTGGAGACGGGAGTGAAGGCTCTCGTCATTGCGTGTAATTCGGCGAGTGCCGCAACATTGCGGGATGCTCGTGAGCGTTATTCCATTCCGGTAATTGAGGTTATTCACCCCGCGGCACGGCGAGCGGCAGCTGCAACCCGCAATGGCCAAGTCGCGGTCATTGGCACCGAAGCAACGATCAACTCACAGGCTTACAACGATGCCTTCGCCGCCGCCCCAGAGGTAGTACTCACATCTGTCGCATGCCCACTTTTCGTGGAACTCGTGGAGAGGGGCATCACCACGGGGGATCAAGCTTTGGAAGTCGCCCACCAGTATCTCGATGTAATTCGTGATTCAGACGTTGACACGGTTGTACTGGGCTGCACTCACTATCCGCTGTTGACCGGTCCTATTTCCTATGTTTTGGGGGAGCGAGTCACGTTGGTGAGTAGCGCAGATGAAACCGCGAAGGATCTGTACCGGGTGCTCGTCGCTCACAATGCCCTTGCGCCGGTCGATTCACCCAGGCCCTCATATCAATTCATGGTCACCGGTGAACCCGCTGATTTCGTTGAGTTTGGTCAAAGATTCCTCGGGCCGGAATTGGCCACCGTCGAGACCATCGCACTCAACTAGCGGTCGTCACCGATAACCTCGGGCACATGACCCGCACAGATGGCAGACAGGCAGATCAACTCCGCGAAGTGACATTCCAACGTGGCTGGCTCGAGCAGGCCGAAGGATCCACGCTGGTGACATTTGGGCGCACTCGTGTTCTCTGTACCGCATCTTTTACAGCGGGTGTTCCCCGGTGGCTTGCCGGCTCGGGTAAAGGCTGGGTTACCGCCGAATACAGCATGTTGCCCCGTGCCACCAATACTCGCAATCAGCGCGAATCCGTTAAAGGTAAACTTTCGGGGCGCACCCAAGAAATCAGCCGATTAATCGGGCGGAGTCTTCGTGCCGCGGTGGACATGGAAAAACTGGGCGAAAACTCCATCTTGATTGACTGCGATGTCCTCCAGGCTGACGGTGGCACCAGAACGGCAGCCATTACGGGTGCGTATCTGGCCCTCGTCGATTCCATCACGTGGGCGCAGGAACAGGGACATGTTGTGGGTAACCCCATCATTGATTCCGTTGCGGCTATCAGTGTGGGAATTGTGGGCGGCGAGCCTCGCTTGGATCTTCATTACGACGACGACGTTTCGGCAGACACCGACATGAACGTGGTCATGACCGGATCAGGAAAATTCATTGAAGTCCAAGGAACTGCGGAACAGGAAGCATTTGATCGCGAACTGTTGAATCAACTCCTGGATCTCGCATCGCGCGGTTGCGCCGAACTTACCCAATTGCAACGAAAGGCACTCGCTCCGTAATCATGATTCCAACAAAAATGGTCATCGCCTCTCACAACCAAAAAAAGGTTGAGGAGATGCGCCGGATTCTCGAGCAAGCCGGATTAGAAATTGAGATTCTTGGCACCGATAGTTTTCCCGATCTTCAAGATGTCGAAGAAACCGGATCAACTTTCGCCGCCAACGCAATGCTCAAGGCGAAATACGTGAGTAATGAAACGGGTTTGCCGGCCGTTGCAGATGATTCCGGGTTGTGTGTGGATGCCCTCAACGGTATGCCCGGAATTTTGTCAGCGCGTTGGGCAGGTCAGCACGGTAATGACCACGCCAACCTCGAGCTCCTCCTCGCCCAGATTGCACACATTCCGAGAAAGCGCAGAGGAGCCTCCTTTGTCTGCGCGGTGGCCTATTGCGAACCCGGTGGCCGTGAGTTTATTGTCGAAGGCTCCATGAACGGTGAGATTATCGATTCCCCTCGGGGTGCCCACGGTTTCGGCTACGACCCGATCTTCGTCCCCATGGGCCAATCGGTGACTTCCGCGCAACTGACCGCAGAGGAGAAGGACGTGATCAGCCACCGGGGTCACGCGCTCAAGGCATTCATCAGGGAATTGTCAGCAGGGTAACTCTCCTCAACCACAACTTGGGTGCGGGAGGCGGGACTTGAACCCGCACGTCCGAAGACACAGGTACCTAAAACCTGCGTGTCTGCCAATTCCACCACTCCCGCGAGAGCGCCTCGAGTCTAGGCGAAACCGTCGGGCTGTATTCGTACAGGGTTGACCGCGGATTGCGGGTGGCGCGTAGGGTGTTCCCCGTGACCACGCATGAGACCACCCCCCCGCAAAAACTTGAGGTGATTCAATCCGAGATTGGTGTGGCGCGCGCCGATTTCATTGCTTCGCTCACCCAATTGCGCGAACAGACCACACCGGCCGCATTAGCCCAACGTGGCCTCAGGGCAGCCGGTGGTTGGTTTACCGATGAATTCGGTGGTGTTCGTCCCGAGCGGGTTGCCATCGCAGGTGCCATTGTTCTTGGCGTTGTGGCAATTAAAATCCTGCGGCGTCGTGGGCGGTAGTTCACTCGAACCAGTTCTCATTGGCGGAACCGGCCGCAGTGGTTCCACGATTGTTGGTCACCTGCTTGACCATCACCCCGATCTCACCCTCACCAGGCCCATGGAAGTTCGGTTCATCACGGGCAATGACGGTTTTGTAGATGCGCTGACAAAAGCCAACACACCTGCCGGGCAGGCGGCGGCGGAACTGGCCGTGGATCGATTACTTGATCGTTGGTTCTTTCGTGCGGAGAATGTTGGGCTGCATACATCCATGGACAAAGAATTCGTTGTCGATCTCACCTCGAAGTATTTACAGCTATTTCCACGTGATCCCCAACAGGCCACTCAGGATTTGGTGTATTCGATCATGGACAAAGTCGCTGCCGGTTGCGGTGCAATCCGCTGGGTCGACACAACACCAGCGAACGCTCGCAAGGCCGATCGGGTTGAAGCCGTGTACCCGGAATCAAAGGTTGTGATTGTGACTCGTGACGGTCGCGATGTGGCGGCTTCCTTTGTCCACCAGGATTTCGGGCCGAACGATGTTTTTGCGGCTTTGGATCAATGGGAGCAGCGCACAGAGAAGTCACACAGAGCGACAGAGAAAAGCACACCCGGTCGAGTGCTCACATTCGAGCTCCTAGATCTCGTTCGCAATAGTCGAGCGGAAACACTCAATGCACTGCTTGACCACGTCGGCGTAAGCCCATCAGCAGAAATGTCAGATTGGTTTAATGCCAATATGACCGCAGAGAGTTCGCACGCCGGTCGTTGGCGCCGTGACTTTGATGATCGAACCGTTGAGGCAATTGATGCGCACTATTCCGAGATGTGCTCGCGCCTAGCCAGCAAGGGGATCCCGATCCCGGCATCAGGGGAGGGTGATTAACCATGTCAGACACTTTTGATTTCGACGACATTGTTGTTGGTGCGGGTCACAACGGCCTTGTTGCAGCGGCATACCTCGCTCGAGCTGGGCGTTCCGTTCTCGTTGTGGAGGCCGCTGACCACGTCGGTGGTGCAGCGATCTCCGCTGAAGTCTTTCCCGGCGTGGGCGCTCGGTTGAGCAAGTACTCCTACCTGGTTTCACTCCTCCCCGAACAGATTCGCCAGGAACTGGACATGACACTCACCACGGTCAAGCGAGCGGTATCGAGTTTCACTCCCACCCCAGCACATCCGGATCACTCAATTGCCATTCCGCAGAGTGACCCTGAGGAGTTAAGGAAACGAATCACCGAATTCACGGGGAACCACACGGATGCCCAAGCGTGGGTTGATTTCTATACCCGCACCGAGCGAGTAGCAAAAATTGTATTCCCCACTTTAACCCAGCCGCTTATGTCCAAGGAAGATATGCGGAAACTGATTAATGATCCCGATGACTGGAATGACTTTTTTGTTCGCCCACTTGGCGAAGTCATTGAGGCGAGTATCTCGAACGACACACTTCGAGGAATAATTTTCACGGATGCACTGATTGGCACATTTGCAGATGCCCACGATCTCAGCCTTCGCCAAAATATTTGTTTCCTGTATCACGTGATTGGCAATGGAACCGGGCACATGGGATGTTCCCGTGGGAGGCATGGGCCAGGTCACGGGTCAATTGGAAGGCATTGCCACGGCATCTGGTGCGGTTATTCACACAGGAGTTGAGGTGACCAAGTTGGAGGAGATCACCGGCGGCATCAGGGTGCAGGCGGGTGAACGTGAATGGACAGCCCGCAATGTGTTGGTGAATGCAACACCGAGTGTCCTTGCGGAACTTTTTGGTGATCCGCTTCCAATAATTGATATCGCTTCAGGTGGTGCCCAAATCAAGGTCAACATGCTTCTTTCGCGCTTGCCCAATCTTCGCAGTGGAGTTTCATCTGAAGCATTCAACGGAACATTTCACATTAACGAGGGATATCAGCAACTTGCCGACGCTTTTGAGGCGGCACAAGGGGGAACCCTCCCCAACCCCCTTCCAGCGGAGATCTACTGTCACAGTCTGACCGACCCTTCTATTCTCTCCAAGGAATTGCAGGAGGCAGGTGTGCACACTTTGACACTATTCGCCCTTCACACCCCCCATGAACTTTTTGCCCGATCAAATAACCCGGTTACGAGTGACCAAGCACTGCAAGCAGTGTTGGCGACACTCAATTCGGTATTGGCTGAACCCATCGAGGATTGTTTATTCATGGGCCCTGACGGAAACCCCTGTATAGAGGTCAACACAACCGTAGATATTGAGAACTATTTGAATATTGCTACCGGAAATATCTTTCACACCCCACTAGATTGGCCGTGGGCGCAGTCTGACTCTGAGATTGGCTCATGGGGTGTGGAAACTACCCGTGAAAATGTCTTCCTCTGCGGCAGCGGCGCTGCCCGTGGTGGTGGAGTGAGTGGGATCCCGGGTCACAACGCGGCGAGAGCAATTCTCAACCGGGCGGCTAAGAGTGAGGGAATCTCGGCTACACATTAATCAGTCGTGCACTGATTGAGTGAGCGCTTGTGAAAATGTAATTTTGTTCAGCGGTACACGAAACAGCGAGCTCGAAAATTTCTAGTGCCCGGGTAGTTGCATCACTGGTGTCTGTGCAATCTAAGGCCAAATCGATTTCGATACTCGACCACGGCTGACTAGATCCTATGCTCCATTCTGCCAAATCAGAGCACTGCGACTCGAGAACTACGAATGCGTCACTCAACATGTCAAGGAGAGCTTCATTGTTGCTTTCAACTTCGGCGTGGATGTTTACAACGCTGATCATGTCAGATCACCTCCCAGCAGGTTTGTCGTTCGAACCATTTTCTGATGTTAATCAAAGTGGATGCTCCGGACGGTGTCAATGGTATTGACCGCAAGTGTAAACCGCATGGGCATTTGCACCGAAAATAGCCAGATTTCCTGGCGATGTGCCATCCGCGGAGCTCGATTTGGCGAAGGAGAGATTCCCATTCCTTCTTGGGGTGCTTCCCACGGACCATTGAGACTGATCACTCCTCACATTCACGTGGAATGTTAGGAGGAATCGAGCCGTGATAACAGAGCGAATTTGTACCTGTGGAAAAGACGAAGCGAACTTTGTACACCGCGTAGGACTTGAACCTACAACCCGCTGATTAAGAGTCAGCTGCTCTGCCAATTGAGCTAGCGGTGCGTATTTCCGAACTGGTGAACATTATCACCAAGGGCGAACTCAGAATCCGGTGGCTTTAATCTGAGCGAGAAGCTCTTTTGCCATGCTTTCCAAACCTTGTGGATTGGGATGAAATGAACCACTGGTGAATCCGGAGAAGCCGGTCAAGCCAAATACCCATGCACTTGTTCCTGCGCAGACTCCGTGACCTGTGGTGGAGTCACCGGATGCGCCCCAAATGCCCATGACCGGTTGCCAGCCCAACGCTGTTGTTGCATTGATCTGACCATTGAGCGAACCGGCTGCATTGTCGAGGTTCACCGTCTGACTGCGGGTGGTCGTGTAGGGAAATGGATTTGAAGGCGCGGGGCTCAAAATTGTGTCGCGCGCCCATTGGAAATCATCGCGCGAAATTGTGAGGTAACTGCAGATTGCGCCATTTGCTGACCGAGTGATGTCAGGGTAAGAGGAGACAAAGACTTTTCCGCCCGGGGTGATCTGTAGTCCTTGGAGTGAGTCACCGGTGGAGGACTGGCAGGGAACGCCGGTGAGGCAATCATTAATTCGAGTGTAGGCACCCGCCAATTTGGCGGTCTCGGACTGCACTCCACTTTGAACGGTGGGGTAGTTGGAAAGCGGCTTTGAGGTGGCTTTGGCCAGTGGGCAGTTATTGGCAAGTGCGCAGGTGGTCAGAATCGAACCGAAGCCGACATCATTGCCCCCAATCGTGATGGAGAGGACATCGATACTCCGGTTACCAATCAGGGCGGTGACCTGCTCAATTTGCGTTGGAGTATTCGGGTATTGAGCACCTAATATCCCTCGATCAACGGTTGCCCCTGAGCAAGAAACATCTACCAGAGTGACCGAAGTTTTCGTGGACGCTTTTTCTAGCTGTAATGCGGCCTGCGCTGGTGCTCCGTGAACACTCCGATTGCATCTGTCGTTGTCCCAGTAAGGGTTAAAACGAGCAGAAGTATTTCGGAGCCATGCATTGACATTGCGCGGGTTTCCTTCACCAGAGGCATAGGAGTCACCCATGACCACCATCAAAATATTAGAAACATTCGCGACCATGGAGAGGCGTTTTGTGGCGGAGCCCTTGCGCACGGTGAGTTTGAGGCTGTGTAAACCCTCGGGCAATGTAATGGTCTGGCGACAGGCTTTGCGCGTGAGTTTCTTGACCGGCGTGGTTGCAACCACCTCGCCCCCGCGTTGAACGGTCCACGTGTACGTATCTCCGACCGACTTGCAGGCATTGAGTAAAACAGGAAATCCGGTGTCATCCAGGTACCACGAGAGTGAACCGCCAATTAAGCGTTCATTCGGTTGGGCAATGAAGTTGCCTGCGCCAACGAAATTTGCTGACGGTTGGGCGGACAGGGCGCCCGAAGAAGGGACACCCCCATCGCCATCGATAAATCCGTCGCCGTTGGAGTCCTTGCTCTGCGGAACCATGGACCACGTGCCCACGGCCTGGGGTGCCGTTGCCGCATGGGACGTTGACACGTGCAAACTCGTGGCGGGGAGGAAGGAGACAACCAGCGCTAGACCGAGCGCAGGGGCCCACAGGTGAGTTCGCACCTGAACACGGTATGCCATGACGGGACCACCGTGGGGAATCGGGACCTAAAACTAGATATAGGGGCAGTGGCGGCAGCCTCGGCCGCAGCAGAACCCGCGCTCAAGGTGATGGTCACTGGTCATGGCAAATAATCCGGTAAAAGGGTCGAGGTATCCCGCCTGGCCCGTTGCACACGCTGCTGAGTGAGCAGACATGATCGCGAAGTAGTGGGGATGTGTGGGGTCGAGGCGATCTGGTTTGGGTATTTCCGGATTGTCACGTGCTTCGGTATCGCCTTTGGCCATTACAGTAAAAATCCTTCGGGGAAGGGGTCGTCTGGGGCAAGCATGTGCACCGATGTTCCGGTGATCCATGCCCGTCCGGTGATCTCAGGAATGATCGCTGGAATTCCAGCAACCGTCGTTGATTCCTTGACGCGACCGAGGAAGTGCGTGCCAATTAATGACTCGTTTTTTAAGGTGTCCCCCGGAGCGAGTTGACCGCGCGCCGTGAGTTGCGCGACTCGGGCGCTGGTTCCTGTGCCGCAAGGCGACCGATCAAACCAACCGGGGTAAATCGCCATGGCGTGACGCGAATGACTCGAAGTACTTCCCGGTGCCACGAGCTGAACGTGATGCACATGATCGATTGCCGGGTTTTCCGGGTGGACCGGTGGTTGTTGTTCGTTGATGGCATTCATGATTGCAAGCCCGGCTTCGAGTAGTTGATCTTTATTGTCAATTCCGAATTCCACTCCAATATCGGCAAGTTCAACAATGGCGTAGAAGTTTCCGCCGAATGCCATGTCATAAGGAACGAGACCGAATCCTGTAACTTCAATTGTGGAATCAAGCTCGGTGACGAAGGAAGGAACGTTCTCCAAGGTCACACTGGTGGCGCGGCCACCCTCGACACGCACGCGGGCAATTACCAAGCCAGCCGGAGTATCTAGCCGAATAACAGTCTCAGGTTCGATCACAGGCACCATGCCGGTTTCGACCAGCACGGTTGCGGTTCCGATTGTGCCGTGGCCACACATTGGCAGGCAGCCTGACACCTCGATGTACACAACACCCCAGTCGCAGTCCGGTCTGGTTGGCGGCTGCAGGATTGCACCGCTCATGGCCCCGTGGCCATGTGGTTCGAACATGAGCCAGCGCCGCAGGTGATCGGCTTCCGTCATGACGTATTGCCGGCGCTCTTCCATGGTGGCGCCGGGGAGTACACCCACGCCACCAACAACCACGCGCGTGGGCATTCCTTCGGTATGTGAATCCACGCAATGCCACATGCGAGTGGTTTCCATGCTTCCCCTAGCGGTTGGGTGTGAGTGCCAGTTCGGCTTCACTGATTCTCTCACCACGAAGATATCGGGCAATGAGATCCGCGGTGCCCATGGCCATGGCGGTTCCGATCATTCCGTGACCCGAAGCCACCAGCACATTCGGCATACCTGCAAGTGGCCCAATAAATGGTGCACCATCTGCACTAGCGGGTCGCACGCCCGTCCAGGGTGAGAGAGACTGAATGGATTCGGGGAACTCCGGTAACCGCAATGTGCGCTTGGCCCTCTGGTACATCTGCGTAATTCGCTTTGTGGAGATACTCCGGTCGCTCGCGCGAGTGAGTTCGAATCTGGCACTCATGCGCAAAGCGGAACCCATGGGGTCCACCGCAGTTTTTTCATCGGCGAGAATCATGGGGTGGGCAATATTGGTGCGCATGTGTGGGATCGTGATCGAGTAACCCTTAGCGGCAATGATCGGAAGGTTCACTCCAACTAGCTTGGTCACACTCGGTGTCCACGCACCCGCGGCAATTACCACCTTGCGCGCCGAATACGTAGTTGTCCCCACATTCACTCGAACAAAGTCGACGAACGGAGTGAGTGAGTCGACAGTGACATTGTTGATATAGGTGGCATCTGGGTTTGCATCTCTCAATGTGTACCAGAGTGTTTCCGGATTGATTCCAAAGTCCTCACTCAACTCAACGATCGCTTGAGCATTCGGGGTCAGGAGTGGTTCGGATTCAAGGGCTTCTGACTTGTCAATCAGGTGAGCGGAAAGTCCTATCTGATGCATGTGCTCGACTTGATGGAGAGCGTGCTCGCGAGCCCGGGGCGAAGTGAAAATCTCCCACATGCCAGTGGATGTTGTGGGGATCCCGAGTTGATGAACCTGCTGTGCGGAGATCTGAAGTAATGACAACAGACCGGGAGTCAGGACCGCAGTATTGCGTTCATTGCACTTCGACATGAATTTACCCAGCCATGATAACCCGGATAGTGGAATTTTTGGTGACAGGGCGAATGAGCCATCGCGTGCGGCGAGAGACCTAAACCCCATGCGGACCATGCCGGGTGCTGCAAAGGGTGTTGCATGGCTGACCACAATATGTCCGGCATTTGTCAATGACGTTCCAAATCTGGGAGCACCCGAATCAAGAACAAGAACGGATTGATCGCGTAAAGCCGCAGCAATGGCTACTCCGATTATCCCGCCACCGATCACAATGGTGTCTGCGTCACACTCGGGGCGAGCCGTGGCAGCCACCGGTTAGCCCACCAGTGGAGGAGCCCACGGACCTGCGGCATCAAGTGCAATGGCAAGTGATTCCAGCTCCGCAGAGTCGACTTGAGCGAGTGGTGCTCGCGGAGGGCCGACTATTAACCCGCGCAACCCCATGCCCGCTTTGATTTTCGCGTTGTAGTCGCCCGATTCAATGAATTCAAGGACAGGCAGTATTTCGGAATAGACGGTTGCGCGCTTGTCCGCGTCCAACATGGCCACGTGTGCGGCCGGCAGCAGGTTCGCAATCCCACCGATCCAGCAGGTGACTCCTGCGTCAAGGAAAGTTATTGAGTCAACATCTGCACCGCACACGATTGCCAACTCAGATCCGAAATCTGATTGCAACCAAGGAATCCGACTTAGATCACCCGATGCTTCCTTGATTCCAACGATCTGTGGCAGTTCCGCAATTTGTGTGAGCACCTGCCGTGAAAAACTCACCCCGGTTCGCGCGGGGTAGTCATAAAGAACCGTGGGTAGGTCAATGGCTCGAACAACGGTGGTGACGTGGCTGGCGAGTTCGGATTCCGTGGGTAAGCAGTATGCAGGGGCCGCGAGCATGAGTCCGGTGACACCTGCACGCTTGGCAAGGAGTGCCTGATCCAGTGCTTCATGGGTGGACATGCCACCCACTCCTGCGAGAACCGGAACCGCACCGGCCACTTCCGACACGATCAGGTTGAGCACCTGGCGGCGTTCATCAAAGCTCAGGGCGTAGCCCTCGCCGGTTGTTCCCGCGGCAACGATCCCGTGAACGCCCGTGGCAAGCATTACTCGCACTGCCACGCGCAGAGTGTCGGTGTCCACCTGTCCTTGGGCATCGAAAGGGGTCACGAGGGGGACATAAACCCCGAGCGGTGCGAATGGCATTAGGTCAGCATAGGGAAACTGGTCGGTATTGCAGGTGCAGACTCGAAATGAATTCCAGTTACATGCGGTGTGGCTGGATTGCATCGGCGGGAATGTGACCAAACCGCCCGGCCTGGAAGTCTTCGAATGCCTGAACAACTTCGGCCTTGGTATTCATCACGAAAGGTCCATGCTGGAAGACCGGCTGCCGCAGGGGCACTCCACCAATCAGGAATACCTCTAAGTTCGGTGATCTCGACTCTTGGGTGTCCGCGGCCCGCAGTTTCACCGTGTCGCCATCGACTAGGACAGCCATTTGACCGGTGGAGATCGGGCGCAGGTCCGATCCCACGTAGCCAGAACCGGCGAGAATATACGCCAGCGCATTGAAGTCGGATCGCCACGGAATCTCAACTTCAGCTCCGGGGGCAATTGTGATGTGAGTGATGGCGAGTGGGGTGTGTGAAATCCCGGGTCCGGAGAACTCGGCAATCTGACCAGCCAGTACGCGCACGAGTGCGCCGCCATCTGTACTAGAAACTAATGATGAATCAATCCCCTGGAGATCCTGATACTGCGGAGCAATCCGTTTCTTATCTTTGGGAAGGTTGATCCACAATTGCACACCGTGAAAAAGTCCACCGGAAACAACCAGGTGCTCGGGTGGTGTTTCAATGTGCAGGATTCCATCGCCCGCCGTCATGTACTGGGTGCCACCGGAATCGATGATTCCGCCGCCGCCATTGGAGTCTTGGTGCAGAAACTGTCCATCTATTAAGTAGGTGAATGTTTCAAAGCCACGGTGTGGGTGCCAGGGCGTGCCTTTTGGCTCTCCTGGTGCATATTCGACTTCACCCATTTGATCCATGTGAATAAATGGATCAAGGTCGCTCTGCTCGATCATGGCGAATGCCCGACGAACGGGAAAGCCTTCACCCTCGTGTCCTTGGGGCGCGGTTGTGATGCGCTTCACCGATCGGGGACGCGCCTCAACGGGAATGGTGAATCTTGGCAAGGTCAAGGTGTCAGCTGTAACTGCAGGCATGAAATTCTCCTATCGATTTAATATAGTTTAGCATTCAACTAAAAAGGGGGCAAGTCGACCTGGGAATGCTTCATGGCCCCGGTGTTTACCCCATTAAGGGCCGCATTGCGCTTGGCCTCGCGGGTGGTTCTGCTGCGTTGTGGGTGTTGGGTCAAAAGTTCCAGAACATCTTCTATCTCGAAAAGCGGATTGTCGGAAAAGAGCGAGTGATAAACCCAGGCGACGAATTCCAGATCCTCCGGAGAATCCACGGTCCACCTCAAGTCGGACAAATCCTGCTCGCCCCGGTAATTCTGCACAGAAAAGTGATCAGGGCGCCGATAGATACCCAGGGTTACGTGCTCGCGCTCCAACGGATCCGTGCTGATTGCCGAAACCTCACGCAGTGCCTTCGTGGTCATGACTTCAATGTCCACGCCATCGGGGAATGTGGGTTCGAGGGTATTGGACAGGTAATCACAATCTGCCTCAAGAAATGCCCTCACGACAGAATCAATTGCTTGGGGAGAAATCAACGGGCAGTCAGCGGTGATTCGCACCACAACATGGGTGGGGAATGCATCAACCGCACCAACAAATCGACCGAGGACATCTGAAAGATGACCGCGATAACAGTCAATATCTAATCCCGCGCACAGGGCGGCGATCGGATCATCGGATATATCTGTGGATGTGGCAACGACGACATTGGAGAGAAGGGTGGCCCGCTGTACCCGTTCTAATTGCCGCTGCAACATGGGTGCACCACTCAACTCGACTAATACTTTTCCGGGCAACCGCGTTGAACTCATGCGCGCTTGAACGATCGCGGTCACTTTCAACGGATCACTCATGGGTGGCCTGTGGGGTCATGGGCTGGTGTGTCTCAGGTTGACGAATGCGAATAAAAACTCGCTGCCTCGCCTTACGCCCAGGCAGGCTCATGATCCTGAACATCAATCCGTACTTCTTCTGAAAGAGTGCAACTAAACCAGTTTCGGTTGTTGGATCAACGATCTGGGCAGCAGCTGAAATGGCATTTCCCTTGATGCGACCGCGCATATCGCACTCGGCAATTTCCACATCTGGGAAATTTCGAATTCTTTTTACTTTGCCGGAATTGCCTTCGGTGGTGACAAAAAGTTCAGACCCAGATGTGCCGTGGGCTACCCCTGCGTACCACACCGGCGTTCGCACAACCGATCCGTCTTTTTTAAGGGTGCCCAAGGAAATGTACTTGCAATTGTTGTTCAGAAGGGAATCCCACAGATCTTGTTCTTGAATCGGCTCCGACATGGGTTAAGGCTCCCACACCGACGGTGCCTATTTCAGGTTGGCTTTCAGGAAGGTTCCAACTTTCTTGATGGAGTCATTCCATTCGCCATACATGTAGTGCGGGGCACCCGGGTATTCGACATAGGTGACGTCCACGCCGTTGGCCTCGAGCGCTTTATTCGTAGCGCGAGCCCAGGAAATATCGCAGCTTTCATCTTTTGTCCCATGAATCATGAGAACGGGTTCGGTGATGCGGGAGAAGAAATTCCGCGAAGACATGTCGCGCCACACTTCAGGATTCTCTTTGGGAGTTCCGTAGGCTTTCAAGATTTGATTACCGATGGGGTAACTGTTGCGCTGCCATTTATTGAAGTTGTCGGCCGCGAGCGTGCTGGTTGATGCGTACACAATTGCGGCATCGAAAACACCGGGTTCGAGAACGAGCGCTTGGAAGGCAACTCCGCCACCCATGGATCTACCGAGGAGTGCAACCTTGTTTTTATCGAGGTATGTCAGATTGGAGTCTTTGACGGCGAGTGCAGCACCGATAACATCTTCGGCGTAACCCATACGCATGGAAATATCGTTTTTCGGATCTTTATCGGACCTGGCGTGATTGCGATAATCAACGTGGAGTGCAACGTAACCGTTCTTGCCCAACCAATCCTGTTCGCGCCGGAAACCTTGCCCGCTCCAATACACCTTGGGGTCGATGTATCCGTGGGCTAGAACAACAACCGGGAATGGACCTTCACCGCGTGGCTTCACCATGATTCCAGAAATGGTGAGCCCACCGGATTCATAGGTCATTCGATGTTTGGTATAGGCGGATGTTGAACTAAATGCCTTGCCCACCTTCAAGTCACCTCCGGAGTACTCGCGGGCAATGGCTGCGGGGATATTGCTCGAAATGGGGGTTGTCGCGGGCGCGGAATGCGCCGCTGGCGCCGCGCCGAGGAGCAGCGATGCCCCGAGCGAAAAACCCACGACCGAAACGGACAAAGTTGATCGCAGGCCCATATGCATGCTTTCACTGTAAATCATTAGTGAAAATATGCACAGGGGGAGTGAATTGGCTTATTGCGAGTCTTTTGCAGGTACTGGAAATTGCTAGTAAGGTACGGGCATGCGAAAATTCCTCGTTCCCAGAGTCACTGTCCCCAGGGCCACTGTTCCCATGATCATTGCAGGCGCCTTGCTTCTCACAGGGTGTTCCTCAGATGGCGGTGATCAGGACACCGCTGGCGGCTCAGACAAGCTATTGATCGCCACCACGGTTTCTCCCATCACCTCGATTGCTTCGCGAGTTGGTGGCGACTGCGTGGTCATTGAGGGGATCGTCCCCGAGGGCACCAATAGCCACACATTTGAACCAGCCCCGCAGGTGGCCGAGTTGGTCAGCACAGCAGACCTGATCTTGGTCAACGGCTTGAAGTTGGAAGACCCCACAATTGAACTTGCTGCCGCCAACCTTAAAGATGGCGCTGAGATTGTTGAACTCGGTACACTCTCCCTCCCAGAATCCGAATACCTCTACGACTTTTCCTTCCCAGAAGAAGATGGCAAGCCCAATCCGCACCTGTGGACCGACCCGGGTTACGCCATTGAATATGCAGCGTTGGTCCGCGATCTCTTGATCGAACGCGTTCCCGATTGTGCCGACACCTTTGCCGCGAATTACGAATCCTTTGCCGCCCAAGCCCAGGCCCTTGGTGATGCGGTTCGCCTGGATCAAGAGACTGTTCCCGCAGGAAATCTGAAGTTGCTCACCTACCACGATGCCTACGCTTATTTCGCCAAGAACTTTGGTTGGACCGTGATCGGAGCCGTGCAACCCGGGGACTTTGCCGAACCCACCCCCAGTGAAGTCGCGGACCTGATTCGCCAGGTGGAAAATGAGAACGTGCCCACCATCTTTGGCTCCGAAGTATTTCCTTCACCCATATTGGAAGAGATCGGTCGTGCGACAGGTGCTCGCTATGAAGACTCACTTCGGGACGATGACCTCCCCGGTGCACCCGGTGAACTTAATCACTCGTGGCTAGGACTCATGCAGTACAACTTTGCCACCATGATCAAGGGCCTCGGCGGGACATCAACAAATGTCGATGCTGTTGATATCACCAGCCCGATCGAGGACAACGCGGTCTACCCGCAGTGACCGGAACAGGTGTTGGCCCCACACTGATTGCCCTTGAGCACGTCTCGGCGGGATACGACCACCACATTGTTCTGTCGGACGTCTCGCTCAAGGTTCGTGAAGATCAGTTCACCGGCATCGTCGGTCCTTCGGGAGCAGGCAAAACCACTTTGCTCAGGCTGTTGTCTGGGCACTTTGAAACCACGATCCGGAACCATCACGACAGCCCCGGATCTTCGGATCGCCTATGTCCCGCAGTTGGAAACGGTGAACTGGAACTTCCCGATCACGGTGGAGGAATGTGTTCTCATGTCCCGAACTCAGGGGCGCCGATTGCCATGGGCGAGTGCGGAAGAAAAACGCGAGGTGGCCCGACTACTCGATCGCCTAGGGATTTCTCAACTGGCAGGGCGGCACATCCGCAGCCTCTCGGGCGGTCAGCAGCAGCGCATGTTTCTTGCCCGGGCGCTCTTGCGCGACCCACAATTGTTATTGCTCGATGAACCCACAAGCGGGGTTGATGTTTCCACCCGACATGACGTTTTGCATTTGCTCGCTGACCTACACGAAGACGGTGTAGCAATCGTGCTCACCACCCATGATCTCAATGGCATGGCCACTCACCTACCACACCTGATCTGCGTGAACCACAAAATCGTTGCGGACGGTAGTGCGGCCGAGGTGATCCGACCCGAAGTGCTCGAGGAGACTTTCGGTGCTCGAATGGATGTCCTCGAGCACTTGGGCATTCGAGTTGTTGTAGACGAAATGCCAGAGTCTCGCCTGATCGAGGAGGCTCGCTGAAATGGAAACCCTTATTGAGCCCCTCTCATTCGCGTTCTTTCAGAAAGGTCTTTTTGTTGCCAGCCTCTCCGGTGCGCTCTTGGGATTCATTGGAGTTTTCATTGTGCTTCGCGGCATGAGCTATATCGGTCACGGTCTCTCTCACTCAATCTTCGGCGGGTTCGCCGCCGCGCAGTTATTCGCTGCTCAGTTTTATTTACTCGGAGCTGGACTTTGGGGAATTGCGTCAGCCCTGGCGATCACAACTGTTGCCAAACGAAGCCGCGTTGGGGCAGATGCCGCAATCGGTGTGATCACCACTGCTTCTTTTGCTCTCGGTGTGGCGCTCTTTGCCAAGTTTGGTAACAGCGGACCATCATTTGAGAGTGCACTGTTCGGCAGCATTCTTGGAATCTCCGTCACCCAAATTGTGGGATTAATCGTGATCTCCGCGGTCGCGGGTCTGTTTGTTTTCTTTCGTTACCGCTCACTACTTTTCATGACATTCGATCCTGAGGTAGCAGATGTCTCCGGTGTCCGTGTGAATCGCACCGACGCCTACCTCATGATCATTCTGTCCCTGTCGATTCTTGCGACCTTGACGGTAATCGGCGTGACCCTCGTGGCCGCCATGTTGGTCATTCCTGCAGTCGTTGCCCGCATGCTCACCGATTCATTTTCAAAAATGCTGCTCATTAGCACAATCGTGGGAACGCTCAGCGGTTTGATCGGCATGTACGCCAGCTACTACGCGGGAGTTCCTTCCGGGACCATGATCGTGCTGGTTGGCGCAGCCGTTTTCGGCATTGTCCTCGCGATCACGGGCGGACGCGGATTGCGTCGATCCGTGGGTCTTGATTCACACGCAGAAACCGTGGTTGTTGCGCCCATTGCAGCCCGCTAGAGTCCACGGATGCAGCAAGGCCAGAGAATTTCCGCGGGAGCAAGGCTTGTCGGTCGCATTGTTCTGGCCGCGATCCTGTTTGCCGCCGGTGTTGGCCACTTCCGCAACACTGCGGAATTCACGGCACAGGTTCCGCCGTGGATGCCGGGTGCTGAGGCCGTGGTCTATCTCTCGGGTGTCGTGGAGATCGCACTTGCAGTCGCGTTGATTGTGCTTCCACGACAACGAGCACTGGTGGGGTGGCTCACCGCAGGTTTCTTCATCATCATTTTCCCCGGAAATATTTCGCAATTCGTGACCCAAACCGACGCTTTTGGATTGGATTCAGACGCGGCAAGATTTATTCGACTGCTATTTCAACCAGTTCTTGTAGTCCTCGCGTTGTGGTCAACAAATGCCTGGCGGGACTTCCGGGATCGCGGTGGATCAAAGAGAGTAATTCAACATTGACTGCAGTTGGAGCAGGAGCGTTAATCGCATGACATAAAGGTGAACACAAGGAGAACAATTCTCAATACGGACTTTTGTCGGCAAAGTCTCCGAAATCTCAGTGTCATAATCCGGAGGTGTCAAAAGGGGCGTTAAGTGCAAGCGCTGCGATCGGAGGCGATCGACCTTTTCGAAGCCTTTTTTGGTGGTTTTGGCCATTTGTTCGAGGTTCACGCACACGCTTGGCAGTAACGTCCGTCGTTGCAATCCTTGTCTTGGCGTGCCAGGCGGTTATCCCGTTGCAGGTGGAGTCCATTCTGAACGGTGGCGTGTGGGCACCCGGGCCATTTGCATTGCTCACAGGCTTAGTTCTATTTGTGATCGCTGGCCTGTATGTGACCGAAATTGGGGCAAAGTCTGTGGCCACACAATCAGCTGGGCGGCTTCGTCGTGACATTTTCGCGCAAGCTCTGCGAGTCAGGGTCATTCGCCGTGATGGCTTGGTTCGTTCATCGATCGTCAGCCGACATACCTCAGATGTGGACAACGTCAGTGAAGCATTTTCCACAACGGTGTCCTCCGGACTTCCTGCTGCCATCCGCGTGGTCTTGAGTCTGGCCCTGCTGACATACGTCGAGTGGCACGCTGGAGTGGTCATGATCATTGCCACGATTGGGTTTCTTCAGGTGCGTCGGATAGTGGGTCGCAGATTGATAATCAAGGATCAGGATCGCATGTCTGCAAGCAGTCGCGTCGGTGAATCGGTGGATGAAGCAATTACATCGCCACGAACGATTTCAGGTCTTCACTTGGAAGAATGGGTGGAGTCACGATTCGCGAATCGGACTGACCGACTCACAGCAGCGACAATCGATCAGGCCGCGGTGGTTACCAAGTTGGTGACCGGTGCGTATGCAGCGGGAATGCTCGGACTTTTGGCAGTTGTCATTTTCGGAGTGGCGGCAGGAGGTGTCGGGCTGGCTTCGGTCGCCGCAGCACTGCTCTATGTTGAAGGTGTTGTCGCTGGCCTTCGAGTTTTGCCCGATTGGATTCGAAGCTTGCAGTTGGCGGTGGTGAGCAGGTATCGAATCGACATGATCCTGACACCTGGTTCCCACATGGACGATGTCGACTTTAACAATGCACCGCGCGGTCATGACATTTCGTGGGGTGACGAAGCCCAGGGAGAGGACGCGCATTTGGTGGGGCTGGTGACGCCGGTTGCAATGGATCGCGACATAGCTCTGGCCGCCCTTTCCGCCGGGTCCCACCCTGATCCGTGGCGGATCACAATGGACGGGACCCCGATCCGCATGCCGGAGGTTGTGCCTCAAATCCTCCACGTTCCGGCTGACTCGGTGGCATTCAACGTGAGTGTTCATGAGCATCTGCGCTCACTTGCACCTGATCTTTCCCAGGAAGATGCAGCGAAGTTTTTAGAATCGGTGGGTTTGAGCCATCTTGTAGATTTGCCAGCGGGGTTGGATCACCAGCTGGGACCCATGGCTTCGGCATTGACCGCCGATGAGCGGCAGCGCCTCATGCTCGCTACCGCGATGGCGGCAGCACCTGAAACACTGCTCATCGGGCCCCTGATCGCATTGGCGGACCCGGATACCGCACGGCCATTACTGACTGCACTCCGCGAATCCGGAATAGGCGTTGTCGTGGTGGCATTGCGAAGCCCGGAAACCGCAGCCGCCATGGATTCCATGGTGTTAATTGGCGAACATGAGATCCGGCACGACTCCCATGAATACTTGCTGGTGGACTCTCCTGAATACGCACGCCTGTGGGGGCAGCGACTTGCGGTGGACGAGGTGGACCTCAGCGTTCTGGGCCTGGGAGAAGATGCCCACGAGAATTTGCATGCGCGCCTTGTGACCGAGAGATATGCGGCGGGCGACGTGATTTACCGACAGGGGGATCTGTCCGACCGAATCTTCTTCGTGGTGTCCGGCCGTGTTGAGATTTCGGTTCTCGAAGATGGAGTGTCTCGACGTGTGGCAGTGATTGGGCCGGGGAATCATTGTGGCGACCTCAGGCTCACGGTTGGGGAACGCAGGGCGGAAAGCGCTCGGGCGGTGGACACATGTGTTGTGCGCTCGCTGAGTCGGGGAGCCATTAGTGCGGGGTTGACCGGGCTGTTGGACAGAACCCCGACAGAACGTCAAATAATCACCAGTCTGCTGCGGAACGGGCCAAGTTCGGTGGCCGAAATTCACGAGCACTTGCCGACTGTCGATCCGGACGAGATCACACGGTCCATTGCACTTTTGATGCAAGATGGGGCGGTGCGTGAGTCAGATGATGTGATTCATGTTGTGGTGGAGCGCAGTGGGCGTCGGGGCTCCAAGGACCTCTGGGATCGGATCGGTGGATAATGCGTTGGGATTCGAGGTGACCGTGGTTACACGGTAGCCAGGCAGGCTGAGTTTGGATAGGGTTCGAACCTCAGATTAGTCAAGGGAGCACAAATGACCAAAGTAATTTCCATCCACTCATTCCGTGGAGGAACGGGTAAGAGCAATACAACTTCCAACTTGGCCGGCCAGCTGGCTGCGGCGGGAAATCGCGTGGCCGTTGTTGACACCGACATCCAGAGCCCAGGGATCCACGTGCTGTTCGGCTATTCCGATGACCTTGATAACACATTGAACGACTACCTGTGGGGCAAAATTCCGATTGCCCAGGCAGCACACGAGGTCACCGATCGCATCGCGGTGAATAAGACGGTGTCAGATGGCGGCGCTCTCTACCTGATTCCCTCCAGCATGAAGTCGGGAGACATCGCACGCGTATTGCGTGAAGGCTATGACGTGGGGACGTTGAATGACGGCTTTCGGGACCTAGCTCGTGACCTGCAATTGGACTACTTACTCATTGACACCCACCCGGGACTCAATGAGGAGACACTGCTGTCAATAACAATTAGCGATGTCCTTCTTCTGCTCATGCGCCCCGATCGCCAAGACTTCCAAGGCACGGCAGTGACAGTCGACGTGGCCCGCAAACTCGGAGTGCCTGAACTTTTCCTGATCATTAATAAGGTGCCTTCCAACATCGATGTTGAGGATCTGCGTCAACAGATGACAGACGTTTATGCTGCTGAAGTGGCTGCGATCCTCCCGCTTGCTGAAGAAGTCGTGCAGAACGCATCTGAGGGCTTGTTCTCCTTGACCAGCCCCGATCACGCGTGGTCCGCTCAAATTCGCGAAGCTGCCACGCGGGTTTCGCAGTAATCAACAATTGTCATGACCGTGAAGGACGAGGGCGCGGGCACACCTGAAGACGACCCATGGGGTTTCCTCCCCGCGCGCAAACCTGCAGCTGAGGCGACACCGAAAGTTGCGCAACCGGCCGTGGTGCGCGAGCGCGGTGAAATTCGGGCAGCCGTTGAAGGTTCTTCCCTGAAGAAGCGGGCATGGCCCATGGCAGTTGCACTCGCGGGTATTTTCTTTGCAGGATTTGTTACCGAGGTTGTCGCAGCGAGCCAAATGATCGCACTCGCTGGAACCGAGTCACTCCTGTTCATCTACCCATTGGGTGGATTGGGTCTTCTCCTTCTTGGCCTGGTGCAGTTTCGACTTGTTGACGGCGCAGCGCGGCTCAAAGTACTTCGCTACGCAACCCTGGCGTACGCAATCCTTTTCACCATTGCCTTGGTTTTCATTGCAGGGGGGTTACTTCCGATTCTGGCGGTTGGACTGATCTGGCTCCTGGCCGACCAACTGAACTATCTGGTACCGCTGCTCGTCTGGAGTCTCGCGGGCGATGAATTCAACGTGGCCGAGGGCCGCAAAGTATTCGGCTGGCTGGTGACCTGGACCTATGTCGGACAGATCTCCGGGCTTGCGGTCGCACTCTTGACCCCCATCCTGCTACAGGGGCTGGACTTTGACCTGAGTTGGCTCCTGATCATTGCTCCAATCGTGTGCGTGTTCTTGGCGCTGTGGCTCCCGCATGCATTACGTAATAGTTCTGCGGCCAAGGGAACGGCGCATCGCGAATCACTCAACGAGTCCATCAAGGGTGCCGCGGAGTTCATCAATGGCGTTCCCGTATGGCGCTCACTCATGGTGGCCTCCACGCTGACGTTCGTTGCCGGCACCACGGTCATCATGGGCTACAGCGTGGGCGTCGGTGACCTCCTCGGACGCGATGCTGCAAATCTGCAGATCATCTTCGCTGCAACCTGGCTCGTTGCCCTCGGGATCTGCTGGGGAATTCAGCACTTCTTCGCCGAGCGGATCGCTGAGCGGGCGGGCATTCCGGGAACGCTGATCATCCTTCCGATTGCAACTGCGATTGCGGCCGTTGCGCTCGCGCTCGGATCTGCCATCGGTTCGATTGCGGTGCTCATTGTCGCGATAATAATCTGGCGAATTCCCCGGTGGAGCCTTGACGAGAATGCCCGCCGTGGTGCGCTCTCGCTCGTTCCTGACGAGCGCCGAACCCGGGTTTCGTTTTTGATCGACCTCACACCGGTTGCGGTCGGGTTGGTCTTGGCAGCCCCTATTGTCGGGATCGGATTTGCCACCGGCGTGCTCTGGCTACCCGGAACAATTGCTTTAGTGATTGCTCTCGTTGCGGTTTTCTATTCCCGCAAAGTGATGAAGGGTTGGGACGACAGCCTGATGAACTGGCGCCTGCGGCGACGCAAACAGAATCGTGCAATCGACTTTGGCTCCGACGAATGACCTTGTGCACGGCCCCGCTTCACCAACAACCCTAGGTTTTTCAACACTCCCAAGAGAAGAGGAACAAGTGAGTGCTCCAGCAGTAACTGCCAATGACGCCGTGCAGCCGACGGCGGAGGAATCGAAACCGAACTCGAAGCGCGATGTCTACGTTTCCTTGCGGATCAAGCTCGTCGTGGTCTTCGTGGCGCTTTTCACTGCCGTCTTCATTGCCATCGCAGTGTGGGTACTGCAGTTCTCTGCCCAGTCAGCTCAAGGGTCGACTCGCGCAGCAACTCATGGGTCAAGTAGAAGGTGTGGCTCAGACCGTAGATGGCGATGCCTTCGCCGAATTGGTTACGACGGCACCAGCGGTCCTGGACTCATCAGAAGAGTCTGGGTTCGGGTATCCGGACGATCCCGAATACGCTGAAATAGCACAGGGGCTGTTCGACGCGTTTCGAGTAACGGGTTCTGGTACTTACACCTGGTTTAAGGATCCGACTGACAATCAGCTGTATACCGCCGTGTCCTCCGGTTACTACCGAGAGCCTCAAACCGGGTATCGGTACAAGATCCCACTCGATCAGGTAACCGAACCATCGACTTATGCATTGATGGAGCAGGGATTGTCAGCCACAACCGAAGAGCCGGCGTACACGGATGCCTATGGATCCTGGATGGGGGTCTACAGCCCAATCCTCAATTCAAGTGGGGTATCTGTGGGCGGCATCGGGCAGGATATTTCGCTGGAATATGTATCTGAAGTTCGCGCCAACGCCGTGAGGCAGGTTCTCCCGGTTCTCTTGGGTATCTACGTCGTCCTGGTGCTGCTGGTGTGGCTACTCGCTTCGAGAATTGTCAAGCCAATTCGCCGACTCACGGTTGAATCCTCTCGAATCGCGGACGGCGATTATCAAGGGGATCTTGACCTACTATCCACCCCTCGACTGCAAGACGAGATATCAACGCTGGCTTCCACGTTTGCCGTAATGGCTAAGAAGGTCGCAGAACGTGAGCGTTCCTTGCAGGTCGAAGTAAAGCGACTGAGGGTGGAAATCGATTCAACAAAGCGTGCGGAGTCTGTCCAGGCCATCGTCGACAGTGAAGGGTTCGCGGAGATCGCTCAACGGGCCGCAGAAATGCGTAAGCGGATGAATGAACCACGGGACTGACGGGTACATGCCCCTATGAACCTCGTGCCTCTGGGAGATGGTGGCCTTGCATACATCGACGTCCTACCAGGGGCCCCTCTTCATGCCCTCGAGGAACTCGCCGCCATCCATCTTCAGCATTTTGGCGACGCGTACGGGGAGGCCACCCTCGACTTCCGAAAGGCATGGGAAGGTGCGTCTTCCGATCCGAAAATCATTGAGCACCAATGGCTATTGCATCTAGACGGTGTCCCCTGTGGGGAGCTCGTGTTTTCCATCAACCTCTCGCGCAGGATGGTGGACCGGCATTTCACCAGTGTGCGTAAAGAGTTCCGGCCGCAGATGCCGGTGGGCTGGATTCCTTGTGCGACCCAGGCTGTTGCGGATTTGTGTCTCTCCGAAGCACAGAACGCTGGAGTAGATTTGCTCGGAATGATGAGCGAGATCCTCCCCAAACATGTGGCAGGCTGGCGAAGGCTGGGACTTTTTCAGCCAGACATTGACTACTTCGAGCCCGTTCACGGGAACTACTGGCGGCAATTTGGAGATCTAGAGTTCACACCGATGGTTGCGAACATCCTTCCATTCCCCGCAGGCCGCGAGGCGGGACTAGCAGTGATTGCTGAAGCTGGGGTGCGATCGTTCTTGCTGGATTATTACGACGTCCCCGAAGACAACAAAACTTTTGGCCAGATTGTGGAGCGTTGCCGGGTCCTGCCCCCTGCTTGGTGAACCGGCTACTCCGGGCGTGGCTTGTTTTTGCGTAGTTCATCTGCCTGAGCTTTGATCCGTTGGAAGTGTTCGGATTCGGTGATCTCGTCAACGGACTCAGCCAATTTGGTGCGGTCAATGACCACGGTGAGTTTCGCGACCTGCTCGCGCAGCTTGCGTTCCCTCTTCACCAACTCGTCACCCATTCGCTGGAAAGTGCGAGCGAGTTCACCCACCTCGTCGCTGCGCTTCGCGGCCCGGTCAAGTGAGGTCGGATCGAATGTGTCATTGGAGAGAGCTACGGCCGCTTTGGTGATGTCTTCCACGGGGCGCACAAGTCGCCGGCTGAGCAGAAGCCCGGCGCCCAGACCAAGCACGAGAATGGCCAGGCTCATGAGTAACTGTTGAATGGCGATTGTCCGGCCGGGGCCGGCCAGCTCTGCTTGGGGAACCGCCGACACCAGAATCCAGCCGAGTTCGGGGATTGTGGAAGTCTGCATAACCCAATCTTCGGAAGCACCGTTACGCAATGTGGCAGGCACAACGGTTTCGACCAAAGAATCACCAGGGGGAGGCGCAGTCATTGCGAGAGTGGCATTTATTTGCTGTCCGGCAGGTGTCTCGGAAAATTGATCGAGTGCCGTTGCTCCTTCAGGTGAGACAATAAGTTGCCCCTCTTGATTCAAAATATAGAACATACTGTCTTCGGAGAAACTCACTTGGCTTAATGAAGCAGAAAGTTCGGCCTTGATCGCTTCGATCCTCTCGGCAGCAGCAGCATCGATGTCATCGACGTACACTCCCGTGCCAATAATCCAATCCCACGGTTCATAGTGAAAGACGAAGCCGAGTTTGGGCACGGATTCAGTTTCATTGAGGCGCACCCATTTGTAGTCGACGTACCCGCTGCCTTCATTGAGTGCGACATCGCGAAGTTCGCGCAACACGAACTTCCCGTCAGCATCCTGCAAGTCAATCAAGTTTCGACCTTGGAATTTGGCATCGGGGTGCGAAATTGCTGTCATGGACCGGTCGTATGTGAAGAAGTAGTCCTCATTGGCAAAGCGGACATCTTTGAGAAGTTGCAATGAATTGCTCTGTGCCTGGGCCAAGGTGATTTCGCCCGAGTCAGCCATCAGCCGGATTTGATCCAATGTGGTGGTGAGGGGAGCGGCTACATCGCGAAGACCATCGCGACGAGCATCAAGTTCAGCCTGGCGAAACGCCTCCACGCTGTTGTATTGCAGATCGATGGTGCTTTCCACCGAAGAATGAACGTTGATCATTGACTGTGAGACTTCTGAATACAGGGCATCTTGGACCGAGCGGACACGTTAACCATTGACTGGGATACTTCTGAATACAGTGCATCTTGAACGGAGCGCACAGCAAAAGTGGTGGTCAGAATCGCCGAGATGGCAAGAAGACCAGCAATGAGCATTGCAAGGCGATACGTGAGAGTCGACCACCTGCGTGGAGAGTGTGGTGCACTGAGCATTGCTTCCTCTTTACCTAGTAGCGGTAGTCACTGCACCGGTGGTGGTGAATTTATCGACAGAACTGCTCTCAACCGTCTACCGACCCACATTCGGGGCTGCAAAGAACAATTTCTTCGTCAATTTTCTGATTTGGTGAAACCACGGAGGAATCGTCAGCAGGGCCGTCCATGCGACCAAATTAGTCCTCTGTGTTCGGGTGAACAACAGTGTTTTCGCAGAAGCTGTTATTGGTTTGACCTGACCCCCGCTGGTTGATCCATTTTCTTTGCCGGTCCACGATTGCCCTGATGGGCGAGGAGGACGGCATGAAGCGTAGGCATCACACCCCGGAGCAGATTGTTCGCAAGCTGCGGGAAGCCGATCGGCTGCTGGGTGAAGGAAAGCCTTTGGTGGAGGTGTGTAAGCACTTGGAGGTCACCGAGGCGACGTATTACCGGTGGCGGAACCAGTACGGGGGTATGAAGGCCGATGATGCGAAACGGCTTAAGGAGCTGGAGAAGGAGAACGCCCGGTTGAAGCGCCTGGTCGCTGACCAGGCGCTTGATATCGACATGCTCAAAGAGGTGAACCGGGGAAACTTCTGAGCCCGGCTCGCCGCCGGGCTCCAGTCGATCACCTGGTCGCCACCTTCGAGGTTTCGCAACGGCGGGCGTGCGCGGTGGTTGAGCAACCGCGCTCCACGCAACGGCTGCCGCGGTCCGTGCCCCCGGTGCCGGAGCAGCAGCTGCGGGCCCGTTTGCGCCAACTCGCGAAGGACAACCCTCGGTATGGGTATCGGCGGTTGCACGCGCTGCTGACCCGCGAAGGGCATGTGGTCAATCACAAGCGTGTGCAACGCCTGTGCCGTGATGAGGGCCTACGGGTGCGGGTGTCCCGGCGTAAGCGAGCCCGCGTCGGGGAATCCACCACCCCTGGGGATCGACTCCGAGCAGCGTTCCCGAATCATGTGTGGGCGGCCGATTTCGCATTCGATCAAACCGCCGACGCGCGTGTGCTGAAAGTCCTCACAATCACTGATGAGTTCACCAAAACCGCGCTGGCCATTGAAGTGGAGCGATCGATCACCGGCGATCACCTGGTGCGCGTCCTGGATCGGCTCACCGCTGTGCATGGATATCCGCAGTACATCCGCATGGATAACGGCCCGGAAATGACGTGCAACGCGATCGCTGACTGGTGCCGGTTCAGCTCGACCGGGTCAGTATTCATCGAACCGGGATCACCGTGGCAAAACGCATTCGTGGAATCCTTCAACGGCAAACTCCGCGACGAACTCCTCGCCATCGAGGTGTTTCACTCGCTGCTCGAAGCCAAAGTTATGGCCGAGGACTACCGCCAGCACTACAACACCTACCGGCCCCACTCCTCCCTCGGCTACCGAACACCAAGCGAGTTCACGCTAGATTGGAACACCAACCCCGGACTTGCAAAGACACTGGCGTACTAAACGGGGGCAGGTCAGTATTACTTCGAATTCAAGTGGACCAGTCGCGCGGCCTAACGTGAGGGGAACATGTGTCACTAAATAGTCCTAAGGGAAACGGAAGTCAGGAAGCTGACTGGCCCGATGAGCCATTAGATGCGGTTTACAGTGGAGCGGAATCGACCTTGGAGCTCCTTGGCGGGGGTATGACTGCGCCAATGCTTGATGATCCCAAGATCGCACCTGATGATTTAGTCCCAGAGGATCTCGATGAGCTCCTGAAGCTACACGGTTTGCCGTGGGGTGAACGGTTACGGGCGTCTGCGGATCAGCGGTCGATTGAACCCGACAGTGGTGGTGACGGTTGGCAGGCGCTGGAGGCATGGCAGGCACTTATTGAGCGCACGGGGCCGGGTGCTTTTGCCAAGCGGTTGGATTGGGACGGTCTAGGACTTGATGGTGCCCGCCACTTGGTCGAATGTCATTCACCCAAAGGTGACAATCCCGTGTGGCTCGACGAGCTTCACACCATGATGACTGCGGTGGCGCAGTCGGCACTATCCGACGAGGAAGCTGACGAATCAGCGTGGTGGAAAGCCACTGATCGGACAATTGAAGATGCCCAGCGGGAAAAGGACGAGCCGATCCCCTATATCCACGCCGTGTGGCCCATCGTTGAGTTCGAGTTGCAGAGGGTGCAATTGGAGGTGAGCGATTGCTGCAATGTTGAGCAGTGCGCCTGGAACGACTTGGCCTGTGCACTGGCACGGCAGTTGTCCAATGTGTTGAGGTCCTCGCTCAACGAACAGCGGGCAGGGACGGCCTATCGCAGCTACTGTCACCAATTTGTCACATCGGGTTTGGTTCCGTTCTTGAGAGAGTTTCCCGTTGCAGGACGGGCAATCGCGACCGTCTGTGAGTACTGGCGGCGCAATGCCTCGCTGCTCGTGCGCCGTATCGAAGGTGATCGGTCTGTTCTGGCTCGCGAGTTCGGTGTTGATCCGACAGCACCACTGACCGGAGTTGAGTGGGGACTCAGCGACCCGCACCGAGGGCGTACGAGCGTGGCGATCCTGACCTTCGGCGGCAACGCCCCACGCGTGGTCTACAAGCCCAAGGACCTACGGCTGGAACAGGAGTACGAGAGATTTCGCCGTACCGTGATGACGGCTTTCGATCGGGATGACTTCACATCCCTTGACGTAGATTCCGTCGCGGGCGGTCATAGCAGCGAAGTGAGCCACGTATTCGCCGTGGGGGATCAGTACGGCTATTCCCTCTTCGTTAAACACGTGCCCTGCGACCCGGATCGGCTGCCGGCGTTCTATCGCAATGTCGGTCGACTGATGGCGATGCTTCACCTGCTCAGGGCCAGCGATTGTCACTTCGAAAACCTAATCGCACACAAGGAACACTTGGTGCTCATTGATGCGGAGACTTTGTTTGAGGTTCGCCCGCAGACAGATGTCGAGCAGGTACTCGACCATCTCCCGGAGGAGATCGAGGACTGGATTCTCAATCTGGGCATGCTCCCCGCCGCTAAAGCCTTCGCTGCTGGTCAGGATGCCGTGGACATCAGTGCACTGGGAGTCGAGTCCGCAACGGGAGCGGCGGACACCGAAGTCCGTACGTGGCTCGCTGTGAATTCAGACGATATGAAACGCGGGACAGTACTCGAAGTGATGCCGCAACCCCATAGCCTGCCGGTGCCGGTGGGCGTGCCCAACCCGTTGACGATGCATGCGGGCGATTTGATCGAAGGATTCGGCGAGATGTATCGCTGGTTAATGAAGGCTGAGCATCGGGTTGATGTGACTCGCGCTATGCGCAGGTTTGCCGGGTTGCGCAAACGTGTAGTCCTGCGCAACACAAGTGTGTATGCGATCTTGCAGAACCGCGCCAGCAGCCCGCAGAGTCTTCGCTCGTGCCTTGCCCGCGGCTTTGAACTGGATCGGCTTTCCCGATCGAGTCTGGTCCATGAAGAGCGGACGAACATGTGGGATGTCTTTCACGCTGAAGTAGATGCAATGGAGAGATGGGACATTCCCTACTTCGACATCGTGTTAGGTGATACCCACCTAATGGAGACCCAGGTGCCCATCGCGGGGCTCATCAACCAGGACGGAATCACGGAGGCCGTCAACCGACTGTCGCGAATGTCCGAGCAGGATCTCGCATGGCAGTCCTCGCTAATCGGGGGTGCCATTTCGTTGAGCACAGGCCCTTCACCGGCCAGCACCTCACGCGACCGACCAGTGGTGGAGGCCGCAGAAATCCTGACGGCGCTTCGCCAGACATCGCTAACTGATCGGATAGGTGCGCCCACCTGGCTGGTGCTTGGCATTGCATCCCGCTCAGGGCAGATGTCCCTTGAACTCGCCGCCCCGGAGTTATACGGAGGCCAGGCGGGTATCGCGGCAACACTATTCGCCCAGGCGTCCGTGAGTGACAATGCAGACGATCAAGCCTTTGCGGAGCGGGCAATGCAACCGCTGATCACCATGCTGGGCGACGACGGGATGCGGTTTCGCACCCAGCGCGACCTGGGGCTGGGGTTCGCCGGATACGGGGGTGTGCTCAGACTGCTGGCGATGCTGGAAAACGAGGGTTGGTACCCACCGGCGGCTGATCTGCTGGCCACTGCGGTGGCTCACATAGACCGAGATCTGATCGCTAGTGATAGCAGCCTGGAAGTGATCGGCGGGGTTGCCGGCTCGCTGGGCGTTGTTGCGAACTTCGCGAGCCGAACTGACACGGGCAGGGACCTCACGGCTGCCATGGCTAGTCGGCTCATGCAGGCGCAGGACGCCAGCGGAGGGTGGATACTCTCGGGGCCAGGTTTCGGGCGCGCGGGCAGCCCGCTGACCGGACTGGGGCATGGAGCCAGCGGAATGGGACTCGCTCTCCTCGAGGCAGGTGTGGCTCTTGAAGACGAGGCGATGGTGGCAGCGGCCGCGAGAGCCTTCGCCTACGAGGATTCCGTTTTCGATACGGATGAAGGCAACTGGCCAGACTTCCGAATGCCAGGTGACGAACGCCGCTTCATGTTGGGCTGGTGCGCGGGGGCACCAGGTGTCGGTCTGGCTCGGATGCGAGCCCTGGAACTGCTGCCCGAGCACCCTGATGCGTTGCTTTGGCGGCGCGCCCTAGAAGTCAGCGCCGAAGCGATGACTTCGCTGGAGCTGCAGCCAAGGGATCACGTGTGTTGCGGCAACTCCGGTCGAGCGATAGCGCTAGGGCTCATGGGTCGCTCAACGCAACGCCCCGAGTGGGTTGCTACCGCGGGCGACCTCGTGGCCTCGATTCAGGCACGTGCGGTGCAGGACTGTGGTTTCGCCTTGGGTCCACGTGGAACCGCACGGGCGGGGTATGAGACCCCGCATTTGATTCCCACGTTCATGCAAGGGCTCTCCGGGATTGCTTTTGCATCCCTGGTTGGACCGTCGAGCACCGCACTCGTACCCCTGCTCGTGGGCGGAACCAATCAACGGTGATTCGGGCTTTTCTCCGCTCGCGGGTCTGATTTCACCCCGATCGATCCATGCGGATCACGGGTTGGTGCAGTGAGTGGAAGTGCCCAGTTCCAGGACTATCTGCCGCGAGTATCCGAAGATTGCGTCAGCGGTGGCTCAAAACCGATCACCGCTGTCCCCTACGACTCGTTGACTCCCGCAGTTGCAGACGTCACTACAGGCCGCATCGACGCCATCGTCGCGGACGATCCTTTTATTGCTCACTTGGCCAACCAGAGTTTTGGTCGGCTATCCGTGGTCGAAACCTACGTGGAAGCCCAGCCATACGGCGTCGCAGTAGCGAAGGGCAATTCCGGGCTATCCGAGGAACTGCAGTCTGCGTTAGAGACCTTGGGCAGGGACGGAACGTATACCGACCTCCTTGGTCGATGGGGACTCGAGGCAGGTGCAGTTGAGGAGTTCACCGCCAATGTGACCAATGCCCCCGAAACGGAGTAGGCACGGCCATGCTGCGTACCGTGTTTTCACGGTGGTCGACCGGGGACATCTCTTCCTAACCTTGAGCGGTCAGCTGACCTACATCCCTGCCGGGGAGCCCTCGATGGGTTGACCTGCCCCCGTTTAGTACGCCAGTTAATCTGACCCCGGTTTTTGGTCCGGGCTCACGCATGTCGCAGCTGGGGTGTAGGGTCAGGCTTTTCCTCTGGTCTCTAGACCACTTGGCGTTGAACGAGGTCTGCGAAGTGACCGGGTTGAGACACGAGTTCTTCAAAGGTTCCCTGTTGAGCGACTCGGCCGTCCGCGATCACAATGATTCGATCGGCGCCTTGAATTGTTGAGAGTCGGTGCGCGATCAGGATGCGGGTTAACCGCAGGTTCTCAAGGTGTTCAACAATACTTCCTTGAGTGACATTGTCCAGAGCGCTCGTGGCTTCATCGAGGATCAGCATGCGTGGGTTGCTCGCTAACGCCCGGGCGAGAAGAATCCGCTGGCGCTGACCGCCAGACACGGTGCCGCCACCATCAACGACGGGTGTGTCAAGGCCCATGCCCATGGCGCGCACTTCTTCTGCGACACATGCCCACTCGAGTGCCTGCCAGATCTCTTTGCTCGTGAGGCCACGGCCCATGTCAACATTGTCGCGAATAGGACCGGGGAGCAGTTTCGAGGACTGCAGCACACTTCCGACTTGTCTCCGGAAAGAGGGGAGATCGAGAACGGCCAAGTCCTGGCCATCGATTGTCACAACCCCAGACTCCTGTTCCTCCAGTCCCAGCAGTATTCGCATGAGAGTTGTCTTGCCACAGCCGGAAGGGCCGACAATTGCGACTTGCTCACCAGGGCTAATACTGAAACTCACGCCGTCAAGGACCGGCCGTGAACCAGGTTCGTAACGGAAAACAATGTCATTGAGCGTAACCCCGCCGCTGATCTGACCCGGGTCAACGCCATCGCCGCCACCTTCGGGAATTGCTGCAAGTACGGGTTCCACCTTGCTGATCACGGCACGGCCATTGAACAGGGCACTTGCAGAGAACGCTGTGACAGCCAAGGTGGTTGTTGCGATGGCGAGGGCTGCTTGTGCTGTGACGAAGTCACCGAATGTTGCACCGGTAGCACCGGCGACAGCGACGATCACAATGAGTCCGAGAACGGGCCAGACACTGATGATCACCGCTTGAGCCATGGCGATTCGACGAACGGAAAGATCAGCGCGAGTGAGTTTCGCCTGTAGCGCCGCCCAACGCTTGAAGGCACGTGACTCGGCACCTGATACCCGAAGTCGATTGACCGCTTGCAGGGTTTCCAATAGGCGCCCCTGAGCTGCCGAGTGAGCGGTAACTCGGGCGAGGGTCCGGCGGGCACTCTCGCGGGTGAGCCAGAGATTGACAAGCAATTGGATGGACAGCAAGAGGATGGCAGCGATCAGTAGCGGCGTGCTGGTGGTGGCAATGGCCGCAAGCCCACCCAAGATCGCAACCGTGTCAAGAAGCCCGACAATGATTGCATCGGGAACAGCGGTCGAAGCCATCGCGACGGCGGAGGATTGCGTCATCCGTTCACCCATGGAATGTTTGTCATGCCACGTGGTGCGCAATCGCATAATTCGATCCCACACTGCACCGCTGGTGAGTGCGGTGCCTCGGACGCGAATTCGTAGTAGCGCGACGCTTCGCACGTATTGCCAAGAAACGCTCACAAGCAACAGGATGAACAGGGTGAGTAACGCGGCGAGTACCGAGCGGATGTCAGTGTTTGTAACCGCGCCGGCAACCTTACCCAGAATGAACGGGGTGAAAAAGGCCAGCGCCGCGAGACCCGCCGTAAGGATCGCGACCAGGGAGAGGTCCCGACCAGAGCGACGGAAACCAAGTCGAGCAAGTGCACTCAAACCGAGTGAAGTAGGAGGGAGGATAGGAACAAATTCCCATGCTCTCCCGTTCAGTCGCTCACGCCACTCCTGATCCAGTGGGTGCTGAACTCCCGGGAGTTGTGGATCGGTCACGGTCCAACTGCGACCCTGCCAGGTGAGGGAGACGAAATGATTGTCGCGAGTTGCAGCGACGAGTGGTGGACCTTCCAGCGTGAACCACAATGGGGCTAGGTCAATTGCGCGAGCACGAGCACCGCATGAAGCACCCGCCGCCGTGAACGGGTCACGTCCGGTCAAGACCTGGGCTTGGGCTCGATCACGGTCGGTTTCATCGAGTGAAAACCCCGTTGTCTCCACCGTGGTGAATGCTGCGGCCAGCGCTGCAGAACTTGTATTGCGCAGCACTCGAGGCCGAGCAATTGGTCCGACCACCGCACCGGCGAGAAGGTCAATTCCTTGAAGGGTTTCGGTTTGCGCAAGTTCCTCGGCTACGAACCGTCGCTCGATCGAATTAAGATCCTGATCCGCATCAATCGCGCGAACCGCCTCCAGGGTAAGGCGAGCCATAAGGTCAAGTGCCTGTGACCATCCTTGCGAATCTGCGGGTTCTGGCGCGCGAGCAATCTGACACCGAAGTCCACTTGTCAGCCACACGCCTCGGGTAATCGGTATCGAAGAATCCAGCACACCTACCTGGGCATCACGCCACCCGCACAATGCGGCAGAGCCGGATGTCACCTTGAGCCAACCCAGTACTGAATGATCCGATGGGGGAACCGGTGTGGCGATTGGTACGACAGATTCACCGGGTGCCAACCGAAGGGATCCGACGGCCTCCGGCGCGACAACTTTGGTGGCCCAGCGGCCATTGAGCGCAGCCTGACTCAGTGCATAGATCCACTGATCAAATTGGTGGACAGAAGAGTGCTGATTGGAATCCGTTGGTGCGCCATGTTGTGTCACCTGCGAATTGATTACCTCTGCATTGAGCATTTCCGCGATCGTTGACTTCCGAAGAGTGGTGCCCTGTTGCGAGGTGACGAGCAGACGAGTTTGGGAGTCAGTTATTGCGCACCCGCTCATGATCGCGCCACTTTGCAGAGTGGTGATGGGAAGTCGGCGTCCGTTGGCTAGTTCGGCAAACACGAGTAATTCACCGGTGAGTACTTCAAAAGTGTTTCCAGCGGCGGGATACATGGCTGTGGCGCCGGTGAACTCTCTGATTTCTGTTGGGGGAGTCATCCGGCATTCACCAACCGGGAGTAGGCCCCCTGCTCGGCCATCAGAGATTCATGTGTTCCGCGCTCGACAACCATTCCTCGCTCGAGCACCACAATTTCGTCGCTGTCGCGAATAGTGGACAGTCGATGAGCAATCACCAGGCAAGTGATTCCGCGGCGCCGAATAGCTTGATCAATGAGTGCCTCGGTAGGTGGATCGAGTGCACTCGTTGCTTCATCGAGGACAAGGATTCTTGGATTGCGCGCCAATGCGCGCGCAATTTCCAGCCGTTGGCGTTGGCCACCGGACAGATCCGATCCGCCCTCAGAGAGCACTGCTTCCAATCCGCCCGGTCGTGTGGCGACATCGTGTGCCAACTGGGCGTCCTCGAGTGCCTTGTGCACATCGGTGTCACGAATATCTGGATCCCAGAGAGTGACGTTGTCTCTAATTGAGCCTGCAAAAATGGTGACATCTTGGTCAACGAGGGCGATTCCATCGGTCAACACCACGGAAGCATGTTTGCGTCGGGGGAGTCCATCCACAAGGATCTCGCCGCCCCATGGTTGATACAGGCCGGTGACCAATCGAGAGATGGTCGACTTACCGCAGCCCGATGGACCCACCAGAGCAACGCGTCCACCCGGTGGAAGGTGCAGATCCAGATCGGTGAGGATCGGCGGAGCCAGTCGGCTGTAGCCGAATGTGACGTTGACAGCTCGTAACTCCCCGGTCAGAGCACTCGGTGCGCCTTCACCTGCCTCCGACTCATGTTCATTGGCAGCCTCGTCACTGTCAACCTCAGACTGCTCATTGTCATCAAGGGGAGCATGCAAAATGTCATCGATTTGATCAAGTGTTGGCCGCAGAATCTGAGCCTGACCCATGAGCCCGGCCAGTTGGGCGAGGGGGCCAATCATGACACCGGCGATTGCTAACACTGCAAGGAGTGATCCAGGTTCGATCCGGCCATTAACAATCTGCAATAGCGCTATGCCAGAAATTGCGATGGTCGCAAAGCCGGTGAGAAATGTGGGGATGGCATTGACAACCAGCATTCGTAATGCAACCCGCTGCTCGGATTCCACCTGTTTGTTGATAGCAGCAACGCCTCGCGCAATGATTGTGTCTTCTGAGCCGGCTGCTTTGACAGATTCAATCTGTGACAATGCTGATGCCATGGTGGCGCCAGCCTCAATCGTGTCCACGAGAACTTTCGCAGTTTCATCTTTAGCCTTGCGCAGTGAAAAGTGCAGTGCAATACCTGTGAGAACGGCAATGACAAAGGCGGTGAGACCAATCAGTGGATCAATAATCACTAACGCAATCCCCGCGACGATCCCGGTGATCGCTGCGACCCCAACATTTAGTGCAAGTGTCGAGACACTCACACTCATGGCGTCAATGATCAGAGCGCGTTGGGCAATGGAAGCTGCCCCGCGTTGGGCGTGAAATGACGCGGGGAGTTTAAGTAATCGGTCCACCACACTCGCGGTCAGACGCACGGTGATTCGGGTGGAAAGTCGAATACTCAAAATACCTTGGATGATGTACAGCACGGTCTGCACACCGAGAGCCACGATCAACCCTGTGACCGTTGCTGCGGCTGCCAGGCCGGCGAGATTGTTCAAGCCGTTGCCAAAGAGAGTCATGAGTGCGGGCGTCAGCAGGGTTGGGACTAAAAGAAGGAGTCCAACAATTGCTGCGGCCAGCATGGCGGAACCGACGGTTCCCGCTGAGGCGAAGAGTCGACCTATAACGCCTGCGCGTTTTCCACCCGGCTCGAATTCCTCACCCGGCTGTAGCGAAAGGACAACCCCGGTGAATGAAGTATCAAATTCTTCGTCGGGGCATTTGCGGGGACCGCCAGCGGGGTCATTGAGATACCAGCCTCCCGGGTACCAGCCCTCCACCACGAGGTAGTGGTAGAACTTCCAGTGGATCACCAATGGAAAGGTGAGGTTCTTGAGGTCTTCGGGTTCGCGCTTGACCGCGCGGGTCTGTAGGCCGTAATTGCGGGCCGCCACCAAAATATTTCTAGCGGTAGCGCCATCGCGGGAGACGCCACAGGCGGTGCGCAATTCGTCGAGGTCCACGAATCTGCCGTTCCGGGCTAGGACCATGCCCAAACTCGCGGCTCCGCACTCGGTGGCTTCCATCTGCAGGATTGACGGCACCTTGGCGCGGTGGCGCGAGCGCGGTTTTCGTTCCGCTGTTGCGGGTGCAACTGTGGTGGTCATGTCAGGGTTAACCGACGTTGACGAGTTCACGCAGGAGTGTGGACTCAGACTCAATGATCTCGACGGTGACCTGCGCCCCGGGCGTTATTGCTTGATCGGTTGAAATGGATACATCTATATAGGTGTCTGCGGGGTTCAGAGTCAGACTCGTGAGGGCGGCTGCTCGATCCGAGGGCAATGGTGTTTCAGATATTGCTGAGACGATCCCACTCACCGCGAAGTCAGGTCCAAATATTTGTGCACTTTGACCCACCTGCAGCCCACCTGATGCATCCTGTGGAACGGGAACAAAGACTTGAGTGTCGCTTCCCGGCGGAAGAATTGTGAGCACGGCCGTACCCCCGGCGAGCACTTGCCCGGGGGAAGCCAGGATTTGCCAGATGGTTCCGTCGGTGGGTGCGGTGAGGGTCACGGTTGCGCCTCCGGCACCGGTTCCCTCGGCGAGAAGTTCTCCTTGACGCACTTGTGCTCCTTCAGTGACTTCCGTTTTGTTGAGAACGATTTCATCAATGGTCCCCACCGTCACCACACCCGACTCGGCCACAGCGCGCCCCGTTGCCGTGACGGAGGTGACCTGGGGTGTGCCGGCTGCATAAATCATTGCGGCGACCAGCACGCCGGCTACACCTGCAATCGCTATCCAGATTTTCGGTGAGGTGATGGGAAGCAGATTGTCAATCTGTTTGGGAATGTCTACCTGAGCGAGTGCCTTGGAGCGAAATAGGTGCGTTGCAGCTGTTGATGCTTCTGCGGGTTTTTCCTCAACCGCTTCAAAGATTGCATCGAGAACATCGGATCGTCGCCGACCACTGTCTGGATTGGAGCCGGGAGTGCTCATGGGGAGTAGCGTACCTGCATAAGTAATTAGATAATGCGTGGTTGCGCTATCTGGGTCGCTGTGGTGGGTCCCTCAGATGGGTTGAGTGCGTTTGGTAGCGCTTGTATTGGTTTCGAGCGTTGTGGTTCTGCCAAGGTAGCTCAACCGAGTGGCTGCGCCTGGCTCCCAATTGCCAATCGCTGCGCGGCAAGTGTCATTCGTGCGCATATTTCGCGAAGGCCAGACTCCACCATGTATTGATCGAGGTCTGTGTGGCCGGCCAGTCGCTCAGCCATGGCGGCGTCTCGGGCATCAAGCATTTCCGGCAGTTCAAAAGGCACGCTGCGACCTGCAACCGATGCAAGGAGATCCGCTGAGACTGATTCTTGGAGTTCGCAGAGTTCGGTAACGACGCTTTGCCTTAAGTCAACAGAATTTCGGAGTCTGCGACGGGCAATACGTTGATAAGCAGATGCAAGCGAATCTGTGACGTGCGCCAATTCATCTGCTTGGCCAACCAATCGAAGCAATTCACTACTTTGTTCATCATCTCGTGAACTGTGACTGAGTTCGCGAAGGTAACCGATTAACACTCTGTGTCGAGATTTCAGATCCTCCTTTGTCGATTGGGTCATCTCGGGTATCCCGGCCAGACCCTCAAGTGGGCCGGTGCACCGACGGAAGCCATCAAAGAAGAACTGATTCACATCTCGTGCAAGGACAGATATTTCACGGCTCGCTGCCGGCAGACCAAGTGCGGCTGTGCCCGTTTCGCTGAGATCAAGTGGTTCTGCTTCGATAAGTAATGTGGGTTTGGCTGGTGGAACAATGCGACGTACCAGCATGACAAGTGGTGTGAGGAAGATTAAGAACAACACCGTGTTGGCTAGGTTGAACAAAGTGTGAGCGTTTGCAAGTTGTCTCGGTGAGGCAATATCGGACGGATTGATGAACTGCACCACATCAACGAGTGTTGATAGCAGGACCAACCAAATCACCGCTCCAATGAGGTTCACCAACACGTGGATTAAGGCGGTGCGCATTGCATTGCGACCCTTTCCAAGAGCAGCAATGACCGCCGTGAAACACGTCCCAATATTTGCACCGAGTATCACAGCAATTCCCGTGGGCAAGTCAATGAGTCCGCTGGCCGCCATTGCAATGGCAATTCCGGTCGTGGCACTAGACGACTGGATGAGGGCGGTGACCCCTGCGCCAATGAGCAGTGCAATCCACGGGCTACTCGTGCCACTTAACAGATCAAGCACAGGTTCATAGCTCGCCAATGGTTTCATGGCGTCACCCATCACTTGCAAACCAAAGAAGATCAGTCCCAAACTCGCGATTGCTCTACCGGATTCACGCCAGGTGCGATTCGAGACAAAGAGCCAAAGGACCGCTCCAACCGCGAGGAGCCCAAGGCTCAACTCGGAAACATTAAGTGCAATCACCTGAGCCGTGACGGTGGTGCCCAGGTTCGCACCAATAATCACTGAGGCAGCCTGAGTCAATGTCAACAACTCTGCTGAGACGAATCCCACCGTTAAAACAGTGGTGACCGAGGAGGACTGGAGAGCGGCGGTGCTCACCGCACCGGTTAATGCACCCGTCACCCGATTCCCTGACAGAGCAGACAGGATTCGTTGCAGTCTGTGCCCGGCGAGAGCTTTGAGGGCATTGGTCATTTGATCCATGCCGATCAGGAACAGTGCGAGCCCGCCCAGTAGCCCAAGCCCCAGGGATATCCAGTCTGGCTGCACCGTTGCCATACTGAACAACGTTATCTGTAGTGCAGGAAATTAGCGTTCCTGAGGATGAGAAAGGCTTTTATTGCATGACAAGACCGCTGGTGAGGAGCAAATAGCCGTTGGAAGCAGGCATTAATTGGGGTAAGTGACCGAACTTGAAAAGTAAATTCCCTCACAAACTCAGCCCCACGAGTCAATAGTTACAGGCATATTCACCCACAAGGGGAAAAGATGCGCATCACATTGAGGTCACCCGCGGGTCTAGTCGTTTCCACGGCGGTTCTCTCGGCGGGTCTGCTTGTTGCCCCGGCAGTAGGTGCGGAGCCCCCGGCCCACACTCCACACCACCAAGGCGGGCCGGTTAGCCAACCACGCCCACTCACCTACCACCTACACATCAGCGCTATACACTACAACTCAGGCGTCGCAATCACAGCATCCACCAAAAACGGCGGCCAGCTGTTCCTCGCTGAGGTCAGCATCAGGGTCAAGTAGGGCCGGCACGGTGATGGTCAGTTCAGCCGCATCACCTTCACGTGCAGTCACCGTGAACCACTCCGGTAGGTCCAGCCCCGCGGCTGCTAGTACTGCTTTCGGGTCAGCAAGGAAACGTTCCCGCGCATCCGCATCAGTCACAGCTGGGGTAAGCGCCGCTAAAAAACTTTGAGCATCCATGCTCACTCCTTGTTTCTCTATGGGTTTCTTTCACAGTACTACGCACCACACCAATTGGGGAGAAGAATCTGCCCATCACTCGGGCGCTCGCCGATTCCTCTTAGCGTGGCTGGGCCAGCCAGAACTCACTCACGGGAACGTACTCATCCGCGTCGAGTCCCAGGGCTTCCAGAATTGCCACGGTTGGGCCGCTACCAATCGGGCACATGGCGAGTCCTAGGGCCGTGGCACTCAGTTGGATTGCGTGCAGGATGACACCCGCATCCTTGAGCGCCAAAGCGTGCGCGATGCCCTCGTACTTCCATGCGAGGCGCGCGTGTCGACTGATGAGCAACCCGTACACAGGGTAGTTGCCCGCGATGAGCTGCTCCGGATAATCGCATATGCGGAGCAGTGCGTGCTCCCTCGGGTCGTACCACCACATCCCGGATTCGATGCCGACTACATCACGGATCGCCAACCACAGACCGATCGAGTGCGTGGCACCTCCGGAGGGCACCGGGCGCCGGACAGAGTCGTACGACGTCGCTGTTGCTGAGTCCCGCGGGTACGTGTCGACAACGCGCAGCGTGTGCCAGAGGAGTGTGCCGAGGTCGCGCAACTCGACGGACTCGTTGCCGACGTCGGGGTGGCTCCTGCGCTTCTCGATAACCTCCCACAGGCCTGGCCCTGGTGCCGCCGGATCCGGCACGGGAAGCGGGACGGTTCGGTCTTGGTGCGGTGGGCGTGCGTCGAAGGGCTCAGGATCGTGGAAGTCGGCAAAGCGGAAAGTGCCACCTCCTGCTGCCGAGTCCAATCGCGAGCGCGCGGCGAAGTAGCGGTCGTGGAACTCCCAGTAACGCGACAGGCCCTGATCGTCGTTGTTATCAAGGAGCCGCCCCATCTGCAGCAGCGCATGCAGTGCTGGAGAGGCACCGCCAGCAACGACCGCGGCTGCGGCCCCGGGCGCCAGAGTCGCGGTTAGCGGGGAACGCCCCGATTCGAGTAGCCAGGTGCCTCCCGCGTCGCGCATCAGGGCGAAGCGTGACAGTCGGATATCGCCGTCGACCTGCACGGGCACCGGAAGGGGCACGTCCGTGTGCAGCGGTGTGAGCGTTGCCCACACAGATCCCTCGGCACCGCGCACCTGCCAGGCGAGCAACCGCCGGGCGTGCAGCGCGTCGAGGACACCGGGCACATCGCGGCCGGCGCGAGGGGTGCCCACCTCGACGAGTTCGTCCAATGGTGCACCGTGAACAAGCGCATCCAACAGAGGTATATCCGTGAGCTGTGTGTGTCCGGTCAAACCAGCAAGGCCGGACCAGGTGCGTATCACGCCCGGAGCCAGGGTGAGGTTCAACACGTGTGGCGGGTCGCATGCCGTCACGATTACGTCGCCTGACGCTTGGCTAGTTCCCGGAAGGCACCGTCCTGGGTCATGCTTTCATCATATGGGAACTGGCGCGCTGGAAATAGTTTCTTCGTTGAGCTCGAATGTTGGATCATGTGGCTCACTCATTCCACTATCAGCCTCGATCATGGAGATCTTCCCACATCACCCGAGATACATGGTCGTGAATTATGCGTGCACAACCTTTCGACTCAACCATCAAGGTACACAGCAAAAAACTCTCGACTAATCTTCGGAGTCACAGGCCGCTAGAAGGCTCCGGATTCGCGTGTCTTTAAAGCGGGCACGCAGAGCGAACTGAGCCCACGCACTCCATGTCAGGGCAGCACTATCTGCTGGAAAAGATTACTGAAATTCGTATCGGCCGATTAGATATTTGATTCAGCATGCGGCAGTCACCCAAAGTGTTGGGCTTCACCCGCTCAAGGCCAAGGGATTCGACCACCAGCGGCCTTGGCCACCTCGCGGGCCCAACAACACATGAAACCAGATACTGGCAACGCATCACCGACCACTACGGCCTTGACCTACCAGTGCACCCACCTCAGTGAACTCATGATCGGCACATACACTGACGGTCTTGTTAGGGTATCGCGACCTGTCCGCACTGTTAGGATATCTTGACATGGCAGGCATGTCGTCGTACCATGACATTCATGATGACTGACACGGGACTGATCAACGCCCGCTCGCTGGCGAAACTCGGCCTGGCGGTGCGCACGCTGCGCCAGCGTCGCACGTGGTCGCAGGCTGAGCTTGCGGCGAAGGCCCGCGTGTCACGGCAGTGGATCATCGCGTTGGAGGGCGGCCAGACCGAGGGCATGGAAATCGGCCGGCTCATGCGCGTCCTCGACGCGTTGGAAGCCAGCCTGATGGTTCGCGACGACGACCCGAAGGCCTTGCTGTGATCCGCGAACTTGCGGTGCTCCTTGATGGGCATGTCGTGGCGAAGGTCGAGCGAACACGAGCGGGGGCTCTGCGCCTGACGTACACCGACGCAGGGGACGGGACACCCCTGTCCCTATCTCTTCCACGCGGCGTGACAACCCATACCGGTGCGCCAGTGGCAACCTTCCTGGATGCCCTCTTGCCAGAGAACCAGGGGGTCCGAGCCTCGATTGCGCGCGTGCACGGGGCAGACGAAAACGATCTTCTGGATCTGCTGGCTGCGGTGGGCAAGGACTGTGCTGGCGCGGTGCAGTTGTGCCCGCCCGGCGAGGTCGCCGAGACCCTGACGCGGGGCGTAAACCTAGTCCCCTACTCAGATACGGACATCGAGATCCGCCTGGCGGCCCTGGGTTTCAGCGAGGATGCGTCCTGGACGATGCCGGATGAGCACTGGTCGCTAGGGGGCACCCAGGGCAAAATTGCGCTGCGACTCCAGGGGGGCTCCTGGTACGCCGCCGAAGGGGCCGAGCCCACGACCCACATCCTCAAGCCCGGTATCCGCGGCATGCGCGCGCAGGCTCTCATCGAGCACCTCAGCATGCGTACCGCCAAACTGCTCAACCTTGACGTCGCACATACCGAGTACATGTCATTCAAGTCCGAGTGCGCGATTGTGGTCACCCGGTTCGATCGGTCTTCGGCCAGGAACGGGACCGTCCATCGTCGCCATCAGGAGGACATTTGCCAAGCGCTTGGCACCTCAAGGAAATACGAGGCGTATGGCGGCCCGTCGGCCGCAGACGTGGTCCATCTGCTGCGCAGCGCGTCCCAGACCGCCGCCCAAGCACGGGACAACGTGAGCCAGTTCCTGGACGCCCTGACCTACAACACGCTCATTGGTGCCCCGGATGCGCATGGCCGCAACTACGCCGTGCTGCTCGATGGTGAGAACGTGACACTGGCTCCGCTCTACGACGTGGCGACCGGCCTCGCCTACGACAACCCGGAGTCTCAACGAGTCGCATCTATGTCGATCGGCGGCACGTTCGCCTTCGCCGAGATGAGCGCAGCATCGTGGCGCAAACTGGGCGATGACGTTGGTATTGATGGTGAAGAGGTGCTCACCCGAGCCCGGGAACTTGCTGCCAACCTGCCGGCTGCCATGGGCGAGGCTCTGGGCGAACTCGATGGTGACCCCGATGTTGAGGAAGTTCGCCACCGGCTGCAAGGTTCGCTGGAGGCGCATACCAAGAACGTGGTCAGCGAGCCCTAGGTGTGACTGTTAGTCAGGCGGTCCAGGGGACCATGCGGTCCTAAAGGCACTCGAGATTGCTAGTGAGGCTGGTTCGAGATTGCGCTAAGGAGCCTTGCCACCAAGTCACGGATCGCGCTACTGAAAATCGCAAGTGCTGCAGCAGGAGACCCCAAATCCGACCGAGGGGCAATTGGGGGGCACCCCGGGGGATTCCCTCACGAATTCTTGGGGTGAGTGACGGGACTTGAACCCGCAACATCCCTCAGGGGAAACGGGGCCGTCGTTCGCGTCTTCTGAAGGATTTCGCCTTTTGTCGTGTCACAAATGCCCTCGCCGGGGGCACACGCCATCGGTCTCTAGGGTTGGGCAATCTGCTTCAGTGCATTATCGGAAAGAACAAAAGCGGACGCGGTCAGCGTGGACGGTTCCTGAATGAATGTTGGCCACTTCATCCCGGTGAATCTTGAAAGCGTGATCAGGAAGTTGATTCTGAAGTGGCGCGGACTGCTCGCGATCGAGTGCACGATCGACTCAAACGCCGCGAGTGCGTTGACCGCCAATGATTACATTGCGTGCGTGACTGGATGCATTTCTCTCACTGAAGTGAACTGCAAGAGGCTTACCGCAATGTCACGTGCAGGCCCGCGGGATGATTCCGTTTCAATGTCGATCTAGAGGGTGCGCTGATTGAATTATGCTGGTTAGTTGTTCGCAGGCAGGGTGGTTCTTTGCCCGTAGGTGACCGCGAGAGTGGCCACGGCTGCAATCATTGCAACCGCGCAGAGGGCAACCACTGCCGCGGGTGAGGCTGCGTCGATCATGAACCCCCAGAGAAGTACTCCAACGGGGGCCAGGAAAGTTCCTAGAATGATCAGGGCGGCTACGCCGGACATCTCGTCACCATGTGATCCTGATTTTGCTGCTGCGCCAATGATGAGTGGGCGAAAAGTGAATCTGCTGGCACCGATACCAACACCGATGATCATCCAAACGACAAGTTCGAATTGTGGTAGCTCAAGCAAGATGCTGGCGGCGAATGCCAGCATGAATCCTGAAGTCCAAATTGCTGCCCATAGCGCGGCGGGGAACTCTTGGTGGTGCTTGAGGAGCCTCTTGGTCAGATAAGGCACAAAGAGTCTTCCGGCCGCTACCCCTGCGAGCATGAGGCCGGCCCCCGAGGGTAGCGGTGAGAGGTTGAGTTCGCTGAGAATCGGAACGATCATGGTGAGCATGGGCGTCACTGCGATTGCCCAAGCCAGTGTCAGTAAAGCAAGTGGTCGTAATTGTGTGCTCCTGCCAAGCATGGCAAGGGTATTGCGCATTGGGTGCGCGTGTGACCGAACCTGTTTTGGCGCCGCTAATGGTCGAACAAAGATTGCAAACACGGCGAGCGGAATGGTGAGAAGACCATTGGCCACAATGCCGATGCCCGGATTTGTTTCATGGATCAGGAAGCCGCCGAGACCGGCACCGAGCATGGCTGCGACACCAGACACCGCACTTCGCCGGGACAATGAAGAAGCCAGAGACTGAGTATCGATGTAGGAAGAAGCTATGAACGGTGTGAGAACTGCGGTGGCGCCAGACATGATTCCAAAGACGGGCGCTGCTATCAAGAGCACTGCAAGACTTGAATCAGTGGATACTTCAATTATTCCAACGATGGTCCAGGACGTTGCAACGCCAATTTGAGCCCAGGCAAAAACCTTCAGGGCACCCCATTTGGCAGCTATGCGACTGGTCCACAGGGATGCGACACCTGCCGCGAGAAGCATGAATGCGAGGAAAACGCCGGTTGTAATACCGCGGTTACCACTTGATGCATATGTGGTCGCAGAGGTCGCACCGAGTTGCCCAGCAATTGTTCCGGCAACTGCCAGTCCACCAACAAGCAGGAAGGCCGTTGTGCGCGGGTCGCGCTGAGCGTTCGGCATGTCAAACCACCACCTTTGAACAGTCGGATCGATTTTTCCACCTTGAACGGTCAGGGCCATTCTGGTTCAGACTCTGATCACTCCAGCCGACTGCTTCAGGCACAGCATGATCGTAACTTGGGTTTTGACCTGGGGAACCGAGGTCACGCCATTACGCGAAAACCCCGTATTTCTGCGGTGTACAGGTCGGCACCGGCACATTAGGTTCAGACCAGGCATTTGGTAATCAACTGTTGAATGAGATGTGTGCTCATGCGTCTGAGCTGCGTTGCACCGTCACATGGCTCGCAATCGGTGAAGTAATGAGAATAGATGGGAGATCATCATGATGGCACCAGCAGTTCCCAGCCAACGTTCTCGGCGCAATAAAACCCGGCAGATAGCGGTGTCGCGTTCTTGGACACCATACTGCTGGCGGCGCTTTTCGATTCAGGCCATGGAGTGGGCCTTCTTGGTTGTTGACCGTGAGGACAGTCCGGGGGTGAGTTATTTGCGCCAATCACCAGCACCTGTGCCCCCTCGCGAGGGGGCAGAAACTCAAAATGAGGGGGCGGAAGCCCCCTCATTCGCCCTGAAATTAGGGAAGATTTGTTTGGGGAGAGTGAGGGACTTGAATCCGTGGCACGTTGGGGTTAAACAAGATGGCATATCTGTTGCGGGGCTGTTTCTATCGGTGTCGAATTACATCGATGAATCTTCTAGTGCTTTCGCGAGTTGATCGAGGTAGTTGTCAACGATGTCGGAAATCAGTTCGGGATTCACGCGGAAGTACTCGTGGACGACAATATTGCGCAAGCCCGCGATTGATGTCCACGGAATGTCAGGTTTCGAAGCGATGGTCTCAGCGGGGAGAGCCTGAACTGCCTCACCGATCAAGGCCATATTCCGGAGTGTTGCGTCAAATGCCATCTCTGAGAGCTGATTGTCGTTGCTACCGAGAAAATTGCGATAGCACCGACAACGTTCGATAGCTGAAAGGATGTCGTCGAACCGCTCATTCGCTGAACGACTTACATGGGTACGGCATGAACGAGTGCTGTCTGCGCGACGGGTGCCTTGAGCAGGTCAATCGCCACTACATCAACGTTACGCCTCAGAATTAGACGAAACTCCTCACTCAGTCCCGCGAGACGCATGAGGGGATTCCCTCCGCCTGGTTGAAGGTCAACAATAATGTCGATGTCGCTGAAGGGTGTTGAATCTCCACGGGCAACAGATCCAAACAGTCGGGGATTGCTCGCGCCGTGCCGATTCAACGACTCCTGCAGGTCATCACGATGCGCCGCGATTGTGGCCCGTGCCTTGGCCAATGCATCTGTCGTTGACATACCAGAAGCATATGCCAGTAGAACAAAGCCAGACGGCGCCAGTGGGTTGAGTGATTGTGGGGTGATTGATTGGGGGTGAGTGACGTGTTCTAGTTCATGACATGGTTCCCGGGAATTGGGCATGTCTAAATCCCGCGTCATCGTGCTATCCGTCGTGCATCAAGGCCTGTCGAAACAGGAAACCGCCATCAAATATGGGGTCACCGTTCATCCAAGAAAACAATTCTGTAGCTCCTACATCCGATTTCAGGCCCACCAAACGAGAAATACCCCACCACCGAAACTGGGGGTTCGCCGGGAACTATGTCTCGACTCATGACAAATGGTGCGCGAGGGGGACTTGAACCCGCGGCATCTACGACCACAACGCAGCGCTCCGTAAATTAGTTCCAAGTCGCCGCTATCCGGACTGATGGCACCATGACTATGTGTCACAACCGTACCTATTATGGTACGGTTGTGACACAATTGGGTGAACCTCCTAGAAAGAAAATGACGATCGGAGCATGCGGTGAAGAACCGAGACATTCTCAGATGGTTGGCAATCGACAATCACGGAATTGTGACGACCGGTCAAGCTCAGTCTGCTGGAGTGCCAGCCGTGGAGGTGCGCAAACTCGCGTCCAGGGGTGCGCTAACTCGAATTGGGCACGGTGTGTATCGCATGGAGGAAGCACCGACTACCGCACTCACCGCGTACGCAGAAGCATTGGCATTAGTGGGCAAGGGGGCATTCCTTGCCGATGAGTCTGTTCTTGCCGTGCATGATCTCGCTCATGTCAATCCGCGGACAATCAAGGTGGGAACCGATCGCCGCGTTCGTACTCAACTACCGTCCACAATCCAATTGCTGCGACTTCCACAGTTGAGCGAAACAGAATATGTTGAAGGCCTGGTGGCAATGCCACTGTCTCAAGCATTGTTGGCTTGCCGCGGCCGAGTACTGAGTGAACGACTCATGGACGCAACCCGGGAAGCACAAACTCGAGGACTATTGGATGCCCAAAATACAGATCTCATCCTTACTCAATTGGCCAAAGATGGAGCGTCGTATTGAATGTCCCAACTGATCCGGGAAGTTTGGCCGTACTCGAACGGCGAATCACCGGATTCGCAAGCGATACGGGTCAGAGTGTTAGTCGAGTTCGCATCACAATCGCTCAAGTGGTTGTCGCCCAAATGCTTTCCCCTGCGGTTGTTAAGGGTGGCTCTGGAATGAAATTTCGACTGGGCATGGGGTTTGCTCGCGATTCAAAAGATCTTGACGTCGCATGGCGTGCCAATCAAGATTTCTTCGTCCATAATCTGAACAAAGCATTGGCTTCACGGTGGGGACCATTTGGTGGTCGCGTTCTGACTAAGCCGCAGCGACTCCGTGACGGGATCCTTGATTCCTATCTGATGCAGCCCTACGCCATCAAGCTCACCGCGTATCACAAGTCTTTTTGCACTGTCATTGTTGAGGTCGGCTACGACGAACTCGGTGCCACATCTGACGGGTCTTTACAATTCCTATTGGCCAATGACATCTCTGAGATGTTCATTGTGTTGGGGTTGCCCGTCCCTCGTCCTGTTCCGATTATGGCAATCCATCATCAGATTGCGCAGAAGATCCATGCTTGCACCGAGTCGAATAGTGAGCGCGCCCATGATCTGGTCGACTTGCAGTTGTTGTGGCAAGCAGATGACACTTTCCTTGACCTTGTCGCACATACGACTCAACGCTTATTTGCATTTCGAAAGGCACACTCATTTCCTACCATCTGCCAGGCCGGCGACGACTGGAACGACAGATATCGAGAGGCATCGAAAGGCCTTGATGTTATTGATGGTGTGCAGGATGCGGTGCGTTGGCTCAATGGTCAGATCAAATTACTTGAGGATCGAATTGGTTTGGATTTCAATGGAGAAAGTGGGGTGAGTGACGGGACTTGAACCCGCGGCATCTGCGACCACAACGCAGCGCTCTACCAGCTGAGCTACACCCACCGCGTTAGGTTGAATGGACTTGCATGTTCGAGCCCGTCAACCTAGCCGTCTGAGTCTACCGATGGGTTAGTTGTGCTCCACCACGTGGTTCGCCGCAATTGACTTAGCGGCGGCGCCGTCGGGGCCGGGGAGTTCCACCATGACGGCATCGCGGTAGTAGCGCAGTTCGGCAATGGATTCGCGAATGTCGGCGAGGGCGCGGTGATTCCCGGTTTTCTCGGGGGAGTTGAAATACACCTTGGGATACCAGCGGCGCGAGAGTTCTTTAATGCTAGAGACGTCAATCAGTCGGTAATGCAGGTGCTGGTCAATTTCCGGCATGTATTTGGCCAGGAATCCACGGTCCACATACACACTTGATCCGGCCAGGTGGCCCTTATTGTGTTCGGGAATGTGTCCCTTGATGTAATCGAGAACCTGCTCTTGGGCTTGCTGGAGCGAAATCCCTTGTGGAATTTCGGTGATCAGACCCGATTCGGTATGCATGTTGGTGACGAATTCGTCCATGGTGTCCAGGGCGGCCTGGCTGGGACGCACAACAAGTGAAATACCAGCTATCGATTTCGGTGAGGTCAGATTCGGTCACGATCGCAGCAATCTCCACAATTTCATCGCGCTCGAGGCTCAATCCGGTCATCTCCAGATCGATCCACACTAAGCGTTGGCTGGTGTTCTCCTGCTGTTCTTCGGGCACGCCCACACTCTAATGGTCTAGCTGATCCACTTCACCAGGTCTGTCTGAGTCAAGATTCCGACGATTTTGCCATCTGGGGTACACACGGGCATTGCTTCCAGATCATGTTCGCGCATGAGCGCTGCGGCTTCCTGCGGTGAGCGCTCGGGGGAGAGGAAAATTTGCGCCACTTGAGCCATCAGATCACTTACTTGAATGGCCCCCAAATGATCAGCGGTTGCGGGTATTTCACCAAGAATTTGACGATCGCTTATCAGGCCGAGGCATTGATTGTCTCGGCCCAACACAATCAAGTGGCGCAGACCAGAAACGCTGAGCATTTGCCATGCATCCCAGAGTGAATCGCTTAATGCAATTGTCAGAACCGGAGCCGACATGATCTCGCGAACTGATTGCTGAGCGGTGGTGGTCATGCGGCTTCCCATTCGGGTTCAGGAAGTGGTACTACCGCGACAGGAACCTTCGCCTTATGCAGAACACCATTGCTCACTGAGCCAAGAAGGGCTCCCAGGGCAACATTGCGTCCACGCGTTCCCACCACAATGAGAGCAGCATTCGTTGATGCATCCAGCAACGCTTGGACGGCCGGTGAACGAACCAGGTTTTCCGTGACGTGAACGTCAGGGTATTCCACTTTGAATCCGGCAAGAACTTCTGCGGCAAGGCGAATCTCAACGTCAGCAACATTGCCCAAGGGAAATGAAATGGGTCCGTCAGCGGAAACAATTAGGTCGTATGCGGGGACATCCCAGGCGTGGACCGCAACCAGATTCCATCCGCGTCTGCTCGCCTCGTCGAAGGCGAACTCCAATGCAGCGAGTGAGTGCGGGGAGCCGTCAATACCCACAACGACCTCGCTGGCACCTGCTCGGGGATCGGCACGCATCACCACAACAGGACAGTTGGCATGTGATGCGACCTGTGTGCCAACGGACCCGAGAAGTAAGTCGGCAAAGCCACCGCGACCACGCGAACCCAACACAATTAACTCGGCGGTATCGGATGCGTGAAGGAATAAGTCGCTGGGCGTGCCAATCTCCACGTGAATGAGAACATCGGTGCAGTCAAGATCAGCAGCTATGCGGGTTAACTCTGTGATTGCTCCTATGCGAATGTCGTCAATGAGATCAAGCCGTGGTGGGACACCCATGCCGAATATTCCGCTGGCGACAACAGGTACAACGGCATGTGCCAGAGTCAATCCCCGACCCCGCAAGGTGGCCTCTTGGGCACCCCACTTTGCGGCACGGATCGCGCTCTCGGATCCATCCATACCGACCACAATGCGTCCTTTGAAATCATCAACTTGTGAATGTGTCACGATTGGCTCAATTCCTAGGGTTTGATTTCCGGGTTATTGAACAATATTGCGCCATTTTTCACTCGATTCATAGCGTCTGATTGACCCAAATTCGGTGACTTTAGTCCCGAAGATGGCTGACCAGATAATGGAATCGAGAGCGCCATGACTTGCGAGATTGGGGGCAATGCGGGGTGAGGTAGTCAAAGTTGTGGGGAGCCCCCTCAATAACCTCCACCACGGTGTTCACGCCGGCAGCCTGCAGGCGCTGGGCAAATTCCAAGTCTTCGTCGAGGAAAATATCTGCTGTTCCGACACATATATATGTGTCCGGCAAGCCACCGAGGTCAATGGCCAGTGCCGGGACGGCGTAGATCGGTGGTTTCTCGTGGGTTGGGAGGTTTCCCAGGTAAGCAGTCCATGCAGTCCGGTTATCCTGAAAGGACCAGTACAGCCACGTCTTCTCCCAGCCTGGCTTCACGGTGATCGTCCTGTGATCGAGCATGGGGTAAATCAGCACTTGGCATCTGGGCTGAATGGAGTTGGTGTCGCGCAATCTGAGCGAGAGCGCCGCGGCCAAACCCGAGCCGGCGCTGTTACCCAGAAGTGCAATGTGGCGGGGATTGATATTCAAGGATTCGGAGTTGTCCACCAACCACTGGAAGGCATGGAAGCAGTCATCAATGGCGGCTGGATATGGGTGCTCGGGCGCCAGTCGGTAATCGACGGAGTACACCGGGAAGCCCGTGGCCTTAGCATAAGCACTGCATCTCTGGTCGTAGGCCTCAACAGTGCTCATGATCATGCCGCCACCATGAATGTGCAATATCGCTGGAGATTGTGCATCCTGGACTCGCATGTTCTCTGGTGTGTATTCCCGGACTCGTACCTCACCAGCATGATGGTCGGTGATGGTGATTCCTGGCACCTGACCAAATTGTAAGGAGAGCCACGTCGCCATGCCGGCGGCACGATTGCGCAGCGCAGGGATGTCATCAGGCCCAGTTGAAGGAGCTCCACGCTGAATCATGGCCAAACGTGCGAGTGCCGGGATAAAGGCAGGATCGACGCCCCGAAATTTCATGTGCACAACCTATTGCTATTGCGCTATTGCGCCATGGGGTCACGGGAGGCGAAAAAATAATTACACACATGTTGTTTAGCCACTGAGTTTCTGGGTATAACCCAACTAGCAAGAGAAACAACGAGCAAGTGATAAAGGAGGACGAATGAGCAGCGTCACCGTGGATGGCAATATCTCGGAATTTGTGCGGTTACTCGAGCAAGCCCAAACCATTGCGGTGGAAAAGATCCTCACCTCGGATCAGTCACTGCCGTGGGAGGAATGGGATCACCTTTTATCCGAGTGTTTATCCAGTTTCCCACTCAGTGCGGGGCAAGAGTGGCAGGACGAATCCGCATTGCTTTGATTAATAGGTGAGCATTGAAGCACCTGAGGTTGTGCTGGTCCCCACCCCGATTAAGCCACGACGCCTGCGCCGGTCACTCGATAACTTGCCTATCTATTAGGACCGCCGGGCGTTCACGATCACCTCATGACAGCAGGTGCGTTGATATCCATGTTGATACCGGGTGACAGGCAGACCCTTCGGTGTGCAGGGTCGGCTCTGAGCATTTAGTATTCGGCTCACAAGGGGAGTACCCCATCTGCTGGGCGTCGTCAATACGGTGTGGCAATCCACACTCGGTGCTCAGGCCGGAGTTTCACCCGGTGGCGGAGACCTTGCGTTAAGTCGCTTCGGCGACCTTGCGTGAGGAATTTCAATGGTTGTAGATCTTTGGGTGTGGCTCGTCCTCCTCGGAATTGTGCTGGCGATGTTGGCCGTCGATCTTTTTATGCACAAAGATGCGCACGTTATTTCGGTTAAGGAGGCCGCGGTCTGGTCGGCGATTTGGGTGAGTGTCGCCACAATCGTGGGCGGATTGATCTGGTGGTACTTCGGTAGTGAATTCGGCATGCAGTACTTCGCCGGATATTTGATTGAGAAGTCGCTGGCGGTGGACAACGTTTTTGTCTGGGCCATGATCTTCAGCTACTTTGCCGTGCCTCGCGAGTACCAGCACCGGGTTCTCTTTTACGGAGTTCTCGGAGCGCTCGTGTTCCGGGCGATCTTTATTGCAGCTGGTGCTGTCCTCATTGCATCCTATGCATGGGTTCTCTACATATTCGGGGCATTCTTGATTTTGACCGGTATCAAAATGATGAAACAGCGGAATGAACACTTTGATGTCTCAAACTCGAAAACATTAAAGCTTTTCCGGCGCCTTGTTCGAACCACCGACGAATACGAAGGTCAGAAATTCTTCACCCGCAAAAATGGAATCCTTTTCGCCACCCCACTCTTAGCGGTATTGGTTCTTGTTGAAGTCACCGACATTATTTTTGCGGTTGATTCCATACCGGCAATCTTTGCAATCACCCAAGAACCGTTCCTGGTTTTCGCTAGTAATGCCCTGGCGATTCTTGGCTTGCGTGCCATGTATTTCCTGCTGGCCGATCTCATGCACCGATTCATTTATCTCAAGATCGGCCTGTCACTCGTGCTGGTCTTTGTTGGGATCAAGATGATCGTGGGACATGCCTTTTTCAAGATTCCCACTGCCATTAGTCTTGGCGTGGTAGTCGCGTTGATCGCGGTCTCCGTGATCGCCAGCCTCGTCTCGACCAGAGAGGAAGGCGCCAAGTCAGTGAAAGAGGGGCATGAAACTTAGTCAGCCCACCGGCTCGCGTGCCATTCGGCGGACAGTCGTGGCAACGGTGGGTGCCAGTTTGTTAATTGCAGGTGTGGCGATGTTGGTTCTCCCCGGACCTGGAATTGTCACGATTTTGGCGGGCTTGACCGTCTTGGCCACCGAATTTCATTGGGCGCGTCGCGTGAAGCGCAAGCTCGTAGTCTACATCCGGCGCCGCATGCAGCGAAAAAAGTTGAAGGAGAAAATAAGTGAAGGTGAAGCACTCGAACTAGTAGAGGATGTTCTCGAGTTAGCTGAGATTTATGCGTGGCCGCCCATTTGGTGGATCAGGGCCATGATGGTTCAAACAATCGATGGCGCATTTTTTGGCCCAGATGGTAAAAGTCGCAGTATCTCCAGTGATCGTGACCGCGAAGTTCTTGTCGAGGCCAGGCGTTTGGCCGATGTAGTGCTCGTGGGTGCCCAGACAATTCGAGCTGAGCGTTACCGCCCCATGGTCGCTAAACCCGAGTGGCAGTCTGCGCGTGCAGCAATCGGCGCGCAACCTGCACCGGTCGTGGCAATTGTCAGCGCGTCACTTGACCTTCCGTGGGAGGAGCCACTGTTCGGGGAATCCGCAATGACTCCAATGGTGTTCACCGACGGTTCGGCAACAAGGGAACGCACATTGATGGCTGAAGAGATTCAGGCAACAGGGCGCGTGGAAATCATTGAATGCGCATCACTGCCACTTGATGCACTTGAAGTTTTACGTCAGCGTGGGTTCACGCGAATTGTGTGCGAGGGCGGACCCCGTCTTTTGCGTGACCTCTTCTCAGAGATTGACGAGATTGATTTGACAATTGCTCCCATGCTCGTTGGTCAAGACGTGCCGGCAAGTGTTGTTGATCTGGAGCCGAATCGAATTGATTGGGTACTGGACTACGTCTGGGACGACGAAGGATTTATCTTTAATAAGTATGTGCGCGCATAGCCCAAAAGACCACAGCAGATGCGGCGGCGACATTGAGCGAACTCACGTCATGGCTCATGGGAATGTGAACAACGCTTTGGCACGCTGACAATGATTCGGGTGTGAGTCCATCGCCTTCGGAACCGAGAACAAAAGCAACTTTCACGTGGTGCTCTGCGGCGAAGTTTTCAAGTGACTGGGAATCACTGCCAGGGGAGAGAGCCGCGGTGTGAAATCCCTGTTCATGTAGCTCGATGATGGCACCCGGCCAGTGGGGAATTCTTGTCCACGGAATGGAAAAAACTGCACCCATGGAGACCCGAATACTTCGGCGGTACAGCGGGTCAGCGCATTGGTGCGTAATCAGAATCGCATCAATGCCAAGGCCGGCAGCGGATCGAAAAATAGCGCCCACATTGGTGTGGTCAACAATGTTCTCTAAGACGGCAATTCTTTTCGCACCAGCAATCACTTCGTTCACAGATGCAGTAGGTGGTCGGTGCATTGCAGCCAACGCGCCTCGGTGCACGTGAAAGCCGGTGAGTTCTTCCAAGAGAGCATGATCGCCGACGAAAATATCAATGTGTGAATCCATGAGTTCGGTGCCAAGGAGTGCGCGCATGCGCTCAAGCCAGCCGTGTTCCATCAATATTGAAATGGGTTTGTGACCTGATTGCACTGCGCGTGAAATAACTTTGGCACTTTCTGCAATGTAAATCCCTGTTTCAGGTTCCCGTGCAGAGCGCAATGCGACATCGGTGAGGGAGCGGTAGACATCCAAGCGCGGATCATCCAGTGTTGTGATGACCTGTATGGGCACGATTAATTCTCGTTATCAAGAACCCACTGAATGATCTCATCGAGATCACCACTGGGTACCGGTCCAATAATGCGCGCAGCAACTCGGCCCTGTTGATCTGCGATTACCGTGCTGGGCAAAGCCTGCGGTGGAACATCGGGAATTTGCGCAAGTAACACTCCGTCAGGGTCCATCAGACTCGCAAAAGTTAAATCCGCGGAGAAAGCACGAGCCGCGTCCAGCGAATCGCGGACATTCAGACCAATGAAGTTTACGTCTGTGAACTGCGGATCTAGGGCTGCCTGCGCGAACTCGGGCAACTCAATTCGACACGGTGCGCACCATGATGCCCAGGAATTAATCACCGTGGCGCGAGCGTCGGAGTAATTGATAACAGAATCGGTGCCGTTGAGGTCCGTGCCGGATAGAGGCGGAAGGGCAACCCTTTGGGCCACCGGAATCAGGGTGACGCCGACAGCTGAGTTGGAGTTATCTAAAACCCCGTGGGCAGCGGAATAACGAGTTCATCTGTTGGCGAGAAAACAGTTGAGGAAGAACAGCCGGTGATGGTGAGGCTGAGGCTGAACGCACCAATGAATATGCCCCACAGAATCCGGTGGCTATACATGCGTGTCCCCGGCAACCTGTTCCGCTCGTTCTTCGCGTTCCATTTTGCGGGTGCGCCTCTCCTGATCTTTCCACCATTCCAAGGCCGCGAACATCATCCAGAAACCATCAATCACCATGGCAGTAGCCCACATGGTTGCCCCCGCGAATTTTTGGTCTGTGAGTGCATCAATGCCATACAGCGGGGCTATCTCGGCATATGCATCAAAGAGTGTGACCGGCGCAAAATGCACCACCATGCCGAGGGTTGTCTCGGGAATCATCATTAAGCCAAGGGAGAGAACTCGAATACTTGGATCGGGGCGCTTAGCGATCAGGTCGTTCCCCAAGAGCGGGTAATAGAAGACCAATGCTGCGATCAAATACAGGGGTCGTTCAATGAACATCATGAAGTCGTGATCCTGGATCGTCAGGTTCATGACCGGGCCAATGTGACTTCCGAAGAGAACAGAAGCGAAGAACACCCAACCCACCCAGGGTGTCGTGGCAATGGCAACCGGACGACTGCGGAGAACTCGAACCAGCTTGCGCCGACCTGATCCGGAAAGGTTGAGAAACAGGAGCCACACCGGGTTGGACAACACAATAAATGGACCAACCAGCATCATGACGATCAAGTGCTGGGACATGTGTGGCCAAAAGGCGGCATGTGCCCACGCCCCGAATGGGCCCAAATAGGCAATCACAAGGAGGAAAAGAGCTAGGGCAAATGAGATTGATCGCCCCATGGGCCACTTCTGCCCGGCTGCATGAACTCGGTACACCCCAATGAAATAGAGCAGGCCCAGAAGGAGCAGATTGGCTGCGGTCCAGACATCGAACTCGAGCCACCCCAGTTGCTGCGGGATAATTTGCATGGCTTCAATCACCTGCCATTAATCCGGACACGGGACAACTCTAAGTCCTCTCGGCGGGTGCGATTCGACCCTGATTTGGTCGGGAATGAGTCTGGCCGGCAAATTGTGGGTGAATGTGGCTCCGTTCAGAGCCGTAGCGGTCTAGTATTCCACTCAATTGTTGTCGACAATGTGTGGGTAAGTCCGAAACTTGGTCTGATTGGGGTAATTGCTTCGTGAAACGCTTCTTGGTGACATTCGCCACCGTCCTTGCCGGGATCGCGGTTGTCGCAGGGGTTGCCGTTTTCAACTCCGCGAGAGAGCAAGGACCAGCGGCCATTGTGGCGATTCCCGATGGCACCATGGTGGACACTCCCAAGGGAAAACTGCCGCACGCGACATTGGCCCTGAGCGTGTATCCGAATAGTTCGGCATCGGTCCCACCTCCCGCAACTCCGTCTGCCTATGAAACCAACTGGCTTTCTGGCCAACCGTTCTACGACCCTTCCACCACCATTCAGGTGCCGGCTAACTCGGTGATCACCATGACATTCACCCAATACGATTCCGGCGGTCAGATTTATAACCCATATTTCGCTCGGGTCCACGGAAGCCTTGACGGCACCATGACGTGGAACGGGAAAACGGTGAAAGGTCTCAAACAGAACGAAGTCGGGCACACATTCACGGTTCACCAATACGACGAATCAAGCCAAGAAGCCATGTTCCTCAATGTGCCGCTACCCATGAACAAGGCGAATGCCAAAACAGATAAAGATGGATACCCGGTTGATCCACAGACCGTGACCATCACTTTTGTCACCGGAGATGCTGGAATGTATGTCTGGAACTGCGAATTCCCGTGCGGTGACTTGTACCAAGAATTCAGCGGTCCCATGCAGACGCGTGGCTGGATGGCCGGCACGTTTGAGGTTGTCGCGTGACCATTACCCAAATTCCTGACCAGCCGGAATCGCCAACCAACCGCCCACCTTCCATGCATCGGTTCCGCACGTGGTTGCGGCGCCCCTATGCACGGCACATCCTGATTTGGACCGTGGTTATCGGTTTCCTGCTCCTCCCACTGGCTTGGTTGATGGTGGCTGCCATGAATCAGACGGGTGCACCTGCATCTAAAATCATGGAAGAAATTGAACAAACTGTTTTTGTCTTCACTGTTGTTTCTATCCCCATCACGGCCTTTGTGTTCGCGGTGCTTCTCTACAGTCTGATTGGCTGGAAGCAGGTCTCCGGCGACGAACCCCCCATGCAAGAAAGCCCTGCCATTCGAACAAATCGAATTGGAGTGATCCTCTGGACATTTGCCTCCAGCCTATTGGCGTTTTTCCTCGTTGTGTGGGGACTCATTGAGTTGGCGCAGATCACGGCCAATTCCTACGGCACCATTTCGGCGGATCAACAACCCGGGGACAACAACTCGGTGATTGTCAATGTCACCGGACAGCAGTGGGTGTGGACATTCGCCTACCCGCAACACGACGGAATCGTTGCCAATGTTTTGTATCTGCCGGTAGATAAACCCGTGTATTTCAATATCACGAGCAAAGACGTTATTCACAATTTCTGGTTGGTGGAGCTGGGTGTGAAGATCGATGCCAATCCTGGTGCAATCACGCAAACAGGTGTTACTCCGAATAAAGAAGGAGTTTTCAACCTGCGCTGCGCTGAATTGTGCGGCATGCACCACGCCTACATGGAAACAGAAATTCGAGTCGTGTCACAGGAGGCCTTTAATACCTGGACCCGCGAAATGGGCGGAATGAGGACCTCATGAGTGTGATTCACAGCGTGGAAGTTCCGCAGCCCACGCAGCACGGTGCAGCCGGCGGAATCATGCGGCGCCTCAATTTCGGCACTGGCTTGGCGGGTGGTATTGGCCTGGCGGCCATCCTGGGAATAATCACCAGTCAATTTGTTCCCACCGGGGCTTCGAGCCCCATCACCTTTGCCCCCATTGAAGGCGATCTCGTGTATTTGGCAGTCCTCTTGGGCTGGGTTATCGGGTTCATGGCCGGCATGGGCGCATTCGTCGGCCCAATTCGCTGGGTACTCGGCCGTGAACAAACACACGAAGACGCTGAATACATGGCCGGTAAGGACATGGGTAAGGGGCGCTACTGGAGATACACCACCGATCACAAAGTCGTGGGTATCCAGTACTTCATCGTGACCCTGATCGTGTTCGGCTTCGGTGGCCTGCTCGCAATGTTGATCCGCACCGAACTCGGCGTCACATGGAGTGAAGTTTTCTCACCAAGTTTTTATAACGCAATCATTGGTACCCATGGCATCGCCATGGTGATCGCCATGATCATTGTGATCAGCGGCCCAATCGGTAACTTCATTGTTCCGATCATGATCGGTGCCCGCGACATGGCCTACCCACGACTCAATGCGTTGAGTCTGTGGCTCCTCGTTGCCGCGGTTCCATGCTTGATCAGTTCACTTTTCCTCGGCGGAATGCGCGATGGCTGGTCGGCGTATCAGCCCCTGATTGCTCAGGCGCCTTCGGGAGTGCTGGGTTACCAGATGACAATTATTGTGTTTGCGATTTCTACCGGTATTGCAAGCGTCAACCTCATGACCACGATTTTGACCATGCGCTGCAAGGGAATGACCTGGTCACGCACTCCAATTTTGGTATACGGAATTTTCGCGGCTTCCTTAATGGGTCTTTATGCATTCCCGTTCTACCAGTACTCGCAGATTCTGTCCCTCACTGACCGGATATTTAATACCTCATTTTTCAATCCGCTCGAAGGCGGAAGTGTGTGGCTCTACGAAAACCTCTTCTGGCTATTGGGTCACCCCGAGGTATACGTGATTTTGATTCCCAGCATGGCCATCATGATGGAATTGATCCCAGTCTTTATGCGCAAACCACTTTTCTCCTATAACTTCGCTGTTGCGGGCATTGTGGGAGTGGTGGCACTGAGCGGTTTGGTGTGGGCACACCACATGTACATGACCGGCTGGGCACCAGCTGCTAACTATCCATTCATGTTGTCCACCGAAATGATTTCCATTCCCGTTGGTTTCCTGGTTCTGGTCGTGATCGGCACCCTGTGGCGAGGCACCGCATGGACTCGTCTACCTCTCATGGCCGTGTACGCCGTTATCTTTAACAAGATGATCGGTGGGGTCACGGGTGTGTATCTGTCCGATGTCCCTGCGGACCAGTACTTCCATGGAGGCATGTTCGTGGTAGCTCACTTCCACTACATGCTGATGGGTGCGGGCTTCTTCGGAGCCATGGGCGGAATCGCTTTCTACTTCCCGAAGATGACCGGAAGAATCCTCGACGAACGACTTGGCTCCATTGGCCTGTGGACCACATTCATTGGATTCCAGTTCACCTTCGGATCCATGTTTGTCGCCGGGTTGCAAGGACAGCCACGTCGGGTTCTGCAATTTGATGAACAATTCAATATTTCCAACTGGATCTCCACGATTGGGGCCTACGTCATTGGAATTGGCGTGCTGATTTTCCTCGCCGCCATTGTCTTCTCGTGGAAATCAGGGGTGGTCGCTTCTGGGAACCCATGGGGATCCAAGTCATTGGAATGGCAGACACCAACACCGGTGCCCCTCAATAACTTTGCAGTTCTACCCGTTGTGACCGAGCGCCCATACGAGTATGGAGTGCCGGATCCACTGGATGCTGAACTCGAACCGGCCCCCGAGGAACAACTCGAAAGTGCAGGCACCCGATGACCACACCAACCACCTCGGCTCCCGGGAGTCCGGTACCACTCTCACCCACAACGGGTGAGCCCATGTCCACTATTGCCCGACGTTCTCGAGTGGGTCTTTGGCTCTTAATCGTCATGAGCGTGTCGGGCACCATCGCCCTGATTATCAGTTACAGCTACCTGTGGTCCCTCAATGTCAACGGTGGCTGGGCACCCCCGGGGCCAAGCTCACCGCCAACCAGACCAACAACACCATTACCAAACTCGAGGGCGATTTCGCCCCCGAGTGGACATTCTGGGCGATTCTCGGTGTTGCGATTATTGCCACAGCTTTCATGTGGTGGGGCTATCGCGCGGTTCGCCGAACGGGTAACCAAGGGGCACTCATTGCCGGCTCAACTTTGGCCATGCTGTTCTCCATTGCGGCGCTAGTTGCCCAGTGGATCCAAATAACAACTTTCCCATTTGGGCCGGCAAATGGTGCTTATGCGTCAGCGGTACTCCTGTTGTGTTCCAGTAATATCTTCAACCTTCTCTTGGTGATCTTCATTCTCACTGGAATCATGAACCGAGCGCGTAAGGGCCTGATATCCGGTGCCGTGTGGTACCAGGCGCAACTTGCGAGTTACTGGATGACGTGGGTTGTCATTGCATTTCTACTGGGAGCGATTGTCACCACGTTTATGGTGGAGAGCCCGAATACCGATCCGGCAATCTTTGGTGGATTTAAGCAGCAGTGACCATGCGCTTGCGAAGCCCTTGGGCATATTTCGCACTCTTGTTCTCTGCTGTCCCCGTTGCGCTCATTGTCCTCGCCTCCATTGGCGGATTAACTGAAACTCAGCTGGTCGGAATCCCCGTTGTTCCCGTCTACACATTGTTTGGATTACCCATTGATCTGATTGTTCGAGACATTGCCATGGCGTGCACCCTCGGCTTTGCGCTCGTCGGCGGAGTACTCAATGATCGGCCGCACGCACTTTTGGGAAAGTTCACCAGCGTTTTTGCCCTCATCTGGTTGGTCACACTTGTGTTCCAATCTGTCCTCACGGTTTCTGAAGTTCTTGCTCTGAGCGCGGGTGAGTCGTTGAACCTGGTGATTCTGCAATCCTTGCTGACCCAAACAACGGTAGGGCAGGTGATTCTGGCGCAATTCGTCCTCGTGTCACTTGTGGCACTTCTTGGGTGGGTTGTTTTGGGCAAAGTCACCGGGTGGATTGTTGTGGGCCTGGCCGCTACGGCGGCATTCCTGCCTGGTCTCACCGGACATTCAGGAATATCAGAGGGACACAATGCCGCCAGTATCGCTCTGGGTTTTCACCTCGTGTTCATGGGTGTCTGGATCGGGGGTCTCGTCGCTTTAGTGTGGTATGTGAAAACGAGTGAGAACGTTTCTCGAACAGTGATCAATCGGTACAGCTTGCTCGCCGCGATATCCGTTGTGGTGGTGGTTGAGTCGGGACTGCTCAACGCCTCGATGCGAGTCGATGGAATTGCCCCGTATCTCACTTCCACCTACGGTGCGATCATCATTGCAAAAGTCACCATCGTTGTTGTTCTCGTCGGATTTGGGTGGCGGCATCGCCAGGAGTTGGCCCACTCACCCGGTGAAAGCACTCCGCGGCAACTGGTGCAATTGGCTTCGGGTGAGTTGCTCTGGATGGGCGCGGTAATTGGTTTGGCGGTTGCCCTGTCTCGTACTGCGCCACCAGCATTCGCGGTTGCCGCTGAACCAATCAACTTTGGTGTCCTGGCCCTACTCGCACTCGCACTACCACTGGCCCTCGTTCACTTTTACCCAGCCCTCGGGAGAGTTGCCCACAAGGGATTACTCGCCAAGTACCCCGAAGCCGCAGCCGTATTCATGGTTGTTCTCATCTTTGTGGTCACAGAACTCATGCAATCGGGGGCCTTGGCCAATGTGATCGGAATACAATTCGCAGCTTTTATTGTCTTTGTGGTCGTGATAGGTGCCGGACTTCTGTTCGTCGCGGATCAGTACCGCAAACCGTCACTGCCCGCACTTCTCGTATTTTTCTTGGGGTGGTGCGCGGTGATCTACTGGCAGTTGGTTCAACGTGAATTACCATTAGACGTGGGAACTCTGTTTGTAACTTTTGGGGTTATTGGCCTTCTGGTTTTTTTGTGGATTCGTCCGCGATCCATTGAATGCGACACCGCACCGGTGGAACGTGAACAGGTGGAGGTTCGCCCGTGACCAATACCAAGAGATTTTGGAAAGACTTTTGGACCTTGCACGTTCCGCTCATTCTTGTTCTTGCCTTGTGCACATCTGCAACAATTATTGAAGTGAGCAGAGCCATGGAAGGCGTGACTCGAGCAATTGTCTATTCGATTCAATGGCCACTAATCGGCCTCTTTGCAGTATTTGTGTGGAATCACTACCGCAAGCACGGGAGCCTCACAAAATCAATTACCCGATACCTGCGCGCGCGAACAGAGCGAATCACCCAAGAAGCCGAAAGGATCGAACTTGTTTTTGCTCCGAAGGTAGAGATTTCCTCTAACGACCCGCAGAAGAAGGCTTGGGATGCATACTTGCACGAATTACATGAGGCAGATCCCCCCGGGGAGCCACCAAAAAAATAGTTAACCCGCGTCTCGGTTCACTAAAAATCATTATGTTTGCGGATAACATCCCTGCATGTCAATTGATTCCGCGCCACCTGTTGCGTCTTCACCTGCTGCGTCTTCATCCGCTGATAACAAACGAGATGCATTCATCAATGCCTACACCCAGAAAACCACACTGCTTCTGTCAGCTCTCGCATTGGTCTATTTGTTTACATTTTCCATTCAGGCAATTTGGCCAGACAAAAATGCAGAGTGGTATCAATGGATGACCGTCTTCAGTAATGTCTTGTGGGCACTTTTCGCTCTCGATCTCTTTTTCCGCTTTATTGTTACTACCAATAAGCGACATTTTTTCCGCAGGAATTGGCTCGACACTCTTACGGTCATGGTTCCCCAACTTCGCGCCTTGCGCACTTTGAAGGCATTCACTAAAAATGGAATCCTGTCAAAAGGCAAGGGCTTCTTTTCAAGTGGCGCAGTTGCAACAGCCCTCATTGGTTCATTAATTGTCATCTGGGTAGGTTCGTTATCAGTTCTCAGTGCCGAACGGGATGCGCAGGGAGCTGACATTGTGAATCTTCCTGATTCGCTGTGGTGGATGTTTGAAACCATTACAACGGTGGGTTACGGCGATTTCGTGCCGGTGACCTGGCTTGGAAGATCGATCGCGGTGATCATTATGTTGCTGGGCATCAGTCTCTTGGGGGTAGTCACCGCGGGGCTTTCTGCCACTCTGGTGAAGCAAAACAAACCTGATCCGGCGACTGAGGTGATGCAGGAATTAAATGAATTGAAGTCAATGGTGGCCGATCTGCAAAAGCAATTGAGTGAAGGGAAGGCACCGGCAGGTAGTTAGTTCGCCAAAATTAATTCAATGGATGTGGTTCCTGATTTTGTTATTCGAACGGGAACCCCCCAGTCCTGCTGGTGCATGTGACAGGCACCGTGTTCGGAATCTGCGTCGCAAGAAGCACCCCTTGCTGCCACGTGCAGCACACCTGATTCGATCTCAGGGTTGATCGTAAGAGTGCGAATAAGTTCTGAGTTGGTTCCTTCACCGGTCAGAATCAATTCGGCAGGCGATGCACTCACCGATAGTTGGGTGGAGGGTCCGTACCGGTCATCAATCTTTTCCCCGGGTGGTGGCGTGAACGAAACGGTCAATACCACCAAACCTGATGTGATTTCCAGTTCTGGGCGGACGGTTCGCATTGCCTGTCCAGTAACCGTTGAGGTCTGATCAATTGGGATAGTGGTGATATTGCCCGTCGCTGACTCCACCACCTGAATTGAATGCCTGTCTGCAGAGAAGCAAATATCACTCGGCTCTGCCAAATCACGAGCAACGGTCGACACATTATTGGTGTTGGGGTCGAACCGACGAATTGCGCCGTTATACGTATCTGCGATGTAAATCGATCCATCAGGGTGAACCGCTAGGCCCAGCGGATGCTGCAGTCGAGCCGAATCGCCACTGCCATCAATGTGACCGAAATCGAAAAGCCCGGTGCCAATTGCAGTGGTGACAGTGTCGTGCTTAATTTGTCGAAGTGCCGATGTCTCGGAGTCAGCAATCCACAGCGAGTCATCTGTCACGGCTAGTGCAGATGGCTGGGCGAACCAGGCCTCACTCACCGGTCCATCGACCAAGCCCTCGTGAGTGGTTCCCGCAACAACATCGACCGTCTGGCCAATGGGGTCAAATGACCAAATTCGGTGGTCTCCCGCCATGGCAATGCACACCAGATTATTGAACCAAGCGATATCCCATGGAGTCGTCAGGTTGGTGGTCAGAGCATTGCCGGAAGTGGGTTCACCTGGTCGCCACTGTTGGCCTGTGCCCGCAATGGTCGTGACCGTGCCCTCAATCAGATTGATGCCGCGGAGCGCGTGATTCACGGTGTCGGCAATCACCACCTGGTAACCAACCTTGGCGGCAATATCTGCGGGCAGAACAACAGTTCCATAAGGTTCGTTGAACTCAGCCTGTTCAAAACTGCCATCTTTGAATCCACGTTTCCCGGTTCCAATCCGCTGTAGAGGTTCATTGGGTGCCGTTGCGAGGGCAATCGCTAATGAGTGGTGACCGCTGTCGCTGACCAAGATCCGCTCGGAGTCCAGGGTCTCAATTTTCCCCGGTTGCAGGTAGGTGCCGGTCAGAGACTCTTCTGCTTCAAAGAGGCCTTCGCCGCGAATAAGGGTTCCATCGGCTTGATATCAGGGAATCAAGTCGGTGAGTGTCGCGGAAATTGCGTGTCCGTGACCCTCACCCGACCATGTACCCACAATCTCACCCACCGGATCGACAAGAATCAGGGTTGGCCAGGCGCGAACGTTGTAGGCGCTCCATGTGGCCATTTCGGGATCATTGAGAACCGGATGATCAATTCCGTGACGGTGCACCGCACTCAACACGGAACTGGAATCTTTCTCGAACTCAAATTTGGGGGAGTGGATTCCTACCACGGTGAGAGTGTCAGCAAATTCTGCTTCAATGGGACGCAACTCGGCCAATACATGGTGACAATTCACGCAACACAAAGTCCAGAAGTCCAAAAGAAGGAATCGGCCACGAAAGTCGTGGAGGGAAAGCCTACGGCCCGCGGTGCCCAACCAGGTGTCGCCAACAAGTTCTGGCGCCTTCATGTGACCTTCCGAGTCGATCGAATCACTCCGGTATTGAATCCGGCAAGATGCAGGCCGCCATGGAATCGAGCATGTTCAATCTTGAGGCATCGATTCATGACCACATTTAATCCCGCTTCATGAGCCCGCTGGGCTATTGCTGGATCCTCGATTCCCAATTGCAGCCAGAGTGTTTTAGCGGATGCGGCGATTGTTTGATCCAGTACTTCGGGGAGATCACTGGGTTTGCGAAAGACATCGACAATGTCAGGTGTGGCAGGAAGGTCTTCCAAACTGGCAAACGCCGTGTGACCCAGAATTTCACTTTCGCGCGGATTCACAAACCACACGGTGAAATTTGAACTGGACAACAGGTATGTCCCGACAAAGTAGGAGGCCCGGGCCGAGTTATTTGATGCACCCACAATGGCAATTGTCTTGGATTGCTTCCAGTATTCCAAGGCGCTCACGAGCACTCGGTGCACTCCATTCCGAAGTTTGGGTCGCCATTAGTTGCCTTCCGTCGCAATAGCGAGTGCTTGGTCGATATCCCACCAGATATCGTCCACATCCTCTAAACCAACGCTGATGCGCACCAAGTCACTAGGCACGCCCGCAGCCTCAAGCTGTTCGGCATTGAGTTGCTGGTGCGTTGTGCTCGCTGGGTGAATCACGAGAGTCCTTGAGTCGCCAATATTCGCCAGATGGCTCAGCAGTTGAACGTTGTTAATGAACTTCTCAGCCGCGGAAAAACCGCCGGCAATACCGAATGAGAAGACGGCGCCAGGACCGAGGGGGGTGTACTCCAGCGCACGCTGGTGGTGTGGGTGATTCGCAAGCCCTGCATAGGAAACCCATGCGACCCTGGGGTCACTGTTAAGTCGATGTGCAATTTCCCTCGCATTTGCAACATGTTCTTCCATACGTTGTGGCAGCGTCTCGACACCCTGAAGCAGCAGGAATGCGCTGTGCGGTGCCAGAGCGGGACCAATATCGCGCAGTTGCTCAGTTCTGAGTTTGGTCAAAAAGCCGTACTCGCCGAAGTTGTCCCACCACTTAATGCCGCCGTAGGAATCAACGGGTTCGGTCATGGTGGGGAATTTTCCATTGCCCCAATCAAATGTGCCTGCGTCCACAATTACTCCACCCAGTGTTGTGCCGTGACCACCGAGGAACTTGGTTGCTGAATGAATGACAATGTCGGCACCGAATTCAATGGGTCGGCATAGGTACGGGGTTACGGTCGTGGCATCGACAACAAGCGGTATTCCTGCAGCGTGAGCAACTTCCGCTAGCCCGCGAATATCGGCCACCTGACTCGAGGGGTTGGAAACAACCTCCGCAAAGAGAGCCTTGGTGGTGGGTTTAATCGCGGCGGCGAAGTCCGCGGGGTCGTCAGACTTCACAAAAGTGGTGTCGACACCGAACCTGCGCAGGGTGACATCGAGTTGAGTGACCGTTCCACCGTAGAGCGCAGATGAAGCCACAATGGAATCTCCTGCGCCTGCTAGGGCGGCAAATGTACAAAACTCAGCAGCCTGGCCACTGGCAGTGGCAACAGCACCGAGCCCACCGTCAAGGGATGCGATTCTTTCCTCAAGAGCAGCAACAGTCGGATTTCCAATGCGTGAGTAAATATTGCCGTATTTTTGTAATGCAAAAAGGGTTGCAGCATCCTGAGTGTCTTCAAAAACAAAGCTGGTTGTCTGATAAATCGGAACAGCGCGAGCGCCCGTGGTTGGGTCGGGTGTTCCTCCCGCGTGCAAGGCACGAGTGCGGAAACCAAATTCACGGTCGGTCATGATGCTCCTTCTACTGGGTTCACGGCGCTACTAAATCCACTTCAGGGTGCGTTTTTCAATTGTCGCCAAAATCAGGTCAGTTGTTTTACCCAAAATGGCGAGGCTAATGATTGCCAGCAACAAAATGTCGGTCCTGGATGTGTTCTGACTATCAATGAGCAAGAATCCCAATCCCTTAGAACTGGCGATGAGTTCTGCCGCAACAACGAATAGCCAACTCTGAGCCAGACCAAGGCGCAGACCGGCGAAAATTGTTGGCGCCGCCGCGGGCAGGAGAATGCCGGTCACAAGTTTGATGCCGGACAGACCATATGCGCGACCGACCTCAATCAATTTGCGGTCGGTGTGCATAAATCCCGAGGCGACCGTGGTGAACACGGGGAAGAAGGCTCCAATGGCAACCAGAGTGACTTTAGGTCCTTCGTAGATCCCCATCCAGAGCACCAAGAGAGGTACCCAGGCAAGTGACGGCACCGCGCGAATTGCCTGAATTGTGGGGGACAGCAGCGAGCTCGCTCGCGGAGATAAACCCACAAGCGAGCCGATAATCAAACCAGCACTGGCGCCAATAGCGAACCCGAGGAGAACACGTTGCACGCTGATTGCCACGTGAGTCCAATATGTTCCGCGTTCAATCAGTTCTAGGAGGGCTGAGGCCACCGCGCTCGGTGTGGGCAGTTGGCTTGCTGAGTAGGAACCATTGGTGGAGAACCACTGCCATAGCAAAAGCAATGACGCGGGCAGGATCATGCCGAGCAGGGCCGCCCCAGCCCAACTCACTCGGCGACGGTTTTGCTTGACCTCGTCTCGAGTTGCCCGGTCCGTGGATTCAACTTCTCGCGCGGTCACTGTCATGAGGTTGCTCGTTCAGCAAACGTAATGTCGTACTGAGTGTCAAGTGCTGCGCGCGCTTCTTCCTCGGAACGAACCTGGCCTTCAGCGACGAGGGTGGGCAGGATGGTTTCCAGTACCTGGCGTTGCGCATCCCCGGGTACCAGGGAGATGTCAACGACCGTGCGCTCTGTCAGCACCTTGCTCGCAATATCTGGTTCGAGTGATGCCTCTTGAGCGAGAAGGGTTGCAGCGCCTTCCGGATTACTGATGATCCACGTGCGAGCCTGCTCGTAGCAATTAAGAACCTGATCGACTAATTCAGGTTGCTCTTCCAGGAATGCCTCACGTGCATTAAGCACGCCATAAGAGTTGAAATCAATATTGCGGTAAATAAGTTGGGCACCGTCCTTGACTTCGGTTGTCGCCATGATCGGATCGAGCCCTGCCCATGCTTGGACATCGCCACGTGCCAAAGCGGCTTGGCCGTCAGAGTGTTGCAGGTTGATGATCTCTGCATCGGATTCACTCAGACCTGCCTCATTGAGGGCTTGGAGCAAGAAGAAGTAAGGATCCGTTCCTTTTGTTGCGGCGATCTTCGCTCCTTTGAGCTGCTCCACCGTTGAGATTGTTGAGTCTGATGGCACAACAATCGCGGCCCACTCAGGCTGGGTAAAAACGCCAATTGTTTTAATCGCGGCTCCATTGGCGCGGGCAACAAAGGATGCAACACCTGCCGTTGATCCAATATCAATTACCTCAGCATTGAGGTTTTCATTGGCCTTGTTACTACCTGTGGAAAGAACCCAGTTAACGGTGGATCCCTCGCCGAGTGCATTTTCAATGCACTTCTGATCGCGGACCACAAGACTCAATGGATTCCAATAGGAATAGTCCAAACTCACTGTCTGGCTTCCGCCACCGGCGTCACTGGAGCCTTCACCGCTTACGCAACCGCTGAGGGTCGCCCCTAGAACAGTAAGCCCGGCAAGTGCAGTGATTGCTGTGGATGTGCGCTTCATGATGGTGTTCCTTTCAAAGATTGATTGTGAGGTTTTGTGGATTGTGGATTGTGGAATGAAGTAGGGCCGACTAAACGTGAACACCAAAAAGTCGAAGCAATTCACGTCGGAGTGGGATGGTGGATGTATCGCTTCGGTCGCGTGGCCTGGGAGATTCAATAGAAATCGTTTCCACTATTCCCTGACCACGTTCGCCGAGAACAATGATTCGATCCGCAAGGTAGAGCGCTTCATCTACATCATGGGTGACAAGAAGCACGGTGGTACCGATTCGCTCCTTCACTTCAACAAGTAGATCCTGCATTTGCATGCGGGTGAGGGCATCGAGTGCAGCAAATGGTTCGTCAAGGAGTAAGACTCCCGGGTGACCAATGAGTGCTCTGGCGAGCGCAGCTCGTTGTGCCATACCTCCTGAAATTTGCTTCGGCAGGTAACCACCAAAATCACCAAGGCCTACAAGCTCAAGCCACGCCTGTATCTCGCCAGATGTTCCTGAGTCCCGCACACCCAGTTGTACGTTCTTTGCGACGGTGCGCCAAGGTAACAACCGAGGTTCTTGAAAGACTACCGAACACTGTGCGTCGATGCCGGTGACAAGGTGTCCGTCGACACACACGCTGCCCGAGGTGGCTGTTTCTAATCCGGCAACGAGTCGCAGCAGGGTGGACTTGCCGCACCCACTTGGACCCAGGATTGCCAGAATTTCGCCGGGGGCGGCGGTGACATTGATGTTGTGCAGAACTTCAACCCGGTCCGGACCGCTTCCAAAGGCTTTGCTGACATCGGTCAGCGAGACCTCGGCGGGGGCCAATTGGGTGATGCTGTCAGATGAAAATATTTGTGTTCCCAGAGACATGTTTTCCTCATAAAAGTTGTTGGGGTCGTCGGCAGCGAGCAATAGCTCAGGTGGCGGACGTGCGGTCTGCGAATTAGTTCAAACAGATCGCGCTGGACATGCGCATGCAGTCCATTTCAATGCATGACACCAAGGAAAAACATGGGTCTACTAGGTGTGAACCGTTGTTCATTACTGCTCCTGACATCGGTTCTGGCGGTAGCACCCTAAAAGGGTTGCTGCGGCGTCAATGAGCCAGATCTCTCAGCCGCTCTGGATGTTGGGGCAAAAAGTAGCAGGGAGGTTCAGAAACTACAACTCCGGGGTGCTTTAGCCGCCGGTGGGGCAAGCAAAAGGTGCCAGACAGACTGACTCACGCAACTAGTTGATCGTTTCCGGGTCTGGATGCGGAATCAATAAACCATCCGTTCCGCTCATTGACCATGGAATAGGTGAGTCGAACTACCTCTGAACCCGTATCAAATGATGCCGACATCACAATGAAACCTCCGCTATTTTGATTACAGGAGTCAAAGGAAATATTGGGATTTTGAAGAAGGAATTCGTAGCCAAGTGAAATTATGCGAGCGAACTGACTTTCCGAGATCCTGGATCTAAATGAATCCGACGAATAACTCATGGCTTGACCGAAATCCTGTGCACTTAACGACTGTGTTTGGCTCGCAATACTTTGTTGAGCGGTCGCAAAATCCGTTGCGGAGCAGTTGCCTGAAGTGACGGTTTGCGGGGAGCGTGATACGTACGTCCCTGCAATAGTGATTCCCACTGAAAAAATGAGCACGATTGCAATGAATCTCCGCACGACTAACCTCCTGCAGAGAAAAGTACCGCAGAATAGGAATTTTGGCGTAGATGTGCGTACTCGGGATGACCCCTAGACCAGACACCCACCCGAGGATTCTTTGACTACAGTGTAAACATGTCTGCTGTGCCAACACCCCTCAGCGATTTCATCCATGGTCACAGTGTCGAGGAACGCTCGGCTTCCGGCCGCGACGCGAGAACTACGGTCCCGCGCTCCGTCATGGGAAAGTACGCGCCGGCCGCTGACCGGCCTGATCCAGTTCAGATACTGGCCGATCAGGAAACCTGTCGAGTTGAGGGACTCATTCCACTTCGGCATCAACGGATGAGTGCAAATCCATTCGCATTCCTGCGAGGAGCGGCAGCCGTGATGGCAGCCGATCTCGGTTCACGCCCGCACACCGGCCTGCACGTGCAGCTTTGTGGCGATGCCCATATGTCAAACCTCGGTTTATTTGCGGGACCAGATCGTTCACTCGTGTTTGATATTAATGATTTTGACGAAACCGCACCGGGTCCATTCGAGTGGGATGTGTTTCGGCTAGCGACCAGTCTCCAAGTTGCTGCGCGGGAGGCGGGGCACCCGACCAAATTCGCTGCCTCCCTGCCGGGAATAGTTGCGACGGCGTATCGCGATGCCATGGCGCGATTTGCGACCATGACCTACTTGGATATTTGGTACTACCGAATCGATTCCGAACTACTCAGGAATTGGGCCGAGCGAGCCGATCAACCATCTGCGGTTAAAAGATTGAATAAAACAGAAGCCTCTGCTCGCGCTCGCGACAGGTGGTCAGCGGTGCGTAAACTGACACATGTCCTCGATGGAACACGAAGGTTCCTTCACGAGCCGCCACTGCTCGCTTCATTAGGTCTTGACGGCGAACCAGGTCGTGTCGTTAAAAGAATGTTCAACGAATACAAGGATTCCTTGCAAATCGATCGGAGGGAATTACTTCACCGGTATCAGGTTGTTGATGTGGGCCACAAAGTCGTTGGAGTGGGCAGCGTAGGACTACTCGCCTTTGTTCTTCTTCTCGAAGGCCGCGATAGCGAAGATGTGCTAGTTCTGCAGGTCAAAGAAGCCGTGGACAGTGTGTTGACTCAATTCACCGGACTTTCCACTGAAGAACCTTCTGGCAAACGTGTGGTCACCGGACAGCAACTGATGCAAGCTTCTTCTGATGCCTTCTTAGGCTGGGTAGTTGGTCCTCGCGGTCGTTCCTATTACGTTCGCCAATTGCGCGACATGAAATGGTCACCAGACCCGTTGAACATGTCGGTTGAGGATTACCAAACATATGCAGCGTTGTGCGGCACGACATTGGCGCGTGCCCATGCTCGAGCTGGAGATCCCGTTGCCATCTCCGCATATATTGGCACCTCCGACACATTCGCCCGATCCATTACTGAATTTGCCGATGCCTATGTCGCTCAAAATGCTCGTGACTATGCCGCATTTCAAGAGGCAATCTCCAGTGGTCGAGTAACGAGCACGACCGAGGATGTTGATGTGAGTTTGGTGGTTGACGCCCACGGCAGTGTGGTGATCAAATCCACAACGTGATTGCGAGTGGACACCCGGATTCGTCGGAGGGGAAATACGAAGGCTCCTCGAAGTATGAGTTCGAGGAGCCTTCGCTGTGGAAAGTTCGAATGTCAACCGATTTCTCGGGGCCTCCGCACAAATGCAATGTGCAGCACTCACACCTGAGTTGCCTCATGTGTCAACAATTTCGAAACACTTCCCTCGACCAGTACCACGCAATTTGCTTCGCTAGCATTTCGAAGCCTCAAACCCGGATCTTGCAATCCAGTTATCCGATAACTGCGTTTCCTTAACCGACTCGCTCCTTTCGAAGCGATAGCCATAAGTTACTCCAATCCGGTCGGGGTTAGCAAGCGTTTTTCGGAAATTGACAGGTCAAATCCAACAGACGATGAACCGCAGGTAACGAAAGTGACAGAAGTCCACTTATGTGACACCTCGTCAGGTTCACGGGTCAGTTGTCGACGGCATACCCCCGTTGCGCCTCCCCATATGGGAAGGCATGATTAAGGGGTGCCGAACCCAAATTCAGAGGTATACGAATCACTTCTCGATCGAGGCCGATCCATTTACTCCGGTACTCGAATTGGCCGCCCGGGGCGAGCTCGAACTTATTTCGCCACCATCTTCTTCATGCGCCTTCTGCGGTTTCGCTACTCGGTAAAGGTTGCCGGCTCCTCCAATGTGGCACCAGGTCCAGCCATTCTGGTGGGGAATCACCTTGACGCTATGGATCCGGTCGCTGCGGTGATCAAGCATTGGTGGCGGGTCACCGCATTTGCAAAGGTCGAGGTCTTCGAGAACCGCGGCGCAATTTTTTTCCGCTGGATGGGCCAGATCCCTTTGCGCAGGGGCGATGAAACTTCCACGAAATGGGCGCTTGACATGGCCGCGCTTACTCTCGCTGACGGGAACAAGTTGGGCCTTTACCCCGAGGGGACACGTTCGCCCGATAAAAAGTCACTTCACAAGCTACACCGAAGAATTCTGATTCCGGTTTTTCAGAACAGTCCAGATACTCCCGTGCATGCCATTACAACGACCTACTTAGGAATCAAGCGCTTTCGCCACAGAGTCACAGTGAACATTTCGTCTCGGCTCCCGATCGATGTAAACAATATGACACCCAATGAGATTGTCGATGTAATTAAAAATGCACTTCTCGAAGCTGGGGGCATGCCGTACGTGGATGCCTTCGCAAGGGATCTAAAGTCTCAGGCAGCCCTCAGCACCTAGGGCGTCGGATCTATTTCTGGTGTAACGTCTCAAGGCACTCAATAATCAATTCGTGATCTTCCACCTGCGGTAATCCCGATATCCCAAAGAACCCGACAGCCCCGTTGTCAACGGTTTTTATGGGCCACCCACCGCCGTGAGCTGCGTAATCATCAAGTGGCAACAGTGTTGCCGAGTTGAAGTCAAGTCCCCGTTCCTCGTGCCGCACCCGAACGGCCATGGTGGAGTCATCGAATTTCTCGGTGACGTTCTTCTTACGCCGCAACCAGTCATCGTTTTCTGCGGATGTCCTCGGGAGTGCAGCTTTAAAGATCAGCCGCCCGGTGTGCCACACCTCAATCGCAATAGGTAAATCCCTAGAACGCGCAACGGACAACGCGAGCTCTCCGAGGTCAAGAGAATCTGCTGCACTGAATGAAGCGAATTCAAGTTGTTCTGCTTGTGACGTGAGTTGGGCGGAAGTAAATCCTCCGGTCGTTGTGATAGCCATGCCCCATCTCAGCACAATATTGGCTCTCGGAGTTGCAATTCATTTATACTTTGCCGGTGCAAGCCAATAATCTTCGACGGCAAGACGGTTTCGCCGTGCACAATTGAGCAAGCAACAACTGCTAGTTCGACGACCGGGTTGACGTGGATTGATGTGAAATTCGCTAATGCGACCGATCCCGAAATCGCCCCGATGCTCGCGGCATTGGGGATCAATCAGCCAATCCCCAATGTGACCGATCAGAGCCCTTCGGTTGCATTTGACGTTACGAAGAACGGATTGTCAGGCGTGGCCTGGATGGATGATCAAAGTGGACTTCCAGCGCAGCAGTTGTATTTCACCTGGGATGCCAATCGCCTGGTGACCATGCGATTGGACGGAGATCAAGCAATCGGCGAGGTTCAACAACGAATCATGAACCGATCCGATCTCCTGCTGTCTGATCCGAGCACGGTCTTGGGCGTTGTTCTGCAGATGCTGCTCGTCGGGGTTCAACAAGGGCTGGTGCGATTAGCAACTCAAGTCGCTGCACTGGATGAAGAAATTCTCAACACTTCTAATCCCAGTAATGACCAAAACCAGCAGTTGGCCCAACTTCGTAAAAGCTTGGCTGAACTCGCATTGAATTTGCCCGCCTACGATGTCAATGTCGGCTCAGCTTTGATTGACCCGCAGACGATTCCATCCATGACTCCCGGTGGTATTGCGCAATTACAAACATTTGCCAGCCAAGTCAGTGGAACCTCACGATTCACTCAATCGATTACCGACTCCATGCGCAATGCCGTCCAAGACCTTCAGGCGCAGGTAGCCGGATGGCAGAGCAACCGAATCAACCAGTTGACAATTGTGACCATCATCTTCCTCCCCATCACTTTCCTCACCGGTTACTTCGGCATGAACTTCAACTGGTTGGACGATCAACTCAACTCCATGGTCAGCTACCTGTTCTGGGGATTGGCCGTGCCGTTGTTGATTGTGGTCACTTCCATTGCGGTCTTGATTCGGAAGGGTTTCACTTTCACCGGGCTCTTTTCCAAAATCGCGAATCGCAAGGCGGACAGGGTTAAGGCAAAAGCAAGCAAGGAGAGCGTCTGAAGGTGCTTCGTTCACGACACATTAAATTGCCACCGCGGCTGTTCGAGAGGACGTCTAGGTCACTAGTCTGAGGTCTGGTTCAAGGGTCATTCGAAAAGGGCTTATTGTTGTTTACCATCTGGGGCGAGGAATAACTGTGATGAGACTCTTGGGCGGGCCCGTGATAGTGGGAATGACCGTCCTGCTAATGAGTGGATGCGGAGTTGCCGCCGATGTTGAACAGGCGGTGGAGGCCACGATCGCCGCTGTAGAAGAGTCCGCTTCTTCTGTTGAGGACAAGGTCGAAACAGATGCCGTCGATACTGTTGATCCAGAGCCGGTGACGGAGGCTCCCACGGGTGTGAGTGCATTCGCAGGGAATGCGCAAGCGAAGGTTTCGTGGAGTGCTCCAGCGAGCTCTGGTTCGGACCCGATCACCGGATACACCGTTTCATCCACTCCGGGTGGATTTGAATGCACCACCACGGGCTCGAAGAATTGCACTGTGACCGGCTTGGTGAATGGCACTCCGTACTCATTTGTTGTCTTAGCCACTACCGCTTCAGGTAAAGGTGCCCCGTCAGTTCCCTCTAATACCGTCACTCCGACAGCACCTGTTCCCGGCGCCCCACAAGGAGTCCGTGCGCAATCGGGAAATGGTCAGGTAACGGTTTCGTGGAGTCCCCCAACGGAGAGCGTCGGCTCCACCATCACGGGTTACTCGGTGTCATCGAGTCCGGGTGGATTCACCTGCACCACCACGGGGGCAAAGAGTTGCACCGTCAGTGGATTGGTCAATGACACCCCACACACTTTCACCGTTACCGCCATCACATCTACGGGCACAAGTGCCTCTTCAGCACCCTCTAACACTGTGACTCCGTCGGCGCCCGTTCCAGGTGCTCCGGTGGGTGTGAGTGCCACAGCAGGAAATGGACAGGCGAAGGTTTCGTGGAGTGCGCCAACAAACACCGGCGGCGCCCGGATAACCGGGTACACGGTGACATCGAGTCCTGGCGGGTTCCTCTGCACCACCACGGGTGCAAAGAGTTGCACCGTGAAAGGTTTGGTGAATGACATCCTTCATACATTCACCGTGACGGCGATGACGGCTACCGGAGTAAGTGATTCATCGGTTCCGTCAAACAGTGTCACTCCGTCGGTTCCGGTTCCGGTTCTGAGTGAACTGACAGAGTAAAAGCAGTCGTTTATTTCGCTCTGGTTAGTCGCGTAATGCGGATTCGCGAAAGATGATCCAGCCGGCACGGGCGCCCTCGAACTCGGCGCAGAGTTCAACCTGCACGAATGTCACCCCTAATCCGAGTGCTGGGAATTCTGCCCATGCTCTGGCCGGGATTCGTCCGACGGGTGCCGCGCCCAGGTCGTGATCGTCGGAGGCGGCGACATTGGCGACCAGACTCACCATGGCGTTCACGATCAGGTCACCTTCTTCTGGCACGGTGATTGCATCGCGGTACCCGACCCGGCCACCAGAAAGGCCGAGTAATGCAATGAGGGTTTCAACATTTTCACCCGTAGGTTCAAATGCGATCTTCACCATGGAATCGCCCAGGGGAGCAATGTCTGCGGCGGTGCCACCCCGCGAGAGCTCCCCGCGAGCATTGCGGATTGTGGATCCGTCGGCCAACTGAAGATCTTGCCCCGTGGGTGATTCACCCGGATCAGTCGCTCGTGACTTCTTTCGGTATGTGCCCAGGATCAGCCAGGTCACCAGTATTGCGGCAATAATTCCGACCACAGGTCCGAGACCAAAAAGGGTCACGACGAATCCGATCATGATGCCGGTGAACACGGCACTGCCGGTTGCAAAGCAACCTGCACCACTTTTCATGACAACTCCTTGGACGAAAGTGCAACGGGCCTATCCCGACCCCTCTGAATATTTGCTGTTGTGGTGAATCTAGGGCGCACCCCTGACAGTGAATGTCACTCTTACCCACCCTCCGGTCACGTCAAAAGACTCAAAAGATTCAAAAGACGCTGAGTGTGGGAACAGTTTTATGTATTTTCACAAACTTACTGAAGTGGTACTTTCACGCCATGGCTAACAACGTCTCGCATATCCGTGACTCTGGGTGATCGAGGGCGCTTCGTGATCCCAATCGAGGTTCGCGACCGGCACGGCTGGGATACCGGTGCGTCACTCATCGCGGTTGATACCGACGCCGGCTTGTTAGTGATGTCCACAGATGAAGCCCTCACCTGGCTGCAATCCCGACTGGAGGGTCGAGACTTGGTTGCCGAGTTATTGGCCGAGCGCCGTGCCGAAGTAGAACGCGAAAACGCCTGACGGTTCCCGATGCTTCGGCAGCGCTCGCTTTCTTACAAGGAACATCGTTCACCGAAGTGAATTGTTCGCAAACTGCATCCCAAAGCAACGCAACTCTCGTGAGCGAGGATTCGAGATGCTCAGCATCGACTGAAGCCAACAGCGAGGTTCGTTTCGCTTGGATCAAGGGCGCTACTTCCGCGCGGATCGCGTATCAGAGTGTTGACTTTGTGGGTTGGATGGATGGGCTCATCAATCGGGCTGGCTGCACTTGGTTGACCTGGCTGGGCCATTTGCGCAACCCGCTTGGCTCAGCTGTCGGACGCTGCCCGTGTGGATAGCGGGGGCTCGGGGTCCGAAGGTCGTGGCGGTGATCATTTTGAGCCGGTAGTCCATTACTTGGTGCAGCTGGGGACGACGGCCAATACGTGAGGCGTCAGGCAACTTCCTATGTGTCGATGAGGTAGGACAAGAAGGCTGCTGGCACGGCCCACGGACCGCCTTCGTCGCTCATATCGAGAACGTTTCGCGTGGCGAGGACGCCAGTCCATCGCGATGCCTCGACCGTCGCGGCCTCTGATCTCCAGCCGCCCTCGGTGTACTTACCCTCGATCGCAATCGAACCGAGGTATTCCGAGACGAAGTCGATTTCTTTGCGGGTGGGAGTCCGGACGTGGAAGAGGAAGTAGTCGCCGAAGTCTTGGGTGTTCTCGGAGATCACCCGTCGACGGATCGCGTTACCCAATTGCATCTCGGTGAGGACAGTGAGGTCGATGTCCTGCCGCGCGGCGTTCCGCAGGTGGGCGAGTCGCGCGACCAGCGGATCGACGGCGTACAACTTGCCCTGAGCTCGCTCCTTGGCGACCCAGGCAGCATTGTCCTTCTGGGGGCACTGCCACAGCAGATATGAGTCGCGAAGATTGGAAATGTGCCGTCCGACGACTTCGTGACTAACGTCGATGTCCGCGCCAATGCTCGAGAGGTTCGCGAAACTCGACATCGTGAGCCAGACGCGTTCGAGCAGAGCGACCACCTTTGCGGCCGGCATGTGGGAGCTCTTTAGCGCGTCGTTGGCGATGATGTTGAAGATGTCCTCAACGAACCCGGGCGGGACCGCCTTTCCGGCACGCGCGGCAGCAACCGCGACCGGGAAGCCGCCGTACTGGAGGTACTGCTCCCAAAGGCGGACTAGGTCGTCGAGCCATGGAATGAGCGACTCGTAGGCTGCCCTCGCTTGGGGTGAGTGAACTTCGGTCAGAGGCAACGGTGCCTTATTTGGCCCATTCTCTTCGATCAACTGGGCGACAAATGCCCGGAAGCCCATTGGCAGCAGGGTTCGATCAAGATTGGGTGCTGCCCCACGACGACCTGCAAGTTGACCTGATGCCAACGTCAGCGCCGCCGCATTCGAGCCGGTGAGGACGATTGTGGCCTCTCGAAAACCCGGATCGTTGTCTCGTAGCCATTTGATCTGCGTGGCCCAGTCCCCGCTCACAGATGTGATCTCATCGAGCAGCCAGTAGCGCGCTTGCCCGGCGGGAACATTGGGCAAAGCCGCGTTCTGGGTCAGAGTGCGGAGGTCCTTTGCTGTCCAACCATCGACTGCAACTCGGACGATTGCTGTGGGTGGGGTTCCATCCTTCAGGAGGGCTTGAACGAGCTGCTTAACCGCAACCGTCTTTCCCGCTCGACGAGGTCCACGGAGCACGTACAAGCAACCGGCGGTGAGGTCGTCCAGAGCAGTCGCTCTATAAGGTGAGACCGGAGGTGCGTGCCTGCTGAAGGTCGGGGTCTTTGGTGTGCCAGTTGCTATCGCGCCACCACGTGTTCTGAGCAGCCACCTCCTGCGTCAGCTGGCCGATCTTGGAAGTCACACGCAGGATGGTATCCCTAATGGCGTGCAGTGCACGCAAAAACGTACCCCTTGGTCACCAGAAGCACGAAAAAGTGTATCCTCCGCGAGCTGGAGGCACGTAGGAATGGGCTCATTCGGCGTCTCGGCTATCACACGACCACGTGAGTGGATCGCGCAGCACCCAGTGAGCCGCACTTCCTGACGCGGTTGCGGTCAGCGTTGCGATCAAACGCACTGCGAGACCATGATCTCCCTCACAAAAAGTGCGCCCGGAGGGACTCGAACCCCCAACCGACAGGGTAGAAACCTGTTGCTCTATCCGTTGAGCTACGGGCGCCAGGTGAGCAAGTGGGAATTAATCCAGTTGCTTATTGAATGTGTCTTCGTGCTTTGGTGGCGTAGTAAACGAGATAGATTGCGAGGAGGGATTGGAATGAAACTTCAACCCAAGTCCACGCGGAATCGACATTGCCGGTGATGAAGCTCCCGACTACCAGGAATGCCATGATGGCAGCGGCGGCATAAGGAATCCAGACACCGAAAAGGCGTTTGGTCGAGTGGGCCATCAGCCTGCCTTTCATGTCAGCGGTGGAGGCGCAAATGCGATGGAACTCCGTGGCAATAGGCAGAGGGTAGCGCAGCCGATATTGCCGCTTCAGGGTGACCAAAATCCAAGAAGATGCCCTAAAAAGAGCAAAAACCTAAATACAGACAAATAGGACGGTTTGAGGCAACTTGCGTGTTTAGGTTGCGGGTTGGTCAAATTGAGAGAAACCTAGGGCACGAACCACGGTGACCGTGAGGTCGCTGAGGAATCAGCAGATCCCTATATGAGCTCTTTGGAGGCCATGACACATGAACGTTTTGGAACTGACGTACTCCCAATATCAAATCACCTACAACATTATTTCGCTTTCGCTGGCAGCAATGTTGGCGACTTTCGTCTTTCTGCTTGTAGTTCAGGGCCGCGTTCTTCCGCGCTATCGTCAGGCGCTTGTCGTCTCGGCAATGGTGTGTTTGATCGCTGCCTATCACTACTACCGAATCTACGACTCCTTCACCGGCTCTTACGTAGCAATCGATGCAGGCGAGCCTGCAGCGGCATTCGATGCCATGACCTACGTGCTTGTGAACGGCGAAGGATTCAACGAGGGCTACCGTTACGTTGACTGGTTGCTCACCGTCCCGCTGCTGCTCTTCGAAACAATTGCAGTGCTCGCACTTCCGCAGGCAATCCGCAAGAACCTTCTTTTGAAGCTCATCCCAGCTTCGGCTCTGATGATCATTCTGGGTTACCCGGGCGAAATCACCTCCGATATTTTGGCAAAGGGAATCTGGGGTGCTCTCTCCTCTATCCCGTTCGCGTATATCCTCTACGTCCTGTTCGTGGAACTTTCCAAGAGCATGAAGACCCAGCCAGAGCAGGTTGGCAAGGACCTCAACGGACTGCGTTGGCTGTTGCTCGCAACGTGGGGCGTGTACCCAATCTCCTACATGATCCCAATGTTCGGCTGGGATGGAGCAGACGCATTTGTCTGGCGCAATGTTGGTTACTCGGTCGCGGATATTCTCGCGAAGTGTCTGTTCGGTCTGTTGATTTACAAGATTGCGCGCGAGAAGAGTAAGTTCGATTCTGCTGAGTTCCGTGAGCAGGAAATTGATGCAGCCCCTTCAAGTATCAAAGCGTGAGTGTAACGAAAAAGAACGAATGTTCACCGAGTAGTCGGTAAACAGCGAAGATGGCCCGAATGCTTCTGGCATTCGGGCCATCTTCTTTTTGTCCACATAAACTCAGCGCCTAGGCATTTCATCCACAGTTCGAATAACTGGGATTACCATTCTTGGATTTCATTGGAACCCTGAATTTCATTCCGACACCAATCGGGTGCGGGTTACATGAAATCAGGAGTTCATATGAACGACATCAGCATCACCGTTCTGGGTAATTTGGTCAATGACGTGGAATTACGATTCACGGCCTCTGGGGAGGCCGTAGCCTCTTTTCGGGTAGCCAGTACCACTCGCCGCTTTGATCGAGTGGGGGAGCGCTGGATAGATGGGGATACGCATTACTTCACCGTGAGTTGTTGGCGCAACCTGGCACACAATTCAGCGGCAAGTTTGATCAAAGGCATGCCGGTGATTGTTACCGGTCGCCTGCGCAGCCGTGAGCACGAGAAGGAAGTCGGTGATCAGACTCTGATCATGCGTTATGTTGACATTGAGGCGGTATCTGTTGGGCATGACCTCGCAAAAGGCACTGCTACTTTCCATCGAGTGAAGCGCGACTCGGTGGTGGAGAGTGAGCGACGCATGCTGGCCGATGCACTCGGACAGGATTCCGTGGCATTCCTCGATTCAGTTGGCGAGCACAGTGAGATCGTTGAAGAAGTTGATCTGGAAACAGGTGAAGTAGTTCCGGTCGGGTAGAGCGAAGCCATGACATTGAAGCCCAGTAGGCTTCAATGTCATGGCTGAGTTCATTTATACCCTTCACAAAGCGCGCAAGGCACACGGCGACAAAGTTATTCTTGACAACGTCACTCTTGCATTCCTTCCAGGGGCGAAAATCGGCGTCGTCGGACCCAATGGCGCGGGTAAATCAACTTTGTTGAAGATCATGGCGGGCATTGAAGATGTTTCGAATGGTGAGGCCAAACTTCACGAAGGTTTCACGGTCGGCATTCTCATGCAGGAGCCCAAACTGGACGAGTCCAAGAGCGTTCTGGAAAACGTTGAAGAAGGAGTGGCCGAGACCAAGGCCATGGTTGACCGGTTCAACCAGATCTCCGTGGAACTAGCCGAACCCGATGCCGACTATGACTCCCTCCTCGGCCGAAATGGGCAAGTTACAAGAGGAAATCGATCATCGGAATGCTTGGGACTTGGACAATCAACTCGACCAGGCCATGGATGCATTGCGGTGTCCACCGGCCGATTCAGATGTCTCCGTTCTCTCAGGCGGTGAAAAGCGTCGGGTTGCCCTATGTCAACTCCTTTTACGTAAACCTGATCTGCTGCTTCTGGACGAACCCACAAACCACCTTGACGCGGAGAGTGTGCAGTGGCTGGAACAGCACCTTGAGAAATATCCCGGCACCGTCGTCGCGATCACCCATGACCGCTACTTCCTGGACAATGTTGCGCAGTGGATTCTCGAACTTGATCGCGGTCGCGCATACCCCTATGAAGGCAACTACTCCACCTACCTGGAAACCAAGGCGGCTCGCCTCAAAGTGGAAGGTCAAAAAGACGTCAAACTCCAGAGGCGACTCACCGAGGAACTTGAATGGGTGCGATCCAATGCCAAGGCACGTCAAACAAAATCGCGGGCTCGCCTCGATAGATACGAGGAAATGGCGGCTGAAGCGGAGAAAACCCGCAAGTTCGACATGGAGGAAATTCAAATACCCCCGGGCCCACGATTGGGTTCCGTCGTCGTGGAGGTGCAAGGGCTGACAAAGGGATTTGACGACCGCATGTTATTTGACAACCTTTCTTTTACTCTTCCGCGTAATGGAATTGTTGGCGTAATTGGTCCGAACGGTGTTGGCAAGACAACCCTCTTCAACATGATCGTTGCTGCGGCAACAGGCGATACTTCGGAAAAAAGTGCGCTCCCCACATCCGGTGATATCAAAGTGGGCGAAACAGTGAAATTGTCTTATGTGGATCAGAATCGATCTGGTCTCGACCCCACCAAGAATGTGTGGGAAGTTGTCTCAGACGGACTGGACTGGATCAAGGTGGGCAACGTTGAAATGCCATCCAGGGCTTATGTATCCGTCTTCGGATTCAAAGGACCCGATCAGCAAAAGCAGGCCAAAGTTCTCTCTGGTGGAGAGCGAAATCGATTGAATCTGGCACTCACCTTGAAAATGGGTGGCAACCTTCTGTTACTGGATGAACCCACCAACGATCTCGACGTTGAGACCCTCGGGTCCCTGGAGAAAGCACTCTTGGAGTTCCCAGGCTGCGCGGTCATTACCTCGCATGACAGATGGTTCCTGGATCGAGTCGCCACTCACATACTGGCCTACGAGGGAGACTCGCAATGGTTCTGGTTCGAGGGCAACTTTGAGTCTTATGAAAAGAATAAGATCGAGCGCCTGGGTGAAGAGGCTGCCCGCCCGCACCGGGCTACGTACCGCAAGTTGACCCGGGACTAGAGGATTTTGTGACCGTACTCGTAGCACGTGTTGAACGAAGGTTTAAAGATCTTGATCCACTGGGTCATGTGAACAATGTCGTATACCTGGACTACCTGCAGGAAGCTCGTTTACGCGCTTTACGGCAAGTGGGTTATCAGGGAATAGAGAAGTTCACTCAGGTCATGGCTCATCAGTCCATTGATTATCGCCAACCAATTTTCTACTCAACTGAACCTCTAATTATTGAAGTCTGGATTAGTTCTGTTGGGAATACTTCTTATCGCATGAAATACCGTATTCTGAATGACAACGGCGATATCGCTGCAGAGGCGGAAAGTGTCATGGTGTGTTTCGATGGTGGAAGTGCGGTTCCCATACCAAGTGGATTGCGCCAGGCACTTGAGGCAATTGTGGAAGTGGAGCAGTAGGTGCGCATCACTTTAGGTTCAACAGAGCGCAGCACACTTATCCGTTTATTGGAAAAACAGGTGGAATGGCGCCCATCCCTGCCCGTGCGAGTTGTGACCTCGCGCTCAGCCGTTGGTATTTACTCGGCCCTGCCCCTCGACGTACACGTATTTATCGCTATGCCCGCGGGGATACCCGAGGGCAAGTCATTTGATCGCATTGTCTTTGCTGAATCCCTTATTTCTGTTCTGTCTTCCCCACAGGAATCGGTCTCTGCTGAAGTTGATCTGTCAGTACTGAATCCCATTGAGTCCCTCTCGGGAACCTCCCTGGTCGAGATGCCGCCCACCGACGGGTGGCAAATTCCCATCACTGCGCTGGCGAGTGACATTCTTCCGATTGTCAACGAAGCGTCCATTGAATTCGAGCGACGTAGCCAAGGTCTGGGGGAACGGGGCAAGTCCGATTTGGCCGATGAAATTTGGGAACGGCCGGCGTGGGCGGGGTTGCCTATTCGCGTGTTGCACGCAGCAACGCGTCTGCAAATTCTGTGGAATGAACCGATTAAAGTCTCTGCCTCGACCTGCGGGCCGTGGAAGCGCCTGAGCACACCACGTGGCCAAGTTTTTGCCTATGCCACCGGGCCAGCCGCGCGCACCGGTTTGCGAATTGTGAACTAGCCGCGCAACCAAATTGCGGTGTCTGGGGCGATCACAATGTGTTCGCCTTCCTCGGAGTCAACAATGGCGACCCCGGGACCTGATGTTTGGAGTAACTCGGTACCAAAACCCTTAGGCAGCGAGACGTTGTGCTCATTGGTGTTCAACACACAGGTGAGGGGTAGTTGTGGGTGTGGCCTGGTGTAGGCCAGAACACCTGCTGCCTGGGGGAGTTCGTCGTTGCGCCACTCGAGTTCACCATCGCCCGTTGCGGGTTCCAAACGCCTGCGAGCCAATGCGCTCCGATAGAAATTCAAGGTGGTGTCATCCGATTCTTGAGCTTGAACGCTCAGATGTGCCCACTCAGAGGGTTGGGGTAGCCACGACTGTTCCCCGGGTCCAAAGCCATAGGAAGGAATATCGCCGGACCAAGGAATGGGCACCCGGCAACCATCACGCCCAATGTCGGTGCCATTGCTGCGGAACCAGACTGGATCTTGACGGACATCGCCGGGAAGGTCGAGCACCTCGGGCAAGCCAAGTTCTTCGCCCTGATACAGATATGTCGAGCCGGGTAACCCAAGTGTGAACAGGGTGGCGGCCCGGGCGCGCGCCAAACCGCGATCAGCATTTTCGGGGGTCGGTGGCGTGGTCGGGTGTTCGGATTGCCCCGGTGCGAGTCGCGTTGCGTGACGAACAATGTCGTGGTTGGACAACACCCAGGTGGGCGGCGCACCGACTAGTTTGTGATTCAGGAGGGTCGAGTCAATGGACTCCCTCAACCTGTCTGCGTCAAAACCTGCTCGCAAATAATCGAAGTTGAAAGATGTGTGAAGTTCATCGGGGCGCTGGTAGCGGGCAAGGCGCTCGGGCGAAGGCGCCCACGTCTCCCCACAGAACACCCGAGGGGGGTCGTAACTGTCCGCCAGTTCTCGCCAGTCACGGTAGATCGCATGAACACCATCTTGATCCCAGAATGGACTCAGGATCGGCTCTCCGAGTAGTTCGCGTTCTTTGATATTGGAGTACGCAATATCTGGAAAAGATGGATCTTTGATCATGCCGTGCGCCACATCGATCCGGAAACCGTCAATGCCCAGGTCAAACCAAAATTTCAGAATGTCGAGGAATTCGGCCCGTACCTCGGGGTTCTCCCAATTCAGATCCGGTTGCGATGAATCGAAAATGTGCAGGTACCAGTACTTGGTGGTCTGGCCGTTGGCGAGCACGAGCGGGGACCAGGCCGGGCCGTGAAACACGCTCTCCCAGTTAGTTGGCGGAAGTTCATGGTTTTCGCCCTTGCCTTCTTTGATGATATAGCGGTCCCAGGCGGGTGAGCCAGGCTCTGAATGAAGGACTTCTTGAAACCACACGTGCTCACTACTGGTGTGGTTGGGCACAATATCCATGAACAATTTCATGTTTCGTTCATGGGCGGCAACAATCAACTTCTCGACATCGGACACGGTGCCCAATCGAGTGTCCACCGAGCGGTAGTCAGCAACGTCGTAGCCGCCATCGAGAAGCGGTGATTGATAGAACGGCGAGATCCAGATTGCATCGACACCCAAATTCTGGAGGTAGTCAATTCGGTGGAGGATGCCGGGAATATCGCCCAGGCCATCGCCATCTGAGTCGGCAAATGATCGTGGATACACCTGATAAATGACGGCATCGCGCCACCATGCATTCGAGCCACTGGGCATGGCTAAACCTCCGTCATGGGAATTTCATTGGAATTACCTGGTGGGTCATCCGGAACATTTTGCATGCCGTGGGCGGCGGCCACCAGATACTTCCACAACTCGGCTTCGAGCTCGGCAGGCATCCTCTGTTCTTGAAGTGATGCAGACATGAGCAGCAACCAGTGGTTGCGGGCTTCGGTGTCAATGTGGAAGCCGGCGTGACGCATGCGTAACTTGGGATGGCCGCGCTCGTCGCTGTAGGTGGTGGGCCCACCCCAGTATTGCTCGAGAAATGATCGCAATCGCCATTCCGCACCCGCATAATCATCTTCCGGATACATGGGGCTCAAGATTGGATCAAGGGGAACCTTTTGATAAAAACTGTGAACTAATTTTTGAAAAAATTCGTGCCCGCCGAATAATTCAAATGGTGTTGGCTCGGTAGGAGTTTCGGTCACCCACTGATTCTGTCTGATGGAGTTCCGGAAGTGATCGCCGGTCTGGATTCGGCTCGCTCCACAATGTGTTTTGCCATGGGTGGGAACACGAATGCGTGGAAAGGTGCAACGGACCACCAGTAGGCGTGTCCGGCAAGTCCTTTTGGCCAATACACGGCCCGTTGAATCAGGGTCGACCCACCGGTGTCATCGGGTTCAACGGTGAACTCCAACCATGCCCGCCCGGGCATTTTCATTTCAGCTCGCAGGCGCAGTAAATGTGGAGCCACTCGTTCCTCAACCCGCCAGAAATCAACGGTCTCGCCCACCATGAGCACTTTGGCGTCGCGCCTTCCGCGCCGCAGTCCCACCCCACCGAATATTCGATCGATCAGACCACGAACCTCCCAGAGGAAGTTGGCGGAGTACCAGCCGTTGAGCCCACCGATGCAGTCCACGGCGGCCCACAATTCCTGCGGACTTGCGGTGGAGTGCAGTACCCGCTTATCTTCGTAGAGGGTGCCACCCGCCCAATCAGGATCGCTGGGTAGCGGTTCACTCGGTGCGCCCGGGGTGCTGGCGCTGGACCACCGAGTAGCGACTTCAGCATCGCGAATACGGGTCAGTGCCAAACCGACGGCATTATCAAAGGTGATCAGACCGTCGGGTGGATCGGGGATGTACTGCTTGATATCACTTTCGCTGCACACTGCCGGGTGTTTCAGTGATTGCACCAAGGGTCGAGCAATTGCTCGGGGAACAGGTGTCACCAGCCCCACCCAGTGACTGGATAACTGGGGAGAGAGCAGGTTAATCGGCAAAATCAATCGGGCCGGTAGACCGGCCACCTTGGCGTAGCGCTGCATCATATTTTGGTAGGTCAAAATGTCTGGGCCACCAATATCAAATGTCCGACTGATGTGTTCAGGGAGTTGGGCAGCTAGTACGAGGTATCTCAGGACATCGCGCACGGCAATGGGCTGGGTTTTGGTGCGGACCCATCGGGGCGCGATCATGGCAGGAAGTCGCTCGGTGAGGTACCGCAACATTTCGAAGGATGCCGAACCCGATCCGATAATCACGGCGGCGCGCAGTTCAATCGTGGGAACGCCCGAATCACGCAAAATTCGCCCGACGTCGACCCGGGACCGCATATGCGGCGACATTTTCGCTGCGGGAACATCTGGAGCTAAGCCGCCGAGATACACAATGCGCTTGATGCCGGCCTCTGCGGCGCACTGGGCGAAGTTTTGAGCGATCCGATTTTCTTCGTGTTCTAGCTGGCGACCAGCCTGAAGTGAGTGCAATAGATAGTAGGCAACCGTGACCCCCTGCATGGCTGCCAAGAGTGAGTCGTGGTCACCTGCGTCTCCCGGTGCCACTTCAATTCGATCGGCCCATGGAAAGTCCCTGAGCCGCTCGGGATGCCGAGCGAGGACCCGCACCCGAAACCCTTCTTTGAGAAGATAGGAAACCAGTCGCCCACCCACATAGCCGGTGGCACCGGTGACCAAATAAATGGGGGCGTCGGTCTTCCCTGCACCCGCTTCTGTAGTGACTACTTCCTCAGACATGTCTCTATCCTTCCTTGAAGGCAGCGACTTGGCACGTTGGGCCGCGTCGATTGGGTGATTTCTGCTGTTTACCCCGTGGAGTCAAGTCCGGTCCACCTGGCCATGAAGGCGAGGGTGTCAGAGCTTTCCTCCACCGATTTATTCAATGAACGGGCACCGTGACCCACATTGCCCTCGGTGCGCACGAGTATGGGGCGGGTGCCGGTCGTGGCCCGCTGAACAGCGGCCGCCATTTTCCGGCCGTGCATGGGATCGGTGCGGGTGTCGTTATCAAAGATCGCGAACATGGTTGCGGGATAGTCGGTGTTTTCTTGTACTCGGTGGTAGGGCGAATAAGAATGAAGCCAGGTGAATTGTTCGGGGTCAGATGGATCGCCGTACTCGACCGTCCACGTGGGCCCGAGTTCACTTTCCACATAGCGGATCATGTCGAGAAGGGGAGCAACACACACCACCGCGTTAAACAGGTCGGGACGTTGGGTGAGTGCGGCGCCAACTAAAAGTCCACCGTTTGAGCCACCGTAAATCCCAAGTTTTTCAGATGTGGTCCAGCCATTCTGAATCAGGAACTCTGCGGCTGCGTGGAAATCATCGAAAACATTTTGTTTATTGGCGAGCATTCCGGCGCGATGCCAATCCTCACCTTCCTCACCTCCACCGCGAAGGTTGGCAATTGCCCACACGCCGCCAGCTTCAACCCACGCCAAGATGGAAGCGCTAAATCCAGGTTGCAACGGAATGCCGAAACCGCCGTACCCATAAAGAATCGCTGACCGCGGTATGTCGGGCTGCTCGGTTGGTGAAATCACGAACATGCGCACTTCGGTTCCGTCTGCAGATGCGTACGTCACCTGTTGGGAGAAAACTTGTGGCGCTTCCACCGTTCCAGGCGGTTGCGCGAACAGGGTGAGTTGCTGCGTGCGTGCATCAAATTCGTAGATCTGAGGGAACGGTGGTGTGATCGGTGTACACGATCCAGCAGATGGGGCCGCCGTCCACGTGTTCGACCGGACCACCAATTGTTCCGGCACCGGGTAAGTCAACGGAGTAGATGAGTTCACCGTCGGTAGCTTTGTGCACAGATATTTCGGCAACCCCGTGCCGGTTTTTGACCACGAGTAGTTGATCCTGTGGCAATTGATCTCCATCGAGGAGCGTGACCGATTCAAGAACCGCACCGGGGTCCTCGGGGATCAGGGTTTTCCAGGAACGTGGATTCCATTGCCCGAGTTCAGCCACAAGCACCGTGCCGCGGGGGGCATTGAGGTCGGTGAAAATATATGCGCGTCCGTCGCGACCACATGAAATCGATGTTTGTGCATCTACATCGCCTTGAACGAGTTCCAAGAGAGGGGATGCGACGTCTGACTTGGTGAGATCAGCGATCCATAAATCATTGCGAGGCTCGGTGCCTTCAGATGCTGAAATTTCCAGCCAACGCCCATCCCGGGAAACCGAAACACCGTAATAGTTGGTCATGTTCATGCCCGCACCAAAGACGAGTTCATCTGTACTCGGATCGGCGCCGACCCGGTGCAAGTACACCCTTCGATGGAATTGCTGTTCACTGGCGGGAAGTAACTCAGGTGCGATTCGGCGCACATAATAAAAAGCCGATCCACCTTTGAGCCATGCAATGGGTGAGAACCGGCAGCGGTCAATGGGGCCTTCGAGGATCTCGCCGGTGTCCACCCGCATGACATAGACGGATGATTCTTCGTCGCCACCTTCGGAGAGTTGATAAGCGAGTAGATCCCCTTCTTTTGATGGTTGCCAACTGTCAAGGGTGGTGTGACCCTGTGGATCGAGGATCATGGGATCAATGAGCACTCGTTCGGTTGCGGGTGCGTTGTGGTCATCGAGGGTATCGCGGACATACAACACTGCGAACTGTTGTCCGGGCATTCGCTTGGTATAAAAAGTTCGGTCACCACGAATATACGGGGGTGAAATCGCACCCGATCCCATGAGCTCTGCAATGCGTTCACCAAACGAATCCTTTGTTGCCCAGGTTTCCCGCTCCGATTGCAACAGAGCATTTTGGGCGGTGAGCCATTCGGCAGTGCGAGAATCGTCAACGTCCTCGAGATAGCGAAAAGGGTCGGGGACGGTGATCCCGTGGTAGTCGTCAATGACGCCTGAATCGGGCAACTGCGGGTAGACGGGACCGGGGAGGATCATGCACACACCGTACGCGTTGGTCCGATCCTGGGTAAGGCGGCTGGTGAGATTAGGCCCGGTGACATTAGGCTGTGAATCGTGACAGCATCTGAAGCCCTCTTGATTTTTGTTGGCATTCCCGTGGTTTTGGCCGTGGTCATTACATTGGCCGTTGCAGCGCCTTCGTGGACTCGCAGCAGTAGGGGTCGAGCCACCGATGAGTTTGATGCCGCCACCGGAACCGATTCTGTTTTCATTATCAGCGACTCTGCCGCCCCAAATCCATCTCTCCTGCCGAGGGAGATTTCGGCCGAATCGAAGAGTCTTGTTGCCGGAGGCGCACATGCATCTTGGTAGTGCAGCTCGCAATGACATTAAAAGATCGGTGGCCCTTGCCCGAGAGATTTCCGGCCTCGCTTTTGGTGTTTATGTTGGAGACTTGCCCGACGGCCGAGAATCAGCTCTTGCTCGACATGCGCAAATGCCCAGCGCCGAATCAGGCGTGCTCATTGCCCTTGATCCACAGACCCGATTAATCGATATTGTCACGGGCACTGAAGCACATGTGGTCTTGGATAACCGCTCATGTGAATTCGCCCTCATGGCATTTCAGTCATGCGCGGCGGCCGGAGACATTGTCGGTGGCATTCGAGAGGCACTTGTGGTACTCGCTGAGCACGCTCGCCAGCCCAAGGTGTATCACCTTGACGAACCTGCCTAATCGCAACCTGCCTAATCTGTAACCTGCCTAATCTGCATCTTTGGCTTGGGCGCGAAGTGCTCGTTCGATTCCATCGCGTGCTTCGGTGACCAATCTGATCATGGTGGGCCGAGCAGATACACCGGAAGCTGATTGGGCACTGAGAAACTCATTCGTCTTTGTCACCAAGTCCACCGATGGAACGAAAACTGGATACATGCCAGATGTAATGTCTTGGGCCATTTCCATGGTCTGCTTTTCCCAGACCGTCGGGAGTTCGTGGAAATACCTGTCGACAAATGAGCGCATGAGAACCGGTTGGTCTGGATCCTGGAATCCACCGATCGTGGCCTCAATGATTGTGTTAGGCAGTTCAGTGTTGTTGAAAACGGAATCCCAGGCTGCTTCCTTTGCTTCCCGTGTTGGCCGAGCCGCTCGCGCAACGGTTGCCTGTCGGATACCAGTTGCCGTGTTGTCATTGCTGAGTTCAGCATCAATATCGGAGTCACCCTTCACGCCGGCGGCCACCAGAGTTTGCAGCATGCTCCACCGCAAATCGGTATCGACGGTGAGGCCCTCCCACACCACCGTGCCATCGAAAATGTCCGTCACGGTCTGTAGTTGAGCGTGGGTCGTTGCGTTGGCAATGAACACCTTCGTGAAAGCGAGTTGGTGGTCACTCCCGGCTGGGGCACCATTCGCGAAAACTTCACAGGCCTGAGCCAATCTGATTTTGTATTCCTCGCGATGTATCGGTGCGGCAAATTGATCCAGAGCCATGGTGAGTTGTCTCAGGACACCGGATGTGACACCGACATCGGATTCAGTCTTAATTCCAGAAAGGACAAGTGTGAGAAAATCACCGGTACTGACTTCTGCATCGCGGGTCATGTCCCAAGCTGCGCTCCAGATCACCGCACGTGCGAGCGAATCCGAGATTCCGCCTAAATGGTTCGCAGCGGTTTCCCACGACTTACTGTCCAGGCGCACTTTGGCGAATGTGAGATCCGAATCATTGACCAGAAGGAGATCGGGCTGCTTCTCGCCGACCAACTCGGGAACTTCGGTGAGCTCTCCGGTGACATCGATCGTGATCAGATCGCGGCGAACAAGTTGGTCCCCCTCGAGGTCATAAAGACCGAGCCCAACCCGGTGCGATCGAAGGGTGGGCGCAACTCCTGCCGGTGACCCGGGAGGTTCCTGTTCAATGGCGACCCGCGTGTAATTGCCTTGGGCATCTGTTTCGACAATGGGGCGAAGAAGATTGACCCCGCTGGTTTGAAGCCACTGACGGGTCCAATCCGAGAGATCCCGACCACTGGCGGCCTCCAACTCGGTGAGCAGGTCGCTGAGTTGGGTGTTACCCCATGCGTGCTTGTTGAAGTAGACCTCAATGCCGGACATGAATTCAGGCTCACCAACCCACGCAACCAACTGGCGCAATGCGGATGCACCTTTTGCGTACGTGATTCCGTCAAAGTTCACCCGCACGGCGTCGAGATCGACCATGTCGGCGGCAATCGGGTGGGTCGATGGAAGTTGGTCCTGGCGGTACGCCCATGCCTTGCGCAGGTTGGCGAATGTGGTCCAGGCGTCGTTGTATCGCGTTGCATGAACATTGGCGTGATGTGCTGCCCATTCGGCAAATGATTCATTGAGCCACAGGTCATCCCACCAGGTCATGGTGACCAAGTTTCCGAACCACATGTGAGCTAATTCGTGCAAAATCGTATTCGCTCGTTGTTCATATGCTGCGATCGTGACGCGACTGCGGAAAATTAAATCCTCGAGGAAAGTCACACAGCCAGCGTTCTCCATAGCACCGGCGTTGAATTCAGGGACAAAAAGTTGGTCGTACTTGGCAAATGGGTAACCAACTTTGAACTGGTCCTCAAAAAATGCGAACCCCTGTTTGGTGACTTCAAAGATTTCATCTGAATCCAAATATTCGGATAATGACTGGCGACAGTACAAACCCAATGGATATGTGCCGAAGGGACCTGAGTATTCATTGCGCACTTCAAAATAAGGACCCGCAACGAGTGCGGTGATGTAGGTGGAAATGGTGGGAGTCGGCTCGAATGTCCAGGTCTTGGACGATTCGTTTTCCACAATCTGTGCCATGGGTGAGTTGCTAATGACTTTCCAGTGCGAAGGCACGGTCACGGTCAGGGTGAATGTTGCTTTGAGATCCGGTTGCTCAAAGCACGCATACATGCGGCGAGCATCGGCCGACTCGAACTGGGTGTATAGGTAAGTCTCATTGTCGACAGGATCAACAAAACGATGCAGACCCTCACCGGTGTTCATGAACTTGCCTTGGGCAGTAACCCGCACGGTATTCATGGCTTCAAGGTTAGGTAACTGAATTCGAGCTCCCGAAACGGCGGCAGTGAGATCCAGAGCGACGCCGTTGAGTGTGACTGATTCAACCTCAGGGGCAATGAGGTCGATCCACGTTGAACTGCCCGGAGATGAACATGCGAACACCGCAGTTGTGTCGGTGGCGAATGTGGGTCCGGTCGATGTGACATCGAGCACCACTTCATACGAAGTAACCGAGATCAATTGCGAGCGTTTCGCTGCCTCAGAGCGGGTGATGTTCTCGGAACGTGCATCAGTTGTCTGGGTATCGGTCATGTGTAAATCCTTGCACGGGGTGCGGATCAAGCCCGTCGAGCCTGCGCAACACCGGCCAGCATGCCAATATTGGGCCATGGCAACCCCGGTGGAATTCTGGTTCGACCCCTTGTGCCCGTGGGCATGGATCACCTCGCGGTGGGTAAAAGAGGTGGAGAAATTGAGAGATATTGATGTCACCTGGAGTGTGATGTCTCTCGCTGTTCTCAATGAGGGCAAGGATTTGCCGCCGGAGTATGTGGAACTCATGAAGTCGGCGTGGGGCCCGGTGCGGGTGTGTATTGCTGCTGAGATTGCACATGGCAAAGGGGTGCTCGGCCCGTTGTACACGGCACTGGGCACTCGAATCCACCGCGAAGGCCGCACCGATTTCCCTCGCATAATTTCCGAGTCACTTGCCGAAGCGGGTCTTCCGGCAGATCTGGCACTCGCGGCAGATTCACCTGAGTTCGATCCTCAATTGCGGGCAAGTCACACGCGAGGAATAACACTGGTAGGCAGCGATGTCGGAACACCGGTGCTTGCTGTCCCGGGCCCGAAAGGCGAGCCAGTGGCATTCTTTGGCCCGGTGATCACCCCAATGCCAATAGGCGAAGACGCCGCAACCCTGTGGGATGGCGCACTCATGGTGGCATCTATTCCCGGCTTTTATGAATTAAAGCGAACCCGAGATGCAGAGCCCTCCTTTGACTAGTCAGCCCTACGTCCCAGGAATTGCCGTCTGTATCTTCGACGGCGATTGCGGGGTCTGTCACAAATCGGTGAAATTGGCTCGGCGTTGCGGATCAACATGTGCATTTATTCCATTCCAAGACTTCCAGGAATTCCCCCAGGGAGTAACTCGTGAAAAATGCATGCAGGAAGTGGTGTACGTCAACAACCGTGGAACTGTTTTTGGTGGTGCTGCAGCGGTGGCACAAATCCTTCGCAACTCCCGGGTGAGCCTGCTCGGGAAAATTATCGATGCCCCGGCGGTGCTCCCGCTTTCTGAAAAGGTGTACCGATTTGTGGCTCGGAACAGATCGCGGATTCCGGTTCGGGGATACTGCAACACATGAATCCGACCGAAGAAGTTCGTGTGACCACTCCAGTTGTGACCACTCAAGCATGGCGCGGCTTTGCCAGCGACAACTATGCCGGCGTGCACCCTGAAGTCCTGAAAGCCGTGGTGCGAGTCAACGAAGGCCATCAGGTCGCGTACGGCGACGACACCATCACAGCCGAACTCCAAGAGCGCATGGTGGCTCTTTTCGGTACCGAAGTCGGTGTGTACCCCGTGTTCAACGGAACCGGCGCAAATGTGGTGGCGCTGTCCTCGATTATTCGTCAATGGGAAGCCGTGATCTGCACCGCCACCGCTCATGTGCACATGGACGAAGGCGGCGCACCGGAGAAAGTCGCCGGTATCAAGTTGTGGACGGTGCCCGGTGTCCAAGGGAAATTGACCCCGGATCTGATTCGCACGGCCGCCCACGACTTTGGGTTTGTCCATTATGCCCAACCGGGTGCTGTGACAATTACCCAATCCACCGAGTTGGGAACGGTCTACACCCCGGCTGAAGTTTCTGCGATCAGCGAGTGCGCCCATGAGTTGGGTCTGCGAATGCACATGGATGGCGCCCGCCTTGCAAATGCCGCAGCGTCTCTTAATGTTCCCGTTGCAGATTTCACGATCAATGCGGGTGTGGACATCCTGTCATTCGGTGGCACCAAGAACGGCATGCTGATGGGTGAGGTTGTTGTGGTTCTCAATCCAGATGTAGTGCAGGGTGTTGACTATTTTAGAAAGTCATTTATGCAACTCAACAGCAAAATGCGGTTTGCTTCAGCGCAAATGATCGCCATGCTCAGCGATGACCTGTGGATTCGCAGCGCCCGACATGCCAATGAAATGGCGGAGTATTTAAAGGAGAGAGTCGAAGGAATCCCGGGTGTGAGCATTGAATTACCGGTGGATGCAAACGCGGTCTTCGCCCGCATTCCAGCAGATGCTGTGGAACGACTGCAATCTAAGTGGCGGTTTTATACCTGGGATGCACCCGATTTTGTCCGCTGGATGTGTTCGTGGGACACCAAAGCAGGAGACATTGATCTTTTTGTTGCTGACATTGAAAAAGTAATGGCCACTTAATGCCCGAAGGGCATGTTGTTCACCGACAGGCCAAGGAGATCACCAAACTCTTTGGCCAGCAATTGGTGCACGTTGACAGTCCGCAGGGGAGATTCTCCGACAGTGCGGCACTAGTAACCGGTGCAACTCTGACCAAGGCAACCGCCCAAGGGAAACATCTTTTCATTGGATTCAGTAACGACCTGAATATTCACGTGCACCTTGGCCTATACGGTAAGTGGGCATTCCATTCCCAGACTCCAGACCCCGTCGGCCTGATCCGACTCCGGTTAATTACCGAATCGACAACAGCTGAATTGCGCGGCCCCAATGCCTGCGCCATCATGACGAGCGCTGAAAAAAAGATCATGCTGACCAAAATCGGCCCAGATCCGATTGCCGGCAATAGTCCCAAAAAATCCCGAGAAAAAGTTTTGCGTAGTTCCACGGCGATCGGCACTTTGCTGATGGATCAACGTCTATTTGCGGGAGTCGGAAATATCTATCGGGCTGAGGTGTTGTTTCGACATCGGGTGAATCCATTCCTTCCCGGAAGGGAACTTGATCCTTCGTATTTTGATGCCATGTGGGCGGACTTACGAATCCTCATGAAACGCGGTGTGCGCACCGGGCGCATTGACACGGTTCGACCCGAGCACGAGCCCCGTTCCATGAAACGAGCCGCTCGAGCGGATCGACACGGTGGGGAGGTCTACGTCTACCGAAGAGATGGGCGTGAGTGCTTTGTGTGTGGTTCGGAGATTCACATGGCACAGTTACAGGGGCGCAATCTGTTCTGGTGTCCCACATGTCAGAAGTGACAGGGATGTTCAGAGAAGATACGCAGAGTTCTTATTGTTTGTCGGCGGGAATCTGAGGGAACCGAATTCCGGGGTGGTCCGCGGGCAGGGCCTTCTTAATGATCACCCATGACCACAGCACCACACCAATGACCATCAAATAAAACACTGGTCGGACGGCGGCGAGGGCCCACAGATCCTCACCTTGGATCAGGGGAATCTGAATTGCCGCACGCACCACATTGAGTAGGACCCAAATCCACGAAGCACGCGAATAGGCGCGGAGCAGATCAGGGTCTTTGCGCCACCGCATGCCGGTGCCCGTGATGGGCCCAACAATCACTCCGAGCAGCGGCCACTTGATCAGAATAGATAAAGCGAAGGCGAGTGCGGACGCAATATTTGCCAGCACAAGGGGCCAGAAGTACGCCGCTGCACTTCCGGTATAGAACGCAACCACGGCGGCAAGGACAACGACCAGGAGCGCACCCGTCACTCGCACCGGTCGCTCCCCGCGCCACAGGCGCAAAGCAGCCAGAACCAATCCAATCGCAAGCGAGGTGACAACTGCTGCCGTGAGGTTGCTGTCGGTGCTCAGATACACAACAACAAAAACAACGGGCGGAAGCATTGACTCGATGGCACCGCGCGGTCCGCCAATAAGGGCGGCGAGTGGGTGACCGGTTGGTGAATCCATGCCTGACACCTCACAAGGCTATCTGGCGGTACCGAGAATTATTCTGACACGGTGTCAGTTGACTCTCGGCAAGAATTGGCGCTGAGGTTCCCCCTAGGGTGGCCATATGAATCTTGATGCACTTGCCGAGAAGTGGCGGGTGGATCTGCAATCGTGGGCCATCCCGCAAGAGATCCTTGATCAAGCAGATGCGCCGCCCTGGGCGCACCCGGTGGCCATGTTCACCGTCACCGGTGAGGTACCGGATTCACTTTCCCACCAGCGAGCACGAGAGGCACTTCCGCTGAACGGTTCGGTACTGGATGTGGGTAGTGGGGGTGGACGAGCTGCCATGGCTATCACTCCACCTGCGGGCACTCTGATTGGAGTTGACCATCAACCGGAAATGCTCGTCGAATTCAATGCGGCGGCTAAGGCTAGGGGGGTTGTGTCGCACACCTATCTGGGGGACTGGCCTGCCGTTGCCGGTCAGGTTCCGGTGGCAGATGTAGTTGTGTGTCATCACGTTGCCTACAACGTACAAGACATTGTCCCTTTTCTTGTGGCGCTCAATGATCATGCAAAAGTGCGAGTAGTTATTGAATTACCCATGACCCATCCCATGAGCAACATGAATGCTTTGTGGAAAAAGTTTTGGGATCTTGATCGACCCACCCAACCCACCCCCCACATATTGCAGTCCATTGCACTTGCGCTCGGTTACCCGGCAATTCTGGATATCTGGACTGATGAAACTTGGGGTCAGCGAGTGGACATGTCCGAAGCGGAAAGAGTGCGGCAGGCCCGAATTCGGCTGTGTCTGACTGAAGCTCGCGATGCTGAAGTTGCTGCGGCGTTATTGGCCCAGCAGGATGCCAAGCCACGCGAAGTTGCCACCCTGTGGTGGGATGTGCGATCACATTCGGGCATGGAGGCATAATTCACTCGTGAATGCGCAACCGGTGCGGTTTAAGTCAACACCGTGGATACTGCTGGTTTCAGCCATTCTGGGACTGGTGGCTTCCTTTCAACTCACCAATGACAAATTCTCCATTCTCTCCGATCCCAATTTTGTGCCGAGTTGCAGCATCAATCCGGTGTTGTCTTGCGGCTCGATCATTATCACCGATCAAGCTTCACTCTTTGGTTTTCCGAATCCATTGATTGGGTTGGCAGGCTATGCCGTCATTGTCACCCTTGCCGTGCTCATGATTTCCAGGGTGAATATTCCGAATTGGGTGTGGCTCGGCCTTAATCTCGGCGCATTGGGCGGCATGGCATTTGTCATCTGGTTGGCATATCAAAGTCTGTACGTGATCGGTGCCCTCTGTCCGTGGTGCATGGTGGCGTGGGTCGCAACGATCTTCATTTTTTGGATCACCACAGCGGAGAATGCCGGCCGCGGTCGCTTCACTCGTTCGGGTGAGCCGGGTGTTGTCTCCGACGTAGTCGTGTCACTGCGCTGGATCTTTATTGCTCTCACTTTTGTTTTGATCATCACGCTGATTTTCATCCGCTGGATGGACTTCTGGTTGGGTAACGGCTAATACCCATTCAGGGTAATGATTTTCAGCCCAGGCATAAGACACATTTCCAGTCCGCATGCCTTTGCGTGCTTGCGTGTCTGAAAACGCCTTATAGGTGTGACCCGTGATCACAATGACAACGGCGAGAGCCAGCCAATCGTGCACGAAGGTGGCGCCGGTGCGGATATCGTCGGTGAACAGGGAACTGAAGAACATCACCATGCCCGTGCCAAACATGACGATAATGGTGCCCACGGTAAAAGCGCCGTTGAGTTTCTGCCCCGCATTGAATTTCCCGTATTCGCGGGTGGGGTAGACAACCCCCCGCTCCACCGAATAATGCTGGCGCCTGAGCCATGCCCAGTCTCGAGGATGAAAACGATTGAGTTCTTGGGCATCGCGCCGAAAGGCGAGGGAAAACACGGCTAACACCAACGGAATGGGCAGGATGAAACCGGCATACGAGTGAACTGTTTTCACCAGATCCCGATTGCCGACAACCGCACTAATGTCGGGAATATATAAAGCGGCAGCGGTAACGATCAAAACAAACAGGATGATCGCTAGTGACCGGTGCGTGTATCTCTCGGCGCGGGTAAATCGTTGCATGTGAGTTCACACCGGTTCATCGGAGCGACCATTGGATTGACCAATCCACGCGTCAATGTCATAGCCCCGTTGTTCCCAATACCCGGGGATCACTTCACCTATCACCTCAATGGCGGATAGCCACTTTAAGGACTTGTATCCATACATGGGTGCGACATAAAGCCGAACCGGGCCACCGTGTTCGCGAGTGATCGGCTTTCCATACATGGACATGGCGACCAACATGTCGGGACGCGCCGCTTGTTCCATGGTGAGCGATTCGGTGTAAGCGCCATCGAAAGAATCAATGGCAAGTGCCGTTGCGCTGGGATTCGCACCTGCCACGGCGAGAATGTCGCTGAGCAGAACACCCGTCCACGGGACATCGTCAACTCGCCAACCGGTCACGCATTGAAAGTCTTTTGTCATGGAAGTTTGGGGGAGTGTCTCCAGATCACTGAACGTCAAATTCAATTCTTGGTCTACGGCGCCACTCACCCTGAGACGGTAATCTTCTTTGCTCATTTCGGGGTACCCATTGGTCACCGTATAAATCCGGAAACCCCCGGCGGCGGGGAGAACCTGGCCGAGACCGGGCACGGTTGCGTTGATTGTTGTGGTTACCGCTGAATTCAACTGACGCCCAAAGACAACGCCAACTGCGCCCAATCCGAGTAATCCCATGACGACGCGGCGTCCAACGGGTGTGCCGGTGGGAGCCATCATGACCACATGGGAACACATTTCAATGGATTCCGCCAGTTCATTGCAATCTGCGGGGGGATAAAACTTCGCGATCAACCAGGATTGGATTTGGGCAAATCCCTTGTCGGGATAGACGGTGAGGTCTAGATTGGAGTTAATTACGGCGGTCTCGTCTTTCACGTAATGGCGTTGGCGCCCCATTTGAGAAGGAGATGTGTCATGACCGATTACATTGCCCCGGGTCAACCTGGAAGCAAGGCCACATTTAGACCCAGATATGACCACTGGATCAATGGTGGATTTGTCAAACCATTGTCTGGGCAATACTTCGAGAATGTCACTCCGGTGACCGGGCAGGTCTTCTGCGAAGTTGCTCGCGGCAATGCAGCCGATATTGATGCGGCCCTAGATGCAGCCCATGCGGCCGCACCGGCTTGGGGAAAAACATCAGCTACCGAGCGAGCATTAATCCTCAATAACATTGCCGACCGGATTGAAGAAAATCTCGAGTCCATCGCTGTTGCCGAAACATGGGAAAACGGCAAGCCAATCCGTGAAACCATTAATGCGGACATTCCTCTGGCCATTGACCATTTCCGCTACTTCGCAGCTGCGATCAAAGTACAGGAAGGTTCACTTGGCGAATTAGACCATGACACGGTGGCCTACCACTTCCACGAGCCACTCGGAGTTGTTGGTCAAATCATTCCGTGGAACTTCCCAATTTTAATGGCGGTCTGGAAACTTGCCCCGGCTCTCGCGGCTGGAAACTGCGTGGTTCTCAAGCCCGCTGAGCAAACCCCCGTATCGATTCTGTTCCTCATGGAATTGATTGGCGATCTGCTGCCCCCGGGCGTGGTCAATGTGGTCAACGGATTCGGCATTGAAGCTGGCAAGCCACTTGCGTCATCGCCAAGAATTGCCAAAATTGCGTTCACGGGTGAAACCACTACCGGTCGTCTGATCATGCAGTACGCGTCGGACAACATCATTCCGGTCACCCTCGAACTGGGTGGTAAAAGCCCCAATCTCTTCTTTGCAGATGTTGCGGACGAAAACGATGCCTTTTATGACAAAGCCCTCGAAGGCTTCGCCCTCTTCGCACTCAATCAAGGTGAGGTGTGTACCTGTCCTTCACGCGCTCTGATCGAGGAAAAGATCTATGACAAGTTCCTCACCGATGCCACCAAACGAACAGAAGCGATTATTCAAGGCCATCCCCTCGACCTGGCAACCATGATCGGCGCCCAGGTCTCAACGGATCAGCTCGAGAAGATTCTGTCCTATATTGAAATCGGCAAGCAGGAAGGCGCAAAAGTACTCACCGGTGGTGAGCAAGCCGATCTGGGTGGAGAACTCTCGGGGGGCTATTACGTCACTCCCACCATCTTCGAGGGCAATAACAAGATGCGCATTTTCCAAGAAGAGATCTTTGGCCCGGTCGTGTCGGTGACCAAGTTCAAGGACTTCGACGATGCCATTCAGATCGCGAATGACACCCTGTACGGACTGGGTGCGGGTGTGTGGAGTCGAGAGATGAACACCGCGTACCGGGCCGGTCGGGAAATCCAAGCCGGGCGCGTCTGGACAAACTGCTATCACGCCTACCCTGCGGGTGCAGCCTTCGGCGGTTACAAGGCCTCAGGCATTGGTCGGGAGAATCACAAGATGATGCTCGATCACTACCAGCAGACCAAGAACCTGCTGGTGTCCTACTCACCCAATAAACTCGGGTTCTTCTAGAAAATGACCCAACAATCAACTGAACTTCCGGCACGGGTCGAGCTCACGAGCGACGCTGAGGACCTCCTCAGGTTGCTCTACACCGCCAACGGTCCACTGATGTTTCATCAGTCGGGTGGGTGCTGTGACGGTTCATCGCCAATGTGTTATCAGGCGGGTGAATTCCGGGTGGGTGGACAGGATGTTCTGTTGGGTGAATTGATCGTGGCTGGCATCCAGGAACCAATTGGTTTCTGGATGTCAGCTTCCCAATTCGAGTACTGGAAGCACACCCACTTGACGGTAGATGTTGTTGACGGTCGAGGAGGCGGTTTTTCCCTCGAGGCACCAGAGGGGAAAAGATTTCTCATTCGGTCTCGAATGTTCACCGACGAAGAGTGGGAAGTTCTCGAAGGCGCTGCTCTGCCCACCGGCTGAGAAATCATTTCGACCCTATGGACCCACTCTGCGAGCGGGTGACCGGGATCGAACCGGCATGGCCAGCTTGGAAGGCTGGGGCTCTACCATTGAGCTACACCCGCGAGGTGCGCACTAATGGTACTCATCGCCCTCATTTCATTCAAAGTAGGCGTTCAATTTTGGGTGAACGTACATGCAGATTCAGGTGAGGTGGGGGATACCTCTAGACTCTCGGAGGCCAGCGCGGGGCGTAGCGTAGTGGCTAGCGCGCCTGCTTTGGGAGCAGGAGACCGGGAGTTCGAATCTCCCCGCCCCGACCACCGAATGACCACGAGCACGGCGAGTTCAGCGAGAAATATCTTCACCATGTACACAAAGATCCGTCAGACAACTACCTGGAGCGGCCGTGAAAACCGAGATCGAGAACCTCAATCCCACCCGCATCAAGATCTCTGTTGAGGTGCCGTTTGCTGATCTGCAGCCCAGTGTTGACGCTGCCCTGGTGCGGATTGGCAAGTCGATCAATATTCCCAGGTTTTCGCAAGGGCAAGGTGCCGGCCCGAGTGGTCGAGCAGCGGGTGGGCCGCGGCGCCGTACTGGACGAGGCCATCAACGATGCCCTTCCCAAGGCGTATGAAGAAATAATTCGGGAGAACAAGATTCGCCCCATTGGGCAGCCGGCTGTCGAGGTCACCGAGATTGTCGATGGCGATAAATTGGCGTTCACGGTAGAGGTGGATGTGCGCCCCGAGTTTGATCTCCCCGCATTCGATTCATTGACGGTCGAGGTGGAGCCGTACACATTGTCTGAATCCGATGTTGACGAACAACTTGATGCTTTGCGCGGTCGCTTTGCCAACCTTAAAGAGGTGGAGCGTGCTGGCTCAGACGGCGATATTTTGCTGGTGAATATCACAGGAACCACCGAATCGGGCGAGGAAGTCGAGGATCTTGCCGCACAGGCCATGTCCTATGAACTGGGAACCGAAGGAATGCTGCCCGGATTCGATGACGCCGTTCGGGGTGCGACAAAGGGCGAGTCACGAACATTTGAATTCACGCCACAAAATGGCGACTGGTCGGGGATTCCCCTCACGGTGACGGTGGAAGTAGCCGCCGTGCGTGAGCGCGAACTCCCCGAACTCGATGCCGAGTTTGTGGGTTTGGCCTCGGAGTTTGACACGGTTGAGGAGCTGCGCGCCGATATTGAAACTCGCCTCGGCCGGTTGAAGCGCATTGAGCAGGGCAATGAAGCCCGTCACAAGATCCACGATGTTCTGCTGGAGAAAGTGGATATTGCGCTGCCGGAGAGTGTGGTTGCGGCCGAAATCGAGTCTCACTTCCAAGATGGCCATGATTCGGGCGAAGAACATCGCGGTGAAGTCGAGCAGGAAATCCGCGCCGGCATGAAAAGCCAATTCGTTCTGGACAAAATCGCCGAGGACGCCGAACTCACCGTGGGGGAGAGCGAGCTCAGTGCGTGGCTGGTCCAACAGGCACCGCGGTACGGAATGGCACCCGATGCCTTCGCTCAGGCACTTGTGGAAGCGGGCCAGGTTCCCATGGCCATGGCCGATATTCGCCGCGCCAAGGCACTGGCCAAGGTCCTGGAGACCGCCAAAGTTGTCGACACCACGGGAGCCGTTATTGACCTGGCTGCCCTGGACGCCGAAATGGCCGCCCTGAGTTCAGGCGAGTAATTCCAATACCCGCAAGCCATGCATTCGGCTGATGGCGAACTCAGGTCATTAGGTCGGGTCAGGACCCTGCTGCGGGGTTAGAGTTGACTCATCCAAGCAACGCGAAAAATTGTTGTGACCCTAAGGCAAGGAGAATCGGTGTCCACACCCTTTGAACACATCATGCGCACAGGTGGCGGCATGACCGGATTCGGCGACATGCTGGATGAACGACTCCTGCGCGAGCGAATCATTTGGCTCGAAGGTCCCGTCATGGACGACAACTCCAATCGGATCGCCAAGCAACTGCAGGTGCTCGCCGCCGAGGACCCAGTTAAAGACATCTCCCTGTACATCAACTCACCCGGCGGTTCGATCACCGCGGGCATGGTCATCTACGACACCATGCAGTTGATCCCCAACGATGTCACCACGGTTGCCATGGGCTTGGCCGCTTCCATGGGTCAGTTCCTGTTGTGTGCGGGGACAGCCGGTAAGCGGTACGCCACCCCCAATACCCGCATCATGATGCACCAGCCATCCGGTGGCCTTGGTGGAACCGCGAGCGATATCAAAATCCAGGCCGAGCAAATGCTGTACATCAAAAAGCGGATGGCCGAATTGATTGCAATTCACAGCGGGCAGAGTATTGATCAAATCGAAAAGGACTCAGATCGAGATCGCTGGTTTACCTCAGATGAAGCTCGTGACTACGGATTAATCGATCACGTGTACAGCTCATCTGCCGATGCACCATCTTCACTCAAGGGAGACACGAAGTGAGTAATTCTTTCCAGTCAGTAGCTCCCGTGAGTCGCTATATTCTTCCCGAGTTTCGGGAGCGCACAGCAACCGGGGAAAAAGTGCATAACCCCTACACCAAACTCTTTGAAGAGAGAATTATTTTCCTTGGCGTGCAAATTGACGATGCCTCCGCTGACGATGTCATGGCGCAATTACTCACCCTGGAATCCTTGGATCCCGATCGGGATATTCAGATTTACATTAATTCACCGGGCGGTTCGTACACCGCCATGACCGCCATCTACGACACCATGCAGTTCGTCAAGCCGCAGGTCCAAACTGTGTGCCTGGGGCAGGCTGCATCTGCTGCCGCGGTTCTGTTGGCAGCGGGAACACCCGGCAAGCGCTTTGCACTACCGCACTCTCGAATTTTGATCCATCAGCCGTATACCGAAGGGGGCGGTCAGGGATCCGATATCGAGATTCAGGCAAATGAGATTATTCGCATGCGCAAGGAGATGGAAGGAATTCTGGCCCATCACACCGGACGTTCCATTGAGCAAATCGAGAAGGATATTGAGCGCGACAATATTTTGACGGCCACCAAGGCGGTCGAATATGGCGTGATTGACTCGGTCATTTCCTCACGCAAGGCCTGATCCACCCGCTCGGGCAGCATGGCGGGTTTCAACCCTTGGTTGAGACTTTCACCCGCGCCACCTTGTGAATAACGCGCGCGCATGTGCCATTCCGGGGTACGGTAACCGAGGTCAAAGTTGGTACCTACTCATGGAATACATGTTGATGGCGGAAGGGCTGAGAGAACACTGTGGCACGCATAGGTGAGAGCGGGGACCTGCTCAAGTGTTCCTTCTGTGGCAAGAGCCAGAAGCAGGTAAAAAAACTTATTGCCGGACCCATGGTCTATATCTGTGACGAATGCATTGACCTGTGCAACGAGATCATTGAAGAGGAATTGACCGAGGCCAGTTCCTCTGAATTTGGAGAACTGCCCAAGCCCCGCGAAATTTATGCCTTCCTCGACGAATATGTAATCGGCCAGGAGGCCGCCAAAAAGTCGCTGTCGGTGGCGGTATACAACCACTACAAGCGGGTCCAAGCCGGGGCGAGCCACAAGGTCAAAGAGGACTCCGTGGAGTTGGCCAAGTCCAATATCCTCCTTCTTGGACCCACCGGCTCAGGGAAAACCCTGTTGGCCCAGACCCTGGCTCGAGTATTGAATGTCCCCTTCGCCATTGCCGATGCCACCGCGCTGACCGAGGCCGGCTATGTCGGTGAAGATGTTGAAAACATTTTGCTGAAGTTGATCCAGGCTGCTGAGTTTGACACCAAGCGGGCCGAAATGGGAATCATCTACATTGACGAAATCGACAAAGTTGCCCGCAAGAGTGAAAACCCGTCCATTACCCGCGATGTCTCCGGCGAGGGCGTTCAGCAGGCACTCTTGAAAATTCTCGAAGGCACCACCGCTTCGGTGCCACCCCAGGGTGGTCGCAAGCATCCCCACCAGGAATTCATTCAAATTGACACCACCAATGTCCTCTTTATTGTGGGCGGTGCTTTCGCCGGTTTGGACAAGATCGTTGAGCAACGTCTGGGCAAAAAGAATCTTGGATTCACATTTGATTTGGTGGAGGGTGAGCGTTCGGAAACAAAAGATATTTCGGCCGATCCCTTCTCCCATGTGATGCCGGAGGATCTTCTGAAGTTCGGCATGATTCCGGAATTCATTGGTCGGCTCCCCGTATTCACCGCAGTGAACAAACTCGATCGCGATGCACTTGTTGCTGTCTTGAGTGAACCGAGAAATGCTTTGGTCAAGCAGTATCAAAAGCTCTTTGAACTTGACAATGTCGAGTTGGAATTCACCGAGGACTCACTCAATGAAATCGCCGATTTAGCACTATTGCGTGGCACGGGTGCCCGCGGATTGCGCGCAATCCTCGAGGAGGTTCTGCTCAATGTCATGTATGAAGTTCCGAGCCGTGAAGATATTGCAAAAGTTGTGATTACCGCGGAAGTTGTGCGCGACAGTGTAAATCCAACTCTGGTTCCCCGAACAGTTCCCAAGCGTGCACCGCGAGAGAAGTCTGCTTAATCAGCAGCCAGTATCACTTCGGCGCGTAGTTCTGTCGCTTTGGGATCGACCACCGTTTCAAATTCCTGAATCGAACCTGCTGCCTGCAGATCTGATTGCGCGATCAAGAGATCCGCGATCACGGTTTCAATTCCGGTGAACACTACTTTCTGCACCTCGGCACGCATGGAAACTTTGGCTTCTGATTTCGCCTTACGCACAAGGCCGAGTGCAGTTTGAGCATTTGCGAGTATTTGTGGATTCCCGGGGGAATCACCGGAATGAACCTCCGGCCACTCTTGGGAGTGCACTGAATCCTCATTGAACCACGACCACGTTTCCTCTGTTGTGAACGGAAGGAACGGTGCAAATAATCGGAGCTGAGTGGTGAGTGCCACATACAGGGCGCTGCGGGCACTGAGGGTGTTCATGCCGTCGTTTTCACCGTAGGCGCGTTCTTTGACCAACTCCACGTAGTCGTCGGTGAATTCCCAAAAGAATGATTCCGCAATATCGAGTGCTTTCGCGTAGTTGAAGTCTTCAAATGCAGTGGTTGCGGACTTCACCGTTTCAGCCAATCGCGCAAGCATCGCCTGATCCAAAGGATCGGTGACCTGCTCAATATCTCCCGAGTCCGAGATGGTGAGGACGAACTTGGTGGCGTTGAGAATTTTGATGGCCAGGCGACGGCCCACCTTCATTTGGCCGACATCGAATGCCGTGTCTGTTCCTGGGCGCCCAGATGCTGCCCAGTAGCGAACCGCATCTGAACTGTATTCGTTCAGCATCTCCATGGGAGTGACAACATTGCCTTTTGATTTGCTCATCTTCTTGCGGTCGGGATCGAGAATCCACCCGGAAATTGCGGCGTGAGCCCAGGGGAGTTCATGGTTTTCCAAGTCGGAGCGCACCACGGAGGAAAACAACCAGGTTCGAATGATTTCGTGGGCCTGCGGACGCATATCCATGGGGAATACCCGTTCGAAAAGATCGTTATCGCGCTCCCAGCCACCAGCAATGTGTGGGGTCAGGGAACTGGTCGCCCACGTGTCCATGACATCTGGATCTCCCATAAATCCACCGGGCTGATTGCGTTGGTCCTCGGTGAATCCGGGAGGGCAATCACTACTGGGATCAATGGGAAGTGACTCTTCACTGGGAGTAATCACCGACTCGTAGTCAGGATTTCCCTGGGCATCGAGTGGATACCACACGGGTATGGGGACACCGAAGAATCTCTGTCGGGAGACCAGCCAATCACCGTTGAGGCCTTCGACCCAGTTTTCATAACGAACCAACATGTGTGCCGGATGCCACTTGAGTTCACGACCGCGCGCTAGAAGTTCCTCGCGCAGCTGGGGATTGCGGCCGCCGTTTGTGAGATACCACTGGCGGGTGGTGACAATCTCAAGTGGCTTGTCACCCTTTTCAAAGAATTTCACGGGGTGAGTGATGGGTTGTGGTTCACCCACCAAGTCACCGGATTCGCGGAGAACTTCGACCATGGTGGCCTTGGCGGTAAAACTCGTTGTACCCGCGATGGCAGCGAACCGGTCCCGACCAGACTTCGAGGTAATCCAACCCGGAATTTCACCGGTGACCCGACCATCCCAACCGATAATCGGCCGAGTGGGTAGTTGTAATTCCCGCCACCAGGTGACGTCGGCAAGATCACCGAATGTGCACACCATGGCAATACCTGAACCTTTTTCTGGATCGGCGAGTGTGTGTGCCATGACGGGAACTTCGACACCGAATACCGGCGTGATTACATTGGTGCCGAAAAGGGGCTGGTATCTGGGGTCATCCGGGTGCGCCACCAGTGCGACACATGCGGCCAAGAGTTCGGGACGCGTGGTTTCAATAAAGACTTTCTCACCCGGCGAAGCAGATGGGGAGAAACCAATTCGATGAGAGGCGCCAGGGCGCTCGCGATCCTCGAGCTCAGCCTGGGCAACCGCAGTACGAAAAGTGACATCCCACAAAGTGGGTGCTTCAGATTGATAGGCCTCGCCCCGAGCAAGGTTTCTCAGGAATGCCAGTTGGCTGGTGCGCTGTGCATTGCGATCAATTGTTTGGTAGGTCTGGTTCCAGTCAATGGACAGACCCATGCGTCGCCAAAGGTCCTCGAACACCACTTCATCTTCGACAGTGAGTTTCTCGCAGAGTTCAATAAAATTACGTCGGGAAATTGGTGCCTGTTTTTTAGGGTCAGGTTGCGCAGGGGGCAAATATGTCGGGTCGTACGGCAAACTTGGATCGCACCGGACGCCGAAATAGTTTTGCACTCGCCGTTCGGTGGGCAGTCCATTGTCATCCCAGCCCATGGGATAAAAAACTTCGAATCCACGCATGCGCTTATAGCGAGCAATACAGTCGGTGTGGGTGTAACTGAATACGTGACCCACGTGCAGTGAACCGCTCACGGTGGGGGGTGGCGTGTCGATCGAGAAAACTTGATCGCGGGTCTTGGTCCGATCAAAGTTGTACATTCCTGTTTCATTCCAGATCGCCGACCATTTGGCCTCAATGCCGTCGAGTGACGGCTTTTCGGGAATTTGAGGGGCGCGAGGAGTGGACATGGTTCCGAAGTCTATTGACCGGCAGACGAGACGAGTTGCTTAGACTGCCACGGTGGCTGTCTCCAACATTGAAGACCTGTGGCGTGAACTGGAATTGCGCTGGCCGGAGAACATGCTCGAGCCGTCCCTCACCCGGATAGCGTCGGTGGCGGAACTCCTCGACAATCCGCAACTGACCTATCCGGTTATTCAGGTGGCGGGCACAAATGGCAAGAGCTCCACCGCTCGAATGATTGAGTCGGTGCTGAGGTCCTTTGGATTGCGAACCGGGTTGTTCACCTCCCCGCACCTGGTTGATCCCACCGAACGCATTTCGCTCAACGGAGTGCCGATCGGAAGTGAGCAGTTACTGGATGCGTGGAATGAAATCGCACCATATATAGAGGTGGTGGATAGTAATTCCACCACAGATGGGGGACCGCGACTTTCCTATTTTGAGGCGCTCACGGCACTCGCCTACTCCGTATTCGCCGATGCCCCGGTCGACATTGCGATTATTGAAGTGGGTTTGGGTGGGTCATGGGATGCAACCAGTATTTGCGTGCCCGATGTTGCGGTGGTGACAACCGTTGACCTTGACCATCAGGAATATCTTGGGGAAACAATTGACCTGATCGCCCGCGAGAAGGCCGGAATAATCGAGAAGTCGAAAGCGGCCGTCCTCGGACCGCAGCACCCGGAAGCGGCTGCCGTGCTTGTTGCGGCGTGTGCACAGGCGGGAGTTATCCCTGCCCGTTTCGGTGTGGAGTTCGGCATCAATTCGCAGGATCTCGCTGTCGGCGGCCAGCTCCTGTCCTTACAGGGCCTACGTGGGGTGTATCCCGATATTTTCGTTCCCCTGTGGGGTGAGCATCAGGGGATTAACGCAGCCACGGCTTTGGCGGCATGTGAATCCTTTCTTGGCGCGATAAATTCCGAGCCACTCGATATTGATCTGGTCAGAGAAGGTTTCGCGGCAACGGTGGCGCCCGGACGATTACAAATTATTCGAAGTGGCCCCACGGTGTTGGTGGATGTTGCACACAACCCCCACGGCGCGCGATCCCTCCGAGTTGCGCTGGAAACTTCATTTGATTTCCGGGGAGTGATTGCCGTGGTTGGTATCTTGAGTGACAAAGATGCGGTGGGGTTCATTGAAACACTCGCGCCCGTTATCGACCATTTCGTGATTACGGAGCCGCAATCACCTCGCGCGCTGCCCGCTGAAAAACTAGCGCGCATTGCGAGGGAAATCCTGGGGGACAACAACGTGAGTGTAGAAGTAGTCCCCGCCAATGCTCTGGATCGCGCAATTGCGCTCGCTGATCAGTCAGGGGAGTATTCGGGTATGGGTGTAGTGGCAACCGGTTCCGTTGTTCTGGTCGGAGACATAATTCGTGCGGTGGGAAGAGGGAAATAGACATGCGAGTACTCGGATCAAGTGTCCTTGCCCTTGAGGCGATTGTTGTGCTCCTAGCAATACCCATTGCAATCAATAACGAAAATGTGAACTCGGGTCTCGCCCTCGGCGTGGGAGCTGCAATCGCCCTACTCATGTTCCTGACGATCGGGTTAATCACCAAACCCATTGCAGTTCCGATTGGATGGACTTTGCAAGTAATTACCGTGGGATCAGGATTTGTGGTGCCCACCATGTTCATCATTGGTGGTGTGTTTGCACTTTTATGGTATTTCGCGGTGAAAAATGGTCAACGTATTGATCGTGCACGGGACTTGGGTGAATCCGCCGCATAGTCAACGTCTAACATCCATGTCTAGATGACCGTCACAGATTCCCTTCCAGCCTCAATCACAAGGAGCACTCATGTCCGAACGCACTCTCGTACTCATCAAGCCCGACGGTGTCGCCCGAGGTTTGATCGGTGAAGTTGTCGCTCGAATTGAACGCAAAGGGTTCACTTTTTCCGCTCTTGAACTTCGCACCGTCAGCGTCGAGGTTGCTCAGGAACATTATGGCGAGCACAAAGACAAGCCATTCTTCAAAGACCTTGTTGACTTCATCACGGGTGGACCCTTGGTGGCCGCGGTAATCGAAGGACCCGATGCCATCTCGCAGTGGAGAACCATGATGGGTGCGACCAACCCCGTTGCCGCAACTCCGGGAACAATCCGTGGCGACCTCGCAACCGAAATGCAAAACAACGTCACCCACGGCTCTGATTCACCGGAATCTGCGGCCCGGGAGATTTCACTCTTCTTTCCACACCTTTCCGCATAGCTCAGTGACGAGTGTGTGATGAAATCCGTCTTTGCAGGACTCGCGGCGGGAGTGGCGACCGCATTGTTAGCACGCGGCGAAAGTTTGGTGCATTGGCCTGATCGCGTGCGAATGCTTTTTCCGGGAGTTGTGGGAGCGGTCGCGGGGTCATCGACCGTTGCGGTGGCACTTGCTCCCAAGGTGCGCCCACGCCATGTGCCCGCCTTGTTCACCGGACTGGTTGTTGTGGGTGGAGCAGGTTGGTTCATTGCCCGCAAAAAGTTGCAAGAAATCAAACAAGATGGTGCTGAGTTGGACACCACACTGAGTGAACCACCCACGTCACCGCTTGTGAGCGGTGGACCCACCTCCGAAGTTGACTACTCGCTTTTAAGTCGCGAAGGGGCACGCTTTGTACACAGTGTGACCACGTGGAGTGACTCGGCGGTGAGTGTTCCTCGCGTCATGGAACCAATTCGAGTCTTTGTCAGTGTGCTTCACGCGCTTTCGATTGCAGATCGTGTTGCATTAACTGTGCGGGAGTTGAATCGAACAGGTGCATTTGATCGTCAGTATTTACTGGTTCAGTCGCCAGCGGGTTCGGGCTACGCAAACTCCACCCCGGTAGATGTCCTCGAATTTCTCAGCGGGGGTGATTGCGCGACAGTCGTAGTGTCTTACGGATTGCTGCCGAGTTTTCTCTCCCTGAACAAGGTTGCCCTCGCAGGCGATACCCAGCGCGCTTTACTCGAATCATTAGGCGCTGAAATAGCGAAACGTGAGCGACAAGGAAAACCGGTTCCTCAACTTTTTGTCTACGGTGAGAGTCTGGGAGCCAAAGTGCAGCAGTATGCATTGCCGTTGGGACCGGTCGACATGGATCGATTCCACATTTCGCGCGCACTGTGGGTGGGCACACCCGGTGGTACAACCGCAGATGGTTTTCATCAATTGTGCTCTGGCGACTCAATCACCATTGACCGACCCGAACAGATTCCGACGAATGCGGATGTTCGGGTGTGGTTCCTCGAACACGATGGCGACCCGGTGGTGCGATTCCGCCCGAATCTCACCTGGTCCGCACCCCCATGGCTAGAGCAGCGGCCGCGAGGGCGCAATATCCCCGAGACCATGTCGTGGAAGCCGGGCGTGACATGGGCCACGGTTTTGGTGGACACGATATTTGCCACCAATGTGAAGCCGGGGGATTTTCAGAGCTGGGGCCACGATTATCGAGCTGATTTGGGTGAAGTGGCGGCACGAGCATTCGGGTTCTACCCAGCACCCGAGGTCATGACCCAATTACAGGCTACCCTGCGCGGATGTGAGGTTGCCCGCGCCCAGCGGGTCCCGGCGCCCTCCTGACGGCTACCATGGGGCAACAAATCCTGGGCACCAGTGCCCGGGAGTTATCGTGTCCCTTCCCCGACCGATTGGAGGTGTCAGCATGGGCTTCACCGCAAATGCATCCTTTGTCGGTCGAGATATGGCCGTTGACCTGGGCACCGCCAACACTTTGGTGTACGTTCGGGGTCGCGGAATCGTGCTGAACGAACCCTCGGTGGTCGCGATTAACAGCACCTCGGGTGGGATTTTGGCGGTGGGTTCAGAAGCCAAACAAATGATCGGCCGGACCCCCGGAAACATTGTTGCGATTCGCCCGCTCAAAGATGGAGTGATCGCCGACTTTGATACCACCGAGCGTATGCTGCGCTACTTCATTCAGAAGGTGCATCGTCGCCGTCATCTGGCAAAACCACGTCTGATTGTGTGTGTTCCTTCCGGTATCACCGGGGTGGAGCAACGAGCTGTAAAAGATGCGGGCTATGCAGCAGGTGCGCGTAAGGTTTTCATTATTGAAGAACCCATGGCTGCGGCTATTGGCGCAGGCCTTCCCGTGCACGAACCGACCGGAAATATGGTTGTAGATATTGGTGGTGGAACTTCCGAAGTTGCGGTTATTTCACTCGGTGGGATCGTGACCAGCTTGTCAGTTCGTGTTGGTGGAGACGAACTCGACAACGCGATTATTCAGTACATCAAGAAGGAGTATTCCCTGCTGCTTGGTGAGCGCACCTCTGAGGAGATTAAAATTGCCATCGGTTCAGCTTTCCCCATGCCAGATGAACCCCATGCGGAGATCAGGGGCCGCGATTTGATTACCGGGCTTCCGCGAACAATTGTTGTTTCGGCGGAGGAGGTTCGTCGGGCAATCGATGAACCGGTCAAAGCGATTGTGGACGCCGTCAAGGCGACCCTCGACCGCACCCCACCCGAGTTATCCGGTGACATCATGGATCGCGGGATCGTCCTCACAGGTGGGGGAGCCTTGCTCATGGGGCTGGATGAACGACTTCGCCACGAAACCGGAATGCCCATAATCATTGCCGATCGCCCACTGGATTGCGTTGCATTGGGTTCTGGCAAGTGTGTCGAGGAATTTGATGCACTGCAGCAGGTTCTTGTCGCCGAACCCCGTAGGTAGCCGTGCTTTCCCGCCGCACCAAGTTGGTACTTGCCACCCTCGTGGTGGCTTCACTGACTTTCGTGATCCTTGACCTGCGCGGCGGCGATGGACCGTTCTCCAGTGCGCGTGCTGCGGTGAGTTCGCTCATTGGTGGAGCCCAAAACGTGGCCGCAACCGTTTTTTCCCCCATCACCGGATTAAGTGAATGGTGGAGCACGCAGGTTGATCAATCGGGACAAATCAGAATACTCACCGAAGAAAATTCACTATTGGAATCTGAGTTGGTGAGCGCTGAGAATGACATTGCCCGAGCCAATGAACTTGATGCGTTACTTCGTGTCGCGAGTGTGGGTCGGTATCGGGTCGTGCCGGCGGAAGTTATTGCAGTGGGCAGCGTTCAGGATTACTCCTGGACGGTGAGTATCGATGTTGGCAGTCTTGATGGCGTTGAGGAAGACATGACGGTGATCAATGGCGATGGTCTGATCGGTCGAGTGCTCAAGGTGTACAACAGCACGTCAACGGTTGTACTTCTTGTTGACCCATCTTCTGCCGTGGGTGGTCGTGTCGCCGGATCACAGGAAATCGGGATCGTGTCCGGAACCGGCAGACAGAATTCACTGCAGTTCCAATTGCTGGATCCGCTGGGGAAAGTTGAATCCGGCGATGCAATCGTGACGTTTGGATCAAAGGACGGCCGTCCGTATGCGCCCGGGCTTCCCATTGGTGAAGTCGTCGATGTCTCCGGCACCGCAGGAGCTTTGGCTCGGGTTGCCACCGTGATGCCCTTTGCAGATGTTTCACAACTCAGTGTTGTGGGTGTTGTTGTGCGACCTCCGCGTGAGGACCCGCGCGACTCGGTGCTGCCGGCGCCTCCGGCACCCGTTACCCCTGAGACGCCTGACGATTCGAACAATAATCAGAATCCACAGCCGGAAGAACCGTCCACGCCGACCCAGGAGCGGGAGAGTGCCGCGACTCCCGCTCCACCCGAGTAGGTGATCGAGTGATTTTTCGTCAAGGTGTATTTATTGGCACCAGCATTTTCTTGGCCGTCATTATTCAATTGACATTATTGAGTCGACTTGGGTTTTCAGGAGCCACCCCCGATCTCGTTGTAGTCACGGTGGTGGCATTGGCATTGGCATTGGGGCCGCTTCCGGGTGCCACCGCGGGTTTCGCGGCGGGCGTATTAATTGACCTTTCACCGCCCTCGGATACCTTGGTCGGAGTTAATGCGATCATCTATTTGGTGATTGGTTTTATTGCGGGGTATTGGGTTGATCCCCGCGATCGCACATTGCCCATCATGGCCGCGATCGCTGCATTGAGCACGGGTTCGGCGGCATTGGGTACCGCAGCGGTCGACACGGTTTTGGGGGGCAGTAACGTCAATTGGTCGGAGGTCCCGTGGATCACCCTCACCGCTGCCTTTTATGGCCTGGTCTTGGCGGCGGCGGTGATTCCCCTCATTGGGATCCTGTCCCGCAACTTCGCGCCTGAAATGTCCATTTAATGGGAACGCACCCGACACGGGGAGCGTCCTAGACCCGGTGGGTCTTCCGTGCGCATAATGGAGTCCCGCGGGGTAGCCTCATGAGTATTGCTTCGATAACGGGGAACGCCCGAAAGTGTTGGAAGTAGGGGAGGGTTCGTGGTCGATCGTTCGAACCTTCGCCTCGCCATTCTCAGCATTCTGGTCTTTTCCCTTCTCGCGACCCTTGTCGCTCGGTTGTTTTATCTGCAGGTGGTCACCGGCGACGAATACCGCGCGGCGGCGGCCAACAACACCGTTCGAGAGGTTGTGGAGCCGGCCGTGCGCGGCTTGATCCTAGATCAAGCGGGGCGTCCGCTCGTGTCCAATCGGACCTCGATTGTGGTGACCGTCGATCGGCAGGTTCTCAAACAAGAACGGGAGGGTGGAGCCAAGGTAATTAACCGCCTGGCAAAGATTCTCGGGGTTACCCCGGTGTCCATCTCTGAACGCCTGTTGCCATGTGGAACCGAAGGTGCGCCCAAACCGCCCATTTGCTGGAATGGCTCCACTTATCAGTCAGTTCCCGTGGCCCGCGATGTCGACCCTCAAACCGCCCTGACGATCATGGAAAAGCGATCAGACTTTCCGGGAATCACCGCGAAGCTCGAAGCAATACGTGAATATTCCGCACCTTTCGGAGTCAATGCCGCTCATATTCTGGGCTACCTCGGTCCGGTCACCGAAAATCAATTGACCGAGCAGGAAGCAGATGCGACCCAACGGGTTGCCTACGACCGGTTCAGAAAAACAGATGTGGTGGGTCGGTCCGGATTGGAAAACTATTACGACGATGTACTTCGTGGAAAACCGAGTGTCACAACCCTTGAAGTTGATACATCTGGTCAGGTCACCGGTACGGTCGATCAAAAACCTGCCATTGCCGGGAGTTATCTGGTGTCGACCATCGATGCAAAACTCCAATCGGTTGTCGAGGGACAGCTGGTGGCTGCCGTTCAACGCGCGCAGGCACAGGGGTATCCGGGTGACTCCGGGGCGGCAGTTGTGGTGGATGTTCGCAATGGGCAAATCCTTGCCATGGCAAGTTATCCCACCTACGACCCGGCGATCTGGATTGGTGGTGTTACCCAAAAGCAATATAAGGCACTCATGAAGAGTGACTCGCTGTCCTCCAATGCAACACAGGGACTTTTTGCTCCGGGTTCAACGTATAAAGTGGTGAGTACCGCCGCTGCGGGTAAAGAAGGTTTCTCACTATATTCGGATTATTCCTGCCCGAAAAATATCAAACTTGGAACGCAGGTTTTTCGGAATTACGAATCATCCGCGTACGGCCGCATTCCCCTCGCCCGTGCTTTAGAGGTGTCCTGTAACACGGTCTTTTATGGAATCGCAGACCGCATGTGGGATCAAGCGGGCGGAGGCGATGCCACCCGCGATTCACCCGATCCCATTGCTGAAGCGGCTCAAATGTTTGGATTTGGTTCCCGCACCGGCATTGACCTTCCGGTGGAGTCTGCCGGACGCATCGCGTCGAGAGCTTTTAAGGTGCAAAACTGGGAAGCAAAGCGAGATACCTGGTGTGAAAACGCAGTGAGTGGATACCCGGAAACTCGAAAGACGGATCCGAAGTTGGCCGACTATTTCACCGCAATCGACAAGGAAAACTGTGCGGACGGTTTTCGCTGGCGCGAGGGCGATGCTCTCAACGCCGCCATTGGGCAGGGTGACACCGCTGTTACCCCACTTCAAATGGCCATGGCATATGCCGCAATTGCAAATGGTGGCAAGGTATATGAACCACGTCTGGTGAAAGCGGTGATGGGTGCCGATGGTTCGGTGGTTGAGGAAATGAAACCTGTGGTGAAGTCGACGGTAGATGTTCCCAAATCAACCATGACCTTCTTGCGCAATTCACTGCCAGGGGTCACTTCAAATGGATCAGGTGAGACCCCATTCATTGGGTTCCCACTGGATCAGATTCCCATTGCTTCCAAAACCGGTTCAGCGCAAGTCACCGGTGACAAAGTCTCAACCTCGTGGTTCGCTTCGTATGCCCCCGCCAATAAACCGAAGTACGCCGTGGTTGTGATGGTGACTCAGGGAGGCACCGGATCCAAAACAAGTGGGCCAAGTGTTCGCAAAATCTACGAAGCATTATTTGGCGTGAATGGGCAATCGGTGAACCCGGCGCGAAGTGTGTTGGTAGGTGGGACCCCCTCCAAGAAGTTACCGGTGATTCGACCCGATGGAACACCGGTGGTGCCCAAGGGCAAGGATTCCGGTGTGGTGACGGCGCAGTCGAGAGATGAATCGCGATCGAGGACCGAGTAATGCCCCGATTTTACTCCTCAACTTTCAATGACACTTCCATGACCGCGCAGCCGGATCGGCGCGGTAGTTTTTGGCGCGATCTGGACTGGATCTTGCTCATCTCGGCCATTGCGGTAACGATCTTGGGCTCGATCTTGGTGTGGTCGGCAAGCCGAGCAGACATGGCATCCGAGACTGATCCGCAGTCCTATCTCAAGCGACATTTAATTAACGTTGTGGTCGCATTAGGCCTCGGCTATGTTGCCTCGCGATTGAGTTACCGCTGGCTGCACGCCTTCACCCCGGTTCTCTACGGCGCCGCACTCGTGTTACTCCTCCTTCCATTTGTCCCCTTCATTGGCGTCACCATTGCAGGTGCTCGTGCCTGGATCGATTTACCGGGCGGACTCACCCTGCAACCCTCTGAATTCATGAAGATCGCGGTCATTTTGATGATGGCGGTGTTGTTGTCTGAGCGGGTGGATATTGCCAGTGAACCGACCACCAGAGATGTTGTTCTTTCACTCATTGCGGCCGCAGTTCCCGTTGGCGTCATCCTGTTACAAAATGACACGGGAACCGTGCTGATCTTGGGTGCGATCGCCATCTCGATCGTGGCAGTGTCGGGGGTCAAAACTCGTTGGCTCGTTGGACTCATTGGCGGTTCCGCTGCTGTGGTGCTCATTGCAATCCAACTGGGCTTGCTCAAGGAGTATCAGGTGGAGCGACTCACGTCATTTATTACACCTGATGCGGACACTGCCGCATCTGCCTACAACGCAAATCAAGCCCGGATCGCAATTGGTGGCGGCGGGTGGAGTGGCACGGGTCTTTTCGAGGGACCGCAGACTCAGGGGAAATTCGTCCCGGTCAATGAGAGTGATTTCATTTTCACGGTCAGCGGCGAGGAGTTGGGCTTCATCGGTTCATTTATAATTATCGCGCTTCTGGGAATCGTCCTGTGGCGAGCTGCCCTGATCGCCTGGCGGGCCGATGACCGATATGGGCGTTTGGTGGCAACCGGTGTGCTCGCGTGGTTGGCATTTCAAACTTTTGAAAATATTGGAATGACCCTCGGAATCATGCCGATCACGGGAATCCCACTTCCGTTTGTCTCGGCGGGCGGAACGTCCATGATGGCGGTGTGGATAGCCGTTGGGCTCCTGCAGACCGTGCGTTTACATGGTGCCCGCACGGCAATTTAATGGTGTCCGCACGGCAATTGAATGCTTCCCACGTGACGATTTAGCGGTTTTGGCAGGGTTGGGTAACCTTTTGACATGAATCCTCGCGTAGCCGTTCGTGGTGCCAGCGTTTTTAATGAACTCGAGACCCTGCTCCCGTTTGTGAGCAAGCCCATTCAATATGTCGGTGGGGAGCTCAACGCCGTGACCAAAGCCTGGGATGAAACCGATGTCCGTTGGGTCCTGATGTACCCGGACGCGTATGAAGTCGGATCACCCAATCAAGGTGTGCAGATTCTCTACGAAGTACTCAATGAACAGGATCGCGTCTTGGCGGAACGCACCTACGCGGTGTGGCCTGATCTGGAAAAACTCATGCGGGAGCATGCCGTACCGCAGTTCACCGTTGATGCACACCGAAATATTGCAGACTTCGACCTGATTGGACTTTCCTTCAGCACCGAACTGGGTTACACCAATATGTTGACCGCCCTTGATCTGGCGGGGATTCCCCTGCATGCGGATCAGCGCGATTCCCACCCGATTGTGATTGCTGGTGGGCACGCGGCATTTAATCCCGAACCGATCGCACAGTTCATAGATGCAGCGGTTCTGGGAGACGGCGAAGAAGCCGTACTTTTGATTACCGACATTGTGAAGCGCTGGAAAAGCGATGGTGAGCCCGGTGGCCGCGAAGGGGTACTTCTTGCGTTGGCGCAAACAGGTTGCGTGTATGTCCCTCGCTTTTATCACGTCGAGTACCTTCCCGACGGCCGCATTCACAAGGTGACCCCCAATCGCCCCGATGTCCCGTGGCGGATCACCAAGTTCACCCTCATGGATCTGGACGCCTGGCCCTACCCGAAAGCACCGCTCGTGCCACTCGCCGAGACCGTGCATGAACGCATGAGCGTTGAGATTTTCAGGGGCTGCACTCGTGGCTGTCGTTTCTGCCAAGCGGGCATGATCACTCGGCCGGTCCGCGAGCGCAGTATCACCGGAATCGCCGACATGGTGGAAAACGGTTTGTGCAAAACGGGCTTCGAGGAAGTCGGTTTGTTGTCCCTGTCCAGTGCCGACCATTCCGAAATCGCAGACATTGCGCGCAACCTGGCGGATCGCTACGAGAAAACACAAACCTCACTGTCACTTCCGAGCACTCGGGTAGATGCATTCAATGTTGATCTGGCCAATGAACTTTCGCGCAATGGTCGTCGAAGTGGCCTCACTTTTGCACCGGAGGGTGGCAGTGAACGAATCCGCCGAGTAATCAACAAGTTGGTGAGTGAAGAAGACCTCATTCGAACCGTGACAACCGCATACTCCAACGGCTGGCGCAATGTGAAGTTGTATTTCATGTGTGGTCTGCCCACTGAAACCGACGAAGACGTACTCCAGATCGCCACCATGGCTCGGGAAGTAATTCGCGCGGGTCGTGAGGCAAGTGGTCGCAGAGATATCAAGTGCACCGTGTCTATTGGCGGATTCGTCCCCAAGCCCCACACACCGTTCCAGTGGGCAGCTCAACTCGACCACGAATCAACGGATGCGCGCCTTCACAAACTCAAAGATGCAATCCGGGCGGATCGCGAATTTGGCAAAGCAATTGGTTTGCGTTACCACGACGGCAAGCCGGGCATTGTGGAAGGTTTACTCTCTCGTGGAGATCGTCGAGTGGGAAATGTCATTGAAGCCGCATGGCGCGACGGCGCCCGCTTTGATGGGTGGAGTGAGCACTTCTCCTTCGACCAGTGGATGCGTGCGGCTGACACCGGTCTCGAAGGCACCGGAGTATCAGTTGACTGGTTCACCATCCGTGAACGCGAATACACCGAAGTACTTCCCTGGAACCACCTCGACTCGGGGCTAGATTCCGAGTGGTTGTGGGAAGACTGGCAAGACGCCCTGACCGAGGTTGCCGTGGACGATTGTCGCTGGACCCCGTGCTTCGATTGCGGTGTGTGCGATCAGTTGAGCACCGAAATTCAGGTGGGACCGACGGGGGTTGTTGACCTGCCCATGCCGGCACCACGGCTGTCGCCTGTCTTAGTGGATCGAACCGAATCAACCGATCAGGTGGCTCGCACTTAGTGGCCGGAATACCTAAGGATCAAGCGCCTAAGAACCAAGCGCCTAAAAATCTCCCCCCCGAGAGGGGCTTGGCACCGACGATTCAGAAGTTGCGGCTTCGGTACGCAAAAAGGGGTCGGCTTCGTTTTTCCAGTCACCGTGACTTCCAGCGAGCACTGGAAAGGGCACTGCGGCGGGCCAATGTCCCAATTGCCTACAGCGCAGGGTTTTCACCCCACCCCAAGATCTCCTATTCGAATTCGGCTCCGACCGGTGTGGCCAGCGAAGCGGAGTACGTGGAAATCGGGGTGACCGAGATCTGCGATCCCGAGTTGATCCGCCGTGAACTCGATGCCGCTTTGCCCCCGGGCCTAGATATTGTCGAGGTCGTGCAGGCGCACGGCTCGGATTTCGCATCTCGGCTCGAAGCCAGCCTGTGGCAGGCGGAGATCATGGCCACCGAGGCAGAAGTCCGGCAGGCCATTGATTCCCTCATGGGGGAGTCAGAAGTTCTGGTCGAACGCCTGACCAAGTCGGGTAAGCGAATTTTCGATGCCCGAGCCGCGATTTTGAGCCTGGTGGTTCAGGTACAGGAGTCGAACGCCCCGGAATCCGATGCGTATGTCATACTCCATATGGTTGTCCGACACATAACACCGTCGGTTCGACCCGATGATGTACTAGCCGCACTGAAGCAAGTGGGCGGACTGGTGCCGCAGAAGCCCGTTCGGGTGACTCGCCTGGCACAAGGACCACTTAACCCACTCGAAGAAGTGAGCAACCCGGTCGGGGATCCATTCGATCCTGATCGAGTACTCGCATAGGACCACCACCTGGTGGACCCCGTGGCGGCCCAACATCATGTGGCGGTCAAGGAAGTCGCTGCGCACACGACGCGCGAACCTTGACGGCAGACCGAGAAGCTTGAAGTAGCCGGGTGAAAACCGGTTTACTCCATGGACCTGTATGCGGGTTTCCCGCGTACCTTAAGGAGCGACCATCATGGTCGATAATAAAGAAGATGCAGTAAAGCCACGCCGCCGAGCGGTCTCCCGCCCGGCCGGACCGGCAACCGAAGAAATACCAATTATCTCGGTGGAGAAATCCACGCCGGTGAAAAAGCAATCCAAGAAGGTGGTCAAGAAGACCAGCAAGAAGACCGCCGCAACCAAACCCACATCAACCCAGGTCACCGCGGAGCGGGCCAAGCCGGTAGCAAAAGCGACAACACCACTATTCCAAGTTGCTGCCGAACCGGTAAAGATCAGCGCCCCGGTCAAGGGCAAAGGCAAGGCTAAGAAGGCCGTAAAATCTGTGGCCGCTGAGCCAGCAGAAGTTAATGTTGCCGCTGCAGAAATCACCGGTGACGACGGTGATGGTGGCGAAGACGAAGCCAGTCGAAACCGCCGCCGCCGCCGCGGTGGGCGTGGGCGCCGTCGCAAGGCCGATGGAACCCTGTCGGATCGCGATAGTGCCGATGACCTAGAAGGTGAATCAGATGATTCACCTAGCGGAAAAGATTCCGGCTCAGGTGATTCCGACTCGGGTGATTCTGACTCGGGTGATTCTGACTCGGGTGATTCTGACTCTGCAGATGGAGATGCCGGCAGTACCAAGCGTCGCCGGCGTCGACGCCGAGCGGGTCAAGCAGATGATGCCGATCTCGATGACCCCAACACGGTTGTCCGCGTTCGTGAACCTCGTCGCAAAAATGAGGAATTCAAAGGTTCCACCCGGCTTGAGGCCAAGAAACAACGCCGCAAGGAAGGCCGTGATCAAGGCAGACGCCGTGCTCCGATCCTGACCGAAGCCGAATTCCTGGCCCGCCGCGAATCCGTGGAACGCGTCATGGCGATTCGCCAATCAGGGGACCGCACCCAGATCGCTGTTCTGGAAGATGGCGTCCTCGTTGAGCATTACGTCACTCGTGGTTCGGCAACCTCCATGGTCGGGAATGTTTACATTGGACGGGTTCAGAATGTTCTTCCCAGCATGGAAGCAGCATTCGTTGACATTGGCAAAGGCCGAAACGCAGTCCTGTACGCCGGCGAAGTCAATTGGGACGCTGCCGGTCTGGAAGGTCAGCAGAAGCGAATTGAATTAGCTTTGCAACCCGGTGATCCGATCTTGGTTCAGGTCACCAAAGATCCCGTTGGGCAAAAAGGTGCTCGCCTGACAAGTCAGATCTCACTTCCGGGTCGCTTCTTGGTTTACGTCCCAGACGGCTCCATGACCGGCATCAGTCGGAAGTTGCCCGAGGGTGAGCGCAATCGGCTCAAGGAAGTTCTTCGCCGCGTCATGCCGGAGAGCGCGGGTGTGATTGTGCGCACGGCAGCAGAAGGTGCGGCGGAAGACGCACTTGAACAAGATGTCCAACGGCTCACCGCCCTGTGGGAAGACATTGATCAGGGTGGCAAGGGGGTAACTCCGCCAGCGTTGTTATACGCAGAACCAGACATTGCCATCAAGGTTGTCCGCGATATTTTCAATGAAGATGTGAATAAGATGATTGTTTCCGGCGATGTCGCCTGGACCACCGTGGATGCATACATCAGTGCGGTGGCACCCGATTTACTCGATCGTCTTGAGCACTGGGTTGAGAAAAAGGATCTCTTTGCCGAACTGAGAGTTGATGAACAACTTTTGAAGGCCCTGGATCGCAAGGTGTACCTACCCTCGGGTGGTTCCCTTGTTATTGATCGCACCGAAGCCATGACGGTGGTAGACGTCAACACCGGCAAATTCACCGGGCAGGGCGGCAATCTCGAACAAACCGTGACCAAGAACAACCTGGAAGCGGCCGAGGAAATTGTTCGTCAACTCCGGCTCCGCGATATTGGCGGAATCATTGTGGTGGACTTCATCGACATGGTTTTGGAAAGTAACCGCGATCAGGTTTTGCGCAGACTCATTGAGTGCCTCGGTCGCGACCGCACCAAGCACCAGGTCGCCGAGGTCACTTCACTGGGACTCGTTCAAATGACCCGCAAGCGAATTGGTTCCGGGCTCATTGAGTCCTTCTCCGAAACGTGCGAGGCGTGCAATGGTCGTGGAATTAAGGTGTCTTTAACCACCGACCCCGGCCAGCACTCCCACCATGAACCCCCGGTGCGCTACCGGCGCCCCGCAAATGCCGTGGATCCCGCCATGGTGGCGGCTCGGGCCTTGGAGCAGAGCGCTCTGGAGGTAGCGGCGGAGCAGGATCGCCTCGTTGAGGACCTCATGGCCCAAGATCTGGGCACCCAGTCCGCTGAATCTGCTGATGCCTCCTTGACCCCTGAGGCGGTGTAGTCCGAATTCGTGGGGCACCGTATGCTTTCGACCTTGGGGCGAAGGCTTATTGAGCCCCCACGAGCAAGCCCCGGCACGATCCGATCAACTTAGCAAGCAAGCACGGTTAAACAAGCAAGCATGTGTAAACAAGCAAGTTCGTAACTGACAGGAGTATGTGGTGTACGCCATTGTTAAAGCCGGCGGACGGCAGGAGAAGGTCGCTGTTGGCGACGTTACTCGTTGTCGACCGGGTACCTGGCAAGCCGGGTTCCTCCTATCAATTGCCTGCAGTGCTACTTGTCGACGGCAGCAAGGTCACCACAGATGCCGCAGAGTTGGCCAAGGTCACCGTCACGGCCGAGATCGTTGATCATCATCGCGGTGTGAAAATCGATATTTTGAAGTTCAAGAACAAGACCGGCTACCGTCGCCGTCAGGGCCATCGCTCGGAACTGACAGCGGTCAAGGTCACCGATATCGCGGCAGGGAAGTGAATCATGGCTCATAAAAAAGGTGCGTCCAGTACTCGCAACGGTCGTGACAGCAATGCCCAGCGTCTGGGTGTGAAGCGTTTCGGCGGTCAGGTTGTCAACGCCGGCGAAATAATTGTGCGCCAGCGCGGAACCCACTTTCACCCGGGTGCCAATGTTGGTCGTGGCAAAGACGACACCCTCTTCGCATTGCAGCCCGGTGTTGTTGAGTTCGGCACCGCCCGCGGCCGCCGTGTTGTCAACATTGTTGCTGGAGTCTAAAAACTTCACCACATGACTTCATAGAAAGGCGGGTCCCTTGGGGCCCGCCTTTCTTATATGTTGAATAGATAATCGAGTGCAGGGAGGAGGTTCATCATGGTGACGTTCGTTGACCAAACAGCAATTCATGCGCAGGGCGGTAATGGGGGTCACGGTTGCGCCTCCGTCATGCGCGAGAAGTTCAAGCCGCTCGGCGGACCCGATGGCGGTAATGGTGGTCGCGGCGGAGACGTTATTGCCGTGGTCGACCCCCAGGTCACCACCCTGTTGGAGTTTCATCACAGCCCCCACCGCACGGCGGCCAATGGCAAAGCTGGCCAGGGGTCACACCGGCACGGCGCTAATGCCGAAGATGTTATTTTGCGGGTGCCATCTGGCACGGTTGTTCGCAACCCCAACGGCACGGTATTGGCTGACTTAGTCACGCCCGGTTCTTCATTTGTCATTGCACGCGGCGGTCGCGGGGGCTTGGGCAATGCGGCTCTTGCCTCACCTCGTCGCAAGGCACCCGGCTTCGCCCTGTTCGGTGAACCCGGATCCCACAGTGAGGTGGTGCTGGAACTCAAGACGGTGGCAGATGCTGCCCTGGTCGGTTTTCCCAGTGCGGGCAAGTCCAGTGTGATCGCAGCCATGAGTGCTGCTCGCCCCAAAATCGCCGACTACCCGTTCACCACTTTGGTGCCGAATCTTGGTGTGGTGACCGCCGGCGAGGTTGTTTACACCCTGGCCGATGTCCCAGGTCTGATTCCGGGTGCAAGCCAGGGTAAGGGTTTGGGTTTGGATTTCCTGCGGCATGTGGAGAGGTGCAGTGTGATTGTGCATGTTCTCGACTGCGCCACCCTAGAACCGAACAGGGATCCCATCACGGATCTGGACATTATCGAATCGGAGTTGCGCCAGTACGGTGGTCTCGATGATCGGCCGCGGATTGTGGCGCTCAATAAAATCGATGTACCGGAGGCCAGGGATCTCGCCGACATGGTCAAACCCATGATCGAGGAACGCGGCTACCCCGTATTTGAAATTTCGGCGGTGTCACGCGAGGGATTGCGTCCGTTGAGTTTCGCCATTGCTGAGCGGGTGAAAGCCAAGCGCGCGGTTGAAGAGGCCGTTGAGGTTCCACGCATTGTGATCACTCCCAAAGCTGTCGATGAATCTGGGTTCACCGTGGTGAAGGAACCCGATGGTTTTCGGGTGCGCGGCCAACGTCCCGAGCGTTGGATTCGGCAAACCGATTTTGGAAACGATGAAGCGGTCGGTTACCTCGCCGATCGGCTTGCCCGCCTAGGGGTTGAGGAAGAACTCATGAAGGCCGGTGCCATGCCCGGGTCCACCGTCATGATCGGCCCCGATGAAAACGCGGTGGTTTTTGATTGGTTCCCTGCGGTGGGAGCGGCAAACCAAGGACCGCGGGGAAGTGATTCGCGCCTTGAAGTTCGACCGGAGGACCTCGCATGATGTCAAAGCGTTCATCCACCCGCGAGTCCGTGCAGAACGCAACGCGGATCGTGGTGAAAATCGGGTCATCCTCCCTTTCGTCTCGTGAGGGTGGACTGAAACTAGCGGCAATTGAACTGCTGGCCGAAGCGGTGGCGGAGCGGCGTTCGCGCGGGCACCAAATAGTTGTGGTCAGCAGCGGTGCAATTTCCACGGGCATGCCCGCACTCGGTCTGACCAAGAGGCCCAAGGATCTTGCCACCCAACAGGCCGCCGCGAGTGTCGGTCAAGGGATTCTGTTGGCGGCCTACACGGCGGCATTCGCCCAGCACGGAATCACCGTCGGACAGGTGTTATTGACTTCCGACGATGTCACCCGGCGCAGTCACTATCGCAATGCGCAGCAAACATTTAATCGTCTTCTCGATCTTGGCGTGTTGCCGATCGTCAACGAAAATGACACGGTCGCGACAGATGAAATCCGACTCGGTGACAACGACCGTCTGGCCGCACTCGTGGCCCATGTCATTGGCGCGCAGGCACTTATTTTGTTGTCCGATGTAGATGGTCTCTATGACGGACCCCCGCACCGGCCCGATTCCGTGCATATCCCCGAGGTGACTCATCACTCCGAGTTGGCATCCATGCGCATTGGTGGAACAGGCAATGAGGGTATTGGTAGCGGTGGCATGGCCACCAAGGTGCAAGCGGCTCGGATTGCCTCCGCGGCGGGTGTGCCCACACTGTTGGCCGCCACCGCCAACATGCACAACGCGTTGACCACCGCTGACACGGGAACTGCCTTTGCTCCCACGGGTAAGCGATCATCATTGCGTTTGCTGTGGCTGGAGCACGCAACGACACCCGGTGGGTCGGTGACCGTGGATCCGGGTGCCGTTGAAGCTCTCACCAATCGACGCCTCTCACTTCTACCCGCAGGCATCACCGCGGTCAGTGGCACTTTCCTTGCCGGTGACCCGGTGGATATTTGTGGCCCAGATGGCTCACCCTTTGCTCGCGGGCTGATCACCTACGACTCGGTGGAAATCCCCCAGATCATGGGGCGCAACACGAAAGAGTTGGCAAGTGAGCGCGAAGTGGTCCACCGTGATGACCTGGTGCTCCTAGAGCAATAGTCTTCTCCTGAAAGAATATAAGTTGAGTAAGGAGTGACCATGCACACTGTTCGCGAAGTAGCCGAACGGGCCCGGCATGCCGCCCGTGAGTTGCGAGTTCTCACCCGTGATCAAAAAGACGAAGCCTTGCGCGCCATTGCCCAACGCCTGAAGGCGGAGAAGGACTTTATCTCCCAGGAAAACTCCAAAGACATTGAAGCAGCCAAAGCCGATGGCACTTCTGCTGCACTCATTGATCGATTAACCCTTGATGCTTCCCGAATCGAAGCAATTGCGGATTCCCTCATTGACGTCGCCGCTTTGCCTGATCCCGTGGGTGAGGTGATTCGCGGTTACACACTGCCCAATGGGTTGCAGGTGCGGCAGATCCGCGTGCCCCTGGGTGTTGTGGGCATGATCTACGAAGCTCGCCCCAATGTCACCGTTGACGCTGCCGGTCTGTGTTTGAAAAGTGGCAATGCGGCTCTGTTACGCGGTTCGTCCAGTGCCCTACACACCAACACTGCTCTCGTGGACGTCATGCGCAAAGCGCTCGTTGACGTGGGCATCACCACCGATGCAATTGCGATTGTGCCTGGTAGCACTCGTGAATCCGTCAATGAATTGATGCAGGCGCGTGGTCTGGTAGATGTTCTCATTCCTCGCGGCGGTGCATCTTTGATCCAGAATGTTGTGAAGAACTCACTTGTTCCGGTGATCGAAACCGGAGTGGGTAATTGCCATGTATATGTGGACAAGGATGCCGACCTGGACATGGCGGTAAAAATCGTGATGAACAGCAAAACGCAACGGGTGAGTGTGTGCAACGCAGCGGAGACACTTCTTGTTCACCAAGACATTGCGGATCAATTTCTCCCTCTTTTGCTCACGGAGTTCAAGCAGCGCGATGTCACCGTGCACGCGGATTCGGCCATGGCCGAGTACGCCCGCAATGCAGGTGCCTCGTGGGAGCCGGTGACGGATGAAGACTGGGCCGCGGAGTACTACTCCATGGACATTGCGGCAGGGGTCGTCCCCGATGCTGCTGCCGCGGTCGAGCACATTCTGACCTGGACATCCGGGCACACCGAAGCAATTGTTTCTAATAACGCGGCCACCATTGCTTACTTCACAGCCTCCATGGATTCGGCGGCCGTCATGGTGAACGCTTCAACGCGCTTTACCGACGGTGGGGAGTTTGGTTTTGGTGCTGAAATCGGGATTTCCACCCAAAAACTCCATGCTCGCGGACCCATGGCCTTGACCGAACTCACCACGTCCACATTTATTGTCACCGGGTCAGGGCACGTCCGCGAGTAGGTAGCGCATTGCGGTTGAGCAGTCCGTATTAGGCTAAAGTCGGATTATTCAAGAGAGATTCTGGGAGACACCGTGGATTTTGTAGCAGCAGCGAACATCGTGGCGAGTGCCGAAGGTGAAGGCGTTTTAAGCCCCTATATCTTTGGCGCGGTCGGTCTCGCGGTTCTTATTGTGCTGCTCGTGATCACCCTCATGATCAACGTCGACCGCTAGGTCTGGCTACTTCCACTCGTGCACAAGCGCATTGGCATTCTGGGCGGCACATTTGATCCGATTCACTCTGCCCACATTGCGGCAGCGGACACCGCCATCACTCAACTCGACCTCGACCAAGTGTTTTTCGTGCCTGCGGGTGTGGCGTATCACCGTGATTCCACCTTCGCCACCGCCGAGCAGCGACTTCGCATGACCGAGTTGGCAGTTGATGGCGATTCCCGGCTGATTGTTAGCCCAGTAGATATTGAGCGCCCGGGGGAAACCTACTCACTCGATACCGTTCGCCAACTCAAAGATCAATTCCGCCGTGACTTCCCTTCGGACAGCGCTGATTGGTTTTTTATTCTGGGCTCAGATGCTTTCGAGTCATTTGCATCTTGGCGCGATCCCGAAACACTTCTGAGTGAATGTGAACTGGTGGTCATTTCACGTCCGGGGCCTGACTCCTCAGATTACCCGGATTTCCCCGTGCATCAGATCAATATCCCCGGCTGGGAGGTATCCAGTACCGATATTCGCCAACGGATCGAATCGGGGGATTCGGTCCAGGGCCTACTGCCGCAACCCGTGATTGACTACATCAGCGACAATGGTCTCTACCGATCAGCACGAAGTTAATTAATGTCCATCCACGCAAAGGAATTACATGCCCGCTCAACAATCCGCCATTGACCTTTCCTTAGCCGCTGCCGAAGCCGCAGCGAATAAGTTGGCCACCGACATTGTGGTACTCGATGTGAGCGAGCAGTTGGTGATCACCGACTGTTTTGTTCTTTGTTCGGGTGCAAATGAACTGCAGGTCAAGTCGATTGTGGATTCCATTGAGGAGACACTTTTGAAAATGGGGGAGAAGCCCTTGCGCCGCGAGGGACAACAGGAAAAGCGATGGGTCCTTTTGGATTACGGCGATATTGTGGTGCATGTGCAGTTGGCGGAAGAACGCATTCATTACGCCATTGAGCGGTTGTGGAAAGACTGCCCCGTGATCGCACTCCCCGAGTCCATCAGCCTCGCCCGATAAAGGGTCGCTGGGTACACATAAATGAGCCACCACCGACGCATTGTTTTATGGCGCCATGGGCGCACCGAATGGAATGCCTCAGGCCGATTTCAAGGCCAAACAGACATTCCCCTGGATGAAGTTGGCATTGCCCAAGCCCACAACGCGGCGGAGCAATTGGCAACACTGAAGCCAAGTCGCATTATTTCCTCGGACCTGCAACGAGCGTTCGTCACTGCCCAAACACTCGGGGACCTGTGCAACCTCCCGGTGATCGCTGACTCCGGCCTCCGGGAAACTTACGCGGGGGTGTGGGAAGGCCTTTCGCGCGAAGAGATCGTGCGGAACTACGGCGATGAACTGTCTGCTTGGGCGGCCGGATCGAATCTGCAACCGGGTAGTAACGGTGAAACCAGAACCGAGGTCGCCGACCGCATGATGACCGTCATCACCCGAGAGCTTGAGCAGGTAGGAAAAGGCCAAACGATCGTGGTTGTCACCCATGGCGGAAGTGCCCGAGCCGTGATCGCTCAACTGATTGGCTTACCACCCGAGCATTGGGCGGCCCTGGGAGTACTCACCAACTGCGCGTGGTCGGTTCTTACCGAGAAAGACTCCGCATATGGCCCCCCGTGGCGACTACAGGAGTACAACGCCGGGAGTTTGCCGGTTCCAGCGTTGGCAGATGACCGATAAATTAAATCGGAAGCAGCCACCTGACCTGAGCAATGTTCAACACGGTCGGGCGGCTATGCTTCCCATTCCTAATAACAAGGGGCTGTGGCGCAGCTGGTAGCGCACCTGCATGGCATGCAGGGGGTCAGGGGTTCGAGTCCCCTCAGCTCCACAAATCGAAATATTGCCTTTTCTTTACGGCGCCATCACGATCACGGTGAGCTTGCCCACATTGCTGGTTCCGCCACCGGGCGCAGTGGTGGTCACGGTGACCACGGCTTTGCCCACCTTTTTGGCGGTGATTTGCCAGACTGTGCGGCCTGGTACACCCACCATTCCAGTTTCAGCGGGGGCGGCGTACACGCCTTGGAAAACCTTCACCGACTTTTTGTTGCCGGTGACTTTGGTGTCCCAGGTGTAGCCGGTTGTTGCATTGGTGGCCAAGGACAAAGTGATCGATTCACCGGGGATCAGGCGCACCTGAGCGGGTAGTTCGGTGACGACCAGGGTGATGTCATTGCTGGCTGCCTGCGCTGGTGCGGTGAACGCACCCATGGCGAGGAACAGCGCAAGGAAGAGTGCGGGGACGGTCTTGAGAGTTTTTGTCATAGCCATAAGGCTAGCCCATGGGTTCGCCTTCAAAGGCGGGTGCTTTTCGCGTGGCGAGGAAAGATCCAATCAAAATCAACGGGAAGCCAATGATCAACCCCAGGGTGATCGGCTCACTGAGCACAATCACTCCAAGCACAACCGCCACCGCTGGGTTGATATAGGTGATCACCGTCGTGCGGGCGGCGCCCACTTCAGCGACGAGGGAGAAAAATAATATGAATGCGAATGCGGTGCAGACGAGACCAAGAACAAGCACCGCGGTCCACGTGATGGCGGGAACACTTTGGGTGGGCCAGGTGGCTGCGGCGAAGGGTGCATAAATAACGGAGTTGATCAGCATGGCCATGGCGATTGCACCGAGGGCGGGGACGGTGGAGAGTTTGCGCGCCACAATGATCGGTCCAATTGCATAACCAACAATGGTGATCACCAATGCGCCAACGGAAATCAGATCACCGCCGGAAACATCTAGTCCCACCAATGCGGCAACTCCGAGAATGCCGATACCCAAACCGATCAGGCGGGTTCCGGAGAGGCGATCATCGAGCCCTAATTTCCAGGCGATAATGGCACTGACAATCGGGACAGCGGCAATCAGCAACCCGGTCATGGAACTGCTCAGACGAATCTCGGCGTAGGTCAGGGCGCCAAATGGACCCGCGATTTCAATGAGGGCGAATCCGAAGACCCACTTCCAATGCCCTTTGAGTTGGGACAGGTAGCCCTGCTTCCAAGCAATGGGGATCAGAACTAATGCGGCAATAGCCACTCGAAGGAAAATAATGACCGGTGGGGTGAGGTCCTCCACGGCAACTTTGATCAGCAGGTATGGCAAACCCCAGATAAATCCCAAAGAGAGGAACAGGATCAAACCGCGGCGCGACATGAAGGCACACTAGGAGGGTGGCAGCAGACGACCCGAGTCGGGGGAGTGAAGTATTTCGAATTCTGTTGTTGGCCGACTCATTAAGTTTCCAGGGTCCGCAGGGAATTGTTTCCCCAGAAGACAATCGTCTCTACCCGCAGGTCATGGCCACCGAACTCTCTGCAATCTGGAAAAAGCCCGTGCACGTTCACGGGTCAGCGAGAGAAGGGTGGACCGCCCGGGACGCGTGGTGGGCACTCACAAAAGATCCATTGGTGTATGCGGACTGGTTGCCCAAGGCCGGTGCGGTGGTTATTGGAGTCGGTGGCATGGATCAACTCCCCGCCATGGTGCCCACCTATATTCGAGATTCCCTGCCATATATTCGACCGGGATCACTGCGGCGCAGAGTTCGCCGGCTGTATCGAGACCTCACCCCGCGTGGGATTGAATCTCACCGGTGGTGTGATCCGCCAACTACCTCCGCAGGCAACCGCCCGCTATCTGACCCGAATCGTGCAGGCGGTTCGGGCACTCCGAGGCGATATCCCGATTCTCGCCATGACCCCATCGCCCTATGGGGGTCGGGCCTACCCTTCACAGAAGTTCCATGCAGCGGCGCGAGCATCCATGCTCGAGTGGGGAAGCAATCTGCCGTGCAGGTTCTCGATCTTGAGGAACTGGTTACCGAAGAACGAATTAAGGGTGGCGGCAACCCGGATGGAATGCACTGGGGCTGGTCAACCCACCAGCGGGTGGGATCCTCATTGGCGCACATTCTGATGGCGAACCTGACTCGGTAGTCTTAACCCTCCTACATGACTAGATCATGGATGTACTCAAAAGGATGGATGACATACCCGTGGCTGAGCAGGACACAAGTACCGATCCGCGCGAAGCGGATCAGTATGACTTCGCCGATATTCAAAGGCGTTGGTTACCGGTCTGGGATGAACTCGCACCATTTCGTTCCGGGGATCCTGCCGATTCAGCGACCCAAGAAGTACGTCATTGACATGTTCCCCTACCCATCCGGGGATCTGCACATGGGCCATGCGGAGGCATATGCAATAGGCGATGTCATTGCACGGTATTGGGTGCTCAAGGGATTCAATGTCATGCACCCCATTGGCTGGGATGCATTTGGGTTACCGGCCGAAAATGCGGCGATCAAAAACAACTTGGATCCAGGGATCTGGACCTACGAAAACATTGCTCAACAAAAAGCGTCCATGCGCAATTTCGCGTGCTCATTTGACTGGGATCGCATCCTGTACACCTGCGATCCAAGTTATTACCGCTGGAACCAGTGGTTCTTCCTACAAATGTTCACACGCGGATTGGCCTACCGCAAGTTCAGCGCGGTCAACTGGTGCCCGAATTGCCAAACGGTGCTCGCGAACGAACAGGTTGTTGCCGGAGAGTGTGAGCGCTGCGACACGGTTGTCACCAAAAAGAAACTCGCTCAGTGGTACTTGCGAATCACCGATTACGCGGATCGCCTCCTCGAGGACATGCAGGAACTCGAAGGCAAGTGGCCCGAGAAAGTTCTGTTAATGCAGCGCAACTGGATTGGTCGCTCGCAGGGTGCACACGTTGATTTCGTGATCGAAGGACGCGAGGAACCCGTCACGGTGTACACCACCCGACCCGACACACTCTTTGGCGCGACTTTCTTCGTTGTGGCGGTGGATTCAGACTTGGCTGCTGAGTTGGCGGCGGGTACCCAGGCGCAACCCGAATTCGAAAAGTATTTGGAAAAAGTAAAAGCTTCATCTGAAATGGATCGATTGGACACCAGCCGGGAAAAGACGGGTGTTTTCCTTCAGCGCTATGCAATCAACCCGGTCAACGGCGAGAAGATCCCGGTGTACGCGGCGGATTATGTCTTGGCCGATTACGGCACCGGCGCGATCATGGCCGTACCGGCACACGACCAGCGTGACCTTGACTTTGCGCGCGCATTCAACCTCCCCGTGACCGTTGTCGTTGAATCTGACACGGATCCACTCGAGACCGGAATCGCCACAGCGGACAACGGTATTTTGATCAACTCCGGTCCCCTCGATGGCCTGACAAAAGTTGAAGCAATACCCCGCATGATCGAGATTTTGGCTGAACGTGGAACGGGCGAAGCAGCAACTAACTACCGCTTGCGCGACTGGCTGATTTCCCGCCAGCGCTACTGGGGCACCCCCATTCCGATCATTCATTGCCCCACATGCGGTGAAGTTCCGGTGCCCGAGGATCAACTCCCGGTCGAACTTCCCAGCACCGAGGGCATGGACCTCAGTCCACAAGGGGTATCGCCTTTGGCAACGGCCACCGACTGGGTCAACGTCGCCTGTCCTCAATGCGGTGGTGCGGCACTCCGCGATACCGACACCATGGACACCTTTGTGGATTCATCCTGGTACTTCTTGCGTTACACCGACCCCAATAACTCTGAGGCACCATTTGCCCCGGAGAAAGTTAAAGAATGGTTGCCCGCGGATCAATATGTCGGTGGCGTTACCCACGCGATTCTGCACCTGTTGTATTCGCGCTTTTGGGTCAAAGTCGCCTACGACATGGGACTTGTCGACTTTGTGGAACCGTTCACCCGACTGCTCAACCAGGGAATGGTGCTCAAAGACGGCAGTGCCATGAGCAAGTCGCGCGGGAACCTGGTGCGACTCTCCGATGAACTGGGCGAGAACGGTGTTGACGCAATTCGCCTGTCCATGGTGTTCGCGGGTCCACCGGAAGATGACATTGACTGGGCGGAAGTCTCCCCGGCCGGGTCGCGCAAATTCCTTGCCCGCGCTTGGCGGTTGGCCGGCGATGTCACCAGCGCCCCCGGGGTAGATCCGGCCACGGGTGATCTGGGAATGCGCAAAGCAACGCACAAAACAATCGCGGACGTTGAACAGAGCATTGAATCCATGCGGTTCAATGTTGTTGTCGCTCGCCTCATGGAATTGGTCAACATCACTCGGAAAGCCATTGATTCCGGTTGCGGTCCGGCTGACCCGGCGGTCCGCGAGGCGGTGGAATCCGTGGCGATCATGTTGTCGGTTGTTGCGCCCTACACAGCTGAGGACATGTGGAGCAAGCTCGGTCACCAACCTCCCGTTGCCCGAGCAGCGTGGCCGGTCTTGGATCCCGCCCTGTTGGTACAAGACTCGGTGATCTGCGTGGTTCAGGTCGCGGGCAAGGTGAAAGACCGGCTAGAAGTTTCACCCGATATCGATCCGGCGGAACTGGAGAAGTTGGCACTGGCCTCCGAGCCGGTACAGGCAGCATTAGAAGGACATGGGGTCCGCACGGTGATCGTGCGAGCTCCCAAACTCGTTAACGTAGTTCCGCAGTAATGCCCCGCATTGCATTCGTCACGGACAGCAGCTGTGGTCTGCCACCTGACTTTGTGCGTGAGCTCGGAATTCGTGTTGTTCCCATCGATGTAATCGTCGACTCGGAAGTGCGACCTCATTTAACATCTGCCGAGCTGATCACCGCCATGGGACGTGGGCAGAAAGTCACGACATCGCGACCCACTCCCGCAGACTTCTTAAACGTGTATCAGCAATTGCGCAGTGAAGGTTATGAAGGGATTGTGGTCACAACACTGTCCGCCACACTCTCCGGTACCCACGAATCGGCACTCCTCGCGAGCCAGGAGATTGATCTGCCAGTGCGCGTTGTTGATTCGCGCAGTGTGGGGCTCGGAATGGGTATAGCCGTTCTGGATGCTGCTCGCTCAACGGCCGATCGTGACATCGATACCGTGGCACTCTCAATCTCAGAGCAAACTGCAGCAGCTGCCGTCTACTTCTACCTCGACTCTTTGGAGTACCTGCGCAAAGGTGGGCGGGTCACGGCAACGAGTGCACTTATTGGCACCGCTCTGTCGGTCAAACCCATTCTCCAAATGCGCAATGGCCAGATTGAACCATGTACCAAAGTGCGCACCCAGTCCAAGGCTCTCGCCCGATTGGTCGAACTTGCACTGGAAAGTTCTGGGCCGGAAAGTGCAACTCAATTTGGTGTCCAACACTTGGGAGCACCCGAGCACGCTCAACTGTGTGTGGAACTTTTGCGGGCGGCGCGACCCGATGCCGAAATACTGGTGTCCGAGGTCACCGCGGTGGTGGGTGCGCATGCGGGCCCGGGGTTGGTGGCGGTGATCGCGAGTACACCCGGTGCGGCGAACACCGAGTCGTCCACAGATCAATAACGGGGTCTGGCAAAAGGCACCGCGTCCACCTAGCGTCTAGACATGCTGGGATTTACCAAGTCAACGAGTACCAAGGCCTCGGATCGATTGCGACTGGCCATGGATCAATGGAAATTCCAATCCCCACCTCCCGGACAATCCCCATCCACCGAAGGTCTGACCGCACCACCCGCCCAGCGGGTGCGCCCCGTGAGCGCTGAAGCAGACCCGCCCCGTCCCCGGTGGCAATTCACGTGGAGTCCCCGCTCACTGAAAGCACTTGGTTGGGTGGTTGCCCTGATTGTTCTGGTACTTGGATTTCAATGGTGGACATCGCAGCCCGGTGGCACTTCATCGGTGGGTGAGGACTCGGGGGCAGTGGGCGTTCTCCTGCCGGAAGAGGACAGTGGCGCTCTGACATTGGGCCAAGGTGTGGTTGCAGGTGGGGTAACCGTGCACGTGGCGGGTGCGGTGAAATCACCCGGACTCTATGAACTTCCGCTGGGCTCCCGGGTTGCCGAGGCCGTGGAAGCCGCCGGTGGTGTGACAAAGAAAAGTGCGGCTGATTCGGTGAATCTGGCTCGGGAGTTGGTTGACGGTGAGCAGATCCTGGTGGGTGCAACGGGATCGTCCGCGCAGGCGGGCATCAGTATCAATAGTTCCTCCGCCACCCAATTGGAAGAACTCCCCGGAATTGGACCGGTATTGGCCGAGCGGATCGTGAGTCACCGAATCAGCAATGGCCCATTCACTTCCATAGATCAATTGGCCGATGTTTCGGGAATAGGTGCTTCTGTCCTCGAACAAATTCGCGCATTGGCAACTCTTTAAAGCCGGGTGCGGAGTTGGGGCGTGATGTATGGATCTCCGCCTTGTTATTCCAGCGCTGGGCATGTGGTGTGGTGCTGCATTGGGATACGTATTCACCGGATTCAATGCAGGTGTTGTTGAAAGACACGATCGCGCGGGGCAGGTACTCGTGGTCGGTGGCATTGCCGTTGCACTGGGACTTGTTGTCGCTTTCCTCGGCCGGCACCACCCCGTGTATCTGGTATCGGCAATTGGATTGACCGCCATTGCCGGTGGAGTGATTGCCGCAGCCATGAATGTCTCCGCTCACACTGCCGCTCCGCTATCTGATTGGATCACCGATAAAAGCAAGGTTGTGGTGTCAGGGATTGTCACCACCGAACCTGATAGCAGGGCAACATCAGCGGGCGCGGTGTGGAAAACACCGGTTGTTCAACAATTCACACTGGCATCAACAACTATTGCCTCGCGATCCATTGAAGTTCCCCTGTCCGTGGAGGTGTCACCCACAATAGTTGTTCCGGCCGTGGGTACAGCGGTGATCGTGGAAGGAAAGCTGGGGGAGTCATTTCGCTACGGGAATTTTGCGGCAGCACTTAATGGGGTCGAGCAGATTCGCAGTACTGCCCCACCTGGATTTGTGGATTCGCTGGCGAATTCCATGCGACGAGGATTGCAGGAATCACTGGAAGGAATTGATCCGAGCTCAGGATCACTGGTGGCCGGGTTAGCCATTGGCGATGAATCCGCCCTGCCGGCAGAACTTGAGGCCAATATGCGCACGAGCGGCCTCGCTCACCTCACGGCCGTGTCCGGCGGGAACGTTGCAATTGTCCTGGCACTGGTCATCGGATTATGTATTGCTTTGCGGATACAACTCCGCGGTCGAGTAGTGATTTCACTGTTGGCTTTGGCGTTTTATGTTGTATTGGTTCAGCCAGAACCCAGTGTGATGCGGGCAGCAACAATGGGCGCAATTGTTGTTCTCGCCCTGTTGGTGGGTGGCCGCCGGGCAGGTCCATCCATTCTTTCCACCGCAATCATTATTTTGATTCTTCTCGACCCGAGCCTGGCGCTCTCGTGGGGCTTTGCACTTTCCGTCAGTGCAACCGCCGGGATCATCATGTTGACCCCGGTGTTGGTGGAGTGGTCTCAGCGAACGCGTGGTGTGCAGCGGCTTCCCCCCATTGTGATCGCGGCAGCCATGCTGACGATCGCCGCCCAAATTGCCACACTTCCCGTTTTGATCGCCATGGGTGTGCCGCTGAGTCTGGGATCTGTTCCGGCAAATGTATTGGCCATGCCCATGGTGCCGTTCATTACCGTCGGTGGACTGGTGAGCGCGGTAGTGGCCCCGGTGTCCCTCCACCTCGGTCACGTGCTCGCGTGGGTGAGCTCGTGGCCGGCCGCGTGGATTGCGGGTCTGGCCAACTACTTTGGGCAGTGGCCAACCTTCACCGGCATGCAGGTACTTGCAGTGATTCTCGTGGGTGGACTGTCGGTGTTCGCCATGCGAAAAATGCGTAGATTCAATTACCGGCCAGCACTGTTTGTCATTCCGATAGCACTTATCGCGTTATTGGTCTCACGTGTGAACGCCCCCGGATCATGGGTCCCTGACAACTGGTTCATGGCCATGTGCGATGTCGGTCAGGGCGATGCATTTGTGTTCAAAGATGAATCCGGGAAGGTGATTGTGGTGGATGTTGGTCCGACACCGGAATTAATGAATACCTGCCTGGATCAATTGAATGTGCAGGCGGTATCCGCGATCATCATTAGTCACTTTCACCGTGATCATGTCGGGGGGATAGCGGGTGTTTTCCAGGGCCGAAGTGTTGAATCGGTGTTCATCACCCCCCACCGGGAACCGATAGATCAATATGACTACGCCGAGAGTGTCATTCCTCCGTCGGTTTCGGTTGCCGAGATGAAGGCGGGGCAGGTGTGGGAATGGGGAGAGAGCCGATTACAGGTTTTGTGGCCAGAACGGATCTTGCAGTCAGGCTCGGTGCCCAATAACGCGAGTATTGTCATGTTGCTTCACCTGCGGGGTCTTCGTATTTTGTTGACGGGAGATATTGAACGGGAGGCACAAGGGGCAATCATGCGGTCCCACCCTGAGATCCAGGCAGATATTGTGAAAGTTCCACATCACGGTTCATCTAATGTGGATCCCGATTTCGCCGATTGGGCGGGTGGGAAAATCGCCCTCTTCAGTGTGGGAAGTGATAACGACTACGGGCATCCCTCGGCTGAGTCACTCCGCGAATGGGGCGGTGCCCAGCGTTACCGAACCGATCAGCAGGGATCCATTGCCCTTTATGTTGCTCCCGAGGGTGACCTGATGGTCAGTACGGAAAACTGACCCGCGGACATGCCATGATGGGGCGTGGCCAGCCGAATAACCGTGTGCGTGGGGGCGGAAACAGTCCTCATTGATCGGGCCACTCGGAGTGCGTTCCACGCCGCGAGCAAAGCTTCGCCTGGAATAACCCGCATGGTGGTCAATGCAGCCAATGACAATGCTGGAGCTGAAATCAATCAGGCTTGTGCCCCGACCCTCTTCGGTGAGGACGTTTTCGTTGTTATTGAGGGAATAGATAATCTCAACGATGATTCGGTGGATCAGTTGAAATCATTGATCGCGGAATTACCGGAGAATGTGTGGTTGCTGCTCACCCACCCCGGTGGCATGAAACGCAAACCATTGATCGATGCCGCTGTCGCAGCGGGTGGAGAGAAAGTGGAGTGCAAGGAACTGCGCCGCGGGCGGGACACCACCGACTTCCTGATCAAAGAAGTCAACGCCCGCAAACGCACAATGACCCCGGCGGCCCTGAACGTGCTCATGGAATCCTTGGGCCAAGATCTACCGGCACTGGTCAATGCAATTGATCAACTCTGCGCCGACGTTGAGAAAGACCCCATCGATGAACACGATATTCGCTCCCAGATTGACGGAACGGCTCCCATCAGCGGATTCGCAATCTCTGATTCAGTGTGGGAGCGGAAAGCCCGAGAAGCGCTCACCCTGCTGAGACAAAGTTCCCTGGAAACAGATCCCGGTCGACTCGGTGTCACAACGGTCACCGCCCTGACCAGTGGTTTGCGGTCATTGATTGCCGTGGGAGGTTCCGCACCGGGTGCATCGGATAACGACATTGCTCGAGAGGCCGGTGTTCCGCCCTGGAAGGTGAAGACACTCCGCCATCAGTGGTCGCGTTGGAGCGGTGATCAGCGCAAACTTGCCGGCATGATCGTGGCTCTGGCAGATGCCGATCCCGCCATGAAAGGTGGGGTCACCGTGGGCAGTTCACTTGATCCTGAACAGAAACTTTTTGAGTTGGAGAAATTGATAACCCGCGCTAGTGGTTAGCGCGGGTTGACAAGAAACGTGCGGGTGAAGTTTTTAGATTCTCAGATCTAGAGGGAGTCAGTCTTCTTGGCGATCGCTGACTTGCGGTTGGCGGCTTGGTTGCTGTGAATAACACCCTTGCGCACTGCGATATCAAGTTCGCGGTTGGCGGCACGCGCAGCTTCGGAGGCTGCTGTTTTGTCGCCCGTCTCAGCTGCTTCGCGGAACTTGCGCACCGCGGACTTCAGCGAGGACTTGACCGACTTATTGCGAAGGCGGGCTTTCTCATTGGTGAGAATGCGCTTCTTCTGCGACTTGATATTCGCCATAACAGTTTTAACTCTCAGTTCTCGGGTTTGTGATACCGACCGGCACGACTTACGCCGTAAATGCTGCCGGTAGGTACTTGCTCTGTGAGCCTGCCAAGAGTACCCGTACGCTAGGGCTCACCCCCTCAGGGGGTATTGCATCCGCCCTGAACCACTTCGAAGCATTATCGTGAGGAAGTACGTGACCACACCACAGCCCGGATCCACCGATCCGGCGATTGTGCGCAATTTCAGCATTATTGCCCACATTGATCACGGTAAATCCACCCTCGCCGACCGCATGCTCCAGCAAACCGGGCTGGTCGATGCCCGTTCAATGCGGGCCCAGTACCTCGATCGCATGGATATTGAACGCGAGCGAGGGATCACCATCAAGTCTCAGGCCGTTCGCCTGCCCTACACCTCGGTATCGGGTGAGAACTTTGTTCTGAACTTGATCGACACCCCCGGTCACGTGGACTTCACCTATGAAGTCTCCCGATCCCTGGCCGCCTGCGAGGGAGCGGTGCTTCTTGTGGACGCCGCCCAAGGGATTGAGGCCCAAACCCTGGCCAACCTGTACCTGGCCATGGAAAATGAACTTGAGATTATTCCGGTTCTGAATAAAATCGACCTCCCCGCTGCCCAGCCGGAGAAGTACGCCGCAGAGCTCGCCCACATAATCGGTTGTGACCCCGCAGATATTTTGAAGGTGTCGGCCAAGACCGGTGAGGGTGTCATTGAGTTATTGGAACGCATTGTAGAAAGAGTGCCGGCACCGAAAGGTGATCCCGCAGCGCCTGCCCGTGCATTGATTTTTGACTCTGTGTATGACACCTATCGAGGTGTGGTCACCTATGTGCGGGTTGTCGACGGCCGGATTGCAACCCGTGACAAAATCGAAATGATGTCACTGGGCACAACCCATGAGCTCCTCGAAGTGGGGGTGATCTCTCCAGAACCCATGGCCACCAAGGGTCTGGGCGTGGGTGAAGTGGGGTACCTGATCACGGGTGTCAAGGACGTTCGGCAATCCCGGGTGGGTGACACCGTCACCACCGCGGTCCACGGGGCAACCGAGAATCTGGGTGGTTACCGCGACCCCAAGCCCATGGTTTTCTCCGGGCTGTATCCCCTCGATGGCTCGGACTACCCGGAGTTGCGCGATGCTTTAGACAAACTCAAACTCAACGACGCCTCGTTGACCTATGAACCGGAAACATCATTGGCACTCGGGTTCGGGTTTCGCTGCGGCTTTTTGGGGCTTTTGCATTTGGAGATTGTTCGCGAGCGACTGGAGCGCGAATTCAATCTTGATCTGATTTCCACCGCACCCAATGTGATCTACCGGGTGGTCACAGATGCAGGGGCAGAGATCACGGTCACCAATCCGAGTGAGTTCCCTGAAACCAAGTTGGCAAAGATCTTTGAACCCACCGTTCGCGCAACCGTGATCTTGCCTTCAGAGTTTGTGGGCGCCGTCATGGAGCTGTGTCAGGTGCGCCGAGGAACTTTGCTGGGCATGGATTATCTGTCCGAGGATCGGGTGGAGTTGAGGTACACGCTGCCCATGGCGGAAATCGTGTTTGACTTCTTTGACCAGCTCAAATCAAAAACCCGCGGCTACGCCTCCTTGGATTATGAACCCACGGGTGAACAGGATGCCGATCTGGTGAAGGTGGACATTCTGTTGCACGGTGAGCCGGTGGACGCATTCAGTGCGGTCGTGCACCGAGACAAGGCGTACGCCTACGGGGTCACCATGGCACAAAAACTCAAAGAGCTCATTCCCCGCCAGCAGTTTGAGGTGCCCATTCAGGCGGCGATCGGTTCTCGGATCATTACCCGCGAAACCGTGCGTGCCATGCGCAAAGACGTTCTTGCCAAGTGTTACGGCGGCGATATCACTCGCAAGCGCAAATTGCTGGAGAAGCAAAAAGAAGGTAAGAAGCGCATGAAAATGGTTGGCCGCGTTGAAGTACCGCAGGAAGCCTTCATTGCAGCTCTATCCACCTCGGATACTCCAACAAAGAAATAGTTGTGGCACCGATCTCCCTCTACGTACATGTTCCGTTTTGTGTGAGTCGCTGCGGTTACTGTGATTTCAACACATACACCGCTTCGGAGTTGGCCGGCGGGGTTAATCAGGAATCCTTTCACGAGATCCTCAATCAAGAAGTTGCTTTCGCGGCGCGCACCCTCGATCAACCAACAGTGTCCACAATCTTTTTCGGCGGTGGCACCCCCACACTCATTGGTGCGGCGGCCTTGAACAACACTCTCGAGTTCATCGGAAATAATTTCTCAATAAGCGACACGGTGGAGATCACAACCGAAGCGAATCCCGACAGCGTGGATGCCAAGATGTTCGCAGAGTTAAAAGCCGGCGGTTTTAATCGAATATCAATTGGCATGCAGAGTGCTTCCACCAATGTCTTGAAAATCTTGCAGCGAACACACACCCCCGGTGCGAGTGAAAAAGCTGCGCGGCTTGCTCGCGAAGCCGGCTTCGATCACGTCAACATGGATCTTATTTACGGAACTCCGGGTGAAACGGATGCAGATGTCCGAGCCAGTGTCACCGCCGCTGTTGAATCTGGTGTGGATCACATTTCTGCATATTCACTCATTGTGGAAGATGGCACCGCACTCGCTCGTCAGGTGCAATCCGGTGAACTCCCGGCCCCCGACGAAGACCTCAGTGCCGACCGATTCGAAATCATTGATCACATGCTCGAAGACGCTGGCATGCAGTGGTACGAGATTTCCAATTGGGCGCTTCCCGGTGGGCAGGGTCAACACAATCAGTCATATTGGAATGGTTCGGATTGGTGGGGGATCGGCCCCGGTGCGCACAGCCACCGATCCGGCACTCGCTGGTGGAATCACAAGCACCCGTCGACCTACGCTCGCGCCCTGGAAACCGGCTCCCCCCAAGCGGGGCAGGAAGTGCTCACGGCCGAGCAAAGGCATGTGGAGACGGTCATGCTGGGGTTGCGCACCCGCGCCGGGGTTGACCTCGGCTCGCTCACCGATGCCGAACAGGAGCGTTGTTCTGCGCTGGCCGCCCAGGGGCTCCTCGATGGTGGGGCCCTCGCCCTGGGCGTTGCCCGCGTGAGTGATCACGGCAGATTGGTGGCAGATTCGGTCATTCGGGAACTCCTCGGCTGACGAAGCCGGAAAATCGGCGTACACTTGGCACTCGGGCGTGGTGAGTGCTAACCGCTCCCGAGCACAATATTGACCAGGATCGACTCGGCCGGAGGTGTGCCATGTTGGAGGAACGTCGGTTGGCCGTCCTCAAGGCAATTGTGCAGGATTACGTTGCCACCCATGAACCCGTTGGGTCAAAAGGCCTGGTGGATCGCCACCAATTGGGTGTCTCACCGGCCACGATCCGCAATGACATGGCCGCCCTCGAAGAAGAGGGATACATCACCGCACCGCACACTTCAGCCGGGCGCGTGCCCACCGACCGGGGGTACCGCTTATTCGTGGACCAACTCTCGCAGGTCAAGCCGCTCAGCACCGCCGAGCGCAAGGGCATCGATCGTTTCCTCGGTGAGGCCGCTGACCTTGACGATGTCATGAGCCGCACCGTTCGGTTGCTTGCGCAGCTGACCAAGCAGGTTGCGGTCGTGCAATACCCGTCACTTTCCCGGAGCCATGTGCGCCGCATTGAGTTCATTAAAGTCACCGACCACAAAATCATGATCATTTTGATTGTCGACAGTGGTCGAGTGGAGCAACGCGTTGTGGATTGCTCGGTGCCCGTTCAAGAGGAACTGCTCACCGATTTGCGTTCCCGGTTATCCGCCGCGGTCACCGATCAACCATTTTCGTCAATACCAACTCGACTCGAGGATCTTGACTCAGGATTTGATCCCACCGGCCAGCCATTGGTGCGAGCGGTCATTGCATCAATTCTGGAAACGGTCACCGAAAAACTCGATGAACGAATTGTTCTGGGTGGAACTTCCAATCTCGCTCACTACAACGAAGTTTTTGCCATGAGCATTCAGCCGGTGCTCGAGGCATTAGAAGAACAGGTGGTTCTCCTGAGACTCCTGGGCGAAGCTAGTCCCAATCAGCAAGTTTCTGTTCGCATTGGTCACGAGAACGAATATGTGGGCCTGAACGCCACCTCGGTGGTGACCTCACAATACGGGCGCGAGAATTCCCCGGTAGCCTCACTGGGTGTGGTGGGTCCCACCCACATGGACTACCCCGGGACCATGAGTGCCGTTCAAGCTGTTGCCCAGTACGTCAGCAGAATTTTGTCCGCGAACTAGATCGAGTGAGAGACGTGTCAACAGACTATTACGCGCTTTTGGGTGTGAATCAGGACGCGAGTCCCGAGGAGATTAAAAAGGCGTATCGCAAACTTGCGCGGGAACTCCACCCCGATGTCAACCCGGATCTGGAACACCAAGAAAAATTCAAGCTTGTCACCGCGGCCTATGAAGTTCTCAGTGATCCGGAGAAGCGTCAAATGTATGACCTGGGTGGAGATCCGCTCGGTAATCGTATGGGCGGCTTTTCCGGTGGCTTTGATTTTGGCGATGTCATGGATGCGTTCTTTGGCGGCCGCACTCAGCGCCGTGGTCCGCGCGGACGCGCCCGCCGCGGCCAAGATGCCCTGATCAGCATCACCATCGATTTGAAGTCAGCGGTGTTCGGCGAGACTCGGGAAATCACCGTGGACACCGCCATTGCGTGTGCGCAGTGCAATGCAACCGGCCTGGCAGCGGGATCCGAACCGGCAAAGTGCGCCATGTGCAAAGGGCGTGGCGAGATCCAGTCGGTGCAGCAATCATTCCTGGGCCAGGTCATGACCTCGCGACCCTGCCCAGCCTGCCAGGGTTTCGGCACCACGATTCCGCACCCATGTGTGGAGTGCTCGGGGCAGGGACGGGTGCGGCATCGTCGCACGTTGAGCATTGCCATCCCGGCCGGCGTTGACACCGGAACGCGGATTCAACTGCAGGGTGAGGGTGAAGCCGGGCTCAATGGTGGCCCAACGGGTGATCTTTATGTCGAGATTGTGGTTCAGGGGCACGAAATATTCGAGCGCCAAGGCGATGAACTCCATTGCGCCATCACAATCCCCATGACTTCGGCGGCACTGGGCAGTTCCATTCATATTGAGACACTCGATGGCCCCGAAGATGTCGGGATCGTGGCGGGAACACAGTCAGGACACGTCATCACTTTGAAAGGCAAGGGTGCAACTCGACTCCGAAGTGGTAGCCGCGGCGATCTATTTGTGCACGTCAATGTGGAAACTCCGCGCAAGTTAACACCCGAACAGGAAGCCCTGTTGCTCCAGTTGGCCGAGATTCGCAGTGAAAAACCGAATCAGGTTGTGAACCGGGCCGATTCCTCCGGCCTGTTTAGTCGACTCAAAGACGCATTTACTTCCAAGTGAGCACCCCCACCTTTCTGGCAGAGCCGGCACTATTCAGTGGGGCTGCAATCGGCTCCGCCATCACATTGGATTCAGCCACCGCGCACCATATTCGGGTGACTCGCATCAAGGAATCCGAAACCATTCAGGTCGTGGACGGCCAAGGCACTCGTTTATCGGGTCAGGTCTCACCCGGCGGCATCTTTCAGGTGCAGGGAATTGAGCAGGAAACTCCGCCACGTCTTCACATCACGGTCGCTCAAGCACTGATCAAGGGTGACCGATTGGAACGCGCACTGGAAATGATGACCGAGGTGGGCGCCATGTCATTTATTCCATGGCAAGCCGATCACAGTGTGGTGTCGTGGAGCAAGGAGAAAGCAGAGCGCAACTCACAAAAATGGACCAATGTGGTGCGGGCTGCCACCGAACAATCCCGGCGATCCTTTGTACCGTCTATTGAGCCGCTGGTGGTGGGGGCTCGACTCGCATCCGACTGTGCGCATTTCGATCATGTGGTGTTGCTCGAGGAGTTAGAGCAACGGTGCGGAGTACCACAGGTCGCGTTGACCTCGGGATCCGTCCTTGTGGTGATCGGACCGGAAGGTGGGATAAGTGACTCCGAGCGGGAAGCTTTCAGGGGCGCCACAAATATGCAATCGCTGACCCTCGGCAACACGGTTTTGCGGTCTGCAACGGCAGGAGTTGTTGGCCTGACGTATTTGTTCACCACTGCAGGGGAGTGGAATGGCCACTCACAAGATGTAATGAAAGGATGAATGGGTGACCGATTGTTTGTTCTGTTCAATTTCTGCCGGAGATATCCCGGCGGATATTGTGCTGCGCACTCCCGATTACGTAGCTTTCCGCGATATCAATCCACAGGCCCCGGTGCATATTCTGGTTATTCCCGTCGAGCACCACGTAAACATTGCCGCGATGGGCGCGGAGAATCCCGAACTTGCCGGCGGCCTCGTCGCCTTCACCGAGCAGGTCGCCCGTGAGGCAGGGCTCACCGACTATCGACTTGTGTTTAATACGGGTGCGGATGCCGGGCAGAGCGTCTTCCATGTCCACGGCCATGTTGTAGGCGGTCGCGATTTGAATTGGCCTCCCGGATGACCCGCACAATCATTGAGATCCCCGCTTCACAACCCATGGTCGCACTCCTGGGTGCATCAGATGAATACCTGCAGGTGGTGGAGAGCTCATTCCCGGATATAGATATTTTGGTCCGAGGCAATCAAGTCATTCTTGAAGGTGAGTCACCGGAAATCGATACCGTGGACACCCTGATCGCCGAAATGTTGACGGTGTTGCGAACCGGTCAGGCACTCACCCGGGACTCGGTGGAACGCTCTATTTCCCTGATGAAGACCGGCACCCGCCCCTCAGAGTTACTCACCACCAATATTCTGAGCAATCGCGGTAAAACTATTCGTGCCAAGACACTCAACCAAAAGAAGTACGTTGAAGCAATCGACAACAACACCGTTGTTTTCGGTATTGGCCCGGCGGGTACCGGCAAGACCTATTTGGCGGTGGCCAAAGCGGTTCAGGCATTGCAAGCCAAACAGGTGAACCGCATTGTGCTGACCCGCCCTGCCGTCGAAGCTGGCGAGCGGCTTGGATTCCTCCCCGGTACTTTGTCGGAGAAAATTGATCCATATCTGCGTCCGCTCTACGACGCCCTCCACGACATGATTGATCCGGATTCCATTCCGAGGTTAATCACCAGCGGAACAATTGAAGTTGCCCCGTTGGCATACATGCGAGGACGAACCCTCAACGACGCATTCATTATTCTCGATGAAGCCCAGAACACAACCGCCCAACAAATGAAAATGTTTCTCACCCGTCTGGGGTTCGGTTCAACCATGGTGGTCACCGGCGATGTCACCCAGGTGGATCTGCCGAGCGGAACCACAAGTGGATTGCGAGTGGTGTCGGAAATTCTCGAGGGGCTGGACGATGTCGCATTCGTGCGACTGACCCAGAACGATGTTGTGCGTCACCGACTGGTGGGCGACATTGTCGCCGCCTATGAACGCTATGACACCAAAATGGAATCCGGGCCAAAGTCCTGACCATGCCGCACCGTGAAGTCCTCAACGAGACCAATGCCCCCATTGATCTCCAAGCAGTCGACGCATTGATCGAGCATCACCTGTCAGCATTGGGTATTCACCCGGATTCGGTTATTGCGGTCACATTTATTGACACTGATCGCATGACCACCTTGCATGAGGACTGGATGAACGAACCTGGTCCCACCGATGTCCTGTCCTTTCCCATCGATCAAATCACCCTGCCCGCCGCCGGGGAAACCACAGAGCCAGGGATCTTGGGCGATATTGTGATTTGCCCTGAATTCCTCGGTCCCCAAATGCTCGAAAGTGGTCGCACCCTGCAGCAGGAGACCGAATTCCTGGTCACCCACGGAATTTTGCACCTTCTCGGGATGGATCACCAGGAACCGGATGACCATGCCCGTATGTTTGCCCTACAGGACAGCCTTTTATCAGACTGGCTCACTACTCAGTGGGAAAATGCGAATCGGGAAAATGCGAATCGGGAAGGAACGAATTGATATCGGTCACGTTGATCGCCATCGTTCTTTTTGTTATTGCTGGTTTATTGATCAGCGCTGAAACGGCAATTGCTCGGGTATCGCGTGCTCGCGTGGAGGATCTCAAACCAAGTTTGCGGTCGAGCCGATTGCTGTATCTGTTGAAAGACCGCGCCCGCTATGTCAATGTGCTGCTTTTCCTGTCCACCGTGGCAAGTGTGAGTGCATTTGTCCTCATTGGTTTTAGTTACATCAACTGGCTCCGATCCGATCTTGGTTGGTCATTTATCCCGGCGTTCATCTTGGTGAGTTTGGCTTTGGTGGTGATTTCCTATGTTGGTCTGGGGGTTGCTCCCAGAACATTGGGACGCATCCATGCCGACAAAATCGCACTTGTGTCCGCCGGACCCGCCCGCTTCTTCGCTGCGGTACTCGGCCCCGTCACGACCCTGTTGATCCTGATCGGCAATGCACTCACCCCTGGTAAAGGTTTCCGCGAAGGACCATTTGACACGGAGGCGGATCTGCGCGAGCTGGTGGACATTGCCGGAGCAGATTCCCTCATTGAAGATGACGAACGCCAAATGATTCACTCGGTATTCGAATTGAGCGATACCTTTGCCCGCGAAGTCATGGTGCCGCGCACAGACATGGTCTTCATTGAAAGAAACAAAACCCTGCGTCAAGCATTGTCACTGGGTCTGCGGTCAACTTTTTCCCGTATCCCTGTTATTGGTGAAAACTCAGACGATGTCGTGGGTGTTATTTACCTCAAAGATATTGTCAAAAGAGTTTTTGAGTTTCGGGAGGCCGAACAACAGGAATCGGTTGAAGATCTCATGCGCACCCCATACTTTGTCCCCGACAGTAAGCAGGTGGACGAACTCCTGCGGGACATGCAAGCCGCTCGAGTGCACATGGCGATTGTGGTGGACGAATACGGCGGCACCGCCGGGTTGATCACCATCGAGGACATCCTGGAAGAAATCGTGGGAGAGATCGCCGACGAATACGACAACGCGGCACCTGAGGTAGAAGAACTCCCCGAAGGCGGCTACCGGGTCATGGCTCGCATGAACATTGACGACTTCGCTGAACTCATTGATGCAGATATTGATTCAGAAGAAGAAGGGGTTGATTCCGTAGTGGGGCTCATGGCCAAGAAACTCGGTCGCGTCCCGATCGCTCAATCAACAATTGATGTAGACGGATGGACACTGATCGCCGAACACGGCTCGAGCCGGCGAAACCGAATCGGTTTCGTGCGGGCTATCCCAGTTGTCATCGAAGTAGGGGAAGAACGCCAGGACGAGAATGCCACCGGCTAACGCCAAATTCTCAAAGGCCAATGTCGCCGTACTCGCCGTACTCGGCGCCGCCGCACTTTTTGGAACATCTGCAACCGCAGCGACCCTGCTCGTTCCGGATGCATCACCGCAATCCGTTGCCGGTTGGCGGCTCCTCGTCGGGGCAATTGGACTGATTGTGGTCACCCGCGGGTTGGCCTTCACCACCATGTTCCGCATCCCATTGATCTGGCTGATGGGCCTTTCCGTGGGCGCCTTCCAGTTCTTCTTCTTTCTCAGTGCCAACCTGGCGGGCGTTGCGGTGGGAACATTGGTCACCATTTCAGCGGCTCCGTGGTTTTCTGGTCTGCTCGGTTGGGTTTGGGGCGCGGGGCGGCCATCGAATACCTGGTGGATTTCAACGGTCATTGGAATGACTGGGGTGTTCCTCCTCGTGGGCAGCCCAGCCACCGGCGACATCAACGTGGGTGGGGTGCTGGCCGGGCTTGCGGCGGCAGCCAGTTACGCGGTCATGACAAATATCGGAACGAAACTCACCCAGCAGGGCAAAAACCCCAACCAGGTTCTCGCCGCATCTTTTTCCATTGGCGCGATCCTTCTTATTCCGTTCGTCATTACCGGCGGTACCTGGTTCACCACAGCATCAGGGATCGTCCTCATTCTGTGGCTCGGATTATTTGTCACCACACTCGCCTATGTCCTCTTTGGGGTGGGTTTGAAGAACCTCATGCCGGGAACAATTGCCACATTGAATTTGGGCGAACCCCTGGTGGCCACAATTTTGGCAGTGTGGCTCCTTGGTGAAAGCCTCAGTACATTGGGCTGGGTTGGTTGCATTGTGATTCTGTTGGCACTAGCACTTTTGGCGCGAGCATCAGATTCAGCCCCGAAGGCCAATTCAGAGGAGCGAACAAATGTTTAGAAGTGGGTTCGCGGCAGTGGTGGGACGCCCCAATGCGGGTAAATCCACATTGCTCAATGCGGTCATGGGCACGAAGGTGGCCATCACCTCGGATCGTCCACAAACCACGCGTCGAACAATTCGCGGGATTGTTAATCGCCCTGAGGGGCAATTGATTTTGGTGGACACACCCGGCATGCACAGGCCCAGAACCCTTCTCGGTGAGCGACTCAATGACGAAGTCAAAGACACCTGGGGAAATGTGGACTCGATTGCACTGTGTATCCCGGCCAATGAAGCAATTGGTCCCGGTGATCGGTTTATTGCGAGTGCGATCGCTCAACTGCCGGGAAAGAATCTCTATGCGATCGTCACGAAAATCGACACGGTCAGTCCTGATCAACTCGCAACCCAACTCATGGCCGTCGCTGACTTGGGTACCAGTTTAGAAATCGACTGGACAGCGATCATTCCGGTTTCGGCGGTGCGCAATGAGCAGGTGGATATCCTCGTTCGTGAATTGATCAATGGTCTGCCCGAAGGCCCCACTCTTTTCCCCGATGATTCCTCGGCAGATGAACCCGCCGAAATCTTTGTGGCCGAATTGATTCGCGAGGCCGCACTGCGGGGTGTCCAAGACGAGCTCCCGCACTCGATTGCCGTGGTGGTGGAAGAAATCACACCGCGTGAAGGTCGGCCCGCTGACCGACCAATGTCGGATATCCACGCCAATATTTTTGTGGAGCGGGACAGTCAAAAAGCGATTGTGATCGGGAAGAAGGGATCGCGATTACGCACCGTGGGAACAGAGGCTCGAGCGGAGATTGAGAAGTACTTGGGTGTCGCCGTGTACCTGGACCTTCGGGTGAAAGTTGCCAAGGACTGGCAACGTGATCCCAAGCAGTTACGGCGTCTCGGTTTCTGAAGCTTGCATTTCCCGAATCACTTCAACGGGACTTCGCAGGCGCCGAACCTGAGTTCGCTCTTCAACTTCCGGGTGTAGTTCATAACGCTGTCCATATGCCTCGAATACCGCAATGATGATGGCGGCCACGGGGATTCCAATAATGGCTCCAATCGGACCGAAGAGCGCGGCACCAACAAATACTGCGCCCAAGGCAACTCCCGAATTAATATCCATGGTCGCGGTGGAAATTCGTGGGGTGAATACATAGTTTTCGATCTGTTGGTACACCGTTGCGAAAATCGCGATCCAGAGAACATCCAGTGGTTGTTCAAATGCGGCAAACAGGCCGGGGACAATCACACCCAGATAGGTTCCAATAGTCGGAATGAACTGGCTCACCAGTCCGGCGAAAATTCCCATGGGTAGCCAATAGGGAACATCAATCAGATAAAAGAAGCCAACGTGAGCGGCGGAGGAGAGAACTGCCAGGGCGAATTTGGAAATAACAAAGCCGCCCGCCTTGCGTACGGAAATATCCCAGACATTGATAAACACCAATTGGCGACCGTGTGGCAGCCACCCGGCAATGAACCGCTTGATTCGGGGAGCATCTGCGGAGAAATAGAAGGAGAACACCAGAATCGTCAAAAGGCTGAACACCACGCTGATCACACTGAACACCACACCAAAAATTCCGCCGGCGAGTGAGGAGGCGATACTCGTGATTTGTTCGCTGGTGAGGTTTAGGTTGGCGGTTAACTCAACGGGATTGATATTGGCATCGAATGTTCCGTTGAACCACTCAGCAAGATCGAGAACAAGCAGGGGGAGGGCGATAATCAAATCGGCGATTTGGTTGGCAAGTGCGCCACCAAAAAGAGCAATGAATCCGCCAATCAGAGCAATTCCACCGACGGCGACAATCGAAGTGGCCACCCCGCGCCGCATTCCTCGCGAAGCAAGACCCGTGACCAGTGGGTCAATGGAAATGGCCAGAAGCCATGCCAATAGTAGGTTGAAAAGAAACCCGGCCAGGAGGGCAAAAGACCACGTCACAATCTGAAAAATGATGACGCCCACCAAGATCATGAAAATAGCGCGCTTGAGGTACCTCGGCTCGAGGGCAATAAATGCGATATTCCTGGTACCGGTGGGATTCGGATTGGGTTCGGATTGGTCCTCCATGGTGCCCATCTAGCCTCCTGGCGTGCGGTTCACGGTCAATAACAGATTTCCCGCCTAGAATGTAGCGTGCCGGTTTACCGAGATGAAGCAATTGTTCTGCGTACGCAGAAGCTCGGTGAATCCGATCGCATTGTCACACTTCTCACTCGTCAGTATGGCCGGATCAGGGCCGTGGCGCGAGGTGTTCGTAAAACATCGAGTCGCATTGGCGGCCGTCTGGAGCCATTCGCGCACGTTGACATTCAGATGTACACGGGTAAGTCACTAGACAGCGTCACTCAGGTCGAAACAATTTCGGCCATGGGCGCGCCGCTCTCTGCGGACTATGTAGCCTGGACTTCCGGTACCGCCATGTTGGAGACCGCCGAGCGCTTAACCCCCGAAGAACGTGAGCCGGCGGTCCCGCAGTTCGCATTGCTCGTGTCCGGCCTGCGATCACTAGCAGGTGGTGAACATGACCCGCGTTTGATCCTGGATAGTTATTTGTTGCGTTCACTGGCCGTTGCCGGCTGGTCACCGTCTTTTGCCGATTGCGCCCAGTGCGGGGAACCAGGTCCGCACCGCGCATTCGCCATTGCCCTCGGTGGCATGGTGTGTGAGCGCTGTCGCCTGCCGGGAGCGGCGGCCCCCACAACCGAGGCGGTGGCTCTCCTGGGCGCTCTGCTCTCGGGTGATTGGCTGATCGCGGATCAGAGTGAGCCGAGGGCTCGGGGAGAGGCAAGTGGCATGGTGTCGGCCTTCCTGCAGTGGCACATGGATCGCGGACTGAAGTCGCTACCGTTGGTGGATCGGAAAACAGCACCCACGGTGAAAGCGATTCCTTCATGAAAAAGTATCCGGAGCCGCCCGCCCACGCCAGCGGCGCGCGCCCACCGCAACTGCCATCTGAGTTAATCCCGCGGCATATTGCGGTGGTCATGGATGGCAATGGTCGCTGGGCCAAGGACCGCGGGTTACCTCGCACCGCAGGTCACGAAGCCGGTGAGGCAAGTCTTCTTGACTGCGTGCATGGAGCACTCGAGTTGGGAGTCGGTTGGCTTTCCGCCTACGCATTCTCCACCGAAAATTGGCGGCGATCCCCTGATGAAGTCCGCTTCCTCATGGGTTTCAATCGCGATGTAATCCGTCGTCGCCGCGATGAAATGAATGATCTGGGTGTGCGCATTCGATGGGCCGGCCGCAGGCCAAAGTTGTGGGCCAGTGTGATCAAGGAACTCGAGGAAGCAGAGAGACTCACCGCCAAGAACAAGAAGCTAACGCTGACCATGTGTGTGAACTACGGCGGCCGAGCCGAAATCGCCGATGCCGTGGCGGCAATTGCGCGTGGGGTGAAAGACGGAAGTATTAATCCGGAGAAAGTAAATGAGCGAATGATCGCTCAGCATCTTGATGAACCCGATATGCCAGATGTCGATCTTTTTGTTCGAAGTTCAGGGGAGCAGCGAACAAGTAATTTCCTGCTCTGGCAATCGGCTTATGCCGAAATGGTTTTCCTGGACACCCTGTGGCCGGATTTTGATCGTCGACATTTGTGGCATGCGTGCGAGATTTACGCATCGCGTGATCGCCGCTACGGCGGGGCAATTCCTAATCTCATTCCGGATTAATGTGAAACCGCGCTGCAATTGGCGCACAAGCCAAAAATTTCCAATGTGTGACTGACATCGGTAAATCCATGTTCCGCCGACACGGAGTCAGCCCAACGTTCCACTGTTGGACCCTCAACTTCGACGGTGTGCCCGCACTGCCGACACACCAGATGGTGGTGGTGGGCATCGCTGCACAGGCGATACACGGATTCCCCGTCTTCGCGCAGAATTACATCTACTTCGCCTGCAGCGCTGAGGGCTTGCAGTGTTCGGTACACCGTGGTCAGACCGACGCTGTCACCGCGCTCCTTCAAGTATTCATGTATTTCTTGGGTAGATCGAAAGTCCTCAAGTTCGTTCAGAGCGGCACTGACCGCCGTGCGCTGTTTGGTGGAGCGGATACCGACAGACGTCATGGGAAAGAGTTTAGTGCGTGTGACCATCATCATGATGTTCATCGAGTGGGTGATGATTGCTGGGGTTGTCATGTAATGCACCCAGGCCGTAGGCATTCGTCAGATTCTCGGTCGTCAACACCTGATCAGGTGGGCCAAAGGCAACAACGCGACCCGAGGTCAAAATCACATGGTCGGCGGCGCGGGCTTCCTCAAGGTCGTGGGTGGTCAGCACGACAGAACAGCCTCGTGTTGGTTCATCGTGAATGATTGCATCGATTGTCTTGGCTGAATTAATGTCAAGTCCGGTGAGGGGTTCATCTAGGAGCAACATCGAGTGATCTTGGGCGACCCCTTGGGCGACATACACACGTTGCCGTTGTCCACCGGAAAGCTCGGTGAGGTGTCTTTTACTCAGATCGGTGATCTCAAGGCGCTCCATGGCCGCGGTGACCTTTGCCCGGTCCTGTTGGGTTGGTCGACCCAGGAAACCTAGGGATGGGTATCGACCCATGGCTACCGCCTCTGCCACGGTCAGGGGCGTACCAGCCGGCACGGTTGTGTACTGCAGGACATAGGAGATCCGCGATTGACTCAACTCTGGGGTTGCGCCCAGAACACTGAGATTGCCCGAACTAATGGGTAACAAACCGGCAATGGCATGCAGGAGTGTTGATTTACCGCTCCCATTTGGTCCAATGATGGCGGTGATTTTTCCTTCTGGAATCGTGAAGTCAGATGCAGAAATAGCAACACGCGAACCTCGGGTAATGACCACCCCGCTTCCCACAACAACATCAGGCATGTGCATTCACCGACTCCCGGCGCTTGGGCCTAAGTCGAGTCACCGTGAGAACAATGAAGAACAACACAATCGGAACAATCGCCATGGTGGCGGAACCGGCGGTGTTGAGGTGGTAGCTCAATGTCAATCCCAGCCACACCGAGAATACGGAAATAGCCGCGGCGGTGAGCATCATTCGGGGAACCGTGCGGGAGATCAACGCTGCTGTAGCGGGTGGTCCCACGAGCAACCCAAACACAAGCAGTGTCCCAATGGATTGGAAGCTACCAATAACTGCAGCAGCAATAAGGATCAACAAAACAGCATGAGCCCGTTTGGGTTTAAGCCCCCACATCTCGGCCTTCTCCGCATTAAAGGACAGGGCGAGCAGTGGCCGGTAGAGAATTGTTGCAGCACCAATCACAAGCACCGCAAGTATTGATTGAGTGACCAGGTCACTCGCTGTCACACCCAGAGCATCGCCGAAAAGGATCGTGGTCAAACTTCCGGAATAGGAATCGAGTCGGGAAATGATCACCACACCCAGAGCGAGCATTCCAACAAAGAGCAGACCAATGGCCGTGTCTTCACTCAATGACGTTTGGCGATTCACCACTTCAATGGCCAACACCATGACAAGGGCTGCCACCGCAGCACCAAGAAGTGGATTGACGTCAAACACCACGGCGGCGGCAACTCCGGGGACAATTCCGTGGACAAATGCATCTCCGAAGAAACTCATGCCGCGCAGAACAAGCCATGTGCCCACGATCGATGTCATGAGTCCGGCCAGGATACCGCCGACTAATGCCCGTTGCTGAAAGCCAAGTGCAAACGGATCAAGAAACCACTCCACAAGGGTTAGCCTTGCAGACCCTCTGAAATGAGTTGTGCGTTGGTCCGCATCATGTCAATGTAGGTGGCCGCCGGTGAGTCTGGTGCGCCCAAGCTCTCCACGTAGAGTGGCACAACCGCAATGTCTCGCCCTGTTTCCGCGGCGACCGCATCTGCCAAAGCACTGGGCTGAGCGGCATTTGTGAAGATCACGTTCACGCCCTCAGCATTGATAACTTTCACAAGATTCGCCAGATCCGCTGAACTTGGCTCAGCAAGAGTGGTTCCCGCCGGAATCACCGTTCCCGCAATCTCGTATCCGTAGGTATCCGCGAGGTATCCGAGTGCTTCATGGTCGGTGACCAGGATTCTTTGATCAGCAGGTACAGCTTCCAAAAGGGCACGCACTTCACCTTCGGCACCACGAATTGATTCAGCGGTGGTGTCCGCGCACGTTGTGTACTCCTGATTACCGGTGACCTCGGTTAATTCGGCGCCAATAAGTTGAGCTGCAACCGCCATCCGGGTCATGTCAAACCAAATATGTGGATCGAGTGAGCCGTGACCGTGGTCATCTTCACCCTCTTCGTCAGAGTGGCCTTCTTCGTCAGAGTGGCCTTCTTCATCAGAGTGGCCCTCTTCATCTGAGTGACCCTCTTCATCGGAGTGGCCATCTTCATCAGAGTGGCCCTCTTCATCAGAGTGACCATCTTCACTATGACCACCGGCACCGAATTCAATGGGATCAATCAGTGGACCAACTTCAAAAATATTGGCACCATCGGTTGCGGCATTCGCCATCGAGTCGGTCAGACCAGCCTCAAGGCCGAGCCCATTCGAGATCACCAGATCAGCATTAATCATGCTGGCCACCTGCTCGGAAGATGCGGAAAAATCGTGCGGGTCGGTACCGATCGGCATCAGAACGGTGACGGTTCCACCGGCGCATTCAATAATTTGTCCAGCCACATCACCCAGAATCGAGGTGGTCGCAACAACAGCGACTCCTGACTCCTCGCTGGGGGAGCTTTCGGCAGCGGTTGTCTCGGAGGTGGTCTCGGGAGACGCTTCAGGAGAGGTCTGAGAAGAGGTTTCTGACTCGGCACTCGAGCAGGCGGCAAGAACAAGGGCAGCGGATGCAATAGCGGCGATAGCGGCAATTTTTGATCGGTTCATGGATCAAACGTACTCTAAATGAAAATGAGTGTCAAGTTCGTTAAGCCGGAATGAGACTAAAGCCGACCGGTGACCTTGTAGAAGGCCAGACCGATAAGTGCCACAACCACGAGCAATCGAATGAATCGGCGCCCGTTGCTCAACAGCGGCCAGGACAGGGCGAGTAGCCAGCCAAGAAAAGCAGCAACCAGGAGTAAGAAGAATGCTCCGAGCCAGGCAAATGAATCGGACAGCACCAAACCCAGGAGTAGAGCTGACCCGATCGCAATCACGAGCAGCCAGCGGGGCATGGCGGTCAACCCCGCCATGAGGGGAAAACTTCGGCGCTCAAAAGCGGCGCGCCACGAACTCTTTGGACCGCCCGATTTCTGACCGCCCGATTGTGGACGCGGTGCGGAGTAATTCCGTGGCTGGGGGTTTGGCCGCGACGGCTGATTACTTGGGCCCCGGACCCCCGGAGTTCCCGGCTTCTTATTCTTCTTGTTCTTTGAGGCCATGTGAACTCCAGGATCCTGAGGTGGGTTAACCGACTTGAGGTTAGCAAGACGAGGTTAACCAGATGAGGTTACCCAGACGAGGTTACCGGGCGAGTGCATTACCGTGGTCACGTGCCAGGCCGATACTCCATCAGATTTTTCCGCACCACCAGATTTCATGATGGAATCAGAAACCGCCATTGTGGTGGTGACCCGGGTTAACTTAAGTGAAGGCGACGACCTGGTGACCATGCGGTTGTGCATGGACATTCTCGCGAACAACCCTGGCTGCCTCGGAGTGGAATTAGGTCGATCAATGGACTCTGAAGTAGAACATGTTCTGGTGAGTAGGTGGAGCAATGTCGGCCTCTACCGAAAAGCACTGAGCAACTACCAGGTCAAAGTTGAAGTCATTCCTTTTATCTCGGTTCGAACGAGTGATTCCTTCACGGCGGAAATCGTTCAGGTCAGTGGCTCAGGAGGATCGGATTCATTCAGCAGCGGCCTCGCCCCTGATGCATTTTCATATGAACGCGGCAATCAATCGTGAAGTTCGCGAATCTTTTTGATGCGGGCGCCGAGTTAGGTGCTCGCCTCGCGGACTTACTCTCCTGAAGTACTCCTGGCACCGATCATGCCTAACGGAGTTCCGGTGGCACTCGGGATCGAAAGCGTGATGGGGGTGCGTGATCTTGCGCCCCTGCACGTGGACAGAACGTCAACCGGCGTGCAGGTTGCTGGGTTTGCTCCCAATCTCGATCGTGAACTCAATCTCGCATCCCGGGTAGTTGTGGTGGTAGACGACGGTGTTGAGACCGGAACAGCGGCACGAGCATGTGGCACCTGGTTGAAGGATCAGGGGGTGCTCCATTGCATTTTGGCAGTTCCCATCTGTCCCAAGACGGCGATCAATTCATTGCAGTTCCTGTATCAATCAATTGTGAGTGTGAATTCCCCGCTGGGCACCCAAGCACTGTCCTGGCACTTTCAGGATTTCGATGTCATTGATATGGATACGGCCACCGCGCTGCTCTCCGCGCGGGAGCAGCAACTCGGTCAGTGATGTGTCCTTGAATAGACTGAGGGCATGGATCGCGTAGAAGCAATTGTCAACCTTGCCAAGCGACGTGGGTTTGTATTCCCCTCCTCGGAGATCTACGGCGGAACTCGCTCGGCATGGGACTACGGCCCCTTGGGTGTTGAGCTCAAGGAGAATATTCGCCGCCAATGGTGGCAGGCGGTTGTCCGCCAGCGCGACGATGTCGTGGGACTTGATTCCTCGGTGATCCTTGCCCCCAGGTGTGGGAGGCCTCCGGTCACGTTAATGCATTTGTGGATCCACTCACCGAATGCAAAAACTGTCATAAGCGCTACCGAGCCGACCAACTTCTCGAGGCATATGCAGAAAAGCACGGGGGCAAGGAACCGGCCGATGGTCTGGCGAGCATCAACTGCGTCAACTGCGGAACAAAGGGGCAATTCACCGAGCCGCGTGACTTCAATGGAATGCTGCGCACCTCAATCGGAGCGGTTGAAGATGCCGGTGCCGTGCATTATCTGCGACCCGAAACCGCCCAAGGTATTTTCGTGAACTACCTCAATGTCATGACGGCCGCTCGCAAGAAGCCACCATTTGGCATTGGTCAAACGGGTAAAAGTTTCCGCAACGAAATCACCCCGGGTAACTTCATTTTCCGCACCCGTGAGTTCGAGCAAATGGAAATGGAATTCTTTGTTCAGCCGGGAACAGATGAAGAATGGCACGATTACTGGCTTGATCAGCGTTGGGATTGGTACGTGGATTTGGGTTTGAACCCGGAGAACATGCGTCGATTCGAGCATCCAAAAGAAAAATTGAGTCACTACTCCAAGCGAACGGTGGATATCGAGTATCGATTCTGTTTCGCTGGCAGCGAGTGGGCTGAACTTGAGGGCGTTGCCAATCGCACCGACTTCGATCTCAAGACGCACACCGAACACTCGGGAACCGATTTAAGTTATTTTGATCAGGAAACGGGGGAGCGTTGGACCCCCTTTGTTATTGAACCCGCAGCTGGTCTCACCCGAGCTGTTCTTGGCATTCATGCTGGATGCTTATGACGAAGATGAAGCACCCAACTCCAAGGGCGGAGTGGACAAGCGCACCGTCTTGCATTTCGATCCACGTTTGGCACCCGTCAAGGCGGCCGTTCTTCCGCTCTCGCGCAATGCCGATCTCACACCCAAGGCAAAAGACCTTGCCGCGCAATTGCGCAAAACGTGGAACATTGACTTTGACGATGCAGGTGCCATTGGTCGGCGTTACCGTCGTCAAGATGAAATTGGAACGCCCTATTGCATCACGGTCGACTTTGAGACGCTGGAAGACCAAGCGGTCACCATTCGGGAACGCGACAGCATGCAACAGGAACGCATTGGTCTTGATGCCGTGAATGATTGGTTGGCCGTCCGACTTCCTGCCAGTTAAATCCGTGAATTAAATGTGTGAATGCTGCAGGCCGGAACTAGGAATGCAGAATATTCTGAAGGTCAATCAGTGGGATAACGTCAATGTTTTTTTCAATGGTGTAGCGCTCGCTCCCCGGATAGACCAGGTATGACTGCTGAATTCCCAGATCCGCAACGGCGGAGTGGAAGCCACGCGTGAGTTGAGGGGCTGAAGAATTTTTAATCTCGATGGCAATTGTCGGTTTGCCACCTTTGGCTAACACCAGGTCAATCTCGGCTCCGTTAGAAGTTCGATAAAAATAGAACTCCCAGGATGGCGCAGAGGGATTGGTGGACATGGCGGTATTGACTGATTCGATAACAAGTGATTCGAAACTTGCCCCAATGACCGGGTGACCACGAAGGTCATGCAAGGTGGAAATACCCAAAAGCGCGTGCAACATGCCGGTATCTCTGACGAACACTTTGGGCCGTTTCACAACACGTTTGGCGACATTGGTCGACCAAGGTCGTAGGAGTCGGAGCATGCCCAGATCGGTGAGAAGATCTATATAGCGATCCACCGTGGGGCCGGAGATCCCCAGTGAACCCGCGAGCCTGGCCGAGTTGAGGATTCCGCCTGAGTTGTGAGCGAGCATCTGCCACAGGCGGGAGAGCGTTGGAGTCGGAATCCGGGGGGCAAACATGGGGACATCGCGATCTAAGAATGACCTGATAAAAGCTTCCCGCCACTGGAAACTGTCACTGTCACTTTTTGCCGTGAGACTTTCCGGGAACCCCCCTCGGAGAAGGATCTGTTCCTGGGGAATTCCAGCCGGCATAGCTTCGGCCGGCGAAATGGGCGTGAGTTCCACAAAAGCCAACCGGCCGGCCAGACTCTCGCTGGCCGCACCCACCAACTTCACACCCATCAACTTCAAAGACCCTGATCCAAGGAGTAGAAACGAACCGTGTTTTATCCCTGCTCTGCGTTGTTCATCGATAACGCCCCGCAGCACCGGGAAAAGCGAGGGGTTTCGTTGGACTTCATCGAGAATGAGGAATTCGTGGAGCGCGCTTCGCAGGTAGGTATCGGGATCTGACATTCGGTTCGCATCCGCTGGACGTTCCAAGTCGAGGTAGGTGCCATCGGTCGCTCGGGCAATTTCCAGAGCGAGGGTGGTCTTGCCAATTTGTCGGGGACCAAGTAGAGCAACGGCGGGGAAGATACTGAGCCGCTGCTCCACAACTTGACTTGCCCACCGGTCAATTAGCATGCAATTATAATATCACATGTTAGTTTTACATGGTAAAAGTACTTGCTATTCGCCGTGCAGTTACTCATACTCGGGTCGATCCACCGGACACGGTGCGGTCAGTGGGCTCCCACATTCCGCGCATTCAGCGTCGAGTAGGTAGCCCGCTAACTCATAATCTTCGAAAACAGCTTTTATGAGCATCAGATTCGATCCGCACATCAGGCATACATTGGTCGGAATGCCTCGCTGGTCAATTGTCAGACACCCGAAGGAATCGGGGTCCACAATTAGTTCCCCGCGACCGCGCGCTTGAGTGCTTGGCCGGCACTGACCCGCACCACGGTGCGGGCAGCGATTTCAAGTGGTTCGCCCGTGCGCGGGTTGCGGCCGGTGCGGGCAGCGCGCTCGGCCACATCAAGGGTCAGAAACCCTGGGATGGCGACCCGATCACCCTTGACCAGGGCTTCGGTAATAACCGACTGCATGGCGCTGATCACTTGTTCGGCGGTGGTCGTTGGTGGCTCCGCAGCGAGCAGCGGTGGCGGCAATGAGTTCGGACCGGTTCATGGGACTCCTTAATGGTAATGGCTTTCATTAACATTAACACAGGCCCGTGATTACGCGGGTTGTGGGTGCAATTAGGTCGATCTGATTAGGTCGAAACGTGTCGCGCGTGCTCACCCGGTGGTTCATACCCTTCCGACTCCACTCGGGCGGCGTTCTTGGGAAGCATGAAACTCAGCAGGAGTCCAAGGAAGACCATGATGCCGGCCACCAACGCCACACTCTTAATGGCCGTGACGAACCCCTCGGCCGCACCTGCCTCCAGGACATCGCCATCGGGTTGGCTGGCGAGGGACGGAATCGCTTGACCCGCGCTACTGGCAACGGCATCGCTGACCTGCTGAGCTTGGGCGGCCGGAATTCCCTTGTCTTCCAGGTGACCGGCAGTTGACCCCAACCCAATCAGAAGGGTTGTCCCGATAATTGCTGTTCCGATTGCTGCACCCACCTGGCGGGCGGTGGACTGCACCGCACTGGCCTGACCAGACTCGGTGATCGGAACCTCCGAAAGAATGACACCGGTGAGTTGGGCGGTGGCGAAACCAACACCCATTCCGTAAATGAACAACCACGGTGCCATGCCCCAGCCGGTGACTTCCGTGGAAATTATGAATCCGAGTCCGGCAATACCAATTACCTCGAGCAACATGCCCAGTTGCAGCACCCTGACCGGACCCATGCGTTGGGACAAAGGCGCACCCAAGCCCGATGCCACAAATGAGCCAATGGCAAGTGCCAACAGGATCACGCCCGTTTCCAAGGCGTTGTAACCGCGAGTTGCCTGAAGGAATAGTGGAATGGCAAAGAGCAAGCCGAATTCACCCAAGCTGACAACCAGTGCCACCCCGTTGCCGGCGCCGAAACTCTTGATGCGGAATAACCGCAGATCAATCATCACAACTTTGCCGGCTGCCAGTCGTCGCTTTTCCACCACCAACATGACCAACAAAGCGATCACACCGAGAACACCTGAGACCAGCACAATCGACACAGATTGCAAATGGCCACACCCAACTACCGATCTTGAATTCGGCGATCGGCGTGATCCATCCATAACGCTGGCCTTCAATGACAGCAAAGACAATGCCGAGTAATCCCAGAGTGATCAAGAGCGTGCCCGGAATATCGAAACCCTTGCGGTCTGTGACGCCACGAGTTTCGGGGACAACGGCGAGGACACCAATGACCACAATGATGCCAATGGGAATGTTGATCAGAAATGCCCAGTGCCACGATGCGTATTCGGTCAACCAACCACCAACAAGTGGCCCCAGAGCAGCCATGCCGCCGATAGTTCCACCCCACACGGCAAAGGCAACGGCACGTGATTTCCCAACGAACACGGTGTTGATCACCGAGAGTGACGCCGGCAAAATCATGGCTGCGCCAATTCCCTGCAGGGAACGTGCCCCAATTAATGTGATGGATGAATCAGATGCGGCAACGAGAGCACTGGATGCCATGAATGTGACAACACCAACAATGAAAAGCAACTTGCGACCAAAGCGATCGGCCAAACGACCGAAGAAAATCAGCAGCGATGCAAATGTCAGGGAGTAGGCGGCATTAATCCACTCGGCGTCATTGATGGTGAGATTCAGGTCGGTGACCATTGTGGGAATGGCGACGTTCACCACGGTGGCATCCAGAATGATCATGGCCACGCCCAGTGCCAGGAAAACCAAAGCAACCCAGCGCTTTTTGCCTTCAATGACAACACTGTGTTGGGGGACCTGGGACATTGGGCTCCTCGTGAATCGCAATCTTCTACGCCTTGGTTGGCTCGTGCGCGGATCCGAGTCTGCCGTACGCGCGAATAATTCTCCGCAAGGACATGCGAAACTGTCCCCATGTTGCGCGTGGGAGATCGAATCATTGACCCACCCGTTGTTCTCGCACCCATGGCAGGGATCACCAACCGCGCATTTAGAAGATTGTGTCGTGAGCAGGGTGCAGGGCTCTATGTCTCTGAGATGGTGACATCGCGGGCACTGATTGAACGCAATGAAGCCACCATGGATCTGGTGACTTTCGCACCGGATGAATCCCCTCGATCGGTGCAGCTGTACGGGGTTGATCCGCAGGTCATGGCTGCCGCTGCGCGAATAATTATTGATGAAGACCGCGCCGACCATATTGACATGAACTTCGGTTGCCCCGTTCCCAAGGTCACTCGCAAGGGTGGTGGCAGCGCATTGCCGTGGAAGCGAGATCTGTTCCGCGAAATCGTTGAGCGGGTTGTGGAAGCTGCCGACGGACGAGTGCCGGTGTCGGTGAAAATGCGCAAAGGAATAGATGACACCCACCTCACGTATTTAGAGGCAGGGGAGAGCGCGGCGCGGGCAGGTGTTGCCTGGGTGGCCCTGCACGGACGAACCGCCGCACAAATGTATGGCGGCAAAGCGGATTGGCAGGCGATTGCGAACCTCAAGGAACACCTGCGCCAGTGGAACACACCCGTGTTGGGCAACGGAGATATTTGGACGGGTGCCGATGCCCTCGCCATGATCGCCCAGACGGGCGCAGATGGAGTTGTGGTGGGGCGCGGATGCCTGGGCAGGCCGTGGTTATTCGCCCAACTGACCGCCGCTTTCCAAGGTGAGCCGATGCCACCGGAACCGCGACTCAACGTGGTGTTGGCCACGCTGCGCAGACACACCGAGTTGTTGGTGGAGGATTACGGTGAATTCAAAGGTTGCCGGGATATTCGCAAGCACATGGCCTGGTACCTCAAAGGTTTCCGAGTTCCGCACACGGTGCGTGAACCTCTCGGCAAAGTTGCCAGTTTGGCGGAGCTGGATGCTCTCCTGGCGCAGATCAATCCCGAACAGGATTTCAACTCTGAAGTGGGCACCGGACCACGGGGACGCACCTCGGGTGAACGGCGACCGGCACTTCCCGATGGTTGGTTGGAAAGCTGCGACCTCACCGAATCTGATCGGGTCAACGTTTCCGTTGCCGAGTTTTCGGTCAGTGGAGGTTAATCCACCATCAATTGCTCATGTGGTGATGCATCCGGTGTCATGGAGGTGACAAACTCAGCCGGTGAGCAATAACAAAACGGTGACCAACATCAGATTCGTGTATTCATTCGCTGACGGCGATCGAAGTATGTCCGATCTACTCGGAGGCAAAGGTGCGAACCTCGCCGAGATGGTGGCCCTTGGTTTACCGGTGCCACCCGGCTTCACCATTACCACCGAAGCCTGTCGCGAATACCTGTCCACCGGCAGTGAGCCTTCAACGCTAAATCAGCAGGTCACAGATGCGCTGAGCTCACTGGAGAGTGAAATGGGTCGCAGATTAGGAGACCCCCAGGATCCACTATTGGTTTCGGTTCGATCCGGTGGAAAGTTTTCCATGCCCGGCATGATGGACACGGTGCTGAACATTGGTCTGAATGATTCCAGTGTGGTGGGACTGGCCACCATTTCCGCGGAGATCCTCGTTTTGCCTGGGATTCGTATCGGCGTCTTGTCCAGATGTATGGAAAAACAGTGCTGGGTATCAGTGGTGAGCCATTTGAAGAGCGAATTGACGCTGCCAAAGAGCGAGAAGCTGTGCCGACCGACATCGAATTGAGCACATCTGCATTGGAACAACTTGTCAGTGAGTTCAAACAAATAATTCGCCAGGAATCCGGAACGGAGTTTCCGCAGGATCCGCGGGCTCAACTCGATGGCGCGATTCATGCGGTATTCGATTCGTGGAATACCGACCGGGCGCGCATCTATCGCCGCCGCGAACACATTCCGCACGATCTAGGAACCGCCGTGAACGTTCAGGCAATGGTTTTCGGTAATGCGGGTTCGGGTTCAGGGTCAGGTGTCGCCTTTACCCGTGACCCGGCAACCGGGGATCCAGGGGTTTATGGTGATTACTTACCCGATGCACAGGGTGAAGATGTTGTTTCTGGTGTTCGCAATGCATTCCCGCTTACCGAACTTGAGCGCATTGATCCGCATTCACATGCTGAGCTCATGACAAACATGCAAGCCCTCGAAGACCACTATCGGGATTTGTGCGATATCGAATTCACGGTGGAGCGGGGTAAATTGTGGATGCTTCAAACGCGTGTGGGCAAGCGCACGGCGGCTGCCGCGTTTCGAATTGCGATTTCTTTGGTGGACGAAGGCGTTCTGACCATGGATCAAGCACTGCTGCGAGTCACGGGGGCTCAACTCGCTCACCTGTTATTCCCTCGATTTGATACCCAGGCGAACACCGAGATTCTGGCGCGCGGAACCAATGCATCGCCGGGCGCCGCGGTGGGCAAGGTGGTGTTTACATCTGAGGAAGCGATTCGGCAAACACAGGGTGGTGCGAAAGTAATTTTGGTGCGTCGCGAAACCACACCCGAGGATCTCGGGGGCATGGTCGCCGCCACCGGAATTTTGACCAGCCGGGGTGGCAAGACATCGCACGCCGCCGTGGTGGCTCGTGGCATGGGCAAGACGGCGGTGTGCGGTGCGGAATCCCTGCGCATTGATCTGAAGAAGAAGGAGATAACCACCGAGTCGGGTCACATTATTCGTGAGGGTGACACGATTTCGATTGACGGAAGCACCGGTGAGGTGTTCCTCGGTCAGGTTCCGGTCACCGCGAGTCCCATTGTTCAATTATTCGAAGAAGGAATGGACAAGGCCCTGGCAGATGCAGATACCGAAACACGTGAACTGATCAATGCGGTCAACCGGATCATGGAGCACGCGGATGCCCGCCGACGCATGGGTGTGCGAACAAATGCGGACACCGGACCGGATGCTGCTCGGGCTCGCCGAATGGGGGCGGCAGGTATCGGGCTGTGCCGGACAGAGCACATGTTCCTGGGTGAGCGTCGGCAGTTGATCGAGGATCTGATTCTGGCGGACAACCAGGTCGACCACGACCGCTCACTGGAAGCACTCCTTCCGCTGCAGCGGGAGGATTTCAAGGAAATCCTGAACGCAATGGATGGCTTGCCGGTCACCGTGCGGTTGATCGACCCACCGCTGCACGAGTTTCTACCCGATCGCACCGAGTTGGCGGTCGCTGTTGCTCTTGCGCAGGAAAGGGGCGAGGACACAACTGCTTCGTCGAAAGATCTTGACAGCGGTCAATCGACTCAGTGAACAAAACCCCATGCTGGGTTTGCGTGGTGTGCGACTTGGTTTGGTGCTCCCTGGTCTGTTTGCCATGCAGGTGCGGGCACTCGCCGAAGCCGCATGTGATCTTGAGGAGTCGGGCATGTCACCCCATGGCGAGATCATGATTCCGCTGGTGGGATCGATCACCGAGTTGACGTTGATCACCGCGGAGGTCAACGCCGTGATTCGTGAAGTGGTGCAGGCCCGAAATTCCAAGCTGACTTTCCCAGTGGGAACCATGATCGAATTACCTCGCGCCGCACTGACAGCAGGGGATCTGGCCGAGTCGGCTGAATTCTTCTCCTTTGGCACAAATGATTTAACCCAAACCACGTGGGGATTCAGTCGAGACGATGTCGAGGCCGCTTTTTTCTCCCCCTATTTGGACAAGGGTATTTTCCCAGTGTCACCATTTGAGTCCATCGATGTCCAAGGGGTGGGCGCGCTCGTTGACATGGCCGTGAAGGCCGGACGCGCGGTGCGACCGGGAATGTTATGTGGTGTGTGCGGTGAACATGGTGGTGACCCCGCTTCAATTCACTTCTTTGACTCGGTGGGATTGGATTATGTCTCCTGTTCACCATTCCGAGTGCCGGTCGCACGTTTGGAAGCTGGTAGAGCGACCGTCATGCAGAGCGGCTAGTTCGGTCTGGATTTCACCGACACCGGATTCCACAGGTGTCGTACAGCCACTTCACGTGTCTAAACATGTGAACATGGGGCATGTGAATCAGAGCGATATTGGTATGCCGACCAATGTCGAAGGGATTTCATCTTCTACTCGAATTTTCACCCTGGTTCTGACAATTGGCATTTCACTTCTCCTCCTGATCCCGATCGCTGCTGCGGCACAAATAGTGCTGACATCGCAAATCGATGACCGCACGTCAACGCAGACGATTGTTGTGATGGATCCGGCAGGTGCGTGGGGAAATCAAAAGGAAGCCAAATCGGAGCGACTCAAACACGCCGCCGAGCTCTACAAGGATGGTGTTGCCCCGGTGATCATGATTACCGGCCCGCAGCGGGCGTATCAAAAGTCCGCACAGGATCTTCAGGAGTTGGGTGTTGACCCCCGCGATGTCATTTATCAACCCACGGGCACCGACACCGTGGGCACGCTGGCCATTGTGGCGACGCTGATGTCTGATTTGGGGTGGAGTTCAGCCACGATCGTGACGGATCCGGCGCATTCGGCGCGTTCCCAGGTCACCGCGGGCAAGTATGGAATCGATGCCCATATGTCACCGGCAATCCTCGACGGCGCAAATTCGCTGACATCGGAATATGTGGCACGCGAAGCGGTGGGGCTTGTTCGCCATTACCTGTATACCCAATGGCAATTACCCGGAATCTTGCCGCCGAATTAAACACTCTCGCGAATAGATAGAGTCAGCGCGTGGCAACACCGACCGGGTACACCGAATTTGATGTGGCGCGTCCGGTCACCGAGCCGGTGAAGGAAACTGTTCGCAGCGCATTCGCGCGAGACCGCGCTCGGGTTCTGCATTCGTCCTCATTGCGTCGGTTGGCAGCCAAGACCCAGGTTCAGGTCGCCGGGATCGCCGACTTTCCCCGAACTCGGCTGACCCACACCCTGGAAGTTGCGCAAATTGCTCGCGAGCTCGGACACGCATTGGGTTGTGATCCCGATCTGGTGGAAGTCGCAGGTCTAGCCCACGATTTAGGGCACCCACCATTTGGGCATAACGGTGAAGACGAACTCAACCGATTGGCGGATTCCATTGGCGGATTCGAGGGCAATGCGCAGACCCTCAGAGTGGTGAGCAGACTCGAGGCGAAGATTTTCACGCCAACGGGTGAGTCAGCCGGTTTGAATCTGACCAGAGCATCCCTTGATGCATCCTGCAAGTATCCGTGGGCGCGGAAGGAGGGCAATCCCAAGTTCGGTTACTACGCCGACGACTCCGAAGTTTTTCACTGGTTGCGTGAAGGCGCACCGGGTGAGCGCACCTGCCTTGAAGAACAGGTCATGGATTGGTCAGATGATGTCGCCTATTCGGTCCACGATTTCGAAGATGCCGTTCACGGCGCCCTCGTTCACATTCGGGAGTTCGATGACCCGGCCACGGTGAATGATCTGTGTCAGATCGCCCAGGAACGTTACAGCCCGGATACCAATCTTGAGCAACTGCGGGAAGCACTTCGCCCGCATCCGGCAATTGGAGTATTGGCCAATCGAATTTGACGGCTCCATGCAGAGTGTTGCATCGCTCAAGCGTTTCACCAGCTATTTCATCGGTCGGTTCTGTGTCACGGCCCAAATTGCCACCCAATCGCAATACGGTGATAAACCCCTTACGCGATACCAGGCCGAGTTGGTTGTCCCAGATGAAGTACGCGATGAAGTCTCCGTCATGAAGGCCGTTGCGGTGAAATGGGTCATGAATCGACCCGGCGCTGAGGCGGAGTACGCCAAGCAGAGGGAGATCATTGCGGAGTTGGTGCACGCCCTTCGATTATCAGACGGACACGAGATTGAACGCTGGCTCAAGCCGACATTTGATTCCGCCACAACAGATGCCGAGCGATTCCGGGTGATCATTGATCAGGTGGCAAGTCTGACCGATGTCAGCATTGCTCACTGGCATACCCGTTTATGCCGTTAGTTCGCGCACCGTTTCCGCAAGGGTGTCAATCTCGGTAGTCGTGTTGTACACGTGCGGGGAAACTCGAATAAGTGCTTCGACCCCGTGGCCAAGGTAATCAACCTGCGAGTAATCCGGTGTTCCGAGTGAGACATTTATGCCAGCTGCCCGCAACCGCGCAACAATCTGGGCTGCAGGTGTTGTTTCATGCAGAAAGGTCACGATCCCGCTGAGTGATTCCCCTCGGTCAAGAATGCGCACCCCCGCAATAGTGGCGAGTTGGTTTCGCGCATACGCAGCGAGTTCGGTGATCCGCACTTCAATGGCATTCATTCCCAAGGCAAGGGAATAGTCCACGGCCGCTCCGAGGCCAAGGAGTGCGGCATAGGACTTCTCCCAGCTTTCAAATCGGCGGGCACCATTGGCGCACCGAGTAGTGCAGTGCCGAATCCCAGTGACCGCCATGCAGATCCAGCGGGAAGGGCTCCAATTCGGCAAGGGCCCGGCTGGAGCAGTACAGAAATCCGGTGCCACGAGGTCCGCGCATGAACTTCCGGCCGGTAACAGATAAAAAGTCGGCTCCGATTGCGGGTGCATCTACCGAAAGTTGACCCACCGATTGACAGGCATCCACCAGATACCAGGTATTCGGATTCGTTGATCGAATGATCTCGCCGATCCCGGCGACATCGTTAATTAATCCGTTTTGACTGGGGCAGTGATTTATTGCGACAAGTGCAACGGATTCATCCATAAGTTTTTCAAGGGAGTCCAGATCGGTAACACCCTCGGGTGAGTCGGCAATAAATTCCAGTGTGGCACCCGTGCGCTTCACAATCTGCATAATCGGCAGGACATTGGACGCATACTCTGAAGAAGAAACCAATATTCTGGATTTACTTGTGAACGGTTCGGTGAATGCAATGGATGCAAATGCGCGATCCCACGAAGATGTTGCCGACTCGGTCAGGGCAATGTGTGTTGGCTCGGTCGCCAACAACGTGGCAATCGAGGTGTACACATTGTCCAGTCGATCTTGGGCCTCTGCGTGGGCTTCATAACCGCCCTGCATTTCCTCCTGGCGTAGAAAGTCGACCATGGTGTCCACCACAATCGCCGGGGCCAGCGCACTACCCGCGTTATTGAGGTGGATCACCTCGGAGCAGCCACGGGTATCGGCCCGTAATTGGTCAACGTCGAGTTGGCCGACACCAAGAAGGTCAACACCAAGTAGGTCAAAGGCAGGGGTGGGAGATGGGGAGTTCACGGTGAAAGTGAACACCCCACCGGGTGCGCCATAGACTTCCGGGGTGGCAGGTCGCATTCGGGACGAAGATATAGCGGAAGTCCGCGAGCGCGCCCGGATTGACGATGTAGTCCGGGAGTACGTCACCCTCAAGCCGGCCGGTGGCGGCTCCATGAAGGGTCTGTGCCCTTTCCACGATGAACGCTCACCCAGTTTCCATGTCACCCCCAGTCGCGGCATGTGGTACTGCTTCGGGTGTGGTGAAGGTGGGGATCTGCTCAGTTTCATTCAGAAAATCGATCATCTTTCCTTCACCGAGGCCGTGGAGAAACTGGCGGACAAAGTTGGCCTGACTTTGCAGTACGTGGACGGTGGGGTCACTCCCAATAAACAGCAGGGCCAACGCAAGCGTCTGGTGGAAGCCCACAAAAGCGCAGCAAAGTTTTATCAGGAACAGTTGTCCTCGCCGGAGGCAGAGACGGGTCGCAACTTTCTGACCGACCGCGGCTTTGATGCGCAAGCGGCTCAAACATTTAGTGTGGGCTACGCGCCCCAGGGTTGGGATTCACTCACCAAGCACCTCCAGGGTCTCGGGTTCACCGAGCAGGAGTTACTCGCCGGGGGACTTGTCAGTCAAGGCAATCGGGGGGTGTACGACCGCTTTCGCGGACGCCTGGTGTGGCCGATCCGAGATCTCGGTGGCGATGTCATTGGATTCGGTGCCCGCAAACTCTATGAAGACGATGAAGGCCCGAAGTACCTCAACACCCCGGAAACTTCGATTTATAAAAAGAGTTCAGTTCTCTATGGACTCGATATTGCCCGCAAGGAAGTTTCCAAGGAGCAGACGGCGGTCATTGTCGAGGGCTACACCGACGTCATGGCCGCGCACCTCGCTGGTGTGGGAACAGCGGTAGCAACCTGTGGCACCGCATTCGGCACCGAACACATTAAAGTGCTGCGCCGATTACTCATGGACGATGACCGCATGCGCGGCCAGGTGATCTTCACCTTCGACGGCGATGCCGCCGGCCAGAAAGCAGCCCTTCGGGCATTTGAAGAAGATCAGCGTTTTGTTTCCCAAACATTTGTTGCGGTGGAAAAATCAGGCCTTGACCCGTGTGATCTCCGTCTTCAGCACGGTGATTCAGCCGTGCGGGCACTGATTGAGAACAAAGTCCCCCTCTTTGAGTTCGCGATCAAGTCGGTGCTTTCGCAATACGACCTCAACTCCTCTGAAGGCCGGGTCGCAGCCCTGCAGGAGAGCGCACCAATTGTTGCCAAGATCCGGGACTCAACCCTGCGCCCGGAATACTCGCGCAGACTTGCCGGTTGGCTCGGAATGGATCCAGGCACCGTGATCAAAGCGGTGGGTGGTCGCTCGGCGCAACCCACCTCAGCCAAGCGCTCAACAATCGGCGCTTCGGTGGAACGTGAAGCACTCAAGGCCGCCCTGCAATACCCGGGGGCGGTCAGTGAGTGGTTCGGCAGTGTCGAGGAGACCGCTTTCACCCACGACAAAGCGAGTGCAGTTTTTCAGGCGATTGTCACCGCGGGTGGCCCGCAACCCGGCCGAGACGGCATGCCGTGGATCGACGCCGTTCTCGCTGCCGCACCGGATGATGACATTCGGTCCACCATTCGTGAATTAGCGGTAGAACCCATGCCCGCTGAAGCCGGCACCGATGAACGCTATGCGGTCGGCATGATTGCGCGCCTGTTGGAAATTGATTCGGCCAAACGCATTGAAGAACTTCGGGGACAGTTAACCCGAGCCGAAGAATCTGGGGATTCCACCGAAATCATGGGCCAACTCTTTGCCCTCGAGACATATCGCCGGAGCCTGCAAGATATTGCATTCGGTGAGGGCTGAAGCACCCATGAATATTTTCGGAATCAACCTATTTGGTAAGCACCCCTACGAAATTGCAACTCAAGCAAGATGCCCTAGCCCTCGGCGTGCATAAAGGTGAGCGGATCATGGCCAGTGGCATGGGACCCGCGAAGTATCAGCCTCCGGTTGTCATTGCCACCGACCGTGCCCTCTACTTTGCAACAGAAGAACAACCAACGCGTTTGGCATGGACTGATATTGCTCAGGCCGGATGGGAGCAACCATGGTTGAGTATTCAGACCGTTCGTGGTGAAAAAATCACCTTGCATCTGGAACCGGCGGGGGAGTTGCCCCCTGTCGTCCGTGATCGGGTCACGGCCAGTGTTGTGATTCGCGAGCGGGTACCGCTGGATATTGGTGGCAATGTTGTCTGTGTGGGCCGCAGGCAGTCAGGGAGTGACACGATCACGTGGCTGGTGGAATTCGACCCCGATCTTGACGTGAATTCGCCGGAAATTCGTGCGAGTGCGGACCGCGCACTGGCCGAACTCCGAGTGACCCTCGGAGTGTGATTACCCGCTCACTTGATAGTGTTCGGCAGTCAAATCCGTTAGTCATTCCCCCATAGCTCAATTGGCAGAGCATTCGACTGTTAATCGAAGGGTTTCTGGTTCGAGTCCAGATGGGGGAGCCAGTACAGGTTCGCGCCCACGACATCAGTGGGCGCGAATTCTTTATCCCCCACCGTAGGCTATACCCGTGTCCAGCACCCCAGCCCAGTCATCCAGCCCAGTGAGCCCAGTGAGTCCATTGAACATTGTCATTACCCGCCATGGCGAGAAACCCAGTGATTCGGGTAAACCCCACGGAATCAATTCAGATGGTGAACATGACCCCCATTCGCTCTCGGTGCGCGGGTGGACTCGCGCGGGAGCCCTGGCCGGGCTCTTTGGCCTGGTGCCCCAACCCCAGTACCCGGGCGTAACCGCACCCTCGAGGGTCTATGCCACCGAACCGTCACATGATGCTCACAGCACAAGGGAATATGACACCGCCCACCCCACCGCCTCCAAGTTGAAGTTGAAATTGAACTCCAACTACAAGCATGGGCAAGAAGGCCAGTTAGCCCAGGAGCTCCTCGCGGATCAATCCCCGGCTCTGGTGGTTTGGCATCACGGAGCAATCCCGGAATTACTCAAACACTTTGATATTGAGAATGCCGCTGAAATCCCCACCGCATGGCCCGAAGACCGATTCGATCTTCTATGGGTACTCACCCGCGAGAATTCGGATGCACCATTTACGTGGAGCGCAGTCAACCAGGTATTACTCGAGGGTGATCTGCCCAATTAATTAGGTTCATTGATTTGCTTGAGGTACCCCACAAAGGGCAAATCAGCACGAAGGTCTTTCCCCTGTGATCACAAGCCGCATAATTTCTGCTGGTGGCTTTCAGAGTTTTTCAGCCATACCGGGCTGAGTCACTCCGCGAGTATCAAAAAAGCGCGGTGCCAAGGCAACGAGTGCCTCAATGTCATAGCTGGCATGGGGCTGCAACAACACCACGCAGTCGCTCTCTGCCGCTGCAACGAGGGGATCTGCGACCCGGTCAACTGCCAGGTCATCGACAACCCACTCGGAGACATATGGGTCGTGGAAGGAAACCTTTGCCCCCATGCGGCGCAGGGCGCGAGCAACGGGAATGGCGGGTGACTCTCTGACATCGGCAATATTGGCTTTATAGGTAACGCCTAGAAGCAAAATCTCAGCTCCATTGGTTGCCTTACCGTCACGATTGAGTTTGTCCTGCACCCGCGAGTTGCAACATAGGCCGGCATGGAGTCGTTGATCTCTTGAGCCAACTCCACGAAACGAAATGAATATCCAGTTTCGGTGAGCACAAAATGTGACAGGTAATTCGGGTCAATCGGAATACAGTGACCGCCAACGCCAGGGCCCGGGTAAAACGCCTGGAAACCAAATGGTTTTGTGCTGGCCGCATCAATGACATCCCACAGGTCAATATCTAGGTCAGCACAGAACCGCGCCATTTCATTCACCAAAGCAATATTCACGTGGCGGTAGGTGTTCTCCAATAATTTCGCCATTTCTGCTTCCCGCAAACCGCGAGTGAGCACCACCTGTTCCACCATGCGGCCATAAAACTCTGCCGCCCGATCGCGGCAGGCAGTGGTCAGCCCACCAACAACTTTGGGTGTGTTGGCAAACGTGAACGTTTGATTACCCGGATCAATACGTTCGGGTGAGAATGCCAACGCGAAGTCAACGCCTGCGGTCAAGCCACTCGTCTCCAGAATGGGGCGCAATACGGTGTCGGTTGTTCCCGGGTAGGTGGTTGATTCAAGAACCACAAGTGCACCTGGACGCTAAACCGTGGGCAACCGTGCGACCTGCGGATTCCACGGCGCTGAGGTCAGGACCGCCACCGGGGGAGAGTGGGGTGGGGACGCAAATCACGTAAACATCGTGGCCGGCAATGTCACCCACCTCGCTCGTGGCGGAAAATCCACCAAGAATCATGGCCTGCACTTCAGAGTCGCGAATGTCATCAACATGTGAATGACCACCGTTCAGGCCACCCACCGCGCGCTCGGAGAGATCAAACCCGGTGACACTGAAACCAGCCGCAACCGCCTGTTGGGCCACAGGTAACCCGACGTAGCCCAGGCCAAGAATGGCAACCTTGACGGGCTTGGTTTCGCTGGAGTTCATGGATTCCTCTCGCATGTTGTGAGACAGATTAGGGGTAACCCGGTTAAACATTACCGAGAGGTTGAGGTCTACTACGGTGCACGCTGAATTGAATGATTCATTTACTCATTGCCGATAAGGGGATCTGTGGCCGGTTTTCGCTCCGGAGTTCGCCAAAAGAATCCCTTCCTGACAGTGATGGTCGTGCAGCCGCCAGTCTGCTAGCAGACCGGCCACGAGCGATAGGTGCGTCATAGGTGTTTTTTTGGGCGTCATAAGCAACGCCTAGCTATGTGAAAACTCTGACATTAGAAAAAGCCACCTTGCAGGATGGCTTGGTCGAACTCGACTGGGTGATTTATATGCGTGTTCAAGTTTCCAGGTCACCAAGAGTCATTGTGATTACCTAGTTGTCACAAGGTGATTTTGGAAGCGCACATATCAGACGAGCATGGATTTCACTTGGGAAATGACATTCTGGGCCATGAGTGGTGCCAGTGTGTATTTGCCGGTATTTACTGAAAAGTAAGTTCCCGAACGTTTAATGCCTACCCGCACCCTCGAGTGCAGTGCGCTATTTGGGTCATCGACATCGAGGCGACCGGATGCCAAAATTATTCCTCCACGGACATCAACTGGATCATTGACAACGTTGAGGGCTCGAAATTGTGGAGACATTTCCTCCCAGGCGATCCGTGATTTCTCGTAGGCCGACTCTCTCGCATGTTCGTGCTCAGCCACATTCCAATCAGGCAGGTCAACGGATTCCGTGAAGATCAGCCGTCCATGAGGGTACCAACTGACAAAGATGCCGCCTTGATCTCCGAAATTCACCAAGTCGCCAAATGCTCCCAGAACAATTGTTACGGACAGCAAATCAGTGGTACTCACACTGCGATGCACACGATTGGCAAGTTTGTATCGGTATGACCACTCGGTAAGTGACTCAAGGCCAATTTGTTCGTCTAGCCTGACGAGATCGCTCCAGGCCGCGTTAATCACAAGGTCGTACGTGCCTGCAGCAATAAGTTCTCCGCTAATTCCCTTCAACGTCCAACTTCCGTCACCATTGGGACACACTTGTTCCACCGATGTTGAGGGCCACCAGTGGATTAGTTCCTCGGCTGCTAGTGCTGTTCTTAAATGAGGGGCGAGGCGTTGAGGATCCACGGCTCGCTCTGATGTCGCGAAGAAAGCAGAAAAGATCCCGGGATCAAAGAGATCTTCCCATTCGTCGCGCTCGCATAGCGCGAGCAGTTATAGCCACGTTGCCGTCAACATAAGCCCCACCTTTTGCCTGAACTACTCCATTGAAGGTTGAGGTGCACCTCAACAAGTGGCTTGCGAAGGCGTCTGCTGTTACAAGTGATTCTCGATGGACACCGTAAAAGAACGGGGTTGAAAGGATCGTATTTACGTCGAATCCGGTAAGCCGTTGGATAATAGGGCCGAAAGAGCGGGCGCCTTCGATCATCAGCCGTGGGGTCTCCCACGTGTGGTCATGTGCATAGAGAAACCCAAGATGAATTTTCCCTTCGTTGTATAAACTTGCTTCTGTTACCGCCTCGCAATTTCGTTCGATCAGATCGACGCGAAATCCTTGTTGGGCAAGTCCGATTGCTGTCAAGGTGCCGGTTATCCCTGCGCCGATGATCGCTATTCGTTGAGTCACAGATGCTTACTCTTCGTATCAGATGTGAAATCACGCGATTCGAGATCGTTCATGGCTCGAATAAAGTTGATAAAACCACCTTTTCTTGAGTACCTGATCTTTGCTATCGGCACCTGAGGGTGAATTCCAAATATTGCACAAAAACGAGCAATTAACCACTTAGCTGACCAGCGTGGGAGTCGGCGCAACGGCGGCTGTCCAATCAGTGTCGCAATGGTGGAGACCGATGCGCGTGCAATTTCTTGGTCGACCAGCCATGGTGTGGTCGTCAATGCGTCAAGCCAAGCCACGTTGTCATCTGGTCGGTATGAGGCTTTGTAAGATCCCCGTCGAGAACCACTCCAGAGAATGAGAACGGTGGGGCGATCTGTTCCCACGATTTTCAGGCCAGCGCGCTTTGCTCGCCACAAGAGGTCCTGAGATGGGCTAATAGTGACTTCGCCCGCGGTGCGCCATCCTCCAATTGTGTCGAGCGCGCCTCGACGCCATGCCGTGCACGAGCCTGGAATGAAAACATCGGCCTCGAATTGCGGGTGCATGGGACTTATTCCCAGCAACTGTGCTCCCGGAGTATCGCGCATATCTGGGCGAAATCCTGGTGGTAGAACGAGATAAGGGCTCCAGACCACGTCGGCGCCTTCAGTTTCTAGTACTTCTAAGCAGGTGGATAGGTGGTCGGGACGCCAGAGATCGTCCTGGTTCAAAAAGAAAATATTGCGACCACGTGCAAGTTCAATCCCTCGATTACTCGGTACGGACTGTTCACCCCAATTTGTTGGTAAATTCTCCCAGCGAACTCGCTCGTCGCCAAGGGCAGCAAGCAACTCTTCGGAGTCATCGGTAGCTCCGTCGCCAACAACCACAATTTCAAAGTCCTGCATAGTTTGTCTTCGAACCGACTCAACGGCGCATATCAGTCTGGCGGAACTGTTGTACGCAGCGATAATTACACTGACGCGCATGACGGTCCGACTCGTCTAGCGTAAAGGGTTGGAGTCACATTGACGATTAACACTGACTCGTGAAAATAGTTGGCATGAGTGCTTCCCAAGCACAGGTGACCCAAGGATTTCACCAGCCACCATTTTCGTTCTGTGCGATCGTAGACCGAAAACCCACCTCACTGAATCCAGCCGCAGCCGCCTGTTGGGCTACGGGTAACCCGACGTAGCCCAGGCCAAGAATGGCAACCTTGAGGGGCTTGGTTTCGCTGGAGTTCATGGATTCCTCTCGCATGTCGTGAGTCAGATTAGAGGACTCCATGTCGTGCATGTTGGTCGGATTGGACTAAGAGTTCGTCCACTCAGGCTGGTGGGTCAGGCCGCTGACTCACCAGCTACTGGTGGGCTGGCCGGGTATGAAAGGGCAACCGCCAGCCGCTGTCTCGCTGGCCATTGAGTTCCAACTCCCAAATGAGTCTCTCACCGGCAGGCAACTCCAGTGCTGGAAAGTTGATCGCCAAGGGGACATCCAAGTGCGCTCCCGGGCTCATGCCAACGGGTGAGTCCACATGAACATTTCCCTCAACTGCAATCGGCCCACCACCTGTTGCAGCACCAGCAAGGACCGGATGTCCATCGGTGAGCACCAATTGGAGCCGGAAATGGACGTCACTGCCCGCTGAACTCCAGGGCACACCGATTAACAATGCAATTCCCATGGGTGTGGGGTTTGGACCGGTCACGCTCCAGCCACCGCCATTGACGTATAACTTGCCCTCGGCCACCGTGACGTGATCGCAGAGAAGCATGGTCACGTTAATGCCGGGTTGAATAATCCCTGCTTGATCGAAACCTTCACTGATCGCTCATTGTGCAACACGCTACGACGAAGGTTAAGTGCGCGTTGCTTTTCGGTATTCGGCAATCATTGAGGTCAGAACGACTGGTTGGCGGAACGGATATTTCCATACCAGTCCAGATTTGCCCGTGTAGTCACGATTATTGAGATACTCGGCGTAGAGAACTCGGGCACGTCGACGAGCACTTCGGGTGGGTAAGGTCAAAGCTCGATGAGCCAGAGAGCCTGCGCGCGATTTCTTAAGTGCCGTAACTTCATGAATCACCCACGCGGGAATGTCGGCTTGGTACTCCTGGCGCAGAAATTTCATTTGTTCTAGCATGGGTGTTCTCCACCCACATAAACCTGATTTCAGTGACAACAACACGCCAATCTGATTCGGTCATTTGTCTTGCCAAGAGAGATGCATCAAGAATCCAGCGCACTGTCGGCACCTGATTCCAACCGGATCCGTGAAGAACCGTGTGCAAGAAATGGTCCGCAATGCAGGGGGAATCGAAGGTGAAATCGCGAATCACAATAGGAACACTTCTTGCGAATACTCGTTCTTCAAACGCAGGGTCAAGGCTAAATTCATTGAGGCGCCAATTGAGGTCAATGCTCGAACCGGGCTTCTCCCATCCCATGGACTTTCTTGTCGCCAGGGAGTAGTCCTGTGAGTAATGAGAAGTGCTTTGGGAACCAACGCTCACGCACATGTGCGATCCACGCATTGAGGTCACTGCCAGTAATCAGAATGTCGACATCATCGGCCGGCCGCGTGGGTGGGTCCTGTCCGTAAATCAGGAATTGAAGTGACGTTCCCTTCAGCACAAGGAACCGTAGCCCTTTGTCGCGCAGATGTGCTAACTCGGTGAGCGAAGGGATTGCCTGAGTGTTGTGTAGATACCAATATCGAGCGTAAATTCCTCGAATACGCCCGTGGTCTGCCGCTGCGATACCGCAAGCTTCTAGCCTGCGATATAGGTAGGGAAGCAAACGCATGCAACCGAAATCCATGGCATCAAAGTCGTATTCCGTCTCCCACCTTCGGAACAATGGTTCTAGATCCTCGCAGTTGCTCAAGCAGGCTTGGACAAGCAGAGACTGTTCGGAAGAAGGTTTCCAAGGAGCTCGGGAAGTGCTCACTGTGAGTTCCCACCACGAGGTGTTCGCGCCCGAATTATCTTGAAGAACTCCGCCATCGAATTCTCTTTAAGTGAAACGTTTTCTCCGTGAATTCCTCTGAGAGCTACTTCCTCGTCTAGCCCCTCAAACCGCGCGCCGGCATCGCGAACACGAACGATCCATCGCACAAAACTGAAGTTATCTTCATCAAAAATTCCATATTTCGTGAACATCGAGCGGCGGAATCAATGTGCTGGGTGGTAGAGGTGCCATCTGCGAATCACCAATAAATTGATCGAGTGAATCCTCGGTATTCATTTCCGTATTTATCAATATTGCATGATTTCTAATGCACCCATAAACGGCATCGGCACCGGTTTCATCTAGAAATGAAATTAAATTTCCTATTGCGTGAGGATGGAGTGTGTCGTCGCTATCCAGGAACAGCACTGCCTGCGTGGTGACTGTATGCAATCCACGATTACGGGCGGCGCCTGCCCCTCGATTCCGCTCGGTCACGAATGGTACCTCTAATTCGCGCAGACACTTCGACGGTTGAATCTGTGGAATTGTTGTCCACAGCGAGGAGGTGAATGTTCGGGAAAGTTTGATTTCGAACGCTTTGCACTGCAGAGGCTACAAATTGAGCTGAATTAAAGGTTGTAAGGATAACAGAGATTTTTTCTGGCGTCATATTCGTTCCAGCAGGAATGATTCAAGATATTTATTGACTCCATCTCGAGAGAGGTACCTTTCACAAATATCGCGCAATCGAGTTTGCAATGCCCTGTAACCGTGCTCGCCCAAACGGGTGTGAAACGCGACAACATGTTCATCTAAGCGATCAATTTCACTCATTGGTACCCAGACCGCAATTTCTTGCCAAGGAATAACATCTGCGAACGGCATGACCAGATCGGTATCAATGAGGATGGGTATGCGACCGGATGCAATAGTTTCGAAGAGGCGGAGAGAATAATTGCCAGCTCCCCGTGGGCAGAAGATGTAGTCATTTCGCAGCATGTGTTCCACATATTCCTGCCGCATTCTTGTGCGTTTATCCATTGAATGGAATCCGAAGTATGCGTCTCGGGTGACAATGTCTGCCTCAATGATCTCCGATTTTCGCAGAGTGGCAAGACCGCGATTTCGGATAACAGTTCCAATATTGATTGGTGTACGAACAATTGGATTATGCACCGTTTCACTTTTTTCGTACCCCCGGAAAACATTTTTGGGGGCGTCACTTAATTGATGTAATTCGGATGGTGTAGCAATCTTCGGGACCGATCCCATAAATCCAATCCGGGGTCGGGGCAAGTAAGATGCCAGAGTCGTTCTCATTTACTTTCAAATCATTCGAACGGAAATTTGTGGGTATTGGGAATTCCTCGGTGTAATCCAGTCCTCGAACCATGGAAGACCGTAAAACGATGGCCTGAGGTTGGCCGACTGCCAAGGGCTGGGAAAAGTCATGCCACATCACGCAAACTGTCCGCAATCCGCTCTCGCGATTGGAATCAATGATAGTGGTGAGTGCCTCGTGTGAAGGATCCTGCATTCGAAGAACGTCGGATAAGTCGAAAGGAAATAGCGCAATGTCTGCATCATCAAGTTGAACTGAAATACCAAACCGAGATTCAATCGGGGAATTCCTCCCTGAGTCGGAGGTGTCACTTTCCATTTGACGAGCAAGGAAGTGCGGCTTGCCCTCAAAGTTTCCGGGCGTGATCGCGACTTTCAAGCGCCTCGAATTAGACACGGGGGTCCACCAGATTTTGAAAAAGTGTTTCGTATTCTGTGACACATGTGTCCCAATTAAGTTCCTTAAAGGCTCGTGCATGTGCCTTTATGCCCATAGTTTGTAGTCGAGGGAGATCATGCATTGTTGCCTTAAGTGCAGAGGCGAGGCCCTCTGCACAATTAGATTCAACAAGTAATCCTGTTTCACCATCTATGACTATTTCAGGGAGGCCGCCGATTCGGGAGGCAATGACCGGGCGTGACTTAGCGTGTGCTTCGGCGGCCACCAACCCAAAGGGTTCCTCGTAAATTGAAGGCACAACCACCAGCCGACATTCACTGAGCCGCTGTGATATTTGCTCTTGGCTCAACCAGCCTGGAAATGAGACGGTATTGGTTATTCCCAACTTCTTGGATTGGGCGCGAAGTGCCCGCCCATCTACACCTTCGCCAGCAATAACGAGTTGAAGTCCGCAAATGCTGGGTTGTACTGCAGCCCAAGCATCAAGCAAGAGGTGAAATCCTTTTTCGGCAGATAATCTGCCAAATGCAAAAATGTCCTGTTGTGACGCACCAAGGGGTGTGCATGCAGATGATACTGGAACACCATTTCTAATAACTATTAACTTGACTGCAGTGAATGGCACAGTTCGAAGGATCTGTTCGCGTGAGTGTTCAGAAATGGCAACGATTGTGTCCACCATCGAAAGCGAGTAACGCCAAAATGTGTGGTCTTCGCTCAATCCGTGGTGTGTATAAACAAATTTGGCTTCGATTTTCGCTTGTCGCAGTGCATCACGTAGCATCACGATTTCCGGACCAATAGTGTGAAGGTGAATGACATCGGGTTGAATCCGAGTGATATCAACTATGAGACGCTGTTGCATGGCCTCAACTTGGGTAGAGTCCTTGGACAGTATTGCCTTTCGCAGATCATGTCGGTGAATTGGGAATTGATCTGTGTGCACGCAGCTGGGTGCCACAATTTCGTTGTTAGACGGGGGCGGGGCAATCACGTGAATATCGTGGCCATTTTTTGTGAGGGAGTTGCAGAGTCTTTGGACGAATACTTCTCGACCCCCATGGTTGGCAGGTATGGAAAAGCCCACTGAATTATTCTCAAGGAACCTTCATCGATTCATTATGAACGCTGAGCATGCTTGCTATTTCATCAATAGCCATGTCCAAATTTTGGGTGACCGTCAAGGAATAACAGGGCAGGCTTTGAACAAGGTTTTCAAGGCCAAGACTGATCCACGTTTGCTTGTAGACATGCCCATCGATGTGGGCAGTAGTGCGGTCAGTGTTTCTTCTGCAGAGATTGGTGCGAGGCCACCCCTTGTGCCAAGGGTAGGCACAACAATCGCAACTGGTTGCTGGCTTGCTAGAACGCGATCAGGGTATAAATCTAGGAGATTCACAAGGGATTTCTCCATGCCGAGTAGTGGGGGATTCTCCTCGGGTGACAACCCGAGGTAGTTCCATGCCGGGCTGTCGACACTCAACTTCACTGAGTGATAGAGCGACCATAATTGAAATGACTTCGCATCATTGGGCGAACGACCGAGGAATTCAAAGTCGTCACCAATAGTGTCAAGACCTCGAGTAATCCCAGCAGTGATCAAAGATGATTTGCCGCTCCCACCTTTGGCGGTAATGAGTACACACCGACCATCGATTCCGAGTGTGCCACCATGAACGCTGACCATGCCGTAATGGGAGAAAATTCGTTCGATTATTGGGCGTGAGTATTCGGGTCAGAATCCATTGACTTTCTGGCAGAGTGTCAAAAATCAGGAGGGAATGGTTAGTGGAAAAGTTGAATGCGAAAATTATGTCAGAGCTTGAATAAAACTGAATAATTCCGCAGTCATCCTGATATCGATCTAGGTCCCAAGGCCAAATGGGATTCGAGGGATCCACAAGATCCTTTCGAAGGGCAATGTCAATGGTGATTGCTGTAGTTGCCGCAGGCGAGTAATCCTCGTCATCTATGAGGAGATGTAGAAACGGAGATACAAAAGTCTCTAGGAGACCAGGATCGTGCGAGCGCACGATTGTGGTACGCCCACCAATATTCAGACTTCGTACCTGAGGTTCTACTGAGCTGAATAGGTCTTCAAACCGTTCCGCGATGTGATTGAACTTAACTGCGGCGTTAGAACTAGACATTCTTCAGATTCACCACAGGCCAACCACTTTCATCGACCTCGTGGATTGGATCTGCGAGAAGTAAATCCTGCATATCGGTGTATTTGATGAACGCATCAGCGGTCCCCGCAATGTCTACGTAATCAACGGTGGCGTCAGTTGTGAGTAATCCTTCCGCCAGTAACGCCTTGACGAGTGCATCTGACTCTGGATCTTGACCAAATTCGTACACCGAATCAGACTGAATGGCCAGCCACAGAGGACCGGTCGCGGGGGTGAGGGTGTAGTAGGCACCGCTGCGGATATCGATCACGATCGTGTCGGATTCGAGGGTGTCGCTTACAACGTGGCTGCTGGGGGAAATGTCAATACGCACGTGCAGTGGTTCCTTCCAAAATCAGTTGGGCCCAGATGTGCGAGTCCGAAGGTAGGGCATGGAGATTAATTGAATCTCCCCGTTGAATTGAATTGTGATCGGTCGTTGCTATTGCTGTGAGAAGTTCACATAGTACTCGTGGGTCACCGACAGGGGTGAGGGTTACTCCGCCGTAGGGCAAGTGTGCTCGATGCGGGGAATGTCAGAGGCGATCACGGGTATCCCTTGGGCGAGTGACTCCAGAATTGGGAGTCCGAAACCCTCCGACCACGACAGGTACAGGGTGGCAAGGCAGGTACTTCTGATTTCCTGCACCTGTGTATCGCTGGCATCGTGATGTTCAATGACGGTGACATTGTTTGCTCGAGCGAAAGCCAGGGCATCGCGGGTGGCATCGGAAGTTGGCCGGCGAGCCCCAATAACGTGGAGCGTGCTGGCAATTCCAAGATTTCTGTCCATGCCGCGCCCCATGAGCCCAAGCGCCCAGAATGCCAAGGCATGATTCTTGCGATCATCCATGGACCCGATCATGATGAACGCCGGTTGCGTATCAGCCCGCGCGGGTTCCGAACAAGTAGGCAGCGCAGACTCAGCGTGGGTGGAAAGCCCGTAGGGCGCCAAAACTGTGCGCGCCTGCGGTGGTGAATCAAAAGCGAACGAACAGCATCCACCTGCTCGCTCAAGTGGGGTGACGGAATGATCACGGTGGAGCAGGCGGCAACAAATCGCATGAACTCGATGTGCTCAAGGCTTTGATCGGGTGCAAAATGTTTGGAGTCAACAATCGGCAGCAAGTCGTGCAAGACAACGGTTGAGCGGATCCGTGGATTGATTTTTCCCCATGCAAGCACTCGGGTGACAATGTCGGGACGCGGAACATCTGGCGCAATGTAATGGCAGTCCGCCAAAATAAGCAGCGTCCGAGGCCCACTTCGATCGAACAGGACATTGGCCAGTGGACTCACCAGTGCACGAATGGTTCGAACCAAGGAATGTCCATGCGGCAGGCTGGCCAGGTAGTTCATGGACTTCCAAAACGATTTTTTCAGTGAGAGTAGCCACTTTCGAACATACAGCGATTCGGCCCAGGCATCTGGTTCCATTGACCAACCAAGGTCAGAATTAAAGGTCACACCCCCGGGGCTTCCTCCCTCCCACACGACCGACCGTGCACCCAACTCTCCTGCCTCGGCGCTGAGTGCCATGGCGACCCGGGGTATTCCCGTGATGGAGAGAGCCCTGCTCGATCGAGAGACATCGATAATCGTGCCGTTAAATATTTCGGGCTCGCGCTCCCGCGACTTTCGTGTTGCTTTACGGGTAATTGACCCCAGGATTCTCAATGCATGTTCGTGGGATCCAACGGCCAAAGGTGGTGTGAGTCGGGCAATATCGGCCTCCTTGGAATACGAGCCGGTGCAGGCCATGATGGCAACCGTCGCTCGGATCTCCGGAGTGAGAGCCTCATTGGCCAAGAACTGCCCTATACGGTCACTAAATGAGCCTTGTGGGGTGGTGGCCGGTAGCTCAAGTGCATCAATAATCGCGTCAAGGCGCCTAATGTTTGGAGCGGTCATAGGTCTCTATTTCTGCTATCCCCAACGGCCCCGTCCGCGCAGAGTGTAACCCAGCCACGGGATACTCTCCGATGCCAGATCACGAGAACACCTCAAGGCTCTCTGACTTTCACTCCACAGCCCACCTCACATTCGACTGCCAGGTTGATGCTCCATGGTCACTCGGAGATTCAAGACATTCAGGCCCTCACGGCACTTTTCGGTTGTCGCTTTTCGCGTGGGGGTGAGCATGTCAGTGTGATGATGTCAATTCGGACAACACTGCCCGCGGATCAAGAGGGGGTTGGTTCACCTTAAGAAGTTGGTTGCCACCGGAACTTGTAGGAGTGTCCGGAATGCGGCGCTGGTTATTGATCTGCCTTCAGGTCCGTTGCTTTTACCGTGCCAGCACCGCAAGCACCACGGCTGCCGCCGAACTGGCCACCAGCAATCCCATCAACGCTAGTACTGACACGGGCACTGATGCTCCTCGATTTTGCAGCACGTGACTGAGGTGGTCGCGCCCCGCGGTGAAGGGATGCACCCCTCGACGCAGCCGCGAAATCACAACATAGGTCGTGTCGACCAGGGGCAGAAGCAGTAGGAGTATTGCAATGGCAACACCGACTGCTTGGGGCGAATCCGCAGGTCGCAGACGAATCGCAAGAACAGCGAGGAGAAATCCTAGGAAGTACGCTCCTGAGTCACCCATATAGACCCGAGCGGGGTACCAGTTGTGCCAGAGGAAGCCAATGGCGATTCCAGTAATGGAGAACGCCATGAGAGAAATGATGTTCTGGCCGTTAATAACCGCGATCACACCGGCACCAATGGAGGAAACCAGAACGGTTGAGCCGGCCAGGCCATCTGAATTGTCCAGCAAATTCAGGCCGTTAATAATTGCCACGATCCAGATCACCATGATCGCAGCGTCAAGGGCCGCATTTCCAAAGACATTGACCTGTGTTCCCGCGAACCACGCGATCAAAGCCAGTGCGGCTTGGGATCCCAAGCGCACCCACGGGTTGATCTCGCGAATATCGTCAACGTAACCGAGAATCGCGACACCCAATGCTGGGCCGAGAACACTCAGTGCCAGAGGTATGTCGTCTTCGCGGTCAAAGATCACCAGGGCCTGTTGGGCAAAGTGAATACTGGCGGCCACTGAGCCAAGGCTCAGGATGGCCGACCACTAGGAAGTTGGTTCTTGAGAAAGAGCTTTATAGAGCCAATGCACAACTACAAGGTGGACATTCTCTAGTACCTGCATATCAACGGAGTTGACTCTGATTTCAATGTCGGCCAAGGGGCTCAATAGACCGCCATTACGCCCCACAAAGGGCTGCAATGGGCAGGCGCTTGATCCTTTGCCCATAAGGCGGCGTTCACGACGTTTGAGGAGTTCCCACTTCCTGAGATCGCGGGACTGCGTCACCTGTTCGAGCAAGTTGTTTAAGTTGATTTTTCATGGCGTTTTCAAAACCGAAATCATTTGCCCAGGCTGATTGCGTGATGGCCTGCTCGTTGATCGACAGGGCTCGTAACGGTGATGACAAACTTGCTCCAATTCCTTTGCTGACATCGCACGCCAAATGTGATCCGGTCGACGAACTCCCGCCATTTCCCATCGTCCATAGGATTCCACCCGCGTCATGCAGTCTCACCAGCATGTTGGCTAAGTCTAAGAGAACTTCTTGATCTAGGTCCGCGATTGCTTGCGCCGTCTCTGCAAGCGAGGCCTGTGCTCGTTCAATGTCAAGATCTCATGAATTACTCCCGCTCCTTCTTCACTGATTGCAAAGTCAAGTTGTGTCGGAAAGGTCTGATTAAACTTTTCACGAGACACCTCTGGCACATAGAATGCAATGTATCCGCTGCCACCAGCACCTAAAGTTTACCGCCGGTTGCGCCTGCCGCGATGCCTTGAGTGTAAAGACCATCCACGAGTGCGTTGCTCACGCCGCTGGTGACCTCGCGCTTTATCATCCATGCTTCATTGAGTAATGGGCCTAGGTCGTCAAGGTTCATACGCAACGCTCGCTTGCCCTGGCTCACTAGAGAAACGAGATGCTGGGTCAGTTTTTCGGCGTGTTGACCTTGGCGGGAAGCCTCGAGTTGTTTGGCAAGAAGGTCTGAAGCGCTTCTCGGTTTTCCGGCGGGCACTAGGTGCAGGTTTGATTCAAGCCTAGATTTATCAGCAGCGCTGAGTCCGATTGACTCAACTTCAACATCGCGACCCGAGAACCGGATGATGTTAAGTCCTCCGATAGCGCTCTGCCCATTGGTCTTGATAACCGATCGGTTCCCTGAGTGTGTCAATTTCTATCTCACAGGCTTCCCATGCCAAGTCTTCAGCAGTGGTAGGTATTTTGCATTTGTATCTAACAAATGCCAAAAGCGCAACGGTGAATGAGGACGACGAGCCCAGTCCTGTGCCGGCAGGGACATCCGACATGACAACCAGATCGATGTCATTAATGTCATAGCGATTCAGGATTGTCCGCGCAATTGGGTGTTTTAGAAATTCTGGCTGGGTCACATCTTCGGTTTGGGAATAGCGGAGCAGGATTCCCATTCTGTGCGTGAATTGATGACCTATGATGAAAACGCGACGATTAATGGCAAATGACAGAACGGCACCATCGTTGTGTTCAAGAAATGATGGTAAGTCAGACCCACCACCAAGCAGGCTTACACGCAAGGGACTTTGGCAAATCAGCATGTGATCTGCTTCAGAGCTGTGAGTATTGCTTGGGGCGGGGCTAGTTTGAGGCCTTGACCGAGAGAATAAAGGCCACTCCCGCTGCCTGTGCCGCATGTTTATCGCGTTTGTGATCCCTGATCATGATGTCTGGTCCAGAGCGATGTTGTGCATTGACGCTAATCGGGTGATCAGGCCCGGCTCGGGCTTGCGACAAGAGCATTTCACCTTCAATTCCACGACCTCCCGCCATGCACCCTGCTTCAGGGTAGTGGGGGCAGAATGCATAGTCATCTATGTAGCCTCCAGATCGACTCAATAATTGGTCCATGGTGGCTCGAACCTGCTCATGAGTTTCAAAGGTCATGAACCCCTTGGCTATTCCTGGTTGATTCGTCACGACAAAAACAGGTACTCCGGATTGGTTTGCTGCTCTGATCGAATCAGCCACTCCGGGAATCAAGGCGAAATCGGATGGTTGATACACCTCAGGGAAAGCAGGGTTAATGATCCCATCGCGATCAAGAAATATTGCAGGACGTGGAAGCAAAGACCCTCTTCTCGCGAAAGCTCCGCTGTCAAAATCTGTCCGAGCAGCTTTTAGGCGCTCGGGTGTTCCCGTGTCTCGAAAGTAATGGCTACTTACGTGCGGATAAAGATCACTGGCCTGTGCAGCTGAAACAAGCAGGTCGGATCCAATATCGACCTCAGTGTGGTACCTCATAACTGCATCACGGGTGAGCGCAAAAACTCCTGCTGAGGACATATTTGGAATTGTGGAATCGCGATCTCCCTTAGATACCGCATGAACTACTCCGTCAGAGGACTCGAATACAGCATCACTGTCATCTGGATGAGTACTTGGATGAACACAGACTGCAACGCCTTTGCCAGACGACCGCCAGCGATAGACAAATTCATCCACGGAAAAGACAGCAGAATGTCTCCCAGGATGACGATATATTCGTCAGCCTCAGAATCTTCCAAGGCCATCCGCATTGCCGCAACCGTTCCTCGCGGTTCATTCTCCTGAATAACCGAGATTCTTAAACCCTGTGAATCGATACCGTCACACGCTGTGCGCACCTGATCACCCAAGTGTCCGGCTACGACGAGAACATCTTGAATGTGCGATGAGGCAGAGAGTAAGGTGCCAAGCCATTAAAGACTGGCCCCCAATTTCCTGGGTCAATTTGGCCTGACTGGGATTAATGGACCTTGTGCCTTTGCCTCCTGCAAGGATTACGACTCTAACCGCGGTCATGAAGTTCCCAACCCAATTCAATAAATAAAGAGTCTAATCTGGACAAGGGAATGGCCCGTTCATGAATGATTCGTGGTGGTTGCGATTATTCACAGCAAAGAAATTTGTGGTTTGAAAGTACTCTTCTGATCTCCTTGTACTCATTGATTGAGTTAATCCCTTCGGCCCATGCCGAAAAAGTGAAAATCCAAGTGCATCGAAGAAATAGAAGAAATCTTGAAAATATGTTCTTGTATCAATATTGCAACCGCCAAACTCAAACTGAATGACTTCAACATGTGGAATTACGGACTCGCCGCCAAGCAATACATCCAACTCATGTCCTTCGACATCGAGTTTTATCAGCTTTGGCATAACTCCCGAATTGGAGGCCCATGAATCTAGCGTGAGAATTTGAACTGCCTCCGAGTGAGTGAATTTAGTGTTGAAATGGTCCATCCGACGTTTGGTGAGGCTCGCAAGCCCACTACCGGGATGATCGGCCCAAAGAGTTCCGTGACCTGCGTCTCTGCCAAGCGCATAAGGCTCCACCTTGAATCTGGTTACTTTGTTCTCAATTTCCTCAAGAGTTAACCTAGCCGTTGAGGAGGGTTCAAATGCATAAATTGTTGCCTCCGGCGCCAACTTCAATAATGATTTGGACCAAAGGCCTCGGTTCGCTCCGACATCGAGAACTACTAGACCCCTTCATTCAAGTTTGACATTAATGAAAGACAGATTCGTGTTTCTTCATCTACCGTACTGGAACCCCAGCCTTTTCCTTGGGAGAATGCTGCTGACTTTTCAAGGTTCACCAGGAGTGTGTTGGGGGCAACTTTGGCTAGATTTGAGATGAGCCTGTTGCGCAACGATTTGGATGCCATGCTTATGCTCGATTCGAGTTGGGGTCAATTTACTGTGATTGCTGAGAGAACTACCGCTAAGGAGGTGCTTAGGACCAGCGTAGCCATGAGGATCATCACTGAAACAGGAACGGAAGCACCCCGTGCCTGAAGCAAGTGACTGAGGTGGTCCCGCCCCGCAGTGAATGGATGCACCCCTCGACGCAACCGCGAAATCACAACATAGGTCGTGTCAACCAGGGGGAGGAGCAGCAGGAGTATTGCAATCGCAACACCGACCGCTTGGGGTGAATCCGCAGGTCGCAGGCGAATGGCGAGGACAGCGAGGAGAAAGCCCAGGAAGTAGGCGCCTGAGTCACCCATGTAGACCCGGGCGGGGTACCAGTTGTGCCAGAGGAATCCAATGGCGATTCCGGTAATGGAGAACGCCATGAGGGAAATGATGTTTTGTCCGTTGATGACCGCGATCACACCGGCTCCAATGGAGGAAACCAAAACGGTTGATCCAGCGAGGCCATCTGAATTGTCGAGCAAATTCAGGCCGTTAATAATTGCCACTATCCAGATCACCATGATCGCGGCGTCAAGGGCTGCATTACCAAAGACGTTTACTTGCGTTCCCGCGAACCACGCGATCAAAGCCAGTGCGGCTTGTGATCCCAAGCGCACCCAAGGGTTGATCTCGCGAATGTCGTCAACGTAACCAAGAATCGCAACACCCAATGCTGGGCCCAGAACGCTCAGAGCCAGAGGGATGTCACTTTCGCGGTCAAGGATCGCCAGGGCTGCAACGACAACAATAAGAAGGGTGAGGGCAACGGCCACGCCCCCGAGTTTGGGAATGGGGCGTTCCTGAATCTTGCGCTCTGAATCTGGTCGATCAACTGCACCAACCCGGTGAGCAATACGAATACTGGCGGCCACCGAGCCAAGGCTCAGGATGGCCGACCCCCCGATCACGACCACAAAGACCCACAGGTTCACGAGATGCCGCGTGCCTCAAGATCCGCAATGACGTCTTTGACAATGCTGTTGAGGTCGTGGGTTGGTTCCCACCCAATCAACTCGCGCACCCGCGTGGTGTCAGGGCGGCGACGCTGCATGTCTTCAAACCCTGTTTCATAAGCTTCGTCGTAGGGAATAACCACAATCTCGCTCGAAGAACCCGTCAATTCTTTAATGGTTAAGGCCAAATCCGCAATTGAAATCTCTGCTTGAGACCCCAAGTTGAATACCCGACCCTCAGCGTCTTCGGCATCCATCAGTTCCGTGAGGCCTCGAATGACATCTGATACGTGACAGAAGCACCGAGTTTGTAAACCGGTGCCGTAAACGGTCATTGGTTGATCCCGCAAGGCTTGCTCCACCAACCGGGGAACAACCATGCCGTAATGACCCACCTGTCGGGGCCCCACCGTGTTGAACAAACGAACAATAACCGTGGGCAAACCCTTCTCACGCCAGTAAGCGTGAGCCAGGACCTCTTCAATTGCTTTCGCCTCGCTGTAAGACCAACGAGTTTTCAGGGAGATCCCAAAATTCGGTCGTCTTCTTCATTGAGGGCATCGGAAGTGTTCTTGCCATAAATCTCACTGGTGGAACTGACCAAAACTTTACGCCCATATTTGTGGCACTTTTCCAAAACAATTTCGCTTCCGCGAATATTGGTGGCCAAGCTTTCAAGGGACGTTGAACAATCAAATCAACACCAACAGCCGCTGCCAAGTGGTAGACAGCGTCAACACGACGCACAACATCGTCAACCAAATCCTCATTCAGAATTGAGCCGAGCACAAACTCCATGCGGGTGTCCTCAACGTGGGCCCGCAGGTTGTCATGCCGCCCCGTGGAGAGGTCGTCAAGGATCACAACCTTGTGGCCGGCAGCCAAAAGAGAATCGGTCAAGTGGGAGCCAATAAACCCTGCACCACCGGTAATTAAGTACTTCACGCAATCTCCCACCACGAATTGACCTCGTTGGGCTCTCTCCCAACAAGGCGCCAGCCTACCGACTCGCCGGGCACCGCAACGAATCCCTCGCTCCAGCGGGAGTGGATAATAACTATTTATGCAGCCGCTCAGTGTCCGCCAAGCAGTGAAGGCGAGCCTGCAATTGCTCAGCAAACGAGATCAACGGATCTTGATTCTGGTGACTATCGCCCAAATGGCGACGTCGTTCCTCGATCTTATCGGCGTCATTTTGATTGGTGTAGTGGCCGCCCTCTCGGTTTCGGTGGTTGCAGGAGGCGCACCTCCGCACATTGGCTGAGACAGCTGAGTTGGGTCGGGCTGGGTAACGTACCGGCAATCACGGCAGCAAGCGTGCTTAGTCATCTGCGCAGCAGTCCTCCTGATTTTCAAGAGCGGAATTGGGGTATTCTGGACTAGACGAATTTTGAAGTTCTTGGCCAATAGGCAAGGCAATGGTCTCCGGCAGATTGGTATCAGGCTTACTTTCCTGGCCTCTACTTCAAGTCCAGCAGAGATCGCCAGCAAACAGTGTTTGCTTTAACAACTGGGGTGAGTCAAGCTACTTTAGTCATTTTGGTCAAGCTGTTGTAGGCCTACTGAGGTGGCACCTTAGGATTCTCTTGGTGGCAGGCTTGTTGTTATTGGACCCAGTTGTAACTATTTTTACGATTCTTTACTTTGCACTAATTGCATTCATGTTGCAACGCATCATGTCTACTCGCGCTTCACACTTGGGCAAGTACGGGGCTGAAATTGATATTGCAAGCATTGTGTCTGTCCAAGAGGTTATCGGCGTCTACAGGGAGATCACGGTTGCGAATCAGGCGCCTCTTCATGTGAAGAGATTTTACGGATCTTCGGTGAGCGCAGCCACAGTTCGCTGACTTACAATTTATGACTCTGGTCCCTAAATATGTCTTTGAAGTGGCTTTGGTTATCGGTGCAGTTTTATTGGCGGGTTCTCAACTCATTTTTGAAAGACGCTTCGGCGCTGTCGCAACTATCGCGATATTCCTCGCGGCGGTTCAGGCGGATTGTTCCGAGCATGTTAAGTAGCTTCAGGGGTGCCGCGCTGAATGTTCGAGGTGCGGCAGGTCATTCAACGAGTACGTACGAATTGGCAGCGGAATTGAGAAATCGATCCGCAGTTAATTGAAGGACACGGGAAATAGTTGACTTGTCTGGCCTCAAAAGACGGTTGGACGTAGGCAACGAGAGTTTTCGTGCGTCTGTCGAACTTCGTGGGATTAATCTGATTTTTCCGAGTGTGACGGGGTCGGTGGCACTATCGGACATCTCATTAAGAATAGAAGGTGGAACTTCTCTTGCCATAGTCGGTCCAACTGGCGCAGGCAAATCTACTTTGGCCGATGTGATCTCAGGCGTCTTAACCCCTTGCTCAGGGAGGTGCTAATTGGTGGATTGCCGCCGCTCGAGTCGATAGCACGCTGGCCGGGAGCAATTGGCTACGTGCCCCAAGAGGTTGCCATGGTCAATGGCACTGTTCGAGAAAATGTTGCTCTGGGGCTTCCATTGCCCATGATTGACGACTCGAGAGTTTGGGAAGCACTGGCTCGAGCTCACCTTGATGATTTTCTTAGAGAAAATCGGGAAGGTTTGGACACCGTCATAGGCGAGAGTGGCATGCGCCTCAGTGGGGACAGCGTCAACGTTTGGGAATTGCCAGAGCGCTCTATACGAGACCAAAACTCTTAGTGCTAGACGAAGCAACAAGCTGCATTAGATTCTGAAACAGAGGGTGCGATTGTTGACACTCTCAATTCACTTGCCAACCAAGTTACTACGATTGTGATTGCTCACCGTCTAGCGACAATTCGAGATTGTGATCAAATTGCCTACTTGGAATCGGGGCACATCGTTGCGCTTGGAAATTTTGAAGTACTGATGGAAAGCGTCCCACAGTGTTCTGCAGTCAAGCCACTTTACTTGGCCTGTATCCGAAATAGTGCAAGACAGACTTTCAACGGCAGAATGTTCAGTTTGTGAAAAATTCCAACGATTGCTTATCTTGGGTGCATAATCGTTGGGCGAAGAAGTTAAACATGGAGGTTTGAACCGTTAGGGCTTTCTTGCCGCTTCCTTATTTGTGAAGGAAGATGGTTCCTATGCCAAAGAGATATCCGAAAGACCAGCGGGATCGTGCGGTGCGCATGGTTCTTGATCGGCTTGATGAGTACCCGTCGTTGTATGCGGCGTGCGAATCTATAGCCCCGAAACTTGGGGTCGGTTCTGAGTCGCTGCGACGGTGGACGTTGCAGGCTCAGATTGATTCTGGGCAGCGCTCGGGAGCTACGAGTGATGAAATGGTGGAGATTAAGGCCCTGAAAAATAAGGTCCGTGATCTGGAAGAAGCCAATGAAATCCTTCGTCAGGCATCGATTTTCTTCGCGAGGGAACTCGACCCTCGCCACCGTTAATCTGTCAATTCATTGATGGAATGAGAGCCCAAGGCTTTGGGGTCGAGTCGGTCTGCGCGGTCCTGCGAGAGCAGGGCTGCCAGGTCGCCCCACGAACCTACCGGTCATGGAAAAGCCGTCAACCGTCCCTACGAACCATCACCGACGCTCACGTGACCAATGCCATGTTGGACACGGTTGGTACGCCGGAAGGCCTTTATGGCCGGAGGAAAATGACAGCTCACTTGCGGCGGCAAGGAGTCGATGTCAGTGCGGGAACAGTGCACCGACTGATGGGTGATGAAGGCTCAATGGCCTAGTACGTGGTCGTAGCCACCGAACCACCATCCCCGCCAAGGACGGTGTTCGGGCCGGTGACCTAGTGAACCGGAACTTCACTGCACCAGCACCGAACCGGGTCTGGGTGGCGGACTTCGAGCGCCACGAGGCGTTCTTGGACATTGCGGTGGTGAAAGGACACCGCTCGATTCCTGTCGCAGCAGGAATCTGATAGCTGAAGGACGGCCATCTGCCCTGTTATGGGGCGGGTAGCAGTCCTTGACAACGACGAGCCGGATCACTACTGCCAGATGGTGCGGGCTCGGCTAGCGAGACGGAGAGAGCATACGTGAGGAACCAGTGGATGAAAGCCCTCAATCGAACCCACCAGCCCAAACCTGGCGGATCATGGGCTGGGTCGCTCGCGCATCTGCACGGTTTCGGTCGTGCGGGGAACTCTTGACCGGGTGATGTCGCTGGTCCGAGGCCACGGTGAAAGCCTGCGGCGGAGTCGTGGCGATGGTGCAGGGGCATAACTGGGTGCCGATCCCGTCGAATGGTCCAGGAATGAACGTGGGAACCATCCCGGCTCTGCCGGTCGTCTGCTGCAGCCAGCGGCAGAGGGTTTGGCTGAACGCATGGCTCGGTTGATCGGGCTGGGGTGGGCGGAGGATCTGTAGTAGTCCGAGGTCGGGAAAGCCGACCACATGGCGAAGGGGTCCAGCATGTTTGGCAGTAACAGATGTAGAGAAGGAGACACACTTGTGAATACGAGTGTCGCGTGGCCGGTCGACACTGCGTCGGCGTGGGCGCGAGTACTTGGGATGCAAACGAAACTGCACCGTTGGGCGGCGGCTGATCCAGGCCGTCGTTTCGATGATGTGTTCAACCTTGTTCATCATCCCGGGCGTCTCCTGATGGCAGCGTGGGGACTCGAGTGCGCGGGGCAACAAGGGGGTCGCACTGCCGGTGTCGATGGGATCGTTCCGCGAGCCATCGCAGCTGAAAGTGTGACCGGGATGCTCGCCGCTGTGCGTGAAAGCGTCAAAAGTGGTGAGTTCGCGCCCGAACGGGTCCGTCAGAAGCAGATTCCGAAAGCGAATGGCAAGACGCGTTCGCTGGGGATTCCCACGATGAGGGACCGGATTGTTCAGGCGTCCTTGAAAATGGTGATGGAAACTGATCTTTCGAGGCTGACTCTTGAAACCCATCTTCTGCATGGTTTTCGGCCGAGAAGACGAGCGCAGGACGCGATCAAGCTGAGATTCATTTTTTATGCCTCAAACACTCGGAACTACGAGTGGGTGTTCGAGGCCGACATCAAGGCGTGTTTCGACGAGATCGACCACGGTGCCCTCATGGAGAGGGTGCGTGGGCGGACTCGAGATAAACGTGTCCTGCGGCTGGTCTCGCGGATCTCCTCAAAAGCAGGTGTTCTCACTGAGGACGGCCTGAGCAGGGACACCATCACCGGGCACCCCGCAAGGCGGGATCTTGTCACCGTTGCTCGCCAATATTGCCCTGTCCGTACTGAACGAGCATTTCCACCGCGGCAGCGGAACGCGCTCGGCCCGGAACCCTAGATAGTGAACTCGCCCGCCTACGGCGCTACCCACTACTGATCGTAGACGAGGTCGGCTACCTCCCTTTCGAGACCGAGGCAGCGAACCTGTTCTTCCAACTCGTCTCCAGCCGCTACGAACACGCCTCCCTGATCCTGACCAGCAACCTGCCCTTCAGCAATTGGGGTGAAGCCCCTCGGCAACCACACCGTCGCCGCCGCCATGATCGACCGGCGCGCAGTAGGTGGTGGTGAGGCGGTTGACCCATCCGGTTGCGGAGTTGAATAACACGCGGCGTCCTTGGTGGCAGGCTTTAATCCCTAGGCCGGTGGCGAGGTGGGTTTTCCCGGTCCCTGGTGGCCCGAGGAGAACAATGTTGCGTCCTTCATGTAAATACGTGCCGGTGGCCAGGTGGGCGATAACGTCTCGGGGTGCTGCGGGTTGGAAATCGTAATTGAATTCCTCAAGGGATTTCAGGGCGTCGAATCCGGCGGCTTTGATGCGGATCAGTGCGCCGGAGGCTTCCCGGCTGGAAACTTCTTGACTTAAAACCGCTGTCAAATATTGCTCATGGGACCAGCCGGCTTCCCGGGCGATCGGCCCGAGGCGTTGCGCGCTGGCGAGCAGGCGTGGGGCTTTTAAGGCCCGGGACAGGTGCGCAAGCTCCCGAGCAATATCAGCATCCGAGTCATTGAAGGAACTTGCTGTTTTCCGTGTCGTCATCACGCGCTCTCTTTCACGGATGCAAACTCACCGGTAGGTGACCGTGGTGGGTCAAAGCTGACACCGAACGCGGTGTCATAGTCGCCGAGGTCACGAACCAACTCACTGCCTGATGCATGAACCCGGGGTTGGTTGAATTCACGCCGCAGGGTCGCTGCCAAGGCAACATGATCAGGATCAGTGATGGTCGCGGTTTTGCCCCAAAACCGTTGGTGCCGCCCAACTTCGATCCCATCGGTGATCACCCAAACATGGGTCAGGTTCATGTGAACGTGGACCATGCGGCCAATGAAACGTGGATCCACCGAATAATCATTACTACCCGCCCGCACGTAATAATCCCGGGCCAAGCGAACAGTGTTAATACGCGTAGTTACCGGGGCAACCGGTGGCAGTGCGCCCATCGCAGCCCGGTCAGCGAGGATCGCATCCACCGGGCGCATCCCTAACGCCCGCGAAAGACGATGATTGGCAGTCACCAGCCATGCCTGCAACTGGTCATTGAAATCCTGTGGGGACGTGAACACTCGCCCCGGCAGAAACGAGGTTTCTAAATACTTATTGGCCCGTTCCACGATCCCTTTAGATTCAGGGTCACAAGGTTTAAGTTGCACGATCCGGGTCGCAACCGCCCCGGCGAAGAACGCAACATCACGGGTGAGCACTCCCCGCCGGCCAATACCAGCCTCGTTATCCCAAACCAATCGGTGTGGGACGCCACCGAAATCATTCAACAACTGCCACGTACCCGCAATCAAATCCCCCGTCATCCGGGAAGGCAACATCAACGCGGCAATAAAGCGTGACGCCGACGAAACCATCACCAACACCGGCAGAGTGACCAGGCTCCCATCAGAAAGAGGAATCTTCACCGCAGGGAACCACAAATCACACTGCCCTTGATCACCCAGGGAATACGACAACCTGTCCGCCGGATCAACCGGCGCCAACAACGGGCGCAGCAAACGAACATGACGGCGAAGATTCGTGATCGACCCTGGCCAGCTGATACGTTCCGCGATCACCGTGACCGGCATCGACGGGTGATCCCGCAACAACGCCACCACCCGCGCCTCAAACGGATCAAACCCCGTCGGGCCAGCAGCCCGCTCATACTCCGGCGGCCCATCCGAGACCAGAGCCCGTCTCACCGTCACCCGAGAAATACCCAACCTCCGGGCAATCTCCCGCTGACTCAACCCATCCCGGCGAGCCAAAACCTGAATCTCTGACCAATCCATCACTGAAATCACCTGTCCAATACTGCATCAGGTGGTCTACAGGGACTGTGCTGAAAACGGTGTTTCGGGCTTGATCGCCAGCGGTGCTGGCGGGAAGGTTCGATGATGACGATAACAATTGGGGATGTGACCCCGAAAAAACCACCGAAGCCGCAGAGTGCGGAGATGGATGCCGCCACCGAACTCGTTCGGATGGCAAAAGAACAGGGCCTGGCGTTGACCGGCCCTGATGGACTGCTCAAGCAACTCACCAAAACGGTGATCCAAACAGCTCTGAATGAGGAAATGACTGAACATTTGGGTTATGAGAAACATGATCCTGCGGGGCGAGAGTCCGGGAACATTCGCAATGGAACCCGTGGGAAAACGGTTCTGACAGATTCGGTGGGGGCTATCGATATAGAGGTTCCCAGGGATCGGGCGGGCACGTTCGAGCCGCAGATCGTGAAGAAGCGACAGCGACGCTTGGGTGAGGTCGATGAGATAGTTCTTTCGCTTTATGCCAAAGGATTAACCACGGGTGAGATCAGTGCGCATTTCGCGGAAATTTATGGCGCATCTGTCTCCAAGGAAACCATCTCTCGGATCACTGACAGAGTGATTGAGGAAATGAATGACTGGTCAGCTCGCCCGTTGGATGAGATTTACGCGGCCGTTTTCATTGACGCGATTGTGGTGAAAATCAGGGACGGTCAAGTGGCTAACAGGCCCATTTATGCAGCAATTGGAGTCACTCTCGCGGGCGAGAAAGACATTCTGGGGCTTTGGGCTGGGACCGGTGGTGAAGGCGCCAAGTTCTGGATGTCCGTGCTCACTGACATTCGCAACAGGGGAACCAGGGACGTGTTTATCCTGGTCTGTGATGGACTTAAGGGCTTGCCCGAAGTAGTAGGCAACGTCTGGCCGCTCACGACGGTGCAAACCTGCATCATTCATTTGATCCGGGGATCTTTTCGGCTCGCGTCGAAGAAATACTGGGACGAACTTAAACGTGACCTGAAGCCCATTTATACCGCTCCCAGTCCCGATGCTGCACGGGATGCCTTCGAGTCGTTGAAAGAAAAATGGGGCGCCAGATACCCCGCGATCATCAGGCTGTGGGAGAACGCGTGGGAAGAATTCATTCCCTTCCTCGACTATGACGTGGAAATACGGAAAGTGATTTGCTCCACCAACGCGATCGAAAGTTTGAACGCCCGCTACCGTAGGGCCGTGAAAGCACGAGGGCATTTTCCGACTGAGGGTGCAGCACTGAAATGTCTGTATCTCGTAACAAGGTCTCTTGACCCGACAGGTAAGGGCCAAGTGAGATGGACAATGCGTTGGAAACCAGCTCTCAACGCATTCGCAATCACCTTCGCAGACCGATTCCCGGCCGCGGAGAACTACTAAATGAAAAGCCCGAAACACCGTTAATGATAGTCCCGGCCTACATTTCGATTGCTGCCGTTTTTGGTCTAACATTTCAGCTGCCGTTAACACATGTTAACGATCATCGAAAAGTAGACCATTTTCGGCAATGAGAAGTAGGCCACGTCGTGGGGTTTATTGTGCCTTGTTCTCTGGTTTTTCGCTGGCTAGTCGGGTGAGTGTGTCTTTGAGCCGGTAGCTGTTTCCTTTGAGGGTGATGACTTCGGCGTGGTGCACGATCCGGAATGGACGCGCGCGAAGTATCGGCGTGCTGGGGGCGCGACGATGATACTCATCCGCTATGTCGATGACCACGCCGGCGCGTCCTTACCGAGCGATCAATGTCGCAACTCTCAATCAGCGGTCGAGCCATCAACGGGCAGCAGGCGGCCATTCCCAGTAAGCCGTCCAAGCGGCAAGGCGACAACTCAGCCGTACCTGCTGCCCGAGGGTGCCCAGAACGCTACATCACGCGCGAACCAGCACTGGTAACAACGTAAGGAAGGCGACTTGATCATCGGTACCGGGCGGTCCGCGATCGGCACGATAGTTGAACGCAAGAGCCGCTCGATCCTGCTGGTTCACCTGCCACGACTGGAAGGTTACGGCGAGATAGCGCCGGTGAAGAACGGGCCCGCCCTCGGCGGTTACGGCGCCCTGGCTATGAACACCGCACTGATCGCGACAATGACGAAACTCCCCGAACAACTCCGCAAGACACTCACCTGGGACCGCGGTAAAGAGCTCTCCGCTCACGCACAGTTCGCGCTCGAGACGGGCACCAAGGTGTACTTCGCGGACCCGCATTCACCCTGGCAGCGGCCGACCAACGAGAACTCGAACGGGCTGCTGCGCCAGTTCTTCCCCAAAGGCACTGACCTATCACGCTGGTCCGCCGAAGACCTCGAAGCAGTCGCTCTCGCACTCAACAACAGACCACGCAAAACACTCGGATGGAAGACTCCCGCAGAGGTATTCGAAGAGCAGATACACTCACTCCAAAAGGCCGGTGTTGCAACGACCGATTGAATCTGGTCAATATTTATCGCTGACGTATTCCAATCGGCTCGCTGACCTGGGAATTCAAGCATCAACTGGTTCCGTCGGTGACAGCTATGACAATGCTTTGGCCGAAACAATCAACGGGCTTTACAAAAACGAATTAATCAAAGCCCGCAAACCCTGGCGCAGCATTGAAGAAGTCGAACTCGCCACCCTGGAATGGGTCTGGTGGTTCAACAACTCACGCCTGCATTCAGAGCTGAATTACCAAACCCCCGTCGAATACGAGGACAACTATTACAATTCACAACAAGCGAGGACACCAACCGGTGCCCTCGTAAAACACTAGGAACAAAACCCAGAGCGATTCATTGTCTCAGCTTTTATCTAAGGACACGCATTGGAATTGCGCATGTTTTGCATGGAGGGTCCTCATTCCAGCATATTTCAACCACTCTTTGTCCCCTTGTAACTCCACTGGCTCACATGGGAGTGAACTGTTAGGACTTTTCTGCCGTCTTCATACGGTTGACATCTCCGGTTGGGAAGTCAGGTTTGTAGCGTAGTAGTTGGTTTCATATTTAACGGGTGGCATGTAGTCCAGGGTGGGAGTGCAGACGGCGGTTGTTAAACCAATCAACCCAGCCCATGGTTGCGAATTCGATATCCTCGATTGTCTTGAATGGGCCAGGATGGAACGGGTTTCCGGGCGTGATTGCCTCGGTTTTAAACAGCCCGATTGTCGTCTCGGCGAGGGCATTATCGTAAGCATCACCGACACTTCCAATAGATGCCAGAACACCTTCGAGCATGAGTTCTTCAGAGACTTTCAAGGAAACGTATTGAGATCCGGCATCGGAATGATGGATTAAACCCTCGAATATTTCGATACCTTCATGCCGGCGATCCCATAGCGCCATGCGTAAAGGAACTGTCACGAGTTCCGGTGGGCCTGGTCGTCATCGCGTGCCAACCGACGATTTTGCGGGAGAAAACATCAATGATGAAAGCCACGTAAACGAACCCTGCCCAGGTTCGACAATACGTAAAATCAGCAACGCACACCCGATTGGGACACGCAGCGGTGAAGTTACGATCCAGCCGGTCACCGGCGCGTTTACCATTTTTAGCGGGGATCGTGGTTCGGTGATTTTTCCCACGGATCACACCGTTTAAACCTTCATCACGCATCAGGCGGTCAACCGTTGCAACGCTTACCTGGTGACCTAGCCTGCGCAAATGAGCTGTCATTTTCCGCCGACCGTAGAGCCCTTCGGGTTTATCAATGGTTTCCCGTAACGCATACGTGAGATACGCATCACGGATCGACCTGTCAGAAGGGAGTGCTTGTCTCCATGCTCGGTAGGTTCGTGGGGCGACCTGGCAGCCCTGTTCTCGCAGGACTGCGCAGACCGGCTCCGACCCCAAAACCTTGAGCCCTCATTTGGTCAATGAAGTTGCAGATCAACGTTGACGAGGGTCGAGCTCCCTCGCGAATAAAATCGAAGCCTGTTTCAAAATCTCGTTGGCTTCTTCTAAATCACGAACCTTGTTCTTTAAGGTCTTGATCTCGGCGAGTTCACCACTGGTCGGACCGTTACGTTCACCGGTGTCAATCTGGGCCTGAAGAGTCCAACGGCGCAGCGTTTCAGAACCGATACCTAGTTTCGGGCCGATCGCGTTACACGCGGCATACATCGAAGGGTATTCATCCAAGCGGTCCAACAGCATCCTGACCGCTCGATCTTTCTGATCTTTCGGATATTGCTTAGGCATTGCACCATCATCCTTCACTCACAAGGAAGCGGCAAGAAACCCCTACGGTTCAGAGAGCACTTTATCTGATTGTCAAATGAAAATGCGGAGCTTTGAACTCACGCGACTGATAGTCTGAATACAATGAGACAAGAAAACAAGGGAGAATATGGATGGCAGTCCGTGCGAACCATTTATCGGAGATGGCGCAGAAAGTACCAATCAGGATTCACTTCATGGGATCAAGCCCTAACTCACCTTGAGCCAATACGTCCCAGGGTCTGATCGGTTTGGCGCTATCCAATGATCACGACTCAAGCAGCCGTTGAACTTTCCGGAGCAAATGCTAGACCTTTGTGAACCGTTCACCGTTCTCCCAATTGAAATGCGCGCTGAAGACTTGCGTGCAAAAAGTTCATTTGTTGATCTCGCACGTCGTGAATTCGAGTCAGCAGGATCGAACAAACACAACTGTTGGGCTTGAATATGTGTATGCCCACCTACTATCTTCGTATAATCCTGTCAAGCATCAAAAGTCATCCTCAGAAATAGGCATCGGGACACAAGTGCCCCACGGCCATATCAACGATGGGTCTTGGGTGGATCCCTGGAGGTTCTTTGAGAGCGCTGGGGCGCCTTTTCCCAAATGCGCATGTGCATGGAGCGGATATTGATCGAACTATTCTTTTTTCGGAACCTAGAGTTACCTGCCATTTCGTTGATCAGACCGCAAGGGACTCTTTGCGTCGAGGATTTATTGATATCAATTCAGAAATCGACTTGTTCATTGATGATGGGCTGCACTCTTCTCTATCTAATTTGAATTCCTTACTAGAAGCGATGCCGTATTTAAGCCCGAATTCAATGATTTGTATTGAAGATATTACCCGAGCGCAGCGAAGATTTGGCGTTTTGTAGGAGCAATGTTGCACCTAAGATCATTTTCATGCGCTCTAGTCAAGATGCCATCGGGTCAGTATGCCTTTCTTGCGTGCGAAGATGGGCATTTTTTGGATTGATCTCTAACAATACATTTTCGAATATTTTACCACTGACCCCTACCTAGTGCTGGTTTTTTCTGGGGTGTCTGGCGGGGGAGTGCCCCGGTTTGGTTGACAGGTTGACCTGCCCCAGAGAAAGTTTCCTATTTTGGTGTTGATTTTTGGCCTTAATGAAAGGCTAGTTTCATGCCACGTGCCTATCCTGATGAGTTCCGAGTGAGAGCTGTTTCATTGATTCGAGCTGGTCAAACGGTGAAGAAAACTGCGTCCGATTTGGATGTGAGTTGCGCGATCCTTCACCGTTGGGTCAAGCAAGACAAGATAGATAGAGGAGAAATCCCTGGCGTTGCCCTTGCCGAGTCCCGGGAGATGCGTAAGGCACGAAAACGTATTCGTGAGCTGGAAAACGAAGTTGAGATTCTTCGCAGAGCCCATGAAATGTTGGGAAGCAGCTCGCGTCACCCAAAAGGCTTCACGCGATAATTGATGTCCTGGTCGCGGATGGTTATCGGGTGAAGCAGTGCGCTCGTGTTCTTGGAGTCTCCTCTCAGGGGTATTACAAATATCGTTTACGTCCGTTGGCTCCCACCACGATGCGTCGTGAATGGTTAACAGGCATCATCCGAGATGTTCACGTGGCTTCCCGCGGAACGTACGGATACCGCCGGGTGCATGCCGAACTCACGCAGGCTCACGGAGTTTTGTGAGGCGCGAACCTGGTGAACCTATTGATGCATAACGCCGCTATCACTGGTCTTCCCGGACCTAGCAAAGCTTCTCGCAACGCAGGTGTTCCCACCGATGACGATCTTGTGAATCGTCGTTTCAACCGCGATGGGTTAAACGAGCTGTGGGTCAGCGACCGCTCAGAGCCTCAAGACTCGCGAAGGAAAAATATACTGCTGCGCTGTTTTGGACACGTGCAGCCGAAGAATTGTTGGTTGGCCTATCGATTCTGTTCAGGATTCACAACTGGTCGTCAACGCCCTTGACATGGCGATAAAACAACGCAAACCACGACCAGGAGGCGTTGTCCACGCCGACCACGGAGTCCAAGGTGGTTTTAAGCGGTCGTTGCAACTTTGCTAGTTCGTTAAGGTTAGTATTTAGGTGAAAGCTGCTCTGGGGTTGCGTCCCCGAGGACCAGGCGTGGCCTGTTGTTGAGTTCATTTTCAACTCGTGCGAGGTCTGCAGGACTATAGATTGACAGGTCTGTTCCTTTCGGAAAATATTGCCTCCGGAGTGGAGTGGACCCCAAAAGTTGGACACGATTGATGTGACCCCCGTTTGTAGGCCGGGCTCACGATAGTTGCAGCTGGCTTTGATTGGTTGTTTCGTATTCGGTTGGTGTGAGCATAGCTAGTGATGAGTGGCGCCTTCGAGTGTTGTGGAAATTTTCAATGTAATCAGCCATCTCCATGCTCAGCTCAACGACGGTGGTCCATGTTTTACGGTTGAGAAGTTCGGTCTGCATTCTTCCCCAGAACGATTCGATCATGGCATTGTCATAGCAATCACCGACCGTTCCCAGGCTGAGTCTGAGTCCGTAATTACGCACGTTGCTCGTGAAAGCCCAGGATGTAAATTGCGCGCCGTGATCGGCATGAATGATGGTTTCTCGTGTAGTGGACCGTGTTGCTGCGGCCATTTTCAGTGCCGAGTTCACCAATGCTGCATCAGCAATCCGGTCGATTGACCAACCCACTGCCTTGCGTGAATACGCGTCAAGGACAACACAACAAAAAACACGTGCTTCTCGCGTTGGATGTTCGGTGATATCGGTGACCCAGAGTTGATTAGGACCGGTTACGGTGAAGTCACGCTTCACCAGGTCGCTGGTAGTACGCACGGCAATCAAGTTACGCCTTGCTGTGCGACGCTTAGGTAGGCCATAGAGTTGCAATTCCTGCATAATCGAGGCCACGAGCTTGTGATTCACGATCAACCCCGATTCAATCCTTAGTGTTGCCGCGACTCTGCGGTACCCGTAGGTGCCGCGCGATTCACCATGAATTTTCCCAACGGCGTCAGTAAGAAGTAGCCGCCTGATCGCTCGATCCGTTGGAGGCGATAGTTTCACCCTTTGGTGAAATGTCGACCGGTGAACACCAGAAGCACGAGCTGAACTACGTGATGAATGGCCGCGCGAAACTAGTTCCTCCGCGACGGCCTGCCTTCTTTTGGGTCCACCACCGCCAAGGAATCATAGATCTCTGACGCATCCTTCACGAGTTGTAACTCTTTCTCAAGAAACTTGATTCTTTTATGCGCAGCGCGTAGAGCCGCGCCCTGAGTCGAGTCGATCCCATCGACAAGACCCGCATCAATGAGGGCTTGGTGTTTCCACCGATGCAAGGTTTGCTCGGGAACCCCTGTGTCCGAACAAATAGTTAGCACGGGTTCACCAGTAAGCATCCGGCGAACCATTTCATCCCGGAAACCAGTTGGATATTGACGTGGCATAGCGATCCTCCTTCAGATCAGCCTGCCACAACTCTCAAAAACAACGGTCACATTCAGGGGGTCACATCAAACGGTCACATTCAGGGGGTCACATCACGAAATTTAGGGATCCGCTTTAAAGGAGAAGTCAAATGTATTCACGGAGCACGTTAAGTCATTCCGATGCTGTGTCAGCCATCGAACTGTTTGAGCAGGGTTTCACTGCGAAGTCTGTAACCATTGTCCTTGACCTAACTGGTGCGCCTGTCCAAATGTTGTATGAGCACTGGCAGTCACGTGGAGAGGGTGCGTTGGTGACCAGAGAGCGTAGACAGTATGACTTCTTGATCAAGCTCGAGATTGTGTTGCGCCATATCAATGGTGAATCTGGCAGGTCTTTGTGTGAGGAAGTCGACCTGCCCTCACCTAGCACGGTCGCGAATTGGACGAGTATTTATCGGCGAGATGGTGAAGACGGGCTGCGTCCGAAGCCTCGCGGCAGGCCACCAGCCATGAGTCAAGAACCCCGTGCGGAAAGCGAAACCGAGGCACTGCGTCGGGAGAACGAAAGGCTTCGCGTTGAGGTCGCGTATTTGGGAAAATTGCGTGCCTTGAAGTCACCGGAACGACGCTGAAAGTTCGAGCCTTCGAGGACCTCAAGGCGCAATACCCGCTTGCTTTGCTCCTGGAAGTGGCAAACCTTTCCAGATCCACGTTTTACGACCACCGACATCGACTCAATCGAGTCGATACGCGAGCTGGTCTGAAGGAGGCAATCGGTGCTGCGTTTACTGCAGCCAACAGTGCATACGGGCATCGGCGTATCCGCGCGGTTCTGGTTCGCCAAGGATGGCAGGTGTCGAAGAAGACTGTGCTCAAGTTGATGCGTGAGACGGGCTTGCAGTGTCCGGTACGGCGACGCAGGCGATACAACTCTTTCCGAGGCGAAGTTGGACAGGCAGCGACGAATGTGTTAAACCGTCAGTTCGCGGCAAAGGTTGAGCACACCAAATGGGTCACTGATGTGACCGAGTTCAACGTCGGCAACACCAAGGTCTACGTATCACCTGTCCTGGATCTGCACGACCACCGGATCATCTCAGCGATGGCAGGCCCATCACCGAGCGTGAAGATGGTCACCGACGGACTGCGCTTGGCAATCCAAACCCTGCGCCCTGATCAGACACCACTCGTCCACTCCGACCAAGGATTTCAATACCGCCACGCCCTCTGGCGGGACATCTTGAGCGACGCTGGGCTCACTCAGTCGATGTCTCGAAAGGGCACGTGTCTGGACAACGCCGTCATGGAAGGGTTCTTCAGCCACCTCAAGGAGGAATGGTTCCGCATCCAAAAACCCGAAACTGTCGAAGCGTTCCACTCAGGCCTCAACAACTACCTCCAATGGTGGAACACCACCCGAATCCAAGAACGACTTGGCTACCTAAGCCCGGACGAGTACCGGGCACAAGCAGTTGCCATCAGATAATGTTCTATTACCAAGTCCAACTTTCGGGGACCACTCCAAGAGCCCATTGGTATTCTCGTTACTGGGTCGCTGCCATGGGCTGGCTGGATCACAGAAATACACTTTCATGTTGGTGTCTCGACTAATTTCTTGGTGCTGAGCCATCTCTGTTCCTTGGTCCCACGTCAAGGACAATCGCAGTTGCGGCGGCTAGGCTGTTCATACTTGCCGCGATGGCCTGATGCAGGCTGGTGGAGTCCCGCCAACCTAAATGCAAGAGTTTCACGTACCGGGATTTCCGTTCCACCAGAGTCCCTATGGCGCTGCGTTGGCCCTTGCCAATGATCAAGTCGCCTTCCTTACGTTGTTACCAGTGCTGGTTCGCGCGTGATGTAGCGTTCTGGGCACCCTCGGTCAGCAGGTATGGCTGAGTTGTCGCCTTGCCGCTTGGACGGCTTACTGGGAATGGCCGCCTGCCGCCCGCTGATGGCCTCGACCGCTGATTGAGAGTTGCGACATTGATCGCTGGGTAAGGACGCGCCGGCGTGGTCATCGACAGGGCTGTTTACGTCACCTGATTGGAAGGAAGGCATGGCATGGCGGAGTTATGGGCCGGTATCGATGCTGGCAAGCGCACGCATCACCTGGTGTTAATCGATGCCTCAGGAAATGTATTGGTGTCGAAGAAAGTGGCAAACGAGGAAAGCGACCTACTGGATCTCTTGGCCACGGTGTTCGACATCGCCGATGGGCGCGAGGTGTGTTGGGCAACGGACCTCACCGACGGAGGAGCGGCGTTGGTGATCACGCTGCTAACAGCTCATGATCAGCAGGTTCTCTACATCCCGGGACGGATCATTCATCATGCGGCTGCGACGTATCGGGGAGATGGTAAGACTGACGCGAAAGATGCCCGGAATATCGCCGATCAGGCCCGCATGCGCACCGACTTGCCGGCGATCATCACCCCCGATGAGGTCGCGGTGGGGTTGAAACTGTTGACCTCGCACCGCCTGGATGTGATCCATGATCGGGTTCGGGCGATCAATCGGCTGCGGGCGGTGTTGATGGAGTATTTCCAGCACTGGAGCGAAGTTTCGACTACTCCAAGAATAAGGCCGCCTTGATGCTGCTCACCGGTTACGCCACACCGGCCAGCATCAGGCGGATGGGCGTGAGCCGGCTAGCGGCGTGGCTGAAGACGCGTGGCGCCCGTAACAGCGCGGGTGTTGCCCAAGCGGCCGTGGACGCAGCCAAAGCCCACACCAGCGTCCTGCCCAGCGAAGCGGCCGGCTCGCTTCTGGTCGCCAAACTCGCTGCCACGATCACCACCATCGACGCCGACCTCGCTGTCATAGATGCCCTCATCGCCGAGCAGCTCAACAACCATGAAGACGGCGAGATCCTGATGAGCATGCCCGAATTCGGCCCCTACCTCGCCGCAAGTTTTCTCGCTCAAATCGGCGGCACCCTCGATGCGTTTGATCTCCGCCGACAAGCTCGCCAGCCTCGCCGGATTAGCACCGGTTCCTCGCGACTCTGGGCGTATCAGCGGGAACCGGCACCGCCCTAGGCGCTTCAATCGCCGACTGTTGCGGACCTGCTACCTGGCTGCGTTATCGAGCTTGAAATCCAGCCCGACGTCCCGGGCGTTCTATGACCGCAAACGCGCCGAAGGCAAAACACACAAGCAAGCACTCTTCGCACTCGCACGTCGCCGCATCAACGTCATTTGGGCCATGCTCCGCGACCACACCCCCTACATCGAATCCGAACAACCACTCCCAATTACCGCTTGACAAAACCATTGAGATTCCCAATGCCCAGGAACGCAGCGGTCTGCAGCTTCGGCGGGACGCTCGGAGAACACGACGTCTGTGGTGATATGCCCTTGCGGTCGATTCCGTGTTCGGGCTCGGGGCTGGCGTAGTGCGCGGCCGGTTCGCAGGCACGCGACGAGTTCTCGCTTCAGGGCCCCACGGCCCTGGATGAACAACGACTGGTAGATCGCCTCGTGGCTGATGCGCATGGACTCATCATCCGGGAAATCAACTTTCAACCGGTGCGAGATCTGCTCCGGACTCCACGCGAGTTGCCCACCGCCGGTCCTGCCGGTGCGGTTTATTCAGCCCCTTCCACGGCGGCGGCTTTGGTCCGGCAACGACACTGCCATCTGGTCGGCGGACGTGTCCAGAAAGTCGCTCGTGAACATAGGCGTGGAGCCGATCGTTGGTCGCCAGTCGCGCCACTTTCGGACGCTTCGCCCCCTGTTGAGCCTTCCACTGCGCCACCAGCGCCCGATACTCCGGTTTGCCACCCCTGGTGGCGGCGTTGCGGCGCAGTTCACGAGATATCGTTCCCGGGTCACGGCCGATCCTGCGGGCAATCTCACGCACTCCCATCTTCTGGGCGCGCAGCAGCGCGATCTCCTCGCGTTCTTCAAAAGACAGGTAGCGTCCACTGGGCTCGACCAGTGTTAGTGGTGTCATGCCACCAGCGTGGCGAAACCATCGCGTTCCCACCGGAACGGACACGCCCACGTTCAGCGCCGCCTCAGCTGAAGTGATACCCGTGGCGATCAGACGCCAGAACTGCCGCTGAACCGCCCGCGACGGCGTAGGCGAACCCGGCGAACGCATCGGCGGGCGTAACGCCCGATCTGCACGCCACTGCCGGCGCGCACCCTCGGGAACATCGCTGGTCTTCTTGCTCCAGTCCGCCGTCACCACCGTCGAACACCTCCACTACCTGAAGGTGTTGCGACGACCAGTTGAATCCACCTAGGAATGTTCTGGAAATCTTCATATGATTGGCTCTTGAGGGTAAGCCGCTAACTGTGTACGGGGATGGCCTACAATTTAGGGCATTCTCGGATGTTCAGTACTTAATGGAGCCGTTATCGCAGTTCATTACTGATGGTTAACACAACATATACAACTTGGGTCCGGACAAGACATCGACTATACTTTCATTGGCGAAAATGGTTGAGGCTGTGGCCCATGAACTTGACATTCAGATTTCGATTGAGCACTTTGACTCACGTCATGAAGTAACAGATGCTTATTCACTTCACAGGCGGGCCGAGCAAGAACTTGGATTTGGAAGATCGAACTGATCTTGCTTCTACGGTAAAGCAGGTTATGGCTTGGGCACTCACGGAACCAAATCGAGAAGTTGCGACCATGTCACATGAAATTACTAAGGATTTGTATTCTTTTTGGAAGTCGTAGTACTTGACCATTAGAAATGCTCTTCGTATAGAAGACTCTTAATTATCTCTCAATCAGGGTGAGCAAATGGTGAGCCTCCAGCTTTGGTGGTGAGTCCAAGTTCATCGAATAACAGGTTGCTTCCATCCCCTTTAGTGCATTCAGTATTCGATGCCATGCAGTCTCTGATTTGGAAAGTATCGGCCAAATGAATTGAATATATACATGTAAT
>JAGYKV010000008.1 GCA_018401415.1 Candidatus Nanopelagicales bacterium | reverse complement strand
GGAACCGGCAGTCAGACCAGCACCACGAGCAAGACCATGAGGATTTCACGCGAGGCAACCTTCGGGCCCCCCTCCGCAACCGCAGCCCCTGTCGTGCTTCACATGATCTTCACCAAGCAGTAACAGATGTAACTTGGGAATGAACTGATAATGAGTGAGCCCCGACACCTTGTGCGCCGGGGCTCACACCAAACTACATCAGGTAGTCACTTCAATGAAGCGCCCCTAGCATCCCGACGGGCTTGGATCACTACTACTCGGTGGCAAACCACCCGAAACCAATTCAAGGTACGCCCCCGGAATGTCTTCATTGGCAAGCTCCACCCGGACCGTGCCATCAGGTGCCTCACCTACGCGCTCACCTTCACTACGCTCCTTGGCAGTCGGGGTAGGTGGTACCACCTGAAACCAGATCTAGATATTCCTCAGGAATGTCCTCGTTGGCTAGTTCCACACGGACCGTGCCATTAGTTGCCTCACTGGCCACAAGTTCCCAGCCATTGGGAATAGTCAACGCGGCCTCCTGGGCCAGTGTGGCCCGTGGATCAGCTAACAGACGCGCCTTCAAACCCGCATCACTACCAGCCCTGGCACAAACTTCATCAACCAGATCCATCGGATTACTCAACTCACCCTGCGACATATCAAACCTCTTCTCGATTAATAGCGATGCCAGAGAGAGATGTCCAAGGCAGATGCTACGTTACAGTAAAGATTCGCAGACCGCTACCGTGTCTTCACTTCAGGGGCCCGCAGCGAAGCAGCCCAAGATCGAGGTCATTGATACTGCGAGGAGACTGGGCCACATGACCGAACAGCGCAACACCGCCAACACTGCGAACCGAAGCCAACTTATGCTCTCCTCCCGAGGTCGGGCTACAGACCGCGATTCCATCATCGCCAAACTCACCGCACGCATGCAACTGATGGGGAACCTCACTTCACCCGAACTTTTTGTCCACGTTGCCGAAGGCAGTGCACCCGAACAGATTTTGGCGCAATTGACCGGCACCACCGGCGCGCCATTGGGGTGGGAAGGAACCGTATTCCCCACCAATACCCGGCGCCGCCAAATCGCACTCCCTCGAGGTGTTCAATTGACCCGTGGGCTGGCGGAAACGAACCCAAAGGATTTGCACGACCTCGATCCACGGGTGATTGCGACAATCCAAGATCCTAATATTCGGCCAGAAGATTCTTTTTTGCTCCATGTCGACGAACAAGTGCGCGGCTGCATTCCCGTGATCCGACTGGGCCCCACCACGGTGACATTTCGCGTTGTGGTCCATGACAATGCGTTGAATGCAGACGACCCTCGCAGAAGGTCGTTCCTTCGGCTAGCAGCATGGTCAACAGCCACTGACGTTCACCTGAGGGAAGGCTCCACGATCATTACTTGGATGAAGGATGACGGCGATCCGATCAACGTCTACAAACGTCAGGTTGCCGCAGCCGACTGGGTCACCCACTGGATTACCTATCGGGTGCTCCCCCACCACCTGAGTGCCTAGGGCGTCACCAATTCCCAGCAACGTGCTTTGTATGAATAGCACCTTGTTCAACTATGTAGGGGACTCAGGACGCGATGCACGTGTCCACGCCATGTCCATCAAGGCCAAGACCATGAGGATTGTGCTGCACATGTTCTTGACCAAGCAGTAATGGATATCAGCCGCGCAGTTCCCCCCTAGTTACTCTGTCCGCTTTCATCAATCCTTCTATGAAATTGGACCGTTCTGGAAGCCACAATCTTCTTCACCACCACCTGAAACCAGTTCCAGGTACTCCGCAGGAATGTCATAGTTAACAAGATCCACCCGGACCGTGCCATCAGCTGCCTCACTGGCCACCAATTCCCATTCATCAGGGATGGTCAACTCGGTCTCCTGGGCGAGTGTGGCCCGTGGATCAGCCAACAAACGCGCCTTTAAATCGGCGTCACTGGCAGCCCTGGCACACACATCATTCACAAGATGCAATGGGTTACTCGAATCACCCTGCGACATATCAAACCTCTGCTCAAATAATGGCGATGCCTAAACGAAATATTGATGTCGTTCATTACGCTACCGGAGAATCTCTCAGCCCACAACCGTGTTTGCCATTCAAACACCCGCTGCGAAGCAGCCCAAGGTCAAGATCACCCATACGCCAAGTCCTCGAAGACTGGGGCGCAGGATGAAATGACACAGCATCGCCAATTCATTTTTCCTGCTCCGACCAAAACAGATCACAGGTGTACGAGTTGAGAATTATTCATAGATCCTTGGCCACCGTGGTCGCGGGCCGCATAATTCGGCTCCCCATAGCTTTTCGCACCCAGCGAGGAGCGGATTGGATTGTTTCAGCGGACCATGGCGATCGGATCAAAAGCAGCCGGAGCAACCCCATTGCTGACATGTCGGGCACCAAGGCAATTGGTCGCAGGGGGCACCGCCCGAAATCAGTTCTAAATATTCCTCGGGAATAGTCAACGCGGTCTCCTCAATCAACGTTGCCCGCGGATCAGCCAATAAACGCGCCTTCAAACCCGCATCACTGGCAGCACCGACACACACATCATCAACCAGATCCATCAAATTTTTCATCCCACCCTGTGACATACCAAACCCCATTTCCATTTATGGCGATGTCAAAGGGCAACAGGAGACTGGGCCACATGACCGAACAGCGCAGCGCAACCACAGTAGGTGACCGAAGCCAACTTATGCTCTCCTCCCGAGGTCGGGCTACAGACCGCGATTCCGTCATCGCCAAACTCACCGCACGCATGCAACTGATGGGGAACCTCACTTCACCCGAACTCTTTGTCCACGTTGCCGAAGGCAGTGCACCCGAACAGATTTTGGCGCAATTGACCGGCACCACCGGCGCGCCACTGGGATGGGAAGGAACCGTATTCCCCACCAATACCCGGCGCCGCCGCATTGCACTCCCACGAGGTGTCCGCTTGACCCGCGGACTGGCGGGAACGAACCCAAAGGATTTGCACGACCTCGATCCGCGGGTCATTGCGACAATCCAAGATCCAAAGATTCGGCCAGAGGATTCTTTTTTGCTCCATGTCGACGGTCGACTGCGCGGCTGTATTCCCGTTGTCCGGCTCAATCCGAGTACGGTGACATTTCAGGTTGTGATCCATGACAAAGCATTACACGCAGATGACTCTCGTAGAAGATCGTTCCTTCGCCTTGCAGCATGGTCAACAGCCAGCGACATTCACCTTGGAGAAGGCTCAACGATCCTCTCTTGGATTCCTGATGACGGCGATCCAATCAACGAGTACAAGCTTCAGGTTGGGGCACCTGACTGGGTCACCCACTGGGTCACCTACCGGGTGCTCCCTCACCACCTGAGTGCCTAGGGCGTCACCAATTCCCAGCAACGTGCTGTCGGACCGTTCGAATCAGTGACGACTGACTCTGAGTGCACCCCACCACTAATAAAAGAACCACTAGTGTGAATACCATTACTGTGAAAACCTTTACTGTAGAGACTTTTACTGTAGAGACATGGTGGCTCCCAGCAACATAAAGGACTATTCTGCTTAAGTGGTCAGCCCGGTAAACGACTCCCCCACAGTTTCACCCATTCAGAAACTTGACGAAGTCGCCGTATTTGGTAGTCCCCGCATGTGGGTGGTCCTCCTTGGAGCAATTGCCCTCATCCTGGGGTTTCTCGCCTGGGGCGTGTTGGCCCGACCTCCCATCTTCACCAGTGCCGAGGGTGTGATCTCAACTGTCGGTGGCCCCCTTGAAGTTGGCGCCGCCATAGACGGCACGGTGAAAGTTGTTTTCGTATCGGTTGGAACAGTTGTGGAGGCGGGGAACACCCTGGCGATTCTGTTAGATGAATCCGGTCAGGAAGTGAGAGTAAAAACGCCCGTAGCCGGGACGGTGATTGAAGTTGCCACCCAGGACGGTGGCTTCACTGAGTCCGGATCTGGTATCGCCACCATCCAGCGAGTGAATGAGAATCTGGTCGCGATAGCACTCATTCCGGCGTCGGCGATTTCGGGGGTGGTGGTCGGAGAGACGGCGCACATATCACCTGACTCCATTCCAGCAGGGCAATACGGGTACATCACCGGCGTGGTCGCTTCGGTAGCAGACACACCCATGAGTATCTCCCGCGTGCAGCAATTAGTCGGAACTGTCGCCGGTTACCAAGCGCTCGAGACGGTGAGTGAGCCGCTTATTGAAGTTCAGATTGAGTTAGACAGTAATGAATTGAATCCCTCAGGGCTCGCGTGGACAATTGGATCGGGTCCGGACTACTCACTCGTTGCCGGCACCCCATGGTCCGGCCAGATCATTACCGACAATGCGGCACCGTTAGCCATTCTCTTCGGATCTTCATGAAAACCCCGGTTTTTCTGGCCCAAGCCTCCACGGAGATGGGGATCACGTGTTTACGCATGGTCATGGCCGCATACGGCAAACACGTTGGCCAAGAGGAGATTCGACATGTATGCGGAGTGAGTCGACAGGGTGTCGACTTGGCCGCATTAGCAACCGCGGCCGACTACTTCGGTTTTATTGCGGAACCTGTTGAGAAACGGTCCTTGGTAGGTGATCAGTCACAGGTGGAAAAATTCCTGCCCGCCATTGCCCTCTGGTCAGGTAACCACGCGGTTGTTATATCCGCGAGATCCGGCCAGTTGTGGGAAGTTATTGATCCCATTAGTGGGCGCAAGACCCTGAGTTCCCAGGAGTTGGATCAGAATCTCAGCGGTCCCGTACTTGTCATTACCCCCGGCCCCACCATTGTTCATAACCCCCGCCCTCCCGGCATATTGCGAACTCTCGTTGGTCGCCACACGGGCAGTCGCGTCGGAATCGCATTTGTGGTGTTATCCGGGCTCGCGCTCATTGTTCCGGGAATCCTTACACCCGGGCTTCTCCGGCTCTTTGTGGATGGATATCTCAGTACCGGCAATCGCGATGGTGCCGCCGTGATCATTGCCGGCTTGATCGCCGCACTGATTCTCTCCATTGTGCTCACCGCACTTCAACTTGTCGGGCTTCGGCGGCTCACCACTATCACGGTGACCACCGCGAGCGCGCGATTTTTATGGCACCTGCTTCGCATGCCCGCCTGGTTTATTAGTCAACGCGATCCCACCACCCTTGCCTACCGGGTATCTCTCACAGAGTCAATTGCACTCGTTATGTCGGGTCCGTTCGCCAGCGCGGTTCTCGCGCAGCTCACGAGTCTGTTCTTCCTGATCATCATGTTTGTCCTGTCACCTACGCTGGCAATTGTCGCGCTCATTGGCTATGTGATTCTTCTACTCCTCATTCTGCGAATCGTGCCTAAGCGAATTGAAGTGAGACAACGCCAGGCTCGCGAATCCGCGGTAACCATGACAGAACTGGGAACCTCACTTCGAATACTGGAAACCCTCAAGGCGACAGGTAGCGAAAATATTGCATTTGACCGAATTTATTCCTCGCTGGGCCGCCGCCTCACTCTCGGCTACACCCACCTGTGGGCATGGCTGGGAATGCTTCCGGTTTTCACCATTTTGTTGATCCAAACCATGGTCCTCGCCACCGGTGGATGGATGTCCATTCAAGGGTCGCTCACCCTGGGAACGTTCGCCGCGTTCTCTGTTCTTCTGGCCGCCTTCGTCGCACCCATTGTCGTTTTGGTTCCGAGTCTGGATGCATTCTTTAACCTTCGGGGCGCCCTCGAGCAAGCAGACGATGTCCTCGAGCAGGCAACGGATCAACGGATGCTTGACCCCTATCTCGATGCCCTCCCCGTTGTCCCGTTACCGTCGACACCCGAGCAACCTTCACGCCTGTCGGTCACGGAATCAGAACAAACCTCCGCGAAGGCTCCCATTAACTTTGTACCGTCAAACGAAACCCGTGAGGACAATGACTTGGACTCACTACTCGCTGTGGCACGGTCAGGCAGACGCAAACGGGGAGGACTGGCAGTTGATCCATGGGCAGCGCGCCTTACGATTTCCCACCTGACATTTGGTTACACACCGAGTGAACCACCACTTTTCACCGACGTAAGCATCACGATTAACCCTGGTCGCATTGTTGCCATTGTCGGAAAGAGTGGGAGCGGGAAGTCCTCCATCGGGCGACTCATTGCCGGGCTCTATGAACCGTGGTCGGGCGAGATCCGAATCGATGACAAACCGTTCAATGATCACTCACGCGCGGTGCTGGCTCGTGAGATCGGATTCGTTGACCAGGACACCGTGATTTACCAGGCATCCATCCGCGACAACATAACCATGTTCGATCCCGATATCTCAGATCGAGATGTAATCACCGCCGCAAAGGCGGCCCAACTTCACGATGACATCATTGCCCGTCCAGGAGGGTATGACTCGTTATTACAAGAAAGTGGTCGCGACCTCTCCGGCGGGCAGCGACAGCGACTGGGAATTGCACGCGCACTTGTTCGCCAACCCCGCCTCATGGTTCTCGATGAAGCAACAAGCGCACTCGACGCACGCACCGAAGCCGCGGTGATTGCCCAGTTGCAGTCCAAGGGATGCACCACCTTGGTGGTGGCTCATCGGCTCTCCACCGTTCGCGATGCCGATGAAATTGTCGTCCTCGATGCAGGTGGTATCCACGAACGAGGGACCCACTCCGAATTGGCTGCTCAACAAGGGCTGTATCGGGAGTTGATGAATGCATGAGGAAACAAAGTGACATCCGTGATTCAACATCTGAGACCCGCAGGGAACACGACATGGAACTTGCGGCTGCCTACCTTGAAAGAACACTGAACCCTCGAACCCCCCTTCCCGCGAGACCCCATACACCCGGTCGCATCACGGAACTCGTCACATACCTTTCCAAGCCTTGTAATTTCAACTTCAGTCCGGCGACCGTGAATGAAGAGGATCCGTTACTTGAACAAATGGCCAGTGCGTTAGAGGCCTCACAGGTACGTTCCCGCAAAGTCCACCTGATGGAACGTTGGTGGGAAGTCAATCAGCCGGTTCTCGTTGTGCAAGGTGATCTCGGTTTGGAGGTGATTCTTCCCGGTCCCAACTCTGCCCCTTTTCTGCATCGAATGGGTTCCGACCCGGTTCGAGTGGATGAGTCCATCGCTAGCGAATTCTCCCGTGACGCGTTAGAAGTAATCAGGCCCTTAAAACCCGGTGCACTCACTCTGCGCGATCTCATTCGCGTGTCCGTGATGGGCATGCGTCGGGATCTTGTCATCTCCATCACCTCAGCGCTAATTGTCGGGATTATCAGCCTGGCAATTCCCCTCGCCACGGAACTGATTTTCAGCGATGTGGTGCCCACGGGTGATGTCGCGAGGTTGGTGGCCATCAGTGCTGCACTGCTTTCACTGACCGTGGCTGCGGGTGCATTCACCTATAGTCGAACTTATAACTTTGTGCGCATTGGCGATGCTACCGAGATGGCTACCGGTGGAGCAGTACTTGATCGACTACTTCGCCTTCCAGCACAAGCATTAACTGTTTGGCCATCTGCTCGCGCAGCGTCGCGCGTTACGGTCTGGTCCTCGCTGGTGTCGTCATTGGACTACATCAACATTGGATTGATCAGTGTGATGTTGGTGCTACTTAACGGATCTCTGCTGATTTGGTTCATTCCGAGTCTTGGCACCGTGGCTGTGGTTCTGGGATTGATTTTGCTCACTGCATCTTGGTTAATAATTCGAAGGGACAATGCGATTTGGCACCTGGAGCTGGAGGCGCACTCGAAGTTGGAAGTCACCACTACCGATCTCATGCGAGGGTGGATACCCATTCGCACCTCCAATGGCGAAATAGGCGGATTCACCCGTTGGGCCAAAACATATGCCGCATACCGCAGGGCGTTCAACACTCGCTGGACCCGCCAATTCTCCGTAGAAATTTTGGTCGTGGGACTCCTCGGCGCCATGACGATTCTCTTCATTGTTATTGCCTATCGCTTGCCCGCAGGAACTATTCCTGCTTCATCTTTCGTTGCATTTCTCTCCGCTTTCGGCCAATTCAGTATTGGTCTGGTCGGTCTGATTCTCACCATGCGAGCCTTTGAGTCGATTCGACCGCATGTGGAGCGGCTGGCTGAACTCTTGGGATCTGAAACGGAGGAATCAGAAAGATCCGAGGATCCCGGTCCACTCACCGGCGCCCTGGAGGTGCGTCGAGTGGGTTTCCGCTATGGACCAGATCTTCCTTGGGTAGTCCGGGATATCTCTTTTCGAGCCGAACCCGGAGACTTCGTGGCGATTGTTGGGACATCGGGATCAGGCAAGTCAACATTACTTCGATTGCTCCTCGGATTTGAGAGCCCGCAGACTGGAATCGTCGCATTTGATGAACAGGACCTTGCCTCCCTGAATCGCTCCGCAGTTCGTCGCCAGTGTGGAGTGGTTCTTCAGTCAAGTCTGCTGCTGGCCGGCACAATTCGGGAGAATGTCACGGTCGCTTCTGGCCCTATTCCCGATTCTCGAATTTGGGAACTTCTGGATCAGGTGCGCCTTGCAGACTCTGTACGTAATATGGCCGCCGGATTGGACACCTGGATTGACGAAAACGCGACTCTTATCTCCGGGGGACAACGGCAGCGACTACTTCTTGCCCGAGCTCTGGCCCACGACCCCAAGTACCTGTTCCTCGATGAAGCCACCAGTGCGTTGGACAACATCACCCAAGAAGCCCTGACCCGTGGGATCGCTTCATTGGACGTCACGAGGATTGTGATCGCGCACAGACTTTCCACCATTAGACAGGCCGACCAGATTATTGTTCTCGATGCCGGACAGATAGCTGAGCAGGGAACATTCGATGAACTATCCAATGGTGGCGGGATTTTCGCCGAACTCATCTCACGACAGGAACTCTGACATGTTGCGTATATTTTAGCAGGTCAAGATCACAGTTTGCGGTCCTCGTGCTGATCGCAGGTTTGTCGCTGAGTGTGAGTGCGTGCACTCAAGAATCTGCTGAATCACCGTCCGGTTCAGGCGTCACCGTCAACGTGGACGACTCCGGCGGCTCTCACAGATTCTTTGGTCACCCCCGGTGTGCTGACAATTGCCGTTTTCGATGATTCAGCACCCAGCGCCTTTTATGCGGAGGATGGCAGATTAATCGGTTGGGAAGTTGAATTGGCCAAGGCCATTGCACAACTCAATGGACTTGAGGCCGAGTTTGTCGGTGGATCATTCGATTCAGTCCTCGATGCAGTTACTGAGGGAACAGCCGATATCGGAATTGCGAGCATGTTCGACACAATGGAGCGGCAGAAGCGAGCCGCATTTGTTGACTATTTCGTTGGTGGAACCGGTTGGGCCTCATCCGTCGATTCACAGATCAAGTCATCGAATCCATGTGGTTCGCGCGTTGGCGCGGTAGTGGACAGTGCCCAATATTCTGATTACCTGGTGCGCGTTTCGAATAAGTGCACTCGCGAGGGATTGGAGCCTCTCACAATCGTGGGGTATAAATCACTCTCGGACGCGGCCACAGATATTGAAACTGGTCAATTAGATGCACTCGTTGCCGATGACCCTGTGGTGACATACTTGGCAGGCAACAGTTTCGGTCGAATCGTAATCGCTGACACTGCAATTGAACCCCAGCCGTATGGGATTGCCGTGCCCTTGGATAAGCGGATAATTCGAGAATCGGTATTGGAAGCCTTACAAGAACTGTCATCGGATCAGACGTATCGAAATATCTTGGGCAGGTGGGGAGTTGAGAGCGGCTCTGTCAATCAATAACGCCAACGCCACATCCACCAGGTGATTTCACCGACCCAGTTCTACCATCGATTGACCTACTCACAGAGGAATGGAATACATGTCAGAGAGTCCGGCAGCTGAGAAGGTGCTCGGGGTTCCGCAATCC
>JAGYKV010000007.1 GCA_018401415.1 Candidatus Nanopelagicales bacterium | reverse complement strand
GATTGAGTGTAAATTCGAATGTGTTCAATAATTGAAGGGAAAATTGTGAAATTAACCGTGTTCAAGCCTGCCGGGATTGTGGCTCTTGCCTCGATTCTTGCCGTGGGCGTTTCGGTACTGCCAGCCCAAGCTATCCACACGGGTGACATTGTGATTGCGCTGGAAGCGCCACTCACCGGCGATCAGTCAAATAATGGCAAGGATCAATTACGCGGAGCACAACTAGCAGCCATGCAGATCAATGCCAACGGTGGAGTCCTGGGCAAAATGATCAAAATTGTGAGAGTCGATGATCAAGCAAACCCTGACAAAGCCAAAGCCGCTGTGACAGCAGCGAAAAAAGCTGGTGCAGATATCGTTGTTGGTCCTTACAACTCTGGTGTTGGGGTTATCAACCTGCCCATCTATGTCAAGAACAAGATTTTCCCCATGCGAATGACCTCCTCTTTAGAAACTCAGGGCTATGGCGCAACCACCCAGCCCATGAACTCTCAAATTTCACCTGCCGAAATTGACTACATCAGCTCGACGGGTGTGAAGTCGGTTGTCATGTTGGTTGACCCTTCGGATTACACATCGTCTATTGCAACTCAGACCGCTGCCGGATTGACCGCTAATGGCATTTCGGTGACTCGAATTTCAGTCCCAGAAGGCAATGCGAGTTATGCGGCACAGATAACACAAGCATTGGCGTCTAGCCCAGGAATGATCTACTCGAGCACCTATTACCCGGAGGGTTCCATTATTGCCCGGGAGTTGTTGGCCACAGCCCCGACAACGGCATGCTTCATGGGTCTGGCAAATGTTGATCCGGCTTTCGTGACTGGAGCAGGACTTCCGGCAGCTCAGAACTGCACTTTCAGTGGCGTACCTGCAGCTCCGCAGTTGCCGTCCGCGAAGGCGTATACCAAGGCATATGTCAAAGAGTTCAAGAAGCAGCCTGGTGTCTGGGGCGCTTTCACCTACGACTCTGTCTATGTAGTGGCGGCAGCGATCAAGAAGGCCGGCACAACGAACTACAACGCTCTCAAGACAGCAGTTCTTGCTACCGAAAACTTCAAGGGCGCCACCGGTTCAATCACGTTCAAGAAAAAGACCGGCAACCGTACCGAGGTACCTGTTGAAATTCTTAAGGTCAACAACAGGGGAACATTTGTCGTCGCACAATAGCTAGCATTTCAACGCTCTGCCCAGCATCCCCAGTGGGGATGCCGGGCAGAGTCGTTAACGGGTAGGTTGTCAGGTTGCCTGTGTAGAGTGGCGGGGTGGTGAAAAAGGCGGAGACCCAAGCACCGAAAAGTCCTTATATGGCCTTGTACCGCACCTATCGCCCACAAACTCTCAGTGAAGTCGTTGGGCAAGATCATGTCACCACTCCGCTTCACAGGGCCTTGGAAAACAACAAAATGCACCATGCCTATTTACTGTCCGGGCCTCGTGGTTGCGGAAAGACTTCAACAGCTCGAATCTTGGCTCGGTCACTGAATTGCGAGCAGGGTCCAACCCCCGACCCGTGCGGTGTGTGCGAGAGTTGCATTGATTTGTCAGCCACGGGTAGTGGTTCCATTGATGTCATTGAACTTGATGCTGCCAGCCACGGCGGTGTAGAGGACACGCGAGACCTCCGTGAACGGGCAATGTTTGGGCCCGCTAAATCGCGCTACAAGGTGTACATCATCGATGAAGCCCACATGATTTCACCCGCAGGATTCAACGCACTGCTGAAGTTGGTGGAGGAACCCCCTGAACATGTCAGATTTATTTTTGCCACGACTGAAGCTGAGAAGGTTCTCCCCACAATTCGTTCACGCACACACAACTACAACTTTCGCTTGGTTCCGGTCAAAATTCTTCAAGAGCACTTAGCAGGAGTATGCCAACAAGAGGGTGTCTCTGCTGACCCCGCTGCACTTGCATTGATTGCTCGCGCAGGGGCGGGCAGTGTGCGAGATTCACTGTCGATTTTGGGCCAGGTTATTTCCGGTTGCGGCCCGGAAGGTGTCACCTACCAAGATGCTGTTGTGCAACTGGGCATGACAGACTCCGCACTCCTCACTGAAACACTCGATTCCATCATTGATCGCAATGGAGCAGCACTATTCCATGTCATTGATAGAGTCATTGAATCTGGTAATGAGCCCCGCAGGTTCGTTACCGACCTGTTAGAGCGAATTCGGGATTTAATCGTTGTGCAACGTGTGCCGGGAGCCGCTGAATCTGGGCTGATTCATGCTCCTGAAGACATTGTGGAAATCGTGGTAACACAAGCCAATCGCATTGGTCCTGCCGAACTTGCTCGCGCCGGGGATCTTGTATCACGTGCACTCACCGATATCAAGGGGGCTACAGCACCACGCCTACAACTTGAACTCCTGATGGCCAAACTTCTGCTCCCTGCCGTGGACGACTCCACCGAAGGCTTGCGAGCACGTTTGGATCAATTGGAACGTGGGATGCCCTCGGGAGCAAAGTCGGCTGAACCTGATTCCGTCACCGCTCGAGAAGCCACTGCTGCCCCCTCTCCTTCAGCCGCACCGACTGTGGTACCTCCTGCACCACCCAAGCTCTCCAAGGTTGCGCCTAGCACTGCACCTGTGCCCGAACCCGAGGCGGCCGCTGTACCTGCGACACCAGTAGGAGTGGCAACCCTTGTGTCTTTTGTGTCCATGTGGCCGGCAATCATGGATGCACTCTTGAAGTATTCGCGGGTGGCCTGGATGGGCTTCACGGAGTCAACACCGCTGTCCTTTGAGAACGGGGTGCTCGCCGTGGGTGTCAAAGACGCAGGTCGCTACAACAACGTGAAAAGTGGCGGCCACGATGAAAGACTTCGTCAGGCAATTCTTGACGTACTGCAAGTTGATTGCACAGTTGACATTGTTCAGGGCGCGACTGGAAAAGTTGTTGCAGCACCTGCTGCAGACGACATTCCGCACCGAGACGATAAAACAACCCAGGATGTCACCGGGGTTGATTTGATTGCACAGGAACTCGGTGGCGTGCAAATCGGCGAGATCGAGCTCGGATAAACAACATGTATGAAGGAATTGTTCAGGATCTGATCGACGAACTTGGTCGGCTTCCCGGTGTTGGCCCCAAAAGTGCTCAGCGGATTGCTTTCCACATTCTTGGTGCGGATTCAGACGACGTTCAGCGACTTGCCGAAGTACTCCTTGAAGTTAAAGCAAAAGTTCAGTTTTGCATTGTGTGCGGCAATGTCGCGCAGTCGGAGACCTGTCGAATTTGTTCCGATCCCAAACGTGACCTCACCGTGTTGTGCGTTGTTGAGGAACCTAAAGATGTTGTCGCCATTGAAAAAACTCGGGAATTTCGTGGGCGTTATCATATTTTGGGTGGTGCCATCAATCCCATTGACGGTATCGGCCCAGATGACCTCCGCATCCGCGAACTTATTATTCGCTTAAGTGACAACTCGGTGACCGAGGTCATTATTGCCACGGATCCAAATCTTGAGGGGGAAGCTACCGCCACGTATTTGTCGCGCACAATTGCCCCACTGGGAATCACTGTTTCGCGACTGGCGAGTGGTTTGCCCGTGGGCGGAGACTTGGAGTACGCCGACGAAATTACTTTGGGGCGGGCTTTTGCCGGTCGCCGGCAAGTCGGGACATAAATTCCGATCTAGTTTGCTCCCCGCGGAGTCCAGCGGAAGAACACCGTGGCCAGTACAGCACCAATCCCAATCCAGATCACCAACACCACGGCGGTCATGCCTAATTCAAATGACCCCGCAACTTCCATGGCGGCTGCGGTATCCGGAAGAAACACACTCCGCATGGCTTGGGTGAGCCACTTCAACGGAAAGAGCGAAGCGAATGTTTGCATCCATTGGGGAAGATCGCTGAACACAAAGAACACACCGGAAGTGAACTGCAATACGAGGACAACGGGTGAGACCAGGGCAGCGGCACCCTTGCCCTGCCGAGGAACAACCGAGTACGCGATTCCCAGCAAAGTCCACGCAATGAGACCGAGAACACTGACCCAGATAAACGTGAAAATTGCCACAGATGTGGTGGGCAGGTCAATTCCATAAAAGATCACACCCACCGCGATCAAGATTGTGACCTGGGCAATGTATGCAACAAAAACCATTCCGATTTTCCCAATGAAATATGCGGAGCGGGGCATGGGTGTGCCTTGGAGGCGTTTGAGGGTTCCATCCTCGCGCTCCATGGGAATGGAGATAGCCAGATTCTGGAAAGATGTATAGAGGATTCCCGAAGCAATCATGCCGGCTACAAAATACTGCGCGAATGTGATTCCAGAGTCACCCAATTCCTGTCCACCGAAAACAGAACCGAAAATCACCAACAGGATCATGGGCAATAGAAAATTAAAAACGGCAGATTCACGATCTCGGAAAAATTGCTTGAGTTCGATTCCAATTCGACCCAGACCCATGCGTAGAGCACTCATGAATGGTCCCCACCATTGGTATCGCGATCTTGGGCAATTAATTCCAAATATGCATCTTCGAGACTGGCCCGCCGCACGGACAACTGTGGAATCTCACCACTGAATTGAGTAGCCAACTGCTGAACAAATGCGGTCGGTTCCGCCGTTGACTCCGTGAACTCTCTGCCGTTGTTCGTCCAACTGACAATTGCGTTGTTTCGATCACCAATGGAGTCCGGCACGCCTTGCGCAACAATGCGCCCGCGTGCAATGACGGCGACTCGGTCAGCCAAGTACTGGGCTTCATCCAAATAATGGGTGGTGAGCAGGATTGTGGTGCCTTCCGACTTGAGTCGGTCAATTAATACCCAGAACTCTCTGCGCGCTTCGGGGTCGAATCCGGTTGTCGGTTCATCAAGGAAAAGAACTTCAGGGTTGCCAATAATTCCGAGGGCGACATCGAGGCGGCGTCGCTGGCCACCACTGAGTTTGCCGTTTCGGGCGTTGACCTTTTCGACCAAACCGACAGCACCGATTACTTCGTCGACATTGGCAGGATTCGGGTAGTACTTGGCGAAATGCGTGATAGTTTCACCAACGGTCAAATCAGCCATGTCACTCGCCTGTTGCAGGACTATTCCAATTTTCGCCTTCCACGCGGGATTCGGCTTACCCGGATCCACACCAAGAACACTGACCTCCCCTGAATCCCGGTCCCGGTACCCCTCCAAAATCTCCGTCAGAGTGGTCTTGCCCGCGCCATTGGGTCCAAGAATTGCCAGACATTCACCCGGCTGCACGTGAATAGAAACTCCTGCAAGTGCAGTGAAATCACCATAGGTCTTGGTGACATCAATTGCGGTAATCGCAGATCCTGCGGAGTCGGGCATGATTTCCTTCGTTTCGAATCGGTGAGTTGCACAATACCCGCGATGACTAAACTAACCTCTTGTGTCCCTCATAGTCCAAAAGTACGGTGGCTCCAGCGTTGCAGATGCGGTCAGTATTAAGCGCGTCGCACGTCGAATTGTGGACACTAAAAAAGCTGGCCATGAAGTGGTCGTTGTGGTCTCGGCCATGGGGGACACCACCGATGAACTCATGGATCTTGCCCAGCAAGTTTCACCACTTCCGCCGGCCCGGGAACTCGACATGCTGCTCACGGCGGGTGAGCGAATCTCCATGGCACTCCTTGCCATGGCGATTTCTGATTTAGGCGCCGTTTCCCGTTCCTACACCGGGTCCCAGGCTGGGTTGATCACTGACTCAGCTCACGGTGCCGCTCGAATAATCGATGTCACCCCGGGGAGAATCACCGATGCCCTGGACAAAGGTGCGATCCCGATTGTTGCCGGATTCCAAGGGGTTGCTCAGGACACCAAGGACATCACCACTCTGGGTCGTGGCGGGTCAGATACAACCGCCGTTGCGCTAGCCGCAGCCCTAGGTGCAGACGCCTGTGAAATTTACACAGATGTTGATGGAGTGTTCACCTGCGATCCTCGCATTGTCAGCAAAGCGTCGAAAGTTGATTTCATCACCTATGAAGAGATGTTGGAGCTCGCGGCAGTCGGCGCCAAAGTCTTGCATTTGCGCTGTGTGGAGTATGCACGTCGTTTCAATGTACCGATTCACGTGCGTTCATCCTTTACCCAGTCCGAAGGAACCTGGGTTCTCTCACCCGAAGGTGTGCAAGCCGCCGTTATGGAAGGAAAAATCGTGGAACAGCCAATTATTTCTGGAGTGGCAGCAGACCTGAAAGATGCCAAGGTGACGGTTGTGGGTGTCCCCGACAAACCGGGTGAGGCCGCGGGCATTTTCCGTGCGCTCGCCGATGCCCAAATAAACGTGGACATGATCGTTCAAAACGTGTCATCGACAGCCACCGGCCGCACCGACGTCACGTTCACCTGCCCCCAGGACTCCGTTCAGACCGCCATGACGGCACTCAATGGAGCTCGCGACAAGATCGACTTCGAATCACTCAATGTCGATGATCAAATTGCCAAAATTTCACTCGTGGGCGCTGGCATGCGTTCCCACCCCGGTGTCTCGGCCGACTTCTTCACCGCTCTCGCAGAGGCCGGTATCAACGTCGAAATGATTGCGACCAGTGAGATTCGGATCTCCATTGTGACTCGAGCAGACTTGGCAGCGAAGGCCGTCCAAGCAATTCACACTGCTTTCGGGCTCGATGCAGATGGCGAAGCCGTTGTTTATGCCGGAACAGGGCGTTAATCACATGGCTGAGAAAAAGAATGTTGCCGTCGTAGGTGCGACCGGTCAAGTGGGTTCGGTCATGCTGCGTCTGTTGGCGGAGCGTGAATTCCCCATTAAGACACTGAGACTTTTTGCTTCCGCGCGCTCGGCAGGAACAGTGATTACATGGCAAGGCCAGGAAATCACTGTGGAAGATACTGCAACAGCCGACGTCAGCGACATTGATATTGCACTGTTCTCCGCAGGCGGGTCTACCTCGAAGGAGCTCGCCCCGCGCTTTGCGGCCGCGGGTGCGACAGTGATTGATAATTCATCTGCCTGGCGAATGGATCCCGATGTGCCACTTGTTGTGAGCGAAGTGAACCCTGAAGCAATTGCTTTGGCTAAAAAAGGGATCATCGCCAATCCGAATTGCACGACCATGGCGGCCATGCCCGTTCTCAAGGCTCTAGATTCCGTTGCAGGTCTGCAACGAATTGTTGTGACAACATTTCAGGCGGTCTCCGGAAGCGGGCTTGCCGGTGTCGAAGAACTCATGGGTCAGGTAGAGCAAGCCATGACCCAAGATGTCACGGCACTTACGCATTCGGGTTCGTCGGTGAATTTCCCCGAACCCAAGAAATATATGCGCACCATTGCTTTTGATGTGATTCCTCTGGCGGGCTCAATTGTTGCTGACGGCAGCGAGGAGACCGATGAAGAACAGAAACTTCGCAATGAGAGTCGCAAGATTCTTGACCTGCCGAATCTCCGAGTCTCAGGAACATGTGTTCGTGTTCCCGTGTTCACCGGTCACTCGCTGAGTATTAATGCGGAATTCGAGAAAGCAATTACACCAGAACAGGCAATCACAGTATTGGGTTCTGCTCCCGGGGTTGAGCTCTCTGACATCCCGACACCATTGCAGGCAGCAGGAGCGGATCCAAGTTTTGTTGGTCGCATTCGTCAAGATCAGAGCCTTGACGGTAATAGGGGCCTGGTCATGTTTGTTAGCAATGACAACCTGCGTAAGGGAGCGGCTCTCAATGCCGTTCAAATAGCTGAACTGCTGGTGTAGTTAATAAGACAACTCAGTGAAGTCGCGCTGGTAAATCTCACGAATGAGTGCATCGGTTTCAGGTGTTCGGTACTGATCCACCTTTGATGCCGCCTGAGTGGATGTCTTGCAGTAATACTGCCCGTCAAGATCGGGGGTCCGGGTTAATTGACCGACTAATTCCCATGAATCATTGAGATTCTCTAAGTGAATAATCTCGTTGTAATCAATAATTCCTAAGCCAATGTGATCGGCTTGCCTCCGCCAGTGCGGATCCTGGTCACGTGAATCCTGATTCTTAATCACGGTGAGGAATTCCGCAAAACTAATATCTGTCGCGGGTTTGCCGTCAAGTGCCTGCGAAATCTGCTCACTCTGCCGCAACCCTTGTTGAATTTTCTCGAGATAACCGCTGAGAACCCTGGCACCCGGTTCCCGAACAACGGTGAAACGGTTGTACTCCTTGCTGGTGAACACTTCTTCGAGGAGGTCATCGGGAAGTTGGTATGGCCGCACATGTGCCCCCGACTTCACACCGTTGTGGGGCTTATCCAGAAACCTCTGAGCGTGGGTTTCATTGAGGCGCGCACCTTCGAGTGCTCCCAGGGTGGACTTCATGGTTCCGCAACCGGCTTTGGGAACCTCTAGATAAACGTACTTGTTCACTAGTGAAATGTGGGTATGAAAGTTCACCGAGCGCCAGCCCATGGATTTAACGTATGCGCGCGTGACCGGACCGAGGTCGGTTCGTGCTGGCCGGCGATCAATCACAGTCGCACTCTACTTTGCAGCACTCAAATTGGTCGGGGTGGCGGGATTCGAACCCACGGCCTCTTCGTCCCGAACGAAGCGCGCTACCAAGCTGCGCCACACCCCGCAACAAGCACCATCTGAAGGGCACCAGAATACTCATGTGGTTAAGCCATTGCGTTATTGAAGGGCTAAATTTGAAAAGGGCAGTCACATGAGCAGTGCGAATGTTACTAAGTACCTCAAGGGCTTTGATGCTGATCAGCGTTCAGCCTTGCAATCTGTTCGTAGCGTTGTGGTGACAGCGTTACCCACGGGTGAAGAAGTAATTGCTTGGGGAATGCCGAGTATTCGAATCTCGGGTGTATTGGTCCTGAGCTACGCAGGGTTTAAAAACCACAACACGATATTCCCCGGAGTGGGTGCACCCTTTGAGGGGTTCGGCCTTGAGGTGGAGAAGTACCGGGCATCTAAGGGCGCATTGAAGTTTGATCGAGTCAAACCATTTCCTGCAGGGCTGTTGAAAAAAATTATTGGGCAAAGAATCACAGAGATCAATGAGAGTTTCCCCAAGAAGAACGGTAGATCACGAGGTACATGGAATTCGTTCGGGGGACTTCAAGAACGGCGTGCAGGCAGGCGAATGGGTTACCTACACGCGGAACGGTAAGGCACACAAGATCACGTACTTTTAGGACATTGATGTGAAAGTGATCAGCGTGGCTTCTGGTGGGCAGGCGAATCTAAATGGTGCATAGCGGGAGCAGCCCAGGCCGGCAGAGACATGTAGGTAACTATTCCCGTGAGTGGACAATCCACGTGCTCGCCGGGTATCAAGATCACAGTTGGTGACCAACGCTCCATAGCCTGGGATACGTAATTGACCTCCGTGCGTGTGTCCGGCGAGAATGGCACTGGCGCCGTCGGCTGCCATGGCGTCAATTACTCGAACATACGGTGCGTGCACCACACCCAAAGCTAGATCCGCCTGGGAATTAAATGAGCCGGCCACCCGCGAGTAGTCATCGCGACCAATATGGGGGTCATCTACACCTCGAATATCAATCAACCGCCCATCAACTTTCCAATCACTTGAGGTATTCGTCAAATCAAGCCAACCGAATTGGGCAAGACCCTGGGCCAGGGGTTTCCAGTCCAGCATTGTCCGCTTAGGCTCCAATGGAGCTGGACCAGCGAGATATTTCGCTGGATTAATCGGTTTGGGGGCGTAGTAGTCATTGCTTCCCAACACAAAGGCTCCCGGTAGCTCTAAGAGCGGGGACAGTGCTTCAAGTGCTGAAGGAACTCCGTCTTCATGGGAGAGGAAGTCACCGGTTGCAATAACTGCATCGGGAGACAGGGCATTCAGCGATTGGACCCACTCGCGCTTTCGATGCTGCCCAGGGACCATATGTAAATCAGAGATGTGCAAAACCCGAAGATCCCTTTGACCAGGAGGGAGCACCGGAATCACTTCCCGACGCAAGGTGAATCGTCTTGTTTCTAGGTGGGCGTACGCCAGCGCGCCAGCGCCAAGGGCTGCACTCCCCAAGACTGCCTTTCCGACGGACACCATGTCCTTATGCTCCCATGTGTCACAATGCCGACATGTCAGCAGACCAGAGTGCACCGTTGAAAGCCCAACTTCAAGCGGATTTGACCGCTGCTATCAAATCTCGCAATGAACTCACCGCTTCCACGCTTCGCATGGTGCTGACCGCGGTGACCAATGAAGAAGTATCGGGCAAAGAGGTTCGCGTGCTCTCAGACGACGACATTCTCACCGTGCTGACTCGCGAAGCCAAGAAGCGTCGGGAGAGTGTGACGGCGTACACCGAAGCTGACCGCCCTGAACTCGCTGACCGTGAGAATGCTGAATGGGAAGTGATCAGTGGCTACCTCCCGGCTCAACTCAACGACGCAGAGATTGCCGCGATTGTGAATGCTGCTGTCGCCACGGTGACGGGAACCGGAGTCACCGGTGGCGCTGCGATTGGTGCTGTCATGAAAATTGTGCAGCCTCAGGTCAAGGGCAGGGCAGATGGCGGAATCGTCGCAACCATGGTGAAGTCCGCGCTCGGCTAGTTCACCCTGAATTACTAAGGGATCGTGTTTTCGAATTCAGCACCTGAGTCGGGTGCGGGTGCGGGTGCGGGTGCAGCAGGATCTGGTTCGGGTTGAACAGGTTCTTCACCGAAGGTATTCGCTTCGGTGTTCTCAAACTCTGAACCACCCTCTTGAATGAAGATTTCGGCTTCATCTTGAACCTGTGGTCGCGGAGTGAAGGCAGGTGCGGTGAATTGGGTGCGCAGATCGAAATTGGCAATCGGTAAATTTGTACTGGCGATCCGCATGGATTCTTTCCAGATGGGTCCGGGGAAGGTGCCACCGAATACCTGCCGGTAATAATTGCCATTGATGGTCACGTCTTTGAGTGGGAAGGCAAACCCGCCTCTCGGGTCACCCACCCAGACGGCTGCGGCAACTTGGGGGGTGTAGCCCGCGAACCAGACGGCAGCCGATTCATTGGTTGTTCCGGTTTTACCCGCAACGGGACGGTCACCCAGACTCATGGCGGCTCCGGTACGCCCGGAGATATTCCCGTCAACCACGCCGTTCAACATGTAGGTCACGCCGTCTGCCACCGCGCGATCCAGAATCTGTCGGCAGTTGCCATCGGGGACCGGGAGACGAGCACCATCGCGATCGCGGATTTCGACAATTGAGACGGGTTCGCAGTATCGACCGTGGGCAGCAAAGGTGGCATATGCATTGGCCACAGCGAGGGGTGACACCTCCATGGTGCCCAATGTGAACGACGGAACACGCAGGAGCGGATCGCCGTTACCCAGTGTGACACCGAGCGACTCGGCGATGTCCACCGTTCGACAAATTCCCACGCGCTCTTCCAGGGCCATGAAGTAGGTATTGGTGGAGTATGCCGTCGCCTGGGGCATGTTCAACGTTCCAGATGTTGTGGAGTTGCGGACCGTGACCGGTTCAAATGGAACACCGGTTTCGCAGTTCACGAAGTTATTGAAAGTGGCGGGGCTGGGTGCGCTGATGTATTCACTCGGCGAGACACCCGCTTCCAATGCTGCGGCAAGAGTGAAAACTTTGAAAGTGGAACCAGCCTGCATGCCAATGGTGCCACCCATATCTTGATTCACGTTGTAGTTGTAGGTGGTCTTACCTTTGCCCGTTGTTCCCCAGGTGCGGTTCTGGGTCATGGCCAGAATGTGACCGGTTCCAGGTTCGATCATGCTGATGGCAGCTGCCTTGCCACTGTCATCGGTTGGAGGTATCGCCGTGTTGACAACTTCGGTGACGTCATTTTGCACGGCTGGATCAATTGTGGTGGTGATGGTGTAGCCGCCACGACGGAGGAATTTCTCGCGCTCCTCAGGGGTTTCACCAAATGTGGGATCGGTACGAATCGTTTGGATTACATAGTCACAGAAAAAGGGCGCATAACTGGACGTGCAGCCATTTGCTACCTCGGTGGGGTTCACCGTTGCCGTCACGGGGATCGCTTTTGCCTGTTCCGCCGTCTCGGGGGTGATGTATCCCATTGTCGCCATGCGCGACAAAACAATATTGCGTCGCTCTTGGGAGAGCTCGGGGTTGCGCAAGGGGTCGAAGGCTGTGGGCCGTTGCACAATACCCGCCAAGGTGGCAGCCTCTACCAGATTTAGATTCGCGGCAGGCTTTGAAAAGTAACGACGTGCCGCCGCCTCAATGCCATAGGCGCCGGATCCGAAATATGCAATATTGAGGTAGCGGGACAGAATCTCACTTTTGGTGAAACGTTTTTCCAATGCGAGGGCGAAGCGAACTTCCTTTATCTTGCGCGCTGAATTATCGCCTCGAGCCGCCTCGAGTTGTTCGGGTGTGGTGGCCTGATTGACCAGAACATTTTTGACGTACTGCATGGTCAAGGTGGAGGCGCCTTCGGAGATTTCACCGCTGCTGGCATTGGAAGCGAATGCGCGAACTATTCCGCGGAAATCCACTCCATTGTGTTCCAGGAATCGGGAATCCTCCACGGCGATGGTCGCCTGACGCATGATCGGGGCAATGCTGTCCAGGGGCACCTCCACCCGATTCTGGTAGTACAGGGTGGCGAGCACCGAGCCATCGGCAGCCAGAATCACACTCCGTTCAGGCAGTGGCGGAGTATTGAGTTCGTCGGGGAGGGACTCAAAATCCCGAACCACATCGCGGGTCAGCACGCCGAGGCTCCCGGCGAAGGGAACCACCATGAGCCCAACCAGGGCTCCGGAGAGAACCGCAACGACCGCAATGGCGGCGATACGGGTAACAATCCCTCCGGGGGTGCGGTGTTCGCGGTTCACGGTCATCAGACGTCAAGGGTATGTCCGATGTTCCCGAATCCCAACCACCGGGGGCGTACTTTGTGACAACTTTCCCGAATAGAAAAGGTATTGACTCAGCACCGAGGAGTCGACATAGTTCAGAGGTACGAATGAACCACTCGGCTGGTGGGCGAATCTTGGGAGTCGCTGACCAGGGAACATTCGACTCGGAGCGATCCTTCGAATTTGGGCTTATTCATCCGCTGGAGCTGAGGAGATCATTTTTCAATGTCTATCGCTACTGAATGGGCGGCCCAAGCGGCCTGCCGAACCACCGACCCCGACACGCTCTTTGTACAGGGAGCAGCACAAAACCGAGTCAAGGCAATTTGTCTTGGTTGCGATGTCCGCACCGAATGCCTCTCCGACGCCTTGGACAACCGCGTCGAATTTGGCGTGTGGGGTGGCATGACCGAACGTGAACGGCGAGCCCTGTTGCGCCGCCGCCCAAATGTTTCGTCGTGGCGGACCCTGCTCATGAGTGCGCAAACGGAGTACGAACGCCAGACTCTGCTGAGCAGTACCGATCGCGCTTCCTAGAGTTCCATCGCGATCTTTCCAAGGTTTTTAAACCCCTTGGATCACCAATCAGTGTGTTGGGCAAGTGCGGTGCCCACCGAGCGCAAGCCTTCTAAATCATGCACGTCTTCGGCCATTGCGGGAACTGAAATAATGGGCACCCCAGGGTGTGCTCCCTCGAATCTTTGAGTGACGTGCTTGTGACGTGCTTTAAGTTGCATCCGCTCCACATGTAGTTCCAATAGAGCTGCTGCCAACTCATTATCAGGGCCCATACTTCGTAATGCCTGGGCGGCAGCGGCTATTTGTTCCTCAGACAATCCGGTGTCATCGACATCTTGAACCCGATTCAGTACCAGTCCGGCGAGCGGCATATTGTCTTTTTGGAGGCGTTCCACAAAAAATGATGCTTCGCGTAATGCATCGCGCTCTGGAGCGGCCACAACGAGAAACCTTGTGCCTGGTTGCTTGAGTAATTCATACGTGGCATCTGCACGTTCGCGGAATCCGCCGAATGTGGTGTCGATTGCGGCAACAAATGTGCCAATGTCAGCTAAAACCTGGGCGCCAAGAATTTTACTCAAAACATTTGTAAAGATGCCAAATCCCAAGGCCGCGATGCGACCGAGTGCATTGCCCGCACCACGAGCGGGTGCAGTAAGAATTCGAATAAGGCGCCCATCTAAGAAGGAACCTAACCGCGCGGGCGCGTCCAAGAAATCCAAAGCATTTCGAGAAGGCGGAGTATCGACGATAATGAGATCCCACTCACTGGAGTCATTGTGCAACTGCCCCAGTTTCTCCATGGCCATGTACTCCTGGGTACCGGCAAAGGACGAAGACAGGGCCTGATAAAAGGGGTTGTTAAAAATTTGCTCGGCGCGTTCAGGGTCGGCATGGGATTCGACCACCTCGTCAAATGTGCGCTTCATATCGAGCATCATGGCGTTGAGAGTGCCACCGGAAACTCCCTGAACGGGTCGCGGTGTGTTATCCAATTCGGTGAGGCCCATGGCCTGTGCCAACCGGCGAGCCGGATCGATTGTGAGGACACACACATTGCGCCCCAACTCGGCGGCGCGAACACCCAGTGCGGCGGCGGTTGTTGTTTTGCCCACACCACCGGCGCCGGTGCACACAATGATGTGAATTGAGGGGTCTTTCAGAAGGGCATCGATATCGAATGTCATCATGCTGTGACACCCGCGTCACGCATGACGCGCGCCAGTTCATAGAGCGCACCGAGATCGATCCCCGAAGGAATGAGCGGAAGGGTCACCATGGGCAGGTGCAAGCCCGTGAGGCGCTCCAACTCGCGCTGCTCCAACTCCACTCGCCGAGAGTGATCCTCAGCCTCGCGCTCAAGAACCGCAACCAACCCGGGAGCGTCGATTCCCACCAAAGCCAGGCTCTCCGCAATCTGGTCGCTATTCAAATTGTGACGAAGCGCTTGGCTGCGCTGGTTCTCTGGTAACCGAGGTGGGCGCATCAGGTTGACAAAGATTCCCCCCACGGGAAGATTACTTGCGCGGAGATCATTTATGCCGTCAATTGTTTCCTGCACAGGCATTTCCTCGAGCAGTGTGACCAGGTGGATCGCCGTTTGAGGAGAGGCGATCACACTCATGACCGAATCGGCATGGTTCTTGATCGGACCGACCTTGGCGAGACCGGACACCTCGGAGTTCACATTCAGAAAACGGGTGATCCGCCCTGTCGGCGGAGCATCCAAAACCACGTAGTCGTAGGCGTTCTTCGCATTCTTTTCCTTGCGCTTGACTACTTCGACCGCTTTCCCGGTGAGGAGTACATCGCGCAAGCCGGGAGCAATTGTGGTTGCGAAATCGATGGCACCCATTTTGCCGAGCGCGGAACCTGCCCGGCGCATCCGGTAAAACATTTCGAGGTAATCCAGCAGAGCGTCTTCGGTGTCAACGGCCAGCGCCCACACCTCGCCATTGCCGGGGGCAACAGCTACCCGTCGCTCTTCATAGGGCAAAGGTGGAACATCGAAGAGCTGGGCAATACCCTGCCGGCCTTCCACCTCCATCAGAAGAACCCGGTGTCTGTTGGTTGCTAGGGCGATTGCCAGTGCAGCGGCCACGGTGGTTTTACCGGTGCCTCCCTTGCCTGAGACAACATGCAAGGTGACATTGGGCCATGATTCGGGCTCAGGTCCGGGCTCAGGTCCGGGCTCAGGGTGCATTGCTTCACCTTAACCAATGAGCAACCGTTACGCTCATGGCATGACTTCATGGGAATACGCCACCGTGCCATTGCTGATTCACGCTACCAAGCAAATATTGGATACGTGGGGTGAAGACGGTTGGGAATTGGTGCAGGTGGTTCCAGGTCCCAATCCGGAGAATATGGTGGCTTATCTGAAAAGGCAAAAGGGTTAGTCCCATGTCTCAGGTTGAGGATCGTTTGGCGGAATTGGGGCTGGTAGTGCCCAATGTCGCTGCACCCGTTGCCTCCTATCTACCCGCTGTGATCTCTGGATCACATGTGTACACATCGGGTCAACTCCCCATGGTTGCGGGAACACTCGCTGCCACCGGACGCCTCGGTGCCGAGATTGACCCAGAGGAGGGTGCTCGCCTTGCCGAGATTTGCGCCTTGAACGCTATTGCGGCTGTCAAGAGTGTTCTCGGTGATCTGGATCGAGTTATTCAGGTGGTTCGAGTCACCGGTTTTGTGTCCAGTGTCCCGGAATTCCACGGCCAGCCCGCGGTCATCAACGGTGCCAGCAATCTACTGGGCAAAGCCTTCAATGGTGCGCACTCACGTTCTGCAGTGGGAGTCGCCGCATTGCCGCTCAATGCCCCTGTTGAAGTGGACATGATCGTGGAGTTCAAATAACGCGTGAATGATCACGTGACTTCGAGTTTGTCGGTTCGGGAACGCATTGATTCCGTTGCTCGGGGTGACAACCGTTGGGTTATTCCGCCGGCGTTGCCTGCCGCAACTGTCGTACTACTGCGCCCACAGGGTGACATGGGTTCCCCATTCGATGTCGTGATGCTTCGAAGGGCAGCCACCATGGAGTTCGCCGCTCACATGGCTGTTTTCCCGGGTGGGAAAGTTGATCCCGTGGATCACGCTTTTGCCGACCCGATCCGCGCATGCGCTGTTCGTGAAGTGCGCGAGGAAGTTGGCATAGACATCGAGAAATTGATTCGATGGGATCATTGGATCACTCCGGAGATTGAACCCATGCGTTATGACGTTCACTTTTATTTGGCGATCGTTCCTGCCGGCACCCCGGGCAATTTAGGTACATCGGAAGCGCAGGAAATGCTGTGGCTCACCCCCGAAGAGGGGCTACGTCGTTCCTACGATGGCTCCCTTCCCATGCTTCGCCCGACCCAGGTTGTTCTGCAGGAGTTAGCCGCTGCTTCGCAGGTTAACGAGCTACTCACCCTGGCTGCGCAACGCAGAATCTTCCCTCGCCTGCCACGACCAGCCCTGAACGAGGATCGGACCATTCGTTGGGATCTCCTTGATGGGCACACAATGCAGGTTGCCTATCGTGGAGTTCCGGAGGCTCGCATGGAAACATCTGGAGAGTCGATCGCATGACGGATACGAATGCCGGTCCGTGGCTCGGTGGCACGGTTGCCGAGGGAATTACATGTGTTCTTGCCCCCAACCCCTCACCGTGGACACTCGAAGGGACAAATACGTGGGTCATTGGTTCACCGCATGGTTCCTGTGTGGTGATTGACCCGGGCCCGGCAGATCCGGAGCACCTGCAGCGAGTGGCAGCTGCGATCCCCGGTGAGATTCGAGCAATTATTTTGACCCATGCGCATATTGACCACTCTGAAGGCGCGCCAGATCTGTCAGAGCTCTTATCTGCTCCGGTGATTTCCCAGCGAGAAATCGATGGTCTGGACCTGGGCGATGCAACTCTGCGAATGCATCCAACTCCCGGACACAGTTCTGACAGCGTGTGCATTACGGTTTTTAATGCCAGTGGTCAGTATTTGCTGTCGGGGGACACATTGTTAGGTCGTGGCACGACGTTGGTCGCTCACCCAGATGGTCGACTCGATGAATACTTCGAGTCACTTCGATACTTGCGGGATCACTGTCTCGAAGTGCAAATTGATTTATTGCTTCCCGGCCATGGCCCAATATCTGCAACCCCGGTCGCCCTGATTGAATTTTATGAACAGCACCGCAAAGATCGCCTAGATCAAGTGCGTGCAGCCGTTGCATCTGGATTCAATACAGTGCAGCAAGTGACTGAAATTGTGTACAAGGATGTGGATCCAACCGTGTTACCTGCTGCAGAACTTACGGTTGCCGCGCAACTGGAGTATTTGCGAAGTCACTAGCGGGCGCGTTTGCCCAGCCGTTCAACATCGAGAATAAGCACCTGGCGGGATTCCAATTGAATCCAACCGCGCTGCGCGAAATCGGCGAGTGCCTTGTTCACCGTCTCGCGTGAAGCTCCCACCAGTTGAGCGAGTTCCTCTTGGGTCATGTCATGGGTTACCAGCAGCCCATTTGTTGTCATGGTGCCGAATTTCTCACCCAGATCCATGAGGGCCTTTGCGACCCGACCGGGGACGTCAGAGAAAACGAGGTCTGCCATGGCTTCATTGGTGCGTCGCAGGCGACGAGCAAGTGCTTGGAGGAGTGCTGCTGCAACTTCGGGGCGACCGGCCAACCACGGCATGAGTTGGGAATTACCGAGCCGGTAGACCTGCGCTTCAGTGAGGGCAGTTGCGGTGGCCGCACGAGGGCCCGGGTCAAAGAGACTTAATTCACCAAACATTTCACCCGGTCCGAGAATTGCCATGAGTGACTCACGGCCGTCGGCAGATGCACGTCCGAGTTTGACCTTGCCTTCGAGGATCACGTACAGATGATCACCCGGCTCGCCTTCGTGGAAAAGGATCTCGCCCTTGCTCACTCTGTGTTCGGAAAGTGACGAAATAAGCGAGGCGGCGGCATTTGGATCGAGTGAGGCGAATAAAGGAGATTGGCCAAGTACGTTGTCCACGCGATCCACCGCCTCCGCTGCTTCAGGAGAGTTTTAATCACCCTCCATTACCAAACTACCAGAACTTTATTGGATGTCCCCAGGCCACTTTGCAGGTACGTGCACTTACGGGTGATTGCTCCAACATACTCTTGGACGGTGCCAGCATCACAACAAGCGAAATCCGTTGCAGATCCAGAGTTGATTCGGAATGCGCGCTGGATTTTCCGGGCGCTTGCAAAGACCTACCCTCAGGCAGGTCCCGAGTTGGATTTCACCAACCCCCTCGAGCTCCTGGTGGCCACGATTTTGAGTGCCCAGTGCACAGACCGCCGCGTAAATTCGGTAACGCCTGCCCTATTTAGCCGATATCCCACGGCGGCTGCCTACGCTGCCGCTGATCAACCCGAATTAGAAGAAATGATCAGACCCACCGGGTTCTTTCGCAGTAAAGCCACATCGATCAAAGGGATGGCGGCTGCACTGTGCGCAGACCATGGTGGGGAGGTTCCACCGGTACTCGAGGAATTGGTCAAGTTACCCGGCGTGGGTCGCAAGACGGCTTTCGTCGTTCTGGGGAATTCATTTAATCAGCCTGCCTTAACAATTGATACCCATTTTGGCCGACTCGCAAGAAGATTTCACTGGACTAAACACACCGATCCGGTGAAGGTGGAAAAGGATGTTGCTTTACTTTTCCCACCCAAGGACTGGACCATGTTGTCCCACTATGTCCTGTGGCACGGGCGTCGCGTGTGTCACGCGCGAAAACCAGCATGCGGTGCGTGCACACTTGCTAAAAAATGTCCATCCTTCGGTGAAGGCCCCACCGATCCGGATCAGGCAGAGAAACTGGTCAAGTCAGAAGGACGAGCGTGAAAGTCACACTATTGGTTGGAATTATCGCGACGGCAGTAGTTCTGGCAGGGTGCGCCAGTGCAGAAACCGCCGGCGATCTAGTGGAAGTATCGGCCGAAACAACGAGTGCCATTGCCCCTGAAGTCACGAGTATGCAAGATGTGGATCCGCAATTGATTACGGCTGCGAATCTAGATCCGTGCCCTGAGGGTGTTTTCGCCCCTGATGCAGCAATTCCAGGGCTTCCCACACTCACCCTCAACTGCCTGGACGGAACATCGGCACTTGATCTGTCCGCCGTTCGAGGAATTCCAATCGTGGTCAATGTGTGGGCCTCATGGTGCCCTCCATGTATTGCCGAGATGCCCCTGTTGGCGCAGGCGGCGCGGGATCTCACCGATCAAGTTCAGTTCCTCGGAATAAATATTGAAGATGACCGTTCATCGGCACTGCAACTACTAGCAGACATGGGTGTGACTTTCCCGTCTGTCGAGGATCGTTCAGGCGATACACGTGCGCCGCTGACCATTCCTGGGCCCCCCGTCACCTATTTCGTGAGGGCCGATGGTGTGATTGCGGGTCGCTGGGATGGACAAATTCAGGGGGAAGAACAACTCACTTCACTACTGCAGGAATACTTGGGGATTACCTGGTGATGTGGTCGACGGTGGGCAAGGTCCACGAAGCAGCTCGGGATTTTGTCCCCGATTGGTTGTATCCGGTCGTGGATGGTGTCGATGGTGTAGATGCACGGCGGATTACAACTTTTTTGCCACCGGCAGATGTATCGGGTCGGCACTCTGCGGTCCTGATGTTGTTTGGTCCAGATCAAGATCTCCTGATCATTGAGCGGGCGCACGATTCTTCGCAGCACTCGGGCCAGCCTGCCTTCCCCGGCGGCGCGGTGGATCCCGCGGACACTGGTGCCGTGGACACGGCTTTGCGGGAGGCTAGCGAGGAAACGGGTCTGGATCCATCGGGGGTCATTGCATTTGGTCAGTTACCCGATTTATGGATTCCGGTGAGTAACTTTGTGGTAACTCCGATACTTGGATTCTGGGAGAAGCCCAGCGATATTGCCCCGGGTGACCCGCGTGAGGTTGCCAGTGTTCATCGAATCCCCATTGAAGATTTTGTTAATCCAGGAAATCGAGTCAAGGTGGCCCATCCTTCGGGATACGTGGGAAATGGGTTCGAGGTAGCAAATCTGCTCGTGTGGGGATTTACCGGCGGACTTATTTCCACAATGCTGGATCTCGCCGGATGGTCAACGCCCTGGGATCGAACCCGGATGGTCCCCGTCGACCCAATAATTGATCCTCGGATGGACCGATTGTGAATACCATCGACTGGATCTTGATCGGTGCTCTCATTGTTTTTGCATGGGCGGGTTGGCGGCAGGGGTTTGTCGCAGGAGTCTTGAGTTTTGCGGGGTTCCTCATTGGTGGAATCGCTGCGCTCGTGTGGCTCCCCGGCGTTGTGAATCAGTTCGTTCCGGCGGGGACTCTGACTTTCATTGTGCTGGCCGTTGTGGTACTTGCCAGTGCGGTTCTGAGCCAATTCCTCTTCTCTATATTCGGAAGAAAATTGCGGGATCACATCACGTGGCGCCCGATTCAATTCGTTGACAACTTCGCGGGTGCTGCTCTGAATGTCTTGGCATTTGCCTTGGTCGGCTGGGTGATCGCAAGTGTTCTCGTCTTTATACCCAGCAGTGCAGTTTCCCAACAGGTATCAAGTTCCAGGGTGCTCACCACCATGGACTCCCTTGTCCCTGACTTCGCTCGATCTGTTTTCTCCAATGTCAGTGACCTGGTTGGTCAAACTGGAGTGCCCCGCATTGTGATCGGTTTAGGTCAGTCACTGGGTACCGATGTCCCCGAGCCAACAGATCAGGTTTCCGCAGGGGTGGTACCGGTGGTGGAAAATTTCGTTGCGCGATTGACCGGCGATGCTGAACAATGTGATCAAGTGGTTGGCGGTTCGGGTTTCTATATCAGTGATCGGGCTCTGATCACCAACGCGCACGTGGTTGCGGGAGTCACAGACCTGCAAGTTCGACTACCCAATATTGAGCAATCACGCGAAGGAACCGTTATTTACTTTGATCCGGAGAAAGATATTGCGGTCGTGATCACGGGCTCAATTGATGGTCGTCCCGGCTCCTTCGCAACGGAAATGGCTGGCAAAGGATCCGAAGCCGTCGTAGCGGGTTTCCCCGGAGGTGGGGCGCTCATGGCAACACCTGCACGGGTGCGGGGTGTCATTGATGCACGGGGCGAGAACATTTACGGTGACATTGGTGTGCAGCGCGAGGTTTATGCATTTCGATCCAATATTCGCTCTGGAAACAGTGGAGGTCCATTGGTAGATGACCGAGGTCGGATACTCGGATTGGTTTTTGGATCCAGCATCGATTCAGATATTGGCTATGCACTCACAAATCCGGAACTTGAAGTAGCCCTGCAAGTTGCTGAAAATTGGTCGGAATCAGATGGATCTGTGCCGACGGGTTCCTGCGAGTTACGCCAGTAAACGTTGAAGACTCTCGCGAACCACTTCCACATCTATGTCCTGTGGAAAATCTGAAACGTTCAGGAGATTCTTCTGTGCACGGAGAGCGACCGTTCGAGCACCTTTCGAATTCCCGCGTGCTTCGTGAGTGAGCGCTGCACCCCATTGGGCCAAAGCTCGCCACAATAACTGTTCCTCCGCAGGGGCACATCGCCACCGTTGCTCACATACTTCGTGAATGTGAAATGGCAAATTCCGTCTGAGATAGTTCTCGGTCTCAGCCCACGCAGTCGGGCCATCGATATTGTCGCGCTCTGGTACCTGCGGGTAACCCAATCGGTCAGCATCTGCTCCACGTAGTGGGCGCCCGAGTTTATCGCGAGGTTGGGTCACGAATTTGCTAACCCTCTTGAGGTTTGCTCGTCAAGTATCGCAACCATTGGACAACAGTTTCGGTGAATGCGCGGGGGTTTTCCTCGTGCGGATAGTGCCCGGTGGGCAGAACAACACGCTGATAGGAACCGCGAACCATGCCGGTGCTGTCGGCGTACCGAGGTAGCACCATGGTGTCCTTTTCACCAATAATCTCAAGGACGGGACACTCAATTGGCCGCGAAATGGAGTCCTGGTAGCGGCGACCGTCGGTTCGGTAGAGCGAGCGAAATGCCCACCGCTGGAATTCAATGGCCGTGTGTGCCGTAGGCCATGCCCGGTACGCCGCCTGGAAGATCATGCGATTTTCATTGGTTAACCATGAAGGGTCATGGGAGTACCTCTGCAAAAAATCACCCACGTGGATGGCAGAGTTCTTGCTGTAATAGGACTCCGGAATAAACGGAAACTGCATGCGCAGCAAGTAGGAGAGAGCTGCTCGCTGTTCCCTGCTTCTCGCGAGTGTTGCCCGCATTACCCTCGGATGGGGTGAACATTCGGCGATAACACCCAGAACGCAATCCGGTGATAGCGCTGCCATGGTCCACGCAACGACTCCCCCCACTCCGTGACCCGCGACGAATGCATGTGTCTCACCCATGCTGCGCAAAACGCCAATGGCATCTTGTGCCAATGTTGTTGGGTCATATCCCTGGGGTGGGTGGTCTGATCCGCCATAGCCCCGAAGATCCATGGCAATTACCCGAAAGCCAGCCTGAGCGAGAGGCTGCATCTGATTCCGCCAAGTCCACCAAAACATGGGGAAACCGTGTAACAGGATAATTGGTGTTCCGCTTCCCAACTCGGCAACATGGAACCGGCTTCCATTCGCAGCAATATTGCGATGCTTCCACGGACCGGACTGCTTGATCGCCTCCTCAGATGTGAGCACGAGTGTGTTCACCGTGAGGGCTAGAGCGGCTTGCGGTCGTTGAGCTGTGCGAGGGATTCAGATGTTTGCTTCCATTCTTGCGAAGCCAATGACGGCCCGGTGATTTTCTGGCCTTTCTTGTATGCGATACCACCAAATATTGCGGCACCAAGAATGAGTACGCCAGCCACAATAAGAAAGCCAGCCCAGACAGGTAATCCAATAGCGACGAGGACATAGGCCAGAGCAACTAAAAGAAAAATCGATCCGAGTGAAACCAAAGACACGGCGATCAGCGCCATGACCGATACCACACCAATTGTCTTTCCGGACTGCTGGAGTTCGGTCGTGGTCAGATTAACCTGCGCGGTGAGCAGCTTCTTGCCATCGGAAAATGTTTGAGCCACTAATTGCTTGAGACTGGGTTGTTTGCTACCCGAGTAATTGGGCTGCTTTTGGTTCGGCTGGTTACTTATATTCACGTGTGACATGGTGCTCCCTCCAGAGCCCGAGGCTACCGCTCGCGGGAATTATTGCTCTCATCCCCCTGCTGATATACATCTGGAATCCCGTCGGCATCGAGATCGGCGTCTTCCGCTTCCGCGATTGCGGCATAAGCCCGTCCCCGAGAAAGTAGGGCAACGGCAGCAATGGCGGCCGCAATCACCGAGGCCACCAGAACGGCGATTTTGGCTGAACTCAGTAAATCGGGATTGTCCTCGTAACCAAGTTCGGTAATCAGCAACGCCACGGTGAACCCCACACCCGCAAGGAGTCCCACCGCGAAGATGTCTCGCCAGACGATTCCGGGTGCCAAACTTGCCCGCGTGAATCTGGCCATGAACCAGGCCATGGCCAAGATCCCTATGGGTTTTCCCACCACCAAACCCAGAAGGATTCCTAATGACAGTGGGCTGGAGAGTGCATCGACAACTCCAACGGATCGAAGATCAACGCCCGCGGCCATGAGTGCAAATACTGGAACGGCAAAACCTGCACTGATGGGATGGACCCGGTGAATCAAGCGATCAGCGGGAGCTTCCTTCTCACCGGGATCAGGGCGGACCCGTGTGAGGAAACCAAATACAACACCGGCAACGGTGGCATGGACACCGCTGCGGTAACAGAAGTACCAACCAATGATGACAAGTGGAATATAGAGCCACGGGCTTGTCACGCGGTACTTCTGGAGCAGCCAGTAGGCGACAAGGGTAAGAATGAATAATCCGAACCAGATGGCAGAGAATTTATCTGAATAAAACACTGCAATGACGGCGATCGCACCGAGGTCATCGACTACTGCGAGGGTGAGTAGGAAGGCGCGCAATGCCACCGGGAGCCTGCGTCCAAAGACGGCGAGTACCGCAAGTGCGAAAGCAATGTCGGTGGCCATGGGTATTCCCCAACCGCGAAGGGACCCGCCTTCCATGTTCGCATTAACAATGACGAAAATGAGTGCAGGAACGACCATTCCACCGATCGCTGCCGCCGCAGGGACTATTGCCTGTGCTGTTTTTGATAGCGATCCAAGAACAAGTTCGTGTTTGAGTTCCAAACCAACAACGAAGAAGAAAATCGCGAGGAGTGCATCTGCGGCCCAAATGCCAAGTGGGAGGTTGAGACCTAATGCCTCTGGACCGACCTTGAAATCAACCATGTTGACGTAGCTGTATCCCCAAGGAGAGTTTGCCCACACGAGAGCGATTGCCGCTGCAACAAGAAGAACGCCACCACCGACTGTTTCGTCACGGAGTTGGGCGAGAAGCCAGCCGCGCTGACCCAAAGATGGTCGGGAGAGAATCTCATTGGCAGCCATGCCAACAGTCTACCCAAGAATATTAAGCCGTGATCCAGCCGTTAATCGTCACTCGAAGAAGATGCAAGTCCTTCAGAGATCAATTTCATGACTGCGGGATCGGCCAATGTGGTTGAGTCTCCGACATCGCGATGCTCAGCGACGTCTTGCAGTAGCCGACGCAGAATTTTACCGGAACGGGTTTTAGGTAACTCCTGAACAATCATGACCTGTCGAGGTTTTGCAATTGGCCCAATTTCACGTGCCACATGGTTACGTAGTTCTTTGATCAACTCACCTGCGTCTTCTGTGCTGCCGCGAAGAATGACAAAAGCCACGATTCCCTGCCCCGTCGTGGGATCACTTGCACCAACAACCGCGGCCTCCGCTACCTCTGGGTGCGATACCAAAGCTGATTCCACTTCGGTGGTGGATATTCGGTGACCGGAAACGTTCATGACATCGTCAACTCGCCCTAGTAACCAAAGCGCGCCATCGTTGTCCAACTTTGCGCCATCGCCGGCGAAGTAGTACTGCGGCCAGCGAGACCAGTAGGTGTCCACGTACCGCTGGTTATCCCCCCAGATGCCCCTCAACATGGACGGCCACGGTTGCGTCAACACCAGAAAACCGCCGCTGCCATTACCCAAAGGTGTTCCCTCTTGGTCCACCACCGCCATTCCAATACCCGGCAGTGCACGCATGGCAGAGCCAGGTTTACATGCTGCTACCCCCGGAAGTGGCGCGATCATCATGGCTCCCGTTTCCGTCTGCCACCAGGTGTCCACAATCGGACAGCGATTACCGCCGATCACTTCGCGGTACCACATCCAGGCTTCGGGATTAATGGGTTCACCCACGGAACCAAGAAGTCGCAAGGAACTCAGATCATGGGATTGGGGGAGATGATCACCCCACTTCATGAACGTGCGAATCGCGGTGGGAGCCGTGTACAACAGGGTGACGCCGTGTCGTTCAATAATGTCCCACCAACGGTCCTTATTGGGAGTATCGGGGGTACCTTCGTAGATCACCTGTGTAACGCGATTAGCCAGGGGTCCATACACAATATACGAATGTCCGGTGACCCAGCCAACGTCAGCGGTGCACCAGTACACATCCGTTTCGGGTTTGAGATCGAACACCATTTTGTGGGTGTAGGAGGCCTGGGTGAGGTATCCGCCCGAGGTATGCAGGATTCCTTTTGGTTTACCGGTTGTGCCGGACGTATACAAAATAAAGAGCGGAGTTTCGGCGTCGAAGGCTTCGGGAGTGTGGTCGATTGACTGTCGGCCCACCAAATCATGCCACCAAACATCACGGTCATGCCAGGTGACATCGGTGCCCGTTCGTTTGACGACCAATACATTCTCAACACTTGGGCTTGCATCGACAGCTTCATCTACAGCACTCTTGAGATCCATGGCAGATCCGCGACGATTTTGTCCGTCAGCGGTGATAACCAGTTTTGCATTAGCATCTTCAATCCGACTGCGTAATGCCTCTGCACTAAACCCGGCAAATACAACAGAGTGAATTGCGCCAATACGAGCGCAGGCGAGCATGGCAATAGTTGCCTCGGGAATCATGGGCAGATAAATGGCAACACGATCACCGGCAACAACACCTAACTCGGTGAGCGCGTTAGCGGCCTGACTGACTTCTGCCATGAGCTCGCGGTAAGTGATATCGCGCCGATCACCGGGCTCGCCCTCAAACCGGATGGCCACCTGATCACCATGTCCTGCATGCACATGCCGGTCCACACAGTTATAGGCGATATTGAGCTTTCCGCCAACAAACCACTTCGCGAAGGGTGCATTAGACCAATCCAATACTTCGGTGAAGTCGGTCTCCCAATCGAGGTTGCGAGCCTGCTCCGCCCAAAAACCTAAACGATCATGCTCAGCCTGGTCAAAGAGACTTGCTTTCCCATTAGCCTGGGCCGCGAATGCCGGTGTGGGTGGAAACTGACGATCCTCCTGTAGCAAATTCGACAGGGTCACATTGATTTCATCCGACATGGGCGTCTTTCCTCCTCCGGTGGTGCATTGACGTGCAAAGCCCCACCTAATCAAAAACTTGGCTCAGATGTCAGAGGATTGCCGAATTGATCACCCCAATTGCCCTTATTGATCCGCTCCCAACCACTTCATGTGGTCTATTCATGTGGTCTATTCATGTGGTCTATTCGAGCGGTCAGTTAATGCGGTCATTCTGAGCACTGGAACATGGGTCGATACCGTTGACCTATGGTGAATCCAGTTCCCGCAACACCGATCAAATTCACCCTACGCGATCTCCCCGAGATTGAGCGCGTTGCCCAAGCAACCCTCGCTGCTCGCAATGACATTGACACTCTGCTCTGGCGGCGTGATATTCGAGCCAATGCCATTCCGGTGGCCCAAGCTTCCATTTCACGCGGCGCCATGGATTCAGCGGCACTTGAAGGCGCAGACCTTGCCGGCGTTGAGGATTCGCCCATGGGAAAAGTGTTGTCCGCGACAATCGCGGTCACCGCTCAGGCGCCATTACTCGCGGATACATGGTTAACCGCCCCCCTGCAAGTAATCACAGGTTTGCATCTATTGGTGGCGAAGGAATTCTCAGGTCCCGATCAACTTGGTCGCCCGCGGGTGGTGAATATTTCCGATGACCCACTACACATTGGATCCATCCCTGATCATTCGACAGTGCCCGTTTTACTCATGTCGCTGTCCAGGCAATGCGTGAATACTCAGGCATCCGCCATTATCGAAGCAGGTTTTGTGCACGCGGAAATTATGCGCCTCCGTCCATTTACATGGGGATCAGGTCTTGTTGCTCGGGCAGTAGTCAGAACTGTTTTCGCCGCTCGCGGACTCGATCCTTCTAATTTTTCCATACCGGAAAACGGAATGTTCGAGACTGGCAGAACGAATTACGTTACCGCTATTCGGGCATATATCCAGCAAACCCCAGACGGAGTTTCCCAATACTTTGAGTGGTTTTCCGCGTGCGTGGGTCTAGGTGCACGCGCCGTTGTTGTTGCTGACTAAGCCCGCAAACTGCTGCGGCGCTTGGCGTACCAGGTGACTCCCAGAGCAACCGCTCCGATCGCAACACCCGCTCCAGCAGCGACGGCACGGCGCTGTTCGGTCTTTGCCCGCATGGAAACAGGTTTGGCAAAGTCAAGGATTGGCCAATCATTTTCCTTGGCGAGTTCTCGGAGTTCGTTGTCCGGGTTGACGGCAGATGGGTAACCCACCGATTGGAGCATGGGTGCATCGGTGTGGGAGTCAGAGTATGCAAAGCATTCACTCAAGTTGTATCCATGTTCCTGTGCGAGTAAGAGCATGGCGTCAGCTTTGCCCTCACCATAGGCATAGAAAGTAATTTCACCCGTGTAATGACCATCGATGATTTCAACCTGGGTTCCGATTGCGATATCTGCCCCGAGTCGAGCCGCAATGGGTTCAACAACGTCGGTGCCAGAAGATGAAATCACAATAATGTCGTGGCCCTGATCCTTGTGCATGGCAATCAGATCAACTGCTTCTTGATACACCAAAGGATCCACAATGGTGTCCAGGGTCTCACTGACAATTGCTTGCACCTTGGCGACTTCCCAACCGTTGACGAGTTCAGACATGTACTTGCGCATTGATTCCATTTGATCATGGTCGGCACCTGAAGTGAGAAACATGAATTGTGCATAAGCACTACGCAGGACATCTGTGCGGCCAATGAGCCCTTCTTTGTAGAAAGGTTTGGCGAACACGAATGAGCTGGATTTGGCCAAGATGGTCTTATCCAGATCGAAGAATGCGGCAATAGCCATGTCACCACGGTAGACCATGGCAGCGGTTTTCCACAGGCCCAACTCAGGGGTTATGCAGATGTGTCTTTATCCATTTGGCTTTGTTCATGTTGATGAAACCATGTGAAGTCCTTCTCCTCACCCAAAATTCCAATCTGGTTCACCAGGTTGAGCGAGTCACCAATTCACTCGGGGTCTCACTGCAGTGCAGTGGCAACCCCTTCTTGGTGCACGTGGATTGGAGTACTTATCGGTACATACTCGTGGGAGATGACTTGGCCGACGAATGCAGTGAAGCTCGATTGCCACGGCGCAGCGGCATTGCCATTGTGCATTGTGAACGCGAGCCGAGTCCCGAGACAACAGCATGGGAGCGCGAACTGTGGAAGTGTGCGGTCACCCTTGGAGCCGTAAACGTTGTTGGCCTACCGTCCGCGGAATTCTGGTTGCGAGATGCACTAGCGGATGTCACCCGGGAAAATGAAACCCGCGCACACCTCATTGCGGTGATACCTGGATCAGGCGGAGCGGGTGCATCAACATTGGCCATCAATCTTGGATTGCGGGCGGTGAGCCAAGGACTTTCGGTGCTGGTGATCGACACCGACCCAACCGGAGGCGGTATAGACCTCACCCTCGGAGCGGAGGAGCAACAGGGAACGCGGTGGAGCGATATTGATCCCGGTAGTGGACGCATTGCAGCGGGAACATTGGTCAACGCCCTACCGGTATTTAATGGTTTGTCATTTCTTTCCCACGGCCGTGCCAGAGTTCATATCCCAGAAGTGGAAGTACTCGCCGCTGTGGTGGACGCAGGGCGGCGGGGGTTCGACCTGGTTATTGTCGATCTTCCCCGTGGACTCTCGCCAGCCACGGAACTGCTTATTTCGCAGGCGGATCTTTCCGTGATTGCTGTTCGCAACCATGTGCGTTCGGTGGCAGCCAGTGCGAGTGTGCGGGAGTGGATTCGCTCGGTGGGCGGGAAAACCCATTGTGTCGTAGCAGCAGGTCACAAGGGCGTTTCTGTCCCGGACGTTGCGTTGGCATTGGGTGAGAAAGACCTCAGCGAGATTCCATTCATTCCTTCCATGAGTACTCGTGCAGATGAAGGGGAATTTCCACCAATGCCACCCGCCTATTCACAAGTGTGTGATCACCTCCTTGACGTAACCCAAGGAAAACAAGGACTCAAGGCGGCTTAGCGGTGCACACCGCAGTGAATGCACGAGTCCGCCACCGATTGGTCCGCGAAGGTACCCAAGCGACACACGAACATGTTGCGCGAGCATTGAATGCTGAAGGGATTGTTCTCAGCGAGGAAGCCCTTCAGCAACTTGTTATTGAACTTGAACGTGAATTCAATGGCGCTGGACTCTTGCAACCGCTCATTGAAACACCCGGTGTGACCGATGTCCTCGTCAACGGCACCCAACCGGTGTGGTGGGATCGCGGAAAAGGTCTTGAACCCACGGAAATTCGGTTTGCCGCTGAATCCGATGTCCGAAAGTACGCACAGCGACTCGCCTCCATTGCGGGCAGACGCCTCGACGATGCCGCACCCATGGTGGATGCTCAGTTACCAGATGGCACTCGTTTGCATTGTGTCCTCGCACCCATCGCAACAACGGGAACTGCAATTTCACTTCGAATTCCCAGTTCCTCCACAATCACTCTGGACCACCTACTCGAAAGTGGTTCCATGAGCAGGGAACTTCGTGACCTGCTGGTCTCCATGATTGAGAGTCGACTTGCATTTCTGATCAGCGGTGGAACGGGTTCGGGGAAAACGACCGTCCTCGGGGCGTTGTTGGCTCACGTTCCCCCCGATCACCGAATTGTTATTGTGGAGGATTCAGCGGAACTTAATCCCCGCCACCCACATGTGGTGCGAATGCAATCCAGATTGGCAAATGTGGAGGGTGCAGGTGCCATCACCCTGCGTGATCTGGTGCGCACTTCCCTTCGAATGCGCCCCAACCGAATTGTGGTGGGCGAAGTGCGCGGTGCTGAAGTCGTTGAGCTTCTCAGTGCACTCAACACCGGGCACGAGGGCGGGTGCGGCACCGTGCACGCAAACAGTCCCACCCATGTTCCCACGAGGTTGGAAGCCCTCGGTCTCACGGCGGGACTCGATCGAACCGCACTGCATGCTCTCATGGGGGCGGGGCTGGACGCCGTGATTCACGTCCAGCGATTGTCATCGGGTCAACGAATAATGCACGGAATACACGTGACATCTGTCAATCAAGTTGGTTACGTCGGCACAACCCCAGCCATCACGTGGAATGGCTCACGGTGGGAACATGGTGAGGGTTGGGTCGAGCTGCAACGGCGGTTATCGCGCGGTGGGAATCCGTGATTTACCTGTCGGTTCTCGCGGCTTTTATTGCAACGTGGCTGCTGATCCCCCTTGCCAGCGCAACCCGAGTCCACAACCTGAACTCCTCAGCTACGGCGATTCCCCCAATCGCGGACAGAGTACGTTCACTTCTCACTCGGCTGCGCGGGGAGTCGGCACTTGCTCGATCTCGCAGAGAAGACACCATCGCGGCAATTGGTGCGTTGGCAGCAGAGTTGCGGGCCGGAACCACCCCCGCACAGGCTTTAGCCATCTCCGGTGGATCGCCACCGGTATGGCCGCACACGCACGCGGCGGCAATGCACCACGGTGATATCCCAGCCGCTTTGGTGATGGACTCGTGCGAAATTCCTGAACTCACTGCACTGAATGCCTGCTGGCGAGTGGGTGGTCATTCAGGGTCCGGCTTAGCAACCAGTGTGTCCCGGTTGGCACATTCACTACGAGAAGCACAAGAGACCCGATTTCAACTCGAAGCCGAGTTAGCCGGACCACGAGCCACGGCACGAATGCTTGCCCTCCTCCCCGTTGTGGGAATTGCCTTGGGGTACCTCATGGGTGCACAACCTTTAACGTGGCTGATTTCACACCCCCTTGGCTGGGTAAGTCTCGTGGCGGGAATTTCCCTGACCGCTTTGGGTGTGTGGTGGACATCTGCAATTGCCGCGAAAGTGGAGCGCATGCTGTGATTGTTATTAGTGCACTGTGTGCGGGGTTGGCGGTATGGCTATTCACCCAACGCAATTACCGTGACCGAATCCGTTTGATCGGGTTTACTCAGGAGCGCGGAGTGAAAGTCAACACCTTGTCTCCCGCGAACACAATTGCACTTGGTGTTGTCGGTGGAGCACTGATCGGGTGGACCTTCTTCAGCGTTCTTGGTGCATTAGCTGGAGCAGCTTGCGCACTGTGGCTCATGCGCATGTGGAAAGCGCGCGAATCCCGGCCACAACAGAAGTACGCAGATTCACTCACTCGCGATTCACCCGTCATGATCGACCTTCTCTGCGCGGCACTTGCATCCGGTGCCACCATGCGGGACTCACTTGTTGTTGTTCGCGATTCCATGTCGGATAGTCCCGTAGCACTCATTCTTGAGCGCGTGGTTTCAGCGGTGGATTTAGGCGCGGATCCGCGGGAGGCGTGGTCCGAGTGGATAGACGATCCCGTGTTAGGACGAGTAGCCCACAGTATTGCCCGATCCCATCAGTCGGGTGCGGGTCTTGTCGATGTTCTCGAGGGGGCATCCCGTGAGCTGCGGCGTGAGCATCGTCGTCGAGTAGAAACAGCAGCCCGGGGGGCCGGAGTCAAAGCGGTTATCCCTTTGGCCGCCTGTTTTCTACCCGCATTCTTTGTATTGGGAGTTGTTCCCATTGTTGCCTCACTTGCAGCATCCACAGAATTTCTGGGACTGTGACATGTGGCTCACAGTCAAGAGTTTGTATCTGTTTACGTGAGTTTGGTTGAGGCAGTCTCCACTTGAGCACCGATCGGCGGTGCACAAGGAGGAAAAAATCATGTCAATAAATACCGCGAAAGTTCTCACAACAATGAAATCTGATTCCGGGCTTACCACGGCAGAGTACGCGGTCGGCACCGTTGCGGTCGCCGGACTCGGTGGCGTTCTTTTGAAGTTACTCACCAGCGATGCATTGCGGGATCTCATTTGGAAACTGATCTCAGGTGTTCTCTCCAAGTTTTTCGGCTAATGCAATCCAGATACTGCGCGCACCCTGACCACCAAGCCTCTGGTCGTTGGGGTGCGCGCGCTCTCCCTCAGCGAGACATCGCACACAGTGGGACCTGCGATTGCGGAATGGCAACCCTGGAAACAGCTCTCATGGTTCCCGTGCTGCTGGTCATTACATTTGTATTCATTTCCCTGCTGAGCCTTGGAATGCAGACACTCTCCCTCAGTGACGCAACGCGAACTGCCGCACGTGAACTCGCCCGTGGTGCTGAACCGGAGAGAGTCGTGGCGAACTTCTCTGCTCGAGAACCCCAAGCGGGCATTGAGCTGCAATGGTCAGCTGAAACGGTCACCGTTCACACATCAAAGAGAGGTGAGGGACTCACGGGTCTCATCAAGTTCGCAACCGTGCAACTCACGCAATCACACACGGCACCGCGCGAGTGGATCTATTGACATGAAGACACCACGCTGTTTCTTCTGCCTTTCCAGTGAAAAAGGAAGTATGTCAATTTTTGCAATCGCTGCGGGCGCTCTTATCGTGGGAGCAGGCTTTATTGTGATTGCAGTACTGCAACTGGCCATTATTCGCGCGAATCTTGGGAGCTTTGCTGATCTTGCTGCGCTGGCGGCCGGTCAATCGGCTGGAGACCCGTGTGCGGCGGCAGATCACATTGCGCAGGCAAACTCAGTGACTCTGGACTCCTGCGTACTGGAAAATCAAGTCGTTCACATATCTGTCATAAAACACACCCATGATCTTGGAGTATTGAATCTATTCACCGATCAACTTCAGGTGAGTGCACGCGCTACCCGGCTAGTTCAGATATCAGAGTGAGCACGGCAATCGCCCCACGCTTATCAAGTGGCTCATTTCCATTCCCACATTTGGGGGATTGAATGCATGAAGGGCACCCTGATTCGCAACGGCAGGTTGCAACAGCATCCAGAGTCGCTTGGATCCATTGACCCGCATTGTGATAGCCGAATTCGGAAATTCCTGCGCCACCTGAAAGACCATCGTAAATAAAAATGGTTGTACTTTCAGTGTCCTGATGCAGCACGGTTGAGACGCCACCGATATCCCACCTGTCACAGCTGGCAAAGAGAGGAAGAATACCGATACTTGCATGTTCGGCACCGTGGATGGCTCCAGCAAGTTCCACGTGGTCGAGGGGCAAATGATCGGAGGGGAATGTCCACCACACTGCATCGGTGTACAAGGTCCGAACCGGAAGATCCAATGGAAACGTGCCCAAGTTTTCGCCGGCAATATGCCGCTTGGTGAAAGCCACCGTTTGTGACGACACCTCGACGCTGCCCCAGAAAATTTTCACGTGGGGGGTAATTCGTCTGGTGAGTCGCGTTGATGTGACTCTAATATCGCTGACCTCGCGGGCGTAGGTTGTGTAGTCGACATCTTCTGCGGTAACCAAAGCGACAGCGGAGTGAAGATCTAATTCATTCACAACGAAAGTCTCACCCTGGTGGACGTAAACAGCACCTTCATGCACCGTGCGGTGCGAAGCGGCGTGGTCAACAAAGCCACACAGTCTTCCGGTATCTATTTCCACGACACGAATAACCTCGCCGCCCGTGCCGCGCAAATCGGCTAGGGAAGTTGCACTTTCATTTTTCGTCCAGTACCACCCGGTCGGTCGGGAGCGCAGCATGTCATTCACCACAAGGTCATTCACCACGTCACGTGAGTTCTCCGGAAACCACAGCTCGAGATCCGATTCGGTCAATGGCAGTTCCTGCGCGGCCGCGCACAGGTGCGGTGCGAGTGCATGGGGATTGCTCGGGTGTGCAAGTGACACTTCTATCCCAGAATCAAAGAAGACTTCGGGGTGCTGGGCAATGTAGGTATCCAGCGGGTCTTCGCGCGCAATAAAAATTGCGGTGGCATCTGCACCGGCACGACCGGCACGACCCACCTGCTGCCACAGCGACGCTTTGGTGCCAGGCCACCCGGCAGTGATCACAACGTCAAGCCCGGTGATGTCAATTCCCAACTCAAGTGCGTTCGTGGCAGCCATCGCGCGAATAGCGCCGGAGCGTAGATCACGCTCTAACTCCCTACGTTCATGGGCGAGGTAACCACCGCGGTAGGCCCGCACCAGTTGATCGGATTTGGGTGGAGTGTCAGATTCCGTTGATTGTGTCACCAGATGTCGGGCAAGGAGATCCTGTGTCGTTTGGGAGACGTATTCGACACCCTTGCGGCTTCGCGCAAAAGCGACGGCTTGATGCCCGGTGGGCACAACTCGAGCCAAGAGATGTGCGGCTTCGTCGAGGGTGCCGCGCCGAGTGGCGACGCCGGAATATTCACCGGGCAACTCCGGTGGCTGCCAAAAATAAAAAGTGCGCTGGGGGGTTGCCGCCGTATTTACCGAAAAAGCCGAAATAGGACCGCATTGCTGACCAATGAGTTTCTCGAGGGTGAGTTGCGGGTCGCCCGTGGTGGCACTGGCCGCCAGAACAGTGGGAGTAGCGCCGTACTTGTGAGCAATGCGAAGCAACCGTCGCACAATCAATGCAACATGGGCTCCGAAGACACCCCTATATATATGTGCTTCATCGATCACAATGAACCGCAGGTGCCGCAGAAAGCGCGCCCAGTTCCGGTGGCCAGGTAGCAGGCTGTAGTGCAGCATGTCCGGGTTGGTGAGGATGTAGTTGGCGTGAGCACGCACCCACTGACGTTCCTCCCGTGGGGTATCTCCATCCAGGGTTGCGGCGCGCACGCCCGGGATTTTCCATTGGGTGATTGTGGAGAGTTGATCTGCGGCGAGGGCCTTGGTGGGTGCAATGTAGAGAACGGTTGCGGAATCCGCTGCGGCGGTGAGTGCGGGTGCCGCAAAAGCAATTGTTTTCCCAGACGCCGTTCCGGTGGAGAGTATTGAGTGCCTACCTTGCTGAGCCGCTTCCGCGAACTCAACTTGATGTAGCCACGGGTTTGTGATTCCCACCGCGGCCAATGAACGGATGAAGTCTGAATTCACCCACGCTGGCCACTCGCCGGTGATGCCCGCGCTCCCGGGGATTACCTCCCGGTGAATACATTCCTGACCGGTCTCCTGCACAACGGCGAGGAATGGGTCGAGTTCAATGGGCACCTACCCATCTTGGTGGGGTGACCTGACAAAGGATTGAATAGGTCGCACATTCTCACCTTTTCCTCAGTCAGGCTAAGTATTTTGTGCCATATTGAGCGACATGGACTGGGTTACGGCCGATCTCCACGGGGTGAACGGGGATGCATTCCCGGTTATTTCCGTTACCGGAGACCTTGATATTGAGTCGAGCGAGGTCTTCAGGGGAGCGGTGCTGGCGCTGATGGGTGAATCCCCACCCGTGATCGTGGTCAACCTCGACGGGGTCCCATTCATGGATTCCACCGGCCTGAGCGTGCTGATCGCCTGCCATAAAGCCGCAATTGCCAAAGGAATTGAGTGCCGGTTTGTGATCAACGTCCCCAAAGTCACTCGAGTGGTAGAAGCCACCCGGGTCAACACGTTCCTCAGTATCTACCCCACCAATGAGTCTGCCGTCGGTGTGATCTAGGACTACTTTCGAGAGGTCGTGGGTATTTCGCCGCCCACATGGGTAGGCTCCCCCTCATGTTTGCGGACTCCATTGGGAGTCGGGTACGCCAATGAAAGCTACAGAGGAGATTCATGGAAATCGAGTTAGTGGGCACCAACCTGACCCTTGTGATCATTGTTGCCGCCATAGCCATCGCAGCCCTTGTGGTAGCGGCTGTTCTCGTGCGCGATGTTCTGTCCGCGAGTCAGGGAACCCCCCGCATGCAGGAAATCGCCGGCGCCATTCAAGAGGGAGCCTCCGCTTATCTCAATAGGCAGTTCAAGACCCTCGCCGTATTCGGTGTCGTGGTGTTCTTCGTGCTGTTCCTGCTGCCAGCGGAGACCAATAACGAGCGAATCGGTCGAAGTATCTTCTTCCTCGTTGGGGCAGTGTTCTCCGGAATCACCGGGTACATGGGCATGTGGCTCGCAGTGCGCGGAAACGTCCGCGTGGCCGCAGCCGCAAATGACTCCACTGAGCAGAAAGCCATGAAGATCGCATTCCGCACCGGTGGTGTGGCGGGCATGTTCACCGTTGGCCTGGGTCTCTTTGGTGCGGCATTGGTTGTGCTGGTGTACCAGGGTGAAGCACCCAAGGTTCTCGAAGGCTTCGGCTTTGGTGCAGCTCTGCTCGCCATGTTTATGCGCGTCGGTGGCGGTATTTTCACCAAGGCAGCCGACGTCGGAGCTGACCTGGTGGGCAAGGTCGAGCAGGGCATTCCTGAAGATGATCCCCGCAACGCAGCAACTATCGCTGATAACGTTGGTGACAACGTGGGCGACTGCGCCGGCATGGCGGCAGACCTCTTCGAGTCTTATGCGGTCACACTCGTTGCTGCTCTGATTCTGGGTAGCACCGCATTTGGTGCACTTGGGCTTGTTATTCCACTGGTCATTCCGGCAATCGGTGTGCTCACCGCGGTCATCGGTATTTTCGCAGTGTCACCTCGGGCATCCGACCGCTCAGGCATGTCGGCCATCAACCGAGGATTCTTCATCTCTGCCTTAATTTCAGCGGTGCTCGTTATTGCTGCAGTCTTCACATGGGTTCCTGAAACATGGGATGACATTGAAGGTCTTGGCGGTATCGCTGCACTTGAAGCAGCCGACACGATCGGCCCACGCTGGTATGTCATTGGCGCTGTGTTTATTGGCATTGTGCTGGCGGCATTGATCCAGCAACTCACCGCTTACTTCACCGAGACGAATCGCCGTCCTGTGGACGATGTTGCCAAGACATCACTCACCGGGCCGGCAACCGTCATTCTTTCCGGTGTCTCACTCGGTCTTGAGTCTGCTGTCTACTCTGCTCTGCTCATTGGTGCAGCGGTCTACGGTGCATTCCTGATCGGTGGCGGCTCGGTGCTTCTGTCGCTCTTCGCCATTGCACTTGCAGGCACCGGCCTGTTGACCACGGTTGGCGTGATTGTTTCCATGGACACCTTCGGACCCGTTTCTGACAATGCCCAGGGTATTGCGGAAATGTCCGGCGATGTCCACGGTGAAGGCGCAGAAATCCTGACCCGCCTCGACGCAGTCGGTAACTCCACCAAGGCAATCACCAAGGGAATCGCCATTGCAACAGCGGTGCTCGCGGCGACCGCGCTCTTTGGTGCCTTCCGCGATGCAATCATTGGAGCGACACTGAAAGCCGGCGACATCACTGCGAGCGCAGCTCAAAGACTCCAGTACGACGGAATTCTCGATGTCGCATCGCCGGCGAACCTTGTTGGTTTGATTATTGGTGCATCGGTGGTCTTCCTCTTCTCAGGTCTGGCAATCGACGCGGTGTCGCGTGCGGCAGGTGCGGTGATCTACGAAGTGCGTCGTCAATTCCGTGAGCACCCAGGGATCATGGCCGGAACCGAGAAGCCCGAATACGGCAAGGTCGTGGATATTGTTACCCGCGACTCACTGCGTGAACTGGTCACACCCGGAATCCTCGCGGTGTTCACCCCGGTTGCCGTGGGCTTCGGCCTTGGCGTCGGTGCTCTCGGCGCCTACCTTGCCGGAACAATTGCAGCGGGTGTCCTCATGGCGGTGTTCCTCTCCAACAGCGGTGGGGCATGGGATAACGCCAAGAAGTACGTCGAAGATGGTCACTACGGCGGCAAGGGCTCCCCGGCCCACGAAGCAACCGTTATTGGTGACACCGTCGGCGATCCATTCAAGGACACCGCGGGCCCATCTATCAACCCGCTGATCAAGGTCATGAACCTGGTGGCGCTGTTGATCGCACCCGCGATTGTGGGTCTCAGCGTGGGTGCCGATGCCAATGACGCACTGCGCTGGGGAATCTCGCTCCTATCGGTTCTGATCATTGTGATCGCCGTGGTGATTTCCAAGCGACGTCCGATCGCCGTGGGGGATCAGCAGGCATCAGAGAAGGTGTAACCACCCCCGAAAAAGTACGTTCCCGTGATGGGGGCTGGGCCAGCGCCCGGTCCCCATCACTTTTGGTCGGAACCGGACCGAGGACACTCCACCACGGGGCATTTCCTGAGGGGAATCGCCGAATAAGGGGGGCAATGTCGGATTCTGATAAGTACGTGTCCTACCGTCAGGCTCCGTGACGGAAGTGACCGTTGCGGTCTGATACGCCTGAGTGAGAGGAACACATGCCGGAAAAGACCCTGGTAATTGTCGAGTCGCCGGCCAAGGCAAAGAAGATCGCTGGCTACCTCGGCCCCAACTACCAAGTACTGGCATCTGTTGGCCACATCCGCGATCTCGCGGCCCGCAAATCTGACCTCCCCAAGGAGGAGCAGAAAAAGCCGTGGGCCAAATTGGCGGTCAATGTGGACGATGGCTATCAGGCCTTCTATGTGATTCACGAGTCCAAGAAGGCGACAATCGCTGAACTCAAGCGAGCACTAAAAGACTCTGACGAACTTCTGTTGGCCACGGACGAGGATCGTGAAGGGAAGCGATCTCCTGGCATCTATTGGAAGTGTTACGACCCAAGGTTCCGGTCAAGCGCATGGTTTTCAATGAAATCACCAAGGAAGCAATTCAAGAAGCAGTGAACAACCCGCGCGATGTCGACATGAACTTGGTGGAGGCACAGGAAACCCGACGTATTGTCGACCGGCTCTATGGTTACCCCGTCTCTGAGGTCCTGTGGAAAAAAATTGGTCGGGAGGCGAAGTCGGCGGGACGTGTTCAGTCCGTTGCCGTGCGACTTGTTGTTGATCGCGAACGCGAACGAATTGCATTCAATCCGGCAAGCTACTGGGATATCAAAGGTGTTTTTTCTCCGGGTGCATTTGGTGCAAAGTTATCAAGTCTTGATGGCAAGCGAATTGTCAGTGGTGGCGACTTTGGTGACGATGGAAATCTGACCAAGTCAGATTTAGTTCTGTTGAATGAATCCGATGCTCGCGAGTTGGTGAGTGGCTTGTCTTCGGCTCAATTCACCGTGCGCTCGGTGGTACAAAAACCGGGTCAGCGCAAGCCCAAAGCACCTTTCACCACGTCCACATTGCAACAGGAAGGATCTGGTCGTTTCCGCTGGGGCGCTCAGCGCACCATGCGAGTGGCACAAGGTCTTTATGAAAACGGCTATATCACTTACATGCGGACCGACTCGGTCAATCTTTCGGAGCAAGCGGTCAACGCTGCCAAAAAGCAAGCCCGCGAACTGTTCGGCCCTGAGTATGTGGATCCACAAACGCGCACCTACCCGAACAAGAGCAAGAACGCACAGGAGGCTCACGAAGCGATTCGTCCAGCAGGGGACTCGTTCCGCACACCCGGTGAGGTCGCCAAGGAGTTGACCGGCGACGAATTTTTGCTGTACGAATTAATTTGGAAACGCACGGTCGCGAGTCAAATGGTGAACGCTCAAGTAGCAACCACCACCATCAAGCTTGGTGCCACTACTTCCAACAACAGGGACGCTGAGTTCAGTGCAACGGGGACGGTTGTTGTCTTTCCTGGATTCCGGGCTGCACTCGCCGACATTGTCACCGACGATGACAGCGAAGAGGATCGCGAGTTGCCATCGCTGGCTGAGGGACAAGAGCTTTCGGCGACGGAACTCAACCCCGAAGGGCATACCACCAAGCCACCCGCCCGTTATACCGAGGCCAGTTTGGTTGCCAAGCTTGAGGAGTTGGGAATTGGTCGTCCATCGACATACGCGTCCATCATGTCCACAATCGTGGATCGAGGGTATGTGTGGAAAAAGGGTTCGGCACTTGTTCCCAGCTTTATTGCACTCGCTGTTGTGCGGTTACTGGAAGAACATTTCAGTGCCCTGGTGGATTACAAGTTCACCGCCAACATGGAAGAGGAACTCGACCTCATTGCATTGGGTGAAGCCGACCGAATTACCCAACTCAATACTTTCTGGCTCGGCGGGGATTCACTGCAGGGTCCGTTCCCTGGTGTGAAGCACTTAACCGAAGACCTCGGTGCCATTGACGCCCGGGGACTTGCCACCATGCCGATTAGAGGAACCGATGCTCACCTACGGGTGGGTCGCTACGGTGCGTATGTAGAGCGCGGCGACGAACGGGCGAATATTCCAATGAGTGTGGCACCAGATGAACTCACCGCTGAACTGGCCGAGCAACTTTTGCTGGAACCATCGGGTGATCGGGAGTTGGGCAACCACCCCGATACGGGTCAAATGGTGGTGGCCAAGTCTGGTCGCTACGGTCCCTATGTATCCGAGGTTCTTCCTGAAGATGCACCGAAGTCGGCTAAGCCCCGAACGGCATCTCTGTTTAGCTACATGAAGCCAAGTAGCGTGACTCTTGAGCAGGCAATTGATTTACTTAATCTTCCACGCGTTGTTGGTGTTGATCCGGAAACTGCGGAGGAAATCACCGCTCAGAACGGTCGTTATGGTCCTTATCTGCTGAAGGGCAAGGACTCACGCTCACTTGATAACGAGGATCGCATCTTTGTGGTGACCTTGGAAGAAGCATTGCAGTTGTATTCCCAGCCCAAGGTGCGTCGCGGGCGCGGCCAGGCAGCGGGACCATTGCGCGAGGTCGGCACAGATCCCACAACGGGCAAGCTCATTGTGGTGAAGGAAGGTCGCTTCGGTGCCTATGTCACCGACGGTGAAATAAATGCAACGCTCCGAGTCGCTGATGATCCCATGTCGGTCAGTCTCGAACGTGCCGCCGACCTCATTGCTGAACGTCGCGCCAAGGGCCCAGCCGTGAAGAAGGTTGCCAAACGCGCTGTGAAGAAAGCGACAAAGAAATCGACAGCGAAGAAGACAACAGCGAAGAGGGCAACAGCGAAGAAGACAACAGCGAAGGTATCCCAAAAAGCTGAGCCAATGGCAGCCGATCTTGTGGTTGCCGAAGAAGTTTCGAGTTAGATTGCCGCATGGCGGGGTTGTTCATTGCATTTGAGGGCGGCGAGGGTGTCGGCAAGTCGACCCAGGAAGCCATCTTGGGTGCATATCTGGAACAACAGGGGCACACGGTCGTGCGCACCCGTGAACCTGGCGGGACTCCAGCAGCCGAGGTAATTCGCAATCTTGTTCTCAGTCATGACTACATTGGATTAAATCCGCGCAGCGAGGCACTGCTATTCGCCGCTGCTCGTGGTGATCATGTTGAACGAATAATTCGACCAGCACTTGATCGTGGCAACATCGTGATTTGTGATCGGTATATCGATTCATCTGTGGCGTATCAAGGGTATGCCCGCGAGCTGGGAGTTGACCGGGTTCGCAATTTGAGCCTCTGGGCCACCAATCACCTGATACCGGATCTCACCATTGTGTTGACCATCGATCCAGAAATCAGTTTGGCCAGGGTCACCAACCATGATCGACTTGAATCGGAACCGCTCGAGTATCACCGCTCAGTCACCCAAGCATTCTTAGACTTAGCGGCTCAGGAACCCTCGAGGTACCTAGTCCTTGATGCTTCCCAAGACAGAGATCACATTGCCCAAGTGATTCAGCAGCGGGTCAATCAGGAACTCGCAGCACGGTCATGACGGTCACCACTGACCCCGCACCAATTTGGGAAGCCCTCATTGGCCAACCAGATGCAGTAAAAAATTTGACCAAGGCCGTTGCAGATGCTGAACTGATTCGCCGCGGGGAACCCGGACCCGGCATGACCCATGCCTGGTTAATTACCGGCCCACCAGGTTCGGGTAGGTCAACGGCGGCCACCGCATTTGCCTCGGCACTTGTCTGCCCACTCAATGGTTGCGGCCAGTGTCAGGTGTGTCGCATGGCGCCGGTGGGCGGTCACCCCGATGTACACATCGTTACTCCATCAGGTTTGTCTTATGGTGTGGAGGATGCGCGTGAGTTAGTTCGACTGTCTTCGCTTGCACCGATTGATAGTCCGTGGCGAGTGATCGTTGTGGAGGATGCAGATCGACTCACTGTTCAAGCATTCGATTCGTTGCTCAAAAGTCTTGAAGAGCCAACACCGCACACCGTGTGGGTGTTGTGTGCGCCCAGTGTGGAAGATGTTCTACCCACAATCATTTCGCGCACGCGGCATTTATCCTTGAGAACACCCACCACCTCTGATGTTCGCGATCTCTTGATCAGTACCTATTCCGTGGATCCAGCCATGGCCGCGTTTGCTGCCCGGGCTTCGCAGGGTCACATTGGGCGCGCGCGAGGTTTGGCCCTCGAGGAATCTTCGCGATTGCGGCGGCAATCTGATTTGCGCACCGTTTTTAACCTGCGCGATGTTCCATCCTGTGTCAGTGCCGCGGGTGCACTGGTTGCCTCTGCCACTGCGGCGGCAAATACCAGATCAGATTCCCTCGATACCGGTGAAGACGAACAGTTGAAAGCATCCTTCGGGATTGAGCAAGGCACGCGCGTCACCGGGACTTCAAAGAAAATGGTCGATGCAGCAAAGAAGCAATTACTGGCAACCCAAAAAACCAGGCGTAAGCGCATGATCCGCGACGAAGTTGATCGATCCCTTGTTGACCTACTCGGGTTGTATCGCGATGTACTTCTGATTCAGCTGGGTAGTGATTTGGAATTAATCAATCAGGAAATGCGACCACAGTTGGAGCAGTTGGCGACTCGGGGGAGTGCGGCCGATTCCACCCGGATTCTCGAAACAATTGAATACACTCGCAAATCAGTTGGAGCAAATACTCCACCGCTCCTTGCGGTGGAAGCACTCATGATCACGATTAAAGATCCGCGGCTCGCTCCAGGCCATATGAATACGCAATAAGTGCATCCGCTGCTGACTGCAGATTCGAGTTCATGTCTAGACCCGGCGCGGCCATCAACTTTGCTGCTGCTGCGAGCAGGGTGTCATAGCTGTCACAACCGAAACGAAGCCTCTCGCTAATCACAATGGCTGCTGACTCCGCGGTGTTTGCGGCTGCAGTGTTGGGAAGTTGCATGCGAAGTTCATGTAAAATCGTGAGCCGCTCCACCAAGGCATTTAAAGCTGGCGCGGCTGCTGAATCTGCGGCCCGCAACTCAATTGCAGCATCCGGGTGAATAGCGCGAATTCCAGAATGCATCTGCAGGATTTGGGTACGCACATTGATATACCGCATGACATCGTCTTTGCCGATCGCTCCTCGCGGAAGTGCTTTTGCCGGTTCCACCGGCGCGCTCTCCCGCGGTGGCGGGCCAATTGACTGCCACTTTCGGAAACTAATAAAAGAGGTCACGGCACCGACACCAGTGAGTATCCACCACCCAGGAGTGAGTGTGAGTGCTCCTGCTGCACCGGTCATGACCGCTACCCCGGCACCACCCACCGCACCAAAACGAATGGAGTCCCGTCGCACGGTGTACTCCCGTTGTATTTTGCGGTACTCCTGTGCAGCTTTCTTATGCACCTTTGTGAGTGATCGGTTACCCGTGGCTGCTTGGAATGAGTCAATCAAACTCAATCCCCGAGCGAGTCCTTGTTCCACCATGGTGGCAATTTCTGCCGGGGTGGGTCGCTGTCGGGTCACCGATATACCGTAAGCCGTATGCCGCCGGTTCCTGCACGCAGATCACGAGTTGCCCTGATCTGTGTGACCTCGGTCCTGGTGATTGCAGGTTGTTCAACTCCCACCGCCACTGCGCCCCAGGCTCCCACCATTGCGGAACCGGTTCCCGCTGATCTGAGTGCGTTCTATTCCCAGGAGATTGAATGGCGCAATTGCGGTAACGCAGACTGCACGATCTTCGAGGTTCCCCTCGATTACCAGGACCCCAGCGGCGCGAGGGTGTCCCTGTCCATGACGCGGGTGCGTGCCACGGGTGAGTCCATTGGATCGCTTTTTGTGAATCCTGGCGGCCCGGGTGGCAGTGCGGTTGATTACGCCAAGGCGGCTGACTACATCGTCACCGATCAAGTGCGAGAAGTATTCGATGTTGTGGGAGTGGATCCGCGTGGCGTGGGTTTGAGTGAACCTATTGAATGTTTGACCGATGAACAAAAGGATCTTTTTGTTGGCGGCGAAGTAACACCGGATACTCAACTCGAGGAACAGCGATTGATCCTGGACGCGGAAGTTGTTGGATCCGCATGTGAGGCGAAAGACAACCCACTCATTGCGCACATGTCCACGGTGGAAGTGTCCAAGGACATGGATATCGCCCGCGCGCTTGTCGGTGATCCGGTCATGAACATGGTGGGCAAGAGTTATGGCACTGCAATTGCAGCTATTTACTCGCAAATATTCCCTGAGCGCGTGGGTCGCATGGTTCTCGATGGTGTTCTTCCGACGTATCTGGACCAATTTCAGGTAACTCGCGAGCAAGCCAAAGAGTTTGAGATTCTGTTCAGGTACTTTGTCGAAGATTGCTTGGGTCAAGAGGATTGTCCGCTCACCGGCAGTGTCGATCAAGGTGCTCAACAGGTCCAAGACTTTCTTCTTGCATTGGATTCGCAACCACTTGTAGGTCGAGGTGGACGTGAGTTGACCGAGGGCCTTGCCGCCTATTCGATTTTGACCTACCTCTATTTCCCGGCAACCGATTTCGATCAACTTCGTCCAGCATTGAACGCAGCCATGACCGAGAGGAATCCAGATCCACTTTTAGAGATTTTGGATCGTCGCATGAATCGCACACCGGATGGCAGGTACACAGATAACTCGACAGATGCGTTTTATGCCGTCTCGTGTCTGGATTTACCCGTCGATGCCAGCGTCGATCAGATTCGTGCCTTCGCAAATGAGCTATCCCAAAGTGCGCCCATGTTCGGGGAGGCACTTGCCTGGGGTGCTTTGACCTGCAGCAATTGGCCGTACCAAGCAGGAGCCACAACAGACATCTCTGCTGGCGTGGCACCCCCGGTCATGATCGTGGCAACGGAGTTTGACCCCGCGACTCCGGCCCGCTGGGGATTGGATCTCGCCGATCGGTTGGGTAACGCAGAGGTGGTGGAGTGGGAAGGCGGTTACAACCACACCGGGTATTTCGAGGGGAGCACCTGCGTGACCGACCGGGTGGACTCCTTCTTAATTGAGGGCACAATCAGCCCGGGCACCACCACCATCTGCTCCTGATACCCCTTGGGGGTATAGTCGTCACCATGACACCCGGTTACAGCGCTGACAAAGTGGCGGTGCTCAAGCGACTCAAGCGCATTGAGGGACAGGTCCGCGGCATTGAGCGCATGGTGGAGCAAGACACGTACTGCATAGATGTCCTCACTCAGGTTTCAGCGGCGACAAAGGCACTCCAGTCGGTCGCTCTCGTGCTGGTCGGTGACCACCTCAACCACTGTGTCGCCGATGCCATGGCCCAAGGTGGAACAGATGCCCAAGCAAAAATTCAAGAAGCCCAAGAAGCAATTGCCCGACTCGTGAGGAGTTAGTCACCATGCCAGAGAAGAACATCAAGGTTCAAGGTATGACCTGTGATCACTGTGTCAATGCCGTGACAGATGAACTCAACAAGATCAGTGGTGTGACCGGCGTGAACATTGCGCTGAACACCGATGCCCCAACACCGGTGAACATTGTTGCGGACAACGACATCAGTGACGCAGACATCAAGGCGGCCGTTGAAGAAGCCGGTTACACAATCGCACCTGCCTAGTCATGTCCACTGAATCCGTGGTCACACAATCCCTAACCATGCAACCCCTGGTTGAGCTCGCCGTTGGCGGCATGACCTGTGCATCATGTGCGGCCAGGGTTGAGAAGAAGCTCAACAAACTCCCCGGTGTTGTGGCAACCGTCAACTACTCGACTGAGAAAGCAACGATTCAACTACCGGAGAATCTGACGGTCACCGATGCAATTGCCACCATTGAGGCAACGGGTTACACCGCCGCCCCGGTGACACGTGAAGTGGCAGGTAATACTGAAGAACGAGCACTTAAGTTTCGCCTCGTTGTCTCAATAATTCTGACAATCCCTGTTGTTCTTCTCGCCATGGTTCCACCGTTGCAATTCAATTACTGGCAATGGGTGTCCCTTGTGCTCACCACTCCCGTTGTCCTGTGGGGTGCGTGGCCATTCCACCGCGCCACCCTGCTCAACCTGCGTCACGGCAGCACCACCATGGACACCCTGATCTCACTCGGTGTTTCCGCTGCGTACCTCTGGAGCCTGTACGCATTGATTTTCGGCTCCGCGGGTGACCCAGACATGCGCATGCAGTTCAGTTTCTTCCCCAGCCACACCGCAGGTGCCAGTGAAATCTACTTTGAGGTTGCCAGTGCAGTAACGGTCTTCCTTCTTTTGGGTCGCTATTTGGAGGTGCGCGCTAAGTCAAAGAGCAGTCAGGCTCTTTCGTCGCTCCTTTCTCTTGGCGCAAAGGAAGTAACCGTTCTCGACGGCAACCAGGAGCGAACAATCCCGATTGAATTCCTCAAGGTGGGTGATCACTTCGTTGTGCGTCCCGGCGGGCGCATTGCAACCGATGGCATTGTCATTGAAGGAAGTTCAGCCGTAGATGCCAGCATGATCACGGGTGAGTCCATTCCGGTTGAAGTTGATCCCGGCTCACCGGTAGTGGGTTCCACCATCAACGAAAACGGCAAACTAGTCATTGAGGCAACCGCTGTCGGTGCGGACACCGCACTCGCTCGCATCACTCAGTTGGTTGAGCAAGCGCAAGCAGGGAAGGCTCCCGTCCAGCGATTAGCCGACCGAGTATCCGCAGTATTCGTTCCGGTTGTTCTCGTCCTTTCCGTTCTCACTCTTTTAGGGTGGTTGATCTTCGGTTCAAATGTCACCTTCGCATTCACCGCAGCGGTCGCCGTCTTGATCATTGCCTGCCCTTGTGCATTAGGTCTCGCAACGCCAACAGCCCTCATGGTGGGTACCGGCAGAGGTGCGCAGTTGGGCATTCTGATTCGCGGCCCTCAGATTCTCGAATCCACCCAGAAGATCAACACAATTGTTCTGGATAAAACTGGAACCGTCACCACCGGACGCATGTCCGTGCACGCCATTCACGGAACGACGAAGGGATCCGAATCTGAGCTGCTGCGTGTTGCCGGCGCAATAGAGTCCGCATCTGAGCACCCAATCGCGCATGCGATCGTGGTCAAAGCAAAAGAACAGACCGATGTCCCCGCGGTCACGGACTTCCTCGCGATTCGTGGTGGTGGTGTGCAGGGAACAGTCGATAACAAACCAACTCTTGCTGGCAGCCCAAAATGGATTGCCCAAGAACTCAACAGCACCATCAGCGATCCTTGGATCGATCAGTATCAAAGTCAAGGCATGACGGTTATTGCTATTGCCCAAAGTAATCAGCTACTCGGCTTCATCGCGGTTGCCGACACCATCAAATCCGACTCGAAGCAAGCCATTGCAAACTTCACAGCATTGGGATTAACCCCCATTCTTCTCACCGGTGACAACAAACTCGCCGCCGAATCAATTGCGCAGCAGGTAGGTATCAGTCGCGTGTATTCCGAAGTACTTCCTGAAGACAAAGTGACAGTGATCACCGAACTTCAAGCGGAGGGCAAAGTAGTTGCCATGGTCGGCGACGGCGTCAATGACGCCGCAGCACTTGTTCAGGCTGACCTCGGAATGTCCATGGGTTCGGGCACCGATGTTGCAATTGAAGCTAGTGACATCACATTGGTGAACAGCAACCTGACCAGTGCCGCGACCGGCATCAAACTAGCTCGCAAAACCCTCGCAACAATCAAAGGAAACTTGTTCTGGGCCTTTGCTTATAACGTTGCTGCGATCCCACTTGCCGTGGCTGGACTACTTAACCCCATGATCGCGGGCGCAGCCATGGCTTTCTCCAGTGTGTTCGTCGTGACGAACAGTCTGAGGCTGCGCAGATTCCACAAGTAGGTCAGATTGTTGCGTCAATAATTCGGCAAGGAATGAGTTCATTTTCACTGAGGTGGTAGCTCGAACACACTCGGTGGTAGCCATCAGCGATCACCAGAGGAGTACCTGTTGTGTAATCGCCACGCATGATCAACACGGGCGAGAGCTTCATGCCTTGCGCAACTTTGGTGATGTCCCTCACCACGGCGGCATCATCCATTGGCAAAAGATCAAGCTGTGCCGATCGCAGGATGTCCTTCGCGGGGTGCATCACAATTGGTGCCTTCTTCAATCGCGCCACGAGCTTCTTGGCTTGAGCAGTCGTGGTCAGCAGCGACAGGTAGGACTCTGCCGCCGGATAATCGTGGTTGTCGGGCTCCGACTGCCACAACATTATGGGTACTGGCACGACCGCCGCCGTAGGCGCAGCTTTGCTCTTATCCGTGTCCACCTTCTTTGGTGCTGTCTTGGCCATGACTGACCCTCCTCTACCCTCGAATGGAATGCCCATGAGCACCAGTAGTCTAAGCGGGCTCTCACAAGGAGCGCGCCGCCTTAGCTCAGGGGTAGAGCAACGCACTCGTAATGCGTAGGTCC